>NZ_CP098323.1:3762970-4981461 GCF_023657595.1 Cytobacillus firmus | reverse complement strand
TGATATCCCTCCTTTTCCATCTAAAATTGATATCTAAATTAAGTTCAAGCTCAAATGTCTTTCCGTGGACATCTCGGCTTTTTCTTTGTTTTGCGCCACAAAAACGATAGGTTATACACGCTGTATAACCCTGAAGTTTATAAATATACGAAACTGTTTATGTGGAAAATCGTATAATAAGGAAGTAAAGTGGAATTTCGACAGTATCCACTGTCTGTGGACAAACTTTTACAAACCCCTTGGATAACCTGTCCACATGTTATCCACAATCTGTGGATAATGAAGATATGCACAATGATTTATTAAGTGTGAAAACACAATTATGATAACAGATAATGCATTTGACTGCAATGCTTTTTAAACCCTTATCCACAACATGCCCATCCCTGTTCATAAAAATTGTCCACAGCCTCTGGTTGTGTGCAAAACCTGTCAATATGTGATGTGGATAATGAAAAACTTGTCGAAATTTTATCCACAGCCCTGTTTTGGGGGGGGGGGAATTCAATTCCAATGGACCTGGAGTGTAATGGCCCTTTTTAGTGGACGGACATCCCGCGTCCGGGAAAATTTGCAGTCTCCAAGAAAAGCTTTTACAATGGAGAAATGAGAAAAACGTGGAAAAATGAAATTTTAGGATGACATTCAGGTGAAAAGAAGGTAAACTTTCTGAGTGGGTTCTTTCAGATATGCAAAAAGAGAAAGAGCAGCAAAGAATTTTTTTATATTGTCGTACGTTGTTTTTTATATAAATCTCAACTGCTGAGTTGATTGGAGCGGAGGGTACTTGATCCTCGAAAATGCATTCGCATTTTCTTCGTGCGGTGTTGATTCAAGGATGATTATTCAATGTCCTGCCGGGAAGTGAGGGATCGAGAGACCCCGCAGGCGAAGCCGAGGAGGCTCTCGTTACTCCCCGCGGAAAGCAAGTGCCCGCAGCGGAAATCAACGGACTAACTTTATAAGAAAAACAATTTATGAAAGAAAGAGCCAAAACGAATATTTTTGCCATTGAAGGCAGATTGACTTATATGCATAGTTGACAATTTTCTAGTTACATCTATATAATTAGAAAGACTGTCTTTAACAGCAATTCCTCAGGGAGGTGTCATATATGAAAAGAACTTATCAACCAAACAAGCGTAAAAGAAGCAAGGTTCATGGTTTCCGCAGCCGCATGAGCTCTCCGAACGGACGTAACGTTCTAGCTCGCCGCCGCCGCAAAGGAAGAAAAGTATTATCTGCTTAGGCCACTGAAACGTCAGTGGTCTTTTTTTCCATGTAAAGATAAATTAATTAAAGTTAGATAACTGTCTAGCTCCAGCGCCAGCCCCCTCAAGATGCAGGGGGTGACCAGGGCGCTTGCGCTTTTCGAAATAGGTGATGACATGAAAAAAGAGTTCCGTGTAAAAAAGAATAAAGAATTTCAAGAGGCCTTTAAAAAGGGAAAGTCATTCGCCAACCGCCAATTTGTCGTTTACATCTTGAGAAAAGAGGAGCAGAACCATTTTCGCATCGGGCTTTCTGTCAGCAAAAAAATTGGCAATGCGGTCATGAGGAACCAGATCAAAAGGTATATCCGCCAGGCATTTTTAGAACTGGAGGAAGAAATAAAGCCGCAATATGATCTGATCGTCATTGCGAGGAAACCGGTGGCAGAAATGGATTTTCATGAAGTGAAAAAGAGTCTGATCCATGTATTGAAGGTTTCGCGGGTTTTGAATAAACCGGGACTTGGAAATACTAAAAACTAATAATCATTATCTATCTTTATTATGAAGCACTTCATTTTAAAAGATGTTAAAATAAGATACATATGAGCGTGTCCCTCTGGCCGGGGGATAAGCAAATGAAATCCATACTATTATCAGGAGCAATTAAGGAGGAAAAAACGGTTGAAGAAACGAATATTCCTACTAATCGGTTTAGTGTTTGTGATGGCCCTTTTATCGGGCTGTACAGAAATCAACCAGCCGATTACGTCTGAAAGCAAAGGCTTTTGGAACGAGTATATTGTCTACCCGCTTTCGCTGTTTATTATTAAGGTAGCGGAATTAGCAGGCGGCAGCTATGGACTATCGATCATTATTGTAACGATCATTATCCGTCTGGTTATCCTGCCATTAATGATTAAACAAACGAGAAGTTCAAAAGCGATGCAGGCGATTCAGCCAGAAATGCAGAAGCTTCGTGAAAAATACAGTTCGAAAGACCAGAAAACCCAGCAGAAGCTGCAGCAGGAAACAATGGCTTTATTCCAAAAGCACGGTGTTAATCCGCTTGCAGGATGTTTCCCGCTAGTGATTCAAATGCCGATCCTGATCGGTTTCTACCATGCGATTACACGTACGCGCGAAATTGCAAACCATAATTTCCTTTGGTTTGACCTTGGTTCTCCGGATCCAATATACTTATTGCCTTTAATTGCAGGTGTGACAACGTTCATTCAGCAGAAAATGATGATGGCCGGCACTCAGCAAACAGGGCAAATGGCTGCACAAATGAAAATGATGCTTTATCTAATGCCGATTATGATCGTTGTTTTTGCCATTAACTTCCCGGCAGCTCTTTCTTTATACTGGGTAGTGGGTAATATCTTCATGATCATTCAAACGTATTTCATTAAAGGTCCGGACCTGAAAGCTGCAGCGGCCGGAAATGCAGGAGGAGCCAAAAAGTGAAACAAATAACTGCTACAGGACAGACCGTCAAGGAAGCAGTAGAGTCAGCTTTAGCTCAATTAAACACAACAGAAGACCGCTTAGAGATTACTATTGTTGATGAAGGTAAAAAAGGCGTTTTCGGGATTTTCGGATCCCGGCCGGCCGTGGTGAAAGCTGTGAAAAAGCCTGATCCGATTGAGGAAGCTGAAAAATTCCTCAAAGATGTCAGTGCAAAAATGGGCGTGCCCATCGAAATTGAAACATTACGTGAGGGAAAAAATGTTCAATTTACCTTATCCGGCGAAAAGATAGCTCTTTTAATCGGAAAAAGAGGGCAAACGCTCAATTCTCTCCAGTATTTGACACAGCTGGTCATCAACCGCTTTGCCGAGCAGTACTTAAATGTGGTGGTCGATGCAGAGGATTACCGGAAAAGACGCCAGGATACCCTGATTCAACTGGCTGAAAGGCTTGCTCAAAAAGCTTTGAAGACGGGAAAAGAAATTGCACTGGAACCTATGCCTTCCTATGAACGCAAAGTGATCCATACTGCTCTCGTAAATAATAAGCGAATCAAAACCTATTCTGATGGCAATGACCCGCACCGCCATATCGTCATTGCACCAGCCAGAACAAAGTAGCAAGAAAAGCGGAAGCGCCTTGTCCACCCCCGACAAGCACAAGACGAGCCTCCCGGAAAGGCGTTCTTTGCCTTTTGGGAGGATTGGCTTGTGACCTCGAGGGGGTAGGCGCTGTAGCTGGACAGTTATCAACGTCCAAAACATAAATTACTCATTACGCAAAATCCCAATCCACTCCGGATTGGGATTTTTTTTGTCGTTCTTTGTCAAAGCCCCGCAAATTATTAAATCTCAATTGGTTTTATTGTTATTCACATGTGGATAAGTTAAAATAGAGCATATTAATTATGAGACGTGTGGATAATTTTTTCGCTTGCTGACGGAGAGCGGGATGTTGATAAGTAACGTGCTGAACTGATGGACAAGCCGGCAATGCGGGCTGATATGCTTTTCTAAAAAAAAGCCTTGTGATATTCTATTAATTTGGGGAATCGAAAGCATGATTCATTTTTATATAGATGGAAGTAAGAACGAAAAGAGAGGTGAATGAATTGGAATTTGATACAATCGCTGCGATATCTACGCCAATGGGAGAAGGAGCCATTGCCATTGTCCGCCTGAGCGGGGATCAGGCATTTGACATTGCGGACCTTCTTTTCAGAGGGGTAGGAGGCAAGCGGCTGAAGAATGTGGCGTCCCATACCATTCATTATGGGCATATTGTTGACCCGAAAACTGAACAGATTGCTGAAGAAGTAATGGTTTCAGCCATGAAGGGACCGAAAACCTTTACGAAGGAAGATGTCATCGAAATCAACTGCCATGGCGGACTGGTTTCCGTGAATCGCGTGCTGCAGCTTTTGCTGAATAATGGTGCACGGCTTGCTGAGCCGGGTGAATTTACAAAGCGCGCCTTCTTGAACGGACGGATTGATTTATCACAGGCAGAAGCGGTCATGGATCTGATTCGCGCCAAGACAGACCGGGCTATGAACGTGGCACTTGGCCAGATGGAAGGAAGGCTGTCAAAGCTTATTCAGAAGCTTCGGCAGGAAATTCTGGAGATCCTGGCTCACGTGGAAGTCAATATCGATTATCCCGAATACGATGATGTCGAGGAAATGACCCATCATATGCTGATGGAGAAGGCTTCTTATGTAAAAAAAGAAATCGAAAAGCTCCTTCAAACCTCACAGCAGGGGAAAATACTGCGTGAAGGACTTTCCACGGTCATTGTCGGAAGGCCAAACGTTGGGAAATCTTCCTTATTGAATAGCCTTGTTCACGAAAATAAGGCGATTGTGACTGATATACCGGGCACCACCCGTGATGTTATTGAAGAATATGTGAATGTCAGAGGAGTGCCGCTCCGTCTGGTGGATACAGCCGGCATTCGTGAAACGGAAGATATCGTAGAACGGATCGGTGTCGAAAAATCGAGGCAGGTATTAAAGGAAGCAGATTTAATTTTGCTCGTGCTCAATTACTCGGATGATTTGACGTCTGAGGATGAAAATATATTTAAAGCAGTCGAAGGCATGGATGTCATTGTGATTGTCAATAAAACCGACCTTGATCAAAAGATCGACATGAATCGCGTCCGCGAGCTTTCGAAGCATCATAAACTGGTTACAACCTCTTTATTGGAGGACCAGGGTGTCGACGATCTGGAGGAAGCCATTGCCTCTTTATTCTTTGCAGGCTCCATCGAAGCCGGGGATATGACGTATGTTTCCAATACCCGCCATATTGCTCTATTGAATCAGGCGCAAAATGCCATTGATGAAGCGATGCAGGGTGTTGAGATGGGAACGCCTATTGATATTGTGCAGATTGATTTGACAAGAACATGGGAGCTGCTTGGTGAAATTATTGGCGACAGCGTCCATGAAAGCCTGATCGACCAGTTATTCTCTCAGTTCTGTTTAGGAAAATAGATGATTTAAGCAGGCTGTATCAGCTAACGCAGCGGAAATAGATTTTTTTAACTTTTGCAATCGGCCGGTCCAGCCTCTGCTGAGCTTGGGTCTGTGCTTGCCTGATTGCAGCAAAGGAGGCCGCATCATGACATATGAAGCTGGAAGTTATGATGTCATAGTAGTCGGAGCCGGACACGCGGGTGTGGAAGCAGGCCTTGCTTCGGCCCGCCTCGGCGCAAAGACATTAATGATTACAATCAACCTGGATATGGTAGCCTTTATGCCTTGTAACCCTTCAGTAGGGGGACCTGCAAAAGGAATCGTCGTAAGGGAAATCGATGCCCTTGGCGGAGAAATGGGCAAGAATATTGATAAAACGCATATTCAGATGCGTATGCTGAACACAGGAAAAGGCCCAGCCGTACGTGCATTAAGAGCACAGGCCGATAAGTTCACATATCAGCATGAAATGAAAAAAACACTGGAAAATGAACGGAACCTGACGCTTATTCAGGGAATGGTTGAACGTCTGATTGTTGAAGATGGAGAATGCAGGGGCGTTGTCACCCAGACAGGCGCCGTGTATCATTCAAAAGCGGTCGTCATTACGACCGGAACCTTCTTAAGAGGAGAAATAATCCTTGGTGAACTGAAGTACTCAAGCGGCCCTAATAACCAGCAGCCATCCATTAAGCTCTCAGAGCATCTGCAGGAGCTTGGCTTTGACCTGGTCCGTTTTAAAACTGGAACGCCGCCGCGCGTTAACAGCCATACCATTGATTACAGCAAAACGGAAATCCAGCCTGGCGATGATGTGCCAAGAGCTTTTTCCTATGAAACAACCAAGTATATTACAGACCAGCTCCCTTGCTGGCTGACATACACAAATGCTGAAACGCATACCTTAATCGACAATAATCTTCATCGCTCGCCAATGTACTCCGGCATGATAAAAGGAACTGGTCCGCGCTATTGCCCGTCCATTGAAGATAAGGTTGTCCGCTTTAACGATAAGCCGCGCCATCAAATTTTCCTTGAGCCTGAAGGCCGCAATACTCAGGAAGTATATGTGCAGGGGCTTTCAACAAGCTTGCCTGAGGATGTGCAGCAGCAGATTCTCAGAACGATCCCTGGACTTGAAAAGGTGCAGATGATGCGTGCCGGCTATGCGATTGAATATGATTCCATCGTCCCAACGCAATTATGGCCGACACTGGAAACCAAAAAGGTGAAAAATCTCTACACGGCGGGCCAGATCAACGGGACATCAGGCTATGAAGAAGCTGCCGGCCAGGGATTAATGGCAGGCATGAATGCCGGATTGAAATCGCTGGATAAGGAAGAAGTCATTTTAAGCCGTTCAGATGCCTATATTGGCGTCCTGATTGATGACCTTGTAACCAAAGGAACGAATGAGCCTTACCGTCTATTGACTTCAAGAGCGGAATACCGTCTGCTGCTTCGCCATGATAATGCCGACTTGCGTTTAACGGAGCTTGGCCGCAAAGTCGGTCTGATCAGTGAAGAACGCTATGAAAAATTCCAGCTGAAAAAGCAGGCGATAGAAGACGAAAAAGCACGTCTGCAAGGCATCATCATCAAGCCTACTTCTGACGTTCAGGAGCTGATCAAAAGCCAGGGCGGAAGCGAGCTGAAAGACGGCATCCGCGCCTCAGATCTTCTGAAGCGTCCGGAAATGACGTATGAGCATATCGGGCAGCTCGTTCCGGCTGAAACTGCGCTTGATCCGGATGTAACCGAGCAGGTGGAAATCCAGATTAAGTATGAGGGCTATATTGAGAAGTCCCTTCAGCAGGTAGAGCGTCTGAAGAAAATGGAAAACAAAAAGGTCCCTGAAAACATCGATTATGATGATATTAATGGACTGGCTTCCGAAGCAAGACAAAAGCTGAAGGAAGTAAGGCCGCTATCTCTTGCACAGGCTTCGCGAATTTCCGGAGTTAATCCTGCCGATATCTCCATTTTGCTTGTTTATTTAGAGCAGGGGAGAATTGCACGGGTTTCAGCTGAGTAAAGAGGAAAATCCGATTATGTCAGAGAACGGAAAGGATTACTAAATGAATACCGAACAATTTACTGAAATGCTGGCGGCGAAGGGGATTGCCCTTTCGCCACAGCAATTGCAGCAATATGACACCTACTATTCCACTCTGGTGGAATGGAATGAAAAAATGAATTTAACAGCCATTACGGAAAAGGAAGATGTGTATTTAAAGCACTTCTATGACTCCATTAGCGCGGCTTTTTACTTTGATTTCAGCCAGCCGCTAACGGTCTGTGATGTCGGGGCGGGGGCAGGCTTCCCGAGCATACCGATTAAAATTGCTTTTCCGGGTTTACATATTACGATTGTTGACTCGCTTAATAAGCGCATTGGTTTTCTGGAGCATTTGGCGAAGAAGCTTGGGCTTGAGAATGTCCGCTTTATCCATGACCGTGCGGAAACCTTTGGACAGAACAAGGAATACCGCGAGTCTTTTGATGTTGTGACAGCAAGAGCTGTAGCCAGATTATCCGTTTTAAGCGAGCTTTGTCTGCCGCTGGCGAAAACTGGAGGCACATTTGTGGCCATGAAGGGTGCCAGTGCAAAGGAAGAACTGGATGCCGGCAAAAAGGCCGTCTCGGTGCTGGGCGGAAAACTTGTGGATTCCCACACGTTCACGCTGCCTGAGGAAGAAAGTGAGCGCAATATTCTAATCATAAAAAAAGAAAAGAGCACTCCTAAAAAGTACCCGCGAAAGCCGGGGACACCCAATAAAACACCAATTGAATAGGGTGCGCAATTTGCCATTGTATGACATAATGGTGTAAACGTTTCGATTTTTCCAGATATTTATCGCAGTCTAACGGGCAGGAAGACTCCCCTTTGTAAGAAACAGTGGAATCGAAGCAAGATTAGCGGGAGTCCAACTGCCCGTAAGGCCCGATAAGAAGAACAAAGACTAAAAACGCCACATCCTGTGGCAACGTCTTTGTGACCCACTTCCTGTGGGCCTCAACTAACAATCAGTGGGGGATAATGTCTCCCCACTGATTGAAGTTTCACTTTATATTGCTCCTGTCCGGCAGGATTTGTCATGATGATAGAGAATATGTTATAGGGAGTTTCGTAAAGGTGGTGCAGGGTGATGAAGCATTCTTTCTCACGCTTTTTTGGCCTAGGCGAAAAGGGAGAACAAGTTACAGCGGAAAAACCAGCAGAAGAACAGCTGGATATTGTTGAAGACTTAAGCGACAGAGAAGAAGTTAAGAAAATTCCTATTGATCAAATCGTCCCCAACCGTTTCCAGCCAAGAACGGTGTTTGATGATGAAAAAATAGAAGAGCTTTCCCGGACTATCCATACGCATGGAATCATCCAGCCAATCGTCGTACGGGAATTTGAAGATGGCCAGTTTGAAATCATAGCAGGTGAACGCAGATACCGGGCCATGAAAAAACTGGGCTGGGAAGAAGCTCCTGCTATTGTCAAAAATCTTAGCGATACCGAAACGGCTTCAGTAGCTTTAATTGAAAATCTTCAAAGGGAAGAATTGTCACCGATTGAAGAAGCTGTTGCCTACGGAAAACTTTTAGAGCTGCATAGCCTGACACAGGAAGCATTGGCACAACGCCTTGGAAAAGGCCAGTCAACCGTTGCCAACAAGCTTCGGCTGCTGAAATTGCCTCAGCCTGTCCAGGATGCATTGCTAAACAAATCAATCACAGAGCGGCATGCCCGTTCACTCATCCCGCTGAAGGACCCGGAGAAGCAGGTCGCCCTGCTTCAGGAGATTGTGGAAAAGAATCTCAATGTGAAGCAGACGGAAGACCGGGTTGTCAAAATTCTCGAACAGAAAAATCCAAAGCCGAAGCCGAAACGAAAGGCTTTCAGCAAGGATATGAGAATTGCGGTCAACACGATCAGGCAATCTTTATCCATGGTTTCTGACAGCGGCATTAATCTTGATTCTGAAGAAGAAGAATTTGATGAATTTTATCAAATCACGATTAAGATTCCTAAAAAGAAATAATTTTTTTTACGCGAGAAATAAAGCGGGGGCTCCCCGTTTTATTTTTCGCGTTTTTTTTGAAGGACGATAAAAAGACTATTAGAATCTTCTTATTTTTTACAAAAAAATTATTCTGCCCTGTTTTTCGTGATAAAATAGACTACGTGATTTAACGATACGAATAAATTCGCAGATAGATAGATTGGAATATTGATAGATGAAAGCAGGTGACACTGTGGGCAAGATTATAGCCGTTGCGAACCAGAAAGGCGGAGTCGGCAAAACGACCTCTTCCGTCAATCTTGGCGCATGCCTGGCATACATAGGCAAGAAAGTGCTGCTGGTCGACATTGATCCGCAGGGCAATGCCACAAGCGGAATCGGCATTGAAAAAGCGGATGTCGATCATTGCATCTATGACGTCCTCGTGGATGATGTGGAAGCATCCAAGGTCATTAAACCTACTTCGGTAGAGAACTTATACGCCATCCCGGCAACCATTCAGCTGGCAGGCGCAGAAATTGAACTGGTGCCGACGATCTCACGGGAAGTCAGGTTAAAGAGGGCTCTTGAGGAAGTAAAGGCAAACTTTGATTATGTGATTATCGACTGTCCTCCTTCCCTCGGATTACTGACGATAAATTCGCTGACCGCTTCGGATGCCGTAATCATACCCGTGCAGTGCGAGTACTATGCACTGGAAGGGCTGAGCCAGCTTCTGAATACGGTTCGCCTTGTGCAGAAGCATCTGAACCATGATTTAAAAATTGAAGGCGTTCTGCTGACAATGCTTGATGCCCGTACAAATCTTGGCATTCAGGTCATTGAAGAAGTGAAAAAGTATTTTCAGGATAAAGTCTATAAAACAATCATCCCCCGCAATGTGCGTCTGGGAGAGGCTCCGAGCCATGGAGAACCTATCATTACTTATGATCCGAAGTCACGCGGAGCTGAAGTATATTTAGAACTGGCAAAGGAAGTGGTTTCAAATGGCTAAAGGTTTAGGAAAAGGTCTGAATGCTTTTTTCAATAATGCTGAAACCGAAAGTGAAGAAACTGTACAGGAAGTAAAAATAAAGGACATTCGTCCAAACCCTTATCAGCCGCGCAAGGTGTTTGAAAAGGAAGCCATTGAGGAGCTGAAGCAATCCATCCTTGAACATGGAATACTGCAGCCGATCATCGTCCGCAAAAGCATCAAGGGCTTTGAAATTGTAGTTGGGGAACGCCGCTACCGGGCAGCAAAAGAAGCCAACTTGGAGAAAGTTCCTGTTGTTGTAAGAGAGCTGACTGAACAGCAAATGATGGAGCTGGCTGTTCTTGAAAATCTGCAGCGTGAAGACCTAACGCCGATTGAAGAAGCGGCTGCGTACCAGCTGCTGATGGAGAAGCTTAAGGTGACACAAGAGGAATTGGCCAAGCGCCTGGGAAAAAGCAGGCCGCATATTGCCAACCATGTTCGCCTGCTATCCCTTCCTCCGAAAATTCAAGGATTGATTTCAGACGGCAAAATTTCCATGGGACACGGAAGAGCGCTGTTGGGGCTGCGAAAAAAAGAAAAACTGCAGGCACTTGTTGAAAAAACAGTTAAAGACGGCTTAAATGTCCGTCAGCTTGAACAGCTGATTCAGCAGCTGAACGATGTTTCACGTGAAACGAAAAAGCAGGCAGTTCAAAAGGATATCTTTATTAAGGAACGCGAATCCTCCCTCAGGGAACGGTTCGGAACGAACGTCCATATTAAACAGTCCAAAAACAAAGGGAAAATTGAGATTGAATTTTTCTCAAAAGAAGATTTGGAACGCATTATGGAGCTTTTAGAAACACATCAGTAAGCCATCTTTATGATGGTTTATTTTTTTACAGGATTCCATAAAAAAAGATTGTAGGCTCAGGCCTTTCGTGGTAATTTTAATAGAAAATAATTCGCATTGCGAAATAATAAGGTGAAGACGATGTTTCTGCTAGGTACACTTGTGAATGGATTATTGATTATTATTGGAACACTGCTGGGGAAATTGCTCCATCGCATTCCCGAAAACATGAAGGGCACTGTCATGCATGCGATTGGCCTTGCTGTCATGGTGCTCGGCCTGCAAATGGGCTTTAAAAGCGAGAATTTCCTCGTGGTGATTTTGAGCCTTGTGTTCGGAACGGTGATTGGAGAGTACTTTGCTCTCGAAGATAAACTCAACAAGCTTGGCGATTGGCTTGAAAGCAAAATTGGCTCCAAAGGACAAGGCAGCATTTCGCAGGGCTTCGTAACGGCTACACTCATCTTTGTCATTGGCGCTATGGCCATCATCGGCGCGCTTGACAGCGGTATCCGGGGCGATCACTCGGTGCTCTATACCAAATCGATTATTGACGGCTTCACCTCCCTCATCTTAACGACTACATTAGGGATCGGTGTGCTCTTTTCAGCTTTTCCGGTGATGCTGTATGAAGGACTCATTGCTCTATTTGCCACCCAAATCGACCGGTTTGTCCCCCAGCTTCTGATGGACAGCTTTATCAAGGAAATGACCGCAACAGGCGGAATCATGATCTTTGCGATTGGACTGAATTTGACTGGCATTACGAAAATCCGGGTGGCGAACCTGCTTCCAGGAATTGTGGTTACAGGAGTGATTGTGTCGGTTGTTTATTTTTACGGGATTTATTTTTAGATGAATGGGATGTGCACTGCGGGCACGGGTGTTGGTGTGCTTGCGGTGCATTTTTTATGCCGGAATGGCGTTAAAACTGGCTGGAACCGCGCAAATTTCGAATTAAGTGCGCAAGATTTGTGCTCAAGTCAGCTGTTTTTCCGGAAAAAGGAGTGTGCTTGGCGGTTTATCTAACAGGTTTGTGAATTTATCCAGCAAATTTTGAAGTTTATCTAACAAGTTTCTCATTTTATCTCACATTTGCCGCAATTCCTCGTTACAGAGAACGGAATTGACGATCAAAACAGAAAGCAGGACGAGCGCGAAAAATGAAGGACCGGCCCACAAAACGGATGTATGCACAATCCCCCTCCCCTGCCCAACAAAAAACCGCAGGCTCACTCCCCTGCGGCTTTCCACTCTATTAAGGTGTTTGTTCACGGTTCAGTTCCCACTTAAATGCAGGCCATGCCGGTGCTGTCTGGTGGGTCAGGCTGGCTTCATAGATCCCCTCAGCGATGGTTTTCGCCATTTTCAGGACGAGATTGAGCCTGGTGTTCTGGAGGACGAAGAATTCCATGAATCCGCTGACGTTGACGATGCCGGTGATGTGCATGTCCCCTACTTCCGGCAGGTCTTTATTGACTCCGGCACCCGGCTTGACGGGTCCGTCTCCAATTTGGATGACTCCGACGCTTTTCAGACGGCCCAGACAGGCGTCGATTCCGATAATAAAGGGATTGAAATGCTTCTTTTTGATTTCGTTCAGTTTTTCTTCCAGGTTCACGGCATGGATCGGGTCCTCCAATGTTCCGTACACATGGAAGGATGAAATGGATTTTTCCTCAAGGAGTGTGCCGACCAGCGGACCTAATGAATCACCTGTTGAGCGGTCTGTGCCAATGCAGACAAACACGATCGGACGGCAGCCGATGCCCGCAGGCAGAATATTCTTCAGCTCAGCAGCCAATTTTTCTGCAGAGTTTGTTTCTTCATGCGAGATTCTGGCAGAAGCCCCGCCTTTTTTGTCAAACAAGTTTGGTTTGAAGTTCATATAGGTCCACTCCCTTTTTAATCCTTGCCATGCCCGAAAAACAAGTATTTATACGTTTTTAACAGTATACGGAATTTTTGTGTAATCTATACATACCTGTATTATTTAATCGTTAAACAATCGGTTTTTTAACTGTTAAGCCATGAGAAAAATTGATAAAATAATTTTGTTTTACAGAGGGATTCGCACTGAGGGGCAAGATGCAGTATAATTTCATTCAAGATAAAGACTTGAAGTTTTGAACGCGATAACTGTCTAGCTCCAGGCGCCATCGGCTCGAGGTCATAAGCTTGGCTTGTTTCGGCTCCTAGGGACTCTCGGGTCTAAGACGTTCCCTTCCAGAAGGAAAAACACCTTCTTACAGGGACCGTCTTATGCTGGTCGTCCCTGGGCAGTCGCCTCAACATTTCTTTCAATCCGACCAAAAGGTTAAAGAACAACCTTTCAGCCGGCTTGTCTTATGCTTGAGGCCCGCAGGACAAGGAAGGCTTCGTCAGCATAAACATCGCACGACCGAAAGCGGCAGCTTTTGGGAGGACGTGGCGGTTTTAGTCTGCGTTCCTTTATAAGCGGGCGCCTTCCGCTTTTCTATATTTTCACTAAAAATGAGCAGGTGAAACCATGAGTCCTATTGAAAAAATGATAAACGGTATGATAGATAAGATTTCGAATGAAGAAACGTGGATAACCATTGGGGAAGGCATTTTTAAAGTTATGGCGATTCTGATCGTGACGAGCATCCTTATTAGAATCGGCAAGCTGGCCATCCGCAATATTTTTAAAGTGAGAACACCGTCCAGGCTCCGAATCTCAGAGCGCAGGGAAGCCACTCTTCTGAAGCTGCTGGAGAATATGCTCACCTATGTGGTGTTTTTCGTTGCGGCAATCATGATATTATCGGTGCTGACAATTGATGTAAAAGCCCTTCTGGCTGGTGCGGGAATCGTCGGGTTGGCTGTTGGATTTGGAGCACAGAGCCTTGTGAAGGACATTATCACCGGATTTTTCATCATTTTCGAAGATCAGTTTTCGGTTGGAGATTATATCCGGATTGATCAATTTGAAGGAACTGTAGAAGAAATCGGGCTTCGGACGACAAAGATTAAAAACTGGACGGGCGAGGTTCACATCCTTCCGAACGGAAGCATTATGCAGGTGACCAATTTTTCATTGAATAATAGTGTGGCTTTTGTGGATGTCAGCATTGCGTATGAAGGCGATATTGTGAAGGTTGAACAGGTCCTTCAGGAATTATTCGAAAAGCTCCCGGAAAAATATGAGGATATGGTCAAGCCGCCGGAAATTCTGGGCATCCAAAATATGGCGGCAGCAGACGTGATGCTGCGTGTTGTTTCGGAGACACTGCCAATGAGGCATTTTTATATAGCGCGCCAGCTGCGGAAGGAAATTAAGCTTTGTTTAGATGAGCATGGCATTGAAATTCCGTTCCCGCGCCTGGTGATGTACACAAGGAATGAGCAGGATAACCCAAAACTGAATGCGGAGGGATAAACATGGAGCAAAAAGAATTTGATTTACACGATGTAGTGGAAATGAAAAAGCCTCATCCATGCGGGGCCAACAAATGGAAAATCATCCGGATGGGAGCAGATATCCGCATTAAGTGCGAAGGCTGCGGACACAGCGTAATGATCCCAAGAAGGGAATTCGCCCGCAAAATGAAGAAAATTCTTGTTAAGCATGAGGAATAAGAGACAAACTGCAGGGAGATGAGGTTGTTGGCACAAACATTCAAGTCAGCCTGTCCCCTTAATTGCTGGGACAGCTGCGGCTTTCATGTAACAGTTGAAGACGGTAAGGTTACAAAGGTAGATGGTGATCCGGACCATCCGATAACAAAGGGGAAAATTTGCGGCCGCGGCAGAATGCTTGAAAACAGAACCAATTCTCCGGAGCGCCTGCTTCACCCACTGAAAAAGGTAGATGGAGAATTTGTGTCAATTTCCTGGGAGCAGGCTTTGCACGATATTTCCCTGAAAATGAAGGAGCTAAAAGAAACGGCTGAAACCACTTCAATCCTGCATAGCCATGATTATGCCAATGGCGGTTTGCTGACGAACCTGGATCAGCGTTTTTTCAACTGTTATGGAGGCGTGACTGAACTTGTGGGGTCAATCTGCTGGGGGGCCGGTATTGAAGCTCAGAGCTCGGATTTCGGAGATGCGTACAGCCATGCTCCTGAAGATATTTTAAACAGCAGGCACATTGTCGTCTGGGGCAGAAATGTTGCCCGCACCAATATGCACCTGTATCAAAGGCTGCAGGAGGCAAAGAAACAGGGTGCCAAATTATATGTGATTGATCCAATTTTTAATGCGACGGCTAAAATGGCTGACCATTATTTTTCTATCAAGCCGGGGATGGATGGCTGGCTTGCGGCCGGCATCATGAAGGAAATGCTCCGTCTCGGATTGGAAGATAGAAGTTTCATAGATACCTATTCAGTTGGTTTTGAAGATATAAATGAACTGCTCGAAAGTGTAACGCTTGAGGAACTCGCAGAGAAAACGGAAGTGCCTGCAGAAGTCATGACCGAACTTGCAGCGGTGTATAGCGATCGCCCCGTGTCCACCTTCTTTGGCCTGGGCATGCAGCGCTACGAAAACGGCGGGAACACGATCAGACTGATGGATGCTTTGATTGCCGTGAGCGGCAATATCGGGATTCCGGGCGGTGGTGCAAACTATGCCAACAGACAGGTAGGACAGAGCTTTGATGCGGCTGCCCTCACCCTCCCTGAGCGGAAAACGGCCTTCAGGCAATTTACGATGATGCGGCAGGCAGAGGGGATTTTAACAGCGAAGGATCCTGAAATTAAGATGATCTTCGTTACGTGCGGAAATCCTTTAACCCAGGTGCCTGACTCTTCAAGGGTCCGAGAAGCTTTTGCATCTGTTGAGACCGTTGTTGTGATGGAGCAGTTTATGACAGACACGGCTAAAATGGCCGATTACGTTCTTCCTGTTGCAACCGTGTTTGAACAGGAAGATGTTTATTATTCTTCCATGTATCATCATTATGTCAATCATGGCCCGAAGCTGGCTGAACCGCCAGGTGAAGCGAAGCCTGATTTATGGGTATGGACTGAGCTTGCCAAACGACTCGGATTCGGAGCCGATTTCGATTTTACAAGAGACGAATTCATCAGCATGGGCCTTGGTTCGCTTAAAGAGCAGGGAATCACGCTTGATAGCTTAAGGAATTCTCACCATATGGAGCTTCCGGTTGATACGGTGCCCTGGGCAGACCGCCAGTTCAAGACGCCAAGCGGAAAGTATGAATTTACCTCGTTCCGAAAGGGTTCCGAAAGCAGGCTGACACTCGCTCTTCCACGGGAAACCAAGTGGACGGATAAAGAGCGTGCCGAACAGTTTCCTTTTACCCTGCTGACGATTCACCCTCTTCGCTCCAATCATTCGCAGCATTATCACCTGTTGAAGCCGGAGCCAAAGGCAAAGGTCGAAATTGCCGATAATATTGCCGAAAAGCTTGGCCTGCAGGAGAACGATCATGTCAAGGTTTGGAATAACCGCGGGGAAATGAAGGGCTTTGTCCATATTATGAAGAAAGCCCATCCGGATACCATCAATATCGATGAAGGCATCTGGGCAAAATTCGGCGGCCCCGTCAATAACCTTACATCCAGCCGCGAATCGGACAACGGCCTTGGAAGCACATTGTATGACTGCCTTGTGAATATAGAGAAGGTTTAACAGTAGTGGTGACAGGCACCTATACCAGTCAGGCAAAGTGGTATAGGTACCTGTCACCTTTTCTTTACATTTCTCCGGCAACTATCTATAATTGTTAGAGGCTTGTTTAAATGAGAATCAATCGTATTTTTAATAGATGAAATTAGACTGAGGAGTGACTTGGATGGCTTTAACAGCTGGTATTGTAGGTTTGCCGAACGTCGGAAAGTCTACGTTGTTTAATGCAATTACCCAGGCGGGAGCGGAGTCTGCGAACTATCCGTTCTGTACAATTGATCCGAATGTGGGAATTGTAGAAGTGCCTGATCACCGTTTGAATAAATTAACTGAATTGGTTCAGCCGAAAAAAACTGTGCCAACGGCTTTCGAATTTACGGATATCGCCGGCATCGTAAAGGGTGCGAGCAAAGGGGAAGGTCTTGGAAACAAATTCCTGTCCCATATCCGTGAAGTGGATGCCATCTGTCAGGTTGTCCGCTGTTTTGCGGATGACAATATTACACACGTTGCGGGGAAAGTGGACCCGATCGATGATATCGAAGTCATCAATCTGGAATTGATTCTGGCTGATCTTGAGTCAGTTGACAAGCGAATTGGCCGTGTGAGCAAGCTGGCTAAGCAGAAGGATAAAGATTCTGTGATCGAGCTTGAAATTCTGGAGAAATTAAAAGAAGCGTTCGAAAACGATAAGCCAGCCCGTACAGTTGAATTCACAGAAGAGCAAATGAAGATTGTAAAAGGTCTTCACCTGCTGACAATCAAGCCTGTGCTTTACGTGGCGAACGTAAGCGAGGATGATGTAGCGGATCCTTCTTCTAACGAATATGTACAGCAGGTAAAAGAATTTGCCGCAAAGGATAATGCGGAAGTGATCGTAATCTGTGCAAAAATCGAATCTGAAATTGCAGAGCTTGATGGGGAAGAAAAAGAAATGTTTCTTCAGGAGCTTGGCATCGAAGAATCCGGCCTTGATCAGCTGATCAGAGCAGCCTACAACCTGCTTGGACTGGCAACTTACTTCACTGCCGGTGTACAGGAAGTCCGTGCCTGGACATTCCGAAAAGGAATGAAGGCTCCTCAATGTGCGGGAGTGATTCACTCTGACTTTGAAAAAGGCTTCATCCGTGCAGAAACGGTTTCCTATGACGACCTTGTCGCTGCAGGAAACATGACAGCTGCAAAAGAAGCAGGAAAAGTCCGCCTCGAAGGAAAAGAATATATTGTTAAAGACGGAGATGTCATGCACTTCCGCTTTAACGTTTAATTATTTAGGGACCTCTATTTTTAGGGGTTCTTTTTTATGATTATTTTAAAAAGGCTGTTTTCGCAAGGTTTGTTGCTTATTTGTATCTTATTTACTGAGTTGATTGGAGCGGAAGGTGCGAGATCCTCGAAAATGCTAACGCATTTTCTTCGTGCGGTGTTTCTCGGGGAAGCATATTCAACGTCCAGCAGGAGTAGCGGGACAGGTGAGACCCCGCAGAAGCAGAGCGTCGAGGAGGCTCACCGCCTGCCCCGCGGTTCGCTGAGCAGCCTGGAGCGAAAATCAACGGACAACATTGAAGGATGAAAAACAGCAATATATACGAAAAGAGCCTTCTAAATAATCTTCCATCTTCCAATTCACTCTAGTGTTATTGCTTTTGCATATTTAATGTGCTATAATTTCAACTTGTGAGTAATGTATATTGCTCCTTGCCCTTTGTGGGCCGTTAGACCAAAAGGAGGTGAAAGTGATGAGAAAGTACGAAGTTATGTACATCATCCGCCCAAACATTGAAGATGAGGCTAAAAAAGCCCTAGTTGAGCGTTTCAACACAATCTTAACTGACAATGGTGCGGAGGTTTCTGAATCAAAGGATTGGGGTAAGCGTCGCCTTGCATACGAAATCAATGATTTCCGCGATGGCTACTACCAGCTTATGAACGTTAATGCTGAATCAAAAGCAGTTGACGAGTTCACTCGTTTAGCTAAAATCAGCGAAGACATCATCCGTTACATCGTTGTTAAAGACGAAAAATAATAGATATAGCATTTTACCGAGAGGAGTTGATTCTGATGATGAACCGTGTTGTTCTTGTCGGACGTTTGACAAAGGATCCTGATTTGCGGTATACCCCGAACGGAGTTCCTGTCGCTTCATTCACTCTTGCCGTGAATCGTGCTTTTACGAATCAGCAAGGTGAGCGGGAGGCAGACTTTATCAACTGTGTGGTATGGAGAAAGCCAGCTGAAAACGTAGCGAATTTCCTTAAAAAAGGAAGTCTTGCAGGTGTAGATGGCCGGATTCAATCCCGCAGCTATGAAGGCCAGGATGGAAAGCGCGTTTACGTGACAGAAGTCCAGGCTGAGAGTGTGCAATTCCTTGAGCCGAAGAATAGTTCTGGCGGCCAGGGCGGCGGTAATCCGAACTACGGTGGTCCAAGAGATCAGGATTTCCCATTTGGAAATAACAGCAATCAGAATCAACGACAGGATAATCGTAATCAGGGCAACTACACTCGCGTGGATCAGGACCCATTCGCAAATGACGGCCAAATCGACATTTCCGATGACGACCTGCCATTCTAATAGTGCCCGATTATGAACGGAAATATATAAAATAAAAAGCTAAAGGAGGTAACTGACCATGGCTGGAGGACGCAGAGGAGGACGTGCTAAACGTCGTAAGGTTTGCTTTTTCACTGCAAACGGAATCACTCACATCGACTACAAAGATGTGGATCTTCTAAAAAAATTCATCTCTGAGCGCGGTAAGATTTTACCACGTCGTGTAACTGGCACTAACGCTAAATACCAACGTAAATTAACGATTGCTATTAAGCGCGCTCGCCAAATGGCATTACTGCCATACGTTTCAGGTGAATAATAATTAGAAAAAGACGCTGGTATCCGGCGTCTTTTTTTAGTATGTTCTCCTTTAGCACGTGATTGTGTTAAAGTTAAGAACCCTTCTAAAATCACTAAGGTTGAACCTGCATTTAATACTAGCTACAATAGAGCTTATATGGGTTCAAAAAGCCGGGAACAGATTTCCTCCTTTTTGGATACACAGTTTGAGGGGTGTATCAATGAATAATGTACATAAATTAACAGAAGGTGCTGTGCTTCTCGCGGTTTTTGCCGTGCTTCTTCTGATTTCGCTCTATGTGCCGATTCTCGGTACCGTTTCGGTTTTCTTCCTGGCTCTTCCGTTTATTATGTTTGCAGCGAAAAATAACCGGATGAGCGCGATTGTCTTTCTGACGGGAGGTGTCCTGCTTTCGCTGATTATCGGATCCATCATGGGCATTCCGCTTGCTCTGACATTCGGATTGACCGGCACGGTAATCGGTATTTTTATAAGGGAAAATAAAGGACGGGCTTCTTCCTTTATTGCGGGCACGCTCGTATTCCTTGCAGCCCTTTTGCTTCAGTATGCTGCAGCAGTTGCCTTTTTTAATATCAATATCATTAAAGAAGGCATCGGCATGATGGAGGAGTCCATTAAAATCTCACAAGGAATGCTCGAAGGCTTCGGACAGAACGCAGATAAGGCAGTCGAGCAGCTGACAGCAGGCCTGAAAATGATTGAGACCTTAACGCCGAGTTTATTTGTCATGACATCGGTCATTTCTGTTTTTGTCATTCAGCTTGTTTCCTTTCCGATCGCCAAACGATTCGGTATTAAGATTGAAGGCTTTAAGCCATTCAGGGAAATGAGCCTGCCGAAAAGCATATTATGGTACTATCTCATAACCATTATTGCTTCGTTCCTTTTTAATCCGTCAGAAGGAAGCTACTGGTTTATGGCCCTTGTCAATATTGCCTTCATTCTGCAGATTTTCATGGTCATTCAAGGCCTGTCCCTGATTTTCTTTTTCAGTCATTTAAAGGGATGGCCGAAAGCGGTGCCTGTCCTTGCTGCTGTATTTACATTTCTTATGCCATTTCTCCTTTATATTGTGAGGATATTAGGTATAATTGACTTAGGATTTGATTTAAGGCAAAGATTAGGAAAAAAGTGATGAACAACACTACTGTTTAGGAGCTGAAAACATGCCTTCGTATTTAGAAAAGCGGTCCATACGCTATCCGATTTTTGGATTGATGGGCATAACAGTGGTGCTTCTCGGTATATTGGCGTACTACAATTGGCTTTTTGCATTAATCGGGCTGTTTCTGGCCATCCTTCCTTTCTACTACCTTTTTCAGCTGAATCAAAAGCACCGGAAGGAGACGGAAGAATACATTTCTACCCTTTCCTACAGGGTGAAAAAGGTCGGCGAAGAAGCTCTGATGGAAATGCCGATCGGGATTATGCTGATTAATGATGATTATTACATTGAATGGACCAATCCCTTTTTGGCATCCTGCTTTGATGAAGATACGCTAGTCGGAAGATCGCTTTATGATGTCGCGGATTCGCTTGTTCCGCTGATCAAACAAGAAGTGGAAACAGAAATTATTACCCTTCATGACCGGAAATTCCGGGTGATCCATAAACCGGAAGAACGGCTTTTATACTTTTTTGATGTCACAGAACAAACTGAAATTGAGAAAATGTATCAGGAAGAACGGACAGTGATCGCCATCATCTTCCTTGATAATTATGACGAACTGACCCAGGCGATGGATGACCAGACGAAAAGCAGCCTCAACAGTCTGGTGACCCAGATATTGAATAAATGGGCACAGGATAATGGGGTCTTCCTGAAGCGGGTGTCATCTGAGCGCTTTATCGCCGTATTTAATGAACATATTCTGCAGCTTCTTGAAAAAGGGAAATTCACAATTCTCGATGATGTCCGGGAGACCACATCCAAGCAAAATGTTCCGCTCACGTTAAGCGTAGGTGTCGGCACTGGGGTCTCTTCCCTTCCTGAGCTTGGTTCACTGGCCCAGTCCAGCTTAGACCTGGCATTAGGCCGCGGAGGAGATCAGGTGGCCATTAAGCAGACCAACGGGAAAGTCAAATTCTTCGGGGGCAAGACCAATCCTGTTGAAAAAAGAACCCGGGTCCGAGCACGCGTCATTTCCCATGCGCTGAAGGAATTGATATCCGAAAGTGATAAAGTCATTATCATGGGCCACAAAAGCCCGGATATGGATGCGATTGGAGCCGCCATTGGCATTCAGAAGGTGGCGCGCCTGAACCAGCGTGAAGGCTATGTAGTGGTGAATTTCAATGAACTGGATACAGGCGTCAGAAGGATGATGAAGGAAATTGAAAAGAATGAAGAGCTCTTTTCAAAGTTCATCACACCGGAACAGGCGATGGAAATCGCCACGGACGATACCCTGCTCGTGGTTGTTGATACCCACAAGCCATCCATGGTAATTGAGGAAAAGCTGCTTCATGCGATTGAACATGTGGTCGTCATCGACCATCATCGCCGCGCAGAAGAGTTCATTCATAATCCGCTGCTGGTTTATATGGAGCCATACGCTTCCTCTACAGCAGAACTGGTGACAGAGCTTCTGGAGTATCAGCCGAAAAACGGCAGAATCGAAATGCTGGAAGCAACGGCCCTGCTCGCCGGAATCATTGTCGATACGAAGAGCTTCTCACTCCGGACAGGGTCAAGGACGTTTGATGCGGCTTCCTATCTGCGCGGACAGGGTGCAGATACCGTGCTCGTCCAAAAGTTCTTAAAAGAGGATGTAGATACCTACATCAAGAGGGCGAAGCTGATTGAAACCGTTCAATTTTACAAAGAAGGCATTGCGATTGCCAAGGGTGAGCCGGATCAGATATTTGACCAGGTGCTGATTGCCCAGACGGCAGATACCCTGCTGACGATGGATGGTGTGATTGCTTCGTTTGTTATCTCAAACCGCTCTGAAAACATGATAGGGGTCAGCGCACGTTCCCTCGGGGATATCAATGTCCAGGTGATCATGGAAAACCTCGAAGGCGGCGGGCACTTAACAAATGCTGCCACACAGCTTCAGGATGCAACACTTGATGATGTTGAGGTCCGATTAAAAGAAGCTATAGATGAATACTTTGAAGGGAGAAAAAAGGAATGAAAGTAATCTTTTTAAAAGACGTTAAAGGCAAAGGGAAAAAAGGCGAAGTAAAAAATGTAGCAGATGGCTATGCACATAACTTTTTAATTAAGCAAGGGCTTGCTGTCGAAGCAAACCAATCGAGTATCAGCAGTCTGAATGCTCAAAAGAAGAAAGAAGAAAAGCTTGCTGCTGAAGAGCTTGCTGATGCAAAAAAACTGAAAGAAACACTTGAAAAGCTGACAGTTGAATTTACTGCGAAATCAGGTGAAGGCGGCCGCCTGTTCGGCTCCATCACAAGCAAGCAAATTGCTGAAGAGCTTCAAAAGAAGCACAGCATCAAAATCGACAAACGCAAGATCGAAATGGAAGATGCGATCCGCACACTTGGATACACAAAGGTTCCAGTCAAGCTTCATACTGAAGTAACCGCAACATTAAACGTACATGTTAAAGAAGCATAAAGCTAAGCCGATAAACTAATATTGGAAGTGGCTTTTGCTAATAAACATGTTAAAATAAAAGGGTTGATTAAAAATGTGATCAGTTTTTGCTGGTCACATTTTTTAAAGGGATTAAAAAGGATTTTTATATAAATATAGATTTGTTTAACGCTTTTATTTTTTAAGGAGGTTTAATGAGATGAGTGATTTATTCGCGGATCGGCTCCCGCCTCAGAATATCGAAGCGGAACAGGCTGTGCTTGGGGCAATCTTTCTTGAACCCTCCTCTCTTACACAAGCATCTGAGATCTTGATACCCGAAGACTTCTACCGTGCGGCCCACCAGAAGATTTTCAATGTAATGCTGAAGCTGAGCGATCAGGGAAAAGCGGTCGACTTAGTGACCGTGACAGAAGAGCTCAGCGCAGCAAAACTGCTGGAAGATACCGGAGGAGTCAGCTATTTAAGTGAACTGGCCGGCTCTGTTCCGACAGCAGCGAATATCGAGTATTATGCTAAGATCGTGGAAGAAAAATCACTGCTTCGCAGGCTGATCCGGACGGCGACGGGCATTGCCCAGGACGGTTATACGCGCGAGGATGAAGTGGAAGTTCTGCTGGGGGAAGCAGAAAAAAATATCATGGAGGTTGCACAGCGCAAAAATGCCGGTGCCTTTCATAATATTAAGGATGTATTGGTGCGGACCTATGATAATATCGAGGAAATGCATAACCGTAAAGGGGATATTACCGGGATTGCGACTGGATTTACCGAGCTTGACCGCATGACAGCCGGCTTCCAGCGGAATGATCTTATCATTGTCGGTGCCCGTCCTTCCGTAGGTAAAACAGCCTTCGCCCTGAATATCGCGCAAAATGTGGCAACGAAAACCGGGGAAAACGTTGCGATCTTCAGTCTGGAGATGGGTGCCGAGCAGCTGGTCATGCGTATTCTCTGTGCTGAAGGGAATATTGATGCCCAGAGACTTCGTACCGGCTCTCTGACAGATGAGGACTGGGGAAAACTGACGATGGCGATGGGAAGCCTGTCAAATGCGGGTATTTTCATTGATGACACGCCGGGTGTCCGCATCCAGGATATCCGTTCTAAATGCCGCCGCCTCAAACAGGAGCATGGGCTTGGCATGATTTTGATCGACTACCTGCAATTAATCCTCGGAAGCGGACGTTCAGGAGAAAACCGCCAGCAGGAAGTATCTGAGATCTCCCGTTCCTTAAAACAGCTGGCACGTGAACTTCAGGTCCCTGTGATCGCCCTGTCTCAGCTTTCCCGTGGTGTGGAACAGCGTCAGGATAAGCGCCCGATGATGTCAGACATCCGTGAATCGGGAAGTATTGAGCAGGATGCCGATATCGTGGCATTCTTATACCGTGATGACTACTATGACAAAGAGTCCGAAGATAAAAACATCATCGAAATCATCATTGCCAAGCAGCGTAACGGCCCGGTTGGAACCGTACAGCTGGCATTCGTAAAAGAGTATAATAAATTTGTAAACTTAGAGAAACGCTTTGATGATTCATTCGCGCCGCCTGGTGCATAAAGAGGGCCTGCCTATAGCAAGTCCTCTTTTTTATATTTGTATTTTCATTGTTTCACGAACATATTTTCATATTTTTATTAAAATTGTTCGTGTTTTATTGACTATCACACATCACCTTGTTAAACTAAGATGGTTGAAATAAGTTACTTAATTAAAATGAAAATAAATTTTAAAACCATGGGATTCCCGGAGGTGCTTGTTTAATGTCATCAGTAGTAGTAGTTGGAACACAGTGGGGAGATGAAGGGAAAGGAAAGATTACAGACTTCCTTTCTGAGAATGCAGAAGTAATCGCACGTTACCAAGGCGGAAACAATGCAGGACATACAATCAAATTCAACGGCGAAACCTATAAGCTTCACTTAATTCCATCTGGCATTTTCTATAGCGATAAAATTTGCACAATTGGAAACGGAATGGTTGTCGATCCTAAAGCGCTTGTAAAAGAATTGGCATACCTTCATGACAAGGGAGTTACAACCGACAACCTGCGTATTTCAAACCGCGCACATGTCATCCTTCCTTACCACCTGAAGCTTGACGAAGTGGAAGAAGAGCGCAAAGGTGCGAACAAGATCGGTACAACGAAAAAAGGCATCGGCCCTGCTTACATGGATAAAGCAGCCCGCAACGGAATCCGCATCGCGGACCTTCTTGACCGTGAAGTGTTTGAAGAAAAGCTTGCGCGCAACCTGGAAGAAAAGAACCGCCTGCTTGAGCGCTTCTATGAAACAGAAGGATTCAAAATTGAAGACATCCTGGATGAATACTACGAATTAGGCCAGCAGATCAAGCATTATGTCTGCGACACGTCTGTCGTGCTTAACGACGCATTGGATGAAGGCCGCCGCGTTCTGTTCGAAGGTGCACAGGGAGTTATGCTTGATATCGATCAGGGGACGTACCCATTCGTTACATCCTCTAACCCAGTGGCTGGAGGCGTAACAATCGGTTCTGGCGTTGGCCCTACAAAGATCAAGCATGTTGTCGGTGTATCCAAGGCCTATACGACTCGTGTAGGAGACGGCCCATTCCCGACTGAGCTTGATAATGAAATCGGAAATCAAATCCGTGAAGTTGGCCGTGAATATGGTACAACAACTGGACGTGCCCGCCGTGTCGGCTGGTTCGACAGCGTGGTTGTCCGCCATGCCCGCCGTGTCAGCGGAATCACAGATCTTTCCCTTAATTCCATCGATGTTCTGACTGGAATTGAGACATTGAAAATCTGTACAGCTTACCGTTATAACGGAGAAGTAATCGAAGAGTTCCCTGCAAGCTTAAAAGTATTGGCTGAATGTGAGCCGGTATACGAAGAGCTTCCAGGCTGGACAGAGGACATCACAGGCTGCAAATCACTCGATGAGCTTCCTGCCAATGCCCGCCACTACCTGGAGCGCGTTTCCCAGCTGACAGGAATTCCATTATCCATCTTCTCAGTTGGCCCGGACCGCACACAGACAAACGTAGTGTTAAGCCCATGGAGACAAAACTAATACTTGATTGGAAAAGCCCTGATTGGGGCTTTTCTTTTTTTATGTGGCTGGACAGGCGGGTGTGCGCTTGGCTGGTTTGTGGCTCCTGGGGGCAGGTTCGGACAGTGTGAGGGGAAAAAGGCATTACTGAGTCCGAAGTTGGGTCGGGTTCGGACAGAAGAAGGGGAAATTGTCGTTTTTGAGTCCGAAGTTGGGGTGAGTTCAGACAGAGAAAGAGAAAATGGCCGGTGCTGAGTCCGAACCCGCACATCTGGTTTATAATAGAGAAAAAATTAAAAAAGAGGAATAAACAAAGAGAATTAGGGAAATGAATCCATAAACCTGGGAAAAGAACGCATAAATTAGGGAAAGGAACTCTCAAATTGGGGAAAAGAATACCCTTTTTAGGGAAAACCCATCCCAGCCAAGTGGCTGCAATCTAGTAGCCAAACACCTCCAGCCGCAGTCTTCCCAGCAAAAAAGAATTTTTTATAAAAAAGTTATTGCGCTTTTATAAAACTCTATGATATTATAAAAAGCGTCGCCAAGGTAGCAACCTTGGAAACACTAGTAGCATGAGCCATTAGCTCAGTCGGTAGAGCATCTGACTTTTAATCAGAGGGTCGAAGGTTCGAGTCCTTCATGGCTCACCATTTATACTTTTTTATGGCCCCTTGGTCAAGCGGTTAAGACACCGCCCTTTCACGGCGGTAACACGGGTTCGAATCCCGTAGGGGTCATGGCGAATAACCGTCAGCAAACGGCTGGCAAGCCCAGCTTACTTGCTGGCGGTTATTATTTGGTCCGGTAGTTCAGTTGGTTAGAATGCCTGCCTGTCACGCAGGAGGTCGCGGGTTCGAGTCCCGTCCGGACCGCCATTTACATAATCTGCTTCATAACATTGGACCGTTTGCCAAATCGGGACGAAGGACGAAGCCAAACAATGTTTAGGCAAAAATAATCTAATAAGGCTCAGTAGCTCAGTCGGTAGAGCACGACCGAATAAGCTCCCTTGAATCACTTCAGCGTACCGTTTGCCAAATCGGGACGAAGGACGAAGCCAAACAACGTTTAGGAAAAAATAATCTAATAAGGCTCAGTAGCTCAGTCGGTAGAGCAAAGGACTGAAAATCCTTGTGTCGGCGGTTCGATTCCGTCCTGAGCCATCCCAAGAAGGAGTATGTAACCAAGCATACTCCTTTTTGTTATATTTCTGTAATATAAGCGCTTTTCTGAAGAAAGGCCGCGTAATTTAGACGCACACTCTCCTCTATTTTTCGCAGCACTAACAAACCCTTGAAAATAGGGATTACTTCCTATCCTCCATTCGACAAAAACCATCCCTTGCTTTGCCATTAAAAGTCATAAAATGTCAGCTATTATACATTTTTGTTACATTCCCGAGTCTCGTAATTTATTTGCTTTGCTGTATGGTAAAGTAGGTATTGTGAAAAAATCAGAATCACAAATTCGTAGTTACATAGCACTATATGAAAGTGTTCTTTGTTACCGTAGTCTAGGGGGATGTAACCATGTTCAAATGGATGAAAAAAGGTACCTTATCATCAGAATTTACAGCGAAAAGCTTTAAGAAAACTATAAATAGAACGATTGCTGCCGGCTTTGCAGCGGCGGCTCTAACATTTACTGGCGGCATATCCGCTTCTGCCAATGATGATAAGCTTGTGACCGTTTATTATGTCTATATGGGTGACGAATATATTGGAACGGTGTCGGATAAAAGTGTCATCGAAAATTTGGCTGATAAAAAGATCAGTGAGGCTGAAGGATCCCATAAGGGATTAAAGCTGGCGCTGGCATCGGAGCTTTCCTTTGTTCCTGAGCAGGTTTTTGAATCCAGCTCACAAGTGAATGAATCAGAAGCTGTCAATGGCCTAAAAGATAAGATGGAAGTTCATGCTGAAGCAGCTGCCTTAGTGATTGGCGGCAAGGAAATTGCTTATTTGGAAAATGAGGAGCAGGCAAAAGCGGCCCTCCAGAAAATCAAGACGTCCTATGTATCAGAAAAAGACTTAAAGGCATTCGAAGATAGAAAAGCATCTTCTGCAATTCCTTTACCACAGCTGAAGGAAGATGAAACACGTCTTTTAGATGTCCGCTTTACGGAAGATGTATCCATCTCTGAAGCAACCGTGAAACCAGACCAGATCATCAATGCAGATGAGGCTGTAAAGCTTTTGCAAAAGGGAACCCTTGAAGAAGAGAAATATGTGGTGAAAGAAGGCGATGCACTAAGCAATATCGCCAGTGCCCATGACCTCGATATGAAGCAATTGATCGAACTGAACAGCGGTCTTAAGAACGATTCAGTCATTAAAGCAGGCCAGAAATTAAATGTGACTGTCTACAAACCGTATGTAAAAGTGTTAGCAGATAAGGAAGTTTTCAAGAAAGAAAAAATAGATTTTGAAAAAGAAATCGTCGAAGACAGCAGCATGCCTAAAGGCGAAACGAAAGTGAAGCAGGAAGGCAAGGAAGGCGTTCGTGCTGCTACCTATCTGATTACGGAAGAAAACGGCCAAACGGTCAAAAAAGAAGTAAAAGATGAAAAGGTTCTTGAAGAGCCTGTGAAGCAAATTGTCATCAAGGGAACAAAGGTGATTCCATCCCGCGGTGAAGGCAGCTTTGCCTATCCGGCAGTTGGCGGCTATATCTCAAGTAAAATGGGATACCGCTGGGGCAAAATGCATAAAGGGATTGACATTGCAAGACCGAGTGACCGCACGATCAAAGCAGCCGATAACGGTACGGTTGTATCCGCAGGCATGGATGGCGGCTATGGAAATAAAATCGTCATCGACCATAACAATGGCTTCCGCACGATTTATGCCCATCTGGATTCCATCAGTGTCAGCGTTGGCCAAACCGTCTCAAAAGGATCAAAAATCGGCATAATGGGAACTACTGGTGATTCAACCGGTGTCCACCTGCACTTCGAAGTATACAAAAACGGCAAAATGCAGGATCCGCTGAAATATATAAAGTGAAACTTCAATTAGTGGGGGAGTACTTTCCCCCACTGATTGTTAGTTGAACCAATCGGGCCTTTACGGGCAGTTTGCCCCCAGTTAGGGCTCCTTTGATTTTTCACAGGCTTGAAGATGGGGGCTTACTGCCCGTTAGACTGCGATAAATAAATAATACACGCACAAAAGTCTCTAGTTTTCATGCTAGAGACTTTTGTGGTTAAGAATAAGAAATAAAACATCCACCCTCTTGAGGTGTGCCGGAGGCAGGCAGGGCGCTCCCGCTTTACGTAATAGGTGAATTCTCACTGTTAACATGGTAAAGTAAAGTAGAGAACATATGCATGAAACTGACTTCTACTGCTCCAAAAATAAATAAATGAGCAAGAAAAAGGAGATAGGTATGGATAAAAAAATTCTGGTTGTAGACGATGAGAAACCAATTGCAGATATTCTGCAGTTCAATTTAAAAAAAGAAGGCTATGAAGTGGTGTGTGCCTATGACGGCAATGACGCCCTTGAAAAGGTAGAAGAAATCAAGCCGGATTTGATTTTGCTTGATATCATGCTTCCGCAGAGGGATGGCATTGAGGTTTGCCGCGAAGTGCGCAAAAAATACGATATGCCAATCATTATGCTGACAGCAAAGGATTCTGAAATTGATAAAGTGCTGGGTCTTGAGCTGGGTGCAGATGATTATGTTACAAAGCCGTTCAGCACGAGAGAATTGATTGCCCGTGTGAAGGCTAATATGAGGCGCCATCAGCAGGTTGCCAAGGCAGAGGAAGAAGATGAATCCAACGAAATCGAAGTGGGTTCACTGATTATCCATCCGGATGCCTATGTGGTTTCCAAACGCGGTGAGACGATTGAATTAACACACCGTGAGTTTGAGCTCCTTCACTATCTGGCCAAGCATATTGGACAAGTCATGACGAGGGAACATCTTCTTCAAACCGTATGGGGTTATGATTATTATGGTGATGTCCGCACAGTTGATGTAACTGTCAGAAGACTGCGGGAGAAAATCGAGGATAATCCAAGCCACCCGACATGGATTGTGACAAGAAGAGGAGTCGGTTATTACTTGCGGAATCCTGAACAGGAGTAAAAGGGTACATGGAAAAGGTGGGTTTTTTTCGGTCCATTCATTTGAAGTTTGTGATCATTTATGTTCTTCTCATCCTGGTAGCGATGCAGATTATCGGAGTCTACTTTGTCAGGCAGCTGGAATCGACCTTACAGGAAAATTTCAAAGATGCCATTCAGGAGAGGGTTAATCTTCTTAGCTATTATGTGGAGGAACAGATGACCAAGGTAAGGCTTCCCGATGAGGAGGCCCCGTCCCAGGAGGAAGATATCAGAAGGCTATTAAGTGATTACAATTCGGCGGATATATCCGAAGTCCGTGTGGTTGATGAATCACTGAAAATTCTTGGCACCTCCGACCCCGATAATCAGGGGGTTGTCGGAGGAAGGTCTACCGATAACCTGATCAAGATGGCCATCGCCACCAAACAGCCGGTAACGGAGGATCTGGTTGACCAGGGACAGCGGATATGGGTTCTCGTCACCCCTATTAAAAATAATAATGGGGAAGTCAACGGGGCCATCTATCTGGTTGCTAAAATAGAAAACATCTATGAACAGATGAGAGAGATAAATAATATTTTTACATCCGGAATCGCTATTGCGTTAGCCATCACAGCGATCCTGGGAATACTCCTTGCCCAGACGGTAACACGCCCGATTTCCGATATGCGGAAACAGGCGCTGGCCATGGCAAAAGGGAACTTCTCCCGCAAGGTTAAAGTTTATGGGTATGACGAAATTGGCCAGCTGGCCATTACGTTTAACAGCTTAACAAAGAAGCTTCAGGAAGCTCACGCCACAACGGAAGGCGAACGGCGGAAATTATCCTCTGTTCTTTCCTATATGACGGATGGGGTCATCGCAACCGACCGCAAAGGGCGTGTCATTCTCATTAATGAGCCTGCAGCAAAAATGCTGAATGTTTCACGTGAAACGGTCCTGTCTTCACCAATTGTATCCCTTTTAGGACTTGAAGAGGATTATACCTTTGAAGAGCTGTTAGACGAGCAGGATTCAGTCATCCTGGATTATAGCAGCAAAACGAAAACGCTGATTCTCCGTGCGAATTTCTCGGTTATCCAAAAAGAAACCGGGTTTGTAAACGGCTTAATCACCGTTTTGCATGATATCACCGAGCAGGAGAAAATTGATATGGAACGCCGCGAATTTGTGGCAAATGTATCTCATGAACTTAGAACCCCGCTCACGACGATGAGAAGCTATCTGGAAGCTCTGGCGGATGGCGCCTGGAAAGATGAGGAGATTGCCCCGAACTTCCTGGATGTTACCCAAAATGAAACAGAGCGGATGATCCGCCTGGTTAATGATCTGCTGCAGCTTTCTAAAATGGACAGCAAGGATTACCGTTTAAGCAAGGACTGGATTGATTTCATTTTCTTCTATAATAGAATTATAGACCGTTTTGAAATGACGAAGCAGCAGAATGTTACGTTTGAAAGAAGGCTTCCTGACCATTCGGCTTTTGTGGAAATAGATGAAGACAAGCTCACCCAGGTACTGGACAACATCATCTCGAATGCACTGAAATACTCTCCGGAGGGCGGAAAGGTGACGTTTGGCATTGAGGAAAAAGATGAATTCATTATCGTCAGCGTTTCTGACCAGGGTGTGGGGATACCAAAAGAAAATATTGAGCAGATTTTTGAGCGTTTTTACCGGGTGGATAAAGCCCGGACAAGAAAGCTTGGCGGAACAGGCCTCGGTTTGGCCATTGCGAAAGAAATGGTGGAGGCTCATGGGGGAAAAATTTGGGCAGCGAGTACAGAAGGGAAAGGGACAACGATTTCATTCAGCCTTCCATATGTTCGCTCGGAAGAGGATGATTGGGAATGAGATATGAAAATATAAAATCCATCATACTGACCATTCTAGTCGTGACAAGTGTCCTCCTGACCTGGAATCTCTGGACCTACCAGCCGACTTTTGAGCGAATTGAAAAAGAAGCAAACACCATTCAGGAAGTAACAATCGCGGAGAAAAAAGAAATAAATCAGATTGTAAGACCGGACACCCTTTTATTCCATCTTGGGGAAAAACAGACCTTGGGGACAGTCAGCCCTGATGAGATTGATAAAGTAATAAAGGAAATCAGCGATTGGAATTTTGCTGACTTTGAAAATATTACAGAGGAAGCAGGCATCCTTCCTTCGTTTGTTCATAACGAAGGAAAAGCGGTTCTGGCATTTCCGGATTCTGTTCCGATTGACTTATACAAATCCGTCATCAAAATTGGCGATAAAGATCCAGCTGATTTTCAATTTGATCATATTGTCATTGATACCAGGCAAACGGATAAAAAGGAAGGAATTGTAGATTTTGTCTCATTGGATAACCGGCAGGTTTATCGTAGCCATGTGCCTGTTTCCTTTATTCAGAATTTCAAAAGCCAATACTTCAATCTGTCGGAGTATAACCCGGAATACAAAGCCTATCTTGCTTATAAGCCATCTGATAAAAGAACCATCTACCTGCCCGCACAGGATACCAAAATGCCAAGATATCAATATCTCGAGAAAAAATTGGACTCTGAACAATACAAAAATGCTTTGTTCAGTGATCCGAGTGTCGTGCAGAAAAGCTTTCAGCAATCAGAGGATGAATATAATGATACCTTAAGCCTGCTGAGGGTGAATTCTGATAAAAATACCCTTCGTTATATTAAACCGGCTGCCGGTGATAATCCGGCTTTTCCGTCAGGTGACCTCCTGAAAAGGAGCATTGACTACATTAACGGACATTCGGGATGGACAGATAATTACCAATTTGCCGAAATAGATGAAGTGAACCATCGGGTTGTATTCCGGATGTATGAATCTTCAGGCTATCCTATTTTCAGCGATGATCCGAAACTGTCTGAGATCCGCCAGATTTGGGGGCAAAATGAAATTTATGAGTATGTTCGAAGCAGCTTCCAGCTTGGTCTGAGTACGGAAACGCCAACAGAAGTATCTCTCAGTTCCGGAAATCGCGTAATGGAGTACCTGTTGGCCCTGGACGGATTCGATCCTGAATTGCTGGAGGATGTAAGACTGGGGTATCAGATGATGCTGGTCAAGGAAGCGCAGACCACCTTCATCCGTCTGGAGCCTTCCTGGTTTTACCGTTATGAAGGAACGTGGAAGAGCATTTCGCTTGATGAGACAGGGGGCATGAATAATGGATTGGAGTAAGATCAAAACAATCTTTATTTTAACCTTCCTGGTGCTGGATATTTACTTGATGTACGAGTTTTTCAAATTAAAGGAAGCCAGTGAATTTGAACCGGTCGCCCAGGCATCCCTGGAAAAACAGCTTAAGAGTGCCGAGATCACATTTGAGTCGCCCCTTCCGAAAAGCAACCCGAAAGACCGTTACCTGAGGGCTAAGCCGGTGGAATTTGATATTGAAAATCTTGAGGGTGTGAAAGATACAAAGCTTGAAGGCCAGGAGATCACGATTTCAGAAGGAACCACCTTGAATTCCATTTTGGATGAGCCGATCAAGATCAGTGACAAGTTCAATCCATCCGAATTATCCGCTTTTATCAAAAACAGGGTGTTATTCGGGGATCAGTACCGCTTCTGGGACAAGCCTGAGGACAGCAATAAAATTACGTATTATCAGGAATTCGAAGACAAGATGTTTTATAAGAATTTAAATGGCGAGCTCACATTTTATTTGAATGATGAAAATAAAATCGTCTCTTATACACAGACGCTCCTGGAAAAGATTGAGTCGAAGGAAGAGAGCGAAAAAGTCATTCAGCCGATAAAGGCTGTTGAGACCCTTTATAAGAATGGCTCGCTTCTGCCTAAATCAAAAATTACAAATGTAGAGCTGGGGTATTTTACCTTCGTGCATTTGAGTTCTTCACAACTATTGACGCCTGCCTGGCGATTTGTTATTAATGGCGAGGAGAATTTATTTGTGGATGCCTTTGAAGGCAAAATTATTCAGCTGAACAACGAAGAGAAAAAAATAGTGGAGTGAGGAGAACATGTCTTTACAATTCAGCGTTCTCGCGAGCGGCAGTACTGGGAATGCGATCTTTGTCGAGACGGAGGAACATTCCTTTCTGGTAGATGCCGGTTTAAGCGGGAAGCAAATGGAAGGATTATTTCAGCATATTGGCCGGGACATCGGCAAGCTTTCAGGCATATTGGTGACCCATGAGCATAGCGACCATATCAAGGGTGTCGGGATTCTTGCCCGCAAGTATAACCTCCCGATCTATGCCAATGAAAAAACATGGCTGGCCATGGACGGGCTGATTGGGCAAGTCCCGGTTGACCAAAAATTCCATTTTGATATGGAAGCGGTGAAAACATTCGGATCCCTGGATATTCAATCCTTCGGGGTGTCCCATGATGCAGCCGACCCGATGTTTTATGTGTTCCATCATAACGGGAAAAAGCTTGTCCTGATTACCGATACAGGCTATGTCAGCGACCGCATGAAAGGCCTGATTTCCAATGCAGAGGCATATGTATTTGAAAGCAACCATGATGTCCAGATGCTTCGCATGGGCCGCTACCCGTGGAATATTAAAAGAAGGATCTTAAGCGATGTCGGCCATGTATCCAATGAGGATGCAGCGCTGGCGATGAGTGAAGTGGCCGGCGACCGGACGAAAAGCTTTTATCTTGCCCATTTAAGCCAGGATAACAATATTAAGGACCTGGCAAGAATGTCTGTTGCCCAGACACTGGAAAGCCGAGGAATCATTGTCGGCGAACAATTTGACCTTTTTGATACCGATCCGAAGGTCCCGACGATTTTAACAGCCGTTTAAACGTAAATCATAAGAGGAATACACAGAGAGACAGCTGTCTTTCGTGTATTCCTCTTTTTCTTCTTGAGGAAATTTTAATAAAGTATGAACAAAGTCGTAAGATTGCGTCAGCGAGTGCGTTTTTGTTAGATTTCTAAAAACAGAAGAGTATAATATTGGGTATAAAGGAAGACTAAGTTTTAGCATTTATATTAAAAACAGCCGTTTTTTTGCAAAAGAAAGAAAGGATGGGTGCAGTTTGGGCTATTATGATCAAGATCATCAGAACCGTTATAAAGGGCAAAAAGGCAACAAGGGCGGATACTTTCTTGCCAGTCTTGTTGGCATCATACTAGGGGCCATTCTGGTCGTGGTTGCAGTCCCAAAGCTGGCTGACTACGACGTGCTCCCTTATACGGTTGAACCGGATGAAAAGCTGCAGGACGAAGCAGCCGGGGACAATAATGCCAGGACTCAGAATGTCTCACTTGATGTGACAACCGATGTAACCAAGGCGGTCGACAAAGCCGGGGATGCGGTTGTAAGCATTACGAACATCCAGACAGCCGGCTTCTGGTCCAATGAAGGAAACGGCAGTGCCGGACAGCCGGCCGGAACAGGGTCAGGCGTTATTTATAAGAAGGAAGGAAATACAGCCTTCATCGTCACAAACCATCATGTGGTCGAAGGTGCTCAGGAATTGGAAGTAAGCCTGGAGGATGGCACCAAGCTGCCGGCAAGACTGGTAGGCAGCGATATTTGGACGGATCTTGCCGTGCTTGAAGTAGAAGGAAAGGAAATCAAAACGGTAGCCGAATTCGGCGATTCAGACAAGCTGAAGCCAGGCGAGCCTGTCATTGCCATCGGAAACCCTCTTGGCCAGTTCTCCGGTTCTGTCACACAGGGAATCATCTCTGGATTGGAGCGTGCCATACCGGTTGATATTGACCAGAATGGGACAGTAGACTGGCAGGCAGAAGTTCTGCAGACAGATGCCGCGATCAACCCGGGTAACAGCGGCGGAGCGCTGGTTAATATCAGCGGGCAGCTTATTGGCATCAACTCCATGAAAATTGCTGAGAGTGCGGTAGAAGGAATTGGATTGGCGATTCCAATTAACTACGCAAGACCAGTCATTGATGACCTGGAAAAGTTCGGAGAAGTAAAACGTCCGTATATGGGCGTGCAGCTGGCATCTGTTAATGAGATTCCTGGCTACTACCAGCAGGAAGCACTGAAACTGCCGAAGGATGTAAAATCAGGTGTGGCTATCACATCTGTAGAACCGAACTCTCCAGCAGCACAGGCAGGACTGAAGGAAATGGATGTCATTGTCGAGATGGATGGACAGGAAATCAAAGACATCATCGAATTGCGCCAGCATCTGTATACCAAGAAATCAGTGGGCGACCAAATGAAAATTAAGTTTTACCGCGACGGCAAAACCCAGGAAGTAACGATGAAGCTGAGCGGCGAGACATTTTAATGAAATGGGAAAGCGATAATCGCTTTCCTGTTTTTTATTGTTTTGTTAGTATGAGATGTGGATAACTTAAATACATAACCAAATATAAAAATTATCCACAGATCGGATAAAAAAACAGGCGGCCAGCCTAAAAAGGAGTTAGCTGAAAATGATTTACTGCTGTGACGAACACGTTGATCTGGCAATAGATATAGTGGTGGATGAGTACGAAACATTCCCACAATTAACAAAACTTGAAGGTGATAAAAAGTTATCAACAACCTGTGAATATTGTCAAAATACCGCAATATATGTTGTAGCGAACGAATGATCTCATACAACATGTGGATGAAAAATGTGGACATGTGGATAACTTCTGTGGATATCTTGTTTGTAAAGTGAGGACATGCTGTGAATATCTCAATCATAACGGTTGGAAAGCTAAAAGAAAAATACTTGAAGCAGGGAATTGACGAATATCTAAAAAGACTGTCGGCCTACGCAAAATTGGACATCATCGAAGTCCCCGACGAAAAAGCCCCCGAAGAACTAAGCGAAACGGAAATGATTCAGGTCAAGCAAAAAGAGGGTGAGCGGATCCTGGCGAAGATCCATCCGGATGCCCATGTCATTGCATTAGCTATTGAAGGGAAGATGAAATCATCGGAAGAGCTCGCTGATACTCTTGATAAACTGGCTACATACGGAAAGAGCAAGATTGCGTTTGTAATAGGTGGATCTCTTGGGCTGAGCCAGGAGGTTTTGCAGCGTGCGGATGAGAAGCTGTCTTTTTCGAAGATGACGTTTCCGCATCAGTTGATGAAGCTGATCTTGCTGGAGCAGATTTATCGGGCTTTTCGGATTAATCGGGGTGAACCGTACCATAAATAAATGAGGTTTCTTTGACTAAACTTTCTTATTATTAATCATCTATCTTTAAATAGATGGTTTTTTTTTTACAAAAAATATCCATTTAATTAAAGCGTTAAGAAAGGGAAAGGTTCTCCTTTTGTAGAAATTAGTATTAGTAAATATGTAACTTAGAAAAAGAATTTGGCTTAGCAGGGAATACATCTCTTCAATTATCTATGTACAATGGATAATGAAAAAATGAAGTGCCCGTATATAAACTTATTTAAAAGATAAGAGATATAATTCATAAGTAAAGCAAATTTAATAGATTTAAAAAATAGATATTTCTAGAGGTGTCAAGAATGAGCATTGGAGAGAAGGATATTAAGAAATTATGGGGATTAGCTGCTGGAAGATGCTCTTTTCCAACCTGTGGTGTAGATTGTATCCCGTACTTAGATGAAGATAGTCCGACAATCATAGGTGAGATGGCACATATAATTGCTAAGAAACCTGGTGGACCTAGAGGTGTACCTGGTGGTGGCAAAGATAGTTATGAGAATCTAATTCTATTGTGTCCCACACACCATACTATTATAGATAAAGCACCTGCTGGAGTATACCCAGTTGAGTTGATTAAAGAATGGAAAAGAAAACATGAAGAGAAAGTTAATAATTTCATGTGCACCATTAGGTATTCAAGTATCAATGATGTGGCAAAAGCAATAAAAAGAATATTAATAAAGAACCAAAAGGTATGGGAAGAATTTGGTCCTGAGTCAAATAGAGCAAAAGAAAATCCGCTTAGCAATATCAGTAATTACTGGGATCTTATAAAATTATCAGTAATAGTACCAAATAATAAAAAAATTATTTCTTTAATTGAAGCACATGAGGATATATTTGAATTTGATGAATATGCAGTTTGTGTTGATTTTATTGTGCATGCTGAATTATTTGAGAAAAGTTGTTATACCGTAATAGAAAACACCAAAAGATTTCCACAGAAATTTACAGAGGTGATAGATAGGTATGTCTATGAGAAATAATTGGAATGTGCCATATAGCTCAATTAGCTGGTTTTATAAAGTACTGAAGAATCATACAAAGGTCGTTAGTGTTTCACGAGAGCAGGACATATTGTTTACTATTTCTGACGATGAAGATAGAACTTATAAGATTTTACTACTTAACGAATATAGAATGGGATCGGCAGCTGTTTTGAAGTCAATTGAAGAGTTTGGAATCATAGATTTTATAGTATTTGGAGGTAATTGGAATGCTGCTACCAGTGACGCATATAAGGTGGCCAAAGAAAATAATATTGCGCTTTTTGACTATTCTGGAATTTTAGGTGCACTTAATATGCAGGATCCTAAGGGGTATAAACAAAATGGACAGAGAAAAAATTCAGCTAAGCCTAAGGACGGTACCTGAAGATATAGATATTTATATTTTTGGTTCCTATTTATTTTCGGAATATCCGAAAGATGTTGATTTAATAGTAATTTACAATTCGAATATTTATAATGGAAAGAACATTTTTGATAAGTGTTTGAATTTAATTATTCAGCTTGAGACAAAAAGTGGATTGCCGGTTGATGTTACATATTTATCAATCATAGAAGAAAATGAAATTGGATTTTTGAAAATTGTAAATGCAATGCCTATAAAAGATGTTTTCTATATTCCAATTGAAACTAACGGTAAAACTTCACGCCAGATGATAAAATAATCAGAGAAAGATTTGGTTGTCGTAAAATATCAAAAACAATTGATATTTACGGACATGGTCAACCCTCTGCTGATAAGGAAGGCTGGTTAGAGGATAAATACGTTAAACATCTAATAAATATGCTACCTCTCATTAGATTACTAATAAATTTACTTTAGTGAGGTAGCATTGTTATTAAGCTCATTAAGCTATACATCGAGTTATTCTAGTTAAATCATTCATTCCCTATCATAAAAATATTTTAATTATTTTCTTAATGCAGATGCATAAACATCATTTAACATTGTTATCACAAGATTAAATAAACTCAACAGTCCCAAAAATAGAATGTTAATATAAAGTATTTTAACCAATTCCATATATTCTTGTTTAAGCGGTAGTTTAATATAGGGACCAAATAGAGATAGTAACCCTGTTATTAAAAACAATAAAGCTGTAAAAACAAAAGGACCTAAGAAGTCTATCAATGCCTGACCTGCTACACCTTCACTATTTTCATGATTTGCTAACCTTTTTAAATCTTCTTCATTAAATGCATTTTTCCCGGCAACAAATAAAGCTAGAGTTAATGTTAACCCTGTTGATGAGACTGAAAAATAAGTTCCAATTTGAAAAGACGAAAAGTCAATAAAATCAAAATAAAGAAACCCACCTAGTGTTATTAAAAGAAAAGTAATCCATAACAATATAAGGTAGATTGGCATTAGGTTTTTTTTTGATTTCCAAATCACCTTTAATGGATTATTGTAGAAATTCCCCTTCATAGGATTACTCTCCCTTCTTATGAAGTTTCATCAATTTGCCTTAATGTTTTAATCTTTTTATATATATTTTTTCCTTTAGCTGTTAGAGATTTTAAGTAACCCTGTTTCGCTTCGTTTTCTAACATTTCCTGGATAGGCTCCTTTTTTAATGGTCTACCATCCGCCCCTATAAGCTTATAATCAGCTTCCTTTGCTTCCGCATTTTTTAAGATATTATACCTATCCAACGGTGGATTTCCGTTTGGATAAACTATAGTGTAGCTTATTTCAGTGTATTCTCCATCCAAAGATATTGATTCATAAATAGGATTAATATTAATTTTCCCTATATGCTTGTTAGCAGACCTACTCCCATTAACAAGTTCCACCAAAGCAGTTATATAATTCTGCGCTGCTGTTTCAGATGAGCTTTTGACTAGTACGTGTTCAGTGTGAGGATTATAATAAGCGATCAAATCCAATGAGTTTATCACATTATCTTGTCGATGCTTTTCTAGGTATAACTTTATTTTATAAAATTTCCTCAGGTGTGTAATTCCTGTCCCTACTTTACTGTCTGATTCAATATTTGCATATATATCTACTTCTTCATCTGAAATTAATTCAAATGCCTTCATTATCCCGGGATATTTTTTTTCTAAAGACCTTCTTTTATTCATACATGTCTCATTTAAATCCAAAAAGTCTTTAGAGTAATGAATATCATGATTTTTTTTATACTGCAATAGAACTTGTTTATGGAATTCAAATAATTCAACAGTTTTTTCTTCTAGGTCTATAAATAATTTTTGAAAGGTTTGTTCATCGGTTTTATCTGGAATTAATTCATATAAACCATTACTTTCCTTAACCTGTAATACATTCTGAAAAGCTAACGGTATCATTTCAAAAAGTAAATATTTAACTTCATTGCTTTTTCTATAATTTAATAGAATATCAGGTTGAATGTTTATTTTAAAAACAAAATAACCCACATCAGCTCTCTCCCTTTTGGTCCTTCCGGTATTAACCTAACAACAAAAGATTCCGAATAGAAAATATCTAGTATTTAGTATATAGTGGCTTTTATACTGATAATTGTAATTATTATACAATAAAAATATATAATTGTGACCAATATAAGGAAGTATCCAATTAAAATGAAATAATGAAATCCTTCTAGAACTTAATTTAGGGAAGCAGATTTAAAGTGCCGGGGGTCAGGTACCATTTTTAGTAAGAAACCCTAAGAGGACAATTATTGCTAGATAAGAATGAACATATGTGGTGTATGGATTCTTTCTAAGTGCGCCATTAATATAACCGCCAATATGTTTGACGTGAATGTCATTTTAAACAATGCAAAGTGTTATTGAACACTAGTAGATAATTTCTTTAATTAAGTTTTCAACAATATCCATTTCCTTATAAATGGTGGTTAGCAAATTTCCTAAAGATGTACATGTTAGTGTTTCTACCATAATTTCGAAATAGTTTTCACCCAATGAAGAGTTGATCTCCTCAGAAAGCTTATAATGAAACAGATTATTTCTGAAAGTATTGCCATTAAATATTCTTTTATGTGTCTCTATTACTGCGGTAATTGTTTCGTGTTGTTCTTCTAGCTCTTCTAAGTAGCTCGAGCTAAAAGCGAAATCTATTGCTTGGACGGAGTAATAGTAAATCAATAATTGAATTCTGTATTTCAGTGGATGTTCGTCTATTAGTAAATCTAAAATATTGAGGGCAAAATTTAATTGACATTGCATATTCAGTAAATATAATGAAACTCGTTTATCGATAACGTTGTTAAAAATATTTCTGTGTTTTTCTTCGCTATAGATGTAATCTTGGGGAAGTAGGTCTTCACTATTTATATTAGTAATGTAATCTTCTTGCTTCAGATATGGTCGAGTTTTTCCTTCTAACACAGAATTAAACCCGTTTATGTACATTGCAGCCTGCATACTAAATTTCAATGCATCTTTCCCAACTTCCCTTACAGTTGAATTAAATGGTTTAATATATAAATTCATTTGACTGCTGTTGGCATACGGTTTGTTTTTGTAATAGAAAACACCTAAATCGTCTTGACCGAATGCTTTTACATATGCTAGTTGTTCTTCAGTATAATCTTTTATTAACTCATCATGAAATTTTTTTGTTTCACTATCTAGCATCTTTATTGAAGTTCTTAGGTTTCTTTTATCAGTAAGTAATTTCGAACTTGCTCTTATTTTTTTGATAAGCGTCGTAAAACTTTTTCCATTTATATCTTCAAATTTACTAGAGAGTACAACAGTATCTTGGGTTTGAAAAAGACTGTCAATGCCATCACATATCATTGACAAATACGGCAATAATGAAATTGAAATATTCGATTGAATATCTTCAGGTAAGTTTATTAATCGATAAATCATTTTTTTACTCTCGTATACTTCACTGATTAACTGGCTTCTGGAGACTTGCAATAAATCCATATATAACACCTCGATTAATATCAAGCTTGTTTATTCTCTTATGTTATCACTGGCTCTTTAGTCCGCAAATGGTGGCTCATTTTATCCGCTTCAATGGTTTAAAACTATGCTCTCATGGATCAATTCACCGCATAATCAAAAGAGGTTGAAATACTTGTTTAGTTATTTTGGTAAATTAAATCTTACTAAAAAACAAGAACAAAAAAATTAAGCTATAGTAATTAATATTACAGAAACACTTTCTAGATACACAGGGAAACACATCACATTATCAACATAAAAAAGTGCCCAACCCAAATGTTATAAAGGGAAAAGGCACTTTTCCTATTTTTCAATTCATCTATCTAATAATCCCCCTGATCCTCAGCCACTCTCAATACTCTTCCAGGCGAAACATCATTATAAGTCCTTGCTCGCTGCAGCCGTTCTTCAAAGTAAGCATTCAACTCAGGATCGGTACAAAATACAAAACAGCCTTTTTGCCCTCTGGTCATAAGTGTCCGGTAAGTATTGCGTATAATTTGATCAGCAACTGCTTGAGCTTTTTCCGAATCTTTTTTGGCAAGGGTTTTGATGCCCTTTAAGGACTGGTCCGTCTTGGCACGTTTTGTGTAATCAGTGATTACCTGGCAATTTTCATATCGCAAGTCGGGCCCAACGATGACTCCGGCATAATCGAATTCTAATCCTTGGGATGTGTGAATGCACCCTGCTTCATTTACTGAACTTGGATCAATAGCCCAAATGCTATCTGAAAGATTCCAGCTTATTTCAAAAGCATGTTCAGGAATGATGATATCTTTATGCTTTGTATCATGACGGCCTGCTGTTGGCCATTCCCAGCAGTACCCTGCCAGCAATCTGGACTTATTATTGATCTGATTAAGTCTCTCAATTTCTTTTAGCATTTCATGCGGGTTATTGTAGATCCGAAAGTCATAATCGACTCCATAAAAATGAGAGTTCGCTGTTTCTGTAATTTGGAGAACATCATCCAGCCATGATATGTAGGCATCTGAGCCATCACAGCGGAATTGTGACGTCAATTGGCCAGTAATTAATTCTGCCCTTGCTTCCTCTGCAAATTTCTTGATTAAATCGATGCTCCCGATATCTTTCATTGTTACCCTTTGGTTCTCATCGATGAAAAATAATGTGAATTTGGCAGCGCTGATTAGTTCCTTAACCTGATTTTCTCCCTGATTTCCGTAAAACCCCGACTTTTCATTTAAACGGTGGGCCTCATCGACAATAATGACATCAAATTCATTTAAAGTGGATTCTGTAAAGCTGCCGGAGCCCTTAAATAGGTTATCAATTTCTGTTTTGCGAATGGTGCCTTTCAATTTAGAGGCATACACATCTCTGGGGGCAGAGTTTTTGGAAACATATAGTGTCATAAGCCCCTGGTTTATTAAGTTGACCAGCAGGTTAATAGCCATTACCGATTTCCCTGTGCCAGGACCACCTTCGATTACCATCACTTGCTTCTTGTCATTTTTGACACATTCCAGGGCGAGATGAAGTGCTTCTTCATAAAATACCTTTTGCTCATCAATCATCAGAAACTCTTCATTGCCTTTTAACATGCTTGTCAGGGAATCCTGCAAAGATTTAGAGGGGCGAATCCGGCCATACTCAATTTGGTAGATGAGCTGATGATGGTCGCCTTTTTTTACATATTTCTTTATGAAGTCCCTTAGATTTTGGATTTCACCTTTTGTGAATACCGGTGCTTTTTTGAGATGCTCCTCGTAGTGGGCATCTATTAGAGGATCATCTTCCATTTTCCTATAATTATGCAGATAAGCGCACGGTTCCAGCTGTATTTGCTTTTCTTGGACATTTTCGTTGAAATCTTTAATGAGTGCTGCATAGGACCAGGCCTGATAGGATGGGTGAGGCAGTGTATTCATCCTTCCGCCAACGAATGTCTTCACGACGCCATCCTGTGAGGTTATTTTCTCAACCTCCGACCATTGTTTAAGCTCTACAATGACTACATGGTCTTGCTCCCCATCACTGCCGGCCACTATGAAGTCTACTCTCTTTGATGTATTAGGAATTTTAAACTCGATGGCCACACTGGCATCATGAGGGATTTCCCGGTCCTGCATGACATTGCACATTCTCTGCAGAGAATTTTCCCATGAGACAATCTCCTGCTTTGATGTACGTCCCACTTTCTCCTGGTAGGATTGGTAAAGGCGTTCAACCAGCAGTTCATTAATTACATCGGATATGAATTCTGTTTTGGTAGCTTCATATATGATCATAGCCGGCTCCTTACATTTATTTATTGATTGGGTACTTTATTGCGTTTTTCTCCATCTTTTTAAAGACTTCTTCTTCTAAGTCTATATCCATTTTATCAGCCAGCTGCAGCAGATAGATAAGGACATCTGCCATCTCTTCTTTAATGTTTTCAGGTGATGATTCTAAGGCCTCTTCACTGCTTTTCCATTGAAAGTTTTCAAGAAGCTCATTGGCCTCAAGAGAAATGGAAATAGCCAAATCCTTCTCATTATGATAAGGCAGCCAGCCTCTCTCATCCCGAAAATGTGTGATTTTCTCTATCATTTTTTTCATAAAAGAACCTCCGGACACATATTATTACATTTACTATTTTATCATTATGGTTCTGATGAGCGGCGAAAGAAGCCTCTTTTAAAAGCACTTGTTACACTATTTCATGCCAAAATTCCTATTCAACTAAATGCCAGAGTCCATTAAGATGGAAATAGAAGAAAATGGAATTTATAATGCGGAGCTGATTCTGTTGAAGGTTTTAGAAGCAGATTCCTTGCTTGCAGGAATCGACGAGACGAGCAATCATTTTTAGAAATCATAGAAGAAAGAGATAGTAACAGTTAATTGAAATTTTATAACAGAGGTTCCACAAAGAGCACATTAAACTATTAGATTCCCTGATTGGCTAAATCTCAGTCAGGGTTTTTTAAACATAGGGACGGTTCTTTTGTTTCCCTGATTCATGACGCATCAGGTCACGCGTTATTTATTAAGAAAGAAAACTGAATACGAGAACCGTCCCTTTGTTTTTTGTTTCCATGATTTCTTCCCTGGATGGCTGCACCGGAATTTAAGAGCCTCCCATGTGATACCAAATGCATTCATATCAGCGGCTGACTATTGATTTGGCTAATCCCATAATAGTGTACTTACCCTAACTGGCGTTTAAATGCTTTAATGGCGAAGAAGTAAGCGATGACCATGATGCCGATGCACCAGGAAAGTGCAATCCAGATATCGCTGCCAACAGACCCTTCATACAAGAGGGTACGAATCGCATTCACGATTGAAGTCACGGGCTGGTTCTCAGCAAACGCACGAACAATTTTGGGCATGGTTTCGGTAGGGACAAAAGCCGAACTGATAAACGGCAGGAAAATCAGCGGGTACGAGTAGGCTGTCGCCCCTTCCATAGATTTCGCTTTCAATCCAGGAATGACTGCAATCCACGTCAGTGCTAGCGTAAACAGCCCGAGTATCCCGGCTACGGTAAGCCAATCCAGAATATCAGCGCTAGAACGGAAGCCCATCAGGAGGGCAACAAGGATAACCACCACGACAGTAAGGGCATTGGAAACAAGCGAAGTCAACACGTGAGCCCACAATACCGATGAACGCTTGATAGGCATGGTAATGAAACGAGCCATCAGCCCGCTCTTTACATCGTTAAACAGCCGCAATGTAGTGTAAGCGACGCCGGATGCGATAGCCATCAGCAGGATTCCCGGCAATAAATAATTGACGTAGTTGTCAGTGCCCGTTTCTATGGAGCCGCCAAATACATAAACAAACAGCAGCATCATCATAATCGGCATAATTGCCACCGTGATAATTGTATCCGGGCTGCGCATAATGTTGCGCATTAAACGCCCCAGTAATACCCCTGTCTTGTTTTTCATTTACATTTCCTCCTTTTTGCCGATGATAGCGAGGAAAATTTCCTCCAATGTCGGCTGCTTCTCGATATACTCCACTTTCGCTGGCGGGAACATCTCTTTAAGTTCGGAAAGGGTACCGGTTGTAATGATTTTTCCGCCATGCAAGATGGCGATACGGTCCGCCAGTTGTTCGGCTTCCTCCAGGTACTGGGTCGTCAGCAAGATGGTCGTGCCGCTTCCAGCAAGTTCCTTTATGGTATTCCAGACTTCAATCCGCGCTTCGGGGTCAAGTCCTGTCGTCGGTTCATCGAGAAAAATAACGGCTGGCGTCCCGATCAGGCTCATGGCAATGTCAATCCGGCGCTTCATCCCGCCGGAATATTGGTCCGCCCGGCGGTTGGCCGCATCGGTAAGGCTGAATTTTGCAAGCAGATTGTCGGCGACTTGAGCGGGATTGGAAACTCCGCGAAGCTTGGCGATCATCATCAGATTTTCTCTTCCTGTAAGCATGCCGTCTAAGGCTGCAAATTGTCCTGTCAGGCTGATGCTCTGGCGAACATGATCCGGATGACGCTGGGAGTCAAAGCCGCAAATAGCTGCTTCGCCGCCATCGGGCTTCATCAGCGTCGAGAGGATGTTGACCGTCGTTGTCTTGCCTGCTCCATTTGAGCCCAGCAGTGCGAAAATTTCGCCACGCCGCACCTCAAAATCCACCCCCTTTAAGACTTCCTTGTCTTTATAGGATTTTTTTAACCCTTTTACAGAAATCGCTGCATTACTCATACTTTTTTCCTCCTTATAAAAGTGATGGAGCTTGATTGCCTAAAATACCGGCTACTTAGTCTGACTGATAATCTGTATTACTTAGTACTGGAGTAAAAATATAACTGAATAGTGAAGGTGGCACATTCATACTTGTAACCAGCTATTCAGTCGGACTATCTATTGAAGTTGCCTTTTTTCAAATCGATCTCATTCAAATCTTCACGATACTTGCCGGCAAAGTTATTAGCGTTTGCCACTGGTTCGCAGGCAAAGGACGTCAAGTCGAACCTGGTGCTGTCCAGGAGCTGTCTGTCTTCTGCCGCACTTGCTTCGAACAACTCAATTTATTCGTATCTGTTTAATGGAAGGAGGAAAGAGATGACATGCTTATTAAATTCCTTCTATTTTTTCATAGCCTTATCGACTTTTTGATTGATCGATTCTTGATAGAGATCAGCATAAGTTTTTGAGTCTTCAATAAGTGCATCGCAGAAAGCAGCAACGTCTGTTCCTGTGACTTCAAGCACACCTTTTTCAGCTTCTGCTCCTTCTTCAAAGAAGCTGAGAATGTCAGAAAGCAGTCCGATACCATTGTTTAGCTCAACAGGACCGACTTTGAAGAGATATTTTTGGATCTCTTTATAGACAATTTGGTAATCTTGTGGAAGCGCTTTGACACGTGAAACATGGGCTTTCCATTCTTTTTTGCCTTCAATGACTTTTTTGATGCTCATTTCAGTCCTCCTAATTTTTTTGCGACGTTCTTGTTGAGTTGGTCACGCCATTTATCTCTATAAGATTTTGCGCCTTCGTTACCAACAAGGGCTTCACAGAAGCCGTTGATATCATCTCCTAGTACTTCTTCGATGCTCTGGCCGTCTGCTGCTGTAACTTCAAGCAATTCAAGAGTACTGTCAAGGATGGGCATCAGATTACGGCCGGTGAAATCTCCGTGAATCCAGAGTTTAATTTTAATTTCTTGCCAAGCAGTTTGATATTCAGCTGGCAAGACTTTTGCTCGTGCTTCAAAATCTTTCATGGCTTTAGTTATATCGCTGCCGGTTATTTTTTCTAAAAAGTTCATTGTAGTCTCCTTTAAGATACTAAGCTATTCAGTACAGTTGTATTATTTAATCGCATCGTTGAGTTTTTGCCGTTGCTTATCAACCCATGATTTTGCATCACTGGCAAGATCATCACAGAAGGCTGCTACATCATTGCCAGTAACTTCTTTAACGGGCTTGCCATCGGCTGCGGCTTCTTCAAGAAGGTCGATGATGTGATTAAAGACGAATTTTGTTTCTTGCCAATCCACCACGCTGCCAGTGTTCCAGAGATATTTTTGCATTGCTTTGTAGGCTATGCAGTAGTCTTCTGGTAAGGATTTTGCACGGTTTTCCATTTCACGCCATGCTTTCTTTTCGCTAAAATCGCCAAAGATTTTTTCAAAAATACTCATCATATTACTTCTCCTTTTGATTTTATTTTTGTTTTGAGTTCGTTAATTTTGCTTGAGACGAAATCCCATTTTTTCCAAAAAGTTTCAAGGTGCTCTTGACCTGCTGCGTTAAGTGTGTAAAATTTTCTCGGCGGTCCCATAGTGGATGGCTTTTTCTCGATGTTCACTAGATTGTTTTTCTCAAGTCGCATGGTGATTGTATAAACTGTGCCTTCAACCACATCAGTGAATCCAAGTTCCCGCAGCTGTTGCGTGATTTCATAGCCATAAGTTTCCCCGCGGCTGATGATCTCAAGCACACAACCCTCAAGCACCCCTTTCAGCATTTCTGTGATGTTTTCCAAATTTTTCATCTCCATTTTACCGGTATTCTGTGTTACTTATTACTAGTATATAGTATGACTAAATAGCTGAATTGTCAATAAAACTTTTCGTCAAAAAAGCCCATTTTTATGAGTACAATGAACACCAGTACCACTCCATTGCTTCCCGAAAGCACTAAATAACTATACTCTGCATACAAAAAGGCCGCCAAGGGTAAACCCAATATAAAAAGGATGACAGATATGGCTTTCGACTACGACTTGGACTTTGATAACATAGATTTCCGCAAGAATCCTGAACTGTATAGGGTTGGCAGGGGAGAACAGGGGGTGCTGCTGGTGGAGCCTTATAAGAGCGAGATCCTGGAGCATTGGCGATTTAAGACTCCGGAAATTGCTGAGGAGTCATCCGATAAAATCTATCAGATGTTTCTCAATTATAAGGAGCAAGAAGATTTTGTCGGGATGGACATGGCGAGGAAATTTCTGCAGATGGGGTATACAAGAGCCCGCCGCTATACGAATTACAAAGGCGGGAAGAAATATGATGAGAATGGCAAGGTAAACGAAAGGCAGAATGATCCGGTGAAGGCAGAATCGGCGTCCATCTTTATGGAGAAATGGAAGCTCGCGCGGGAGGATCAGGATTATCTTAAGCGAAAAAAAGAGCATCAGAAGAAATATGGCTGAAGCAGCATGCACTTTGCACTCAGCATAAAGGATACATGAACCTGAACAACAGAGTCTTTGTTTTAAGGGGAAGATAATCATGAAAGTCTATACGATTGGACATTATAACCATTCGATCGAACAATTTTTAAAGCTGCTGGGAGCAGCTGAAATTAACTTTGTGGCAGATGTCCGGGCATTTCCTGCAAGCCGCAGGAATTCACACTTTAAAAAAGAAAATATGGCCCAGTGGCTGAAAGAAGCGGGGATTCATTATCGCCATTTTCCCGGTCTTGGCGGGAGAAGGAGAATGTCTGGCCAGGTAGGGGAGCAATTGAACGAAGGATGGAATAACCGTTCGTTTCACAATTATGCAGATTATACACTGACGGATGATTTTCAGTATGCTTTGGAACAGCTGAAGGAACAGGCCGCAGAAACGACGCTTGTCTATATGTGTTCAGAATATCATCCGGCAAGATGCCATCGCCTTCTCATCAGCAACTGGCTGAAGGCAAATGGATGGGATGTGCACCATCTCATTCCTGATGCTAAGGGAAATCCGAAGATCATTCCTCATGAATTGGGGAAGTGGGGAGCCATGCCAATCATTGAAGAAGATGGAACTGTCGTTTATCCGAAACTTTAATAATGGGAAAGGATATGTAGTGATAGCCGGAACCATGCCTGAACACAAACAGTACATTCGCGGGCTATCTATTAAAAATGCTTATGTGATTGTCGCTGTTTAATAGATTTTAGGCTGGAGTTAATGAAAACATGGGCAGGTTAGGATTCAGGCATTATCCAGACGATTTCACGAATACGAACAAAAAATGTAGAATCGTATTCTTGAATGACAACATGATCAGGCTTAGCATCAACAACCATTCCGCTGACTGAACCGCGTGTGGTATCAAGGACGGCTCTTTTTCCTTTTAAACTGCGCAGCGCTTCATAAACAAAGGGTTCTATGGCAATCACTTGCATAGGGCCATTCTGTGTTGTTTGCGGATTTACTCGGTAGGCATACATAGGGTCCATTCTCTTCCCTCCAAAGTATAGTGCTGTTTTATCTAATCAATCTATGCCAGTATAGCTTGACGCGTTCGGAACATAGGGACGGTTCTTTTGTTTCCCCTTTTTGAAACAGCTGCTGTATTGTGGATGCTTTTTAATTTGCAGTAGTTTTCACCTATATGGTTTCAATAAAATGGTATAATTTACAGTGAAATTATAATTTTTATATAAAGAATCTGCAGATTTTAAATAGAGAAACAGGAGTGGTTGAATTGAATTCAATGCTGCAAATGGGTGGAAATACAGTGTTAAGTTCCCCAAAAGGTTATGTGACCGTTAGCTACGATATGTCTCATTTGATCGATATTTCCTTAACTGCTTTCCTTTTATCGGATTCAGATAAGGTGCAAGGAGACAGCGGGATTATTTTTTATAATCAGCCAAAGAGTCCTTCTGGTGCAGCAGCCCTATTGCCGGCTGAAACTAAAGGAACTAGAAAAGTACATACTATTCAATTTGATATGAGTAAAGTCCCTGCAGGCATTCATAAAATAGCCATTACTCTGACAGAGGATAATCACATGGGGTTCTCGAATGTAAAGAATTTGAAAGCCGAGATATGTACGGGTCAAACCACTATTGAGTTAACTCCATCGAGTTTTACAAAGGAAAATGGGATTGTGGTTTTAGAATTATATGTTAGGAATGGTCAGATAAAGGCAAAATCAATCTGGCGCGGATTTGAATCCGGACTTGAAGGGTTATGTAAAAATTACGGTGTGGAAGTGGATTCCACTGAGGAAAATAAGCCTGCTGAAACTAAGGCCATTCAGTCTCTTCCTGCTGCTGCCGAAAACAAACAAATTCAAAACACGATCACCCTTGAAAAGGTGAAGGGCACAATCAGTCTCGACAAAGGTCAAAAGCCGGTGATCATTGAAAAAACACCACAGATTACCGCCACGGTATCCTGGAAAACGGGAACGGATTATGATATTTATGCTCTGGTTTATACAAAGGATGGCAGGCAGATCGATGTCGCCATGTTTGGTGCAAGCGGCACACCTCCACTTAGAAGTTTTGCAAACGGAGCAGTTGAACATATGGGGGATGTTAGAAGAGATTACAGTTCAACGAAGACAGAAGTAATTAAATTGAGGCTGAATAATGACATCCTGGCAGTCGTGCCTGTCGTTTACTCTGCCCAGTCTAATGGAACGGGTTCCTTCTACAGATACAAAGTGTCCATGAGTATAGATAATCACAGCGGCACCTCCGTTACGATCTCAGCTAAAAATGCCAATAATGATGACCGCATTTATACCTGTGTGCCCGGAATTCTCCATAATACGCCAGATGGAGTAATCATTAGTCCACTGGAGCTGTACAGTTCACCGGATTCTGAGTATAGACCTAAACTCAGAATGGGGCCTTCCAATATGGTAGAGGTTGTAATGGATGCAGGTCCCAGAAATGATTACAAATAAAAGAAGAGATATGATTCACAGAAATACTTAAAACTGGATTAGGGAGGATAACTAATTATGAAAAAATATTAATTATGAATGCTTTTTTATTCAGTGTAATAATCATTTTTTTTCTTTATAAGAATAAAAACAAACACAATAATATGTCCATTATGGTTGTATTACTTATCCTCCTTTCCGGTATATTTTCTGTAACAGCATATCTTATAAAATCCAACTATTCTATAATACTATACACTCTGCAATGGATATCCTTGCTGGTTGCTGTAATGTTACAACTTAGGGTAAAGAATTCTAAAGAGAAACTCCATAAGTAATATTAGAAAGGTGCCCGTCCCCAACCGGTCAGGCACCTTTTGGCTTTTTGTTAGAATTCATGATAATCTGCCAAAGAGAAATCAATTGCAGCGCTTGGAGTCCTCCAGAAACATATGAATCAAGTTTCCGCACTTATTATATGGGCTATGGCTATTTATATGGGATATCAACTGTATTCATTATTAAGTTATCATGAACTTTAGGAAGCTTTACCATAAATGCAAAGTGAATCGTATCATAAGCAGGTACGGTTTTTTTGAAACCCGATTAGTTACATGGTGGTCCCTTTTTGTGTTTCATATCAGTTAGAACAAGATTATACTAATTTGTAATATGCTATATAAAAGGGGGTCATAAAGTGAGGCAACTTAAAACACTCTGCTCTTATTCTTTTTTATTATTGCGAGGCATACAAAAGTCCTTATAATCATCTGTATAGGTAATAAATTTACAACTTTTAATGAGTTTTTTGTCGTTTATTTTCCATGTATGATATTCCGGGTTTGCTCTTCTTACGTACACTAGGTGATATCGGTCAGTCGAATATATTTTAAATCCATGTTTCACGCAATCGTTGCAAAACTTTACGTCCTCATTATTTGAGATGTTCCGAAACCTAACCTTATCGAAAACATTTCTTTTTACAATTTTTTTCCACCGCATACCCAATCTACAAACTGGTTTTCTTGATTTAGATTTCTGAGGTAAAGGGCTTTGCAGCTTTCGAAATAGACATAATGTGTTTTTTTCCCAATAATATCAGCATCGGTATAGTTAAATGCCAGCATCATATTGTTTAGATAAAGAGGAGCATAATAATCGTCGTCGTCAAAGATAGCAATAAAGTCACATTGCGTTTGATCGATTGCAAAATTCAGGCATTGGCCTAAGGATAAATTCTTTGGAAGTTGATAAATAAATATATTTGGATCATCACTTGCTTTTCTTCTCCATTGGGCCAAATCCATGTCATCCTTGTTTAAAATAATGATCAGCTCTTTTTCAGACCAAGTTTGATTCCAGTAGTTTCTGAATATATTATTCATATAAATTGGCTTATTAGTACAAGTGATAATCGATACCCCTTTCGCCTTTTTGGCCGTATTGGTAAATAGGGAACTTTGCATTTCATTCTGTCCTTTCTTTTGAGTAGGAATTCGAGATATGATCAGCTATTCGGATGGCCAATGCAACTGTGGTAAGAGTAGGGTTTGAAGCACCAATCGAGGAGAGTATGCTATTATCGGCTACGTAAAGGCCGGTACTACCATGGATTTGACCATAACGGTTCGTTGCAGATTGTGAGGGATCATTCCCTATACGACATGATCCTGATTCGTGGTAATCCTCTCCAGGCTCCATAACATGTATCTGAGCTTTTCCATTCTCGTGGACTAATCTTGCTCCCAGAACATTGAAAACCTGATGTAACGCCTCATTCATTTGGCGAATAATCTCCATGTCCTTGACAGAATAGGAAAAATTAATCTTTACTTTCGGCATACCGTATTCGTCTACACTTAGCGGGTCTAATGTTAGATAATTATCAAAGAGGGATTCAACTTTCCCGAAACCGACTACATTTATCAATCGTTTATTTATATATATTTGAAATTGGTAAGGGGTTTCGTCTGTCTGCGGTATTAAAATACAAATATTCTCTGAAATGTTCCCAAACTTTTTGCTAATAAATTCTCCTTTTGCCTTAATAAAAGAATGATTTGTTAAAAAGTGCCCAATTGTATTCCCTGGGATTTTTGAATGAAGCAAGAGGCGCGGGGTTTCCAGAGACCCAGCGGCCAATACGATTGTTTTTGTGCTCTTAGTACATGTATTTTTTTGTTGTGATCTCCTACTTTTAGACCTACTGGTTTTCCATTTTCCATAAGCAACTGTAACGCTCGAGCCTTTACCGCGAAATCAAAGGGGTGTTGTTTCCAAGCATTTTTTAAGAAGCATAATGAACTAAAGGTTTTCCCATGTGAAGTCGCACTAGGAATCGGCCTTGCTTCATGAAACCCTTTTGAATGAAGGTGTCGAAGTATGGATTGTAAGTGTAATGAATTTATTGAAGATGCCTGACGAATCTGCATGATATCTTCGGCAATCTGGTAATAGGTGTCTATTTCTTGTTCGGATATTGGCCAATTTATGAACTCGGATGCGTGCATTCTGGGAGTAACTGCTCCCCAAAATAACGTTCTTCCACCCACAGCGAAAACCTGCTCCGCCCCCAAAAACTGAGGAAGGCGCTGTCCGATAGGATTGGAAACTTCACTATAGTGTTTTTTCCATTTTTTACTTAATTTAGGGATGTTATGGATATGCGTGGGCAATAATAGATCACCAGATTCAATGACACCAATACTCTTCCGATTTTTCCGCCACTTTTCGCATAATCTCCAAAGAACAGCTCCTCCTCCGGCTCCTGTACCTACAACCAAAACATCGTAATTTTTCTCTTCCATATGTTCTAAAGATAGGAAAGGGATAGAAAAAGGATTTGATAATCCTCTTACCACTAATAATACCTCCATTCACCCTAATCATCTTGATAAAGCCGTTAATTCCCATTTCTTCAAGTTACTTTGCTTTTATTTTTAATATAAGCCCAACATCAATAATGTGTGATTCTAGATGGTTAAGTTCCATAATATGTTCCATAGTAACACCGTATTTTTGAGAGATTTCAAATAATGTATCACCTTTTTTTACAATGTATAATTTGTATTTTTGTTTTAGCAGTTCTGGATAATGGACTATCTTTCCGCCTTCATTAGATTTAATGTTATTGTTTAAAATCCCGTGGTCAATCAATACTTCTATTATTTTTTCAGCTCGGTGCTGATAAGTGTCATTTATCAGTGATTGTTTTGCCTGGGTTCTGATTTGTTCTCTTTTTTTATTATTTTTTAAATAGTATTTAATTAGTTTTACGGTTTTCCCAGGAGATGACGAAACGACTAAATCATGCTTATGTTTAAATTTACTTCTAACTGCAGGAGTATCAGAGGTAATCAAAAAACCTTCTGAACCAAGAATTTCATAAGTGCGTTGTGTTAATTGATCTATACAGTTTTGGAGCCCGAGTACGATTTTTGCTGAACTATAAACCTTGTGGGCTTCTCTATAATCCAAATATCCGTGTATCCAATCATCAGGAATTTTTTTCCCTAATAGATCCCCCATAGAATCCCAATTATCGCCCCAAAAGTCTACACGGATATTACTTTCAAGAAGAGGAGAGATTAGCGTTTGTATTGAAGAAAGACGAAAGGAGTCGGGGTGCTTTAAAAGAAAGTCGGGATACGCATTGGCTACAACAGCTACATCACAACGGTATTTTTTAAAGGGCTTTACACGATGATGGACACTTTTGTGATAAGCAAAATCTAAATGAGCTGATTTGAAACCTTGTTTATTATATAACTTGCAAATTGACGGAGTAACCGTGAATACGAAGTCTGGTTTCATTCTTTTTATTAATGGAATAGAAAATTTGTTTGTGTGCAATGGATCTTCCGTTGCCCAATAAACAAGAGGTATTTTTTTTTGTTTTACAACATCATGAATCCATATTTGCTTATTTTTTGAATGTTCTGTTGTCCATCCCATAGATATAATAAGATCTGGTTTGAATTGCTCTATCATTTCTTGAATATTTCCCTTAGTTAGTGATCCCGAGATCATGACAGTATGGCCTGCATCCATAAAGCCATTTGGCAATCCAAATATCCACATCGGATGACTCTCAAGGAACAGAATCCTCATGGTGATTCACTCCAATCACAAGTTTAACTTGTATTATTCTACGAATTACTTGAAATTTTGGCACGGCATAAATCTATAAGTGATAATGAGTTTATTTAAAGTACTAAATATCATTGTGAGAGGATTAAAATAGGAGTAGGGAAGGAGTTAGAGAGTAGACATTAATAGAATTCTTTGAGGACCTGCAAAATGCATTTTAATTCGAGCCGTAAGAGTGGGAAAGGTTAACCCGGGCCATAACGAACGGCAGTATGGAAGAAATCAATATTAGTTCCCTTTATTTACAGATTCTGTTAATTAGTTTTGGTGAACCGTATCATAAATAAAAAATGTTTATGCGAAAAAAATAACAGCACCCTCCAATATGATGGAGAGGTGCTGTTATTGTGAATGCCTAAATGTATTTGTTTGTATCATTGGCTGTTTTTGCTCTTCCCAGTGAACTCAATTTCTAACCTTAATACTCCCTTTTAATAACAAAAAACGACCCCCGAATAGTCCCCGCCAGTTTAGATTTCCGCCTGGCAAACTTAAACTTCCCTTCTAACTCCTTTGGTACTTCTATCCCCTCAGAAAGCTTAAAACCAACAGCGCGTTTTTTAGGGTCATCGACGGTATACATGACGTTGACACTAAGGCCATTCTCATAGAAAACGTAAGCCCATTTGATATTCTCCACTTGAAAACGCGACGTCTCTAAAGGTTTGGCTGCAAACTCTATATCACGTTCTTCTTTCAAAATATGGTTCACATAATTAAGGGTCTCCTGGCTTTTGCTGGCCGGTACAACCGTAAATTCATGCTTATATTTGTTCATGAAGTAACGGGCTTCATTCGCTCGTAAACCAGCAAGTGCTTCCGCTGCTGGTGAAGACTCTAAACCAGCAGCAGACACATTTTTAAAATTGACCAAATAGGACATTTAAATCCCGCCTTTTATCTCCTTATTTCCTAACAACAGGAATCCACATCTCGCCGAATACCATTCCATTTCGCTGCCCCATTTCAACAGAGGCATTGGGCCCGCCGACATAAGCGTAATCCGTTGCTTCCGGCAGTGCTTGGCCAAAGGCAATCCCTGTAAGCATATTGCTCAATTCCTCAGATGTTCCGGCTTCCCCTTTCACAATGAGGTATTCTCCTTCAGGAAACTGAATCAATCTGGTTGCATCCGGCAGAGATGCCTCTGTCATGACGCCTGCATAATGCATCATCTTGTTATTTACGGCTTCGTTTACGACAAAAATATAATCATTTGTGGCTACAGCCTTTAATTTGTCCAGCCTTCCATCCTGTTTGACTGCCTCCCAGAAGTCTGCTTTTTCCTGATTTATGCCTGCATAATCTGTGTAATCACTCTTCAATTCAGTACCAATGCCTAATACGGTAAAGCTTTCTTTTTCTTCCAGAGTATAATTTGCCATTTTCAAAACCATCCTTTTTTTTTAATCATTTCAAATGATTTGCCCATTTGATAAGTTTATAATAACGTTAAATCATGTCAAAAAATGATACTGTTTAGGGAGGACGCAATGAAAAAAGTGGAACGGATTAATGTGATGATGCGGTATATCAACAACCGCGCCCACTTTACTATCTCTGAAATCATGCGGGAATTTAACATTTCCCGTTCAACAGCGATTCGGGATATTCGTGAAATAGAAGCCATGGGGATGCCGCTTGTCGCTGAGGTCGGAAGGGATGGCGGGTATTTTGTCATGAACAATTCCGTCCTGCCCACTGTCCGCTTTACCGATAATGAGATCAAAGCTCTGTTTATCGCCTTTATGGCTACAAGAAATCTGCAGCTCCCCTATCTAAAGAGCCGTCAGTCTTTAGCTGAAAAATTGCTCGGCCTGATATCGGAAGCCCAGCAGGAAGATCTGGTTCTTTTAAATCAAATCCTGCTGTTTGAAGGTACCAACCCTAATAATCCCGATTTGCTTGATCTGTCAGACCTCCCCCATCCGATGCTGGAAAAACTCATTGAATCTCTTATTTTGGATCGCTATTTATGGATTTCCGTAAGAGAAGAGAAGGAAATAAGGTCTTATTCCATTTATCTTTTGCACCTTTATCGTGAAAAAAGCATTTGGAAGGTTGAAGCCTTTGACTTAAAGGAAGAAAAGAGACAAATTTTCCCGGTGGATAATCTCATCGGTGTCGAACCGTATCCTGTGAAAAAAAGAACAAGCAGGAAAAATATTTTAGAGAAACTAAGCATGAAGGACGAGGCTATCAATCTTGTCTTAGAACTCGGTCCGCAGGCGATTGCCCAGTTCAAAAAATACCATCCTATTAAGGCTTCTATTGCGTATACAAATCCTTACCAGACCACAGCCATTCTAAGAACTTTTATCAATGTAAATAATTCAGAAGAGCTGACTGAAATAATCAATTGGCTGCTTTTCCTGGGTGAGGATATCAATGTCAGGGAAATGCCTGAAGAAGTTTTAGAAGGCCTGCAGGAGAGATTAAGATTATTCCGTCCATAAGAAGATAACTGTGTATCTAAATAGAAAAGGATGATGCTTTCTTAATAGCATCACCCTTTTTCATTTTTATATTACTCCCTGTGCGACCATGGCATCGGCTACTTTTATAAATCCTGCAATATTAGCGCCTGCCACCAGATTGCCTGGATAGCCAAAATCCTCGGCAGCTTTGACGCTGCTCCGGTATATATTCGTCATAATTTGCTGCAGTTTTTCATCCACTTCTTCAAATGTCCAAGATAATCTTGAGCTGTTTTGGGCCATTTCTAATGCGGAAACGGCAACACCGCCTGCATTTGCCGCTTTTGCCGGGCCAAAGAGAACGCTGTTTCTCAGAAACTCATTGATGGCCCCGGATGTGCATGGCATATTTGCTCCTTCACCAATGGCTTTAACTCCATTGGCAACAAGGATTTCTGCTGCTGCCTCATCAATTTCATTTTGTGTCGCACACGGCAGAGCGATGTCACAGGGGATGGACCAGATGCCGGAGCATCCCTCAAAGTATTGGGCATGGGGATGTTCCTTCACATATTCCCGGATCCTTTCCCTCTCAACTTCCTTCAGCTTTTTTACTGTATCAAGGCTGATGCCGTTTGGATCATAAATATAGCCGTCAGAATCGCTGCAGGCCACAACCTTCGCGCCTAACTGTGCAGCTTTTTCAATCGCATAGGTAGAGACATTTCCTGAACCGGAAACAACGACAGTGCTTCCTTTTAAGGAAAGGCCTATTTCCTTCAGCATTTCCTGTACAAAGTAAACCGTACCGTAACCTGTCGCTTCAGTGCGGGTTAAGCTTCCGCCATACCCGATTCCTTTCCCTGTCAGAACTCCAGCTTCATAGCCTCCACGGATTCTCTTATACTGTCCAAACAGATAGCCTATTTCCCTGGCGCCGACTCCGATATCTCCGGCAGGAACGTCTACATCCGGCCCGATATGCCTGCTTAGTTCCAGCATGAAGCTTTGGGTGAATCTCATAATTTCCCCATCAGATTTCCCTTTGGGATCAAAATCGGCTCCGCCTTTTCCTCCTCCAATCGGCAGGCCTGTAAGGGCATTTTTAAAAATTTGTTCAAAGCCCAGAAATTTGATGATGCTGGCATTTACAGAAGGATGGAATCGTAAGCCGCCCTTGTAGGGACCGATTGCGCTATTGAATTGTACCCGGAAGCCGCGATTCACCTGTACTTTTCCCTGATCATCCACCCAGGGGACTCTAAAGGTGATCACTCTTTCAGGTTCTGCTATTCTTTCAAGAATACTTTGCTCCATGTATACGGGGTTTTTCTCAAATACTGGAACGAGTGAATCAAACACTTCTTTAACAACCTGATGAAATTCACTTTCATTAGAATTGCGCTTTTTAACTGTTTCGAATACCGCCTGAACATAATCCACCGCCTGTATTCGCTTCTCATTAATTTCTGTTATTGCAGTCATGCTGCCAATGGACCTCCCTTAATTTAAAATTAAATCCCTCAATAATTTCCAACTATTCAAAAATTGTATGATTCTCTCATTTTATAGTTGTGAATCAATCTAAACAATATGAAAATTAGATAATATTGATGCCAAAATTAGATGTATGGCGGAAGGGAGGAAAAAATCACATGGAATTAAGACAGATTAAATACTTTATTGAAGTGGCGAAAAGAGAACATGTAACCGATGCGGCTTTAGCTTTACATGTGGCACAATCTGCGGTGAGCAGACAGATTTTTAACCTTGAATCAGAGCTGGGGGTCAGTTTGTTTATCCGTGAAGGAAGGAACGTGAAATTGACGCCGATCGGCAAACTATTTTTAGAACAGATGGAAGAAGCCATAAAGGTAATCGATAATGCCAAACGGCAAGTCAAAGAGTATCTGGATCCGGAGCATGGCAGAATACGTTTCGGCTTTCCAAGCAGTCTGGCACTTTATACGCTGCCTTCCATCATATCTGCTTTCCGCGGGCGCTATCCTCATGTGAAGTTTGAACTGAAACAGAGCGCTTATCATGATTTAATCATCGGAGTGGCGGAAGGAGAAATCGATATGGCTTTGATTGGCCCTCTCCCTAAGAAAGAGAAAAAGGTTAAAGGGGATATTTTATTCACCGAGAAAATGGTCGCTTTGGTTCCTGCTGCTCACCCTTTAGCAGACAAATCTTTATTGAATCTGAATCACCTGAAAGATGAATCCTTTATCTTGTTTCCTAAGGGGTATGTCTTGCGTGAATTATTCGATGATGCTTGCAGTCAGCATGGCTTTCAGCCTAAAGTGTCATTTGAAGGCGATGATATTGACACGATTAAAGGTTTGGTCTCAGCAGGTCTGGGGCTGACGCTTATTCCGGAATCTACATTGGTTGACAGCCTGCCGCGTTCCACAGTAAGGCTGCCTGTCATGCCACAGATTACCCGTGCAGTAGGAATCATTATTCCAAGTGAACGCCAGCTGCTGCCCACGGAGAAATTATTCCATCAATTTATTCGTGATTTCTTTGCCGTTTTAGACCAATTTCAAAACTGACAAAGTCATAACAGGTGACTTTATCACGCCGGAGACCAGATTTCCTTAGGGGAATTTGAAAGGCTCTGCCACCTGAGAACCTTTTTCATATCATTCATATATATTTTTGGTCTTCACTTGGAGGATTTCCCTGCTGATTTAGCGAATTTGACTTCGATAGTGAAATGGGAGGCATGTCCCTGGAAAAAGGCTGGGGGAGCTGCCTTTTCAAATAGGAGGGGGGCTTATATGATTGATTTTAGAGAGATAGACCGTCACAATTTCTTCGATATCATTGATTTGCGTGTAGCAGAAGAGCAGAAGGCGTTTGTGGCGCCGAATGTGTTTTCGCTGGCGCAGGCTAAGGCGTTTCCGGAGTGTGAGTGTTTAGCGATTTATCATGATGATGTGTTAGTGGGTTTTACGATGTACTGCATGGATGATGACGATAAGGAATATTGGATTTACCGCCTGATGGTTGATGAGAAGCATCAGTCAAAAGGGTATGGGAAAGCAGCCATGAAGAAGCTGATTGAGCAGATTAAACAGGATCAGGCGCATAAGGTGATTTATTTGAGTTTTGAGCCTGAGAACAGCATGGCGAAAAGGCTGTATGAAAAACTGGGATTTGAAGCCGACGGCCGGGTGATTGATGGTGAAATCGTATATAAACTGGCGTATTAATCAAAAGAGCTCCTGCTGAGGGAGCTCTTATTCATGGAGGTGAACCCATTGCTTAAAAAGAACAGCAAATGGATTGCAGTCTTCTTAATCCTAATTCTTTTGATTGCCGGCATGCTTGATCTTAAGTATCAAGGGCTATTTTATCAGCTGCTGCCGGAGTCCATTCAATCAAAACTGACAGGTGTCTGATTCTCAGGCACTTTTGTTCAACGCCGGAAAAGGCCTGTCCCCAGTTCATTAAAAGCAATGGCAGCCAGTATAATGGCCGTGCCCAGCCACTGCATCGGGGTTACCGTTTCTGACAGGATAATGCTGGCTGACAGGATGGCGATTGGCAATTCAATGGAGGTTAGTATATTGGCAATTCCTCCTGAAACCAAAGGTGCACCAGCCGCGAAAAAAAGCGGTGGAAGGACTGCGCCAAAGAGCGAAACCCCGACGGCAATCGTCAGCAGATTTTCCTCCAAAGGCAGAACAGACGGGATATCACGCATGAACAGGATCAGCACCAGAATGGCTGATCCCGTCACCATCAATGAACTCCTTATCCAGGGATCCACATTCACAGCGACCTTGCCGCTGAAGAAGATGAAACCGGCATAAGTGATCGCGGAGAGGATTCCTAAAATAAAACCTTTAACCGGAAGGCCCTGTATGTCGCCATTTACAATATTAGAAGCGAAAAAGACCCCGATTAATATCAAAATGATCGAAAGCACGGTGACAGGCGCCGGTTTTATTTTGCTGAAGGCCCATTCTAAAAGGATTCCGATCCAGACAAACTGGAACATTAAAATGATGGCCAATGATGCAGGAAGATACTGCATGGAGCCATAATAGAAAATGCTGGTTAAGCCGACAAAGCAGCCGGTCATCATGATTTGCAGCATGTTTATCGTATGGAGCCCTTTGAAACTGGAGCGTTTTATCAATGTGAAAGACCATAGCAAAATGAAGGAAATAACCATCTGCGCAATCGTAATCTGTCCCAGAGAGTAGCCATAACGAAACCCCAACTTTGCAAAAATCGGTGTAAATCCGAAAAAGGAAGCACCGAGCAGTATATATAAAATTCCTTTATTGATTTTCAATTTGAAACCTCCTTGATGCAAACGTAAAAAAGGTGCTACACATGTATCACCTTTTTTAGCTTTATTGTGACATTAAACTGCCAGATGTCTGGTTTCCGCCTCTTTCTTCCCTTCCAATCTCCGATAAATAAACGCAAGCAGCGCCGCAGGGACCGTACATACCACCATTCCAATAAACGCGTATCGTGGTTCCACTTCATAAAGATACCCGCCGAAAATGGTAAAAAGGGCTGTGCTCCAGCTGAGGGCGAGTGCTGAGTAGACCCCTTGAGTAATGGGCACCTGTTCGTGAGGAACATATTTAATTAAATATTTCATGAAGGCGTAATGTGCCATGGCAAAAGAGAAGGCATGCAATATCTGGCTAATGCTGAACACAATGACATGCGGGAAGGCAAATACGAGTACCCAGCGGGCTGTGGAGCCCAATGCTGCCAATGCCAGTAATGAACCGATTGAAAACTTCCGGAAAGTCCGGTCCGCAATGAAAAAGAAAAGAATTTCTGCAATCACGCCTATATTAATAATGGCGCCGATTAAATATTTTGGTGCTTGAATTTCCTGTAAGTAAATATAACCATAATTGTAATAGGAAGCATGCGCTGCCTGCAGCAGAATCACAATGATGAGCACAAGGCCGAAGTGTCTGATGCTGAATAATTTCCTTATGGCTCCTTTGGTCTGGCCGGTTTTCGGCTTTTCAGATAGTACTGAAGGTGTATTCATGAAACCGAGACAAAGGACTACAAGCATGCCGAGTAATAATGCCCAGAAAATGGCCTCATCTCCGAACCCTCCTGTAAAGAAGGTCAGAATCATACCGGACACAACGAATCCGATTGAACCCCAGGAGCGGCTTTTTCCGTAATCTTTTAATTGTTTGTTTTGGACAAGAATGCCCGCAGCACTATCCAGTGCAGGCATCAGTGCCGGATAAAAGAAATGCAATAGCAGCGTTACCAGCAGCAGGCTGGCAAAAGAGTCGGCCGGAATATAGCAGAGAATGGCGATCAGGGTACCGGCTGACATCCCGTTCAGCAGGGTTCTGCTGCTGAATTTTCCTGATAAATAGGGAAAAGCAAAAAGTGTGGCAAGTCCCCGTACCGCCAGGCCCAAGCTCATGATCAAACTTGCCTGTGAAACCGTCATTCCTTTTATATGGATCATCCACCCTGTCCAATAAGGCAGGAAAATGCCCCAGGTCATAAAAAAGCTGAAAAACTGCCTGCTCATCCAGCTTTGTGTCTTCATAAAAATCCCTCCGATATTTGCATGATATCAGGAAGCTTCGTACAATAATATGAGATATCTCATATTTTGGGGTGGATGATGGAAACATACAAAGGAAAAAAAAGACAGCATTACCTGGAGAAGCACTCCATATCGCATTTATTTTCTTTTCCGATTGAAGAGTTTGTGGAAGTACGCGAATATAAGCGGGATGAATGGATTATTCGCGAGGGCATGAGACCGGATTATTTGTATTATGTCATCGAAGGTAAAGCCAAAATCTTTGTAACGTATCAAAATGGCAAGGTTTCTTTGATTAATTTTATTAATGCCCATGATTACATCGGGGAAATGGAGCTTTTACATGAAGTGTACTATACAAAGGGAATACAAGCCTCCACGAAAACGATCTGTTATGCGATTCCTTTGCATCACTATCGCAAAAGATTGCTTGAAGATACGACCTTTCTCCGGGAATTAACCAAGTTTTTAAGTGTGAAAGCGACGAAAATGGCTGAAAAGTATTCACAGAGCCTTTCCTTTCCGCTTGAAAACCGTCTGGCGGATTTCATTCTGCAAACCGCTGATGGAGAGGTCTATAAGGAAAAACATGTGGCAGTCTGTGATTTTTTAGGGGTATCTTATCGCCACTTATTGCATGTTCTTGTGCAGTTTTGCGACAAAGGGTACTTGCAGAAGGAAGGGCGCCAATATCGCATCCGGCAGACAGATGAACTGCACCGGCTTGCTGATGTGCTGAAGAATGAGTAAGGGGCAGGCTGGCTGTGCAAATGCCACATGGAAATAGCCAAGCGGCATTTGCATAAGCTCTCAAGAACGTGAGTGAACCTTTTCCCCTTGAACCCAGACTTCCCGAATATGCTCCGGACGGACAAGATACATGATTTTTTGGAAAATATCATCTAACGCTTCATTTTCTGTGAAGATCGGCAGGCTTGCCCCCGGCACTTTCGTATCGACAATTTGAACGTCCCATGCATAGTTCTCCTGAATTCGCCCAATTGGCAGACTCAAGCTTTCTCCGCCGCCTGCTGTAGCCAGGTAAAAGGCTTCATGGATGGAAATCCGTGAAGCCGGTACACCACGTTCCCCGGCAGGAAGATCCGGATTTACTCCGTCTTCCAGCATTCTGGAAGAGACAACAGCCTGTTTGGCATTATCATATAGACTTGGAGTCGCGCCAGCTGAAATATCCGTCCCCAGCCCAATATCAATACCCTTGCCCATAAAGCGCTTGATCGGAATCACGCTATTGGCGAAGTAGGCATTAGATAATGGGCAGTGGCTGATTGCAGTGCCTGTACTTGCAAACAGCTCTGCATCATGGTCATCCAGGAAATTGCAGTGAGCCATCACCGATTTTTCGCCTAATAATCCGAAATCATGCAGGGCAGCCGCATCATGCTTGCTGAAACGTTCCTGTACATAGCTGTGGGCCCAGTCACTTTCACTGCAGTGGGATTGTACATGTGTATCATACTTGGCAGCCAGTTCGCCCAGGCCTTTTAATGCTTCATCTGAACAGCTTGGAATGAAGCGCGGTGTAACAACAGGATACACGCCTTGTTTAACCGTTTTGGCCAGCTCCTTCACGGCTAAAATAAACTCCTCCGTATCGGCTAGTGCTGTTATCGCATCTGCATCCCGATAATAGTCCGGATTTTGTTCAGGATCATCCATGACGACTTTTCCCACTAAGCCCCTCTGCCCTTTTTCAGCACATATTTCCGCTAATAATAAACTGGCCTCTTTATGGACGGTTGCAAAGTAGAGAACCGTCGTGGTTCCATTTGCGAGCAGTGTATTGACGAGATCTTCATAAACCTTCTTGGCAAAAGCCAGATCTGCATATTTGGACTCTAATGGAAATGTGTATGTGTGGAGCCAGTCATAGAGGGGAATATCCAAAGCTGTCCCTGATTGAGCCCATTGCGGCGCATGGACATGCAGGTCCACAAAACCAGGCAGGAAATATTGCCCGTCTGCTAAGCGGTGAAAGTTCTCCTGTCCCTCATAGGCAGCCAGCAGGGATTGGTAGTCCTCATGCTCAGGACCCGCCATTTTTTCAATCATCCCATTTGAATTCACGAAAAATAAGTAATCCTTTAAAATATTTATTTTCTTAGGAGAATAACTGGAAAAAGCCGTTCCATGAAAAATATACGTATATTTACTCATAAACACCTTCCTAACGTTCGTGTTTTGTGCTACTATAGTCATTGTAAAGGAAAGAGTAATCTCAGTCTAGCAGAAAAGTATTCTAAAAAATCTTGTTGTCATTTATAGAAAAGTTATTGTAAGATAATTTCAATCAAAAAATTTAATAGTGTTTTTCATATAATCGTAGGGATATGGCCTACAAGTTTCTACCCGTTTACCGTAAATAAACCGACTATGAAAGGCAGGAACAGGATTTGACGCAGACTCACTCGGGATTCGTCTGTTCTTTCCGTACTTCGATTTTTTAAGCTCGAAGTATATGCTTTTTTACGTTTGGGGTAGAGCATATACTTTGGGCTTTTTTCTATTGGGCTGTTTAAGAAACAGAAATTATATGGATACCATAACACCAACAGGGGGTTCTTATGATGGATGCAAGGGCTGAAAAACGAGAAACAAACAGCAGTAAAGCGGGAAAAGAGGTTTCAGTTGGACAATCCATTTTTCTGGGACTGCAGCAAGTATTGGCGATGGATCTGTTCATTCCGCCGATGATTTTAGCTGGATTATTGTCCTTTTCCGTTCCGGATAGTGCACTGTTAATACAAATGACCTTTATTGCTTGCGGTATTGCCACAATCATTCAAGCAGGATTTGCCATGAAGCTTCCAGTCATGCAAGGGCCATCCTTTGTACCGCTTAGTGCCCTGGCAGCCATCGGCACAACATCTGGCATCGGGGCGATGATTGGCAGTTTGATCCCCGGAGCCTTGCTTGTTGCCTTACTGGGCTACCCGATGAAAGTTTTCAGCAAGGCCGTCAGGAAATTCATCCCTCCGATTGTAGCGGGGACGGTAATTGTCGTTGTAGGGCTTTCATTAATGCCGAGTGCAATCAATTCCATCTACTCGGCACCAGGGAACTTTGGAGAAAATATATTCGTTGCGGCTGTGACAGCGGCTGTGCTGATTTTCTGCATGTATATTGGCGAGAAGTCCCAATCAAAACTGAAGTACATTAAAATCGTATCGGTTATTTTATCACTGGGTATTGGATCAATTGCTGCTTCATTCTTTGGCCTGGTCGACTTCTCATCGCTGGGTAAGTCGGCGTGGATCCAGATGCCAAGCCTCTTTGCCTTTGGAGCTCCAGAATTTGATCTGCATGCGATTCTGATTATGGCAGCCATCTATTTTATTGTCACAATCGAAACAACTGGCACATGGTTTACGGTTAGTAAGGTGACAGGAGAAAATCTGGATGATAAACGCTTAAATGGCGGGGCATTTGGAGAAGGGCTGGGCTGTTTCATCGGTTCCTTCTTTGGGGGGACACCCGTAACAGGCTACTCTTCCAATGCCGGCATCATTGCCATTACAGGGGTGAAAAGCCGCAGGCCGATTATCGCAGGCGGTGTGATCATGATTATCCTGGGCATGATGCCGAAGCTGATGAATTTGATTGCATGCATTCCAGGGGTTGTCATTAACAGTGTGTTTGCCATTTTATGCGTTGTCATCACGATGAATGGATTTAAAGTGATTAAAGAAGTGGCTTTTACCGAACGGAATATGCTTGTGATCGGTGTCCCGATTATGCTTGCCCTGTTTGCCGTGCTGATGCCTGCTGATGTGTTAAAAGGGCTGCCTGATATTGCAACCTATTTTGTCTCATCAGGTACAGCAATTGGAGCGATTACAGCGCTGGTTCTCAATCTGGTTCTTCCGCAGAAGCTTGAAGATCGTGTGAAAACAAATGAAGTGACAGTACAAGCCAATTAATAACATGAAAGTGAGTGTCGACTATGCAGCAAGATCGATTATGGAATGAATGGCATCCAGTATGCAAAGCAGAGGAAGTATTGGAGGATCCCAAACAGGTATTTGTCCTTGGGGAACGGGTCGTTATTTTCCGCAATGAAAAAGGGGTTCACGCATTTAAGGATCTTTGTATCCATCGGGGTGCCGCCCTTTCCCTTGGAAAGGTGAAGAACGGAAATCTGGTCTGCGCCTATCATGCCTGGGAATACGATTGTACAGGTGCCTGTGAGAAGATTCCTGCCCTGCCGAGCGGCAGAGCCATCCCAAAGAAAGCAAGAGCAACCGTTTACCATTGTGAGGAGTATCTGGGGCTGATCTGGGTTAACTTAGGGGAAGATCCGGCGCCGCTTGTTTCATTTCCTGAATATAGCATGGAGGGGTACCGGACTGCGATTTGCGGCCCGTATGAGGTAAAAGCAAATGCCCCAAGAATTATTGAAAATTTCCTGGATGTTTCGCATCTTATGTTTGTGCATGAAGGACTGCTTGGCGATGAGGATCATGCCGAGGTTGTCGACTACAAAGTTGAATTTGCTGATAATCGTTTGATTACCAGTAAAATTCCGGTCTACCAGCCGAACCCTGATGGACGCTCCAAAGGCGGATATGCTAACTATGTGTATGAAATCCTCAACCCAACTACCGCCCGTTTTACTAAAACAACGGAAGGGTCGGATGATGAGCTGACGATTCTGCTTGCTGTCAATCAAGAGGATCACGAGAAGGCCAAGGCATTTATGCTGTTGACAAGAAACTATGATCTGGACATGCCGGATGAGCCTTTTATTGAATTCCAGGATACGATTTTTTATCAGGATTTAGATATCGTCCAAAGCCAAAAGCCGGAACTTCTTCCGCTGGACTTGCAGGCTGAGCTGCACCTTAAGTCAGACGCCCTTACCATCGCCTATCGCAAATGGCTAAATGAGCTGGGTGTGGAGAATGGCACAAACCCCATTCAGGATGAAGTCCGGAAAAAAGTATTAGTGAAATAGTGATCAGTGCCAGCTCCCCGTTTTACTGCAGTTTACAGGGGGCTGGCACTTCTTATGCACTCCTTTTTTATAAGAAATTTTTGAGGAAAGACTTGCGCAAAAACAATAGCACTGATATATTTTATATGTGAAGTATTTCACAAATAGTTATATCAATATTTTTTTATATAAGTATGTGAATTAATTCACGTAAATGAATCCACTCAAATAAAATGAAATGAATAGGGTTTTTTGTGAAATCATGTGAAATTATTCACAAATAATTATTGGAGGAACTCATTATGAATCTAACATTAGGAAACAAAGTTGTATTAGTAGGAAATGGCGCTGTTGGATCAAGCTATGCTTATGCCTTATTAAATCAGGGCCTATGTGATGAGTTAATCATTATTGATGTAAATGAGGAGAAAGCAAAAGGAGATGTCATGGATTTAAACCACGGCATTGCCTATGCTCCATCAGCTATGACGATTAGATTTGGTTCTTATGAGGATTGTAAGGATGCCGCTCTCGTAGTGGTCTGTGCAGGGGCAGCACAAAAACCTGGGGAAACCCGCCTGGATCTCGTGAATAAAAACGTTAAGATCTTCAAATCCATTGTAGAGAGCATTATGGACTCTGGATTTAATGGGATTTTCTTAGTTGCAGCAAATCCAGTTGATATCTTATCTTATGCAACCTGGAAATTCTCCGGCTTGCCTAAAGAAAGAGTCATCGGATCTGGAACCATACTGGATTCTGCCAGGTTCCGCTATTTATTGGGGAAAGAATTTGATACAGCAGCCGTAAGTGTTCATGGATATATTATCGGTGAACATGGCGACTCCCAATTCCCGGTATGGAGCTTCGCTAATATTGCCGGAACACCGGTAGCAGAGAGGTTAACAGAGGAAAGAAAAGAAGAAATCGCTGTTCATGTCCGGGATGCTGCATATGAAATCATTAACGCAAAAGGTGCTACCTACTATGGAATTGCGATGGGGCTGGTCAGAATAACAAAAGCCATCTTACGGAATGAGAACGTGGTATTGCCGGTTGGAGCATTGTTAGAAGGAGAATATGGCCACAGTGATGTGTTTGTCGGGATTCCGTCTCTTATCACAAGAAACGGTGTGAAGAATATTGTTGAGCTGTCATTGACCGAGGATGAGAAAAGGAAGCTGGCTAAATCTGTTCAAACCTTAAAAGACATCCAAAATTCAGCATTATGACGAGTTGACATCTTAGATCCAAAGGAGCAGATCATATGTTAGTGGAAACATTCAATCCTTTTCATAACCTGGCTATTTCATCCCTGGTGGCAGCCATCCCGATCCTTTTATTTCTGCTTTGCCTGACGGTATTAAAAATGAAGGGCATTCATGCAGCGCTAGTAAACTTAGCTGTCACTTTTTTCATTGTGCTAGTCATCTTTAATTTGCCATTCGGAGAAGCGGCAGGAAGTGTTATTCAAGGTGCTACATCGGGAATTTGGCCAATTGGCTGGATTATTGTCATGGCTGTTTGGCTATATAAAATTTCGGTGGCATCAGGCAAGTTTGATATTTTGCGCGGAAGCATCGCAGGAATTTCCCAGGACCAGCGCATTCAATTTCTTCTGATCGGATTTTGCTTCAATGCCTTTCTCGAAGGAGCTGCCGGCTTCGGCGTACCGATTGCCATTTGTGCTGTGCTGTTAGTGTCACTGGGCTTCAAGCCTTTACAGGCAGCCATGCTCTGTCTCATCGCAAACGGTGCTTCAGGCGCCTTTGGTGCGATTGGAATACCGGTCGGCATTGTCGATACGTTTGGAATTCCAGGGGTTACTTCCATGGATGTCTCAATCATGACAGCTCTGACACTCCCGATTATTAACTTTACCATTCCCTTTTTATTAATATGGCTCATTGACGGGTTTAAAGGAATTAAGGAAATATTACCGGCCATCCTGATCACTGCAGGGGTTTATACCGTTACGCAAGCAATCATTACACTATTTATAGGTCCGGAGCTTGCTGATATTATTCCTTCCTTATTAGCGATGGGTGTATTAGCTTTATTCCTGAAAAAGTGGAAACCAAAGAACATCTTTTTGCTCAATGGGAAAGAGTGCCAAGTTGAACAGCATTCATTAGGTGAAGTAGTTAAAGCATGGTCACCTTTTTATCTATTGACCCTATTTATTTTAATATGGAGCTTCTCGGCATTTAAAGGGCTGTTTACTGAAGGGGGCTTGCTTGAATTCACAGTCATCAATTTCGGTATACCAGGATCTTCTCTAAGTGTCAGCATCAGTTTAATCGGTGCTACTGGAACAGCGATCTTGCTGGCCGGCCTAACGACAATAGCAACGACAAAAGGCATCAGTATGGGTAAAGGCTTCAGCCTCCTCAAAAAGACTGTTTCTGAGTTCTGGATTCCTATTATTATGATTTGCGCCATTATCGGAATTTCAAAGCTCATGACTAACAGTGGAATGACCGTTACTCTGGGGGAAGCCGTTGCGACAACCGGAAAAATATTTCCGCTGCTGTCACCGCTCTTAGGCTGGATTGGGGTGTTCATGACAGGATCTGTCGTGAACAACAACACGCTATTTGCCCCCATCCAGGCGACAGCTGGTAATGTGATCGGAACCAGCTCCTCCTTATTGCTTTCTGCCAATACGGCAGGAGGCGTGATGGCAAAGCTCATCTCTCCTCAGTCCATCGCCATTGCCACAGCAGCGGTTGGCGAGACAGGAAAAGAAGCCGATTTAACGAAAATGACATTGAAATACAGCTTTGGATTGCTGGTGTTTGTTTGTATTTGGACCTTGATATTGTCTTTATTTTTCTAATTTCCTCATAACAAAAGAGACAGGCTCTGCTGTTGCTTGTCTCTTTTCTCTTATTTGAAAGCCTCAAACCTGCCTTCACCAGCTTTCAGGCATAAACAGAAATCAGCCGCTTTTTACTTATCCATAACCATTGCTTATTCCTTCTTTCCGGATTATAGTGTATACGAAGGATAAGCTATTACAAAACCTATAAATATCAGAAAGGTTTATATAAAGGAGAAGACGAATATGCTAGCAGCAAAGAACAGCTACAGAATCGAAAAAGATTTTCTAGGCTCTAAGGAAGTTCCGGCGGATGCTTATTATGGCGTTCAGACGCTTCGTGCGGTTGAGAACTTTCCGATTACAGGCTACCGGATCCATCCGGAGTTAATCAAGGCAATGGCCATCGTAAAAAAAGCAGCGGCCATGGCGAATATGGAAGTTAAGCGCCTTTACTCAGGAATCGGAGACCCGATCGTACAGGCTGCGGATGAAATGATTGAAGGACTTTGGCATGATCAGGTGATTGTGGACCCAATCCAGGGCGGTGCCGGAACGTCCATTAATATGAATATTAATGAAATCCTTGCGAACCGTGCGATTGAAATCATGGGCCATGAAAAGGGCGATTATTCTCATTGCAGCCCTAATACCCATGTTAATATGTCGCAGTCGACGAATGATGCTTTTCCGACAGCTATGCACATCTCAGTGTTAAATCTGCTGGATCAATTAATCCTGACAATGGAAAATATGCACTCTGTTTTCCTTGAAAAATCAAAGGAATTCAGCCATGTGATTAAAATGGGACGGACTCATCTGCAGGATGCTGTTCCAATCAGGCTTGGCCAGGAATTTGAAGCCTACAGCCGCGTTATTGCACGCGACATCAAGCGCATTCAGCAATCCAAACAGCACTTATATGAATTGAACATGGGGGCAACAGCAGTCGGTACGGGGCTGAATGCCATCCCGAAATACATTGACTTAGTGGTGAAGCATATTGCCGACATCAGCGGCCTGCCATTTAAAGGGGCAGAACATCTTGTTGATGCCACTCAGAATACCGATTCTTATACAGAAGTCTCCGGAGCACTGAAAATCTGCATGATCAATATGTCCAAAATCGCAAATGACCTTCGTTTAATGGCGTCTGGTCCAAGAGCGGGTCTTGGCGAAATCTCACTGCCGGCAAGACAGCCGGGCTCATCCATTATGCCTGGTAAAGTAAACCCTGTTCTTCCGGAACTGATCAATCAGGTTGCCTTCCAGGTCATCGGGAACGACAACACCATCTCTCTTGCTTCAGAAGCGGGACAGCTGGAATTGAACGTCATGGAGCCAGTCCTGATCTTTAACCTTCTGCAATCGATCAGCATTATGAACAATGCGTTCAATACGTTTACAGAGCATTGTGTAAAAGGAATCGAAGCCAATGAAGAAAGAATGAAGGACTACGTTGAAAAGAGTGTCGGCATCATTACTGCCGTCAACCCTCACCTTGGCTATGAAGTCGTATCCAGAATCGCCAGAGAAGCGATTTTAACAGGCCGTTCCATCAGGGAACTGTGCCTGAAATATGATGTTCTGACAGAAGAAGAACTCGATTTAATCCTCGATCCATATGAAATGACGGATCCTGGCATTGCAGGCGCTGCACTGCTTGAAAGAGATTAAGGTAAACAAAAAACGCTTGTCCCCAATTGAGGGGCAAGCGTTTTTCTTATTTATTCATTCCAATTAGTATGGAAAGTTCCTTCCATATCTGTCCGCTCATACGTATGGGCACCGAAGTAATCACGCTGGGCCTGCAGCAGGCTGGCATTTGATCTTCCATTCCGGTAGCTGTCGTAATAGGAAAGAGAGGAGCTTAAGCATGGCAATGCGATGCCGGATTGAATGCCTTCGCAGACAATTTTGCGCAACCCCGTCTGGTAGTCTCTGATCCTTTCGGCAAAGTAAGGGGAGACAAGGAGGTTAGCCAGGTTTGGCTGCTCCTGGTAGGCTTCACTGATGACATTCAAAAATTCCGCGCGAATGATGCAGCCGTCGCGGAAAATCAGAGCGATATCCTTTAAAGGCAGATTCCAGTCATTTTGCTCGGATGACATTTTATATTGTGTAAATCCTTGTGCATAGGCACACACTTTCCCCATATATAAAGCCTGTCTGATGTATTCAATCCAGACGTCTTTTTCAAGGGTTATCTGATCCTTCTCAGGACCTGTTAAAAGGGTTTCTGCAGCCACACGCTCATCCTTCAAAGCAGAAATATAGCGTGCGAATAAAGATTCTGTAATGATTGAGGTTGGGATCCCATTATCGATCGCCTGGAGGCTGGTCCATTTTCCGGTTCCTTTTTGCCCGGCTTTATCAAGGATGACATCGATTTGCGGCAGCCCTGTGCGCTCGTCTTTTTTCCTTAAAATAGCTGCTGTGATCTCAATTAAATAGCTCTTCAGCTCGCCTTGATTCCATGTTTCAAAGATATCTGCAATTTCCTCAACAGATAATCCCAGCTTTTCTCTTAAGAATATATAGGCCTCAGCAATCAGCTGCATATCTGCATACTCGATGCCGTTATGTACCATTTTGACAAAGTGGCCTGCTCCTTTAGGTCCGATGTAGACACAGCAAGGCATCCCGTCAACCTTTGCAGCGATCTTCGTAAGAATCGGAGCCGCTTTTTCATAGACGTCCTGATCTCCTCCAGGCATGATGGAAGGCCCTGTTAATGCTCCCACTTCACCGCCTGAAATGCCGATACCCAGATAGCCGATTCCTTTTGCTTTCAGATCATCATATCTTTTTTCCGTATCTTTGAAATGGGAGTTGCCCCCGTCCATGATAACGTCGCCCTCTTCAAGGAAGGGGATTAAGCTTGCGATAACAGAATCAATAGCTTTCCCGGCAGTCACCATTAAAAAGATCTTTCTTGGTGTTTCTAGAGACTGGACAAAATCCTCTACTTCGAAATAAGGGCTTATGGCTTGCCCTTCCAGCTTTTGTACCAGCTGATCAGTCAAATCCCTGGTGTAATTATATACAGCTACCTTCTCGCCATTATTGGCCATATTTAAAGCGATATTGCTCCCCATTACTCCGAGACCAATAACACCAATTGTATTTTGCATAGTTCCTGCTCCTTCATTCAGATTAATAGGCAATGAAACCCTCTTATGAAGTAGGGTTTCATTGCCTTAAAGTGTTTATACAAATAAGCTTAACAATAAAATAAATCCTAATCCAGCCACAGATATTATTGTTTCAAGCAATGTCCATGTTGCAAACGTTTCCTTCATGCTCAAACCGAAATATTCTTTGAACATCCAGAAGCCGGCATCATTGACGTGAGAAGCGATTAAGCTTCCCGCACCTGTTGCAAGCACTACTAGGGCAAGATTCACATCCGTTTGGCCCAGCAGCGGAATGACTAAACCTGCTGTCGTTAATGCGGCCACTGTGGCAGATCCTAATGAAATCCTGAGGATTGCCGCGATAATCCATGCCAATAAAATCGGAGACAGGCTTGTCCCTTTGAAAAGCTCGGCCACATAGTCACCGACACCGCCATCAATTAATACCTGTTTGAAGGCGCCGCCTCCACCGATAATCAAAAGCATCATCCCGATATGGGTGATGGCCGTTGTGCAGGAATCCATCACATTTTTGATTGGAATTTTCCTTGCCAATCCCATGGTATAGATGGCAACCAATAAGGAGATCAGCATCGAAGTGCCCGCATCTCCAATAAAGCGGATGGCAGCAAGCAGGCTATTATCTTCAAATCCCATTGTTTTTTGAAGCAATGTAATAATCGTTGCGATTGACATTAAAATAACAGGAAGCAAAGCCGTAAATACACTGATTCCAAAAGCTGGTGTGTCTTCAAGCTTAAAGGTTTTCTGCTCTCCCAGAGAAGCGATGTTTCCGCTTTTTGTGAATGAATCCGGAACGAGCTTTTTAGCGATTTTCGTAAAAACCGGTCCAGCTAAAATAACGGTTGGAATCGCAATAATGAAACCATAAAGCAATACTTCCCCAATGTTTGCACCGTATTCACCCGCAATAACTGTTGGACCCGGGTGAGGCGGCAGGAATCCATGTGTGACAGATAAAGCCGCTGTCATCGGGATACCAAGATACAAAATAGAAATCTTTAATTCTCTTGAAATAGCAAATACGATCGGAATTAATAGAACAAGTCCCACTTCAAAGAATAAGGCAACACCGATAATGAAGGATGCAGCCACTACTGCCCACTGAATATTCTTTTCGCCGAATTTATTGACAAGAGTCATGGCAATTCGCTGGGCGCCGCCAGAGTCGGCGATCAGCTTGCCCAGCATGGCGCCAAGTCCGAAGATGAGTGCCAGGTGGCCAAGTGTTCCGCCTAATCCGGCTTCGATGGTTTTGACAATTTGGTCGAGCGGCATTCCGAGTGCCAGCGCAACACCAAATGAAACGATAATCAATGAAATAAAGGTATTTAATTTTAAGCCCATTATCAGAATTAATAAGGCAACGATTCCAATTGCAACTATTAACAGCGGCATTGTCATTTCCCCCTAGTCATGTTGAATTAATTTTCTTTGATAGTTTGCGATCGAAGTATATTCATCTTCCAGCGCTCTTGATAATTGGATGAAGATTGGCAGCAATTGTCTGTATTCTCTTGCAGCCTCTTCCTTAGGTATATGCTTGTACGTATCGCCCACCATGCCCGAAACGGCATCAAAGGAGTCGATTTTTCCTGTGGCATACAATCCTAAAATACAGGCGCCGAGACAGGAGCTTTCATAGCTTTCCGGTATGACGACTTCCGATTCAAAAATATCGGACATCATTTGCCGCCAAACCTCAGATCTGGCGAAGCCTCCTGTTGCCTGAATCCGGGTTACCGGGCCGTCCATGCATTCCACTAATGCCAGGTATACGGTGTACAGATTATAAATGACTCCTTCAAGCGCTGCCCGGATCATATGCTCCTTCTTATGGGACATCGTTAATCCGAAGAAAGATCCGCGCACATCCGGGTTCCATAAAGGAGCGCGTTCACCTGCGAGATATGGATGGAACAGCAGGCCATCAGCGCCTGGTCTGACACGTTCAGCGATTTTTGTTAAAACCTCGTAAGGATCAATGCCTAATCTCTTGGCTGTTTCGATTTCGGATGAGGCAAATTCATCCCGGATCCAGCGGAGGACCATTCCTCCATTGTTCACCGGTCCGCCAATCACCCAATGATTTTCTGTTAAGGCATAACAGAAAATTCTCCCTTTTTCATCGGTCTGAGGCTTATCAATAATGGTCCGTATTGCACCGCTTGTCCCGATGGTGATGGCGATCTCGCCTTTTCTGATCGCATTCACACCCAGGTTCGAAAGCACTCCATCACTTGCGCCGATCACAAAAGGTGTCTTCGGATCGATGCCCATTTGTTTGGCTAAAATAGGATGGCAGTTTTGGAACATCTTTGTCGTAGGAACGAGATTGGACAGCTGAGAGCGGTTGATGCCCGCAATCGCTAATGCCTCTTCATCCCAGTCCAATGTCTTGAGATTCATCATGCCCATGCAGGAAGCAAGTGAATAATCGACAGCATATTCATCAAAAAGCTTTTTGAAAATATATTCTTTAATTCCGATATATTTTTTTGTCCTGCCGGCGATCTCCGGACGCTCCTTCACAAGCCAGGTGATCTTGCTTAAGGGGGACATCGGATGGATCGGTGTTCCGGTCCGTTTATAGACCTCATGACCATTCCAGTCTTTTTTAATTTTGCGTGCCCATGCTTCGCTGCGGTTATCGGCCCAGGTAATAACGGGTGTAAGCGGCAGGTCATTCTCGTCCATCGCAATCACACTGTGCATCGCACTGCTGAAGGACACAAAGGACAGCTCTTTATCATGATGGTTTTTCATAATATTCGCTATGGCTTGAACGACAGCAGAGAAAATCTCATCAGGATCCTGTTCTGCTGTGGAGATATCAGGTGTGTACAGCGGATATCCGATGTTCTCCTGCTGAATTACATCTCCTTTTTCACTGAATAACACGGCTTTTGTACTGGTGGTTCCAATATCAATCCCTAACATATAGCTAGTCATCTTGTTGTTTAACCCCTTTTGACAGCATTTGCTGTGACCTCCATAAATCGTCCACTTTCCCTTGAACATCATCAAAATTTTCGTGCAGCGACTGAATCATGAGGTCTCTGTCTTTTGTTTTAATGGCATCAATATATAGTTCATGATTTTTTACAATCCGATCAAGGTCTTCATAATTTTCCTTAAAGCGCACGCGCATGGATAAAAGAATGAATCCTTCCATCACGGGCTTTAAATTATTCCAGATCAGCTGGATATAAGAATGGCCAATAGATCCGATGATAATTTCGTGGAACATAAGATCCTGATACGCAAACTCATCAGCATCCCGATACTTGACAGCCACCTTCATCATTTCCAGCACCTTGCTGAGCTCCATGGCCAATTCATTTGTGTCCATGCTGATAAGACGTTCAAACACGAATGTCTCAATCATGAGACGGACATCGTAAATTTCTTCTATTTCTTTTTCGGTTAACCCGGCAACAACCGCACCCGTTCTTTCCAGGCGGATAATATTTTCAGATGCCAGTGTCCGTAAGGCTTCACGAATCGGTGAACGGCTCACGGAAAAATCAGCGGCCAATTTATTTTCAGAAAGCGTGGTACCGCTTTCAATCAAACCGGCAATAATGCGCATCCTAAGCTCATACGCGACACGGTCGCCAGAGGAAGCCTTAGACAGCCATTTTTGCGGATATAGAAATTCATCAGAATCCTTCATGACATCACCTTTGTAAAATGACATTTTGAGTATACGTGTATACTTGTATACAAGTATTATAATCCAATTAAAATAAAATGCAAACGCTTTAATTCTTATTTGATTGGATTTATTGTTTAAATTTGGGTTTGATTGCGGGTGTGTGGTGGAGCTGGGGGTGGGTGCACTTTGATGAAGGGGCAACTTCGGACACAGAAAGGTAAAATCGAGGATCCAGAGTCAGAACCTGGCTCAACTTCGGACACAGAAAGGTAAAATCGAGGATCTAGAGTCAGAACCCGGCCCAACTTCGGACACAAAAAGGAGAAATCCAGTATCCAGAGTCAGAACCCGGCCCAACTTCGGACACAAAAAGGAGAAATCCAGTATCCAGAGTCAGAACCCGGCCCAACTTCGGACACAGAGAGTAGAAATCGGGGATCTAGAGTCAGAACCTAGGCCAACTTCGGACACAGAAAGGCAAGATCGAGGATCCAGAGTCAGAACCCGGCCCAACTTCGGACACAGAGAGTAGAAATCCGGGACCCAGAGTCAGAACCTAGGCCAACTTCGGACACAGAAAGGTAAAATCGAGGATCCAGAGTCAGAACCTAGGCCAACTTCGGACACAAAAAGGTAGAATCGAGGATCTAGAGTCAGAACCTGGCCCAACTTCGGACACAGAAAGGTAGAATCGAGGATCTAGAGTCAGAACCCGGCCCAACTTCGGACACAGAAACGTAAAATCCGGGACCCAGAGTCAGAACCTAGGCCAACTTCGGACACAAAAAGGTAGAATCGAGGATCTAGAGTCAGAACCTGGCCCAACTTCGGACACAGAGAGTAGAAATCGGTGATCTAGAGTCAGAAACTAGGCCAACTTCGGACACAGAAAGGCAGAATCGAGGATCTAGAGTCAGAACCTGGCCCAACTTCGGACACAGAAAGGTAAAATCGAGAACCCAGAGTCAGAACCCGGCCCAACTTCGGACACAGAAAGGTAAAATCGAGGATCCAGAGTCAGAACCTGGCCCAACTTCGGACACAAAGACTGGAAATCGGGGATCTAGAGTCAGAACCCGGCCCAACTTCGGACACAGAGAGTAGAAATCCGGGATCTAGAGTCAGAACCTAGGCCCAACTTCGGACACAGAAGGTAAAATCGAGGACCCAGAGTCAGAATCCGGCCCAACTTCGGACACAGAGAGTAGAAATCGGGGATCTGGAGTCAGAACCTGGCCCAACTTCGGACACAGAAAGGTAAAATCGAGGATCCAGAGTCAGAACCTAGGCCAACTTCGGACACAAAAAGGTAGAATCGAGGATCTAGAGTCAGAATCCGGCCCAACTTCGGACACAAAAAGGAGAAATCCAGTATCCAGAGTTAGAACCTGGCCCAACTTCGGACACAGAGAGTAGAAATCCGGGACCCAGAGTCAGAACCCGGCCCAACTTCGGACACAGAGAGTAGAAATCGGGGATCTAGAGTCAGAACCCGGCCCAACTTCGGACACAGAGAGTAGAAATCGGGGATCTAGAGTCAGAACCTAGGCCAACTTCGGACACAGAAAGGCAAGATCGAGGATCCAGAGTCAGAACCCGGCCCAACTTCGGACACAGAGAGTAGAAATCCGGGACCCAGAGTCAGAACCTAGGCCAACTTCGGACACAGAAAGGTAAAATCGAGGATCCAGAGTCAGAACCTAGGCCAACTTCGGACACAAAAAGGTAGAATCGAGGATCTAGAGTCAGAACCTAGGCCCAACTTCGGACACAGAAGGTAAAATCGAGGACCCAGAGTCAGAATCCGGCCCAACTTCGGACACAGAGAGTAGAAATCGGGGATCTGGAGTCAGAACCCGGGTACACCACCGGACATAAGAACCCGAACCAGTCCCACCTCCTCCCATCAACAGCACTCACTCATAATAGGTATTACTGGTGCTGCCGCGCGCTGTAAAGTATTTCTTTAATACCCTGGAGTAAGTTCGTTTGCTTATATTGGCATTACACCATTCATATATACTTTGGGACGTCAGCTTTCGCTCGGGAAAGAGAAGTTTGAACTCTTTTATATTGCGCAAAATACCCTGATCCATTTTTTCATGCCCACCGCATTTTTCGCATACCAGATTCCTGTATACAGGACTGAGAAGAGAATGACAGTTCAGGCAATACATCCCTTTTTTCAGCTGGTCAAAGTGATAGTCAGGCAAAATGGTATAAGGATTTTTGGTTTGATGGAGTGACAGTAATTGCTGGGCCAGTTTTCTGTGACCCTCATTCAGTTTGGACGGGGTATGATTCAAGTCTTTCAGGAATCGGTTTATTTGGGTTGGCAGGAAAATGGGCTGGTCCATGGGGGCTTGGTATAAGGTGAATTCAGGGTTGATAAAAATAACGGAGGCTTCAACGGGAATGGTTTGCTTGAGGATTTGAAGCAGCTGGCGGAATAGGGCGGCACTTCTCTTTAATTGGTATACAGGATTCTTATATTCCCGGCCGGTATTTGCGGCATATAGCTTGTCAGATTCCAAGTGCCAGTCTCCCTGGAAATTTTTTATTTCTATTAGATGAATCGTTCTTTCTGAAATGATCAAGGTATCAATTTGAAAATAGGAGTTGTTCACTTCCAGTAACAAATCATGAATCACCAGCCTTTCTTCGGTCAGTTTTTCTGTCAGAAGGTCAAATTTCACCTCTCCTTCATAGCCTTTTTCAAGGTTTGCCCAATGCTGCTTTTCTTTTTCGGTTAGCTCCATTCGGGTGTTCAAATATCTCATAGACCATAATTCATCCGACGGAAATCTTCTTTTTAATAACATTTTCCACTTCCTTTCTTTACCTCTAAATCTATTTTAAGATAAATCCCAAAAATTACAAATGATATTCCAAGGCTTTCTTCCCATTTGCCGATTTCCATGAAGCAGGAAACATAAAGATCAAATAAAGGAATACAATTCCAATGTTACTGGAAAAATGGGAGGGGTTCATTTGGATAAGATTCTTTTAAAAAGAAATCCAGATATAAATATCAACATCATCCTGGTAGACGGAGTAAGAGTATGGCAATAAAGACAGCCGAACGATTGATGAAAATGCGCAGAATCTGTGGTTATGGCGCTGCGATAGCGGTGACTCCTTATTTGCTGATCAAAATCGCCTGGACGTTTGGCTTCTTTCTTCCGACTGAGCAAATGGGCGAAGCCAGCTGGCGGGGGATTAATGCAGCTACAGCGGTTATCGCTGCGGTCGGCATCCTGCTGGCAATGGCGTTCTGCAGGCCTTGGGGTGAACGGCTGCCCGCCTGGCTGGTGGCCCTGCCCGTGTGGCTGGGTACCGGTCTTCTAGTTCCCCTGCTGCTGCTGGCGCCTGTCCTTGGCCCGGCGGCCATGGCTCAGGATCAGGAGGCAGGTGCCGCCGGCTTCTGGATTTACGAGCAAATCTTCGTTATGGTCTCTCTTGTCGGAGTCGGGATTTGCCTTCCACTGGCTTTGGCAGGATATGCCAAGGAGCGGTGGCCTGAGGCGCTTGGCGGTCCGATCGACTGCGGGGAAGTGCCGGGACACACTCGGCAGCTGCAGACCGCATTGGGGAGGATCACTGCGGCAGGCTGCATGATTCTCGGTGCCATAAAGATATTTTGGGCGGCAGGCGGAACCCTTGGCATCAACCCGGATATGCTGGAATCCCGTGATTTGTGGTGGCACCTTCTGAGCTTGAGTACCGGCGGGTGGGCCTTAGTCGGTTCTTGGGGACTCCTCGTGCTGATCACCCGCCGCGGGTCGCGAAGGTTTCTGCCTCCCATGGCATCTGCATGGATTTCGTCTGGCATGCTGTTTTCATATAATTTATTTTCTATTATTCGCCCGGATTTTCAATCCAGTCCGGAGTACCCGCTAGCACGAGTACTGACCACGGAGATGGGTATTATACTGGGCGTCATGATGGGGATGATTATTCTACTGGTTCTGCATGACCGCAGGCAGGCAATGATTAGAAAGGAGTCTTAGGGAGAACATAGTTGTGCTGGGGTTTTCGCATCCCAAAACCCCGCCCTCTTTCTAATTTGTCTAAAATAGTATATAATTATCAGATAATGCTAGCTATATTACCTTATCAATCATTATAATAGAATAGAATGTGTATTTTGTGTGACGGAAAAGGCGCGTCCTTGGGTGATGTCTTTCTAGTGGTGATGCCTGAGCAAAGCGCCTGCAGTTTTTGGCAAATTTCTGGGATAAGGAAGGGTTTAAAATGAGCAGCGTACAGAACAAAACAGACGTTATCTTAATTGGTGCCGGAATCATGAGCGCGACTTTGGGGTCTTTACTGAAAGAGTTAGCACCTGAATGGGAAATCAAAGTGTTTGAGAAGCTCGCCAGCGCAGGAGAAGAAAGCTCTAACGAATGGAATAATGCAGGGACGGGACATGCTGCATTGTGCGAGCTTAACTATACATCTGAAAAATCCGATGGATCAATAGATATCACTAAAGCAATTAATGTAAATGAACAATTTCAGCTTTCCAGACAGTTTTGGTCTTATCTTGTAGAAAACAGCCTGATTACCAATCCGCAGGACTTTATTATGCCAATCCCTCATATGAGCTTTGTTCAGGGGGAAAAGAATGTTTCGTTTTTGAAAAAACGTTTGGAAGCGCTGTCAGCTAATCCGCTTTTTCAGGGCATGGAATTTTCCGATGATCCTGAGAAACTGAAGGAATGGATTCCAGTGATGATGGAAGGCCGTACATCGGATGAGCCGATTGCAGCCACAAAAATCGACTCTGGGACGGATGTCAATTTCGGTGCATTAACGCGCATGCTGTTTGACCATTTAAAGAGCAAAAATGTCGATGTCCATTATAAGCACAGCGTTGAGGATTTGAAGCGTGCCGGCGATGGATCATGGAATGTAAAAGTGCGGAATATGGAAAGCGGCACAATCGAAAACCATCAGGCAAAGTTCGTCTTTATCGGCGGTGGCGGCGGAAGCCTGCATCTGCTGCAGAAGACGGGCATCCCTGAGTCGAAGCATATTGGCGGATTCCCGGTAAGCGGACTGTTCCTGGTCTGCAACGATCCGGAAATCGTCGAGAAGCACCATGCAAAGGTGTACGGAAAAGCCAAAGTGGGTGCTCCTCCAATGTCCGTGCCGCATCTGGATACAAGATTCATTGATAACAAGAAATCCCTGCTGTTCGGCCCGTTTGCCGGATTTTCACCGAAATTCCTTAAAACAGGCTCCAATATGGACCTGATCAAGTCTGTTAAACCGAACAATGTCATTACCATGCTGGCTGCAGGTGCAAAGGAAATGGCGCTGACAAAATATCTGATTCAGCAGGTTATGCTGTCCCATGAACAGCGCGTTGAAGAACTGCGTGAGTTCATTCCAAACGCAAAGAGCGAAGACTGGAGTGTCGTAGTGGCCGGCCAGCGTGTGCAGGTCATCAAGGATACACCTGCCGGAAAAGGAACCCTGCAATTCGGTACAGAAGTAGTCAGTGCGTCTGACGGCTCGGTTGCTGCCCTGCTCGGAGCTTCACCGGGTGCTTCAACAGCCGTTAATGTCATGCTTGAAGTATTGCAGAAGTGCTTCCCTGAGCAAATGGACGAATGGCATTTTAAAATTAAGAAAATGATTCCGTCCTACGGTATGTCACTATCTGAAAACCCTAAGCTGTTCCGTGAGATTCACGAATCTACAGCGCAGGTGCTTGGTCTCAGCGAAAAGGAAAAACAGCAGGAGCTTGCTTATAACTGATTATTATAGGAACCCTCTGGCCGAATTCGGTTTGAGGGTTCTTTTTTTAGGATAAAAAAGCATCATTTTAACTTCGATAACAGTCTAGCTCCAGCGCCTTCCCCGTCGAGGTCACAAGCCAATCCTATGAATAGGCTTTTAAAAGCGATGCTGTCAGTCAGCCTTTTAAAAGCTGCGGTGAGGATGTTTCACATGAAACAACAGAAGTAGAAGCGGGTGCCGGAACAGAAGCAACCAATATTGAAAAGGAAGTTAGCGCATAAGCTCTGACCAGGGAGTTTCTCAAACCGCAGCTGCAGCTGATTCTCTTCTTTTTCGTTACGAGTGTCATCCATAGTAGAGAGTACAATAAACCGGATAGTGGGAAGCTTTTTGAAAGCGTACCAGCCTCAATGGCTGGGTTTTTTGCTGTAAAAGCACGTGTATGGCCCCTGCAACCCCTGCGTGCACCATCCTGCAACCATTCCTATCTTTACTTTTGATCCAAAAAATTACCATAATGAGATGATCGATTTAGAGAAAGGTGATTGTGATTATGATTTTTGCCGAAAAGCTTAAGAAGGAGAGGAAAGTGAAAGGATGGTCACAGGAGGAACTGGCTGAAAAGCTGTATGTGAGCCGCCAGTCTGTTTCTAAATGGGAGAATGGCCAGAATTATCCCAGCATTGAAATCATTATTAAACTGAGTGATCTGTTTGGGGTTACAATTGATGAATTATTAAGGAGTGACGGGGAATTGACAGAAAAGGTAATAAAGGACAGCAGACAATTAGCTTATCCAAGATTGAAAGTATTTTTTGATTGTTTATTTCTGATAGGATCCGCTATGCTAATCATTAAACTAAGCATTTTAGGACTTAATCATTTTACTGAACTAGAGATCCCTCTTCGTGGATCGTTTTTCTGGAATTTCGGTCCTTTATTCTTAATGCTGGGCGGTGCAATTTTCTCTGACACATTAAAAAAGAAATATAAAAGTGAGTAACGAACCCTGCATTCTTGTGCATGGATTGTCGGGTTCATACCAGCAGCTCCTGCTATTCTTTAGATACAAGGAGGTCATCAATATGGATTTGCTGCAAAATATGAATCGGGCGATGAATTATATCGAAGAGCATTTAGCGGAAGAGGTTGATTTCAAAGAAGCGGCTAAGCTTTCTTATTGCTCGGAGTACCATTTTAAACGAATGTTTTCCTTTCTGGCCGGAGTATCGCTTTCCGAGTACATCCGCAGAAGACGGCTGACTTTGGCTGCCTTTGATCTGAAGGACCAGAGTGCTAAGGTCATTGAGGTAGCCATGAAATATGGGTACAGCTCGCCTGATTCGTTTACCAGAGCGTTCCAGCAGCTTCATGGCATCACTCCATCAGAAGCAAGAAGCCATGGCCACGCCCTTAAGGCTTATCCGCCGATGACCTTCCATCTATCTATTAAGGGAGGAACTGAAATGAACTATCGCATTGAAGAAAAAGAGGCGTTTCGAATTGTGGGCTTAAAGAAGCGGGTGCCGATTATTTTTAACGGAGTGAATCCGGAGATTGCCGCCATGTGGAAGAGCCTGAATGAAGAAAAGATTATGAAGCTCAAGAGTTTATCTGACACAGAGCCATTCGGCCTGATCAGTGCATCAGCCAATTTTTCTGAAGGAAGAATGGAAGAAAAGGGTGAGCTTGACCATTATATCGGGGCTGCCACTACAAAGGAATGCCCTGCGGGGATGGCATCACTTGAAATTCCGGCCACATCATGGGCAGTATTTGAAGCAGTTGGGCCGTTTCCGGAGACGCTTCAGAATGTATGGGGACGTATTTACTCAGAATGGTTCCCATCCTCTTCCTATCAGCAGATTGAAGGGCCGGAAATTCTCTGGAATGAAAGCAAAGATACGGCTTCACCGGCATTCCGCAGTGAAATCTGGATTCCGGTTGCAAAAAAATAGGACTCCTTAGCCTTAGCTAGTGGAGTCCCGCTTATTATTCCCTCAGGCGATCCGGCAATCCCTGGATTGAGGACACAACGACATCCAGTTTGGCTTCGATCCGGTTCAGCAGGAAAAGCGTGACCACAATCGGGAAGCCGAGTTCGCTGATCAGGGTGACCATCTGTTCCATCATGTATGCTCCTTTCTATTCATCTATAAAAGAGGCCGGGTTCCAAAGAATCCGGCCTCTTATCCTTACATTAATTCATAATCTGTGACATTGCGCTCTACTAATCTGGCGCCTTTAGCAGCAACAAGGTCACTGCCATTGCCGTCAAATGCGTTGGCCGCGATGATCTGTTCCATCACTGCCTTCACAGCTGCCGGATCAATTGGCTCCTTCGGGCTGTCGACCGATAGCTTGGTTTCCTTGCCCAATTCTGTTTCAAATGTCATCTCAAGTGATTTAGCCATGTTTTTCACCTCCTGTTTTTTTTATCTTTCTCAGACATTAGCCTAAGATATCGAAGCTGTCGTTTCTGTTCAGCTCAGTCAGCGGGTAGCTTGATAATCCAGCGATTGCCTGTCCCACAGTGAAAAGCTGGTCCGCTGTAGCGGATTGCTTCACGCCGCTGTAGGTTTTTGATTTGTAAACCGGTTTTCCCTGCCCGTTAAGGCCTGTTTCAAAAACCAGGCGAAGCTTTGAATCAATGATGATTGCCTGTGCCATCTCGAACACCTCCTTTCACCTTCTATATATACTTTGGAGGGGGAAAAGGACAGGGTAAATTTTCAAAGGCATCAATTTTTTTATAAAAGAAATTTAGTGAGAAGTCATTTTCTTCTGCCGGAAACCCCATTTCATGCAATTCTTCAAAGTATTTTTCTTCGAATTTCTTATTCAGAATTCCATAGAAATAAGCGACGGGCTTAGCAATGACACTGGTTTTCATTTTCCTGATCAGCTGTTTAAAGGAATGGATGGCTGTTTCTTGAATAGTGTTCAACTCACAATTATTTTTATAGGCTGCAATGACAGCCATTCTCCAAAACTCCTCTATATGCTTGGCTTCCGGAAAAAAGTATTTTGCTGTGCTGCTAAATGATTGTGGTACACGGTCACTAGTAAAAGTGTGATCAAGGATGGTTTCGTTACGTTTAGTTATCTTTTGATTTTTATTAGTTTTAGAAAGATTGATAGTTTTATTAGGGGGGTCCATTATTTCCTGCTTAGGTGGTTCACTCTTGGGAAAACGATTAAAAACATATAAGTTGCTGGACTGGGAACCGTTTTTTCTCTCTGTTTCATGCACGGAAAAAATACCGAGGTTTGCGGCCTTGGCAATCATTCTTTTAAAAGTAGAGCGGGAAATCCCATTGCCGTTATATTCTTCGTGGATGGCTTTTAACACCGTCCCGATTTTGGTATTGGATACTCCCGGGACTTTCGCAGCAAAACGAACCAGCCTCTTTAAACCAGCCATTTCACCCTTTGAAAACTTGTCTTTATGCACCGCAAGCCACATTTCCAAATGGGCATTAAACTCCTGAAGATCTTTAAACTGAGAAAACTGTTCAAACTGGTCCACACTGCCTGATTTCAAATTCATTAAACTGCACCACCCTTTCACCTTCTATATATGGATGAAGGGGTCAGAAGGATAGGGTGGTTTTGGGAGAGATGTGACAGAAATGTGGAAATCTATCTCCCCGCAGCCTGCGGCGGCTGTTCAAGCCATTTTTGCTTTATGGCAATCATCAGGCCTTTTCCGTAATAAAGGGACATATTTTTGCTGATGCCAAGCAGTTTCATGATGATATCTGATCTTAGGCTGGAGGTCATGGCCTGGCTGATCATGGTGAAGCAGAAGATTCCGATACAGGTGTTCACAAAGAACAGCATCATTTTCTCTGAAAAAGGAGGAATATCCACGTCAAAGTTGGTAAACTCTTTAGCAGAGGAAACCGGAATATTTTCCTTGTCCATTACTTCCTGAAGGGATCGCAGCACGTCCTCGATCAAAGCCCTTCCTTTGCTGAAATGATCCCTCATTTCCTTTCTTTGTGAAATATGACTGAAGCTCGCAAAGATCTTTTTCGAGAATTGTGCCCTATGAATTAATCTTGATAGATTCGCAATTTCAGGGGCATTAAGCGCACGGGATCCGCCCTTAAACCCATTAAGGTATTGAATGCTCCGGGCAAAATCAATCCGGTCATCAAGCTTGATTTTGGGCGGTTTTGGGTAAATGCCCTTGGATAACATCAAATCCACAATTTCATTTTGAATCTTTAACGTGAACTTAAGTGTGATCTCAAAATAATCCCGGATATCTTTACGGGTGCTTTCACCCAGGGCGCTTGGATATGTATTCAATGAAAGCTGGGTAATATCATGGCAAAAAAATAAAATAAAATGGTCGGAGAATACTTTTCCGGCATTTATATTTATATCCTCATCCGTGAAACCGATGGGCACAGACATGCTCTCTTTATGAAAAAAATCCTGAAGCTGCTTTAGGTTTTTCCCGGACTGATGCAGCAGCCTGCCAACAATCTTTCTGACTTTGCGATCCTGTGCTGTTTGTAAAAAATAGGTAAAAAACTGCATCTCCATGCTGTTTTTTAAATAAGATGACCAAATATTCGAGACTTCAGAGACCGTCAGCTCTTTAGAACGCACTGCCATCACTCCTTTTAGTCAAATTAGTGATATAAAAATACCTTCATGGTTCCTTTGCTGTCCATGGTAGCTAACAAAACATTATTAATTTCTGTCTGATAGAAACGTTCTAAATGGGCGATTAGCCATCTTTCGTCCTTTTGTATGGTTTGCAGCACTTTTTTATCCACTTTGCCTTCCTTAATAATGGTTCTTGGCATATCGAATGGTTCTGCATCTCTTTGCAGGAAAGCAGGTGTAATAGGTTCATATTTAGGATCCAAAAAGAAGGAAATGCTTCCGTTTGCTTCCCATAGAGCAAGCGCCACCTTTTTTACATCTTCTACTTTTTTCTCGCGTAATTCCTCCAGAAGCACATCAATGGAAATCCTTGCTTTATTTAAGCCCTTATAGATGATTTCTCCATTCTGTACGAGGGGTATGGGCTTGCTGTTTACCATCCTTCTAACCGCTGGCCATTTCAGGATGCTGAATAAACTGATCAGGTAAAGAACGACAAGTACAATGGTTGTAACAATTGAACCCTTTAGTCCCAGCTCCTCGTCTGATAAGGGATGGGCAATAATATTGCCAATCACTAAAGCCATTACTAAATCCAGGAGTCTTAATTGGGAAATGGCACGCTGCCCCAGCACTTTGGCGACAATGACTAAGAAGAAATAAGCGATGACAGCCCTAAGTCCCCACTCCATAGCAGAAAGTGAGTGCTGACTCTGTAAAAAATCCATCTTTGGCACATCCTTTTATCTGCGTAAAAAGTAAAGTGCAGCTTTATACAAGTGTTTTCCTATCCAGCTGCAAATATTCAAAAGGAAGGAAGCTTTGTAAATGATTAACAGTACATATATGATTTGTCTTTTTGAAACACTAAGCGAAAGGAGGTTATCTATATGAAAAAATTCTTATTAATGCTTTTTCTATCTCTATCCTTCGTAACGGTAACGGGCTGCGGAAACGATGAAAAGCCTGAGGAAGACGAACAGGTTGAAGATGTGGAAGAAGAGGATGAAATAGGCGACGGCGAAGTGGATGATGAGTAATTAAGCTGGTTGGGTTTGGGAAGAGGGTGCTTGGGATCTGAACCCGGGGCAGGTTCAGACACAAAAGACGGGAAAGCGCGAGTCAGAGTCCGAACCCGGGTCAACTTCGGACACAAAAGGCAGGAAAGCGCCAGTTAAAGTCCGAACCTGGTGCAACTTCGGACACAAAAGACGGGAAAGTGCCAGTTAGAGTCCGAACCTGGTGCAACTTCGGACACAAAAGACGGGAAAGCGCCAGTTAGAGTCCGAACCTGGGACAACTTCGGACACAAAAAGCAGTGGAGCGCGAGTCAGAGTCCGAACCTGGGACAACTTCGGACACAAAAAGCAGTGGAGCGCCAGCTAGAGTCCGAACCTGGGTCAACTTCGGACACAAAAAGTAGTGGAGCGCCAGTTAGAGTCCAAACCTGGGTAAACTTCGGACACAAAAAGCAGTGGAGCGCGAGTCAGAGTCCGAACCTGGGACAACTTCGGACACAAAAAGCAGTGGAGCGCCATCTAGAGTCCGAACCCGGGTCAACTTCGGACACAAAAAGCAGTGGAGCGCGAGTCAGAGTCCGAACCCGGGTCAACTTCGGACACAAAAAGTAGTGGAGCGCCATCTAGAGTCCAAACCTGGGACAACTTCGGACACAAAAAGCAGTGGAGCGCCAGCTAGAGTCCGAACCTGGGACAACTTCGGACACAAAAAGCAGTGGAGCGCCATCTAGAGTCCGAACCCGGGTCAACTTCGGACACAAAAAGCAGTGGAGCGTCATCTAGAGTCCGAACCCGGGTCAACTTCGGACACAAAAGGCAGGAAAGCGCTAGCTAGAGTCCGAACCTGGGTCAACTTCGGACACAAAAGGCAGGAAAGCGCCATCTAGAGTCCGAACCTGGGTCAACTTCGGACACAAAAAGCAGGAAAGCGCGAGTTAGAGTCTGAACCTGGGTCAACTTCAGACACAAAACACAGAAAACCGCCAGTCAGAGTCAGAACCCGCCCTTGTCCAAAACCAGCCAAAGCCCCAATCACTTAACAGATTGGGGCTATTTCTATGCGGATGGTAAACACAACACAACAATCTTATACGGCGTAGTCTGGGCAGGTATGCTTTTCGTTGACGGACCATAGGTCACAACCAGGTCCCTGTTGGCGGGGCTGCCGGTAAAGGCCTGCCCATTGGTCAGCACCATCCGGGTATACGGTGAGATGTTTAATTGCAGCTGTCCATCGCTGCTGATTAGCTGGCTATTAAAGAAGTCCGTTTTCACATTTTGTTGAGAAGTATGTTTTACCATCACCAGCGCCCGGTATTGAGGAGGATATATCAGCGGAACAGGAGCATTGCCGTCATAATATCCAGTAATGATGTCCCCTGTAGACAGCATGGTCTGGTCTAAAACATAAGTGGAAGGGGATACGATGAAATTAACCGTTCCTCCCATTCCGTTATCAGCAGAAATCATCTTAAGGCAGCCTTCGGCGTTAAAATCAGAGATTTGCACGATAGTACCCGTGAAATATTGAAAATTGGTCATCTTCTTCCTCCGTTCTTTAAAATAAAGCCTCGGATGTAACCAATATATTAAAACAGCCTACTTTACGTTCCTTTGTAAATTTACAAAACATTACTTTTTATCCAATCTTTACATTGGCTTTACATTCGGTCTGTATAATTTCTTTATAGGTCCTTAGTATGATATTTTGGGGGTTTTGAAGAAATGAAGAAGCAGCTGGACAACTTTGCGGCAGCCTGCAGCCATAGGCTGAACCTGGGCAAAAGATTATTGGTATTGTTTTTTACCTTGCTGCTGCTATCGATATCGGCAGTCGGAGTTAGTTCCTATCTTAAAACAAAGGACATGGCAATCAAAACAATTGAGGATAGATTGGCAAGAGAAGCAGAACTAATGGGATACATAGCGGAAAACTTAAAGTTTGTGTATGTCAGTGATGATGCATACTTTAAGCAGCAGCTCGAGGCCAGTGTCCGTGCTCAGCAGAAAAAGCTGCACTCGGATGGGATAGATTCCGATTTTTTCTATCTTGCAGATAATAGGTTGAAGCCTTTTAAGGTCAGCAGCAAAAAGGATGCCGCTTTTTCAAGAGATGTGATCAATAAGATCAGCGCAATGAAAAATGGCGTCTTACATATTGAGATGAACGGGACAGATTATACAGCAGCCTTTCAGGAGATGAAGGAAATCAGCGGCGTCTATGTAGTTCTCATCCCGGCAAAGGCGTATATGTCTGATGTGCATGCGATCGGTTATTTTATGATTGCAGCGATTGTGGTCAGTTTATTGTCTGCTTCAGCCATTATCAGCCTTTTTGTCAGAAAAATAACGAAGCCTTTAAACCTTTTAAGAAACACCATGCGGGAGGTCCGGGAAGGAAACCTGCAAAATCCGCTTGAAATTCATACAGAAATTCCTGAAATTGCTTCTCTGCAGAAAAGTTATAACAGCATGATCGAACAAATGAGGAGCCTGCTGCGGGAGCTGACCGGCTCAACGAGGGAGCTGGAGAGTACGGGCAATGAGCTGAAAGGGTCTTCCTTCGGTGCTCTTGAAAGTGGGCAGCAGCTGGAATCAGCCATTCACCTTGTGAAGTTGGGGGCAGAGCAAACAGCAGCCAGTTCTGAAAAAAGTGCGGCCAGTTTCAAAGAAATGAAAGATAGGTTTGAAGATATGTTTCTGCATATGCAGAGTGTCCACCGCAGCTCGGAGGTTATGAATGATTCTGCCTTGCGCGGAGGGAACAGCATCACTGATTTAATCGCTGCCATCCATTCCTTTGGGTCAAAGTTTGAAAAATTGACCCTGACAATAAAAGAGGTTAAAGACCATTCCTTATCGATTACAAATCTTGTCGGAATGGTAAAAGGGATTGCTGAACAAACAAGGCTGTTATCCTTAAATGCTTCCATTGAGGCTGCCCGTGCAGGAGAGGCAGGGAAAGGCTTTGCCGTGGTTGCAGGAGAAGTCCGGAAACTGGCAGAGCAATCTGCAGGTGCTGCAGAAAATATCACTCAGGGAATAAGAAGTATGGAGAATATAACTCTCAGAGCTTCAGAGGAATTTGACCGGCTCCACACGGAGATCAAAGGCAATCTTGAGATGGCAGGACAATCCAAACTATCATTGAACGAGCTGATGAATGAGATTTCTAATGTAAGCGGCAAACTCCAAACCATGCAAACGGAGCTGAAAGGCCTGGAAGAAACGCTGCCGCAGCTTGAACAGGGTGCTGAACAGTTCTCCTCTGTTTCACAGGAAACATTGGCCAGTGCAGAAGAAATGCTTGCTGCCAGCGTCATTCAAACAGGACAAATGGAGAAAACGGATAAAATTGGGGTGAAACTCAATACTCTGGCAAGATCGTTGTCTGAAATGACAAGTCATTATAGGACATAGGAATTACGAAAAGCATAAGGAGAGACTCGCTGATCCTCCAAAGCTGCGCTGGCTGGCTGTGAAAGTCAATTAAAAAAGTGAACCAGGCATTAACTGCCTGGTTCACACAAGAGCTTCATTAATTCCTCATTATTTTAATCCATAAGCCTTGATAATCTCCTGAGTTACACGATTGCCTGCATCATCCCATGCACTGGCACGCAGGGAGACAGAGGCTCCCTTCTTATTTGGATGCTTGATTTCGGCAGACCAGCCGTTTCCTTTAGCTGCTAATTTTGCCGCTTCCCATGTCTTTCCTTCATCAAAGGACACTTCAAGGCTGGCTCCTTTTATTTTTCCATTTTCAGGAGCATCGGCTATTTGAACAGCTGATAAATCAAGCTTAATCTTCTTACCGGCCGTGGAGTTGCCGGCCATGTCCGTATCCACTTTATAATCAAGAGAAATCAGCGGAAGTGCAGTCTGATATTCTCCCTGCTGCTGGGACCAGAATGTCCACTCTGTATGTGTACGGACTGATGTATTCCAGCGTTCTGCATCGCGGGCTGCATCACTTACAAGTTTGTACTGGGTTTTCTCTGCCGGAAATTCATTAAATAGGTAGAGAGCCTGGCCCTTTCCTTCTCTAACCAGTGTATCCCCCTGATATAGCTTTAATGTCTGATCACCAGGGTAATTCATGTCGGCGCCTGTATGGCCAGCTCCTGAGTCAGCCCAGGCAGGAACATTTAATATCAGATTATTGCCTGAACGATATGGAGCCCAAAAGCCAGCACCAAAACGAGGGCGGACTACTGGTGAAAACCACTCTTCATTCAGCGTTTGACCTGGTTTGTATTCCACTTTTGGCTGTCTTACTTCCCACTGGGCATCAAGAACACCAGCCTGATGGTACCAGGATGTGCCTTTTTGCGCTGATACCCACTCTGTTCTGGCGGATGGGAGTGACAGTCTTTGCAGGAAGCCAACACCGGCAAAGCTGTGCTCGAGGATATCGTAGCGGAACTCGGCACCCGGTGCAGGGCGATCTGATTTATATTCAGAGTTGATTTTGACAAGGTCTTGCGTTTTTGGCGAATAGTTCACTTTTTGAGGAACTGCGTGATGATGCATATCCACCAGGTCATATAAGTAGTCCGAATCAGGAGTACCCTCGACGTTTAAGGTCAATCCGCCGGCCTTGGCCGCTTCGATCAGTTCCTGTCCTTCATTTCCGCTGACTCCGGCCACAGAAAGAGGGCTATCGGAAAGTGAAAAATCTTCATTTTCTACTCCTGTCCATTCACTAAGCTCCTGCGGTCTGTCATTAACAGTAATTAATAGCTTTGCTCCTGCTGCCAGAGCTGCTGCAGCACGTTCTGATCCTGTTAATTCATCACTGCGCAGGACAATGGCGGCTTTGCCTTTAACATCAAGTTTTTCATAATCCTCCGGTGATCCATTTCCAGCATAGACAGCTTCCAGATTGTACTTCCCGTTCATAAGAGTGCTGCCAGCCTGCGGAATATCATCTAATTCTTTGCCCTTGAAACCAATGGTCAATAGTGGTTCTGCCAGGCGCCAGCGCGTAGCTTGCGTGAATTCACCAGTGTCTACTTTCTCAGTAGGGGCAGCGTACATTTTATCTGCCACTGCCGGCATGATGTAAATGTCATTCACCTGGTTTCCATCAATGCTGCGGTAGTATTCCATTTTTCGATAATGAGCTTCTGTCTTTTTTGGAACATCCACTGTAATTTCATTAGCCTCTCGCGCATCCAGCATAACGGTCTGCGGTCCATCCAAATGAATTTCCGGGTCACCGACAAGCGCTACTCCAGCATGATCTGTATCTGTATCAACATCCATCATCGACATAACCGAGTACGTTCCTTCCGGCAGCCGCAGCTCCTTCGTGCCATCCACTGACATAAACTGCGGTTCGCCAGTTGGTCCCAAAAGGTAGAAGTAGGCAGTGGCGGCTTCCCCATCCCGGTCGATTGCCTTAATGGTCAGCGGGTATCTTTCATCTTCTTTGATCATGCCCAGTGAAGTATGGACAATGCTCTCTCCCTCTGATGAAGCGCTAATGTGCCCCTGATATCGGGTGCCAAAATCACCGATATTTGGGTCAAGTGTAACGGTGACATCCTTACTTCCTTTTGCTGGAACAGTCACTTTTTCAGCTGATAGCTTTACCATTCCAGAAGGTGCAGCGGTGTCATTGGCATCTTTGACAGACACTGACAGATCCAATGTTACATCCTGATCAGCATCATTGGTATACGTAATGGTCTTTTCAGCCGGACCATCATTCTCATGAGGCCAGTCATAGAAGCCAAAGTCCAGAGACCCCGTTGCCCTTATATGGCCAAGTGCGGCCACAGCATCCAGACGGCCTGTACCGCCTTCAAAAGGCTTAATGTGTTCAAGCTTTTTGGTCGTGCTCATCAGAGCTTCCTTAAGCTGTTCCCCGGTCCAGTCCGGGTGGCGCTGAGCGAGAAGGGCTGCAGCGCCAGCAACATGAGGTGTGGCCATTGAGGTGCCATTCATGCTCATGTATGAGCCGCTTCCCTGGTTCGTATATTGAGAACGCGCTGCCAGGATTCCAACTCCGGGAGCAGTAAGATCAGGCTTTAATCCTGAGCTTCCAAAGCTGGGCCCTTTAGACGAGAACCAGGCAAGATTGTCGGACTTGTCCACTGCGCCAACAGTTAGAGCGTCCTCAGCAGCTCCTGGTGATCCGATTCCTTCACTGCCAGTGTTCCCGGCAGCAATAACAAACAGGGACCCTGTTTCTTTACTGAGATTGTTAACAGCTTGAGCCATTGGGTCTGTTCCATCGCTTGGTTCAGAACTGCCCAGGCTCATATTGACGACTTTTGCATTTTCAGCAGCCCATTCCATTCCGTCGATAATCCATGAATCCTGGCCAAAGCCTTCATCACTAAGTACTTTTCCTACAAGGAGACGTGCGCCAGGTGCCACACCCTTATTCCGTCCTTCTGATGCTTCCCCGGTACCAAGTACTGTGGAAGCCACATGTGTTCCGTGTGCATGTCTGTCGGTTACTTCCTCTCCTGGCACAAAGCTTACTGCCTCATCCAACTGACCTGAAATGTCCGGATGCCCAGAATCAATCCCGGTATCCAGAACAGCCACCTTTACACCAGTTCCGTCATAGCCGGATTCCCAGGCTGCAGGGGCTCCAATCTGCGGGACACTCTGTTCAAGAGATGCTTCGACACGGCCATCCAGCCAGATTTTTTCAATGCCTGGAGCCAGTGCAGCCTTCGTTTTTTTAGCAGTCATGCTGGTGATTTCTGACCAAAATTCCTTTGTTTCTTTCTTATCAGCGGAGACTGCAACACTATCTATACTTTCAAGTACATGGGTTTTCTTTGAGCCTTTTGGGGCTTTAATAGCAGCAGCTGAACGGCCCTTGGACTCGGAATATTGAATGATGACAGGCAATTCCTTCTGATTCTCGTCATCATAGCCATCTTTGATTAAAGCTGTGATATTGAACAAATCCTGATCCAAAAATCCGGAAGCCAGGTAAGGCATAGCCTTGTCTGGAATGACATACGTTTCCTTGTTGGCAGTTAAAATGCGTGCACCACTGGCGGAAGGGTCAGCTGGTTCAACATGAATAATATTCTTTCCATCTGCGAATTCAGTTACAGTTACGACATCACCTGTAATAAGAGTGATGACATGCTTGCCTTTACTTGCTTTGGCATTCATCCCTTGCAGATCAGCTATGGACGCTTTGCCATCAGCCCCTTTCAGGATGCCTTTCCCGGAATCATCCGCCGAAGCCTGCAGGGGCGGAACAGCCAGCATAGCCGCAGCCATGGCAGCGGTTAAATACTTTTTAAACCTGAAATCTCCCATTCGTGTCCATTCTCCTCTTCCAAAGTATGTTGGTGGATTCATAGATTGTAAGACTTTCTATTAAAAAGTATAAAGAAGATAAAACATTCTGTTAATTGGGGTAATTAGAAGGGTACATAAGGGGCAAAAAACCAGACAAAGGTATTAAAAATCTCTTGATTATGGGTATATTTGGATGGTTTGTAGGCACTTATAACAATAAAATTTGGGGTTATTTTAAGAAGGGGGCAAAAGTGGACTCTCATTTACTACAATAAATCTTATTCAGAAAATAAGGGGAGTCTTTCATGTTAGCTGGAGAAATAATTAAATTTCACCGCCAAAGGGCAGGTCTTACACAAGAGGATCTCGGCAAGGGCATTTGTTCGGTTACACATGTGAGTAAGATCGAGCGTGGGGTGACGCCGTATTCCTCTGAAATTATCCAGATGTTTTCAGAACGTCTGAACCTCGATATTGATCAGGAAATCAACCGGTTTGCCAATCTGGGAGAGCGGCTTCAGCACTGGCACAAGACGATCATCATGCAAAATATGAAGGAAGCAGAGAAAATTAAAAAAGAGCTTGAGGGCATTCCCATCAGCCTTTCTTCCAGCCATGCCGCCTTTTATGAATTGCTTCTTGCCCGATTGCACTTAAAAAAACTGGAATTGGAACAGGCGGAAGGGATTTTGATTCATATACAGAATGACTATCCTAATCTTCAAGCCTATGAGCAAAATATGCTTAAGCATGCCTGGGGAATCTATTATATCTTAAGATACCGGGATTCAAAGGCCGGGAATTATCACAAAGCGATTGAATTTTTGAAGGATATAAACATGGAGGAATACGGGAATCACGAATACTATTACCACTTGGCGGCCGCCTATTATTGGACCAATTCTAAGATAGCGGCTTATGCCTATGCAAATAAGGCTCTTGTACACTTCAGGGAAACGGATAACTACATCGGTGCGATTACGGCAGAGTCCCTTATGCTCGCACAGGAGGGCAATGATTTACAGGCGGATTTCAACGAGCTGGAGAAATCTTATCAGAGATTAATCCGTAATTGTGACCTGCTGAATTTGCCTAATAAAAAGTCTTTGCTGTTAAACAACTTAGGCTATGAGTATTGGAGAAGGAAGGAATACCGGAAGGCGCAAACAGTATTAGAGGAGGCCCTTGGCCTGGTGGCTAAGCCATCTGCTCTGTATCTTCAGAGGCTGCAAAATTATATTAATGCCTGTCTGGAAGGGAAGCTATTGCGAAAAGCAGTGCTGCTGAAAAGAGCCCGCGAAGGAATGTCTATGACAAAGAATTTGGAGAACAGGTTTTACAAAATCATATTCAAGCTCCTTATTCTGCGGATTGAAGAACAGAGTGAGCAATATTACAGATATATAGAACACGAGGCACTTCCTTATTTCCTTTCAATCAGCAATGCTATGTTTACCAACCGGTTTGGCAAGCAATTGTACCAATATTATGTGGAGACGGAGCAATATGAGAAGGCTGTTCAGGTTTCAAATATCTTTATAGAATCGATTGCGTGTGAATGACCTCGTTAAAAAAGAAAAGCCATGACCCATTCAAACAGGTTCATGGCTTTTGGCTTTGTTTCTTAGTTAACGCCTACAGAAGTATAGGCATCCATAACGGCTTGCGTCTCTGCAGATGGAGCACCATTTTTATCCGGATACAGATCACGTGCAGCGCTGATGGCTGCTTCCCTCATATCATGGAATCCGGAAGAAGGTGTTAGATACAGAGTGAGTGCACGGTAATAGATTTTTTCTGTTTTTGACGTGCCTATGCCCTTTATGGTTATGTCATTGTTTGTGCCGCCCTGACTGATTAAGTAGGCTGCCTTGTTGTTAATTCCGCTGTTGATATGAACGCCGCCTTTATCCTCTGTACCCAGATAGCGGTCATCATAATGATCCGGATAGTGTCCTGAAGGCATTAAGCTTGTCTTTTTAGAAGCTGGATCACTCATGGAGCGAAGCCCGCCGTCACCTGGAATATTCGGGGTAGTGATATCTTCTCCCAGCTCCCATTCCACTTCTTTGGTCGTATAAATCTCTGCCAAATTCCCCAGGATATCGGCTAATGATTCATTGATTGCTCCAGATTCACCTTCGTAAACGAGGTCAGCTGTGTGTTCAATCACACCGTGAGTCATTTCGTGTCCGGCTACATCCAGTCCGCCTGAAAGTGAGCTGAATTTAATGCCGTCCCCGTCCCCGTACATCATTTGAACTCCATTCCAGGCTGCGTTATTCCACTTTGTGCCTATGTGAGCGGTGCTGATTAATTTCATTCCATTATTATCCAAGCTGTTTCGCTTATGAATAATTTGATAGTATCGGTTTACTTTATCCGAGTTGTAGTGTGCTGAAATGGCAGCAGGATCATGGAAAAAGTTGCTTCCGCTTTTTGTTGTTACTTCATATCCTGTAAATCCGAATAAGACACTGCCCAGGTTAAATAAAAGCGGATCAAAAGCTTTAGCGTTAAATGTGGCCATTGGAACCGATGTAGTCGACCAAACAGAAGGTCCATACAGATAGCTCGTTCCTGTCTCCATATCTTTTGCCGCATTAAATGACAGCAGATTGCCATGCACATCCAGGCCTCTTCCCGTAATCGGGGTAAGTGTCTCTTCATCGACCGTGTGGATTTTATTGAAACTTTCAATGACTTCTCCACTCGTTGCATCTACAAAGTAATGGAAGTAGCCAGGCTCCGGAAAGGAAGTGGAGGCTTTAACCAGATAAGCGAGATAGTATTTTCCTTTATGCGGGTAAATCAATAATTGGGATTTTACACCATCATAATTTTTTACTTCACCGATCTGTGATTCAACCTGTCCCTTTACAATGCTGACCGCTTCATCTTCTGAAATGGATGCCTCAGTTGGAATAATGGAGCGGGCCAGGTTTTGAGTGACTTTGCCAAGAGAAGCATATACGTTATGGCTGGAGTCCAGTGCAACAGTTTGTCCAGAACCGTAAATAGGGATTCCTTTATATTGCTCAACAGTACGCACATGGTATGTACCTGTTTCAGAATCTTCCTGTTCGCTCACAATTTTAAATTGCTCCCCGGGATCTGCAAGCTTCACTGTTGGGGCCTGAACCTGTGATTGCAGATACGCTTTTACCACTTCATGCTTGCTTAATCCTTCTGCCTGGAATAGCACAGTTGCCGTGTTAGCTGTCTCTGCAGCTAATGCGGATGATGTTGGCAAAAGCCCTCCAAATGCTACAGATAAGGCTAGTACAGCTGGTATGGTTCCTTTCCTACTTATCTTTTTCTTTTGACTCTTCTTTTTCATAAAACCCTCTCCTTCAACCAAGTTTATAAAGTGTGACAATTCGTATTATTAAGAAAATTATTGGTGAAATCAATCTATTTCAGGAAATCTGGTATTGGTTTAATTTTTCATAGATTTATCGTGCCTGTTAACAAAAAAAACCGAAAATGGACAAATATCGACACGTTTTTAACCAGTAATTAACCCAATTTAAAACTTCTGAAAATTTTGTATAATGAGTCCCAGATGGACAGGAAGGAGGAGCCCAATTGAAAAAGTCCATGCCAAAGCGAATCATTCTTCCATGCTTATGCTGCTTGTCTTTTTATGCCGGGCATCTGGTTGTCGGGGAAACAGAAGCTTTATTTTCAAGCCAGGCAGAAATGGAGCCAATTACGATAACTTCTGCATTCGTCTTTCCGGAAACGATTCAAAATCTCCAGAACCATGCCGACGGGATCGCCGGCAGCATGAGACAGAACTATAAGCGGGCCATGGAGATTTCCTGGAATACAGAGTCGCAGCAGGAATTACAAGAAAGACTGCATCAGCTGGCAGAATTGGAAGGGCAGCTAAAGAAACAAATGGACAGGCTGGACAGTATTGCTGATGAGCTGTACGCATACGAACAGCAGGCCAAAAGCAGCCATACCGGGGATCCTTCTTTCGCTTATATTCATGAAGGATATCAGCATGCTGATCTATTGCTGAGTGAAGTAATGGCAGAAGTTGATATTCAGAGGATAAAAGAGGCAGGCAGCGCCATCCGGCAGAGGATGAATGAGTTAGATGAGGAAGAAAAGGCTCGGGCAGCAGACAAGCCAGTTGAACAGGACTCGCCTTCTGATTCAGGCGCAGAATTAAGCCAGGAAAAACCTGTTGAAATGGAGGAAGAAAAGGATCAGAACACAACTCTTGATGAGTCTCTGCCTGGCGTGCACGCACCAGGCAATCAAGATACTTCAGAAGAAGCATCCATAGAGAATAAAGACCAGGAGCTGGTGAGCGATGAAGAAAAAACTCTTGAAAATAGTGAGTAATATAACGGTAGCTCTTTTCATGCTAGGAATTGGCCTGATTGCATTTGTGGTTCTTTCATCCAGAATTTCAGGAGGGGAGCCATCGCTGCTTGGGCATCAGTTCAAAGCGGTTCTCTCAGGATCCATGGAGCCAACCTTTCAAACAGGTTCGGTGATTGCAATTAAATTAAGTGATAACCAATCTTCATATAAAAAAGGGGATGTTATAACTTTCCGCATGGAAGAGAAGTTAATTACCCATAGAATTACCGGGGTACAGGAACACAATGGACAAGCAGCATTCAAGACTAAAGGAGATAACAACGATGGTGAAGATCCATGGACTGTGTATCCTCATAATGTGGTTGGCAAGTATTACGGTTTTTCCATACCATACGCCGGGTATGCGCTGAATTTTGCGAGTTCAAAGACAGGATCTGCCCTTTTATTGATTGTGCCGGGAGTATTGTTATTAATTTCCGCCATCAGCACTATTATTGGAGCAAAAAGGGAGATTGAATCAAGTCAAGCATAAGTGGTTAGATCTCCTATGTATCTGCAAACGTACATAAGAGTTTAATAAATTATCTATTACTAAACTAGGGGGAATGTAAGGATGAGTTTTACAAAGAAGATCAGTCAGGGTGTTTTGAGTGCAGCAATGGGGCTGTCATTAATCGGCGGGGGAACCTTTGCCTATTTTAGTGATACAGTTGACACGCAGAATACGTTTGCTTCGGGAACATTGGATTTAGGAATGAACCCAAGCGCGGTTGTGAATATCGACAACATTAAACCAGGCGATGAAGTTTACCGTGAATTTACACTGGAAAACAATGGTACATTAGATATTCATAAAGTCCTTCTGAACACCCATTACAATGTGGCTGATGCAAAAGGGGATAATACAGATGACTTTGCCAAACATATTAAAGTAACGATTATGTACAATACAAGCAGTGCAACAAACGCTGTTGTAGAAACAACTCTGTATGAGCTGCAAAGCCAGCAGCCGGACCTGACGGAACTTAATATATCGGGCAATCCGAAACCGGACGGCATTCCAGCTGGTGAAAAGGAAAAAATCTTTGTTCTGTTTGAGTTTGTGGACAATGGACAAGACCAAAACCAGTTCCAGGGTGATACGCTCGAAGTCAATTGGACATTTAATGCGGAGCAGACTGCCGGCACCTACAACGATGATACGGATGAGAGCAGCAACTAATTTTAAACGGGCAGGACTGGCGGAAGCACCGCCAGTCCTGTTTTACTCATCAAAAACCCCTTCATAAATCCTTTTCAAATTATCACGAAGCTTCTCAACAGGAATGAACCGGGCTTCCCTTAATACTTCTCTTCCATCCAGATATAAGGCAATCACAGGAACTGTAAAGGCCATCAGATACCCGGCAATTTCGGTTACCTTGCCTGCATTCACAAGCCGTGCTTCGATACGGGGGTAATCCTTTAACACTTCCTCAACCTGAGGAAGCAGGCCATGACAGACACTTCAGCTGTCATGCAGCACGTAAATAAGGCCGAGCTCCGTGCTTTGGATAAACTGCTGCACCTCTTCCATCGCTGTCAGCTCTTTCATTGTCATCCTCCTCTTGCTGGCATTTTTTTCATTATATAATAGGATTTCCAGAACCACTCCTAGAATACCTTATGGGAAAAGGAGTGGTTAGATTGGCAAATTTATGGGAAGAAAAGTTTTCTCAAGAAGGCTATTTATATGGCGAAGAGCCCAACGAATTTATCAGGGAGCAGGCGTGGCGGCTTGAAGGGCGCAAACGTATTGTTGCCTTTGCCGAGGGGGAGGGCCGAAATGCTGTATTCCTTGCCAGGCAGGGGCATGATGTAACAGCATGGGATTATACGCAAAGCGGGTTGGACAAAACAAAGCAGCTGGCTGAGCGCCATCAAGTCAGAGTGGAAACAGGGCAGAAGGACCTGATTCATGATTCTGTGCCATCCGAAGAATATGACGCTTCCATAATGGTTTTCGGCCATTTTCTGAAAAAAGACCAAAAAACCGTTTTCGATAAGCTGGTTTCCGTTGTCAAGCCGGGTGGAATTGTCATGCTTGAGGTTTATTCAGAGGATCAGCTCAGCTATGGTACAGGCGGGCCAAAAAGTGTCGACATGGTCTATCATCCTGCAGATATTCTTCAATGGATTCAGGGTTATAAGGTCCTTCATTTCTTTTATGGCGAACAGGAGAGAGTGGAAGGAAAAGGCCATACAGGAACGGGACACGTCATCCAGGTGATCCTGAAAAAGTAGAAAAAGGAGGCAAAATGAGCCTCCTTTTTTAAGGTGTAATCGAACGGGTTCTGTTCACCTTGGCAGAATACACACGATACATTATGAATGCCAAACCGGAAAGCAGGATTCCCGTCAGGTACGGAGCACCGATGCTGATGGTGAACAGCCATCCTCCGAGCGGCGGGCCGATAATGCGTCCCAGGGAATCGAATGATGACAGCAGGCCAGTCGTGCTGCCGTGTCCAGTTTGAGATGTCTTTGTCAGCAGGGAAGAAACACTCGGACGGATAAATCCGTTCCCTATGCCGAAAATCGTCAGGAAAATCGCCGCAGTCGTAAAACTGTCAACCAGGAGAATCAGTCCAAAGCCAATGGCGGAGACGATGATCCCCAGCTGAATCACAGCCCCTTCTCCATACTTTTTCGTCATTCGTCCTACCAGACCGCCCTGCACAAGGGCTCCTCCAAATCCCATAATCATAAAAATATAGCCCAGCTCAACGGTGCCAAGACCTGCTTTTTCAGCCGCAAAATAAGCGAAGGTTGCTTCCAGTCCTGCCAGTGACAGTGAAACAAACAGCTGAAGGATAAACAAAATGCCAGTGTTTCCTCTTAAAGCGGTCATCAGACCCGGACGCTTAGCTGTTCCCTGGCTGCGCTGCTCCGGTGACAGAGACTCCTTCAGCACAAGCATGACAAGGAAGAATGTGATAAACGAAGAAGTTCCTGCCGCGTAGAAAGGAAGGTTCAAACTTTCCCGGGAAAAGATGCCGCCTATCGCAGGGCCGAAAATAAAGCCTAAGCCCACTGCAGCACCAATGATGCCCATCCCTTTTCCGCGGTCTTCTTCAGATGTAATATCCGCTACATAAGCCATGACCGTCGGCATATTGGCAGACGACAGAAAGCCGCCGATAATTCTGGCTGCAAACAGCATCCACAGCTCAGTGGACAGGGCCATCATGAAAAAAGACAATCCAAGGCCAAAAATTCCGATCATAATGACAGGCTTGCGTCCGATTTTATCGGAAACGCGCCCCCACATAGGCGCAAACAGCAGCTGCATCAGCGAATATACGGCCATTAACAGGCCCAGTTCAGTGGGTGATGCCCCTAATTCCTCCGCATAAAAGGGGATGACAGGAATAATGATTCCAAACCCAACCATCACAAGAAACATAACGGCGAATAAAAGAGGCAGTGCTTTTTTAGTATTCAACATGTTCACTCCAGTTAAAGTCAAATTCCATCTAAGTATTATGATTATAACAAAAACATTCCCCTACTTTCACCTTAGGGATTGGACAGGTAAATAAGTTCTATTTATTATCCAATTTTAAAAATATATTGAAATATCAAAATAATATAAACTATGATAAACTTGTACATTTTTACAGTTAAGAGAGGGGGAAATGGAATGGAAAAGAAATTAGAAAAGAAAGTCCTGATTGCAAGCCTGATCGGAAGTTCCATCGAATGGTTTGATTATTTTTTATACGGAACGGTTGCTGCACTTGTATTTAATCAAATGTTTTTTCACAGTGATGATCCGGCTGTCGGCTTGATGCTGGCGTATGCCTCTTTCGCACTTGCTTTCTTCATCCGTCCGCTGGGCGGGGTTATTTTCAGCCACATAGGGGATAAAATCGGCAGAAAGAAGACACTTGTCCTCACATTATCCCTTATGGGCGGTGCAACAGTCCTCATGGGCTTTTTGCCTACCTACGATAATATAGGCGCGGCAGCACCGATTCTGCTGATTCTTTTACGCTTAATACAAGGAATTGGACTTGGAGGAGAATGGGGCGGTGCACTGCTGCTTGCTGTTGAATATGCTCCAAAAAATCGGCGCGGCTTTTTTGGAAGCATTCCGCAAATGGGTGTCACTATCGGAATGCTCCTCGGAACACTCGCTTTATCTATTATGACATTATTGCCGGAGGAAGCTTTTTTATCATGGGGATGGCGCGTACCGTTCATTCTAAGTGCCCTGCTTGTCTTTTTTGGCTTATGGATCCGCAAAGGCATTGATGAGACTCCATCCTTTAAAAAGGCCCAGGAAAAAGGGGAAATTGCCAAGATTCCATTTGTGGAAACGATGCGCAGCCATTGGAAGGAAGTATTGATTGCAGTCGGTGCAAAAGTGGTCGAGACCGCACCATTTTATATCTTCGGGACCTTTATTGTTTCCTATGCGACAACACAGCTTGGCTTCTCGCGTACGGTTACATTGAATGCCGTTACGATTGCAACGGTTATTACTACTATTTTGATCCCGATTATGGGAAAACTGTCTGACAAAATTGGCCGAAAAAAGCTTTATGTCGGCGGAACGGTCCTGATGATGCTTTATGCCTTTCCGTACTTCTGGCTTCTTCACCAGGGTTCGGCCGTTCTGCTGGTTGTGGCCACGATATTGGGTCTCGGCATCATCTGGGCACCAATCACCGCTGTACTTGGAACGATGTTTTCTGAAATATTTAAGTCGAATGTCCGCTATACCGGCATCACCCTGGGCTATCAAATAGGGGCAGCGCTGGCAGGAGGAACAGCTCCTCTTGTGGCAACAGCCCTGCTGAATGCCTATGATAATTCCTATGTTCCTGTAGCCTTATACATCATGCTTGCTGCCGCCATATCTTTAATTGCGATTTCATCCGTCCGCGACCGCAGCAATCAGGACCTGGATTCTGATCTCCCAGGAGATGATGCTTTCCATACAGGCTTCGGACAAACCAATCATAAAGCTTAGAAAGGTAGAGTTCATGCTTTTATTATCTGAAAAAGAAATCAAATCCATCTATACGATGGAATCAGCCATTAAAGATCTTGAAAACGCACTGGTACATAATCAGGAAGGGAAAATCCAGAATCCGCATAGAACCGTGCTTGATTTTCCGGAGAAAAAAGCTTCAGCCCTTTATATGCCGAGTGCCCTGCCGCCAATCGGAAAAACGGCTGTGAAGGTGGTCACCATTTTTCCTGAGAACCCTGCGGTCGGCAAAAAAACCACTCAGGGAGTCATATTATTAAGTGATACGGAAACAGGGGAACACCTGGCATGCATGAATGCCTCGTACCTGACAAGGCTCCGGACCGGGGCGGTGAGCGGAATTGCCACTAAGCATCTCGCGAAAAAATCGGCAAGAACTGTGGCCGTAATTGGCTGCGGGGCAATGGCTGAAGAACAGCTTCAGGCTGTTTTGGAGGTTCGCGAAATAGAGGGAATTTTCCTTTACAACCGGACGGCTGCAAAGGCACATGAGTTTGCTGACAAGTTTAAGGAGTTTAATTGTGGGGTGACTATCCTGGAAAATGCGGATGAAGCTGTTTCCCGGGCGGATATTGTCATCTGCAGCACCCGCTCGGAAAAGCCTGTGTTCTCTGGAAAGGCCCTCCAGCAGGGGACGCATATAAACGGGGTAGGCTCCTATCTTCCGCATATGCAGGAAGTTGACGCAGAGACGCTGCTGCGAAGTTCTAAAATCGTCGTGGACACCATAGAAGGAGTCAAAGATGAAGCCGGTGATTTTATTGTTCCTGCCGCCGAAGGCATCTGGAGCTTTTCGGACCTGCATGGCGAAATCGGACCATTATCATCCGGAATGATTGCTGGCCGAGAAAACGATGAAGAGATTACCTTTTTCAAATCAGTCGGGATTGCCTATTTTGACCTCGCTGTGGCAGCAGCGGTTTATGAAAAAGCAATTCTTGAAGGCGTCGGAACGAAGGTGGATCTGTAAAAAGGTGAATAGTGCCTGAAGCTTTGGAAAATCTATAGCTATACTTCTAAATTAAAGGAGAGATAGAGATGCCAAAGCAGCCGAATAAAGTAACAGAAGAACAGCAAATCGTATCAGCCCAAAACCAGGCTGACCAATTCAAAAAAGGAATGGACACCGAATTTGCTCTTGAAGAAAACGTCCAGGATGCGGCAGCCAAAAGCCAGCAGTATCAGGCACAAAACCAGCAGCCAACCTATGAACCGAATAAGCCGTTTTAATGAAACTGCATGATGGGTGTTGCGCCTGTCATGCAGTTTTTAGTTTAAAACACTCGTCCAGGAACCAAAAAAACTACCCCTCTTTTTGAACCTTTCCCCAAACTCTTGTAGAATAAGTGGCAAACCAGATCGCAAAAAGGAGTCATTATGAAAAGTCATATCGTAATTGGTGCAGGAATTCTGGGAGCTTCTGCTGCCTACCATTTGGCTAAGGCAGGTGCTAAAGTCACCGTTATCGACCGCAAAGATCCGGGGCAGGCAACCGATGCAGCGGCCGGAATTATATGCCCCTGGCTGTCCCAGCGGCGGAATAAGGCGTGGTATGCGCTCGCCAAAGGGGGAGCGGCCTATTATCAGAAACTGATCAGGGAGCTTGAAAAAGACGGCGAGACAGAGACCGGCTATCAGCAGGCAGGAGCCGTCAGCCTTCATACCGATCCTGCAAAGCTGGAAAATATGGAAGAACGGGCCATGAAAAGGCGCGGAGATGCTCCTGAAATGGGGGAGATTACACATCTGTCTCCGGAACAGACATCCCAGCTGTTTCCCCCATTGGCTAAGGAATATGCCTCTGTCCATGTAAGCGGTGCGGCGCGCGTCAATGGCCGCGCACTGAGGGATGCGCTGCTGCGGGCAGCTGAAAAGCATGGTGCGGAAGTGGTGCAGGGCTCTGCAGAACTTGTGTGCCAGGGAGATGAGATTACAGCTGTTAAAGCCAGCGGAAAGCAATATGAAGCGGAAAGTGTGATTGCAGCGGCCGGAGCGTGGGCAGCAGAGCTTTTTGAGCCGCTTGGAATCCAACTGGATGTGAAGCCGCAAAAAGCGCAAATCGTCCATCTTCAGCTTGAAGGGGAAGATACCGCGGGCTGGCCGGTTGTCATGCCTCCAAACAATCAATACATTCTGGCTTTTGAGGGAGGACGCATCGTCATTGGCGCCACCCATGAAGATGACATGTGGTACGATTTAAGAGTAACTGCAGGCGGTCTGAATGATATTTTTGAAAAAGCTTTAGCAATCGCCCCGGGATTATCGGATGGAACGTTTACAGAAGCACGGGTGGGATTCCGTCCCTATACACCCGGATTTCTGCCCATAATAGGCCAAATTCCGGGTCTCAAAGGTCTTTACATAGCAAATGGGCTTGGAGCCTCAGGGCTCACTGCAGGGCCGTTTCTGGGCGCCCAGCTGGCCAGGCTTGCTCTCGGACAGGAGGTTGATATTGACCTGAGCCTCTATGATCCGGCTGGCGCGGTAAAAAAATGATAGGATCTCAAGGTGCCTGTTTTAGCAGCAGGCACTTATTTTTTTGTTTCTGATAAGTTAATAAATCGCTTTATTTCGGGTATACACTAATGAAAGTGATGTTTCATTAGGAGGCTGAATCATGAAGTGGAAAGGCAGAAGAGCGAGTTCGAACGTGGAAGACCGGAGAGGCATGGGAGGCGGGGGGAAAACCCTGATCGGCGGCGGCCTTGGCGGAATTATTATAGTATTGTTATTTACCTTCCTCGGGGGTGATCCGGGTGAGCTGTTAGGCAATATGGCCGGATCAGATTCTGGTACATCTGTGCCATATGAAGAGTCAGAGCATGAAAAAGAGCTTGCTGATTTTGTCTCAGTTGTGCTGGCGGATACAGAAGAGGTCTGGACGGAACTATTCGAAGAGCAGGGTCTGCAGTATAAAGAGCCAACCCTTGTTTTATACTCAGGCAGCGTACAGTCTGCCTGCGGGGCAGCTTCCTCTTCAGTGGGACCCTTCTATTGCCCGGGCGACCAAAAACTGTATATCGATTTAAGCTTTTACGATGAACTGCAAAGGAAATTCCAGGCACCAGGAGATTTTGCCATGGCTTATGTTATCGCCCATGAGGTTGGGCACCATGTGCAGACACTTCTGGGGACAACCGAAGAAATCATGCCGCTCCGCCAGAAAATGAGTGAAGAGAAATTTAATAAATATCTCGTCCGGTTTGAATTGCAGGCCGACTATTATTCAGGCGTTTGGGCTCACCATGCCCAGGGAATGGGATATTTAGAGGAAGGCGATCTGGAAGAGGCCCTTAATGCAGCCACGGCAGTAGGGGACGACACTCTTCAAAAACGCGCGCAGGGCTATGTCGTGCCGGAAAGCTTTACACATGGCACGTCAGAGCAAAGGAAGTCATGGTTTCACAAAGGATTCCAGAACGGAACCATCAAAGGCGGAGATACGTTTAAGCAAAGCAGTTTTTGATGTGAAAGGAGCGGATTGAATGAATAGCGGGATTCAAACCATTCTGCTGAAAGATGATGGGCAAATACCCAACAATCAAGGTCTCCCGGTCATCATATACAAGGCAGTTTTTAAGGAACAGCCCGGCGAAATTGAGGCTGCTTTCAACAGACACCAATGGACAGGAAGCTGGACGGGCGGAGTGTATGATTACCACCATTATCACTCCAACACTCACGAAGTACTGGGGGTCAAAGCGGGACAGGCAACCGTCCTTATCGGTGGCGATCAGGGCGAACGCCTCGAAATCAGCCAGGGCGACATCATTCTCCTTCCTGCAGGCACAGGGCATAAGAAGATTGAAAGCAGCCCGGACTTCGAAGTCGTGGGTGCCTATCCCGGCGGGACAAGCCCGAATATGAAGAAAAGAGACCCATCAGACCGTGTACAGGCACTTGAAGAAATTAAAAATGTCCCGATTCCGCAGATGGACCCTGTTTATGGTGAAGAGGGGCCGATGCTTGCGGAATGGAGAGGCTGATGGCAGCGGTTTACCGGCCAATCTGAAGCATTTACCGGTCTAAATAGAGGATTTACCGGCCGATTTTAAGAAAATACCGGCCAAATTGGCGAATTTACCGGCCAAACATATTTCGGGAAACAAGCACAAAAAAAGCCAGAAGAGCTTGACTCTTCTGGCTTTTCCTTTTCCAAAATTAACGTACACCCTTCATAAATCCTTGAATCTTAGGACTCAATAAGAATAAGATGATGGATAGCAGGATCGCTACTGCACCAATTACTCCGAAATACGTCATTTCCGTTTCAGGTGTGTAGAATTTAACAATCTGTGCATTGATTGCCTGTGCTGCCGCATTTGATAGGAACCAAAGGCTCATCGTTTGTGCGGAGAACGCAGCAGGCGCTAATTTGGTTGTGGCTGAAAGTCCAACAGGTGATAAGCAAAGCTCTCCAAGAACAACAATGAAGTAGCTAAGAACCAGCCATAATGGGCTTACTAGAGAATCTGTTCCGCCAAGGTAAGCAGGAAGCAGAATCACAATGAAAGATAAACCGGCAAACAATAGACCCAGTGAGAATTTCTGCGGCACTGAAGGCTGGCGGTCGCCAAGCTTCACCCACAGCCACGCAAATACTGGCGCGAAGAAAATAATAAATAATGGGTTAAGAGACTGGAACCATGCCGGTGATATATCAAGTCCCATAAACTCAAGCTGTGTACGCTTGTCCGCATAATTCGCAAGAATTGTTGAGCCCTGCTCCTGGATCGCCCAGAACATAACAGATGCAATGAATAATGGAATATACGCAATGATGCGTGAACGTTCCACTTCGGTTGTCTTCGGGCTGCGATACATCATCGTAAAGTAAATAATCGGGAGGCCGATACCCAGAATACCAACAAGTGCAATAAAGGAATCAAATGTTAAAAGACCAGTTGGGATGCCGACAGCAACTAAAATCGCAATAATAACAGCACCCAGGCCGATTCTTGTATAAACTGTTTTCTTTTCATTTGCAGATAATGGATTAGAAATATAAGTTCCTGCTAATCCAAGATTTTTCTTTTTCGTAAAGATAAACACCAATAAGCCAAAGAACATACCAACGGCTGCAATGGCGAAACCAAGATGGAAATTATATTTCATTCCAACTGTTCCGACAATTAACGGCGCAAGGAATCCGCCAAGGTTGATGCCCATATAGAAAATACTGAAACCGGCATCGCGGCGGTTATCTTCAGGACTGTAAATGTCCCCAACGACGCTCGATACATTCGGCTTCAATAAACCAGTACCTAAAACAATCAAAACCATGGAAACAAAGAACATAGCCAGGCTTCCAGGAATGGAAAGGGCAATATGGCCGAGCATGATTAAAATTCCGCCATAGAATACCGCTCTGGATGTTCCAAGTAATCTGTCAGCTATCCATCCGCCGATGATTCCTGACATATACACCAATGACCCATAAATGGACATGATTGCTAAAGCTGTTGGCTCATCGAGGCCTAATCCGCCTTTTGAAACCTCGTAGTACATATAGAAAACAAGGATTGCTCTCATTCCATAGTAAGAAAAGCGCTCCCAAAATTCGGTGAAGAAAAGTGTGAACAAGCCTTTAGGATGTCCGAAGAAACCTTTTTGAGGCACACTTTCAACAATTTTCTGCCTATTAAAATCTGACATGTTTCATCCTCCTTTTAGCTATTCTATGATATCTTTCATAGCTGCTAATTGTCAAAAAAAATTTTATGTAACGATGGTTATTATTGGCTTCAAAGGAGGAATAAATAGATTTTCTCAGAGAATTCATTCAAAGTTTATTTTTTCAGAATAATGATAGTATTATTAATTTTATAAAAAACAAATGTATTATACCCAAAAAAAAGCCGCCCAAACCGGCGGCTGCGAATATCTTATGCGTTTGTCAGAACTGCTTCTGGAGGTCTGTGCGGATAGGCAGGCTCTTCCCTGCTGGATAGCCTGTTTTTACCCATTTCCTTGGACTGGAGAAGGAGTTGATCTGCATAAACATAAGCTTTTTCAATAGAAAGCAGATCGTTCACTGTATAGTAAAAAAGGCCAAATGATGCAGTGTAGGAAATAGAAATGGACTCCTCTTTAAAATCAGCTTGAAAAGGGCTGTTTTCAACGCCTTTGCGAATTTTCTGAGCTAAATTCAGGCACTCTTCATATGTTCTGAATCTCATAATAATCGTAAACTCTTCTCCTCCGCTCCTGAATAAGTAATCATCTTTGGAGAGGTAGCTTTTTAAAGTATCGGCAAAGTGCCTGATTGCCTGGTCGCCAACCGCGTGATTATAGCTGTCATTTATCCTTTTGAATTTGTCAATGTCAGCTACAACTATACCAAGGCTTTCACCTGATTGATTAAGCTCCGTCATCTTTTTATCCATATAGGCACGGTTAAACACACCAGTCAGAAAGTCAGTATAGGCCATTTGCTCAAACTTATCACGCTCGATTTTATTCTGCAGCATCTGTGATTTCGACAGAAACGAGCGGCTCACAAGGTAGTTAAGGATAAACAGGCTTATGAGCATTTCCCATTTTCCCTCCTTCAGGAATAACAGCAAAAGGCCGTTCGTGAAGGCAATCTTCCCCATATCCAGCACACTTCTTGTTTTGATAAAGTCAATCGCTTCTACCTTCGTTTTAATATCTCCTGTCAGTTTAAAAACAGTAATCAGGAATAGATCCGAAAGCAATGAGGTTACGGTGATCAGCATCAGCATGACAACCCAAAAACCGAATGGCACACCCTTAAAGAGGGGAGATAACAAATGGAACAAATAGAACGCAATGGAGTTGCTCATCACAAAGGAACCAATATTATAGAAAGTATGGAAAAATTCATCAGGATCCTCTGTTTTTGTATGCTTTTTATAAAAATAGACGCAAAAACGGTAGATGACTTCAAAAATCAACAGACCTAATGGCCCTGTAAACAGTCCAATGGAAAGACTGTAATTAATCCCATAATCGATCGATGTATTTCCATTTCTGCTGATAATCCGCAAATGATAATACAGGCATGCAAACAGCAGGTATATACCCAGCGCTTTTATATATACAGAGCTCTCGACACTGATTCCCTCTGAGAAAACAGCAGTGCACACGGAAATGATAAAAAGCGAAACCATAAATATTCTGGAGCCTTGCATCTTTCTGAACTCCTTTTCCTATTGTTATACTCCTATTTTATAGGAGTTTTTACCAAGAAAGTAGATTAATTTAGTATATTTTCTAAATTTTTTAATATTATCCAATTCAGTTGCTTTTCACTTAGAGAAGATAAGGATATTATTTTATCTCATAAACTATCAAATTTTAAGAAAAACACCAAGGGAATCTGTTTGTAAACAAATTTGATTACATGTATACAATAATGTTTACAAATGTATTCAAAAATGTAAACAAGTATACAAATCGGTGTGCATGTTGGTATATAAGGATGTGTGCACTTTTGTTTACATGTATACGGAAAGTGTATACAATGAAGGTAGATGTTTACATTTTGTTTACGTTTTTACGCTTTGATTACTTTTTGTTTCCTCGCATTGATTAATCTCTCAATCTGAATTACTCTTAAAATAGCAGCTCTATATTATGGAGAATGAAAGGATTGAATGATTTGACGAATTCACGAATTGCAGCAGTTGACGTAGGAAACGATTCTATTAAAGCAATCTTTGGGAAATTGGATTCAGAATTAAACATACCGAATGTAATAGCGAGAGATGTTGAGGACCGGCCGGTTATCGGGATTGAAGAACTTGACAGCAAAAATCCGCTTGAAGGCATACATATTAGAGTTCACTCCCCTGCCCTGAAGGAAAACAATACGATTTACCGTGTAGGTCACCTGGCAACAAAAAGCGATAATGCTACTGAACTGGATCCAGGCAGCAGCAAATCCGAAGAAGATCAGACATTGGTTATGCTTTTCACTGCTTTGGCACTGGATGCTGTACAAAACGGCGGTTCCACTGGCTTTAAAAAGTCAGGTAATGTGATCGATGCAAACTACACACTGGGCACAGGACTTCCGCTTCGTGAAGTAAAGGAAGGCAAGGATGCGGGTTACCGTTCCAAGCTGCTGGGCTCTGTCCATCAGGTTGAGTTCCTTGTAACACCGAAGTACCAGGGGCAAAAAGTTAATATCAAGTTTGAAGAAATCAAGGTTTATCCTGAAGGATTTGCTGCTTATATCAACCTTGTAATGGATAATAACTTAAACATCATTAATAAGGATTTAATTGATAAGCGTATTTTAATCCAGGATATCGGCGGATTATCTACGGATATCGCTGTCATTAAAAACCGCAATGTAGATGATGATAAAGCGCAGGGCTTCAACCTTGGCGTGTCTGAAGCGCTTGAATCCATCCGTGAAGAGATCCGTTCGAAGCATGGTGTTGAGCTCGACAGCCGCACAGATGTCGTGGAAATCATCACGAAGAAAAATGACCGCAATCATATTATGGTTAAGGGAAGCCGCACAAGCGTGCATGATATTACAGACCGTATCCTGCTTGACCTGGCGAAGAAGCAGTACCGCCTGCTCCGCAACGTGTGGCAGAAAAACTCCCAGACGGAGATCTGCTACTTCGTCGGCGGCGGTTCTATTGTTCTAAAAGATTATCTGAAGACATTAAATAATAATCTGGATGGCTATAACATTGACTTCTTCGAGGATGAAAAGGAAAGCATCTGGATGATGGCAAATGCTTATTACAAGCTGATCTCTGATTTTTCAAGAAGAACGAATAAAGATAAGGCAGACCAGGATAAGAAACCTGTAAAAGCCAACTAGGGTGATTTTTCATGAGTAAAGCTTCCTCTTCTGAAATTAAGAGAGGACAATCCATATCCTTTCGTGTACCATCTGACACACCTGATCATATTCTGAAGCATCTGCAAAAGCTCAAGGAAACCGAAAAGCGGAATTTTTCGAGCAAAATGGCCGAGTTTGTGATGCAGGGAGTCAGCAGTTCACAATCAAAAGACCGGGAAACCATCACCATTCCCCTTCCAAAGGGGCTAAGCAAGGTTCAGCGCGACTGGCTAAAGCATGAGCACTCAGAAGCCTTGCTCGGCAGCATCATTTATCAGCTGATTACGGACCCGGTGCGGGCAACATCCCTGCTGGCGTCCTTGAACAGCCGCTCTTCTGATATAGATGAAGCTCTATATCTGCAGGAGGAGCCGAGGCCTGCTGTGAATGAGTATGATTCGGCAGCCGCGGCTTTAGAGGAAGACCAGGTATCTGAAGATGATCTGACGGATATTGAAGATGATCTGCTTGACTTTGATTGGGACAAGGCTAAACAGGAACAGCAAGAAGAAACTGAAGAGGAAAGCGAAGAAGATCTGGATACTCTTCTTGGCGGCTTTCTTGCACATATGAATAAATAAGTTCGAGGGGAGTTTCAGTGATGAGACTCCCCTTTTTTGCAGTTGAGCAGGGTCTGCTTTTGGAAAAAAACAGTGTTAAATTCTGTGATAGATACCGCTTATTCGATAGAACCGGAAAGCTTCAGATTATTCGATAAAACCAGAAAGAAGCAGCGTCAAAGCCCTGGTTGGATGCCGCTTATTCGATAAAATTAGAAAGAAGTAGCGTCAAAGCCCTGGATAGATACCGCTTATTCGATAAAACCAAAAAGAAGCTGCATCAAAATCCCGAATAGATACCTCTTATTCGATAAAACCAGAAAGAAGCTGCATCAAAGCTCCCGATAGATACCACTTCTCCGCCAAAATACGAAAAAAGTAGTCACAAACCCCGAATTTTACCAACAAACGAAGTTCCCACACCACAATCAGCCCCCCCCTACCCTGTAACAAAGCAAACCATTTTAATAATGAAGTGTATTTGGAAACCGAATTTCTGGGTAGTTTACATGTATAGCCTTTTTTGGCACGAAAAGGAGGAGTTATTTTTGAATTATGATTGTCTGATTGTTGGAGGAGGGATTGCGGGACTGCAGGCTGCCATTCAGCTGGGCAGGTATAAGCATAAGGTGCTGGTGCTGGATTCCGATGATGGGCGTTCCACGATATGCCAAAATTATCATAATATCTTAGGCTATCCTGATGGTGTAAGCGGCCCGGAGCTTCGTGAGCTTGGGAAAAAACACGCCGAAAGCCTTGGAGTGGAGTTTGTTCATGAAAAAGTGGAGCAGGCTGAAAAGGCTGAAGGAGGATTTGTCGTTTCAGCAGAAAGCGGCAATAAATATTCCGGCAAACGGATTTTGCTGGCAACGGGAGTCATGGACCGGATGCCGCCATTCCCGGAACTGATGCCTTGTCTTGGCATATCGGTCTATGTCTGTCCAGACTGTGATGGATATGAGGTGAAGGATAAACGCACCATTGTGCTTGGCTCTGGAAATGCCGGTGCGAATATGGCCTTAACCTTGTCTTACTGGACAAATGACCTTGTTTTTATCAACCATGAAAAAAAGGTGCCAGATCAGGAATTTTTAGAGAAAATGAGAGAGGAAAATATTGAATATGTGGAAGAAACAATAGGTAAAGTGCTTGCAGATGATGACAAATTTAAAGGTGTAAGGCTGGAAAACGGCAAAGAAATTACAGGGGATAGAGGATTTATTGCATTTGGCGGAAATGAGATAAAATCCGGCCTGGCAAAGCAGCTAGGTGCAGAGCGGCTTGAAAATAAGCATCTCCTGACAGATCCGCGCTCGAAAATGACCAGTGTCCAAAATGTTTGGGCAGCAGGCGATGTGGCAGCCCACTCGGAACAAGTAACCATTGCGATGGGAGAGGGTGCACAGGCTGCGATCTGGATCCATAAATCGCTTCTGCAGGATAAAAATTAAGGGATTTAGGTTTTGTCGCCGAAATAAAAGGGTATATATTGGTTTATTTCTGTACACTTTTCTCATATAATAGCCTATAAGCTTTAAATAGAGAAAGGTGTTTGCATTGAATAAAGAAAGCTTGGATCTTGTTGTTCATGAATTGCTGAAGAGGTCGGGGAGTCAGGCGGACATTAAATTAGAGAAACATTTTCCGGGAAATCGTATAGCTGGCGGAAAATACAGCATGGGAACACATACAGTAACCCTTTATGCAGAAGAGATTAAGAACCAATGCCAGCAGCTGTTTGCTTCTGCTGATCGTTTTTTAGATTATTTTGCCGTTGTGTTTGCTCATGAGTTAGGCCATGCAGAAGATGCGGAGCTGGAGCAATTGGCAAGCCATCTTGATGCCTGCACAACAGAGCAGGAACGCCGGCTCACAGCATTGAAAATTGAGGAAAATGCCTGGGCATTTGCTGAAAAGCTCTTGCCGGACATGGATAAGGCATTCATGCAGAACATTATTTATCATTCATTAAAACCATACCGGGATCAGCTTCAAATGGAGCCTGCCTGACAATATTGGAAGCCGCAGCTGGGAGTGCTGCGGCTTCGTTTTTAGGCTGCTTTCCTAGATTAATTGGGCAGATTAGCTATTTTACTTCCTCTATTTGCTGGTATTGTTCGGAGATAATGAGATTATCTTCAAATAGAACATATGGATGAGTTTCCATCAAAATAGTCCTGAGGAAATCTGGCATTTTCTCTCCTTCATACGCACAAATTAATGGGAAAGAAAGTGTATTAACAGCTTCGTCTACTATTTTCTCAAAGTCCTCAATCAAATGAAGCGGATCTTTCATACTGGACCACTCCACATGTGCCCACGATCGAAATGAGATTTTCTTTTCAACATACGGTTGTACCATTTTAGTAAAATACTCAGTGATTGCAGGAGGATGGTAGCTACCACTTGAATAATAAAAATCGTAGTTGTTTACAAAATGAACAAATTTCAATTTTTCCTCATTTAACCGTCTGCTCAGTTCTTTTTGTATAATTGGGTAGACACGGTCATTTTCTATAAGAATAATGTAATCCCCTGCCATAACGCCATTTTGGATAAAGCTTACCACCTGTTCAATGTATTGCTTCATTCCATTATAGGAATACAGCACATGAACACTCTTTTGTTCCTCAAACAACTGGTTCATTTTGCTATTCAAGTGATCTCACCCCTACTTTCCTTTATTTATTTTATTTTCCCTTTCATCTCAAAGGGAGGGAAATCCGTGTTCCATTCTTTAACCATAACACATTATATTGGCAACACTTTAATTTTGTATGATATTGAGAAGGGCTTTATACTCGCGCAGTTATTCTGAACACTTGAATAACTGGAATTATTGAGAACCTTTACCAGTGATGTTCGTAATATAGTTAGGAGGTGGATGTCCTTAAAAGGGCTTTTATCAACAAAACCATCCTTACTTTCTGCATATGGACAATAGTTCTGAGTAATCCTTTTTGTTTCTGCTGTTTATTTACTTTGTGAATTAATGTACTTAAACATAAAGGTGCTTTAGCTGAATAAGAAATCTTCTATTAACAGAGAAAACCCGCTAATATGCAAGTTTTCTTTTTCTATAAATCCTAATTTAATTAGGGTATTGAAAAATTGAATTGTAAGCGTTACACTTACTGTAGTAGTATGCACATGCATTAAGCAGGCAGCTTTTTTTATGCCGCTTAATGCAAACGTTTGCGCACCAAACGAAGATTATAGAAAAGAAATTTATATATAATGAGGGTGTTAACATGAAAAAGGTATGGTGGAAAGAAGCAGTTGGATATCAAATTTATCCCCGCAGTTTCCAGGATTCAAACGGAGATGGAATTGGCGATCTTCAGGGAATTATTCAGAGGCTGGATTATATTAAAGGGTTAGGCATTGATGTCATCTGGATTTGCCCAATGTACAAATCCCCTAATGATGATAATGGATACGATATTTCAGACTACCAGGATATCATGGAGGATTTCGGTTCGATGGAGGATTTCAATCAGCTGATGGATGAGGTCCATAAGCGCGATATGAAGCTGATTCTGGATCTTGTGCTGAACCATACAAGTGATGAGCATCCTTGGTTTATTGAGTCCCGTGAGTCCAAAGAGAACCCGAAAAGAGACTGGTATATTTGGAGAGACGGAAAGAATGGCAAGGAGCCAAATAACTGGGAAAGTATTTTCGGCGGATCGGCATGGGAATACGATGAGAAGACAGAGCAGTATTATCTTCATGTTTTTTCCACCAAGCAGCCTGATTTGAACTGGGAAAATAAAGAGGTCCGCGAAGCTTTATATGCTACGGTGAACTGGTGGCTGGATAAAGGAATCGACGGCTTCCGGATTGATGCCATCAGCCATATCAAAAAGCGTGCAGGCTTGCCTGATATGCCGAACCCAAAGAAGAAAAAGTATGTATCTTCCTTCGATATGCATATGAACCAGGAAGGCATTCACGAGTACTTAAAAGAATTTAAAGACCGCACCTATGCGAACTATGATGTGATGACAGTCGGCGAGGCAAACGGTGTTACAGTGGATGAAGCTGATCTTTGGGTCGGGGAAGAGCAGGGTAAGATGGATATGATTTTCCAATTTGAGCACCTTGGTCTTTGGGACGCGGAAACAAACCCTGAGGTTGATATTGTCGAGCTGAAAAAAGTTCTGACCCGCTGGCAGAAAGGCCTGGAAGCGGATGGGTGGAACGCGTTATTCATCGAGAACCACGATAAGCCGCGTGTCGTTTCCACATGGGGAAATGATAAGGAATACTGGCAGCAAAGCGCAACAGCTATGGGTGCCATGTACTTCCTGATGCAGGGAACGCCGTTTATTTATCAGGGACAGGAAATCGGCATGACTAATGTCCAATTCCCTTCCATTGACGACTATGATGACGTAGCAGTGAAGAACCTGTACCGCCTGAAGAAAGAGGAAGGCATGTCCCATCAGGATATTATGGACATCATCTGGGCTTCTTCCCGTGATAACAGCCGTACGCCAATGCAGTGGTCCTCTAAAGAAAACGCAGGATTCACTAAAGCCCAGCCTTGGATGAAGGTGAATCCGAACTATAAGGAGATCAATGTGGAGATCCAATCGCAGGACGGGGACTCTATCCTTTCTTTCTATAAAAAGATGATTCGGCTGAAAAAAGAAAATGAAGTCTTCACTTATGGCCAATATGATTTGCTTCTTGAAGACGACCAGCAAATCTATGCCTATACCCGTACATCTGATGATGACAAGGTAGTTGTGATTACAAACCTTTCAACAGAGGAAGCCTCTTTTGAAGCAGATGATAAGCTTTCCTATGAACAGCTTTTATTGAATAACTATCCGGTTGAAAAACATGGTGATATGGATTCATTTACGCTTAAGCCATATGAAGCCCGTGTGTACCGATTGAAATAATTTCTATTAGCAGGATTCTCTTTTGGGGAATCCTGCTATTCTTTTGCCTCTGCCTTTTTGAAACTGGCCAAAAATGCTAAAATGAGGAAAATAACCACTGGAGGCGCAGGCAATGGCAAAGGGTAAAACAAATGCGATGCGTATGCTCGATGCTCAAAAGGTAGTTTATGAATTGATTACATATGACAGCCAGGACGGGAAGATTGATGGTGTTTCGGTTGCAGAAAAAATCGGCAAAGACCCTAAAGCTGTCTATAAAACATTAGTCGCCCAGGGCGTCACAAAGCAGGTCTTCGTGTTCATCATTCCTGTGACAGAAGAGCTCGACCTGAAAAAAGCCGCGAAAGCTGCCGGCGAAAAAAAAGTGGAAATGATCCCGGTCAAAGATATCCAGAAGCTCACCGGCTACATACGCGGTGGCTGCTCCCCGGTCGGAATGAAAAAGCAATATCCCTCTTTCATCGACGCAAAGGCACAAGAGCTTGAGCTGATCATAGTCAGCGGCGGCAAAATCGGCATGCAGATAGAGCTCAAAGTGGATGACCTGCAGAAGGCCATTGGGGCTGAACTGGCGGATTTAATCAAATAATTGAAGCAAGAGTGCTGAATCACCACGATTCAGCACTCTTTTTTTCATAGGCTTTCACCCATCCGGCTCCCTTTGCATACTGTAAGGTGAAAATGCATTTCGAAAGGAAGTGTAGGAGTGGCTGGGAAAATATTAAAATACTTCGCCGGCGGGAATACAGCCCGGGGATTCCACAATTTATTCGAATCGAACCTGGCAGGGCTTGACCGCCTTTATATTTTAAAAGGCGGACCGGGAACAGGCAAATCATCCCTGATGAAAGCTATCGGGAAGGAACTGTCTGAAAAAGGCTATGACCTGGAATATATTTATTGCTCATCTGACAGTCAATCACTCGATGGCGTCATCATTCCTTCTTTAAAAGCAGGCATTGTCGATGGAACAGCGCCGCATGTGATCGAACCGAAAGCACCAGGCGCGGTCGAAGAATATATCAATCTTGGTGACGCCTGGGATTCAAGGGCACTGGCTGCATGTAAAGAAGAAATTACCGTACTGTCGGGCCAGATCAGCAATTCCTTTGCAACAGCTTATGACACGTTTGCCGAAGCACTGAGGGTTCATGATGAATGGGAAAAAATCTATATAGAAAATATGAATTTCCAGAAGGCAGATGAACTGACGAAAAAGCTGATTTCCACCTTCTATGGAAATATGAAACTAAATAAGACTCCATGTGTAAAGCATCGTTATTTAGGGGCAGCCACTCCAATCGGAGCGGTAGATTTTGTGCCGAATCTTACAGAGGATATTCAAAAAAGATACTTCATAAAAGGGCGTCCGGGTTCCGGCAAGTCCACCATGCTGAAGAAACTGGCAAAGGAAGCTGAAAGCCGTGGATTTGATATTGAAATCTATCATTGCGGGTTTGATCCGCACAGCCTGGATATGATCATTGTGCGTGAGCTAGGCCTCGCTATCTTTGACAGCACAGCTCCGCATGAATATTTTCCGAATCGTGATGGCGATGAAATCGTAGATATGTATGAAATAACGATCAACTCAGGCACAGATGAAATTTACGCTGAACAGCTAAAGGATATCAGCACCCGTTATAAAAATAAAATGACCGAAGCCATATCCTATCTGGCACGGGCAAAAACCCAGCGGGACACGCTGGAAAAAATCTATGTCAACTGCATGGACTTTTCAGTGGTTGACCGGATTAAAGAGCAGGTCCGCTCTGAATTGCTGCTGATTGCAGAGAAAGTCTAAATCCCGAAAGGAGTATCAAAATGGATTATATGAACTATCCGTTTTATCCATATATGTATGAGCAAAATGAACATGGACGCATTTTTCCGGGCGGGGGATCAGGAGGAGGCTTCGGCATCCCTGGTTTTCCAGGCGGCGGATTCAACATTCCGGGGTTTCCGCCAGGAGGAGGGTTCGGACCACCAGGACCGCCACCGGGTGGACCGGGCGGCGGATTTGGACCTCCGGGTGGTGGAGGAGGCCCTGGAGGACAGGAGGGACCGCCATCGGCTCCGCCGCCAAACTTCACCCCTCAAATGCAGCAGGTCAGCACGTTCGCTGTTGATCCTGGTGCCATTAGAGGCTGCTTATTCCGCAATACCTATGTATGGCTGCAAAACGGAAACAGCTTCTGGTTCTACCCGACCTTTGTCGGCAGGACCTCTGTTGCCGGCTGGCGCTGGAGAAACTGGCGCTGGACGTATTACGGAACAGACTTGAGGAGAATTCGTTCCTTTCAATGCTTTTAACAATACAAAAGAGGTATCCCGCATAAGGATACCTCTTTTCGTATGTTAAAAAAGAAGATGCGCAGCCAGCACAATCACTGGCAATGTAATCAGTGTTCGCTGTATAAAGATAATAACAAGATCCCAGAAGGTTACAGGTATCTTGGAGCCCAGCAGAAGTCCGCCAACCTCTGACATATAAATCAGCTGGGTAACAGATACTGCGGCGACAATAAAGCGGGTCATCTCGCTTTCAATGCTTGCCCCGATCACGGAAGGCAGGAACATATCGGCAAAACCGACTACAAGTGTTTCAGAAGCTGCTCTTGCTTCGGGCACCTGCATCAATTCAAGCAATGGAATGAACGGCATTCCCAGATACGTGAAAACCGGCGTGTATTCGGCAACGATCAGAGCCAAGGTTCCCAAAGCCATGACAATTGGGGCAACACCCATCCACATATCCAGAATGTTCTTGGCGCCATCCTGGAAGAAGGCTTTCAGGCTTTGATTAGTGCGTGCTTTATCTAATGCCTGCTTAAGCCCCCAGCTGAATGGAGTGTGTCCTTCAGGAATGCTCTCATCAAGCTCCGCTTCCTGTCCGTTATAATACGTATCAGGCTTTTTGGCCAGAGGCCAGATTCTCGGACTGATGATGGCGCAGATGAATCCTGCCGCTGTAATGGTCAGATAAAAAGGCACAAACATATGGCCTAGATTCACCTGCGAAATCACCACAAGGCTGAAGGTAATGGATACGACAGAAAAGGTCGTTCCGATAATGGCGGCTTCCCTTTTCGTATAATAGCCTTCTTCATACTGCTTGCTGGTCAAAAGAACACCAATCGTGCCATCGCCAAGCCAGGAAGCTACACAGTCAATTGAAGACCTTCCAGGCAGCCTGAATACCGGACGCATGATTTTTGTTAAAAGCGATCCAAAGAATTCAAGCAATCCGAAATTCAATAGCAAAGGCAGGAAAAGCCCTGCAAATAAAAAGACTGAGAAAAGGATTGGCAGAAGGTCATTTAAGAGCAGACCTCCTGTGTTTTCAGACCAGACCTGTTCTGGCCCTATTTGAAATAGGGTGATAACAGCAAAAACAGCGCCGATAAATCTCGCTGCAGCCCAGATGTAGGGAACATCAAATAAGTTCTTGAAAAAAGAGCTATTCTCGATAAAAGCAGGCTTGGCGAGCTTCGCCAGCAATGTACCCAAGAATGTAATCACAATAATAAAGGTCATAATTTCAGGAAGATAATCTGTAAGCAAGTTTTGGATCCATCCTGAAAAAATAGCGATGGGAATCGTAATATCTCCCTGATATTTGATCGGAACCATGAATAAGCTGATTCCAATTAAGGACGGTATGAGAAATTTTATCAGATCGGAAGAAGAATGCTTCTTTCTGGATGCGTCAATCAATTTATTCACCTTTTTCTTATATTTATAAACCACATGTTATTTTAATTCATTACCCCTGAAAAAGCCAACCCTTTCTCTTAAATTCCACCGTTTTCCTTCTTTTTAAACTTCTTATTTTTTCGCTCCCATATTATGTTAAAATATGAAATAATCAAAAAAATCAAAAAGCGGGTGTGCGGATGTTCAGGTTTCGTTTATATTGGACCTTCACAAAGAAGGCCTTTCTGCGATCAGCCGTTTATCGGTTTGATGTATGGTCACGGCTCGGCTCAAACCTTATTTTTCTGCTGATGTGGGGTTCGATTTGGACTGCACTATATGCCGGAAGGGAAGAAGCAGGCGGTGTCAGCTTTGAGTCCATGCTGACGTATATTGTGGTCAGCCAATTTTTAACGGGAGTAAATGGGGCGGGCACTCCGCTGTGGGAAATCCAGGAGAAGGTCCGGACAGGAGATATTTCCCTGGAATTAATGAGGCCGTTTGATGTGCCGCTCCGCTACCTTTTTGCCGACTTTGGCAGTGTGGCCTTTTACATACTGACAGCGCTGCTCCCTTTATATACGGTCATGTTCATTTTTATGGATTTGACATTGCCTTCAGGATGGGAGAATTGGGTGTTATTTATCATATCCGCTTTTATTGGATTCCTGATCCGCTATTGCATTGAAATGTCCTTCGGGCTGCTTTCCTTTTTCCTCGTTGAAACGGGCGGCATTGTCGATGTCTTTTACTTCGCGATGTCCCTTCTGTCCGGATCCGTCATCCCGCTGTGGTTTTTCCCGGGCTGGCTGGAAACGATGGCTCTTTACCTGCCGTTTCAGGGAATCTATTACATACCAAATGCGATTTTTATAGGCAAAATCTCAGGAAGTGAGATCCTGCTTTCCCTGGGTGTCCAATTATTCTGGGCGGCAGCCAGTTATCTGCTGTTAAGGTTTGTCTGGAATCGAGCATCCCAAAAAGTAGTGGTACAGGGGGGATAGAGTGTGAGTGTTGTAAAATATTTCGATCTGTATTTCAAGCTCATCTCAGCAGGTGTGAGGGCACAGCTGCAGTACCGGTTTGCTTTTGTCATGAGGATTGTGGGCCTCATTACATCCTATACAGGCACCGCTCTCACGATGTGGATCATGCTTTACCAGTTTCAGGAACTCGGCTCATGGACCTTTTACGAGATGCTGTTTCTATTTGCAGTCGCTGTTTTATCCTGGGGGTTCTGCATCATTCTCTTTTTCCATTTCAGGGGATTGGACACCTACATTTTAAACGGCACGTTTGACCGCTTCCTTGTCAGGCCAATCAATCCTTTTTTTCATTTCATGGCAATGAAATTTGATGTCGCCTCTTTTGGGCAGTTTATCTTCAGCATCGGCATTTTTATTTTGGTCAGCTTTAGGCTGCAGCTGGATTGGACAGTTGGGAAAAGTTTGTTTCTGCTGTTATCTGTGGTGGGAGGCATCCTTATCCAGGGCGGACTGCTTGTTATGATTTCTGCCCTCGCATTCTGGACGACGAAATCGGAGCAATTTTACTGGGTGGCCATGTTTCCTGCCCGAAATCTGACGAATTATCCTTTGGTCATTTATCCGAAAGCCGTCCAATGGTTTACGGCCTTTGTGATTCCATTCGGCTTTGTGAACTATTTTCCCGCGGCTGTGCTCCTTGAAAAAGAAACACCCTTTTTCCCGGAGAATATCGGGTATTACTCGCCGCTTGTCGGCATCGTCTTTTTTTCCATCGCTTATTCGATCTGGATGCTGGGTTTAAAGCGATATAAAAGTACAGGTTCATAGGAGGGCTGGAAATGCCGATTATAGAGGTTGAACATCTAATGAAGGACTTTATGATTGCCAAGCGGGAGACAGGCTTCCTGGGCGCTGTGAAGAGTCTGGTAAAAAGAGAACATATTAAAAAAGAAGCTGTGAAGGACATCAGCTTTTCGATCAATGAAGGGGAAATGGTCGGCTATATCGGGCCGAACGGAGCCGGAAAGTCCACCACCATCAAAATGCTGACGGGCATTCTTGTTCCAACCTCCGGAAGTGTGAAGGTAAATGGCATCATACCCTATGAGAACAGACAGGAAAATGCCAAGAATATCGGAGTGGTTTTCGGCCAGAGAACGCAGCTCTGGTGGGATCTGCCTACTATCGAATCGTTTGAGCTGCTGAAGGAAATCTATCAGGTTCCGGATAAGCGGTATAAGGAAAATATGGACACCTTCACCGAGATATTGGGGCTGGATGAATTCCTGAACACACCGGTCCGCCAGCTCTCCTTAGGGCAAAGGATGAGGGCTGACATTGCCGCATCCCTGCTGCATGACCCGCCCATTCTGTTTCTGGATGAGCCGACGATTGGCCTGGATGTCGTCGCAAAGGAAAAGATGAGGACTTTTATAAAAGAGATTAATAAGGAGCGCTGCATAACCGTCATTTTAACCACCCATGATATGGAGGATATTGAAAAGCTCTGTGAGCGGATGATCCTCATCGACCATGGGCAGAAGGTGTATGACGGGGAAATCACAGTTGTCAAAGAGCGTTTCGGAAAAACGAGGACACTCATCGTGGACCTGGAGGAATCTTCACGCAGCCTTAAGCTTAGAGGCGGTGAGGTGTTTAAAGAAGAAGCAAGCCGCTTCTGGATCCGGTTTAACCGGGATGAAGTGTCAGCTTCAGGACTGATTGCCCAAATTACCGAAACGCATAATATCAAGGATCTGACAGTGGAAGAGCCCGCAATCGAATCGATCATCAGCCGCATTTATCAGGAGGGCTATCAGGACCTGCCGGAGACGGTAAAAGTGTAGTCTCATAGAAAAATAGGCTTGGCCGATATATCAATATTTTCTGAAAAATAGATATACTATATAGAGGTGATCACATTGATTCTATATTTGCTGGGCTTTTGTGCAGTATTGCTGGGAACAGGCATGTTTGTGGACTGGTGGCATAAAAAGCATGGAATTGACGATTTTTACCCTGAGGAAAATGAAAAGCATGTATCTGAGTCAGAGAGAGCCTACATGGAGTCCTATATGCATAACATGAAAAATGATCATCATAATGGAATATAAGCCTCCCGATGAGGCTGCTGCTCATAATAGAAGAGCATGGCGGGTGCCATGCTCTTTTCCTTTTAGAAAAGTAAGAAGCCCATTGAAATAATCACGCCGCTGACCAGAAGAGTCAGCACGCAGAATCCCATGATGTCTTTCGCTTTTAACCCCGCAATGGCGAGTGCCGGCAGCGCCCAGAAAGGCTGAATGAGGTTGGTCCAGGCATCACCCCATGCAACCGCCATGGCTGTCTTAGGGATGGAAGCCCCCATTGATTGAGCCGCTTCAAGCATAATCGGAGCCTGAACAGCCCACTGTCCTCCCCCTGAAGGAACGAAGAAGTTCACAAGCCCCGCACTTAAAAACGCGAAGAAATGAAACGTGTAATCATTTGAAATGCTGACAAATGCTTCGGACATCACCGCAGCAAGCCCTGAGGCAGTCATCATCCCCATGATTCCGGCATAAAACGGGAACTGGATAATGATGCCGCTAGCTCCTTTTACCGCATTCAGGACAGCTTCGAGGAACTGTTTTGGCGTTCCGTGGAAAAGAATGCCCAGGAACAGGAACAGGAAATTTACGATATCAAGATTAAGATTAAAGCCCTTTGTGGCGAAATAATAAAATAAGAACACAAGTCCTAGAATCCCGGCCAGCAGGGAAAGGATGCGGCTGTTTTCCAGGCGTTCAGCAGGTGTCATCGCCTCTTTTTCGAGTGCAGCTGCCTGTACGTCTTCTTGAAGGAGCGCAGGATCAACAACAATTGTTTCCTCTTTCGATGGCATCATAAAGCGGTTTACAAAAGGCAAAACCAATAATAGGGCGACAACAATAAAGATATTGAACCCTGCGAAAATAGTCTGGTCAGTAGAGATAACGCCAATCATATCCTCAGAAAAGTGACCCGGCGTAGCAATCGTCAATGGGATCGAGCCGGAAATCCCCCCATGCCAGACAACGAACCCTCCGTAAGCGCTTGCAATCAACAGGCGATAATCCACATTTTTCACTTTTTTGGCAAGCTCTTTTGCAAACAAGGCACCGATTACAAGGCCGAAACCCCAGTTAATTAAGCTTGCAACCATCGACACGAATGACACAATCAGGATGGCCTGGCCGGGTGATTTGGCCAATGATGCCAGGGCGCCCAATCCCTTTTTAAAAATATTGCTGCTGGCTAATACATGTCCTGTGACTAATACCAGCACCATCTGCATGGAAAAAGTCAAAAGGCCCCAAAACCCATTTCCCCAATGCTGAACCATCTGATATGGCCCATTATCTGTAAAAATCAAGCCTAATCCAAAAACCGCAAAAGTTAGGATAATGACAAATAAAAATGGATCCGGCAAGTACCGCTGCATAATGCGGTTAAAAAATGATACAAGTACCCTCATGCTGCAACCCCCTTAAAAATTTTTCTCGAACCTAATATAATTTCTGTAGAATTCAGTTTATTCCTTCTTTTCTGAAATAATTCTTGCCTAAAATGCTCTTGCCCTTTAAATTTGGAGAGTAAATAGTGAAAAGGGGATTGGGATATGGACATTAAAATAGTGAAAGCTGCAATCAGGGATCGGGACATCGTAAGGAACATGTATGCGCTCTATTTGCATGATTTAACAAAATACACAGATGCCTTGCATGTAAACGATGTAGGCACCTTCGAATTTGATGCATTTTCATTAATCTGGGACAAGGAAGGCATTGAACCTTATCTTATTAAGGCTGATGGCAAACTGGCGGGGTTCCTGCTGCTTTTGAAGGCCCCTTTTTTAACAAAAGCAGACTACTGCATCAATGACTTTTTCCTGTACAACTCATTCCGGGGGAAAAAAGTGGGGCAGGCAGCTGTAGGACAGCTTTTTAGTGACTATAAGGGTACGTGGTATATCGAGCAATTAAAACGAAACAAGCCTGCCGTCCGCTTTTGGGAAAAGGTGTATCGGGATTATGAGCTTGAGGTTCAGGAGACTTTGAGGATGGAAGATGGAGAAGAGGTTGTGGGGCAGTTTGTGAAGGTGGAATAGATCGAATCTGGAACGACTTTGGACACAGGAAGGGGAAAAGCAGGAGTTAGAGTCCGAAGCTGGTGCGGCTTCGGACAGAGAAAGGGGAAATCGCGGATCCAGAGTCCGAACTTGGTGCAACTTCGGACACAAAAAGCGAAAATCGGCGCTCCAGAGTCAGAACCTGGATCAACTTCGGACACAAAAAGAGAAAATCAGCGGCTTAGAGTCAGAACCCGGATCAACTTCGGACACAAAAAGAGAAAATCAGCGGTTTAGAGTCAGAACCCGGATCAACTTCGGACACAAAAAGGGAAAATGAGCGGTTCAGAGTCAGAACCCGGTGCAACTTCGGACACAAAAAGCGAAAATCGGCGCTCGAGAGTCAGAACCCGGATCAACTTCGGACACAAAAAGAGAAAATAAGCGGTTTAGAGTCAGAACCCGGATCAACTTGGGACACAAAGAGAGAAAATGAGGGGTTCAGAGTCAGAACCCGGTTCAACTTCGGACACAAAAAGAGAAAATAAGCTGTCTAGAGTCAGAACCCGGATCAACTTCGGACACAAAAAGAGAAAATGGGCGCTCCAGAGTCAGAACCGGGTCCAACTTCGGACACAAAAAGAGAAAATCAGCGGCTTAGAGTCAGAACCCGGGTCCAACTTCGGACACAAAAAGAGAAAATGGGCGTCTTAGAGTCAGAACCCGGATCAACTTCGGACACAAAAAGAGAAAATGGGCGTCTTAGAGTCAGAACCCGGATCAACTTCGGACACAAAAAGAGAAAATCGACGCTCCAGAGTCAGAACCCAGCCCAGCTTCGGACACAAAAAGAATAATTCCGTGCCCCAGAGTCCGAACCGCCAGCTCCCCAAACCTCCGCTAATAAAAACAAAAAAACAGACCTCCTCCCAGAGGTCTGCCCGGTTATTTTTTCTGCCTGACAGGTATCGTTTCCCTGCGCAGCATTTTCAATAGCGATATGCACATAAAAATCAGGATAATGGTGAATGGAAGCGCCGATACCAGCGAGGCTGTCTGCAGGCCTTCGAGTCCGCTGCTTAACAGCAGGACCGCGGCAATGGCTCCCATTAGCAAGCCCCAGACAATCCGCGGGAATAGCGGAGGTTTCAGGGTGCCGTTAGCGGTCATAACGCCCAGGATATACGTTGCCGAGTCAGCTGATGTAATTAAGAATGTCAAAATCAGCAGAATGGACAGCACTGAAACCAAAAAGCTGAAAGGCAATTGGTTATAGGTCTGGAATAACGCAGAAGTCACATCATTGTTAACGGCCTCTGCAATCTGTGTGCCGCCGAATAAATCAAAGTGCAGCGCTGTGCCGCCAAATACGGCAATCCACACAAGTGCGATTAACGGAGGAACAATCAGGACGCCGACAACAAATTCGCGGATCGTTCTCCCCCGGGAAACACGGGCAATAAAGGCTCCGACAAAAGGGGACCAGGCAATGGCCCATGCCCAGTAAAAAATCGTCCAGTCGCGGATCCATGTGCCTCCCTTGTAGGGGGTCAAGCGCAGGCTTAACTTAATAAAACTTGAGATATAGTCGCCGATCCCAAGTGTAAAAGTATTTAAAATAAACACAGTCGGGCCGGTAACCAGTACAAAAATCATCAAAGCAAGTGCCAGTCCGAGATTGATGTTGCTCAAGTATTTGATTCCTTTATCAAGGCCTGTCGAGGAGGACAGCAGAAACAAAGAAGTCATTACCGCAATAATCAGAATTTGAGTCATAGTGCTCTGCTCTATGCCGAATACTGCGTCAAGCCCGCCGTTAATCTGCAGAATTCCCAGTCCAAGCGAGGTCGCAACCCCCATGACTGTGGCAATAACAGCCAGGATATCAATGACCTTTTTCAGCAGGACAGGATCTTTTTTCTTGCTGAACAAAGGAGTTAAAGTGGTAGAGATCAGTCCGTTTTCTCTCCTTCTGAATTGGAAATACCCCATGGCCAGTCCCACGATCGTAAACACTGACCATTGGCTGACTCCCCAGTGGAAAAACGAGTAGCCCATCGCCTCGCGTGCGGCTTCTGCTGTTAAAGGATCCATGCCTTCCCTTGGCGGAGTGAAATAATGGCTCATAGGCTCGGCAATTCCCCAGAAAACCAATCCAATCCCAAACCCTGCACTGAATAACATCCCAATCCATGTGAAAAATGGATAATCCGCTTTATCTTCATCATTCCCAAGCTTGAGGCGGCCATATTTGCTGATAGCCAGAAAGATACAGAATAAGACAAAAAACAAGACCGAAATTAAGTAAAACCAGCCAAATGCGTATGTAGTAAAATCGAAAGCTTTTGTTGCAGCACTGGCGAACAGATCAGGAGCCAGGGCCCCCAGTAATACTAAGAATGTTATAACTACGGCTGAAACCCAAAATACACTGTTTATACTGCCGGATTTATCATTCAATAAAATCCCCCCTTGATATGTAAATCACATTTGTATTTTGGTCTTCTTTTCTGTCTAATCATTCATTGGGATTTGTAAAATGCAGGTAAAATGGGATTAAATAGAAGAGGAAAAGCTGTCCGAAAACGGAGAAAGCAACAAATCTCTACCATACCTTACCCTTAACATGATGACATAAACCCGTTTTGATGTAAAAAGGAGTGCTCATATGGATATCCAATTATTAACCGAGCTTTTTGAAGGAAACCGGGATACAGAAAAAGCGATTCCCATGCAAAACTATATGAAAAACCGCTTTTCCTTCCTGGGAATCAAGGCACCTGAAAGAAGAGCCCTGTTAAAGGAATACTTCAATCAAACAGGCCTGCTGAAGCAGGCGTTTAATCCGGCATTTGTGGAGGCCTTATGGGACATGGAGGAGCGTGAATACCAGGCTGCCGCCCTTGACTACATAGGGAAATTCACCAGGAAACTGGACAAGAGCCATCTGGCATTAGTCGAAAAGCTGATTACATCAAAATCCTGGTGGGATACTGTTGACATGCTTGCCGCCCATGCAGTGGGCGCCATCGCGGCCAAAAACCCGGAAATCATCCCCGGAAAAATAGAGGGATGGGCGACCAGCGAAAACATGTGGCTCCGCAGAACTGCTATTCTATTTCAGCTGAAATACAAAGCCAGCACAGACGAAGAGCTGCTATACCGCTACATCCTCCTAAACAATGACAGTAAAGAATTCTTCATCCAAAAAGCTATCGGCTGGGCTCTCAGGGAATACTCGAAAACAAATCCAGAGTCAGTAAAAAAGTTTATTGAATCAAACACACTTGCAAAATTGAGCATCAGGGAAGGGAGCAAGTATGTAGGCTAAGAAGAGCAATTATTTAAAATAACCCTAAGAACATGATAGAATGGCAAATAAGTTTTTCAGAAAAATACTACAGCCAGAAGGTGAATCTAATGATCAAATGCATTGCCAGTGATATGGACGGAACGCTTTTAACCGCCACACAGAAAATAACGCCTGAAAATTTAGAAGCTATTAAAGCCGCACAGGAAAAAGGAGTTGAAGTGGTCATCGCGACAGGGCGCTCCTACTTCGAAGCAAGCTTCGTCCTCGATGAAGCCGGCATTTCCTGCCCGATAATTTGCGCAAATGGGGCAGAAGTAAGAGCCTCAGATGGGAAGGTCGTGTCCTCCAGCCCGCTCGATAAGGTCCTGGCCAAAAAAGCAGCCTATATCCTTGTTCAGAACAATGTTTATTTCGAGGTATACACCAACCAGGGTACATATACCATTGATGAAGACCGCGGTGTGTCCATTATTGTCGACATCTTTTTAAGCGGAAATCCGGAAGCGGATATTGATGAAGTGACCAAAGCGGCGGAAGAGCGCTTTACAAAAGGGCTTGTCCATAAAGTGAACAGCTATGATGAGCTTTTCAACAGTGACGAGCATCAAATTTACAAGCTGCTGGCCTTCTCGTTTGAACCGGATTTTCTCGTCTCCGCGAAAGAAGATCTGCTGAAGCTTGAAGGCATGGCCGTAAGTTCATCAGGGGATGAGAATTTGGAGCTGACAAGTGTAAGCGCCCAAAAGGGAATTGCCCTTGAGGCTTTTGTAAAAGAAAAAGGAATCTCGCTTTTGGAAACCATGGCCATTGGCGATAATTATAATGATTTGTCCATGTTCAAACGCGCAGGAAGATCGGTTGCCATGGGAAATGCCGATGACATCATTAAAGCACAGTGCGATGTGGTAACATCCGCAAATGAAGACAGCGGTGTTGCCAAGGCAATCTGGGAAGTCCTGAAGTAGAATTTCAAGGGAGGCTGAAGGCTGGATGAAAAAGGTGTTAGGTTTAGGGCTGCTCGTTTTGGGCCTGCTGGCCGGGTGTTCTAGTGCAGGAGAGAATGATAACGGGAAGCAAATCGAGGATCAGGAGGCCAGCCTTCCTGCCGGTGCAGAGCCGGAAATACTGGCAGATGAGCTCGATATTCCCTGGTCCATTGCCAAAACGGGCGAAACCTTTTACATGACCGAAAGACAAGGAAGCATTGTGAAGGTCGAGGACGGCAAGAAAGAACGCCAGAAGGTGGAGCTTGCAAAAAAGCTTTCTACCGCCTCTGAAGCCGGCTTGCTGGGCTTTGTGCTGGCACCAGATTATCCACAATCAAACGAAGCGTACGCCTATTACACCTATGAAAACACCACAGGACAGTTTAACCGAATTGTCATTCTCAAGCATCTGGATGGAACCTGGAAAGAGGACAAGCTTTTGCTTGATAAAATCCCAAGCGGTCAGTACCATCATGGCGGCCGGCTTGAAATAGGCCCTGATGGAAAGCTTTATGCGACTGCAGGCGATGCTGCGACCGATCCTGAAATTGCCCAGAATGTGAATTCCCTCGGAGGAAAGATCCTAAGAATGAATCTGGACGGCAGCGTACCTGCTGATAATCCGTTCAGCGGATCTTATGTCTATAGCTACGGCCACCGCAATCCGCAGGGACTTGCATGGGCTGAGGATGGGACTTTGTATGAAAGTGAACACGGCCCATCAGCCAATGACGAAATCAATAGGATCCTTCCAGGAAAAAATTACGGCTGGCCCGTCATAAAAGGCACCGAGAAGAAAGAAGGCATGGAATCGCCGCTGTTTACCTCCGGTGATGACGAAACCTGGGCTCCGTCCGGGATGGCCTATTATAAGGGCAAGCTTTACACCGCCGCCTTAAGAGGCAGTGCTGTTCTGGAGTTTGATCTGGAAACGAAGAATGTCAGGAAGATTGTGTCTAATTTAGGCAGAATCCGCGACGTCTTCATTGAAGGGGATGTGCTTTATTTTATCAGCAACAATACAGACGGACGAGGCAATCCGCTTGAGAAGGATGACAAGATTTATAAAATTCAGCTTTCGGAAATATAAGAAGCCTGGCAGCAGTGCCAGGCTTCAGTTTTTAGCTGAAAGTCCATGCATAATGAATTGAATGGTCAGCTCGATTTCTTTTTCATCATCCCAGTCGGCTTCAGGCAAAATTAAATACCTCGCGATAAGAAAGCCGAATATCGACGTAAAAGTCATTCGGACGGCACTGTAGGGAGGGATATCAATAATTTGCCCTTTTTTCTGATAGTATTCAGCCAAACTGGCAAAACGATCGAATACCTTCATGGCAATATGCTCTTTAAACTGTTCCTTGAGTTCGGGGTGGAACGGAATTTCCTGGATCAGGATCTTGATAAGAGGCATATTGTTTTTAAGGAACTCGATCCGGTTTTCCATCATGGCTCTTAAAAAATCTTCAAAGTGTTCATATTCATGATTGATGACTTTATATAAATCTTTAATAACGAATGGAGCAATCAGCTTTGCCATCATCGGCGAAACGATCCCCATCAGCAAATCCTTTTTGGTTTTATAGTGCCTGAAGATGGTTCCTTCGGCTACTCCTGCCTTCTTGGCGATTTCGCTTGTCGAAGTGGCGGCATAGCCCTTTTCAGAAAACGATTCAATCGCAGCCATGATAATTTTCTTCTGCTTCTCCGTAAGCTTTTCTTCTTCCTGAAATAACTCTTCTAAAATGGAATCCTGCTCTGGCATGGTAAACTCCTTTATACGTGCAAAATCTATAGCTTTATTATAAAGGAATGAAATTATAAAAAGAAATTTTATATTTTCCGGTACCTTCTTAAAGCAGCGATATTCAGAACCATAAAGAGCAGGGAGAAAGCGAGCAGCATCAGCAGATCTTTATAAATCATATCCCATCCAAAGCCTCTTACCATTACATTTCGTAATGCTTCAGCCGCGTAATATAAAGGTGTGAAAGGGCCGACCCAGCTGAGCCACTCTGAAATGGTCTCAAGATTGAACAGCCCCGAGAAAAAGATCTGCGGAACCACAATAAGCGGAATGAATTGAATCATCTGCAGCTCATTGTTGGCAAACGAAGACAGCAGGATTCCCAGAGTCAATGCTGTCAGCGAAAGGAGCAATGTGATCAGAAGGACATAGCCAAAAGAGCCTTCCATCAGCATGCCGAGTACATAGATCGCATACCAGGCGATGATGGCAGCCTGGATCATCGTGAAAATTCCAAATCCCATGATATATCCCGTAACAATTTCCCACTTCCTGAGCGGACTGGTCAAAAGCCGTTCGAGTGTTCCGGTGGTCCGTTCCCTTAAAAAAGATACGCCGGCAATCAGGAATACAAAGAAAAAGACAAAGAATCCAAGCAGCACCGGTCCGAAATAATCAAACTGCCCCATGTCCTCTGAGCCGAATAAATAATCGGCTTTTACTTCCTGATTCCCGCCATTTGGCTGCAATGGCTTCAATGCACCCTGAACCCATCTCATCACAGCTCCGTTTACACTTGGGTCACTGCCTTCGAGAACCACTGACGGCGGCATTTGATCAAACACCAGATACGCATCCAGTTTCTTGGCTGATAAGTCCTTTTTCGCGAGCTTCTCTGTTTCATAGTGTTCGAGTTTTGCATGTTCCAGGTTAAGCTGAGTCTCTATTTTTTCAGGCAGATCCACGATGCCGACTTTTGGCGTATATTCATCTCCGTTAAACACAAGATGAAGCATGCTCATGACCAGGATCGGAGCAAGGATCAACAGAGCCATCGTCCGTTTATCTCTTACAATCTGGCGCAGTATTCGAATAACCAGTGCTGTAATCCTCATATTAAGCACCTCCATATGCCAGAAAGGCATCTTCAATAGTGGCCGCGCCTGCTTGCTGCATTAATTCTTCGGGTGTCCCGGCTGCAATGAGCTGTCCGTCTCTAATCATGCCCAGCCTGTCGCACTTTCCTGCTTCATCCATGACATGAGTGGTCACCAGGATGGTGGTCCCTTTCTCCTTCAGGCGTTTAAAAGATTCCCAGATGCTTTTTCTGAGGACGGGATCAATTCCAACAGTAGGTTCATCGAGAATGAGGAGACCGGGACTATGCAGAAGGGAAATGGCAAGGGAAAGTCTTCTCTTCATACCCCCTGAATAGTCGGAAACCATTTTATGAATGTGGTCTGTTAATGAAACCAATTCCATAACCTCATCCATCCGCTGCCTTTTTTCCTTGCCGCTTAACCCATACAGCGCTGCAAAGAAATCCAGATTTTCCTTTGCTGTTAAGTCGGTGTACAGAGCATCGGATTGGGCCATGTAGCCGATTCGTTTGATCAGGTCCAGTCTGGGCATTTTTTCGCTGAAAATATAATTTTCACCCTGTGCGGGCTCCTCCAGGCCTGCCAGCTGTTTAACAAGCGTCGTCTTTCCTGCTCCGGATGGGCCGAGCAGGCCGAAAATCTCACCTTCATAAATTTCAAGGCTGATGTCTTTTAGAACTTGCTGCTTTCCGTAATTTTTAGATACATGTTGAATGGAAACGATTGGACTATTCATTTGTTCACTCCTTTTTAAAAAGTGAGTAATCACTCACTATAATCATAAATGAACCACTAACTATTTGTAAAGTGAGTAATCACTCATCTTGTTTAAGCGTGCTAATATTCTGCATGAGAGGATCGTTTTGTGAGTTAAGTCACTTCATTCCAATCCGTACTTAGCTAGAATATTTCTTAAGAATGGTAAAAGCGGGGGATGGGAATGGAATATGAAAAGCAGGATCATAGGCCGTTAATCAACGAATTTTTAGGCAAGATTGAGATTTTTAAAGAGCTCCCCATTGAATCTCTAGAGCGGATCGATAATCGAATTATTAAGAAAGCTTATTTAAAAGGCGAAAGAATTATGTCTGAATATGAGGTTGCCAAAGGAGTTTACTTTGTGCACTCCGGTATTGTGAAGCTGACGAAGCAGGATGAACATGGAAATGAACTGATTGTCTGCATTAAGAAAAAGGGCGAGATTTTTGCTGAAGCCAACCTCTTTAACCAGGAGGGCTATACGTATCCGGCGACAGGTACAATGGTACAGGATGGTGAAATCTATTTTCTGAATACTGATGAACTGGAGCAGGAGCTTCTGTATTCACCGGAAATGGCCGTACAGATTATCCGCTATATGAGTGAATCTCTGCGTGATATGACCTCCATTATGAGGGATATTGCGCTGCTTGATGTGTATACGAAAACAGTCCGGACTTTGGAAAGGCTCGCGGAGAAGTTCGGCGCCAACTACTGCAACCGGATGCACCTTGAGCTCCCCATAACCGTCCAGGAATTCTCCACCCTTGTTGGAACGTCCCGGGAAAGTGTCAGCCGTGTTTTTTCCAGGCTGAAAAAGGAAGGAATCATCGAAATTACAGGCAGGAAAATCGTTATTGTGGACTGGTGTAAATTTTGCTCCCTTTACCGCCAGAAGCTGTAGGGAACCGTCTTTACTCCAGCCTGCTTTTTTGTTATATAATAGAGTCATAGACTTATGATTCTGAGGTGCAAAGCATGGCTGATTTTCGTTCGAGTGAGATTATCAATAAACCTGTACATGAAGTATTTGATTATATGATTAAGATGGAAAATGTCCCTGAGCTTATGCCGTTTGTCGTGAAAGTGGAAAAACAGACCGAGGGTGAGACCGGTAAAGGAACAAAGTTTGTTGAAACACGCATGGTCAGAGGGAAAAAGATCATCGCGGATGTTGAAATCATTGATTTTGAACAGGACAGAACCTATACCACCCGCAGCAATGCCAATGGACTGATTACCGAATATAAATATAATTTTCATGAAATAGAAGAAGGAACCCAGGTGGAGATGGAAGCAACCGTCAAAACCAGCGGGCTTGTTGCCAGATTGACGAAGCGTTTTATCGTGAATATTGTGAAGCGGGAAGACGGAAGCCAGCTTCAGTATTTGAAGGAAATGATGGAGAAGTAATAAAAAGGGAGCGAGAGGCTCCCTTTTTATATTTTATAAGTCCAAAAGCGCTCTTTATACATTCTTGCCAGTACTTCCGGATCCTGATTTTTAATGCTTTCTTCCATGTTCGCTGCCATCAGCTGTGTCTGGGAGGCATGAGCCTTGATGGCTGCGATTTTCCGGTCGATAACCGCACTTACATCATTGACCACATCAGCCTGGCCGATTTCTTCCTCACAGTTATTGGAGAATGCAACACAGTGAACCTTCGGACGCTTGTCAGCAGGCAGCTCTTTTACCGCACGGATGACGGCGGCTCCTGTCGCGTCATGGTCGGGGTGCACAGCGTATCCAGGGTAGAACGTGATAATGAGGGAAGGGTTCGTCTCGCCGATGATGGCTCCAAGCCTATTCGCAAGCATTTCCTCATCTTCAAATTCGACGGTTTTATCCCGGTACCCCAGCATTCTTAAATCCTGAATGCCCAGAACCCTGGCTGCTTCCTCCAGCTCTTCTTTGCGGATTTTCGGCAGGGTTTCTCTGGTGGCGAAAGGGGGATTTCCCATATTGCGCCCCATTTCTCCAAGCGTCAGGCATGCGTAGGTGACAGGTGTGCCATTATCGATATGTAAGGAAATCGTTCCTGATACGCCAAATGCTTCATCATCCGGATGAGGGAAGATGACGAGTACATGTCTTTCCTTTTCCATCATGGTCGTGCTCCTTTCCTTTCATGTCCTTTATTCAAAAGGAGTTTCACTAATTTGCAGGGCGACTGCCAGCTTGCCGCTGAAATCATGGCCGGCTAAAAGGAGCCTGTTTTCTTCATCCACTTCAAAGTGGGTAATTCCTTCAGCATACACCCAGCCAAAATTCATTTTCAATCCAACCCGGTAAGGGCCCTTGCCGGTGACCTTTCCATGTTCATAAACCAATTGGGCATTGCGGATGTAGGCGCCTGAAGAAAAGAAGGTTTCATCAAAATGGGAAGCGTATGCCCCATTCGTTGTTTCCAGATGAATAAAGACCTCTTTCCCGGCAAGGCGGTCGATCTCTTTTTGCACATGTTCCTTTACTGCTGGTTCCATTTTATAGTCCCCCTTTCATATTATCTTTCTGTTTATCTTACTAAAAAAAGGAATGAAAAGCGAAAAAGTAATCTCATCGTGGACCGCTAAATTAATATTGCGAGAATTTATTTTTATCTGCTAAACCGCCCATAGCCAAAAGAACAGAGCCCGCCCGGACTCTGTTCCCTCATTTTTATTCTGATTCAGTACGGCCTGCGCCATATTTGCGGTATGCACCCGGCATGGTCGGGCCAACATACTCATTTAGTTGGAAGCCATGGTTGATGGCCGCAGTAATGAAGTCCTTTGCGGTTTGAACCGCTTCTTTAACAGACTTGCCTTTTGCCATTTCTGCTGTGATGGCAGAAGAGTAGGTGCAGCCTGCACCATGAGTGTAAGTCGTTTCAACGCGTTCGCTCTCATAAAGAGTGAACTCTTGTCCATCATAGAGAAGGTCGACGGCTTTTTCGTGCTGAAGCTTGCTGCCGCCCTTGATTAATACATACTTCGCGCCAAGTTCATGAATTTTAACAGCCGCTTCTTTCATGTCTTCAACCGTCTTGATCGGACCGGTTTTAGCCAGCTGCCATGCTTCAAACAGGTTTGGTGTTACCACTGTTGCAAGCGGGACAAGCAAATCTCTTAATGCTTCGTTCAATTCTGGATGAATCGGCTCATCTTCGCCCTTGCAGACCATGACCGGGTCGATTATAACGTGATCCAGGCTATTTTCCTTAATGGTCTTTGCGGCAATTTTAATCACTTCTTCAGAACCGAGCATACCTGTCTTCATTGCATCGATTCCTGTCGAGATAATCGTTTCGATCTGTGTTTCCAGTATATCTGTAGAAATCGGGAACACATTGTGGCTCCAGTTATTTTTAGGATCCATCGTTACGATCGTAGTCAGCGCAGTCATCCCGTAAACGCCAAGCTCCTGGAATGTCTTCAGGTCAGCCTGGATGCCGGCGCCGCCGCTCGTATCCGAACCTGCGATGGTCATTACTTTTTTCATTGTCATATGCCTAATTCCTCCTTGCTGATATCTTTTACTAATTATAACAATAATTGAAAAAGGGAAAAACTATAACGGACCGATTAGTTGATTTCTCAGCATTAAGTTGTCCGCTATTGTTTTCAAAAATACAAAAGAGGTCAATGAAACAAAAAAGGAGCTATTCCTCAAAGAAGAATAACTCCAGGTCAGTCTTTTAATTTGGCTGTTTTCGCAAAGTTTGTTGCTATTTATATTATATTTACTGAGTTGATTGTAGTGGAAGGTGCGAGACTCCTACGGGAGTAGCGGGACAGGTGAGACCCCACAGACGCGCAGCGTCGAGGAGGCTCACCGCCCGCCCCGTGGAAAGCGAGCATCCTGGAGCGGAAATCAACGGACAACATTGATAAGCGAAAAACAACAATTTATACGAAAAGAGCCTTAATTTACAACTTCTACATCGCTTTTCTTCACGAATCCTAGACGATGGTTGTAAAAAATCTGATAGTATTCATCATTTCCCTTTACAACCTTATTTGTAGCCGGGTCATTATAATACTTCGCATGATAGTAATCGGACTGAATTGGCGCTGTTGCTGTATAGATTTGGCCAGCCGGCATCTGGTATAGAACCTGTGCTTTTCCTCTTGCCCATTCCGCAATTCCGGCCTCATCGTAAGCTGCGTCGTCAGGATAGGCGGCACCATATACAGGTATGGAATCAAGCCCTTCTTTTGGCGTGATGAGGGTCCCGCTGCCTGGGACGCTATTTTTATTGTTCGGATTATAGAACCAGGCTTTTTGGCCGGCGTAGTAAATAGCTGTCCAATCGCCTTCCTGCCCGGCTTTATAGAAACTCTGACCAATCGCAGCTTTATTGCCCCAGTCATTAATATTTTTTGTGCTGGTGCCGCCAGGATGAAGCAGGGGATCACTGACCAATGGCGCCTCAAAGCTGGGTTCGCTGTATAAATGAATCAGGCTTGAAGACTCAGGTTCCTGTTTAATTCCTCTGTACGTAAAGTCTGGCTGATTTGTATTGAAATTTGGGCGGATTGTGACGATATTACTGTCTTTGTCTCCGCTGCTTGGATTAATGGAAGCTCCAAGAAGGTCGAAAAAGTGTCCCCAATCCCAATAAGCGCCCGGATCCCAGTGCATGCTCCTATGTTTTGCTGCTGTTAAGCCAGGTATCTCATCATGGCCGATAATGTGCTGTCTGTCCAAAGGAATGTTAAATCGTTCTGAAAGGTATCTTACAAGTTTTGCGGTAGAGCGATACATTTGCTCACTGTACCAGTCAGCGCCTTCTGCAGCATATCCTTCATGCTCCAATCCGATCGAATGCATATTAAAATACCAGTTTCCTGCATGCCATGGCACATCTTCAGGACGTACCATCTGGGTGATTTTTCCGGTCTCTGAATCTATGACATAGTGTGCACTAACGTAGGACGGATTCTGGAAGTGGCTGATGGCGGATTCAGCCGTGCCCTCAATATCATGAATAATAATATAGCGAATATCTAAATCGTCCTTTGGCCGATTGGCGATATCGTAGTTGCCGTAATTACTTGTGCTGCTCGAAAATTGCTTATAAGCAGCAGGAATGAAAGTGCAATCAAGGCCATTTGGACAGTCGGTATTTGTGTATTTGGTGTTTCGAAGAGGGATAGTGCCAGCTGTAGCCTTATTTGGTGTAATTTCCTTGGCGTTTAATACGACTCTTTGTCCATCAAGGTTTTTTCTGGCAGCACCCTGCTGAATGGTCTCAAAGACTTGATCTGCAAAGTCCTTAGCAATGGCTTCCTGATCTGTTCCGCTGTATTTAACGACGGCACCGTACCAGTCTGCTGCATCGGAAGGGAGTTCCCCTGTCGTTTGGCGTGCAAACTCTGCTAAAAGAGCTGCCCCGCCCCGGATATTTTGTTCAGGGTCTTTTTTTAAGGCTTCCGGATCTTCATTTAGAAGATTTGCGGCTGTTTTAAGCATGCTATTTTCATTATCCGAAGCCGCAATGATTCCGTCGTCATGCTTGCCCCTGGCGCTCATGTCGGCTGGTAAGTCTGCAAGATTCATAATGCCATAGCCTCCGACCTCACTATGGCCTTCATGGTGCTCCCAGCGTGACTGGTTATAAGCGACGGCGAGAAGGACAGATTCAGGTACTCCAAATTCCTTCGCCGCTTTTTCAAAAGCCTTTTGCAGGTGGTGCGCTTCAATGCTGTTTTCTGTTGAGGCTGCAGAAGTTGCGCTTGGTGTAAAGTCAGCGGGGATAGCCAAGAGGCTTGCGGTTAAGGTCAACGTTAAAATGGCTGATGATAGCTTTTTAAATCTCAATGTATTCCCTCCCGTATTTAGAAATATAGGGGGTTCTTTCTAATAGCTGAAGGGTTATACCTGCACATTACATGTTAAATGATTCCATCGGTTTATAGGTTTTTCTAAAAAAAGGTAATTGGTAGCAGGAAAGAGATGAGAAGAAAGTAGGGGGAGGGGTACAAAGCTATCCGGACATAAATTGAATGTGAGCGCACTTAAATGACTTTTGACAGGAAAAAAACAGTCTAACAGGAAGAATAAAGTCTTTACTGTTGGCCGGAAAACAGAAAAGCCGGCTCAAAAATGGATTGAGCCGGCTTTCTGCAGGCAATCTGCAATGGCATATGTAAAGTTCCTTCAGGAAAGGGTAAATTTATACCCGATTCCCCTGACTGTTTGGATAAAGGGGTAATCAGAGTGCTCAGCTATTTTTTCGCGCAGATTTTTAATATGGACATCCACGGTCCTTTCATTAATTGCCTTTTCAGCCTTCTTGTAGATGGCATTGATCAGCTGCTCTCTTGAAAATACCTGATCTGGCTGAGTCATGAATACATAGAGAAGTTTATATTCAAAATGGGTTAAATCTAATATAGCATCCTGATATTTGGCTATTCCTTTGATAGGTTTTAGCGTTAGGCCCTTATAGCTGATTTTGCTGCATCTGTTTGCGGTCCTTCTTAAAACCGTTTCAATTCTGACAGTCAGTTCTTCCAGACTGAAGGGTTTACCCATATAATCATCAGCACCCAGCTTAAGGCCCTCAATGCGATCCTTTTCCGATCGGCTGGCAGTCAGCATGATGATAGGAACATTGCTGTCCAGCTCATTGCGAAGCCAAAGGCAAATCTCTTTGCCATTTATGCCGGGAAGCATGATATCAAGTATGATGAAGCAGGGGTCATGCGTTAAATATTGTTCCTTTGCCTCGTATCCGTCTGAAGCTTCCAAAACCTCAAATCCTTCTCTTGATAGAGCCATTTTGATCAGCTTTCTAATCCGCTCTTCATCATCCACAACCAGGATTGTTTTCCCTCTTAATGGAAGACCGCTCAATGATATCGCCATCCTTTATTCAAGCTAAGTGTATTATTCAGGAAAAGGCTCAGGTGAAAATGGAATAAAGCCCGGTAGTTGGCCGGGCCTCCAATATTACTTTTTCTCCTTATTTTTCTCCTTATTGCCTGCGAGTGTTTCATAAGCGGCATCATCAGGAGCATCACCCTTAGGCCAATCATAAATTTTATCAGGAAAATCAGGCCGGTCATGTGAATTAATGTAGGCAGCAAGGTTCATGGCTTCTTCATCTGTCAGGGTACCTTGAGAATAGCCGCCAGCTTCCATTTTCGGCATATAGGCTTGAATAAAGCCTGCTGCTGTCCGCAGCCGTGCCATACCGGCTCCTATATTATAGGAATTTTCTCCCCAAAGTGCCAGACTGCCAGCATCGCCATTTTCCCCATGGCAACTGATGCAGGCTTTATTGTAGATCTCTCTGCCTGCTTCAATGTCAACATTATCGATATCGGCCTTGGATCTTTCTAATTTTGCCCAGGGCCTTTCTGTTGTTCCATCGGGCACATTTTGTGAGATATATTCATAGAAAGCGACCATTGCCTTCATCTCCTGGGATTCCTCAGGCAGAGGCTTGCCATTCATACTTCTCCTAAAGCACCCGTTAATCCGCTCTTCAAGTGTTACTTCCCTGCCTGCCCGCGGGTTGTATTGCGGATAAGTCTTTGAAATGCCTACCAGATCAAGGGGAGCTTCATAGCCTCCGCCAGCATGGCAGCTGGCACAGCTAAGGTTATTGCCTGAATAGCCATCAAGGGCGGTCGCTGTCTCTGTCACATATTTATAGCCAAGTTTAATGACTTCTCCTTCTTCACCCTCAGGGAGATCCTCCATACTTGGAGGAGAATAAGGGTGCTTTTCTGCTTCCTCTGATGCCGGCTGGATGGCTGTTTCAGCGGCTTGGTTCTTTTCCTTGCCAGAAATGACAAGATACGTAAGGCCAATGCCTAAGATTAAAGACGATATAATTGCTATAACGGAGTAAGTGAAAACTTTATTCATTTTCCTGCCTTCCTCTCTTTAAACTCTTTATTTACCAATATTTGATTATGGTTTTAGTATAGAGAATGATTGTTAAGAATTGGTTAAGAAGCCATCTCTGGCTGTTTGAACAATTTGTGACGACACCATTTTGCCATACCTAAGAAACCGGCAGATCTTGATCAAAGAAACCCATTGGATTAGATGGTAAAATAAAACCACAAGGATAGAATGTCGCTGTTCCACATCCCACAAAGACAGGTGAAGAATATGAGTACAACAGGCATTATTTTGGCAGGAGGGCATTCGAGCCGTATGGGGGAGAATAAGGCCCTGCTAAAAATACAGGGAAAAACAGTGATTGAACGCATCGCAGATTCATTGGCTTCTTATACATCACAGGTGATCGTCGTTGCGAATAAACAGGATGAATACCGGTTTCTTGGGCTTCCGATAGTCAGTGACAAATGGATAGAAAAAGGTCCGCTTGCAGGAATTCAAGCAGGGCTGTCAGCGTCATCAACCCAAAGAAATCTGATTGTTGCCTGTGATATGCCTTTCCTATCTGTGGATTTAGGGAGAATTCTTCTAGAAGAATTAAACAGCCGTCAGGCCGCTGTACCGGAAATGGAAGGCCGTCTTCATCCTCTGTTTGCAGCTTACCGAAAAGATGCTAAAGAAGCCGCTGAACAAGCTTTGATGAATAATCGATTAAAAATCCGTGAGTTTTTAAATGAAATAGACACTGCCATATTAAGAGATGAAGAACTGAAGAAGAGAGGTTTTCTAGCCAAGGATGCCTATTTTTTTAATATGAATCATCCGGATGAGTATCGGCAGGCACTAAAAATGGCAGCTGAAGAGGAAGGAAAATCAAATTAAACAATCAGCCATTTCACTTCCGGCACAGGATATGTCAAAATGAAACAAATAAGGCTAGAAGAGTTTTTTTCTATAAATGAGGTGATTCCATGAATTTTGAGATTTCAAAAGAACCAATCGATATTCAAAGTGTGATCGATAAAGTGGTGCAGCGGGAAGCAGGAGCGATTACGACCTTCATCGGAACCGTCCGCGAGCTGACTCACGGCAAAAAAACACTGTACTTAATCTATGAAGCATACGAAGCCATGGCTGTGAAAAAACTGGAGCAGATTGGAACCGAGATAAAAGAACGCTGGAACGGGGCAGAAGTGGCGATTACCCACCGCACAGGCAGGCTGGATATTACCGATGTAGCGGTGGTCATTGCCGTTTCTACTCCACACCGTGCCGATGCTTATGAAGCCAACCGTTATGCGATTGAAAGAATTAAAGAAATTGTGCCGATCTGGAAGAAGGAACATTGGGAAGACGGCGAAGAGTGGATCGGCAATCAGCTGGAAACAGTGGCATATCCAAAAGGGAAACCGGAGGCGGAGGATTTAAATGAATAAAATTATGTTTTTTGCCCATTTGCGGGACCGTGTTGGAGAAGAGTCTGTAACAAGAGATGTCAGCGGCAAAACCATCGCTGAGCTGAAACAGCTGCTTGAGGAAGAATTCGGGCTGAAGCTTGATTCAGTCATGGCAGCCGTGAATGAAGAATTTGCTTCAGATGAAGAAGTCATTCAGAACGGAGATACGGTTGCTTTTATCCCTCCAGTCAGCGGCGGGTGATGCAGCTTTGATAGAGAGGAGTGACCCTATTGTCTGAAAGGTATTCACGCCAGACCCTGTTTGCGCCGATTGGAAAAGAGGGGCAGGAAAAAATCCGCTCTAAGCATGTGCTGATTATCGGTGCCGGCGCACTTGGCTCGGGAAATGCGGAATTGATGGCGCGTTCCGGGGCCGGCAAACTGACGATCATTGACCGTGATTATGTCGAGGAAAGCAATCTGCAGCGCCAGCAGCTTTTTGCAGAAAGCGATGCAGCGGAAAAAATGCCGAAAGCGGCCGCTGCCGAAAAACGGCTGAAACAGATTAATAGCGAGGTTGAGATCCGATCGATTATTGGCGATGCTACTCCGGAAAAGCTGGAGGAGCTTGCTGAAGGGGTGGATCTGATTCTCGATTCAACTGACAACTTTGAAACCAGAATGGCCATTAATGATATCTCCCAGAAATATACTATTCCGTGGATTTATGGAGCCTGTGTCGGCAGCTTTGGCATGAGCATGACCATCCTTCCAGGGAAAACGCCATGCATGAATTGCTTATTGAAAAAAATCCCGATCCAGGGGATGACCTGTGACACCGGCGGGATTATTGCGCCTGCTGTGCAAATGGCCGTCGCCCATCAGGCGGCAGAGGCACTGAAAATTCTGGCTGAGGACTGGGAAGCAGTAAGGACCGCCATGGTCAGCTTTGATTTATGGCGAAACCAGTACACGAGCATGAAGGTGTCAAAAGCGAAGGATGAAGGCTGCTTATCCTGCGGAAAAGAACGAACTTATCCTTACTTGCAGCCGGAAAACATGATGAAATCCACCGTTCTCTGCGGAAGGGACACTGTTCAGATCCGCCCTCCGAAAGAACTGGAAATCGAGTTCACGGAAATCGCCCGTCAGCTGAAATCAATCGGCTATCAGGTGAAAGGCAATCCATATCTGCTTTCCGTCGACATGGAGGAGCAGCGGATGGTTCTTTTCAAAGACGGACGCGCCCTGATCCATGGTACAAAGGATTTAGCGCATGCGAAGTCCATTTACCAGCGGATTATGGGGTAAGGTGAAGCTTCAATCAGTGAGGTTGAACCAAAACTAGTGCTTATTGATCATATATGACCCTCTGTCTTTTCTGTAAAATAAAGACAAAATGACAGAAGAGGTTAACGATGATTACATTTATGTATTTTTTCGGCTATTTATTTGATCAGCTGCTGGTTAATTTTATTGGGTTCATTATGATTCTATACAGTTTTATCATGCCGGTTACGCCATTGTATAAAAACAAGCGTCCTGCCGATTTGATTGTTCATATCAGCCGGATCCTTTTCGCTATCATTCTCCCTTTCCTGAATTTCTTCTACTTTTTATTCAATAGCGGAGATTGGGCGACAGGGAACGGCATAATAGCGCCGGAGCATTTTTATACGTTCATCTGGATTCAGGCAGGGTTGATTGTATTGCCTGAACTCGTATTTTTCATCCTGTCAAAAGTCAATATAACCAGAGTATGGTGGTATGTACTGTACCCGGTTCTGCTTATAGGGTTATGGATTTGGATGTTTTAAGGGCACAAAAAAAGCGATGAAAAAGTTCATCGCTTTTTTATATTACTGTCTAGCTCCAGCGCCTGCCCCCTCGAGGTGTCGGGGGTGAGCAAGGCGCCTCCGCTTTTCTAATTATTTTGCTTCATCTGTACCCACAATAACTAACTTGCCTTCATCCAATACTTTTTCATATTGTTCTGCTTCTACCGTTGTTAACCCAACAGATTCAAATTTTGAACGAAGCTCATCTCCGCGCTTTTTGAAGACATTTCCGACAGAATCGAATAAACCCTGTTCCTTCATGCCGACTTCGCCTGTATCTGTCGCATCAGATAGGTGTTCGGAGCGATCCTTGTCATGTGCGAAAATATAGATGTTTTCCTTATTGAATCCCTGGCTTTGCAGCATTCCAATTGCATCAGTAGCTTGTACACCATTTTCGACAACTTCGATTTTATACATATATAACATCCTCCTTTAAAAGATTTGCAGATTTATTTTTAAGGGCAGCTCTTACTGCCCGTTCTATATATTACATATCCGCTTTGAGATTTTTTAAACATGTAGGCAAGAATGATAGATTATGGCATGATAGCCATTGGGTATGAGAATAACAGTTCAAATAAGAGGAGGGAGAGTTGGCAAATGAAGCGTATCTTGAGAAATGACTGGCAGGAGATTTTGGCAGAGGAATTCGAGAAACCCTATTATCTTCATCTTCGTGAATTTTTGAAAAAGGAATATGAGGAGCAGACTATTTATCCGAAGCAGGAGGATATTTTCAATGCACTCCAATATACAGCTTATAAAGATGTAAAGGCAGTGATATTAGGGCAGGATCCTTATCATGGGCCGGGGCAGGCACATGGATTAAGTTTTTCGGTTCAGCCTGATGTAAAGCTGCCTCCTTCACTAAAAAATATATTCAAGGAAATGCAGGAGGATCTTGGCTTCAGCGTGCCAAATAATGGCTATCTGCTAAAATGGGCCCAGGAAGGGGTACTGCTCCTGAATACCGTTCTGACCGTCCGCAAAGGGCAGGCGCATTCGCATAAGGGGCAAGGATGGGAAACGTTCACCGACACGGTTATCCAAAAATTGAATGAGCGGGAACAGCCCGTTATTTTTATATTATGGGGAAAACCCGCACAGGAAAAAGAAGTACTGATTGATGCTTCCAGACACTTTATCATAAAATCACCGCATCCCAGCCCGTTTTCGGCCAGAAAAGGATTCTTTGGGAGCAGGCCATTTTCAAGGACGAATGAAATCTTACAGAAGCTTGGAGAAGAGCCAATTGACTGGCAGATTCCTAATCTCTGATTCTTTTCGCCATGTTTCACGTGAAACATACCGTTTTATGCAAGAAGTGCTCGAAATATGCTCTGTGCACAAAGGAGAAAAACAAATGAGTTCACAGAAGATCGATTGTTTTAAGTGCAAATATTTCTATGTGACCTGGGACCGGAATCATCCAAAAGGCTGCAGGGCCTTTCAGTTTAAAACAAGGCAGCTGCCCTCTCTCGAAGTTTTCCGCGCATCCGGCCATCCCTGTTTGCGTTTTGAAAAGAAAACCTGATAAACTTGATATGCTAGTCATTCTGGCCGTTTTTAGGCAGGCAGTTTCCCTCCCCGAATGCCGGGGATGGACAAGGGCTGCTTTTTTATAGAAAGAGGTGTAGAGGGTGAATATCTCTGTTCAGAAGCTTTTAGGGAAAATGGAGAAGGAATTGCTGGAAGCGAAAAGCAGCTCTTCCGACGCCAGAATCAGAGAAAGAGTGCAGGCGATCAAGTCGTTATGCGAGCTGGTTTTGGATGAGTCGGATGCAGGAAGTGTGGCTGCTGTTTCGTCTATTAGCCATACATACAATGCGCCGCCAGCAGCTCAGCCGGCGAATCTGCAGCCAAAGAAAATGCAGATGGATGATGAGGCGAATGGCGATTCATTGTTTGATTTTTAATAAAGAGATAAGAGGTGCAGGGGATTATGAAGCTATTTATTATCATTGGGGCTATTAATGCCTTTTTATCAGTTGCATTAGGGGCTTTCGGAGCTCACGGACTTGAAGGAAGAGTGGAGCCGAAGTACTTGGAGACATGGCAAACAGGTGTAACCTACCAGATGTTCCATGCAACAGGTCTTTTGATTATTGGCGTTCTGCTTGGCAAGCTGCCGGCAACGTCTTTATTATCCTGGTCCGGCTGGCTGATGGTGATCGGCATCATCCTGTTCTCAGGAAGCTTATATGTGCTGACTTTAACGAAAATCAGCGTGCTCGGTGCCATCACGCCGCTTGGCGGAGTCTCATTCCTTGCGGCCTGGTTGCTGCTGATCATTGCGGCAGTAAAATATTTGTAAAAGGAAGGAGCTTTGACTTGGGGTCAAAGCTCCTTTTTAAAATATGGAATACATCTTTGAATTTCGATAACTGTCTAGCTCCGGCACCCTATCGACTCGGCGTGCTTCCCTCACCTCGTCTACGACGACGCACAGGATGTGCTAGTAAGGCGAGGCGCACAGGACGTGCGCGTTCCGAGCGTTATAAGTCAACATCGAATCGCTATCGCTCTTCGTGTTTCCTTTATCTCACTCGGCTCAGTCCACCACGCTCCGTCGATGGGCACTAAGGAAAGCTCCTTAGAATAAACCTCGCAGGAACAAGCGCTTTTTGCTTGTTCCGAAGGGCGCCTCCGCTTTTCCTGTTACCTCGGCGAATACTGCGACAATCCCTGTCCCCCGCCAAATGGGTATTCATATTCGATTTCTTCATCAAACGTCACATAGTCTAAGTAAATCATCGGAAGGAGGATGCGCTGGCCTGTTTGAGGATCGCTCAGAATCAGGTGATCCCGCCCGGCTGCCTCAATGAGGCCTTTGAATATTTTGGCGTTCCATTCCGTATTGTTCTCAAATGTGGCATATACTGTCGCAAGTTTCCCTTTGTTCAGGCGAAGAATGTTTTCGATATAGGATTGTTCAAGCGGAAGCATTCCCGGAATAGATGGAGCAGCTGCCATGCCGCCCATGCCGCCGCCAGCGCCTGCACCTGCACCTGGAAACATTCCCCCTGAGCTCGCATTTGGCATGGCTCCGCCTGTTTGTGCCGGCTGAAACTGCGGCTGGGCCTGAAAGTTCTGCGGCATTTGTGTGCCGTCACTATAACGCTGCTGGTAACCATAATAAGGGTATTGACCATAATTTGATTGACTCAATTTAGTCCCTCCTAAGTATTAAAATCAGCATTTTCTATCCGCGTATTTGAGAGTAGACTGTCGGACAGTCCTGCGGGTTGAATTTAAAATAGAAACTCACTATTTCATTACTATGAAGGGGCATGTTTTTTTATAACCGGAAGAAAAAGAAAAACTCCCAGCCGAAGCCGGGAGCTTTACTTATTATATGTGAAGGAACTTTTCTACTTTGTCCTCTTCCAGGATGTTTCCAACAAAGAAAGAGCCGAATTCGCCGTAGCGGGCACTTACTTCATCAAAGCGCATTTCATAAACAAGCTTTTTAAATTGAAGGACATCGTCAGAGAATAGGGTAACGCCCCATTCGTAATCATCGAAGCCAACAGAGCCTGTGATGATCTGTTTTACCTTTCCGGCATACTGGCGGCCGATCATGCCATGGCTGCGCATCATATTGCGGCGGTCTTCCATCGGAAGCATATACCAGTTGTCATTGCCCTGGCGGCGCTTGTCCATCGGATAGAAGCAGACATGCTTCGCTTTTGGCAATTCAGGATAAAGGCGTGCCAGGATTTGCGGATTCTGGTATGGATCTTCTCCTGCAGGCAGGTAGTTGCTCAGCTCGACAACAGACACATATGAATGAACCGGAATCGTGAATTCAGCTAATTTTGATTTGTTGAATTCGTTTTCAATTTCATTCAGCTCTTCCATAGTAGGCCTTAAGATCATCATCATAAAATCAGCTTTTTGGCCGACAATTGTATAAAGGGCATGACTGCCGTTTTTCTCGCTTTGTGTTGTGTTCCACTTGTCCACTAGGGCCATAAATTCGTGGATCGCTGCCTGGCGCTCTTCGCTGGGTACCATTTTCCAAGTTGTCCAATCAACTGTGCGGAAGTCATGTAAACAATACCAGCCATCAAGCGTTACTGCTGCTTCACTCATTATAATCACTCCTAATATGTACTGAAATTCTCATCCCTACTATACCATAGTTTCTCCAATTAACATGTGTACAAAACTTGAAATGTTGGAATTCCTCATGGTGACAGGTACCTATACCAGCTCGCCGAAATGGTGAAGGTGCCTGTCTCCGCAAAACCCCGTTTACAAAGAGGGCATTATGGATATCTTAAAAAAGGTATGAAGCTGCGGCAGCAGAAGGATATTTATTATTGGAAATTTACCGAAAACAAAAACATTTTATTTGTAAACGCTAACAGCAGGTGAACTCCTTGAAATTCTTAGGATGAAGAGTATTCTAAGGGAGTATATAGGAGAATTTCTATTAATTTGAACGGAAAAATTATGGCCGTAGGAGGAATTAGCATGAGTGACTTATTCACAGTATTGAAAGAAAAAGTAACAGGGCAGAATTTACGAATCGTTTTTCCGGAAGGACAGGATGAGCGCATTTTAGCGGCTGCCGGCAGATTGGCTGCAGAAAAAATCATCACTCCAATCCTGATTGGAAACATCGCGGAAATTGAAGCGAAAGCAAAAGACATGGATATCAGCCTGGATTCAGCTGAAATTTATGACCCAAACAACTTTTTAATGATGGATGAGCTTGTGGCTGCATTTATTGAAAGACGCAAAGGCAAAGCGACAGAAGAAGATGCGCGCAGAATCCTTCTGGATGAAAACTATTTCGGAACCATGCTCGTCTATGCGAATAAAGCAGACGGCCTGGTGAGCGGTGCAGCGCATTCGACAGCTGATACAGTGCGCCCGGCACTGCAAATTATTAAAACGAAAGAAGGCGTGCGCAAAACATCGGGTGTCTTTATCATGGTCCGTGATGATGAGAAATATGTTTTTGCCGATTGTGCCATCAACATCTCGCCTGACAGCCAGGATCTGGCGGAAATTGCGATTGAAAGCGCGAAGACAGCCAGAATGTTCGATATCGAACCGCGTGTAGCAATGCTGAGCTTCTCGACAAAGGGCTCTGCCAAGTCTCCTGAAACGGAAAAGGTTTCGGCAGCACTTGAAGCAGCTAAAGTTCGTGATCCGCTATTGATTATCGATGGGGAATTCCAATTTGATGCAGCATTTGTTCCATCAGTAGCAGAGAAAAAAGCTCCGGATTCACCAATCCAGGGTGATGCGAATGTATTTGTTTTCCCTAGCCTGGAAGCCGGCAACATCGGCTACAAAATTGCCCAGCGCCTTGGAAACTTCGAGGCAGTGGGACCAATTCTTCAAGGCTTGAACCGCCCGGTTAATGACCTGTCCCGCGGCTGCAACGAGGAAGATGTCTATAAGCTTGCTTTAATTACAGCAGCTCAGGCTTTAAATCAATAATACAGCATTTTAGAAGCCGGTCCCTTGTGACTGGCTTTTTTGCTATAATGTATCTGGATATGGCCATTGGCCGATAAAGCGATCATTAACTGATAAAGCTGCAGTTAGGCCATCAAATCTAAAGGATACTGCGATTTAAATAGATAAATACTGCCGATTAACTCCAAATATCGGCAAAAGGGGATCAAATAAAGATGAATTCGCAACAAGATTTGCTTTTTCAGGAAGAATGGCGGGTCATTGACCAGTCTGCTGCGGGAATCCACTTAAATGCCCTGCACTCATTTGGAATGGATGATACGCTCTGTGCTTCTGTCGGAGCCGGCGGGGCGCCTGCCACTGCGAGGACATGGGTGCATCATAATACGATCGTGCTTGGCATACAGGATACGAAGCTTCCTTTTTTGAATGACGGCATAAATTTTTTAAAAAGCCAAGGCTATGAAGTGATCGTCCGAAACTCCGGCGGCCTGGCTGTTGTCCTGGATCAGGGAGTCCTGAATATTTCGCTGATATTTCCTGAAAGGGAGAAGGGAATTGATATAAACCGCGGATATGATGCGATGTGGGTGCTCATCCAGGAGATGTTTTCCGATTTTAATATAGAAATAGACGCGCGTGAAATTGTCGGCTCCTATTGCCCGGGAAGCTATGATTTAAGCATCGGGGGACAGAAGTTTGCAGGCATTTCGCAGAGGCGTCTCCGCAATGGCGTGGCTGTTCAGATTTACCTGTGTGTGGATGGCAGCGGAAGTGAGCGGGCCGATCTGATTGGCAAATTCTATTCTCTTGCTAAAAAAGAAGAACAGACGAAATTTGAATACCCTGAAATTCAGCCGGCTGTCATGGCTTCACTGTCGGAATTGCTGGGGACAGAGCTGACGGTTCAGGATGTGATGCTCCGCTTTCTCCAGTCCTTGAAAAAGAAATCCGGCCGCCTTTATGCAGGGCAGCTGACAAATGAGGAGGCAGGCCTGTTTGAGGGCTATTCCCGCCGTGTTATGGAGCGGAATGAGAAAGTGCTTGGCAGCGAATAAATAAAAGAAGAGCCGCAGTCGTTATCGATCTGCGGCCCTCCTTGAAAGGAATTGCTGCCATCTTCTCCTGCTCCCTATGCCGGAAAGAGTTTTGAACTTTGATAACTGTCTAGCTCCAGCGCCTACCCCCTCGAGGTCATAAGCCAATCCTCCCAGCAAGGCAAAGAACGCCTTACCGTGAGGCTCGTCTTATGCTTGTCGGGGGTGAACAAGGCGCTTCCGCTTTTCTTATTCCGCGACTCTCTCCAAATTGCCGTTGCGGTCCATTTTGAACTTGGATGCCGGCCTTTCTTCTTCATCAAACAGAACAAAATTGCGGGCTCTGTTCATGATTTTCATCAGTGTCTCGTAATCTTCCTGAATGGTTACCGTATTTTGCTCCAGCTTGCCGATTTTGCTCTCAAGCTCTTCATTTTGGCTTCTGAGATCCGCATTTTCGCGCTTCAATCTTTCATTCTCATTCTTTAGTATATCAACCTGAATACCAGAATGATTCAATGTTTGCAAGTATGCAATAACGGTATCCATATCCAGCTGTGCGGGTGCCGTGTAAACCGGCTCTGAATAGGTGTAGGATGGAACCGTTTCTGTCTGCACAGTCGCTTCATCCTCTGTGCGCTCCTCGTAAAAGTCTGCCGGTGACGGCGGTACGATCGCATTTGTCTGAACTGGCGCTGCTGAGACCTCCTGCATCGTCGGAACCGGCGGAGAGTATAAGAGTTTCTTCTTGCCGCCCTGATCCTTTCCTAGCATTCTTTGTCTCTGCTTGCGCTGTTTTTTGGCCAGCCCAAGCGCTTTTTCATATTGATGCCTCACCACAGCGTTCCAGCGGAATCCGCATGCTGCTGAGGTGCGGTTCAGCTTGTCTCCAACTTCCTCAAAAGCGTTTAACTGTGTGCTGCCTTCCCTCACATGCCGTAAAACGGTCTCTGCAAGCAATAAATCGTTTTCATCTGTCCAAGCGTCCTGACGTATTTTCATATAACCTCAACTCCCTAAATGATTACTTTTTGCTGTTGCCTTAGTTAAAGGATGGACAAACCTGGCAGATTTTATACAAAGGTGATTAAAAGGATAGTAGATTATTTTAAAAATTTTATTTTCGCTAGATACGTATGGCAGTTTTGTGAAGTTTACTAAGATTCACCACCCAAGTTAATGATTACAGCTTGCAATGAAGGTCGAATAGTTTTAAAATAGCCTGTAGCAGTTGGGCAGGGCAGTCCTTTACTTTGAATAGGAATGCCGTGCAGCGGACATGCTTTAACGAAGAAGATACTCAGGCCAAATAGCGCCGGGATTATATAAAAGATTGACCGCAGAAAGGGTTGTACGAAGATGGCAAACGAATTCCGTGTTTGCGACGATTGTCAGGCAGTAAATCTGAAGACATTGGTACCGCGATTAAAAGAAATAGATCCAGAAGCAAAAATTGATGTCGGCTGCCAGTCCTATTGCGGACCAGGCCGCAAAAAAACATTTGCTTTCGTCAATAACCGTCCCCTTGCCGCACTGACGGAAGAGGAATTGATGGAGAAAATTAATAAAAAGCTGAAATAAGAAAAGCGTAAGGCGCCCGCCTATCGGCGACAAGCATAAGACGAGCCGACTGAAAGGTTGTTCTTTAACCTTTTAGACGGATTGGCTTATGACCTCGAGCCGATGGCGCCTGGAGCTGGACAGTTATCGACGTTCAAAATTTTATACATAGTCGTAAATAAAGATCACCCTGACTCCTGTCCTGCGGTGATTTTATTTTTTGCCTGAGTTTATGATTTAACCCTGATTGGTAAATAGACTTAGGAGGCAATATTGTTTTTGGAAAAGTCGAAAAATATTTCTTGGCCAGATGATTGATGTATCGCGGTTTCTGTCGAACAGCCATGAAAAACGGTGAATTTTGTGATGAATTGACACTATAATCGGGATATAATAAGTATACGCCAGAAATTGGGAACAACAGGTTCGGCGTGCGTGGAAACAGGAAAAGCGGAGGGTACGGAATGGCATATTCAGCGGAAAAGTTAAATGAGGAAAAAGTATTCAAAGACCCCGTTCATCGGTACATACACGTCAGGGACAGAGTCATCTGGGATTTAATCGGGACAAAAGAGTTTCAGCGTCTCAGAAGAATTAAGCAGCTCGGGACAACTTATTTAACCTTCCATGGTGCTGAGCATAGCCGCTTTAATCACTCGCTCGGAGTTTACGAGATTGTGCGCCGCATTTCCGATGATGTCTTTTTGGGAAGGCCGGAATGGGATGAAGAAGATCGCATCCTGACTTTATGCGCGGCACTTCTCCACGATTTGGGGCACGGTCCGTTCTCGCACTCTTTTGAAAAAGTATTCGACCTGGATCATGAACATTATACGAGGGCGATCATTCTCGGAGACACCGAGGTCCATCATGTGCTTACAAGAGTAAGTGCCGATTTTCCGCAGAAAGTGGCGGATGTGATTGCCAAAACATCTAAAAATAAGCTGGTCGTCAGCCTGATTTCCAGCCAGATTGATGCGGACCGGATGGATTATCTGCAGCGGGACGCTTATTTTACCGGTGTCAGCTATGGCCATTTTGACATGGAGCGGATCCTGCGTGTCATGAGGCCGCGGGAAGATCAGGTCGTGATTAAGCAGAGCGGGATGCATGCCGTTGAGGATTACATAATGAGCCGCTATCAGATGTACTGGCAGGTGTATTTTCACCCGGTTACCCGGAGTGCAGAGGTCATCCTGACGAAAATCCTGCATCGCGCAAAAGATCTGCATGAACAGAAATACAAATTCAAATATGATCCAATCCATTTTTATTCTTTATTCAATGGGGAGATCACTCTTGAGGATTATATAAAGCTTGATGAAGCTATTATTCTTTATTATTTTCAGATGTGGCAGGAAGAAGAAGATCCGATTCTAAAGGATCTCTGCTGCCGCTTTATGGACAGGAATTTATATAAATACGTGGAATTCGACCCGGCGAAAGAATACAAGAAGCTGGCCGAGCTGTCGGCATTGTTTAAAAAGGCAGGCATGGATCCTGAATATTACCTGGTCGTCGATTCTTCATCTGATTTGCCTTATGACTTTTACCGTCCGGGGGAGGAAGAAGAAAGATTGCCGATTCATCTGCTGCTGAAAAATGGGGATATCCGCGAGCTTTCCCGTGAATCAGAGATCGTAGATGCTATTTCCGGGAAACGCCGAACGGATCATAAGCTGTACTTTCCGGCTGATTTTATTGCAGACGACAGTAAAAAGCCAAACATTAAAAAGCAGATTAAAATGCTGCTGGAAATTGACTAAAACATAGATACGGGAAAAAACGGAGTAGGAGATGAAGAGCTTTGTTAAAGGATCACGCCAAACTAATGCACGCCATTGCAGTCTCTGAAGAAATCGTGGGACGGAAAAAGCTGCAGAAAATGATTTATATCGCCAAGAACATCGCCTTTCCCTTTCAGGAAAGATTTCAATTTCACTTTTACGGGCCATATTCGGAAGAATTGACACTAAGGGTCGAAGAGCTTTGCAACATGGGATTTTTAAACGAAGTAAAGGAAAAAAAGGGCGGTTACTATCAGTATCGCTATACGCTTACTGAAACCGGCAAGGAATTTTTGGGCATCAACACAGTCGATATGCCGAGCCTCCAGGAATGCCTGCTCGATATGAACGGCCAGAATGCCAGATTCCTTGAACTCGTCTCAACGGTCCTATATTTCAATGACCTGCCTAAGGAAGAAGTGAAAGAAAAAGTCTTTACCCTGAAAAGCAAACAGCGCTACACGGATGAAGAAGTGGAACAGGCGTATCAATATATTGAAAGCTTAAGAGAAAAAGCCGGGCTGCATTGAGTGCCCGGCTTTGTTTTTTGCTGAAAGAGTCTTACCGCACATAAATAGTATTATGCGCGCTGAAATTGGGCTGTGCGCACAGAAAAATTATTATGTGCACAGAAATTTGTGCTATGTGCACATAAATTCCGGCTATGTGCACAGAAATTTTTTATGCGAAAGTAAAACCGTGCTATGCGCAAATATATTTTTTTATCCGCAAGTAAAATCGTGCTATCCGCAAATAAAACCGCTCATTATGCAAAAACTCATAAAAAAGGCAGTCTCCGTTATAGGAAACTGCCTCTTTTTACGCAATTTTACTGGTCGCTTAAGCGTTTTCCGCCGACAGCATAGTGATTTTTGGCCATTTCTTCGATAAATACGACGATTTTGTCTTCTGGTGCTCCAGTTGTTTCACTGACGGCCGCTGTTACTTTTTCAGCGAGTGCTTTTTTCTGTTCCTCAGTACGGCCTTCAAGCATTTTCACGGTTACGTATGGCATTTCTTTTCCTCCTCATTATGTATGCTTGTTTGTATTTTTCCACTTTTTCCTGCAATGTGCAAGCCTGATTCCCTTTGACCAGGCGTTCATGTATACTTTTAGGTAAATAGCAGCGGCTTTTCCTACATAGTATGTATAAATAAAGCCTGGCTTTTTTAGCCGGCAGGAGAGGGAGTTTTGGCTTTTGGAACAATTTTTGGCGTTTTCTCTCAGGGAGATTCCCTATGTGGCGGTAACATTGATGATTGCCTTTACGGTTCATGAATTTGCCCACGCCTATATGGCTTATAAGTTTGGGGATTCCACTGCAAAAAACCAGGGAAGGTTAACGTTAAATCCCATGCAGCATCTGGATCCGATTGGGACGATCCTGATTTTTATTGCCGGTTTCGGATGGGCCAGGCCTGTACCGGTCAACCGCTTCTTTTTCAAGAATCCGAGGCTTGCCGGGATCTCTGTCTCCATTGCGGGACCGATATCCAATCTGGTAATGGCTGTTCTGGGCTTTTTCATCTGGTATGCCCTTGCCGGAACCGGTCTCGCAGCTTCGTTTCCAGCGTTTGTGGCAGATTTCCTGAATATCTTTATTCAGCTGAATTTAGTGCTGTTTGTATTCAACCTGCTGCCGTTTCCGCCGCTCGATGGCTACAGAATTATTGAGGATTTGGCGCCGGCCCATATTCGTCCGAAAATGACCCGGTTTGAGGCATATGGCTCCGTTATTTTTCTGATTCTTGTCATTACCCCGCTGGATCAATACACCATCCAGCCGATTTTTAACACCGTATTGCCGGTTCTGGCGAGCGGCCTAAATGATTTTTTCTATGAATTATTTATGACATAATAAGAAGAATCCAGTACTTGCATAGGAGGACGTGAAGATGGAAGAAAAAAAGAAAAAGAAAGTCGATTTTAATATTATCAAGAGCGACCCGACAGATGGACATGGCGGATTCGGGGTCGGGACTCTGAGCCTTGATAATGTGACACCGGTCATCATTGATGTGGATGCCGGGGAGGCGTCTATTGAAGTGGGTGCCATGCATGCGCGCAGTCCAGTGGAAAAAGGCATCAAGTTTTTGAAAAGCAAAGAGGAAGTGCCAAACGGAAAACCGTACTGGCTGATTTGGATTACTATTGACCGTAAAGAGGGAGGCGCCTACTATGCAGGCGTTACGGCCTGCGAAATGACGGTCGACAGGGAGATTCGCCGGGGCTACAAATCGCTGCCCGAGCATGTGAACCGCATGGATAAATCGATTAAAAGACATATCATCGTGGATCATATGGACGGGAAATCCAAGAAGGTGCTGGCCGATTTCCTGAAAAACCATGACGCAGGCATGTGGGAAAGATCGGCGGAACAGCTAAAAACAGATTTACAAGCCATTTAGAAAAAAAGTCTAATTTTGTGACGAAATTGTGACATTTTTTTGACGTGATTTTCTAACTACTTGTACAATTCCCGTAAAAAAAGTAAACTAATTAACAGTGTGAAGGCACAGTATAGCACTAGGACACGAAAAACCCCGGGATTCGGACCCCGGGGTTTTTCATTTTTTATTTATTAAGGTGTGTCACGAAGCCCACCGGAACAGTTTCTTATACCAAGGTGTCTCCGGCTTCTTTTCAGGCTGCTCTGACTTTTCCTCTTTTTTGTGGTTCAGGTGGTCTGTACAGTATTCCGCTGGTTCTGTGCCTTCTGCGAAGTAGGTAAGGCGCTTGACGGGGCAGTTTTCCCCGGCTATTTTTCCGTTGGCCGGGTCGATGTAGATGCCGGCTGTGCCTTTGGGTGCTTTGAATTCCTTGGCCGGCTTCCCTTTATGGGCTTCTTCCATAAACCGGATCCAAATGTTTTTGGCATACGTTTTTTCAACGGTTTTTGTAATGACCTGGCCTTTGTCATAGCCGGTCCATACTGCAGTAACCAGTTGAGGTGTAAAGCCTGCCATCCAGCTGTCCGTTTCGGTTGAGCCCGACTTGCCTGCATACGGGCGGGTCATATCATTGATAACGGTGCTGCCGGTTACCTGGGCATAGCCGTTCAGCTTCCGGTCAAAGATTCCCGTCATCATATGGGTCATGACGAAGGCGAGATCAGGCTTCAGAACCTTCATCTGGAATGGCTCCTGCTCGTAAATGACTTCGCCTTTATGATTTTCCACTCGCTTAATCAGCACCGGCGATACCTTTTTCCCGCCGTTAGCAAACATGCTGTAGGCATTAGCCAGCTCAATGACTCTCATACCCGATGTGCCGAGTGCCAGGGAAGGAACCTTCGCCATTTTAGAAGTGATGCCAAATTTCTTGGCTGTATTGACAAGCGTCTCTTCTCCTAAAAATAAGTGGGTCTTCACTGCATATACATTGTCAGATAAAGCCAGGGCCTGGGCCATGGTGATCTCATCATCCGCATATTTGCTGTTGAAATTATGCGGTGTGTAGTCCGGTGTGCCGTCTTCAAAGCGGAACGTCGTCTGCTCGCTGCGGATTGGAGTGGAAGGGGTGAATCCCTGCTCCAATGCTGCGTAATAAAGCAGCGGCTTGATCGTCGATCCCGGCTGCCTGACGGCCTGGACTGCCCGGTTAAAGGGACTTTCCTCATAATCCCGGCCGCCGACCATCGCCTTGACGTAGCCGTTTTTCGGATTCATGGCCACAACTCCGACCTGAATCTCCGAGTCTTGTGAAATCATCTTATCTACTGTTTCTTCCGCGATTTCCTGTTCCTTCAGATCCAAAGTGGTATAAACTTTCAATCCGCCCAATTCAATGGTCCGGTCATCCAGCTTCAGCTGCGTTTTAAGAGCATTGCGGACCGCATCCTGGAAATAGGGGGCCGTTTTCGCTCTCGGGTGCATGTGCTCCCCGACCAGCTCAAGCTCCTCTGCGGCAGCAAGATCCGCCTCCTTTTGACTGACCATCCCGTTTTTCACCATGGTCTGCAGAATCACCCTCTGCCGCTGTGCTGCTTTTTCCGCTGATGCGAATGGCGAATAAATGCCTGGCCCTTTAGGGATTCCGGATAAAATGGACGCCTCAGACAATGTAAGCTCTTTGGCATCCTTCCCGAAATAAAACTGGCTTGCTGCCTGAGCGCCATAAGCTCCATTGCCGTAATAAATCGTATTTAAATAGCCTTCAAGAATTTCCTTCTTTGTATAATTCATCTCAAGCCTTATGGTATAAAAAGCTTCAAGCAGCTTCCGCTTCCAGGTTTTTTCGTGCTCGAGAAACAGGTTGCGGGCATACTGCTGGCTGATGGTGCTGGCGCCCTGAACCTTAGCCATTGCTTTGAGGTCAGCGAGAGCGGCGCCGGCAATTCTTTTATAATCAAAGCCATTGTGTTCGAAGAAATTTTTATCCTCAATCGAAACCGTCGCATCAACCAGAAGCGGGCTGATATCATCAAGAGGTGCCCAGTAGCGCTTTTGCCCGTTGTGGCTTTCTCCAATCACAGTGCCATCCTCAGAGAAAAATAAAGTCGACTGCGGAACAGCGAGCGGCGGCGGTCCCAGGATTTTGGCATATACCAGAATGCCCCCAATCATCACAGCGGCTAAAGCCATTCCTATTAAGCTGATAATGAGAAATGCACGCAAATATTTCATTGTTTTTCTGAATCGCTGATCGGTCATTAACTCCAAGTGTGGCACCCCCTGAATCTTTCTAAGTGCAATGCGAAAAATAAAATAAGCATAAGTACATAACTTTAGTATTGAAAAAAGAGTCCGATTTTAAACATCTCTCTATTAAAAAGCGAAATTTTTCTTGCAATTTTGCTAGATTCATCTATACTTTTTCTGTGTTTGTTATTTGCATGTTAGGGAAGTATAAAAGATGAAAATGCTTTTTGCTGCTCTTTAGTGATAATTCATTTTTTTATGGAAGGAATGATTCAAGAATGGGACTTTGGTTTACAGAGAAACAAACAGAGAACTTTGGCATTACGATGAAGGTGAAGCGTACTTTACATACAGAACAGACAGAATTCCAGAAGCTTGATATGGTGGAAACAGAAGAGTGGGGCAATATGCTGCTTCTTGATGACATGGTTATGACTTCAATCAAGGATGAATTTGTGTACCATGAAATGGTTGCGCACATTCCTTTGTTCACACATCCAAACCCTGAAAACGTACTTGTAGTAGGCGGCGGGGACGGAGGCGTTATCCGTGAAGTCCTTAAGCACCCAAGCGTGAAAAAGGCGACTCTTGTAGATATCGACGGAAAGGTAATTGAGTACTCAAAGAAATTCCTTCCTGAGATTGCAGGCAAGCTTGATGACCCGCGCGTAGATGTACAGGTGGGCGATGGCTTCATGCACATTGCGGAAAGCGAAAATGAGTATGATGTAATTATGGTTGACTCAACTGAGCCGGTAGGACCTGCGGTAAACCTATTCACTAAGGGCTTCTATGCCGGGATCTCTAAAGCTCTAAAAGAAGACGGCATCTTCGTGGCCCAGTCTGACAACCCTTGGTTCAAAGCGGACCTTATCCGCAACGTGCAGCGCGATGTGAAAGAAATTTTCCCGATCACCCGTCTTTACACTGCCAACATTCCTACGTACCCAAGCGGCATGTGGGCGTTCACAATCGGCTCTAAAAAATACGATCCATTAGAAGTAAGCGAAGACCGTTTCCATGAGATCGAAACAAAATACTATACAAAAGAACTGCATAAAGCGGCATTCGTGTTGCCTAAGTTTGTTGCCGACTTAGTGAAGTAATGGACAGGCTGCTACTCAGAGCAGCCTTCCTGAATACATAAAAAGTGAGGGATGACCTTGGTTCGTTTTGATGAAGCCTATTCAGGCAATGTGTTTATTAAAAGCCATCCTAGTTATGAGGAAAGTGAAGCAGTCATTTATGGCATGCCAATGGACTGGACGGTCAGCTACCGTCCGGGTTCCCGTTTCGGCCCTGCCCGCATCCGCGAAGTGTCCATCGGGCTTGAAGAGTACAGCCCATACCTGGACCGCGAGCTGGAAGAGGTAAAATATTATGATGCCGGCGATATTCCGCTGCCATTCGGAAATCCGCAGAAAAGCATCGATATGATTGAAGAGTTTATTGATCAGCTTCTGGCTGAGGGTAAATTCCCGCTTGGCATGGGCGGAGAGCATCTGGTTTCCTGGCCTGTCATCAAAGCGATGTACAAAAAATATCCGGATCTGGCGATTATCCACATGGATGCCCATACAGATCTTCGTGTGGATTATGAAGGGGAGCCATTATCCCACTCAACTCCAATCCGCAAAGCAGCTGACCTGATTGGGCCAGGCAATGTCTATTCTTTTGGCATCCGTTCCGGCATGAAAGAAGAATTCCAGTGGGCGAAGGAAGTCGGCATGCACATCTCCAAATTCGAAGTGCATAAGCCACTGAAGGACATCCTTCCAAAGCTTGCCGGACGTCCAGTCTATGTAACAATTGATATTGATGTACTGGATCCTGCCCATGCGCCGGGAACTGGAACAGTGGACGCAGGCGGCATCACATCAAGAGAGCTTCTTGCTTCTATCCATGAAATTGCCCATTCAGATGTAAACGTTGTGGGAGCTGACCTTGTTGAGGTCGCGCCTATCTATGACCCATCTGAACAAACGGCTAACACAGCCAGCAAACTGATCCGGGAAATGATTCTGGGATGGGTGAATAAAAAATAACGGGGACCTCGGTCTCCGTTTTTTTTCGTCAAATTTCGGGCGGTGCCTGTCTAGCTCCACAATTCGACAGCATCATCATCGCACGGCTAAAAGCGTTAGTTTTTAGGAGGAGCGCCCATCCCCCTCGAGGTCACAAGCTTGTCTAGTTGCGGCTCCTAGGGACTCGAGACATAAGCCGATCCCTTCCAGAAGGAAAGAACACCTTCTTGCAGGGCTCGTCTTATGCTTGTCGTCCCTGGACAGTCGCCTTCACTTTTCAGGCAATCCTCCCAAAAAGGCAAAGGACGCCTTTCCGTGAGGCTCGTCTTGTGCTTGTCGGGGGTGGGCAAGGCGCTTCCGCTTTTCTTCCTGTCACCACCTTCTTGCACTTTCCCCATCAAATATTTATACTTATATAGTTATATATGATGAAAAGGATGTGTTGCCGTTGTCCAGTCGCTCAGCGGAACAAATGCCTGTGAAGATTAATGTGAAGACAGATATTCGCAGTGGAGGCAGCAAAGAGACTTTTGAATTGACTGCTTTTGGCCGATACTATATAAAAGATTCCGCCCGTTTCCTTCAGTATGATGAAGTGATGGAAGAGGGAACAGTTAAGACGATTATAAAAATGTCCGATGCAGACGGGCTGATTTTACGAAGCGGCGCCGTGAAAATGAGGCTCCCTTTCAGAATGAATAAAAAGCTCCGCGGCAGCTACGAGACGCCGTATGGAGTGTTTGAGATGGGTACGGTGACCAAGCGGATGGCCCATCAATATGACGGCGAATCCGGCGAAGGTTCGATTGATATTTTATACGACCTGAAAATGCAGGGATCCCAGGCAGGTACATACCATTTGGCGATTACGTTTGAGGAGGAGAACAATGAACATAGTTGAGCAGGTGCAAGGCAAATTAAAGCAGGAAATTAAGGATGCGGTTGTAAAAGCCGGTTTGGCAGCGGAAGAGCAGATTCCCGATGTGATTCTTGAAATCCCGAAGGAAAAGTCGCATGGCGATTATTCCACGAATATGGCAATGCAGCTGGCGCGAGTGGCAAAAAAGGCGCCAAGAGTGATTGCAGAAGAGCTTATTGCTTCATTTGACAGCTCAAAAGCTTCCATTGAAAAAATTGAAATCGCCGGACCTGGCTTTATCAATTTTTACATGAATAACTCTTATCTGACTGATCTGATTCCAGCCGTTCTTGGAGCAGGAGATCAGTACGGAGAAACAACAGTCGGCAACAATCAGAAGATCCAGGTGGAGTTTGTTTCCGCTAACCCGACAGGGGACCTGCATCTTGGACATGCCCGCGGCGCAGCTGTAGGCGACTCCCTATGCAACATTTTAGACAAAGCCGGCTACGATGTTTCCCGTGAGTACTATATCAATGATGCCGGCAACCAGATCAACAATCTGGCTCTATCAGTTGAAGCCCGTTATTTCCAGGCTCTTGGCTTAGATAAAGAAATGCCTGCTGACGGCTATCATGGCGAAGACATCATCGGCATCGGCAAAAAGCTGGCTGATGAGCACGGCGATAAATATGTAAATGCGGATGAAAAAGAGCGTTTTGACTTTTTCCGTGAATACGGCCTGAAATATGAAATGGCGAAGCTGAAGCAGGATCTTGAAGATTTCCGCGTTCCATTCGATGTATGGTATTCGGAAACATCTCTTTATCATAATGGCAAAATCGACACAGCCCTTCAGGCATTAAAGGATAACGGCCACATTTACGAGGAAGAGGGCGCAACATGGTTCCGTTCCACCACTTTCGGTGATGACAAAGACCGTGTCCTTATTAAAAATGACGGCTCTTACACGTATCTGACTCCAGATATCGCTTACCATAAAGACAAGCTTGAAAGAGGCTTTGAAAAGCTGATCAACATCTGGGGCGCTGACCACCATGGCTACATTCCGCGCATGAAGGCGGCCATCCAGGCACTTGGCTATGACCGTGAGGCGCTCGAAGTCGAAATCATCCAGCTTGTACACCTTTACAAGAACGGCGAAAAAATGAAGATGAGCAAACGTACCGGCAAAGCGGTAACAATGCGTGACCTTGTAGAAGAAGTAGGACTGGACGCAACACGCTATTTCTTCGCGATGAGAAGCGCAGATACACATCTTGATTTCGACCTTGATCTGGCTGTATCCCAATCCAATGAAAACCCTGTTTACTATGCTCAGTACGCACACGCGCGTATTTCCAGCATTCTGCGCCAGGGTGAAGAGCAGGGCATGTCTGCTGAAGCAGCAGATTACTCCCTGATTTCTGCGGAAAAGGAAATCGACGTTCTGAAGAAGATTGGTGAATTCCCGCAGGCTGTCGGCGAAGCAGCGCAAAAGCGCATGCCGCACAGAATTACGAACTATATTTATGAACTGGCTTCATCTTTCCACAGCTTCTATAATGCTGAAAAAGTATTGGATGCGGAAAATCCGGAAAGAACGAAAGCACGTCTGGCACTGATCAAAGCGGTTCAGACTACTTTGAAGAACTCCCTGAAATTAATTGGCGTATCTGCTCCGGAAAAAATGTAATGGTGGAAGCTGGCACTTATTGGTGCCGGCTTTTTTCATGTTTTAGACGAAAAAGGGGAAGCTAAAGTCATATGTTTAAGGGTATAGTGAAACTGGTAAAACATAGTAAGCCATTTTAGGAGGGTCTCATGAAAATCGTTCTTTTATCCATTCTTACAGGATTCTTAGTCGGATTCGTCTTTGCTTTCATGAAGCTGCCGATTCCCGCTCCGCCAGCGCTTCCCGGGATTATGGGAATTGTCGGCATTTACCTCGGGTTTAAAGCATATGAAGTGGTTCTGCCTTGGCTGCAGGGGATGTTGAGATAGATGGAGAAGGGGTGTCCACATTTAATGGGCAGCCTTTTTTGTCTAAATGTGAACTTTGCAAATAGATCTTGAATATTTGCAAATAAACCTTGGAAATCAGCAAATAGATCCGGAATATTTGCAAATAAACCTTGGAAATCAGCAAATAGATCCGGAATATTTGCAAATGAACCTTGAAAATCAGCAAATAGATCCGGAATGTTTGCAAATTAACCTTGAAAATCAGCAAACAATAGCTAAAACTGGCAAACACATCAGGAAAACTGCAAACAACCATGGTATAACTTGCAAACAAGCCTAAACTGAAATCCGGACAGCAAACCAAAAAACTAAAGAGCAGTCCTCAAAAAGTTAGGCAGCAAACCAGCCAAATCAGCAATCAAATGATAAATCTGCAAATAACCTGTCAAAACCGCCAAAAAAAACACCGCATGTTACATCCGGACGAGCATATCATGGTAAAAACCCTTCCGGAAAGGACATGCCCGCCCATGAAGCCACAGTTTGCAGCCTCACTTTACGCAACCATTTCGATCAGTTTTTGGGGAGTCTCTTTTGTCTCCACTAAAGCTGTTTTGGATAAGCTGGATCCTTATACGTTAATCATGCTCCGGTTTGCTATCGGAGCCGCTTTTCTGCTCCTTGTGCTTCTCTTGAAAAGGTATCCGCTCCAGATTCCGCTTAAATATATTCCCCATTTAATTGTTCTCGGTGTACTTGGCGTTTTCATCCACCAGGTCATCCAGGTCACAGCCTTAGAGACGATAGACGCCTCCTCTGCGGGATGGATTATTTCTTTTTCACCTGTTTTTACCGTGCTTCTCTCCATGATCTTTCTTCATGAAAAATTGACATTCCTTAAGACACTGGGCATTATAACTGCGATTTCCGGCGTGCTCATGGTAACGGGAGCGAGGAGCGGTCAGACGCTGGGATTTGCTATAAATATAGGATATATCCTCATGATTCTAAGTACACTGAATTGGGCCGTATATTCCATCCTGGTAAAAAAACTGCACATTAAGCTGCCTTCCCTTGTGGTCACTTTTTATATGAGTCTGCTTGGGTGCATGCTGACAATTCCCTTTTTAGTGAGAGATAGAGGATGGGAGAAATTCCATCTATTATCTGGTTCTGAATGGGCCCATATCATGTTTTTGGGCATATTTGTTTCAGGGATCGGCTACTGGTACTGGTCCAAGGCACTCGAGGTTATGGAAGCCTCCAAGGTATCCATGTTTATCTACATGGAGCCGTTATTTACCCTTATTGCGGCCATTCTTCTGCTTCGTGAAAAAATTTTCTTCATAAGCATCATGGGCGGAATCATAATTATTATAGGGGTGATCATGGTGAATGGTCAGCTGAAATACTTTTCATGGAAAAAACGATAATCCACATGAAAAGGGGAGTCGTTAAATGAAGGAACGGTTTCAAAGCATTTTGGCTTCTTTAAAATCACCTTCTGCAGATGAACTTAAAAAAGCTTTGGCCTCACTGAATATCAAGCTTGAGGACCTGCTTCCACACTTGCAGCCGGCAGATGGAAAACCCTATTACCGAAAGCTGCTTTATCATAATGATGAAGTGGAGCTGCTCGTCATGAACTGGTCGGATATCGAATGCGCCCCGCATGATCATGGAAACTCAAAGGGATGGATTCAAGTGATGAATGGAGATTCGGAAAACACTGTTTTTGAAGTGAGGGAAGACGTCCCAATTGAGCTTTTTGCAGAGGTTAAGTCCCAAGGCTCCTTCTTTTATGCGCCTAAAAAAGGTGTGCACAAAATGAAGAGCGCAGGCAGGGAAAACCTTGTCACCCTGCACCTTTATTCGCCTCCGATTACGGGTATGAAGGTGTACGATCTGAAAAAATGTGCAGCCTGTGTAGTCTCTGAAGACTGCGGAGCCTGGTGGCCGGAGGAGCAGAGACAGAAGGTAAGGGAAATTCAGTTAAAATAAAAAGGCGTTCCGCACCTGGAACGCCTTCATTATTTCCACTCTACTTCCGCTCCGCCGATCCTTTTCACCCCGCGGATATTGCTGATATCCTCTGTCAGCTTAAGTGCAGCCTTGTCCTTGGCTTTCGCCTCGATCATAAAATCGACATCCTGATTAAAGGTTTTCAGCACGTCGAGAAGGGGCCGGATAAAATCCAGGTCGACATAGTCGGCATGGGACCGAAAGGCCTTTTCCGATTTGGGCGAGGAAATATGAATTTTCGGCTTAAGACCTGTTTTGTCCCATGTCTGGAAAATCTCCGGGAGAATTTCTTCCAGCGGGCGGGTGCTGAGGTTCGCCATATGGTGATGATAATCGAATACAAGAGGGATGTTTTCCTTTTGGCAGGCCAGGAGAGTTTCCTCCGCGTTATAGGTTTTATCATCATTTTCGAGTGTCATTTGCTCTTTGACATGAGACGGCAGCATCTTTAGACTTTCATGGAACCGGTCAATGGTCGAGAGCTTGTCCCCGTAAGCCCCGCCAATATGGATGTTGATGACGCTTTTCTTTTCGACGCCCATGGCCTCAAACATCCGGTAATGATATTCCATATCTTTAACTGCATTCCGGGTCACATCCTCGCGCGGAGAAGTGAACAGGGTGAATTGATTGGGGTGAAAGCTCACGCGGAGATCATGTTTTTTAATCAAATCGCCAATCTCAAGCCATTTTTTCTTAAAGGGGGTGACAAAATCCCATAAAACCTCCGGATGGGTGGCCAGAGGCACGATGGAGCTTGAGAGCCGATACAGCTGAATTTCATGGGCGATATTAAAATAAAGCATTCGTAGCGTATTTTGCAGATTCACCGCTGTGACGGCCTTCAGCTTTTCCAGCCTTTCCTCTTCAGGCAGCTGCTGATAGCGTGTAAATGTTAATGTTCTTGCAGGAGATGCCTCCCACAAGCTGATTGCATGGGAAACATACCCCAGTCTGATTTTCAATTTGCAGCACCTTCTTTATGCCGGCCTCCTTTACAGAAAACTTGCCACAGAACGGGCAAGCATCTCTTTAAATGTCCGTAAAGGATCCAGACGGTTTAATTCTTTTAGGGTCAATCTCTTTGCATTTAGTATGTCTTTGTCTACAATAGCCTGGATTTGCTCTATGAACTCTTTGTCAAAGATAAAGCAATTGATTTCATAATTTAAGAACAGGCTCCGCTTATCAAAATTGGCTGTTCCAATATCACTAATCTCATCATCGATAATAATCGCTTTTGCATGGTAAAAGCCCTTTTTGAACTCATACACATAAGCGCCTTCTTTTATCAGGGTTCTTAGATAAAGATAAGAGGCTTCTTTTACAAGAATATGATCTGTCACGCACGGGACGAGGATCTTGACCGTGACGCCGCGTTCCAGGGCATGGAGCAGATCCTTAAAAAGTCTTTTGCCCGGAATAAAATAGGGGGTCCCAATCGTAATGCTCGTTTTCGCCTTCCGTATTAATGATGAAAAGCTTTCCTCCAAAAAAGCACCTTTATAAGCCGCAAACTGATGGCGGTATTTACCTGCATGAAGCTCAGGAAAATAGATGCTGTTTGCGAGCAGGTCGGTCTTCGTTGCTTTATACCAGTCAGTCAGAAACTCTCTTTGCAGATCCTGCACGCCCTCGCCCCAAAATTTTAAATGGTAATCACGCCACGGGTTCAGCTTTTTATCCTGATTGATGTATTCTTTGCCGATATTAAAACCGCCGCTGTAACCGATCTTCCCATCAATAACAGTAATTTTACGATGGTTCCTGGCCTGAAACGAATAAAAGAGAAAAGGAAGCTTTGGCACATGCGCAAACGAAAACTTGATGCCGCTGCTCTTCAGTTCCTTGACGATTTTTCTTTTGACAGGAAAGCTTCCGGCCCAATCCAGGAGAAGACGGACTTCCACTCCTTCTTTTGCTTTACCCATTAATATGGTTAAAAACTCCTTGCTGATTTTATCATCCTTCACAATGTAAAATAAAACATGAATGTGCTTTTGAGCTTTTTTAAGCTCGGAAAATAAGTTTTCAAACAAAGCAGGCCCGTCTGCAAACAGCTCCATATCAGACTGCCGGATAGGGCATGCGGTCCGCTCCAGCTTTTTCATATGGCTTTTCCGGCCCCAAGTAAAATCGATATAGAGCCACAGGAATATGATGAGTAATACGGCCATAATGATATTCCAGACAGTCATTGCGATCTTCCTCTCGACAGGGTTTTCCCGTTAGTATTTCCTGCCGTGCCATTTCTATCAGGGATTCTTTCCAAATAGGGAGGACTTTTCCGCTTTAAAAAAGAAATTAATAAATGGAAATAATAAAATTTTTCGAACAAGTTTTAAGAAAAGTGGTTGACTGAATGCTCATTCATAATATAATGGGAGTAAGAGTAAATTCAGAAAATTATACTGTTTTTTAAATTTTCTAAGATGAGGAAAGGAGCACCATGCCCATGAACGGTTTATTGTGGATCAACTTAATTGCATTCCTTCTTGTAACCGCTTACGCTATCAGCCTGTTTGTCTATGTTGTGAAGACGCGGATTGAATATATTAAGCTTGGCAAAAAGGTGGAGTTTGACGGCAAGGTGAAAGAGCGCCTTGAAAAGATCTGGGTCAATGTTTTTGGCCAGAAAAAGCTTTTAAAGGATAAGAAAAGCGGCATCATTCACGTGATGTTTTTCTACGGCTTCATTCTTGTCCAATTCGGAGCGATTGATTTTATTATAAAAGGAATTAAGCCAGGTGCACACCTGCCGCTTGGACCTTTATACCCCGGGTTCACCTTTTTCCAGGAAATTGTGACCCTTACGATCCTTGTTGCGGTCATCTGGGCTTTCTACCGCCGTTATGTGGAAAAGCTTGTCCGCTTAAAGCGCGGATTCAAATCTGGTCTCGTCCTTATTTTTATCGGAGGGCTCATGCTTTCCGTCCTGCTTGGCAATGGCATGAGCATGATCTGGCATGGCCATGAAGGAACCTGGACAGAACCGGTTGCTTCCCTGATTGCCGGCGGATTCTCATGGATGGGTGAAACAGCCTCAATTGCTGTCTTTTATATCGCATGGTGGATTCATTTATTATTCCTGCTTGCATTCCTGGTGTATGTGCCTCAATCCAAGCACGCTCACTTAATCGCCGGACCGGCCAACGTATATTTCAACCGTCTGGACAATCCGGGGAAATTAAAGGCAATCGACTTTGAAGATGAATCACAGGAAAGCTTTGGTGTCGGAAAGATTGAAGATTTTACACAGCATCAGATGATTGACTTCTATGCGTGTGTGGAATGCGGACGCTGTACCAATATGTGTCCGGCAACCGGCACTGGAAAGATGCTTTCGCCGATGGATTTAATCCTGAAATTGCGTGATCATTTAACCAATCACGGTGCTGTTGTCACGTCGAAGCAGCCTTGGGTGCCGACATTCGCTTTTTCCAACACGAAAGGCAATCAGCTTGCCCTTGCAGCTGCCGGCCAGGGTGCAGAAGAAGCTGCAGCTGGCCTTGCATACAGCCCAAGCCTGATTGGCGAAGTCATTACCGAAGAAGAAATCTGGGCTTGTACGACTTGCCGAAACTGTGAAGACCAATGTCCGGTAATGAATGAACATGTTGATAAAATTATCGATCTGCGCCGCTACCTTGTGTTAACTGAGGGTAAAATGGACGCTGACGCACAGCGCGCCATGACCAATATCGAGCGCCAGGGCAATCCTTGGGGACTGAACCGCAAGGAGCGTGAAGACTGGAGAGAAGCACGTGAAGATGTTCATGTGCCGACAGTGAAGGAAATGAAAAAGGCGGGAGAAGAGTTCGAATACTTATTCTGGGTTGGTTCCATGGGCTCTTACGACAACCGCAGCCAGAAGATCGCTCTTTCCTTTGCGAAACTGATGAATGAGGCCGGCGTCAAGTTCGCCATCCTTGGCAACAAGGAAAAGAACTCTGGTGACACGCCAAGACGTCTTGGAAACGAGTTCCTGTTCCAGGAGCTTGCCACTAAGAATATTGAAGAGTTTGAGAAGAATGAAGTGAAGAAGATCGTCACGATCGACCCTCATGCCTACAACATCTTTAAAAATGAGTATCCGGATTTCGGATTAGAGGCAGAGGTTTTTCACCATACTGAAGTTCTTGCCCAGCTAGTGGAAGAAGGCAAGCTGAAGCCGCAATATGCTGTGGAAGAAACGATTACCTTCCATGATTCCTGCTATCTGGGACGCTACAACGAGGTGTATGATCCTCCGCGAGAAATCCTTAAGAGCATCCCGGGCGTCAAGCTTGTGGAAATGGAAAGAAACCGCGAAACCGGCATGTGCTGCGGAGCGGGCGGCGGCCTGATGTGGATGGAAGAAGAAACCGGACACCGCATCAACGTATCACGCACAGAGCAGGCATTGGCAGTAAATCCATCCGTGATTAGTTCAGGATGTCCATACTGCTTAACCATGCTGTCTGATGGAACAAAAGCTAAAGAAGTGGAAGAACAGGTTCATACGTACGATGTTGCTGAAATTCTTGAAAAGTCTGTTATAGGTGAAAGCCGGAATGTAGCATCTTAAATATTGAAAGCGGAAATTGAAGCACAGCCAAAATTCCTGTAATGCATTTTGACGAAAAATGTTTTTGCCTGAATTTTGTGTAAAGTGTTTCAATTTCTGCTATTTTTCTAGTAAAATAGAAAATGATAAAGCGCTTACAATTTTGCTGGGTGACTGAAGATCGGGTGAATCCTTTTGTCGCAGTCCTTTCGAGCGAGCGTTCAGTCAATGACCAGCACCTTCACAAACAGTTAACTTCAACTAGACCTGCAGCAGAGACTCTATTTTTTTCTAATCAATTTTTCGAACATTTTAAATTAATAGTACAAGGAGCGATTCTTTATGGGGAAAACCGTAATTCTTAGCGGAGTAAGAACACCATTTGGAAAATTTGCAGGAGGTCTCAGCACCTTTACAGCTTCTGATCTTGGCGGATTTGCAGTTAAAGAAGCGCTGAACCGTGCCGGCGTTAACCCGGAGGATGTTGACGAAGTGATTATCGGAACCGTTCTCCAGGGAGGACAGGGGCAAATCCCTTCACGCCAGGCTGCCAGAAAAGCAGGCTTGCCGTGGGAAGTGAAAACAGAAACGATCAATAAAGTGTGTGCTTCCGGAATGCGAAGCGTCACATTAGGAGACCAGATCATCCGTGCGGGTGACGAGGAAGTCATCGTTGCCGGCGGCATGGAGTCCATGAGCAACGCGCCATACATTTTGCCAAAAGCACGCTGGGGCCTGCGCATGGGTGATTCAACGGTCAAGGATTTAATGGTCTACGACGGTTTAAGCTGCAGCTTTACAGGCGTCCATATGGGAACGTACGGAAACTCGACAGCGAAAGAATTCGAAATCAGCCGTGAAGAGCAGGACAATTGGGCACTGAGAAGCCATGAACGTGCACTTGCTGCAATCGAATCCGGCAAACTGGCAGAAGAAATCGTTCCGGTGGAAGTTCCTCAGCGAAAAGGGGAACCGGTCGTTGTTTCTCAGGATGAGTCTCCCCGTAAAGATACTTCTTTAGAAAAGCTCGCCAAGCTCGGATCTGCTTTTAACTCCGACGGAACGATCACTGCCGGTAATGCGCCTGGCGTCAACGACGGAGCAGCAGCATTGGTATTGATGAGCGAAGAACGTGCAGAACGCGAAGGCAAAAAACCGGAAGCTTATATTCTCGGCCATACAGCTCTTGCTGTGGAAGCCAAAGACTTCCCGCAGACACCGGGCCTTGTCATTAATGCTCTTTTGAAAAAGACAGGAAAAACCCTTGAAGAGATTGATCTATTTGAAATAAATGAAGCATTTGCAGCCGTGGCACTTACAAGCGGAAAAATTGCCGGCCTTGATGCTGAAAAAGTAAACGTCAACGGCGGGGCCGTGGCTCTTGGCCACCCAATTGGCGCGAGCGGTGCAAGAATTATTCTGACCCTGATGCACGAACTGAAGCGCCGCGGAGGCGGAATCGGCATTGCGGCTATCTGCAGCGGCGGCGGCCAGGGCGATGCGGTGATGATTGAGGTTCCGAAGCAATAATCTGCTTTGGTAAGGCGGCTGCTTCACGGAAAAAGCCGTCTTACCGGACAAAAAATCGGTGCAGCGGCCCATTTATCGGCCCAAATCAGGTATTTACCGGCCATGCGGATAAAACGCCCGGCGGAACGAACATTTACCGGCCGATTCTATAAAAATACCGGCCAAGAAGCAGAATTTACCGGCCATATCAGCAAAAATACCGGCCAAACAGAGAAACGATTTGGAGAATTGATCACCTATTAAAAATTTACCGGTCAAACCCAAGAACGGAGGATACAAAAATGAACGTAAAAAACATTATGGTAATCGGTGCTGGACAAATGGGTTCAGGAATCGCACAGGTTTGTGCACAGGCAGGCTATAGCGTCATCTTAAATGACTTAAAGCCGGAGTTTGTGGAACGCGGCCTTGCTGTGATTAAAAAGAATCTTTTCCGCCAGGTGGAAAAAGAGCGCATGACAGCTGACGAGATGGAAGCAGTACTCAAAAATGTAACCGCTTCAAGCGATCTTCAGGACGCCAAAAACGTAGAGCTCGTCATCGAAGCAGCGGTTGAAAACATGGAGATTAAAACGAAGATCTTCAGCCAGCTGGATGAAATTGCACCAGAGCATGCGATTCTGGCAAGCAACACGTCATCCCTGCCAATTACAGAAATCGCAGCAGCAACAAAGCGTCCGGAAAAAGTAATCGGCATGCATTTTATGAACCCGGTGCCGGTGATGAAGCTTGTGGAAATCATTCGCGGCCTTGCGACAGCTGACGAAGTGTACCAAACGATCGAAGACATCACGAAGACACTCAAAAAAGTGCCGGTAGAAGTAAATGATTTCCCAGGATTTGTATCCAACCGCATCCTGATGCCGATGATCAATGAAGCAATCTTCACGCTTTACGAAGGGGTCGCGACAAAAGAGGCCATTGATGAAGTGATGAAGCTTGGCATGAACCATCCAATGGGACCGCTGACTTTGGCAGACTTCATTGGCCTGGACACATGCCTGTATATTATGGAAACCCTGCATGAAGGCTTTGGCGATGATAAATACCGCCCATGCCCGCTGTTAAGAAAATATGTAAAAGCCGGCTGGCTTGGCAAGAAGACAGGCAGAGGCTTCTACGTTTACGAATAAACCATTAGCCTTGGCCATCAGACCCAGGCAGCATCGGAGGGTATACAAATGAACCTGAGATTTACTGAAGAGCAGGAAATGATGAGAAAAATGGTGCGCGATTTTGCTCAGGCAGAAATCGCCCCTTTTGTTGAAAAAATGGAGCAGGGCCAGTTTCCAAGGGAGATTCTCCGCAAAATGGGCGAGCTTGGCCTGATGGGGATTCCCATTCCTGAAAAATACGGCGGATCGGAAATGGACTTTACCTCTTATATTATCGCCATCCATGAACTGTCCCGCGTAAGTGCGACGGTTGGCGTTATTTTATCGGTCCACACATCGGTTGGAACAAACCCAATCCTTTATTTCGGTACGGAAGAGCAAAAGCAGAAATATATTCCGAAGCTTGCTTCAGGCGAGTATCTCGGCGCTTTTTGCCTCACGGAACCGAGCGCAGGCTCGGATGCCGGAAGCTTAAAGTCCCGTGCGGTAAAAAACGGAGATCATTATGTCATTAATGGTTCAAAAGTGTTCATCACGAATGCCGGCGAAGCAGATGTATATATCGTATTTGCTTCCACAAATCCGGAGCTTGGCAGCAAAGGCATCTCCGCTTTCATTGTCGAGAAGGATACGCCAGGCCTTGTGTTTGGAAAAGATGAGCACAAAATGGGTCTGCACGGCTCCAGAACATTGCAGCTGACATTTGAAGATATGCGGGTTCCGGCTGAAAATCTCCTCGGCAATGAAGGAGAAGGCTTCAAGATTGCGATGGCTAATCTGGATGCCGGACGGATCGGGATTGCTTCACAGGCACTTGGAATTGCAGAAGCAGCTTTTGAAGCAGCCGCGGGTTATGCAAAGGAACGTGTACAGTTCGGCAAGCCGATCGCTGCTCAGCAGGGTGTCGGCTTTAAGCTTGCAGACATGGCGACAAGCGTTGAAGCAGCAAAACTATTAATCTATCGCGCAGCAGACATGCGCCAGCGCGGCATCAAGTGCGGACTCGAAGCCTCCATGGCAAAGCTGTTTGCATCCAAAACGGCAGTGGACGTGACAACAGAAGCCATCCAGGTATTCGGCGGCTACGGCTACACAGAGGATTACCCGGTTGAACGCTACTTCCGCGATGCAAAAATTACCGAAATCTATGAAGGCACAAGCGAAATTCAGCGGATTGTCATCAGCAAACAGCTGTAAAGCAGCCTTTTTATAAAAAAGTTATCGAATCCATATAAAGCGAGGGACCAACAATGAATTTCCAATTAAGTGAAGAGCATGAAATGATCAGAAAAATGGTGCGTGATTTTGCCAGGAACGAAGTGGCTCCGACAGCTGCTGAACGCGACGAAGAAGAACGCTTTGACAGAGAGATTTTTGACAAAATGGCGGAGCTTGGCTTAACAGGGATTCCGTGGCCTGAAGAGTACGGCGGAATCGGCAGTGATTACCTGGCTTACTGCATCGCAGTTGAAGAGCTTTCAAGAGTGTGTGCATCTACAGGTGTAACTCTTTCTGCCCATACGTCCCTTGCAGGCTGGCCGATCTTCAAGTTCGGCAACGAAGAGCAAAAGCAAAAATACTTAAAGCCAATGGCACAAGGTGAAAAAATCGGCGCATACGGACTTACTGAGCCGGGCAGCGGATCTGATGCCGGCGGAATGAGAACGACAGCACGTCTTGAAGGCGATCATTACGTCTTAAACGGCAGCAAAATATTCATTACAAACGGCGGAATCGCAGATATCTATGTCGTGTTTGCCCTGACAGATCCATCCTCCAAGCATAAAGGAACAACAGCGTTCATCGTGGAAGCAGGCTTTGAAGGCTTCTCTGTCGGCAAGAAGGAAAAGAAATTGGGAATACGTTCATCACCAACAACTGAGATTATTTTTGAAGAGTGCAAGGTGCCGGTTGAGAACGTGCTTGGCAATGTAGGCGAAGGCTTCAAAGTTGCCATGATGACACTGGATGGCGGCCGCAACGGCATCGCTGCTCAGGCAGTCGGAATCGCTCAGGGTGCACTGGATGCTTCCATCGAATACGCTAAAGAACGCCACCAATTCGGCAAGCCAATCGCTGCCCAGCAGGGAATCGGCTTTAAGCTGGCTGACATGGCAACAAGCATCGAAGCTTCAAGACTATTAACTTACCAGGCAGCATGGCTGGAATCAGAAGGACTTCCATACGGAAAAGAATCTGCCATGTCCAAACTTCTTGCGGGCGACACGGCCATGAAAGTAACAACAGACGCCGTTCAAATCTTTGGCGGCTACGGATATACAAAGGACTACCCGGTAGAACGCTACATGCGCGACGCCAAAATCACACAAATCTACGAAGGCACACAGGAAATCCAGCGACTCGTAATCTCTCGTATGGTAACGAAATAAGTTCTTAAAAGGGCTGTTTTGAAGATAGTTGTGCATTAGAGTTGCTGACTAAGTTTTAAGTAATGAGTTGATTGGAGCGGAAGGTGCGAGATCCTCGAAAATGCTATCGCATTTTCTTCGTGCGGTGTTTTTTTCGGGGAAGTTTATTCAACGTCCTGCGGGAGTAGCGGGACAGGTGAGACCCCGCAGGCGCGCAGCGTCGAGGAGGCTCACCGCCTGCCCCGCGGAAAGCGAGCAGCCTGGAGCGGAAATCAACGGGCATAATTCATAAGCTAAAACAAATTTATAAACAGGCATATGAATGGCGGGAGGCGGTAGGTAACAATGAAAAAACGGGAAGTGCAGGCTTCTGTTAAAGATGAGCGTCTTGTCAAAAAAAGACGCGATCAGATGATCAAAGGTGCCGTCACCCTTTTTATCCAAAAAGGGTTCCATCGTACAACAACTAGAGAGATCGCAAAGGCATCTGGTTTTAGTATTGGAACGCTTTATGAATACATCCGGACAAAGGAAGACGTCCTGTACCTGGTTTGCGACAGCATTTACGACCAGGTCGCCGAACGGCTTCAGAAAGGCCTTGATACAAAACAGGGCACACTTGAAAGCCTGAAACAGGGCATCGCCGATTACTTCAAAGTGGTCGACGAAATGCAGGATGAAGTGCTTGTCATGTACCAGGAAGTAAAGGCGCTGACAAAAGACGCCCTTCCATATGTGCTCAAGAAAGAAATTGAAATGGTTGGCATGTTCGAGCATGTCATTACCCTTTGCGTGGAGAACGGAGAACTGGACCTGCCGGAGGAAAAAATCAAAATGATCGCCCATAACATTTTTGTCCAGGGGCAAATGTGGGCATTTCGCCGCTGGTCCCTGCAGAAAATGTACAGCATTGAGGAGTATATCCAGCTGCAGACCAATCTTCTTTTCCAGGGAATAAAGGATTCGGGCAAGGTCTCGGAAAAAGCTTAAGAATAGTGCGCAGGGATTAGCCTTGCGTTTACGGACAAGGGGGAGAACGATGAGCAATCCAGAAGTCTATAAGCCGAAAAATCATATTCGTTTTGTGACGGCTTCCAGTCTATTTGACGGGCATGATGCCTCCATCAACATTATGCGCCGCATCATCCAGGCAAGCGGGGCAGAGGTCATCCACCTCGGGCATAACCGTTCTGTGGAGGAAGTCGTAAATGCTGCGATTCAGGAAGATGTGCAGGGAATCGCCATTTCCTCTTATCAGGGAGGACATGTGGAGTATTTCAAATATATGTATGATCTTCTGAAGGAAAGAGGCGCATCCCACATCCGCATTTATGGCGGCGGCGGCGGTGTCATTATCCCGAAGGAAATCAAAGAATTGCATGACTACGGAATCGCAAGGATTTTCTCGCCGGAAGACGGGCGTCAGTACGGTCTTCAGGGCATGATTGATCAGATGATCAAGGAATGTGATTTCCCGACGTTTACAGCCGAAGCATCCGAGCAGATTGAAAAGCTTCAGGATGGGGAAACAAATGCCATTGCCAAGCTGATTACACTGGCTGAGCATCAGGTAACCGTAGGCAAGGAAGCGGCAGCTGCGCTTGAGCCGGTTATGGAGAAAGTGAAATCCCTCGAAAAGCAGGTTCCGGTTGTAGGGATTACAGGAACAGGCGGTGCCGGAAAAAGCTCGCTGACAGATGAGCTAATCCGCCGTTTCATCAATGAAATTCCAGAGAAAAAAGTCGCGATTCTTTCAGTAGATCCGACAAAGCAAAAAACGGGCGGAGCCCTTCTTGGCGACCGTATCCGCATGAACGCCATTTTTAATCCGCGCGTCTACATGCGAAGCCTGGCAACAAGAAATTCCCGCAGCGAGCTGTCGCTGGCGATTCAGGATGCCATTTCAGTTGTCAAAGCAGCCGGTTTTGATTTGATTATTGTGGAAACAAGCGGAATCGGGCAGGGAGATGCCGGCATTACGGAAATTTGTGATGCTTCGATGTATATTATGACAAGTGAATTCGGTGCGCCTTCCCAGCTTGAAAAAATTGATATGATCGATTATGCCGATTTGATCGTCATTAATAAATTTGAACGCAAAGGCTCAGAGGATGCGATGCGCCAGGTGCAAAAGCAGTACCAGCGCAGCCGGATGCTTTTTGAAAAAGAGCTTGAAGACATGCCTGTCTACGGAACCATTGCGAGCCAGTTCAATGACCCGGGCACAAACGCGGTGTTTGCGGCACTGGTGGAAACGATTAATGAAAAAGCAGGTACAGACTGGAAGACAAGTTTTACGAAAAATGCAAAAGTTGAAAAGCAGAATGTCATTATCCCGAATGAACAGCGCTATTATCTCCGCGAAGTATCTGAAGCAGTCCGCAGCTACCATAAGAAAGCCGAAGAGCAGGCGGATCTTGCCCGAAAACTGTTCCAGCTTGAGGGGGCAATTCTTGCTGTAAAAGAACAAGAAGGAAACGAAGAAGTCATTGCTTCGCTTGAAGCCATTAAATCAGCAGCAGAAGAAAAGCTGACGGCTGAAACAAAGAACATTCTGGCAGGCTGGGAAGATCTGAAGGAAAAATACTCTGGCGAGCAATTTGTAACAAAAATCCGTGATAAAGAAATCGTGACGGTTTTAAAAACAAAGAGCTTATCCGGGCTGTCCATTCCAAAAGTGGCACTGCCTAAGTACAAAGATTACGGAGAAATCATCCGCTGGGTATACAGAGAAAACGTGCCGGGTTCTTTCCCGTATACAGCAGGTGTATTCCCGTTCAAGCGCGAGGGTGAAGATCCGAAGAGACAGTTTGCCGGAGAAGGGACACCGGAACGGACAAACCGCCGCTTCCATTATCTGTCCAAAGACGATGCCGCAAAGCGCTTGAGCACAGCATTTGATTCGGTCACCCTATACGGGGAGGATCCTGACTACCGTCCGGACATTTACGGAAAAGTCGGGGAGAGCGGAGTCAGCATCTGTACACTGGACGATATGAAGAAGCTGTATGCCGGTTTTGACCTGTGCCATCCATCTACATCTGTATCAATGACGATCAATGGGCCGGCGCCGATTATTTTGGCGATGTTCATGAACACAGCGATCGAACAGCAGATTGAGGCAAAAGAGCAGGAGCTTGGCCGTGTGCTGACACCTGAAGAGTTCACCGAAGTCAGGGCGCAAACGCTGCAGACAGTCCGCGGAACGGTTCAGGCTGATATTTTAAAAGAGGATCAGGGCCAAAATACTTGCATCTTCTCGACGGAGTTCGCATTGAGAATGATGGGCGATATTCAGCAGTATTTCATTGACCACAAGGTCCGCAATTACTACTCTGTATCCATTTCCGGCTACCATATCGCCGAAGCGGGCGCTAACCCGATTTCACAGCTTGCCTTTACACTGGCAAACGGTTTTACGTATGTGGAGTACTATTTGAGCAGAGGCATGAACATCAATGATTTTGCACCAAACCTTTCATTCTTCTTCTCGAATGGACTGGATCCGGAGTATACCGTGCTCGGCCGTGTGGCGCGCCGCATCTGGGCAACGGTTATGAGAGATAAATATGGTGCGAACGAGAGAAGCCAGAAGCTGAAGTACCATATCCAGACTTCAGGACGTTCCCTGCATGCACAGGAGATAGATTTTAACGATATCCGCACAACGCTGCAGGCGTTAATGGCGCTTCAGGATAACTGCAACTCGCTTCATACCAATGCGTATGATGAAGCCATCACGACACCTACGGAAGAGTCTGTCCGCCGGGCAATGGCCATCCAGATGATCATTACAAAAGAGCATGGCTTATCGAAAAATGAAAACCCGCTTCAGGGCGCCTTTATCGTGGATGAGCTGACAGATCTTGTGGAAGAGCAGGTGCTGAGAGAGTTTGAACGCATCAATGACCGCGGCGGCGTTCTTGGTGCCATGGAAACTCAATACCAGCGCGGAAAAATCCAGGATGAGTCCATGTACTATGAAATGAAAAAGCATACCGGCGAGCTTCCGATCATCGGAGTTAACACTTACTTGAACCCAAATCCTCCATCAGAGGACGAAATGAACAATATGGAGCTTGCAAGGGCAACGAAGGAAGAAAAAGAAACACAAATCCGCAATCTGCGCAGCTTCCAGGAGCGCAACAAAGACAAATCGGAAGAGGCACTGAACCAATTGAAAAAAGCAGCAGTCAGCGGCGGCAACATTTTCGCCGAGCTGATGGAAACCGTCAAAGTGGCAAGCCTCGGCCAGATTACCCGTGCATTATACGAAGTGGGCGGGCAGTACCGGCGGAATATGTAAAAACAGGGCCTGCAGCTGCAGGCCCTTGTTTTCTGCACTATATTTTAATATAGAATTAATATAAAATACATCCATATCCTATATAATGGAATCAATACATAGCAATGTACTTCGGGAAACCTGGGATGTGAAAATATGAAAAAAATCTTGCTCTACGCAGCCATACTTGCCGCTGCTGCAGGTGTTTACTTTTTATATGGAAAACAGCTGGGAGCGATAGCATTCTTCCTGCTCTCCATCTACTTCACCTGGCTCGCCTATAAAAAATGGGACCGGCCGCTGAGGGGCAGGAGAAAGCGGAGGGCAGATTAGCTTCTTTTAACGGATAATCTTAAAAAAGTTAATTGTCTTGCGAATACAATGAGAGTTTTTCTGCTGAGTTAATTGGAGCGGAGGGCACTTGATCCTCGAAAATGCTAACGCATTTTCTTCGTGCGGTGTTTATCCGAGGAAGCCTATTCAATGTCCTGCGGGAGGAGAGGGAGCGGGAGACCCCGCAGGCGAAGCCGAGGAGGCTCCCGTTCCTCCCCGCGGAAAGCAAGTGCCCGCAGCGGAAATTAACGGACATCATTCAAAGCCCTATTAAGATAATTTAAAATCAAGAATAAATCGCATAAAAATACTCAGAACAACAGATATAACTGGCATAAACCGTAAAAATTTGTTTATAATGAAGAATATGCCTTCTTGCAGGCTGTCCGCATGCATTTGCAGGGCCCTGCGGAAATTCAACTTATATGGTTTATTATTTGCGCGTTTATGAGCGTTTACATAGGGAAAGGAAGTGCTGATATTGAGTTTGGAACAGTTCTCAAAAGAAGAATTGCAGGAAATGTCATTAATCGAAGTGGCTTATGAACTTCTGACAAGCAAAAAAGAACCAATGGCCTTTAATGACATCATGAATGAAGTAGCTAAACTTATGAACCTTTCAGAGGAACAAGTCAAGGGAAAAATTGCACAGTTCTATACAGATTTAAATATAGATGGCCATTTCATCGGATTGGGCGATAACCGCTGGGGTCTTCGTTCATGGTATCCGGTTGACCAATATGAAGAAGAAGTCGTAACGGTAATCAAGCCTAAGAAGAAAAAGGCGAAGAAAAAGGGCGACGACGATCTCGATCTTGAAGATTATGATGAACTGGATGAAGAGGATATCGACTACGATGATATCGACGGATTCGATGATGATGACCTGACTGAAGACGATGATGATGATCTTCTGGACGATGACGATGATCTTGAAGATGATGATGATTTCGAAGACGATGAAGATATCGTAGAAAAAGATGAAGAATTCGACCTTGGCGATGATGACGAAGAGCTTGAGGAAGATGACCTCGACGCTGACGAAGACGAAGAAGATTTATAACCTTGACTTTTCGTTTCAGGGCTTGTAGAATACTTTTTGGGCTCCTTAAAAAAGGACGATTCGTTTAGACGCTAATAGCGCTCCCTTACTTACTTAAGTAAGAGGAGCGCTTTTTATTTTTTTTACAGGCCATGTGCCTTTTCAAGAAGAGCTAAACCATCCCTTTGCGATAAGCTTCCGCTGAAAAACCGGAGGCTGAACAATAGAATTTTTATCATCAAGTTTTTAAACCGGCATCATTATGCACAAACTGATATCAAGGGGGAATTTTTCATGACTAAGTATATTTTTGTTACGGGCGGAGTTGTTTCGTCACTGGGAAAAGGAATCACGGCAGCATCGCTTGGCCGCCTGCTGAAAAACAGAGGGTTAACGGTTACGATTCAGAAATTCGATCCTTACATAAATGTGGATCCGGGAACAATGAGCCCGTACCAGCATGGTGAGGTGTTTGTAACAGGTGACGGCGCAGAGACTGACCTGGACTTAGGCCACTATGAGCGTTTTGTTGATATTAACCTGACAAAGTACAGCAGTGTTACGACTGGTAAAATTTACTCTACTGTCCTTAGAAAAGAGCGCCGCGGCGACTATAACGGCGGAACGGTACAGGTTATTCCGCATATCACAAATGAAATCAAGGATAAAGTTTTCCGTGCAGGCCATGAAACGAATTCTGATGTGGTCATCACAGAAATCGGCGGAACAGTAGGGGATATTGAGTCACTTCCATTCCTTGAAGCGATCCGCCAAATTAAGAGTGATATCGGCCGCGATAATGTAATGTATATTCACTGTACACTGGTTCCTTACATCAAGGCAGCAGGCGAAATGAAAACAAAGCCGACACAGCACAGTGTTAAAGAACTAAGAAGCCTTGGCATTCAGCCAAACGTAATTGTTCTGCGTACTGAAATGCCAATTTCCCAGGATATGAAGGACAAAATTGCCCTATTCTGTGATATCGATAAAGAAGCAGTTATTGAAGCAACAGATGCGGATACTTTATATTCTATCCCGCTATCTCTTCAAGATCAGAAGCTTGATGAAATCGTCTGCAAGCATTTGAAGCTGGATTGCGGAGAAGCAGAGATGACCGAGTGGAAGCAGCTGGTTGACAAGGTTCTAAACCTTTCAAGGAAAACCAAGATTGGCCTTGTCGGTAAATATGTTGAATTGCAGGATGCTTACATTTCTGTTGTTGAAGCCCTAAAACATGCCGGTTATGCCTTTGATTCTGATATTGAAATCAAATGGATCAATTCTGAAGAAGTGGACAGCACGAACGTGAATGAACTGCTTCAGGACGTGGACGGAATCCTGGTTCCGGGCGGATTTGGCGACCGCGGCATTGAAGGGAAAATCCTTGCCATTCAATATGCGCGCGAAAACAAAAAGCCATTCCTTGGCATCTGTCTTGGCATGCAGCTGGCTTCCATTGAATTTGCAAGAAACGTACTGGGTCTTGAAGGAGCGCACTCAGCAGAAATTGCTCCTGAAACACCGCATCCAATTATCGACCTTCTGCCTGAGCAAAAGGATATTGAGGATTTAGGCGGAACTCTAAGACTTGGTTTACAAGCTTGTAAATTGAATGAGGATACAAAAGCCTTTGACGCATACCAGGATGAAGTGGTATATGAGCGTCATCGCCATCGCTATGAGTTCAACAACCATTACCGCCAGGATATGGAAAAAGCAGGCTTTGTCTTCTCCGGTACAAGCCCGGATGGCCGCCTGGTGGAAATCATCGAAGTCAAGGATCACCCTTGGTTCGTCGCTTCCCAGTTCCATCCTGAATTTATCTCAAGGCCAACTCGCCCTCAGCCATTATTCCGTGAATTTGTCGGGGCATCATTGAAGTTTAGCGAGGAACTATAATGTATGAAAGATCCCTCCGGATTCGGAGGGATCTTTTGTTTGTCCATGCGCACGCAAACCGGCTGTATTTGTGCATAACTAGTGAATGCCTATGCGCAGCCGAGGCACGGTGAAACCCGCAAAATCTATTCAAACTCCGCCAAAATCTCATCAATTGTAAACTTAATTCCATAATACACAAACAAAGCAGCCATGGAGGCCGGATAGCCGAAGCGATTGCCCTCTTCATCAGGCAGAAGGCCTTTCGCAAGCTTTAAATCTATATGAACATCAGCAAAATCAGCCAGGCTGCCGCCATTTTCAGTTCTTAAAGTGCTTACTGACACAAAAGGGACCCCTTTTTCGGATAAAGATTTTGCCAGAGCGGCTGCATCTTCGTCATCCGAATATCTTGAAAAGATGATGACCCGGTCTGTTTCAGAGACTTCGGAATCTTTCTCCAAAATCGCTGCAACTCTAAGCGGCTCTTGGCTTTGCACGGCTTCATAGCCGATTGCAGCCATTTCCTTAGTTCCATAAATATATATTTTCCCATCACCGGCAGCAGCCTGGGCCAAAAGGCGGGCGCTGTCCTCTATGGAAAACTCTTCTTTTTCCTGAAGTCTTTTAAATAAGCCTGTCAGCTGGGTAGAAAACATCTTCAGCAAATCCGTTCACTCCTTCATCTTTTCCTGCGGTTCTATTATAGAGAATAGGGAAGGAAAGGTAAAATAATCAAAGGTAATTGCTAAAATAAGAAGGAATAATCATCTTTCACAGAGAAATTAGCTGTAGGAGAATGTATAGTTAAGTGACCTGCAGTCATAATTCAGTATGGTTTTAAACCTAAGTGCTTTTAATACGACAGAAAGAGGTGGCTTGATGAAAGGGAAAATTTTAATCGTAGATGATCAGTTCGGAATCCGTATTTTACTTAATGAGGTACTGCAGAAGGAAGGGTACGACACATACCAGGCTGCCAATGGAGTCCAGGCTCTCGACATTGTTTCCAAACATTCGCCTGATCTTGTTCTTCTTGATATGAAAATACCGGGAATGGACGGGATTGAAATTTTGAAAAGAATGAGAGTAGTGGATAAAGATATCCGCGTTATTATCATGACGGCTTACGGTGAACTCGATATGATTCAGGAAGCAAAGGATCTGGGTGCTCTTACTCACTTTGCGAAGCCATTCGATATCGATGATATCAGGGCGGCAGTAAAAAAATATTTGCTTGTCCCTAACTCGTAATAAGCCAAAAATATCCGTTTTTAACCTGAAATTCCAACACGATAAAAATGATAGCGTTTGCTTTATGACATTTCATAAAAACGCGCTGGAATAATGGCTTTTCTAAGTCCTTTTTGGTATGATAACAGATGAATTCCAAAGGGTCGTCTCAGTTTAGCGGACTATTTTAAGGGTACATATTCGTTAGTGTTAAGGGGAAAACTTTAACAGTATTTAGTCTGTTGAACTTAAACGATTATCAATAAGGAGGAAGAAAAATGCCTTTAGTTTCTATGACTGAAATGCTTAATAAAGCAAAATCAGAAGGCTATGCAGTAGGTCAATTTAACTTAAACAACCTTGAGTTCACTCAAGCGATCCTGCAGGCGGCAGAAGAAGAAAAATCACCGGTTATCCTTGGTGTTTCCGAAGGTGCTGCACGCTACATGGGCGGTTTTAAAACGGTTGTAAAAATGGTTGAAGGACTGCTTGAAGATTATAAAATTACCGTTCCTGTGGCTATCCACTTAGACCACGGTTCAAGTTTTGATAAATGTAAAGAAGCAATCGATGCCGGATTCACATCTGTTATGATCGATGCTTCCCATGATCCATTCGAACAAAACGTGGAGACTACTTCAAAAGTAGTTGAATATGCACATTCAAAAGGCGTTTCAGTAGAAGCAGAGTTAGGAACTGTCGGCGGACAGGAAGACGATGTTATTGCTGATGGCGTTATTTATGCTGATGCAAAAGAATGTGAAGAGCTGGTTAAGCGCACAGGCATCGACTGCCTAGCTCCGGCACTGGGTTCTGTTCATGGACCATACAAAGGTGAGCCTAACCTTGGCTTTGCTGAAATGGAAGAGATCGGAAACCTTACAGGTGTTCCTCTGGTTCTTCATGGCGGTACTGGAATCCCGACAAAGGATATTCAAAAATCCGTTTCTTTAGGAACTGCTAAAATCAATGTAAACACTGAAAACCAAATTGCTTCCGCGAAACGTGTTCGTGAAGTATTGGCAGCAGATACAGAAGTATACGATCCGCGCAAATACTTAGGACCGGCACGCGAAGCGATTAAAGAAACAGTAATCGGCAAAATGCGCGAATTTGGTTCTTCAAACAAAGCATAATAAAATAACTGCACGAGAAACCGCTTCTGGAATTAGGAGCGGTTTGCCTTATTTATTGAGGCGAATATGCATGTAAGGCTTTACAGAATCGCAGCTTTATTTAATAATACATAGATATCAGAATATTTTATAAGGTGGGATTTTATATGAAGTTTTTCATCGATACAGCGAACATGGACGAAATTAAAGAAGCATATGCCCTTGGGGTAGTTGCCGGAGTAACAACCAACCCATCATTGGTGGCAAAGGAAAAGAATGTATCCTTCCCTGACCGTCTTCGTGAGATCACGGAATTGGTGCCAGGCTCAGTTAGCGCTGAGGTTATCGCTCTTGATGCTGAAGGCATGATTAAAGAAGGAAGAGAGCTTGCAGCGATTGCACCGAACATCACAATCAAGGTGCCAATGACACCGGATGGTTTGAAAGCCGTAAGCGCCTTTTCAAAAGAAGGCATTAAAACAAATGTAACGCTGATCTTCAGTGCAAACCAGGCGCTGCTTGCTGCAAGAGCAGGTGCTACATACGTTTCCCCATTCCTTGGACGCTTGGACGATATTGGCCACAACGGTCTTGATCTAATCTCCACAATTGCAGAGATCTTCGCGATTCATGACATTGATACAGAAATCATTGCGGCTTCCATCAGACATCCTCAGCATGTGACGGATGCAGCATTAAGAGGAGCTCATATCGCGACAATTCCTTATAAAGTCATCCAGCAATTATTCAACCACCCTCTGACAGATAAGGGAATCGAAGCGTTCCTCGCAGACTGGAACTCAAGAGGATAAAGTGAAACTTCAATCAGTTGGGAGTGCTTTTCTCCCTGCTGATTGTTAGTTGAGGCCCACAGGAAGTGGGTCACAAAGACGTTGCCACAGGACAAGGAAAGCTACGGCAGCGATACATCGCACGACCGAAAGCGGCAGCTTTTGGGAGGATGTGGCGTTATTAGTCTTTGTTCTTCTTTTCGGGCCTTTACGGGCAGTTTGACCCCCCTTATCCTCCATTGATTTCTTTGAGTCTTGAAGTGGGGGGGCTTACTGCCCGTTAGACTGAGATAAGCTTTCTTCGGAAAAATAACTCTAGGAAACTGGCTTTGTTTCGGTGCTGAATCGGATCAAAGCCAGCCCCATTACTTGTACCCCTGTTTTTTAGTGCTTCTTTCTTAATTTTAACTTTTTTTGAATACAATACATGAGATTTGATTTTTCGTGTAAACTATAAGATAAAGATAATGTCGGATTCTGTAAAAAACATATGGAAAATTGTTCCTTTTGCAACTTGCAATGTTGCAAAATGCAGATACATGATAATATGTAAGTGCATATTTTCCCAAAGACTATATTTTTCCGATATTAAAAAAAGACAAGCCTATTGGGTTTCTTATAGAAGCTATGGCTATTTCCTGCCAAAGTTGGTTAGAAAAGTAGTGTGTAGCTTTTGCTGTAAGGGCTATCAATTTTTTAAATATTGAAGTCAAATTCCAGCATATGTGTTTAACAACGGCTTAGAAGGGAGTTACAAATGGAAAAGCTAATGATTGCAGGTGGATATCCTTTAAAAGGCACTGTCCGGATCAGCGGGGCGAAGAATAGTGCCGTCGCATTGATTCCAGCTACCATTTTAGCGGAATCGCCTGTAACAATTGAAGGTTTGCCGGATATTTCGGATGTACAAATTCTAAAAGATTTGCTTGAAGAAATAGGGGGCACTGTCGAATTCTCTGAAAATGATATGACAGTTGATCCCTCTTCCATGATTTCCATGCCTTTGCCGAACGGAAAAGTAAAAAAACTGCGTGCTTCCTATTATTTAATGGGAGCGATGCTCGGCCGATTTAAAAAAGCGGTTATTGGACTTCCAGGAGGATGCCACCTCGGGCCAAGACCAATCGATCAGCATATAAAAGGGTTTGAAGCACTTGGCGCGCGTGTGACCAATGAACAGGGAGCCATTTACCTTCGTGCCGATGAACTGCGCGGAGCCCGTATTTATCTCGATGTTGTCAGTGTGGGAGCAACCATCAATATCATGCTTGCCGCTGTCAGGGCAAAAGGCAGAACCATTATCGAAAATGCCGCAAAAGAGCCTGAGATCATTGATGTTGCTACGCTTTTGACCAATATGGGCGCGAAAATCAAGGGTGCCGGCACTGATGTAATCCGCATTGATGGCGTGGATCATCTGCATGGCTGCCAGCATACGATCATCCCGGACAGGATTGAAGCGGGAACGTATATGATTGTTGGTGCAGCGGCCGGAGAAGGCGTGCTGATTGACAATGTCATCCCTCATCATCTTGAGTCCTTAATTGCAAAACTGCGCGAAATGGGCGTTCAGATTGAAACGAACGATGACCAGGTATTTGTCGGGCCAGCTGAGAAAATGAAAGCTGTGGACATTAAAACACTTGTCTATCCAGGCTTCCCTACAGACCTGCAGCAGCCGCTGACTTCTCTGTTAACGGGAGCAGAAGGGACAAGCATGGTCACTGATACTATTTATAGTGCCCGTTTTAAGCATATTGATGAGCTGCGCAGAATGAATGCCAATATTAAAGTGGAAGGGCGCTCTGCGATCATCAATGGGCCTGTTCAGCTTCAGGGTGCTAAAGTTAAGGCGAGTGATCTGCGCGCAGGCGCAGCATTGGTAATTGCCGGCTTGATGGCGGAGGGAGTTACCGAAGTCACAGGCTTAGAGCATATTGACAGAGGCTACAGCCACCTGGTTGAAAAGCTGAATGGACTTGGTGCCACAATTTGGCGCGAAGAAATGAGCAAGGAAGAAATGGAACAAATGAAGAACGCGTAAATAGAACACCTTTGAATATTGACAGCTGACTGATTAATACTTGAGGGAAAATCAAAGTAAAATCAGCAGACAAATATAAATTAAGGCGGGCTATTGCGGTGCCGGGGGTAAGAATCCGGTCCGCATTTGCCATGCTGCCAGCCTTAGAATCCGGGGAGGAAAAATCGATGGAAAGAAGTTTGTCAATGGAATTAGTTCGCGTAACGGAAGGTGCCGCTTTAGCATCAGCACGCTGGATGGGCCGCGGATTAAAGGATGAAGCGGATGATGCCGCTACTTCTGCAATGAGAGATGTATTCGATACAGTGCCAATGAAGGGGACAGTCGTTATCGGGGAAGGCGAAATGGATGAAGCACCAATGCTTTATATCGGGGAAAAGCTTGGGACAGGCTATGGTCCGCGTGTAGATGTCGCTGTTGATCCGCTTGAAGGCACTAACATCGTAGCATCCGGCGGCTGGAATGCATTAGCTGTTCTTGCGGTAGCTGACCATGGAAATCTTCTGCATGCTCCAGATATGTACATGGACAAAATTGCAGTCGGTCCTGAAGCGGTTGGACAAATTGATATTAACGCTTCTGTTTTGGATAATTTGAAAGCGGTGGCAAAAGCCAAAAACAAGGATATCCAGGATGTTGTGGCGACAGTGCTTAACCGTGAGCGCCATGAACACATCATCAGCCAGCTTCGCGAAGCAGGTGCCAGAATTAAATTAATCAACGATGGCGACGTGGCTGGAGCCATTAATACTGCCTTTGATGAAACGGGTGTCGATATTCTGTTCGGATCAGGCGGAGCACCAGAAGGCGTGCTGGCAGCTGTTGCCCTAAAGTGCCTTGGCGGGGAAATTCAGGGGAAACTTCTTCCGCAAAATGACGCAGAGGCTGAGCGCTGCTTGAAGATGGGCCTTGATATTAATAAAGTCCTTCTTATGGAAGACCTGGTAAAAGGCGATGACGCAATTTTTGCTGCAACAGGCGTAACAGATGGTGAGCTTTTGAAAGGCGTACAGTTTAAAGGCTCATATGGTTCAACCCATTCAATTGTTATGCGTGCCAAATCAGGAACGGTCCGCTTTGTCGAAGGGCGCCATAGTTTGAAGAAAAAGCCTAATCTTGTTATTAAATAAATATATCGCAGTCTAACGGGCAGTAAGACCCCCCTTCAAGACTCAGAGGAATCAAAGGAGGATAAGTGAGGTCAAACTGCCCGTAAAGGCCCGATTGGTGAGATACAGTGAAACTTGCCGACGCGCAGGCAGAGGCTTAGTTGAACCAATCGGGTTCGTAGTGTCGATTGATCGAAGCGCTAGCGGAGATCTTAGCGACACTAGAACGCGACTAACAATCAGTGGGGGAAAAGCACTCCCACTGATTGAAGTTTCACTTTAAATAAACAGATAGAAAATGAGTGCTGGCTGCATTGCGCCAGCCTGCTCATTTTCATTTCCTTCCTGCTATATTTTCCATATCAAATTTTGTTATTGATTAATTTTCATATTAAGGGGTAAAATAGAGATTGTTTTTCATGGAATAGGATACCTCAAAATTTTAACCGAAAACGGACAGCAAACCGTTCCATTCCTCGAAACCTTTAATTAAGAACATAATGATAGAATCTTCAGCTATTTTCAGTGCCTCAAAGTATCTTTCCCTTTCCTTTCATATAAAGTCCAATAATTTGAACAGCTGCATATGGAGGAAATAATTGAAAATTTCAAAAGTGTGGTGTAAAAATGGGTTTAAACATTTCAAGTTTAGAAAATATGAAGCTTAAAGAGCTTTATGAACTTGCCCGTGAATATAAAGTTTCTTATTACAGCAAGTTATCGAAAAAAGAATTAATTTTTGCCATCCTGAAAGCAAGAGCAGAACAGGAGGGCTACTTCTTCATGGAAGGTGTCCTGGAGATCATTCAGTCTGAAGGATTCGGCTTCCTTCGTCCAATTAACTATTCACCAAGCTCAGAGGATATTTATATTTCCGCTTCCCAGATCCGCCGTTTCGATTTGAGAAACGGAGATAAGGTTTCAGGTAAAGTCCGTCCTCCAAAAGAAAATGAGCGTTATTTCGGCCTGCTGCAGGTTGAAGCCGTGAATGGCGATGATCCCGAATCAGCAAAAGAGCGCGTTCACTTTCCTGGTCTGACACCACTTTATCCAAACCGCCATATGAAATTGGAGACAGGTACAAGACAGCTGTCTACAAGAATTATGGACCTGCTTGCACCGGTTGGATTCGGTCAGCGCGGTCTGATCGTCGCGCCTCCAAAAGCAGGTAAGACCATGCTATTAAAGGAAATAGCCAATAGCATTACAACCAACCACCCGGAAGCGGAATTGATCGTGCTATTGATTGACGAGCGCCCGGAAGAGGTAACAGACATCGAGCGTTCAGTTGCAGGCGATGTAGTCAGCTCCACATTTGATGAAGTGCCGGAAAACCACATTAAAGTGGCCGAGCTCGTTCTTGAACGTGCTATGCGCCTTGTTGAGCATAAGCGTGATGTTGTGATTCTGATGGACAGCATTACAAGACTGGCAAGAGCTTATAACCTGGTTATTCCTCCAAGCGGCAGAACCCTGTCCGGCGGTATTGACCCGGCGGCATTCCACCGTCCAAAGCGATTCTTCGGTGCAGCCCGAAACATTGAAGAGGGCGGAAGTTTAACGATTCTGGCAACTGCACTCGTTGACACGGGTTCACGGATGGATGATGTCATCTATGAAGAATTCAAAGGGACAGGCAATATGGAGCTGCACCTTGACCGTTCACTGGCTGAAAGAAGAATCTTCCCGGCCATCGACATCCGCCGCTCCGGCACGCGAAAAGAGGAACTTCTTATTCAGAAGGATCACCTGGACAAGCTGTGGGCAATCCGCAAGTCCATGTCAGATTCACCGGATTTCGCCGAAAAACTGCTTCGCAAGCTAAGACAGACAAAATCAAACGAAGAATTTTTCGCTAACCTTGCTGAAGAAATGAAGGCTAAGCGTTCGTAATTAAAATCCCATCTGGAAATTACAGGATGCGGAATTCACTTATTGCAAAAAATGTATGGACTTGTTATAATGATGACAGTGTGTTTTTGAAGTTTACGGCAATTCATGATTGCCCGTAATATATAACTCTGTTTCGAATGATTCAGGGCGGAAGGAGATGAAAAGAATGAAATCAGGAATTCATCCTAACTATAAAAAAGCAATGGTGAAATGTGCTTGCGGTAACGAGTTCGAAACCGGTTCTGTTCAAGAAGAGATCCGCGTTGAAACTTGCTCTGAGTGCCATCCATTCTACACTGGACGTCAGAAATTCGCTGAAGCCGGCGGACGTGTTGACCGTTTCAATAAGAAATACGGCATTAAGTCAGAACAAAAATAATAAACAACAAAAACAGGCAAGTTAACTTTCTTGCCTGTTTTTTATTGCAAAATAAGCCGTTATGAAGAATTGCTTTAGGGACCTTATTGCTTTTTAAAAGCGCGAGTGCAAGTAAGATTAACAGCTCGACCCTTTTCTTCATAAATTAGTCAAAACAAGCCATTCTATTAGTTAGAACGAGGAAGGAGAGGCCGTTCATGTACGTTATGAATCATCACGGATGGGTGGAAGTCATTTGCGGCAGCATGTTCTCCGGCAAATCAGAAGAACTGATTCGCCGTGTGCGCAGAGCTCAGTTCGCCAAACAGCAAATCGCTGTATTTAAACCGCAGATTGATAACCGATATAGTGATGAAGCTGTCGTTTCACATAATGGAACTTCGGTCATAGCTAAACCCCTGACCCAGTCTACCGATATTTTTAAATACATTACACCTGAAACTGATTTGATTGCTATTGATGAAGTGCAATTTTTTGATGATGAAATTGTCAAAGTCATTCAGCACCTGGCTGACAGCGGGCATCGTGTCATTGCTGCCGGACTTGACCAGGACTTCCGCGGGGAGCCGTTTGGCCAAATGCCTGCCATCATGGCGATAGCAGAATTGGTAACAAAGCTTCAAGCTGTCTGTGCCGTCTGCGGATCACCTGCAAGCCGCACACAGCGCCTGATCAATGGAAATCCAGCTTCATATGATGATCCGGTTATTTTAGTTGGCGCCTCAGAAGCCTATGAACCGCGCTGCCGCCATCACCATGAAGTTCCCAAATCACCCAATGTTCTAGAAAAACAGAAGACAACCGAGTTTTTATCATAAATTCATACTTAACGATCTCTCTGCCCTGGCATGTTCCGGGCAGTTTTTTTATTTTGCCGAGTAGAATTGGTTGCCATGAAGAGTTCATGAAGCCGAAAAGCAGAAGATCCGCGAAAAATCCGTGAGTGAGTCCGAACTTGGGTCATCTTCAGACACAAAAAGTAAAATCCGGGAGACTGAGTTTGAACTTGAGTTAACTTCAGACACAAAAAACCGAAAATCCCGGAATTTGAGTCCGAACCAGGATCAACTTCAGACACAAAAAGCGAAAATCCGGGAGTCAGAGTCCGAACCTGGGTTAACTTCAGACACAAAGAGCAAAAATCCGGGAGTCAGAGTCCGAACCTGGGTTAACTTCAGATACAAAGAGCAAAAATCAAGGAGTCAGAGTCCGAATCTGGATCAACTTCCAGATACAAAACTAAGACAAATGGTCGCCATGTCTTCAGCCAAATCAAAAATCAATGCCTTCACACCCCAGCTCTGCCTTATTTTGGACCGCACAATCCTCCCTCTAGCGGACATGCTATAAAAAGGAGGTGTAAGAAATGAAGAAACTGAGTATTTTCCTTTTGATGCTCGTATTTATGGCTGGCTGTGCCAACAATAAGGCAACTGAGAGTGAGTATGACCATGAGAGCCGGGATGGTGTTTCATTTATCAATAATGACCTGGACCGCACGGAGGACAATGATACAATGGACCGGACGATGAGCGGTGACCAGAACCCGAACTTTATCAATTTTGACGGCAAACGCCTGGATAACCAGGATGATATAGACCAGGCCCGCAAGGTGATTGCTGCTCATGAAGGATTCCGTCCTGGAGCTGTCTGGGTTAATGGAGAAGATATGTGGGTGACAGCTTATCGACGAGGCAATATGACCCATCAGGAAAAAATAGATTCTCAAGCCCAACTGCACAAAATGCTGATCAAGGCTCTGCCCCGTTATCATATTGAAGTGAAGGTTCAGGAAGACCGCACGTAAAATGCCCTGCTTACCAGGGCATTTTTTTACGCAGCTTTTCTTTTTAAAATAGCGTTGTTCGAGGACACAAAACTGTGCAGCGCCATACCAGCAATGACAAGGGCCATCCCTGTTAAAGAAATTCCAGATGGCAGCGGGCTTGACAGCAGCGCCACTTCACCGAGTACAGCGAAAAGAACCTCGAGAGATTGGGTTGCTTCCACAGCTCCCAGCTTTTGCATATTGCCCCGGACTAGGTCTGTTGCTGCAAAGAATAATACTGTAGCAAAAACTCCGGAAAAGAGAGCGACTAAACCGGATTGAGTGACCTGGCTGAAACTGGGCACTCCGCTTGTTGCAAGGGCGGCAAATGAAAGCAGGAACCAAAATGGAAGACTGGCAATTGTCATACCGAGCACACGCTGGTAGGCGTCAAGCCGATTCTCACACACATCCATCATTTTACGGTTGCCTAACGGGTAGGCAAAGGATGCAATAATCAAAGGAATGATGACAAGCAGCGTATCCCGCAAAGAAATGGAGGATGCGTGCTCCACCTGCATAACCGCAACTCCAAGAAGAATAACCACGCTCATCATCATTCCGCGAAAAGGAATTTTCCCTCTTACTTTCACCGTTCCATTTCCGGTTTGAAACGCAACGAAAAAAAACGGTGCAAGCAGGGAACCGGAGATAATCGTAATCTGCCAGGTTCCGGCAATCAGCCAGCCGGGTCCATAGGCTGCCGCAAAACATAAAGGTGCGTAAAATAAGCCAAAGCCTACAAAGCTCCATAGCAGCCACGGCCCTGGGGCCTTTTTCATTTCAATAAATAATGGCCGCAAATTTCTCCTGAATGCCACAATGGCAACCAACAGTGGAATCATAAAAAAATAGCGGAGCGATGCACTCCATAGCCAGCTCCCGCCATCCATTTCCATTGCCCGGTTCAATACAAAAGTGAAGGCAAAGAAGAAAGCGGAGCAAACGCCTAAAAGAATAGCCTTCATAGGAGTCACCTCATTTCCCTGTTAATAGCCCGCCAAGACTCAGCCAATTTTCCTCCACCAGCCTGGATGCCAGCTGTTCCTGGCCTTTCCTGCTGGCTTCCATAATTTTTTTATGCTGCTCAACAGATTTCAGCCCATTCAAAGATCCGAATTGAGCAATTTCCAGACGCTGAATTTTGGGCATAATCCTCTTTAATGCTGAGATAATTTCGGGATTATCTGCAGCAGAAAGATAAACCTCGTGGAAGGCTTCATCTGCTTTTACTGCACCAAGAATATCCTGTTTTTTCATGGCTGCCTCCAGATTTTTATTGGCTGCCTCAAGCCTTGCAAAATCACTTGGCATTAAGCGGGGAACGCCAAGTCTGGCACCTAAAGCATGCAGGGAAGCTGCCACCGGAAAGGCGTGGCTGGCACCATCTTCATTTAGAGGTGTGACACGAGTAGAGGAACCGGGCGTTGATACAACGAGCCCTTCATCCTCAAGCCTCTTTAAGGCTTCCCGGACAGGAGTGCGGCTGATCCCAAAGTCTTCTGCAAGCTCTTTGTCATGAAGGCGCGAACCCGGTTCAAAATCAAGCTGGATAATATTTTTCTTGAGTGTTTCGTAAACTTCATCTCTAAGGGACAAACGTTTGATAGGTGTAATGTTTTTATTTTTCATAAAACCAATATATCGGATATCGCAATATCCCGCAATGATTTTTCTGAAAATTCCTGGAGAAAAGAAAGCCATGAATCGTTTTGACTGTAACTATCAGCTATACTATAATTAGAATGTTAAGCTGTTACGGCTTTAAAATAAAATTAACTATACCCCGCCGGGAAATCCCCCGCGGTTATTGGATAAAAAATTGAGGTGAATGGCTGTGTTTGATCGTCTTCAATCTGTCGAGGACCGTTATGAAAGATTAAATGAGCTTTTGAGCGATCCGGAAATTGTCAATGATCCAAAAAAGCTTCGGGAATATTCAAAAGAACAGTCCGGTATTCAGGAAACTGTTGACACATACCGCGAATATAAAGAAGTGAAAGAGCAGTATCAGGATGCGCGTGCCATGCTTGAAGAGAAGCTGGATGCAGAAATGCGCGAAATGGTAAAAGAAGAGCTGGCTGAGCTTGAAGATAGAAAAGAGGACTTGGAAGCGCGTCTGAAAATCCTCCTCATTCCAAAAGACCCGAATGATGATAAAAACGTTATTATGGAAATCCGCGGTGCTGCGGGCGGTGATGAAGCTGCCTTGTTTGCAGGTGACCTATATCGCATGTACAGCCGCTTTGCTGAGACGCAGGGCTGGAAGATCGATGTCATTGAAGCCAGCTCTACGGGTGTAGGCGGCTATAAGGAAATCATCTTCATGATCAACGGAAATGGCGCATATTCCAAGCTTAAGTTTGAAAATGGCGCACACCGTGTTCAGCGTGTACCGGAGACTGAATCTGGCGGGCGCATCCACACTTCTACGGCAACGGTTGCGGTTCTTCCGGAAGCAGAAGAAGTGGAAATCGACATTCATGAGAAAGATATCCGTGTGGATACATTTGCTTCAAGCGGACCGGGCGGACAGAGTGTTAACACGACAATGTCGGCTGTTCGTTTGACTCACTTGCCGACAGGTACGGTTGTATCCTGCCAGGATGAAAAGTCACAGATTAAAAATAAAGAAAAAGCGATGAAGGTTCTTCGTGCTCGTGTTTATGATAAGTTCCAGCAGGAAGCACAGGCTGAATATGACCAGCAGCGTAAATCAGCAGTTGGTACCGGAGACCGCTCTGAGCGTATCCGTACGTACAACTTCCCGCAAAACCGTGTAACCGATCACCGCATCGGCTTAACGATCCAAAAGCTTGATCAGATCCTTCAAGGAAAGCTTGATGAGGTTATTGATGCGCTGATCGTGGAAGAGCAATCTGCCAAGCTGGACAGTGCATCCAATGAGTAATTCAGCGATGAAAGTATATGAAGCCCTCAATTGGGCTTCTTCTTTTTTTAGGAAGTCAAATCGTGATGAGAATGCCGGTGAGCTGCTATTGCAGCATTTTATGAAAATGAGCAGGGCCAGCTTTCTGGCTAATCTGCGCGAAGAATTGCATCCGGAGGTCCTCGCTGAATTCCAGAGAGCTGTGCAGGCACATGCAGCGGGCCAGCCTGTGCAGTATATCATCGGCTCTGAGGAATTCTACGGGCGCACCTTCCAGGTGAATGAAGATGTGCTTATCCCAAGGCCGGAAACAGAAGAACTGGTTTATAACGCTCTGCAGAAGATAAACAAGCTGTTTGGCACCGCAACTGGGCTTGAGATGGCGGACATCGGCACCGGAAGCGGAGCGATTGCTGTTACGATGAAGCTCGAGAAACCGGAATTAACTGTCACGGCCACAGATATCTATGGGCCGACTCTTGAGCTTGCTCAAAAAAATGCAGAACAGAATGGCGCAGAAATCAAATTTTTCCAGGGAGACCTTCTCCAGCCCCTCATCTCAAAAGGAAAGAAATTTGATATCATTCTATCAAACCCTCCGTATATACCGGAAAAGGATATCGAGTGGATGTCAGATGTAGTCACCAAGCACGAGCCGCATCGTGCCCTTTTTGCAGGGGAAGAGGGACTGGATCTATACAAGCGCTTTATGGCAGAGCTGCCAGCTGTCATCAAAGACCGTGCCCTCATCGGCTTCGAGGTAGGAGCCGGCCAAAGTGCAGCAGTTTCTGCACTACTGCAAAAGACTTTTCCACAGGCCAATATCGAAACCATCTACGATATAAACGGCAAAGACCGGATGGTTTTTGCGGAAATTGGGTGACAGGCACCACCCGAATTTTGTCGAATAATAGAAACTAGAAAAATATTAATTTTAATAGTTTAAGAATCTGCCATCCTGTCCACACTGTGGATAGTGAAGGGATGGTGGCGGAAATGATGAACACAAAAACGATTGTGAAATTATATGTACTGATTTTATCCTTAGGAACTATATTAAGTTTATATATACCGCAAACAGAAGTGACAGCAGATGAACCAATGGTCATACCAAATGAGGCTATCAGGCTGCGCATTCTGGCCAATAGCGATAATGAAGAGGACCAGGCGGTTAAAAGAAAAGTAAGGGACGCAGTAAATGCAGAAATTACAGAGTGGGTGGCAGAGCTGACTTCTATCGAAGATGCCCGCGAACTGATCCAGTCCAGATTGCCTGAGATTCAGAAGATTGCCGAACAAGTAGCAGCTGAAGAAGGATCGAACCAAAGTGTAAATGCCGACTTTGGAAAAGTCAGTTTCCCGACGAAATTATACGGACAATTCTTATATCCTGCAGGCGAGTATGAAGCGATCCTTATCACTCTTGGTGAAGGAAAAGGCGCCAACTGGTGGTGCGTGCTATTCCCTCCTCTATGCTTCCTTGACTTCTCAAACGGTGTAGCGGTAAGCGAAGGATTTGAAGAAGGAGAAAAGAAGGGAGTAGTACAAGCAGAAGAAATCGCGGCTGATACAGACTCCGAAAAAGAAACCCCTCCTGTTTACACGGAGGAAGATGAAGAACCAGTAGAAGTAAAATTCTTTTTAGTAGAAATATGGGAAAAAATCTTTGGTTAAGCCCTGCTGCAGAGCAGGGTTTTTCTTTTTTGTGGCGGGTCCACAGTCAGCTTCGGACAGCGGGAGCGGGAAAAGTGGAATCGAGTCCGAACCCGGCTCAACTTCAGACAGAGCAGGCGGGAAACCTGGAATTTGAGTCCGAACCTGGGTCAACTTCAGACACAAAAGGGGGAGAAAGCGCTGGTAGAGTCCGAACCTGGGTCAACTTCAGACACAAAAGGGGGAGAAAGCGCTGGTAGAGTCCGAACCTGGGTCAACTTCAGACACAAAAGGGGGAGAAAGCGCTGGTAGAGTCCGAACCTGGGTCAACTTCAGACACAAAAGGGGGAGAAAGCGCTGGTAGAGTCCGAACCTGGGTCAACTTCAGACACAAAAGGGGGAGAAAGCGCTCGTAGAGTCCGAATCTGGGTCAACTTCAGACACAGAAGGGGGAAAAAGCAACCGTAGAGTCTGAACCCGGTCTAACTTCAGACAAAGAAGCGAGAAAAAGCGCTCGTAGAGTCCGAACCCGGCCTAACTTCAGACAGAAGGAGCAGGAAAAGTGACCCCAGAGTCTGAACCCGAGCCAACTTTACAAACATAAGCGAGAAAAAGCACCAGAAGAGTCCGAACCCCAAACCCATCTCTTTTTAGAATCATTTTAAAAATTGGAAATCAAATTACAATTAAGACAAGCATATAACATCTTCCTTTCAGGCGTTTGATTCTCCCAAAAACGGATATTTAAAGGAGTGTAACAACAAACACAAACAAAAAAGGAGATGAAAGATTATGGCTAAAAACAACAATAATAACAACGATAAAATGTCTCGTGAGGAACGGGGACGCATGGGCGGAGAAGCAACAAGCCGCAACCATGATAAGGAATTCTATCAGGAAATCGGCTCCAAAGGCGGAGAAGCAACAGCTGAAAACCATGACAAGGACTTCTACCAGGAAATAGGCAAAAAAGGCGGAGAAGCGACAGCGGAAAATCATGATAGTGATTTCTATCAGGAGATTGGCCAAAAAGGCGGAGAAGCAACAGCCGAAAATCATGACAAGGAATTCTATCAGGAAATTGGACGTAAAGGCGGAGAAGCAACTAGTGAAAATCATGACCGCGATTTCTATGAAGAAATCGGCCGAAAAGGCGGCAACTCGAACGACTAAACCTGCCGCAGAAAAAAAGCATATGATAGTAATATAAACACGGCAGCCGCATCAGACAGCTGCCGTGTTTTATGTTTAAATCATAGTGTTTCGTCAAGGTGCTTCTGCTTTTCCGAAAATCTAGTTCTACTTTTTCTATTTTTTCATATTCATAGAGTGACAATAAAAAAATGGGGTGAAGAAATGGAAACAGGTGTAGTGAGATGTGCTCACGCTTCAGATGTGGAGAATCTGGCATCATTTCTGGAATCGGCAAACTTAAGTACGGACGGGATAAAGGAAGCAATTGAATACTTTTTAATTATGGAGAATGATTCCGGGGATATTAAGGCTACCCTGGGAATTGAACCCCATGGAAAGGTCGGTCTTTTGAGATCGCTTGTGATGACATCCACAGCAACTGAAAAAGATTTATTTATTTTGTTTGAGCAAATATTAATGCTGGCCAGGGATCGGGGCATGGAGGCATTGTATCTCGCATCGAATAAACGAAATTCGCTGGCCTTTTTCAGCCTGCTTGGTTTTAAAGAGGAAGAAACAGCACACTTGCCGGAAGTATTATTCAAGTCAGAGCATGTTAAACACATCCTGACTGTGGATAACTCTTTCTTTTTGAAATTATCCATGTGAATTGTGGGTATCTTGCCAAAGTTATACACAAATCCGTCTTATTTATACACAATTTGTGGATAAGACTTGAGTTATCCAGCTTCTTCTACTATACTTTCCAAAGGAATGTTCAAAAAAAATGTCGAAAACATAGGAATTTTGACAGTAAAAAAACATTTTTTATGAAGGTGGATAACAATGATTACAAAAAGATGGCCGGTGGATAACAGTGTGGATAAAGAAGATAGTTATTCACAGTGTTCACAGGCTGCCGATCTGCTGAAAAATAATGAAGTGGTCGCTTTTCCAACAGAAACCGTATATGGATTAGGCGGGAATGCGAAAAGTGATGAAGCGGTCAGTAAAATATTCGAGGCAAAAGGACGTCCGAGTGATAATCCACTGATTATCCACATTGCTGATAAAGCTCAGCTGAACGCTTTTATAACGGAAATTCCGCAAAAGGCGCAGACGCTGATGGAACAATTTTGGCCGGGACCGCTTACGCTCATTTTTACTCATAAGGAGGGCGTTCTTTCCCAGTATGCAACAGCGGGTTTATCCACAGTGGCTGTAAGAATGCCGGATCATCCGGTGGCCCTTGCGCTGCTGAAGAAAACAGGACTTCCCATTGCGGCACCAAGTGCGAACCGGTCCGGAAGGCCAAGTCCGACAACGGCTGACCATGTCTGGGAAGACCTGAATGGAAGAATTGCCGGATTAGTGGATGGAGGTCCGACTGGTGTTGGTGTGGAATCAACCGTTGTGGATTGTACGGGAGAAGTGCCGGTTATCCTAAGGCCGGGCGGCATTACAAGAGAACAGCTGGAAGAGGTTGTAGGAGAGGTCAGTGTTGACCCTGCATTAACGGATGAAAGCCAGGCGCCGAAATCTCCGGGCATGAAGTACCGTCATTATGCGCCGGATGCACCTCTTTATTTAGTAGAAGGAACAAGAGAGGATATCCAGCACTTTGTTGAGGATAAGAAGCAGGAAGGTCTTTCAGTTGGCGTTCTGACGACAGAGGAAAACCGGGAATTCTATCATGCTGATTATGTGTATGCCTGCGGGCAGCGAGAAAAGCTTGAAACCGTGGCAAGCGCTCTCTATGAAGCGTTAAGATATTTCAATACAACTGATGCTGATATTATTTTCTGTGAGATGTTTCCGGGTGAAGGCGTCGGGCATGCCATCATGAACCGCCTGATGAAGGCAGCTGGACACAGGATCATTAGCAGATAAACAAAGAAACCGTTTCGTCATGAAGCGGTTTTTTGTTTTGTAAAAAGGCAATAGCATTCTAAATCCGCCTGGACGTGCATATGCTGAATTAGCAAGTCCAAGGGGGCGGAAAAATGTCTGCAATGATTGGCGAAATTTTAACACTGGCTTTAATGGCATTCGCATTGGGAATGGATGCCTTTTCAGTAGGTCTTGGCATGGGGATGTACAAACTCCGCCTCAGACAAATAGCTAAAATCGGCATCACCATTGGACTTTTCCATGTCTGGATGCCTTTATTGGGAATGATAGCAGGCAGATTCCTTTCAAATACATTTGGAGCCATTGCCGGATATGTTGGCGGGGGGCTGCTCCTTTTATTAGGCGTGCAGATGATTTGGTCAAGCTTCAGGGATGAAGAGGACAGCTTAATTACGCCAGTGGGCATAGGGCTGCTGATTTTTGCATTGAGCGTCAGCCTTGATAGTTTTTCAGTCGGCCTAAGCCTTGGAATATACGGAGCTAAAACCTTCCTGGTACTCGTCTTCTTTGGAGCCGGTGCCACTATTCTAACATGGGCAGGCCTCCTCACCGGCAGAAAAGTCCAAAGCTGGATCGGCTCCTACAGCGAAGCTCTCGGTGGTGCCATCCTCCTCGCTTTTGGGGTAAAGCTCTTATTTTTATAAATTGTTTAAATGTTAATATTTTGTGAAAAATGAAAAGGGTGCCGGCTGCCCTTTTTCTTTTTTTGTATGGGGACTATAGGTGTTATAGGAAAATTGTCTTATAATGTAAGAAAAGTTTGGATAAAGTTTATTGAGTTTAAACCGATATAAAGGGAGGGAGAGTTTCTATGGCAAATGTATTATTTGTTTGTACGGGAAATACGTGCAGAAGCCCAATGGCAGAAGCCATTTTAAAAAGCAGATTGATTCCCGGTGTGGAAGTGAAGTCGGCTGGCGTATTTGCGGCAGATGGCAGTGAGGCGTCCGCGAATACGAAAAGTGTGCTGGAGGAGAACGGAATTTCGCTTCAGCATCAATCATCCAGTATGAGTGAAGATTTAATAGACTGGGCGACCTATATTTTAACGATGACTGCCGGCCACAAAAATACGATTCTGTCCATGTTTCCTGGTGCCGAGGGCAAAACCTTCACATTAAAAGAGTTTGCCGGAGCTGCGGGAGATATTATTGATCCATATGGGGGGCCGGTTGAGATATATAGAAGTACATTTAAAGATCTGAATGAAGCGATTGAACAAATCTTGGATCGCGTCAAGAGAGAAGATTAATCAGGGGGACAACATAATGGGGGAGAAAAAGGGCTATAAATTCGGCCTTAGGAAAAAGCTCGTATTATTCATCACATCGCTGGCCATCATTACATACACAACAAGTGCTGTATTTCTTTACTTTTTATTTCCAAGAATTGAAGAGATGCTTCCATTCGGAGAGGCTGTTTTTACTTTTTTAACCTTAGCAATGGGGATTTTCTGGTCAGGTGTTCTAGCCTTTTTTGCTGCAGGCTTTATTATCAAACCATTGCAGAAGCTTGAAAAAACGGCCCTCATGGCCGCCAATGGCGATATAGGCCAGGATGCAGAGCTTTCCAAGTCAGATGATGAGATCCGTTCATTAGGCATTGCATTCAATCATATGCTTTTCAATTTAAGGGATATGGTTCAAAAAATTGACGAGAACTTCAAAGAAACGAATGAAAAAGTCATCGCGATGTCTTCCGAGTCCTCAGCAGCTGCAGAGCAGGCAGACTCGATTGCCAGAACCATCAGCGAGATTTCCCAGGGAGCAGATAGTTCTGCCGTGTCCATTCAGTCAACAGCTGAATCCATGGAAGATGTCCTGCGCATTGCCCAGGAAGTCCAAGAAACAGCAAAAGCATCACAAAATGTTTCCGGTGAAATGGTTCAGGACCTGATGGAATCAAAGAAGGTGATCCATTCACTTATTTCCGGCATAGAAAAACTGGCCCAGGATAATGAGGAATCACTTCAGACAGTAAAGCGTCTTGAGCAAAATGCCGTAAAGGTAGAGCAGATTATACAGCTGGTCGGTGACATTGCAGCCCAGACGAATCTTCTTGCTTTAAATGCTTCCATTGAAGCAGCCCGAGCGGGTGACCATGGCAAAGGATTTGCCGTAGTCGCTGAAGAAGTGCGGAAGCTTGCAGATGAGAGTGCTAAAGCGGTCCAGGGCATCTCGGAGCTGATACAGAACATACAGGAAGAGGTCCGCAATGTTGTCACGCAAATCTCTTATCAGGTGGAGACTGCTAATAATGAAGTGAAAAAAGGCACGAAAACAAATGAAGTGATTGAGGAAATGGCGAAAGTGGTCAATGAAATGGCTGCTTCAGTGTCTGCCATTTCAGGACTGGTGGATTCCCAGATGGAAGGCATCCAGCATACATCCACCCAATCTCAGGAAGTAGCAGCCATTGCGGAAGAAACATCAGCAGGCGCACAGGAGGTTTCAGCTGCCACTCAACACCAGACTGCTGTCATCGGCAATGTGGAAAAGCTCGCCATCGAGCTAAAAGAACAGGCAGAAAAACTAAATAGCACCATAACGAAATTTAAATTATAAGGGAGCCCAAAATGCGGCTCCCTTTCTTTATATTTTCAAGGTTTTGTGTCAAAATAAGAGCATAATGTCAAAATAAAGCGGCTTCAAACTGGAGGGTTTCATTATGAAAATTGCAATCGCATCAGATCATGGCGGACTTAATCTCCGCGAAGAAATAAAAAGCTTAATGGATGAAATGGGCATTGAATATGAAGATTTCGGCTGTGAGTGCGAAACTTCAGTAGATTATCCGGATTATGCATTGCCAGTTGCCGAAAAGGTTGCAGGCGGCGAATTCGATAAGGGCATTCTGATCTGTGGAACCGGAATCGGAATGAGCATCTCTGCCAACAAAGTAAAGGGAATCCGCTGTGCGCTGGTGCATGATGTATTCAGTGCAAAAGCAACCCGTGAACATAATGACAGCAATATCCTTGCGATGGGTGAACGAGTAATTGGCCCCGGCCTGGCCCGTGAAATCGCAAAAGTATGGCTTTCAACAGATTTTGAAGGCGGCCGCCATGAAAACCGTGTTGGAAAGATTACTGCTTACGAAACGAAGTAAATCTTTCGAAGGGGGGAGCTTTTTTGATTGAACAATGGAAAACAGAACTTGATACAATCATACGTGAATTCAGCGAACAAGTTCCTTTAAGTGAGAAGCATCTTCTTGTAGTCGGCTGCAGCACGAGTGAAGTCGCCGGGAAAAGAATAGGCACAGCCGGAACGGAACAAGTGGCTGAATTGATTTTTGAGCGTCTGGACAAGCTCCGCCAGGACACCGGGGCTGAACTGGCTTTTCAATGCTGCGAGCATTTGAACAGGGCATTAGTCGTGGAGCGGGATGTAGCCGAGGCAAGAAATCTGGATGAAGTGGCCGTCATCCCTCACCGTGCGGCCGGCGGCGCGATGGCGACATACGCCTATGAACACTTCAAAGATCCCGTCATGGCCGAGTTTATCAAGGCTGATGCCGGTATCGATATCGGCGACACACTGATCGGAATGCATCTGAAGCATGTGGCAGTTCCAATCAGGACCTCCCAAAAATCAGTCGGCGAGGCCAACGTCACCATGGCTAAAACCAGGCCGAAACTCATCGGCGGGGCCCGGGCGATTTATGAACGGAACTCTGATAACGAATCTTGCAGATGATTTAATAATATTTTGCTGCCCCAATCACCTGGTGATTGGGGCTTTATTCTCCCGATTGGATCCTTGATTAGTTTCCGCCACTGGACGCCTGTTCGGACTGAAAAACCATAAATTATGGATTCAGAGTCCGAAGTCAGGTCACCTTCGGACACAGAAAGTAGAAATTGAGGATTCAGAGTCCGAAGTCAGGTCACCTTCGGACACAGAAAGTAGAAATTGAGGATTCAGAGTCCGAAGTCAGGTCACCTTCGGACACAGAAAGTAGAAATTGAGGATTCAGAGTCCGAAGTCAGGTCACCTTCGGACACAGAAAGTAGAAATCGAGGATTCAGAGTCCGAAGTCAGGTCACCTTCGGACACAGAAAGTAGAAATTGAGGATTCAGAGTCCGAAGTCAGGTCACCTTCGGACACAAAAAGTAGAAATCGAGGATTTAGAGTCTGAAGTCAGGTCAACTTCGGACAGAGAAAGCAGAAATCGCTGATCCTGAGTCCGAACCCATCATGCCATTTGGGTGACAGGCACCTATACCACTTAAGCAAACTGGTATAGGTGCCTGTCACTTTTTTTATATAACGTGTAACATTCAAGAAGGAAGAACGTGTATATAGTGCAGCTTTTAGTGAGAAAGGGGGGAGAAGCCGTTGAAGGAGAGCAGGCGGGATCGGCTGGATGATTTATATCGTCATTATGCCAGACCGCTGTATTACTATTTATATAAGATGTCAGGCTCTAAAGAAACAGCTGAAGATCTAACGCAGGAAACATTTATTAAGGCAACGGTTTCTCTCTCATTCTACAAACAGGAAGATGTAAGGGCATGGCTTTTTAAGGTAGCAAGGAATGCTTATTTGGATGAATGGCGGAAACGGCAAAGGAGAAATAAGATTCCTTTTGCCGGCTATTTATTTTCAAAGGGAGAAATGACCAGCCCTTACGGAATGCCTGAGGATTCAGCACTAAAGAAAGAATCGAATGAAAAAGTCGCAGACCTAATGAGCTGTCTGCCGGAACAATATCGTTCTATTTTATATTTAAGAGAATTTGAGTCTTTTAGCTATAGTGAGATCCGGGAAACATTGGATCTATCAGAAAATCAAGTAAAGGTGACACTGATCGGGCCCGGAAAAAGCTTGCTCAGCTTGCCGATGAACAATGGAGGGAAGAACATGACTGACTGGAACAAAGACCGCGAAAAGAAAATCATGGCTAAATACCGGTTTACCTTAACATTCAGAGTGGTTAAAGTGCTCGCTGCCTGCTTGTTTCTCTTCTGGGCATATATGATGGCCGTAAATATACTGTCAGACGCTGCCAATAGTGAAAGAAAGCATGCTTTTTACAGTAAGGTGGCACTGGATTGGAAGCACCCAAACATGCATGAGGATTTCGGAGGCATGATGAATAAAGAAGTAACGCCATTTCTGACACAGAAAATATCCTATCCGATCGCACGGAAAATTGGCCGGGAGTATCAGACAATTGGAGAGGTGAAGGTTGAGAAAAGGCTATTAAATTCATATTCCACCTTGAGTATTCAGGAATTTCAGCCGCAAAATGAAAGCATTTACCGTTTTTCCCTGCCTGAAAATCCGAATAGCGGAAAAAGGCTGGCAGCTGAAGGGGAACCTGCGGTCTGGACTTCTCTTGAAAAAATACACGAGGGGACAGTGGCGGAACTGGCATTTTCCACCCAGTCATTCATGAAGCCGGAAGAACTGCTGGAGCTTTTAAAGCCATATGACCTGGAAGTCCTTTGGATGCCGCTCTATACAGGAGAACTGAAAGAATTTAAGACGGGTTACGGCAACGGAGGAAACTCAATTGAATTAACTTCCATTTATGGTTTGGCCGGAGGAAGGAAAGCAGGCGATGATTATATGTCTGAATCGAAATTAGCCCTTAATGAGGAATTTATGGATGAAAATAAAAAGGTGATGCTGAAACAGATGGAGGGTCTCTTAAAAAATGAATCTCAAAGCTATTATGAGAACTTCCTCGGTCTTGACCAACTGAAAGAACGTCATCAATACCTGAAGAAAAATGGATTCATTGTCTATGGAGCAGTGGTTACCGGCCCGGTAAAAGAACTATTAAAGCTTAAAAAAGAAAAACAAATCCGTGCTCCATACCTTGGGGAGAAGGATTATTGGAACTGGGATTAAAAGGATGGTGACAGGTACCCATACCAATCTGCAAAACTGGTATAGGTACCTGTCGCTTTTCCGTAAAACATGCTAAAATAGAAAAGAATTTTCACAAAAAGATCGATACATAAAAATGGAGAGCTCTAGAAGGCTTTCCTTTATTAAAAGTGTGTTGGAGAAAAGGGAGGATTCTTATGAAGCATTTAGCACAGCAGGATGAGCAGGTTTTCAAGTCGATACAAGAAGAATTAGGACGCCAGAGAACAAAGATTGAATTAATCGCTTCTGAAAACTTTGTCAGTGAAGCGGTAATGGAAGCACAGGGTTCTGTTTTAACAAACAAGTATGCAGAAGGCTATCCAGGCCGCCGCTATTATGGCGGATGTGAGCATGTGGATGTAGTCGAAGATTTAGCCCGTGACCGTGCGAAAGAAATTTTCGGTGCAGAGCATGTGAATGTACAGCCGCATTCAGGTGCACAGGCAAACATGGCCGTATACTTCACTGTTTTAGAGCAGGGAGATACTGTTCTCGGTATGAATCTCTCACATGGCGGACATTTAACGCACGGCAGCCCTGTTAACTTCAGCGGCGTGCAGTACAATTTCGTCGAATATGGCGTGGATAAAGAAACACACCGCATTGATTACGAAGATGTCCTTGAAAAAGCCCGCACGTCTAAGCCGAAATTAATTGTAGCGGGTGCAAGTGCCTATCCGCGTGAAATTGACTTCAAGCGTTTCCGTGAAATTGCCGATGAAGTCGGTGCCATGCTGATGGTAGATATGGCTCACATTGCAGGCCTTGTAGCTGCTGGGCTTCATCAGAATCCGGTTCCGTTCGCAGACTTTGTTACAACTACTACTCATAAGACATTGCGCGGACCGCGCGGCGGCATGATTCTCTGCAAAGAAGAATATGCGAAGAAAATTGATAAATCCATTTTCCCTGGAATCCAGGGCGGTCCTTTAATGCACGTCATTGCGGCAAAAGCGGTTGCCTTCGGCGAAGCACTTCAGGATGATTTCAAAACCTATGCAGGCAATATCATTTCGAATGCCAAAAAGCTGGCTGAAGCATTGCAGGCTGAAGGAATTGATCTTGTATCACAGGGTACAGACAACCATTTGCTACTGGTTGATCTCCGCTCCCTTGGCCTAACAGGGAAAGTAGCAGAGAAAGTCCTTGATGAGGTCGGCATTACAGTCAACAAAAACACGATTCCTTTCGATCCGGAAAGCCCATTTGTCACAAGCGGCATCCGCATCGGTACAGCGGCTGTTACATCCCGCGGATTTGGCGAAAAAGAAATGAAGGAAATTGCATCCATCATTGCCTTCACACTTAAAAATCACGAAGATGAAGGGAAGCTTCAAGAAGCAGCTCAGCGCGTAGAAGCCCTAACAGGCAGCTTCACTTTATATCCAGAACATTAATCAATCAGCCGGTCTCAGCTTGAGGCCGGTTTTTGTGTGGTTATACAAGAAAATTTTTCAACTTCAAGAACTGTCTAGCTCCAGCGCCTACCCCCTCGAGGTCACAAGCTTGTCTAGTTGCGGCTCCTAGGGACTCGGGGTCATAAGCCGTTTCCTTCCAGAAGGAAAAACGCCTTCTTAAAGGAACCGTCTTATGCCTGTCGTCCCTGGGCAGTCGCCTCCACATTTCGGGCAATCCCCCAAAAGGCAAAGAACGCCTTTCCGGAGGCTCGTCTTGTGCTTGTCGGGGGTGACCAAGGCGCTTCCGCTTTTCTTATATAATGACTTTTATTTTACAAATACGAATCATAGTTGCCGATGGAATTGTTTTTCTGTAAAATTAGACGAAGTGTGGTTCGACTAATCTGCATAATGAAAAGGAGAGATACTCATGGCAAAGGTTTACGTTTTTGATCATCCATTAATTCAGCATAAACTTACATACATTCGTGAAAAAAGCACGGGAACAAAGGAATTCCGCGAGCTTGTCGATGAAGTAGCAACACTGATGGCATTCGAAATTACCCGCGATATGCCTTTAGAAGAAATCACAATTGATACACCAGTCAGCACGATGAAGTCCAATGTGCTTGCAGGTAAAAAGATAGGGATCATTCCAATTCTGCGTGCAGGAATTGGAATGGTTGACGGCATCCTGAAGCTGATTCCAGCTGCAAAAGTGGGCCATATCGGTTTGTACCGTGACCCGGAAACCCTGCAGCCGGTTGAATACTATGTGAAGCTTCCAAGTGATGTGGAAGAAAGAGATTTCATCGTAGTTGACCCTATGCTTGCAACGGGCGGCTCTGCGGTTGAAGCCATCCATTCTCTTAAAAAGCGCGGAGGCAAAAACATTAAATTCATGTGCCTGATTGCAGCTCCTGAAGGCGTAGAAGCTGTGAAGGAAGCTCACCCTGACGTTGACATCTATATCGCAGCATTAGACGAAAAATTGAACGAAAAAGGCTATATCGTCCCTGGATTGGGCGATGCAGGCGACCGTTTATTCGGAACAAAATAATTCCTTTTTGAAGCACCTTATCCCTTTTTTAATCATAGAAAGATAAGAGGTATTTATCTTTTATGTAAGGGGAAGGTGCTTTAAATGTTTTCCTCAATAAGAGTAATGACAATTTTCGGGACAAGGCCGGAAGCCATTAAAATGGCCCCTCTTGTTCTTGAACTTCAAAAACATCCTGAGCATTTTGAATCGATTTTGACTGTGACGGCACAGCATCGCGAAATGCTTGATCAGGTATAGCGTGATACAACGGAAAGGCCTGAAGGAATTGAAGCAGGTACCCTTAAGCTTGCCGGCATTGAGGAACAGCCAATTTACGAACTGGCAATGGAACTTCTGACTGATGGGGCAGCTTATGAAAAAATGGCTAAAGCTGTAAACCCATATGGAGACGGAAATGCTTCCAGGAGAATTTGCGATGCTATCCGCTACCATTTTAAACAGACGAATGATCGGCCGGAAGAATATAAACCGCAAAACTAATAGAAATGCACCTCTCTTAAGTCGAGGTGCATTTTTCTGTTCTATTTTCAAAAAGGGGAGGGGAGAAGCGGGCCTCATTACCTGAAAAACAACATGGTTGATATGTTGGTGGTTGGATGGTTGAAATTGAACAGAGAAATCTATTTTATTTTTATGTTAAAAGTCTCTTTCCCCGTAAAGCTGGAAAAGTTATGATAGAGTATAGAAGAAACAGAAAACAGGTACGAACAGAAATAGTAAGCGGTTAACAGGTTGATGGTTGGATGGTTGTTTCCAAAATGTTGATATATCCACGTTTCCAAAGAGTTTAGAGTGATCAAATGACGTACTCATGGTTAAAGAAATGGCGGCAGTAATGACATCGTTAATCGCAGAAAATGACCATGGTGGTTTTGTTGGCGGTTAGGTGGTTAGTCATGGGTAATGCCCGGCAGGAGCTGGGTGATCGGCAAGATACCAAGAAAGGTGCTGAAGGACGTTGGCAAATCAGTATTTGACAATGAAGGAGCTTAAAGAGGCACTTCCGGACATACCTGAGAATAGCTTAAAGCGTTATTTGCAGGAGCATGCAGAATACATAAATTATCGGAAGGAACATAATCGCTATAAAATCCAGGCTTCCGAAATCGAAAAGCTTAAATTTATCCGGAAATTATATTCAGATGGGCTTAAAAAAGAGGAAGTTACAGCAAAGCTTGAGGATGCAGGAATTCCGGTTATCATTACTGTGGAGGATGAGGAAGAAAGCAGCTCCACCTCGCTGATGAATGTGAATTCCGAACTGACAGATATGAAAAAGCTTGTCAGCTTCCTTGTGCAGCAAAACGAGCAATCCCGTCTTACCCAGAATAAAATCAGGGAACAAAACAAACAGCTGATACATGAGGTGCACGAGTTAAAACTCACAATTGAAGATTTAAGAAATGCCCATGCACAAGGCTATGAAAAAGAGAGCGAAAAAGTTACTTCCCTCTATGAAAAACTGATGGCGACACAAAAGTCTGTAGAAGAAGTAGCCGGCGCATTAGAGGCTGAAAAAAGCAAAAGCATCTGGCAGAAGATATTTGGAAAGTGAAGGAATGCCCAAATTGCAAGATTAACGTTTAGACTGCTGTCTGCGGGGTATTGGCATAATGATTTTATATACCCGGGAGGTCGAATAAATGAGAGCATTAGCCGTTTTAGAAGGAGCATTGATTGTCTGGATCATCATGCTTGTGGGTTCATTAATGGGAACCTTCATGTCTGAAGGTTTTATCGCCCTGGTATTTAAGCTGGCAGAAGGAAAAGGAATTCTGCTTACAGTATTACTGATAGCCGCGACTATAGCGGATATGTGGAGAGATAAAAAGCGGGACCATTTAATTCAAAAAGGAAAACTGGAACCGAATCAGCTGTTTTAATACATAAAGGGAGAAAGCCATCATTCATTTGATGGCTTTTTTTATAATCTTAAAGTACTATTTTCTGAAAATACTAAAAACTATATTGATAATCAATTGGAAGATAGATAGAATTAATTATACAGAATATTGTATATTGGTCAGTTTTTTAAAAGGAGATGAAGATTTGAAAAGGTTAAGGTTATTGTTAATCGTATTCACATTAGTTTTAAGTTCTGCAGCTTTTTCTGGAAATTTCGTGAATGCCAAGGAACGGTCCGGACAAAAATTAAGTCAAGCCCATCCGCAAAAGGCGGGCTTTGATCCGGAGAAATTGAAGGGTATTGATAAAGCCGTTACGGAGGCTATTGCGGATGGTGTTACACCTGGTGCAGTAGTTCTTGTAGCCAAGGATGGAAAGATTGTCAAAGAGGAAGCGTACGGATATGCACAAAAGTATGATATGGGGGAATTACTCGAGAACCCCAGAAAAATGAAAAAGAAAACAATGTTCGACCTTGCTTCCGTTACGAAGGTAATGGGAGCAACCCAGGGCATTATGAAACTTGTCAATGATGGGAAACTCTCAGTAAATGACAGGGTATCTGATTTTATTCCTGAGTTTGCCCAGCATGGGAAACAGGATATTACAGTAGCTGACCTGCTGACACACACCTCTGGTTTAACTCCCTGGAAGCCGACATACCTTTACGCTGATAATTCGGAAGAGGTACTGAATTATATAAACAAGTTGCCCCTTGAATACCCGACTGGCACAGACAGAAGATATAGCGATTTTAGCTTTATGATGCTGGGTTTTTTGATTGAAGAGATCAGTGGACAGAAATTGGATAAGTACTTAGAAGAAAATATTTATAAGCCCTTAAAAATGCATGATACGATGTTTACTCCACCGGACCATTTCAAGAAAAAGATTGCAGCTACCTCATGGGGAAATCCTTATGAGTATAAAATGATTGATGACCCTAATTTCGGGTACTATGTTGAAGAAAGCCCGGACATGTTCAAATACTGGAGAAATTACACCTTAGTCGGAGAAGTTAATGACGGGAATAGCTTTTATGGAAATAAAGGGGTTGCAGGCCATGCCGGTTTATTTTCGACAGCAAGGGACCTTGCTGTATTGGGCCAGACCATGTTAAATGGCGGAACATATGGGAAAACAAAAATGTATGATCAAGAAGTGATTGATACCTTTACCTCTCCTCAGCGCTTTGGCCAGGGATATGGCTGGGAGCTGGATAAAAGCTGGTATATGGGAGATCACTATTCTGACAAAGCTTTTGGCCATACTGGTTTTACTGGAACACAGGTTATTATCGATCCAGAGGAAAACCTTCAGATTATCCTGCTGACAAATAAACAAAACAATGGCCCTTTACCAAGCGGATCATACCGGAGCACAGGCGCTCTTTCCAAAGAAGTAGCCAATATTGTTTATGAATCCTTGAACTAGCCGTAATATTATATAGATTTACGCATACAAGGCATCTATTCAGCCCACCCTAAAACAAAAAGAGGGTGGGTTTTCTAATGAAAATATTCTTACTGTCCATAACAGTCTTATCCTTGTTTTGGAGTCAAACTCCCGTTTCAGCACGGACACTTTCACACCCGCCTATACCGGAAGAGTCACCTGATATAGAAAAAGTGGCCATTGTAGTACTGAAGGATCCAAAAAATGAACAGGAAATAAAACAAATGATAGAACAAAATCCTGATCTGCAAATCAGGCATACATTCAATCAGGCATTAAACGGCTTTTCAGTAAAAGGAAAGCCATCAGCACTGCTAAGCCTGAAAAGAATAGAGTCAGTCTCTGCTGTTTCACCGGTTAATACCTATCATGTTCATTCCAATGACAATATTAAGCTGATTGGCGGCCTGAATGCCAGAGGCTATTATGATGAAAATAATCAGCGCCTTACAGGCAAGGGTGTGAAAGTAGGCGTGATCGACACCGGCATTGATTATAATCATCCTGACCTGCGGCGAAGCTATGGCGGCGGTCGCGATTTGGTGGATAATGATAGAGATCCGATGGAAACAAAGGCTTCCGGGGGACAAGGCACACTGCACGGCACTCATGTCGCGGGCATCATTGCGGCAAATGGCAGGATCCAAGGGGTCGCACCTGAAGCAACCATCATCGCCTACAGGGCTCTTGGACCAGGCGGAAGCGGAACAACAGAACAGGTGATTGCGGCCATCGAACAGGCCATAAAGGATAAAGTGGATGTGTTAAACCTTTCATTGGGAAATAACGTAAACGGGCCTGACCTTCCGATAAGCATGGCCCTGAATAAAGCAGTTGAAAAGGGAATAACGGCTGTCACTTCATCAGGCAATTCGGGACCGAATATTTGGACGGTCGGTTCTCCGGGAACAGCGTCGAAGGCTATTTCTGTCGGAGCCTCTACACCAACAATAAAGGTGCCATTTTTAAGCATAAACGGACGTGAAATCCGCCTTGATCTGCTGCAGGGTTCAAAGGAATGGGAATTTGACCGCTCCTATGAAATGATTGATGGAGGACTGGGACATCCGGATCAATTGAAGAATGCGGAAGGAAAAATAGTACTAATAGAAAGAGGGGAATTGACGTTTACAGATAAAGCTGTCCAAGCCATGGAAGCAGGAGCAGAGGGTATCATTATCTATAACAATACAAAAGGCAGGTTCTTCGGAAATTTGGACAGCGAGGTTCCCATTCCGGCAGCGGCGCTTTCAAAGGAAGAAGGAGAGGAGCTCAAGAAGCTCATGAAGGAAGGAAGGCTCCTTGCCCGGACATATATAATAGAAGAAAGGGACATACTGGCTGACTTTAGCTCACGCGGACCTGTTACATCCACTTGGGAAATTAAACCGGATGTCGTGGCACCGGGAGTCGCCATAAATAGCACCATTCCCGGCGGCTACCTGCCGCTTCAGGGAACAAGCATGGCCGCACCGCATGTAGCAGGTGCTTGTGCGATCCTCAAACAGGCTCACCCCGACTGGGGGCCGGAACAAATCAAGGCGGCACTTATGAATACTGCTAAACTTATTAAGAACGCGGATGGACAAACATATAGAACTTATGAGCAGGGGGCCGGCAGGATACAGCTTGATCAGGCGCTGACAGCAGAAACGCTTGTCTTCCCGGCATCCATGCAATTCGGGAAATTTCAGATCGCAGACAGGCTGCATGACCACAGCAGTTTCATAACGGTTGAAAATATAAGTGAAAAAACGCAGTCTTATTCCTTTTCCGTACCCTATAAGGAGCAGGGCATCAATTGGGAAATGCCTATGACTTTTCAATTGAACCCGGGTGAAAAGAAAAAGGTCGAAATAAAAATGTCAGCTGATCCGACCCTTTTACAGAAAAAGATCCATGACGGGTACCTTCTATTGAAAGCAGGTGCAGAGAGTATTCATATTCCATACCTCTATGTGCTTGAAGAGCCTGATTACCCAAGGGTGATGGGATTCGGAATCGGCAAAGGAGATAAGCCCGGCACGTATCGCTATGAGGTGTATCTGCCTGGCGGGGCGGAAGAATTCGGAATTGCGATGTTTGATTCGGAAAGTCTCCGGTTCATGGGATTTCTGGATTGGAAAAGAAATACCGGCAAGGGGCAGCTGCTGCAGGAAATCCCTGCTGAAAAGCTGCCCGGTCCTGGGCTGTACCTGGCAAAAGTGTTTGCCAAAAAGGCCGGAAGGGAAGACTGGATCGAAACTTATCTATTTGTGAGACCGGATGGCCAGCTGGGGGACCCGGAGCCTTCAGCAGAATCAGAAGAGAGTACAAGTAAGTAGAAATAAAGCGTTTTCAGGGGCGATGCAGAGTCTCGCTCCTTTTTCAATAGAAATCCGAAAATTAAATGTGATAAATATGTGAACATACCATATTTTTACCTTTTTGTTTGTGAACTTTTTCACTCCAAACGCATTGACATTGACAAAGCCCTATTGTATGCTTACAAAGGGTAAAAGATGATAGGGTTTTCAAAATGTTTTTGCAGACATATTTCCCACTTCTGCATGATGTTTATATGTTTATTTACGGCCTCAAACCCTCTTACCATTCTCTTTAAGGGAGGATGCGTTTTTATGCGTCAAAAAGACCGCAACCCATTTAAGGCGATGGCCTTAATGTCCGCCATTCTTTCCCAGTTAGTAGGTTCCACGCTCATTGGCATTTTTGCTGGAAGATGGCTCGACACCAAGGCAGGAACTGAGCCTTTATTCCTTTTAATCGGCTTGTTCATTGGGCTGGGCGCCGGGATTTACGCCATGCTTCGCCTAATCCAACATTTTTTCACAGGAGAATGAACATCATGCCGGAAATCAAAGCAACTTTTCAGAGACAGCGAAATTACATATTCCTTTTGTTGTCTGTATATGTTCTCGGCTGGGGTTTTACACCTTATCAATCTATTTTTCTTGGCTTGATCTTTGGTACAAGCTTAAGTCTGTTCAATTTGTGGCTTATTTCACGGAAGGCGCTGCAATTTGGAGAGGCGGTCGAGAGAGGCGAGAAGGTGCGTTCACTTGGAACGGTATCCAGGATGGCTACAGCAGTATTTGCTGTCATGATCGCTCTGGAATATCCTGAAAAGATGCATCTGATCAGTGTGGTATTTGGATTAATGACATCCTATATTGTCATTATGATAGATTATTTTCTTCAATCTTTTCATTTACGTAAATAGCGGGAAGAGAGGTGAACACTATTGCATCATGAAGCTCCTATAGTGGACTTTTTAGGATTGAATTTTAACTTATCAAACGTACTGATGATTACAGTGGCAAGTGCTATTGTCTTCATTATTGCTTTGCTTTCAACCCGTCGATTGGCCATGAAACCAACGGGGATGCAAAACTTCTTCGAATGGGTTATGGATTTTGTTAAGAATATCATTAACAGTACGATGGACTGGAAGACAGGCGGAAGATTCCATATCCTTGGATTAACCCTGATCATGTATATTTTTGTTTCAAACATGCTCGGACTTCCGTTTGCGATCACTTATGATCACACTTTATGGTGGAAATCGCCAACAGCCGATCCTGTTATCACCTTAACATTAGCGGCAATGGTAGTCGGGCTTTCGCATTACTATGGCGTAAAGCTTAAAGGAGTAGGAGAATACGGCCGGGATTTTATCAGGCCAATGCCTTTCTTGTTCCCATTGAAAATCATTGAAGAGTTTGCAAACACTCTGACATTGGGACTTCGTCTCTACGGTAACATCTACGCAGGTGAAATCCTGCTGACGTTGCTAGTCGGAGGACTCGCACATGCCGGTATAGGCGGAATGCTTGCCGCAGTTATACCAACACTCGTATGGCAGGGATTCTCAATCTTTGTCGGATCTATCCAGGCATTCATTTTCTGTATGTTAACAATGGTTTATATGGCACACAAAGTGAGCCAGGACCATTAATATATACCTGTTCATTTTATGGACAAAACATTTTAAACAAATAAATTTTCATACAATTTAAGGAGGAACTCAATAATGGGTCTTTTAGCAGCAGCAATTGCAATCGGTTTAGCAGCACTAGGTGCCGGTATCGGTAACGGTCTTATCGTATCAAAAACAGTTGAAGGTATGGCTCGCCAGCCAGAAGCTCGCGGTATGCTTCAAACTACAATGTTCATCGGGGTAGCACTAGTTGAGGCCGTTCCGATCATTGGCGTTGTTATCGCGTTCATGGTTATCGGCGGTTAATTAATACTGTACCAATCGTTCAAAAATGGCGAAGATCATTCCATGAACCTTCGCCATTCCTTTATGTTTTTTTACCGTAAACTAATTCGGAATCATGCATATGACTCCGTTTCATAAGTGGAACAACTCTTGAAGGGAGTGAATCGAGGGTGTTAACAAACAGTCTAGTATTAGGCGCTGCAGGCGGCGGTTTTAACGGCGGGGACATTTTGTTCCAGCTGGTCATGTTCATTATCTTGTTGGCATTGCTGAAAAAATTCGCGTGGGGTCCGTTAATGGGCATTATGCAGCAGCGTGAAGAACACATTGCCGGTGAAATTCAAGCGGCTGAAGAAAGCCGTACAGAAGCAAAGAAACTTTTAGAAGAGCAAAGAAATCTTTTAAAAGAAGCGCGTACAGAAGCACAGGGCCTTATTGAAAATGCGAAGAAACAAGGCGATGTGCAGCGTGAGGAGATCGTTGCGGCTGCCCGCACTGAGTCTGAGCGCATTAAGGAATCTGCAAAGCTTGAAATCGAGCAGCAGAAAGAACAGGCGGTTGCCGCTATCCGCGAGCAGGTCGCTTCATTGTCTGTCCTAATTGCTTCCAAGGTTATTGAGAAGGAACTAAGTGCAGCTGATCAGGAAAAGCTGATCAATGAATACATTCAAGAGGCAGGAGAAAAGCGATGACGGGCTCCACAGTAGCAAAGCGCTACGCGTTGGCTCTTTTCCAGCTTGCGAATGAACACCAGCTTCTTGACCAAATGGAAGAAGAGCTTCGTGCAGTGAAAGAAGTAGTAAACCATAACTCAGATTTAAAGTCTGTTTTGAAATCTCCAAAGCTTTCAATTGAGAAGAAAAAAGAGATTTTAAAAGAAGCATTTGCATCTGTGAACACGTTTGTACTAAACACGTTAATGATATTAATTGAACGCCACCGTGAAGATCATATCTCTGATGTGGCAGATCATTTTATAAGCCTTGCGAATGACAAAAAAGGAATCGCGGATGCAAAAGTATACACTGTCCGTCCGCTATCTGAAGCAGAGAAGGAAGCATTATCTGTGTCATTTGCAGCTAAGGTTGGGAAAAAATCACTTCGTATTGACAATATAGTTGATACTAACTTGCTCGGCGGCATCAAGCTTCGAATCGGAAACCGGATTTTCGACGGCAGCTTGCGCGGGAAGCTAGAGCGTCTTGAACGTCAATTGTTAGGCTAAGATTCGTAGATAGGGGTGAAACTCATGAGCATCAATGCTGAAGAAATCAGTGCGCTGATAAAAAAGCAAATCGAAAACTATCAGTCGGAAATTCAAGTGAGTGATGTAGGTACGGTTATCTCTGTTGGTGACGGTATCGCTCGTGCTCATGGCCTCGACAATGTCATGGCTGGAGAACTTGTTGAATTTTCAAACGGCGTTATGGGTATGGCACAAAACCTTGAAGAAAATAACGTCGGTATTATCATTTTAGGACCATTTACAGAAATCCGTGAAGGCGATGAAGTACGCCGTACAGGCCGCATCATGGAGGTACCGGTTGGTGAAGAACTAATCGGCCGCGTAGTAAACCCTCTTGGACAGCCAGTAGATGGCATGGGACCAATTAACACAACAAAATCACGTCCGATTGAAAGCCCGGCACCAGGTGTTATGGATCGTAAATCCGTACACGAGCCGCTTCAAACAGGAATCAAGGCGATTGACGCACTTGTTCCAATCGGCCGCGGACAGCGTGAGTTAATCATTGGTGACCGTCAGACAGGTAAAACATCCGTTGCAATCGATACAATCCTGAACCAAAAAGACCAGGATATGGTATGTATCTATGTGGCAATCGGACAAAAAGAATCTACAGTTCGTAATGCAGTAGAAACACTTCGTAAGCAAGGTGCGCTTGATTACACAATCGTTGTAACAGCATCTGCATCACAGCCTGCTCCAATGCTATACCTGGCTCCTTACGCTGGTGTAACAATGGGTGAAGAGTTCATGTACAACGGCAAGCACGTTCTTGTTGTGTATGATGACTTAACAAAGCAAGCTTCTGCTTACCGTGAGCTTTCATTGCTATTGCGCCGTCCTCCAGGCCGTGAAGCATATCCAGGGGACGTATTCTACTTGCACAGCCGTTTATTAGAGCGCGCTGCGAAGCTAAGCGATGCGAAAGGTGCAGGTTCAATCACTGCGCTTCCATTTATCGAAACACAAGCAGGCGATGTTTCTGCTTACATTCCGACAAACGTTATCTCAATCACTGACGGACAAATTTTCCTTCAGTCTGACCTATTCTTCTCCGGTGTACGTCCGGCGATCAACGCAGGTCTTTCTGTATCACGTGTAGGTGGATCTGCACAGATCAAAGCAATGAAAAAGGTTGCAGGTACACTGCGTCTTGACCTTGCTTCATACCGTGAACTTGAATCATTTGCCCAGTTCGGTTCTGACCTTGATAAAGCAACACAGGCTAAACTTAACCGTGGTGCCCGTACAGTAGAGGTTCTAAAGCAGGATCTTAACAAGCCGTTAAAAGTTGAGAAGCAGGTTGCAATCCTTTACGCTCTAACTCGCGGCTTCTTAGATGACATTCCTGTACAGGATATTCGTCGTTTCGAATCTGAATTCCTTTCATGGTTAGACCATAACCGCAAAGATTTGTTAGACCATATCGTGACTACAAAAGAACTTCCTTCTGATGACGATATGGCATCTGCGATTAACGACTTTAAGAAAACTTTCGCAGTATCCGAATAATAGAGCAGTAGGGGCGGGGAGTGAATCTCCCCCTTCCGCTCGCATTCGGTTCTGACAAACTTGTATAAGGGTGGTGAGAACCTGTGGCATCATTACGCGATATAAAAAATCGTATAACTTCTACGAAGAAAACGAGTCAAATTACAAAAGCAATGCAGATGGTATCGGCTGCGAAAATGAATAAGGCGGAAATGAATGCAAGGTCATTCGTGCCTTATATGGAGAAAATCCAGGAAGTTACGGCAAGCATCGCTTTGGGAAGCAAAGATGTCTCACATCCAATGCTGACCAGCCGCCCAGTCAAGAAAACTGGTTACCTCGTAATCACTTCTGACCGCGGACTTGCGGGAGCTTATAACAGTAACGTTTTGCGAAATGTCTACCAGACAATTCAAAAGCGCCATAAATCACCGGATGAGTATGCAATCATTGCAGTTGGACGTGTGGGCCGTGACTTTTTCAGAAAGCGCAATATGAACGTCATTCTGGATATTGTTGCTGTTGCGGACCAGCCTGCATTTGCTGAAATCAAGGATATTGCCAGCAAAACAGTTGGCATGTTCGCTGATGAGACATTTGATGAATTATATATGTACTACAGCCATTATGTCAGCGCGATTCAACAGGATGTAACAGAGAAGAAGCTTCTTCCGCTTACGGATATCTCCAGCTCGAAAAAGCTTACATCTTATGAGTTTGAACCTTCCGCTGAAGAAATTTTAAAAGTATTGCTGCCTCAATACGCTGAAAGCTTAATCTACGGAGCGCTTTTAGACAGTAAGGCAAGTGAACATGCTGCAAGGATGACAGCGATGCAGAATGCAACGGATAACGCTAAAGAGCTTATCAACTCGTTAAGCCTAAGCTACAACCGTGCACGTCAGGCAGCCATCACGCAGGAAATTACCGAAATCGTCGGCGGAGCAGCCGCGTTAGAATAAAAACGAAAAGCGGAAGCGCCTATTCAGATGATCGTCAACTAAATACCGCCACGTCCTGTGGCGAACGTTGACGTCAGCACATCCTGTGCAAGTCCGACAAGCATAAGACGAGCCCTTTTGGAAGGTGTTCTTTCCTTCCGGAAGGGATTGGCTTATGACCTCGAGGGGCTAGGCGCTGGAGCTAGACACAAACGAAATGCGGAGAACGGGTGCTGCCTGTACTCTCCCATTACGTGAAATGAAAGAGGAGGGAAAAAGATGAACAAAGGACGCGTTCTTCAAGTTATGGGTCCGGTTGTTGACGTAAAGTTCGAAAGCGGCCAGCTTCCTGAGATCTATAATGCATTGACTGTTACAAACCCAGCGCGTAACGAATCTGAAGTTGACATCAACTTAACCCTTGAAGTTGCCCTTCATTTAGGTGATGATACAGTCCGCACCATCGCAATGTCTTCTACTGACGGCTTACAGCGCGGAAGTGAAGTTGTTGACTCGGGTGCTCCTATCTCTGTACCAGTAGGTGATGTAACACTTGGACGTGTATTTAACGTGCTTGGTGAATCAATCGACTTAGATCCTGCAATCGCTGCAGATGCCCGTCGTGATTCTATCCACAGAGAGGCTCCTAAGTTTGAGCAGCTTTCTACTGAAGTAGAAATCCTTGAAACTGGAATTAAGGTAGTAGACCTTCTTGCTCCATACATTAAAGGTGGTAAGATCGGTCTATTCGGTGGTGCCGGTGTAGGTAAAACCGTTTTAATCCAGGAATTGATCAATAACATCGCTCAGGAGCACGGCGGTATTTCCGTATTCGCCGGTGTTGGAGAGCGTACGCGTGAAGGTAATGACCTTTATCATGAAATGACGGATTCAGGCGTTATCAAGAAAACAGCGATGGTATTCGGCCAGATGAACGAGCCGCCGGGAGCGCGTATGCGTGTTGCCCTGACTGGTTTGACTATGGCAGAATTCTTCCGTGATGACCAGGGACAGGACGTTCTTTTCTTCATGGATAACATCTTCCGTTTCACACAGGCAGGTTCAGAGGTTTCAGCCCTATTAGGCCGTATGCCATCTGCCGTTGGTTACCAGCCGACACTTGCTACTGAAATGGGTAAATTACAGGAACGTATCACATCTACTAACGTAGGTTCTGTTACGTCCATCCAGGCGATTTACGTACCAGCCGATGACTATACGGATCCGGCTCCGGCTACAACTTTCGCCCACTTAGATGCAACAACTAACCTTGAGCGTAAGCTTTCTGAGATGGGTATCTACCCTGCGGTGGATCCACTTGCTTCCACTTCCCGTGCATTGTCACCGGAAATCGTTGGCGAAGAGCACTACTCAGTTGCACGCCAAGTACAGCAGACATTACAGCGTTACAGAGAACTTCAGGATATCATTGCGATCCTTGGTATGGATGAGCTTTCTGATGAAGACAAGCTAATCGTAGCACGTGCGCGCCGTATCCAGTTCTTCTTATCTCAAAACTTCCACGTTGCTGAGCAGTTTACTGGCCAGCCAGGTTCATACGTACCTGTTAAAGAAACAGTTAAAGGCTTCAAAGATATTCTTGAAGGCAAGTACGACCACCTGCCAGAAGATGCATTCCGACTTGTCGGGCGAATCGAAGAAGTAATCGAGAGTGCAAAGAAAATGGGCGTAGAGGTCTAATTCTGGACCAGGAGGGTAAAAAATGAAGACGATTAAAGTCAGTGTTGTTACTCCCGATGGCCCGGTGTATGAATCAGATGTGGAAATGGTAAGCACAAAAGCTCAAAGCGGTGAGCTTGGAATTTTACCTGGACACATTCCAATGGTTGCACCGTTACAAATTGGAGCCGTTCGTTTAAAAAACGGCGGAAAAACTGATTTCGTCGCAGTAAGCGGCGGATTCCTTGAAGTCCGTCCGGAGCAGGTAACGATTTTAGCGCAATCTGCTGAACAGGCAGATGAAATTGATGTAGAGCGTGCCGTTCGTGCCAAGCAGCGTGCTGAACAGCGCCTGAATGAGCAGAAGCGTGAAAACATTGATTTCCGCCGTGCAGAGCTTGCACTACAGCGTGCGATCAACCGTATCGAAGTTTCGGAAAGAAAGTTCTAATAACAATTCACAACACCTCCTGGCCTAGCTGGGGGGTGTTTTTGTTTCAGAAATATTTACCACCCAAATTTTAAGAAAATTTCCCCAAAAAAGAGATAAATCACTCGAATTCTTTTATATAGGCCTTTACAATAGAAGAGAGTAAACCTTTAAGGTTACTCTCTTTTTTAAAGCTATCATGCAAGTCTATTTGAATAAAAGGAGGAGCCGCAATGCTGGAGTTTGATACAAATATAGACCAATACGCTACGATCAAAGTCATCGGAGTCGGCGGCGGGGGGAATAACGCTGTAAATCGGATGATCGAACATGGAGTTGAGGGAGTAGAGTTTATCGCTGTCAATACAGATGGACAAGCTCTAAATCAATCAAAGGCAGAAGTAACCATGCAAATCGGTGCAGCCTTAACAAGGGGCCTGGGTGCTGGGGCTAATCCTGAAGTGGGCAGAAAAGCAGCTGAGGAAAGTGAAAGCCAGCTTCGTGAAGTACTGAAGGGTGCTGACATGGTATTCGTTACTGCCGGAATGGGCGGCGGAACCGGAACAGGTGCTGCTCCTGCTATTGCACGCATTGCACGTGAAGTGGGTGCACTGACCATTGGTGTCGTAACCCGCCCTTTCAAATTTGAAGGACGCAAGCGTGCAGCCAATGCTGATGCAGGCATCGAAGCCATGAAAAAAGCTGTGGATACGCTAATTATTATTCCAAATGATCGCTTATTGGAGATTATTGATAAGAAAACACCTATGCTTGAAGCGTTTATGGAAGCGGATAATGTTCTTCGCCAGGGCGTTCAAGGCATTTCAGACCTGATTGCCGTTCCGGGTTTAATCAATCTTGATTTTGCCGATGTCAAAACAGTAATGTCCCATAAAGGAACAGCACTGATGGGGATTGGAATTGCCACTGGGGAGGACCGTGCGGCAGAAGCAGCCCGTAAAGCCATTTCAAGCCCGCTGCTTGAAACGTCCATTAACGGAGCCCGCGGCGTTATCATGAACATTACAGGCGGAGCAAATATCAGCTTATATGAAGTGCAGGAGGCTGCAGATATTGTTGCTTCTGCTTCAGATGAAGAAGTGAATATGATTTTTGGTTCAGTCATTAATGATTCCTTAAAGGAAGAAATTCTTGTTACGGTTATCGCTACCGGCTTCAATGAACAAGAGGAGTTAAGGGCGAAACCGAGTACAAGACCATCTGTAGAAAAAGAATATGAACATACATATCATTATGCAGAAGAACCAAGCAATCGCCGGCCGGTCAGAGAGCCCCGGGAATATCGGGAACCGGTGCAGGATAACTATCGTGTGCAGGCTGACCCGCAGGAAGAGTCACTTGATACACCGGCGTTCCTTAGAAACCGCAGAAGACGCTAATGATAGAAACAGGCTGCCACAAAGAGGGCAGCCTGTTTTTTTAGGTGAATTTTATCGCAGTCTAACGGGCAGTAAGACCCCCACTTCAAGACTCAGAGGAATCAAAGGAGGATAAGTGGGGGTCAAACTGCCCGTAAAGGCCCGATTGGTGAGATACAGTGAAACTTGCCGACGCGCAGGCAGAGGCTTAGTTGAACCAATCGGGTTCGTAGTGTCGATTGATCGAAGCGCTAGCGGAGATCTTAGCGACACTAGAACGCGACTAACAATAAGTGGGGGATAAGGAAAACCCCCACTGATTGAAGTTTCACTTTATAGATGGTTGATATGTTGGTGGGTGAGTGGTTGATGCTGATACATGAAGAAAGGACAGGCATTTGCCTGTCCTTCATCTATTTTAATACTTTGTCTGGTCATATAGGGTTAATTGATCTAAATTCTTATGCACGGTTATGAGCTTTTTAAGAAGGCTCATGAACTTTTGTTTATCTTCAAAAGGAGTGACATCCAGCTCCCTTTTTAGCTCATTGCTTTTAGTAACGAGCTCATCGAATTTTTGAATAGCCGGGCAGTTGTTTTTAGTCATAAGTAATTCTCCTAATCTAAGCTCTTAATATAACTTTATCACAAAAATAAATTTCAAAGGAAACAGCTATATTTCATTTATATTAAAAAGGAATCGCCATCTTAACTATTTTGTTAAAAGTGTCAGATTTTGTTGAAACCTAGAGAATAGAGTCATATAGTAGCAACATGCTTAGAAAAGCGGAAGCCTTGCCCACGTAAGAACACATACTAAGATCGCCACGTCCTCCCAAAAGCTGCCGCTTTCGGTCGTGCGATGTATCGCTGACGTAGCTTTCCTTGTCCTGTGGCAGCGTCTGTATGACCCGCATCCTCCCAAAAGCTGTCGCTTTTGCTCGTGCGATGTTAATGCTGACGAAGCTTTCCTTGTGGAGCTAGACAGTTATCGACGTACAAAATTGAATATTTGGTTTTAATAATAGACAAGGTTTAGAAAACCAGGGGGTGAGATCCTTGTCGACTGTATTATTTGGAACGGTAGAATATTATGAAAGAGAATTAATCAGCTATTTTACAAATAATCATATAAGCAATAAGGATGATGCTGCCATGAAAGTATTCCTTATGCTTGAAGCGGAGATATTCAATGTGTTCTTATTTGACGAAGCGATCCGGATTAGGTGTATGCAAAATCTATTAAAAGCTTTTTGCCGGGTATCTGAAACACACTTGATCAATTAGCAGCCTATAAATGTATAGAGCAATTGAAAAAAGAGGTCCCTGCAGTGAGAGACCTCTTTTGTTTAATTTAGAATAGTAACCTTTACATCTTTTCTTCCCCACTGCAGTGCATCCTGCTCTCCAGGAATAAACACATCAATTTCATGTCCATTAATTCCGCCGCCAATATCCTCGGCAGTTGCATAGCCATATCCTTCTACAAATACTTTAGAACCCAAAGGAATTACGTCCGGATCAACTGCAATTACTTTTTCATCCGGGTTATCGATAAGATTGACTCCTGTTTTTGTAATGCCGATACATCCTTCACAGCTCGCTGTATAGGCAGTTGCAGTAACAGTCAGAACTTTGCCTTCTTTTGCTGCAGGCTCATTGGTGTTTGCTGCTTTTACGACGGTCTTAGGATTAGATGCTTCTTTTTTCAATGATTCATTTTTATAGATGATTAGCTCTAATCCAGGTTTTATAAAATCGGATTTCAGCTGATTCCACTTCTTAAGGTTATGTACACTTATATTGTATGTTTTGGCAATATTCCAGAGAGTATCACCGGATTCTACTATGTATATTTCTTCAGGTGAAACATCAAGCTTGTCATTTGGGTGAATCAGATCCCCGGATAGGCCATTCCAGTGTTTAATATCCTGAACGGACACTTCGTGTTTTTGTGCTATGGACCATAGGGTATCCCCTTTATTTACAGTTACTTCTTCTGCATATGCGCTTACACCTGCTGTGCTCCAGATGATTAAGCTCGCGAGCAGATAATAAAAATACTTTTTCATGTTAAACCTCCTATAAACTTAGTTGACAGTTATTATGCTAGCACAGAAAATTCTGAGTAAAAGAACAGAGAGGTTATAATTAAATTACGCACATTTCAGGAAAATAACGAAGAAATGGTAAAACATCATAATGTTCATACTGGATGGACGAAAAGCCTTAGATATAGTCATATTTGATATATTAGAGCCTTAAGATGGTTTAAATAGAAAGTTTTTCCTCTGTGTGCAAGAAAGAAAAAATTCTCTTGGTGTGTTACATATCTCACTGACAAAGAAGAAAAGTTGTTTTTTAATGGTAGATAAATATAAAGAAGAATTTAATGGATATTGACAGGGGGCAAGCTCATATAATCTAAGGAAGATGTGTCAAAAGTGGCTATGTAAATTCTCTTCCGGAGATCCAATTATGAGTCCATTGAGAATTTCCAATAATAGTCTGAGGTTGTGTCGACACATGGGAGAGTAGGGTGTATAATGGTTACGGTTACATGTTTAAATGTTGTGAAAATTTTCAGCATTGGAGGGGATGGGCATGGAGCTTTGGAATTTATACCAGAATAACTATTTGATAGTTTTCGTGTTTTTGTGCCTGGGCGTATTGCTGCCTGTGGTGGCTTTGTTTTTGGGAAAGCTTTTGCGGCCCTATAAGCCATATGATACGAAGTATACCACATATGAGAGCGGGATTGAGCCATTCCATGATTCGAGGGTGCAGTTCAATGTCCGCTATTATATTTTTGCCCTGATGTTTGTCATTTTTGATGTGGAAACAGTATTTTTGTACCCGTGGGCAGTGGCATATGAGAAGCTTGGTATTTTTGCATTGATTGAGATGCTGATTTTTGTATTTATGCTAATAATTGGACTTGTTTATGCATGGAAAAAGAAGGTGCTGAAATGGATTTAAAGTTGGATAATATTACACCGGAAGAAATGGAAGAACTGCAGCGCAATGTGTTTATGGCAACCTTGGAACAGATTAAAGCGTGGGCGCGGAGTAATTCATTGTGGCCAATGACCTTCGGGCTTGCTTGCTGTGCCATTGAAATGATGGGTGTAGGTTCATCGCATTACGATTTGGACCGTTTTGGATCTTTTTTCCGGACATCTCCCCGTCAGTCTGATGTCATGATTGTTTCAGGTACAGTAACAAAGAAAATGGCGCCTATTGTCCGCCGTCTTTATGATCAGATGCCTGAACCAAAATGGGTGATCGCGATGGGATCCTGTGCAACTGCGGGTGGGCCATATGTGAAATCTTACTCAGTAGTTAAAGGGGTCGACCAGATTGTCCCTGTTGATGTATACATACCAGGATGCCCGCCGAACCCGGCAGCATTGATTTATGGAATTAATAAGTTAAAAGAGAAAATCCGTTATGAGGCTAAGACTGGGAAGAAGGTGATCTAACCTATGAGCGGAGAAAAAGATCTTGAACAGCTGAAAAAAGAGGCTGCAGCAAAAGCGAAGGCAGCGGCCCTGGCTAAAATGAAAGCGAAAGAGCAGGGAGAAACAAAGGAAGAAACCCCTGCAGAAGACATGGATCTGGCGAAGCAAAAAGCCGCCGCAGCCGCGAAGGCAAAGGCAGCGGCCCTGGCTAAAATGAAAGCGAAAGAGCAGGGAGAAACAAAGGAAGAGACACCTGCAGAAGACATGGATCTGGCGAAGCAAAAAGCCGCCGCAGCCGCGAAGGCAAAGGCAGCGGCCTTGGCTAAAATGAAAGCGAAAGAGCAGGAAGAAACAAAGGAAGAAACACCTGCAGAAGACATGGATCTGGCGAAGCAAAAAGCCGCCGCAGCAGCTAAAGCCAAAGCTGCAGCCGCCGCAAAGGCGAAAGCAGCAGCTCAAGCAAAACAAGCAGGCGGGGATGACGAAAAGGCAAAAGCGATTGCAACAGCAAAAGCCAAGGCCGCCGCAGCTGCAAAGGCGAAAGCAGCAGCTCAAGCAAAACAAGCAGGTGGGGACGATGAAAAGGCAAAAGCGATTGCAGCAGCAAAGGCGAAAGCCGCCGCCGCAGCAAAAGCAAAATTAGCCGCAGCAGGCAAAGCAGACGGAGCAGCAGATGATGAAAAGGCAAAGGCAATCGCAGCAGCGAAAGCAAAGGCCGCAGCCGCAGCAGCCGCGAAGGCGAAAGCTGCCGGAAGCAAGGCTGACACTGAACCAGCTGCAGAAAAAGCTCCATCCGTTAATCAGCCATACCTTGATAAATATGTAAAGGTAATTGAAGAAAATCTGGGATCTGATGTTCTTGAAGAGTACTATATCAATAATCTCTCCAAGGAAGTGCCGACTTTGGTTGCCAGAGCTGAATCATATTTTAAATTGGCAGAATTCCTGAAATATAATGAACAGCTTGGCTTTGATTATTTATCCGAGCTTCATGGCACCGATTTTGAGACCCACATGGAAGTGTATGCTCACTTATACTCATACAAAAAACGTCAATCTGTTGCACTGAAGGTTAAAATTGACCGTGATGAGCCGGTAATTGATTCACTGCAGCCGTTATGGGCAGGAGCCAATTGGCCGGAATGTGAGACATATGATTTGCTGGGCATCCGATTCAAGGGACACCCTAACTTATACCGGATTATGCTGGGGGAAGACTGGATCGGACATCCGCTGCGAAAAGACTATGAACCGTACGATGTGGAGGTGTAACCAATGTTGCGAACAGAAGAAATGCTATTGAATGTTGGACCTCAGCATCCAAGTACCCACGGTGTTTTTCGCCTTGTTCTGAAAATTGACGGGGAGATCATCAAAGAAGCGCAACCGGTCATCGGCTACCTGCACCGCGGAACGGAGAAATTGGCTGAAAACCTGCAGTATACGCAAATTATTCCTTATACAGACCGAATGGACTATCTTGCCGCCATGACGAATAATTATATCCTTGTCCATGCGGTGGAAACGATGATGGATTTGAAAATTCCGGAACGGGCAGAATATCTGAGGATCATTACGATGGAGCTTGGCCGGATTGCCAGCCATCTCGTATGGTGGGGTACATATTTACTGGATATTGGGGCAACAAGCCCATTCCTGTATGCATTCAGAGAGCGTGAAATGATCATCAATATGCTGAATGAGATCTCTGGAGGCCGCCTAACGTTTAACTATATGCGTGTCGGCGGCGTTAAATGGGATGCTCCTGAGGGCTGGATTGATAAAGTAAGAGAGTTTGTTCCATATATGCGTGAACAGCTCAAAGGCTACCACCAGCTGGTAACCGGAAACGAAATTTTCATGAACCGTGTCAAAGGGGTAGGAAAATATACGAAAGAGGATGCTTTAAACTACTCGCTGAGCGGTGCAAATCTGCGCTGCACAGGTGTAAAATGGGATCTCCGCAAAGATGAGCCATACTCCATTTATGACCGCTTTGATTTCGATGTGGCGGTTCAGGACGGCGGGGATGCGTGGGCCAGGTATCATGTGCGTATGCAGGAAATTGAAGAATCATTAAAAATCCTTGAACAAGCGGTGGAGCAATTCCCGTCAGAAGGCGATATTCTGGCAAAAGTGCCAAAAATCATCAAAGCGCCAAAAGGGGAAGCGTTTGTCAGAATCGAATCTCCAAGGGGAGAAATCGGCTGCTATATCGCCAGTGATGGAAAGAAGGAACCATACCGGATGAAATTCCGGAGGCCTTCATTCTATAATCTTCAGATTCTCCCGAAATTGCTTGAAGGCGAAAACATTGCGAACTTGATTGCTATTTTAGGGGCAATTGATATTGTCCTTGGGGAGGTGGACGGTTAATGGTAGAAGAACTTCTCCATTCCGAAGCAGGTCTGCTGAATTTCGGTATTTTCTTCTTGCTTGCCACCGTTTTACTGCTAGTCGTTTTGGGATTTGTTACTTACGCCATTCTGGCGGAGCGTAAAGTCATGGGATTTATGCAGCTGCGCCACGGGCCGAATCAGGTCGGCGGACGCTGGGGGCTGCTGCAGACTGTTGCGGACGTATTAAAGCTTCTTTTAAAAGAAGATACCATTCCTAAGCTTGCAGACAGACCGCTGTTTATTCTTGCACCGGTTATTGCATTTGCACCGGCATTCATGGTGCTGGCGACAATTCCATTTACAGACAAACTGCAGTTTGCTGATATTGGAGTTGGATTGCTGTATTACATCGCCATTTCCGGGCTGACAACAGTCGGTATTGTCACCGGAGCATGGGCTTCCAATAATAAATATGCATTGCTTGGCGGAATGCGTGCCGCTGCACAGATGATTTCATATGAAATTCCACTCGTAATGTCTGTATTAGGCATTATCCTTTTAACAGGCAGTCTAAACCTGAATGAAATTGTTGAAGCGCAAAAAAATGGCTGGTTCATTATTTGGCAGCCTATTGCTTTCATCGTATTCCTGATTGCTTCCACAGCGGAGCTAAACCGTGTTCCATTTGACTTGCCTGAAGCGGAATCAGAGCTGGTAGCCGGTTTCCATGTTGAATATTCCGGCTTCCGCTGGGCATTCTTCATGCTTGCGGAATATGTATACTTCTTTGCCATGGCTTCATTGACAACCGTATTATTCCTTGGCGGGTGGCTGCCGCTGCCGTTCCTGGAGTTCATTCCGGGTGCCGTCTGGTTTGCGCTAAAGTTTACGGCTGTAATCTTTATCCTGGTGTGGTTCCGTGTTACATTTCCGCGCCTCCGTGCAGACCAGCTCATGGAATTTGGCTGGAAGGTCCTGCTGCCGGTAGCACTTGCGAATATTTTCTTAACAGCTTTGCTGAAAGAATGGCTGAATATATTTTAATGAGGAACAGCCTCATAACTTCGAGAATTGTCCAGCTCCAGGCGCCATCGGCTCTCGGGTCTAAGCCAATCCGTCCAAAAGGTTAAAAAACAACCTTTTAGCCGGCTCGTCTTATGCTTGAGGCCCGCAGGACAAGGAAGGCTTCGTCAGCATAAACATCGCACGACCGAAAGCGACAGCTTTTGGGAGGATGCGGGTCATGCAGACGTTGCCACAGGACGTGGCGGTTTTAGACTGCGTTCCTTATAAGCGGGCGCCTTACGCATTTCTAAAGTTGTCTAGCTACAGCGCCTACCCCCTCGAGGTCACAAGCCAATCCTCCAGAAAGGCAAAGAACGCCTTTCCGTGAGGCTCGTCTTGTGCTTGTCGGGGGTGGGCAAGGCGCTTCCGCATTTCTTAACAAGGGGTGAAAAACATGCTTGGTTTAGCGAAAGGATTATCGTATACCCTTAAAAACCTGACACGCAAAAAGGTAACGTATGATTACCCGAATGAGCCGCTTCCGCTTCCGGACCGGTTCAGGGGAATTCAAAAGTTTTACCCTGAAAAATGCATTGTCTGCAATCAGTGTGCAAATATTTGTCCTACCGATTGTATCGAGCTGACAGGGAAAAAACATCCGGACCCTGCCAAAAAGGGGAAAATCATTGATACCTATGATATCAACTTCGAAATTTGCATCCTTTGCGACTTGTGTACAGAGGTATGCCCAACCGAAGCGATTATCATGACCAATAATTTTGAACTGGCGGAATATAGCCGTGATGAGCTGTTTAAAAACCTTGAATGGCTCGATGAAAATGATGAAAATATACGGAAGGTGAATAAAGCATGACGTTTTCAGGTGAGTTTTTAGCGTTTATGTCTCTAGCTTTAGTTGCGGTCATCGGCGGCGTGCTTTTATTGAACCTTACCAAAGTTGTGCATATGGTTGTCGCTCTTGTATTTACATTTGTAAGCATCGCCGGAATTTACGTGCTGCTTTCAGCTGAATTCCTGGCCGCGGTCCAGATTTTGATTTACTCTGGAGCGATTACCATCATCATGCTGTTCGGGATCATGCTGACGCGCCATAACGACACAAGCGAGCCTAAAACCGGCCGCTGGCGTAAGCTGTTAGTATTCGTGGGGGTTCTTGGCTTTGCTTTCGCGGTCTACATCGGAATTTATAACCTTGATTTGCCGTCAGCGCCGAATGACCTTCATGTCAATAATACAGAGCAAATCGGAATTGAGCTTTACTCAAAATTCATTATTCCGTTTGAAGTAACATCTGTCCTATTATTGGTCGCTTTGATTGGTTCCGTTGTTTTGGCTAAAAAAGACGATGAAAAGGAGGCAGAAAAGGAATGAGTACAATTCCCGTTCAAGCTTACCTGGCATTGGCTTTAATCCTCTTTTGCATCGGTCTGTATGGTGCTTTGACTAAGCGCAATACTGTGATTGTCCTGATCTCAATCGAACTGATGCTGAATGCGGTTAATATTAATCTTGTGGCATTCAGTAAATATGGCATCACACCGTCCATTACCGGACAGATTTTTACGCTATTTGTTATTGCGGTTGCCGCAGCAGAAGTGGCAGTAGGAATAGCAATTCTGATTTCACTTTACCGTAACAAAAAGAGCGTTAACATTGATGAAATGGATGCTATGAAGCACTAAATATACTGTAAAAATGCAGCCGCGCTGGCTGAGAATAGAGAATTGAAAAGGCGGCCATAAGTGGCTCCCGCCTTAAAGGACCTGTTCATAAGGTCCCAATCTGGCACGCCGTGCTCTAGGGTGTGTTCAAAAAAGGGGATTGTGATAATGATGGAGAATGCATGGATCATACCGCTTTTCCCGCTTTTATCGTTTTTGTTCCTTATTTTATTCGGCAAACGGCTAAAAGAAGCGAGTGCTTATATTGGGATTCTGTTTACCCTGGCATCGCTTGTCTATTCCTTATTGGTGCTATTTGACCGGTTTTCGGCACCAACTTATAAAGCAGAAGGCGTTTGGCTGACTATAGGGGATGTTCAGTTAACAGCGGGTTTTGAAGTTAATCAGTTAAATGCACTGATGCTGGTGATTGTTTCACTTGTCAGTTTCCTGGTACATACGTATTCGAAAGGCTATATGCAGGGGGATGACCGTTTTCCTGTTTTCTATGCCTATTTAGGGTTATTTACATTTGCCATGCTGGGCCTTGTCATCTCGCCTAATCTGCTTCAGACGTATTTCTTCTGGGAGCTTGTCGGACTTGGTTCCTTCCTGCTGATCGGTTTCTATTTTTACAAAGAGGAAGCAAAGGCTGCGGCCAAAAAGGCATTTATCATGACGCGTATTGGAGATGTCGGCCTTTTGATCGGAATGATTCTATTATTCTGGCAGGCTGGCAGCTTTGAGTATGATGAGATTTTTGCAGCAGTTGACGCGGGTGCCATTTCAGGCACAATGATTACATTAACAGCGATTCTTATTTTTGTAGGGGCTGTCGGAAAATCGGGCCAGTTCCCGCTGCACACATGGCTTCCTGACGCAATGGAAGGGCCGACGCCAGTCTCCGCATTAATCCATGCAGCGACAATGGTAGCGGCAGGTGTGTATTTAGTGGCGGCGCTATTCCCGCTGTTTGCAGCAAGCGAAACAGCACTGATGACCGTTGCTGTCATTGGGGCCTTCACAGCCATCTTTGCAGCAAGCATCGGTCTGGTTCAGAAGGATATAAAGCGGGTACTCGCTTATTCAACCGTCAGCCAGCTCGGCTATATGATGCTGGCACTGGGTTCTGCCGGATATGTAGCCGGCGTGTTCCACTTAATGACGCACGCCTTTTTCAAGGCTTTGCTGTTCCTTGCAGCAGGAAGTGTCATCCATGCCGTTCATACACAGAACATTGAACATATGGGCGGTCTGTGGAAAAAGCTGCGCGTAACCGGCCCTCTGTTCCTGATCGGAACACTGGCGATCAGCGGTGTGCCATTATTTTCAGGGTTCTTCAGTAAAGATGAAATATTAATCGCTGCCTGGGCACACGGGAACACGGTGCTGTTCTGGCTTGCGGTAATTGCCGCATTCTTTACGGCATTTTATATGTTCCGCCTGTTCTTTATGGTTTTCACTGGTGAAGCAAGAAGTGAAATGAAAAATGTTCATGAATCGCCAAGTGTTATGACATTGCCAATGGTAGTGCTTGGGGTTCTGGCTATAGTAGCTGGATATGTGAATACACCATGGTTTGGAACATTTCTAGGTGATTGGCTGGTAGAAGATAACCATGCCCTTGGCCATGGCCATATTGAAGGGCCTGCCTGGATTATGATTGTTGCAACTGCAGTATCCCTGCTTGGAATTTTCCTTGCCTGGCTAATGTACGGCAAACGCTCACTTTCACGCGATTGGCTGACAAGCAGAATGCCGCTTTCATACAACGTTCTGTACAATAAATACTATATCGATGAATTCTATTCGCTGACCGTAGTGAATGGGGCGAAATTCATCAGCTCATTCCTGCGCTTCCTGGAAGTATTCCTGGTTGAAGGCCTTGTAAAGAGTGTAACTGGAATCATATCTGCTCTCGGAAAACTTGGTTCTAAATTCCATAATGGCCAGATTCAGACGTATGGAACAGTGGCGTTTGTCGGCCTGGCTATTTTAGTTGTCATCTATGCGTTTACAGGGGGGTACTTAAAATGAACTTAGCTTATTTTCTATCCATTTTAGTTTTCTCCCCGCTGCTTGGTATTTTAGTGTTATCTTTCCTGCCGAGAACGCAGGAATCATTGATCAAGACAGTTGGCTTCCTGGCCACGCTTCCTGCGCTGATATTGGCGCTGATTGCCTATTTTCAATACCGGGCAGGTGCTGGTCTGGAACAGCTGAATGAAAAAGTAAGCTGGATTCAGTTTGGCGATTCCGGCCAGCTTGGAAATCTTTTTTCCATTGATTATGAATTGGGGCTGGATGGATTCTCACTTATCATGATTGTCCTGACAGCTGTACTTTCTACACTTGCAGCGATTGCTTCTATTCATATTAAAAAAGAATGGAAGGGCTACTTCATGCTGTTTTTGCTGCTTGAAGTCGGCATGCTGGGTGTATTTGCCGCTGAAAACCTGATTCTTTTCTTTATTTTCTTTGAAATCACATTAATTCCGACCTTCTTCCTGATTGGGAAATGGGGTTACTATGAAAAAGAAAATGCTGCATACAGCTTCCTGATCTATAACGGGCTTGGATCTGCTGTTCTGCTGATTGTCATTATGGTACTGTTTGCCCGTACTGGCACAGCCAATATTGATGCTTTGATGGCCGCAATGAACGCGGATAATCCGCAGCTTGTTGCGCCAATCTCTGAAAATATGAAAATGGGCATGCTGATTGCGCTTTTAATTGCATTTGGTGTGAAGCTCCCAATTTTCCCGCTGCACAGCTGGATGGTGCGGGTCCACGTACAAGCTCCGCCATCAATCGTCATGCTGCATGCCGGAGTGCTTTTGAAAATAGGGGCATTCGGTTTAATCCGCTTCGGAATGGGAATATTTCCTGAGCAATTCCAAAGCCTTGCTGTATGGCTGGCTGTCCTTGGAGTCGTGAATTTACTGTATGGAGCGTTCCTGGCGTTTGTTCAGACCGATTTTAAAATGGTGCTAGCCTACTCTTCTATTTCCCACATGGGAATCGTTTTAATCGGATTAGGAGCATTAAATGAGGCAGGAATACAGGGGGCGATTTTCCAGGTGGTTTCTCACGGTTTAATCGCAGCACTATTATTCTTCCTTGTGGGTGTCTTTTATGAACGGTTTCAAACCTCCAATATTCAAAATCTCGGTGGTTTGGCAAAAGGGATGCCGATTACGGCAGGCTTCCTTCTTGCTGGGGCCATGGCCTCCCTTGGCCTTCCTGGCATGTCAGGGTTTGTGAGTGAATTTATGGCCTTCCTTGGCCTGTTTAAAGAAATGCCGATTCTCGCTGCAGTCGGTACAATCGGAATCATTATGACAGCTGTTTACCTGCTTCGCGCGGTACTGGGTATCACATATGGCAAAGCGCATCGGGACTTTGCCGGCATAACGGATATGAAAAAGTTTGAGTTCGTGCCTGTCCTGGTCTTAGTCGGCTTAATTGTCCTGATTGGTGTTTATCCAAGTGTGCTGAGCGAACCGCTGACCTCAACACTTGAAACGATCATGCTTGGGATAGGAGGGTGATGAAGGATGGATCTCGAAACATTATTATCTTATGAATGGGGCATAATGACGCCGGAGTTCATCATCCTTGGTGTTGCGACCGCTCTTTCATTAATGGATTTGTTTATGCCGAAATCCCAAAGCCGAAAAATTCTTGGCTGGGTCGGCTTTGCCGGAATACTCGCGGCTCTTGTTTCCTTACTGGGCCTTATCGGGCATAGTCCGGAATCCATTTTATTTGATACGTTCAGGCTTGATTCCTTTGCAAAAGCTTTTAAGCTGCTGCTCTTAATCGGATCTGCGATGGTACTGCTGATTGCCATTGGCTATGAGCCGAATGAAGGATTGGAAGAATTCAGGGGGGAATTTTTCTATCTGTTCATGGCTGCATTGCTTGGGACAATGATCATGTCTTCAAGCGGAGATTTAATCACCCTGTTTGTAGGGCTTGAGCTTCTTTCCATTTCGTCCTACATTTTGGCAGGCATGAGAAAAAGAAGTCTGCATTCAAACGAATCGGCCATGAAATATGTGATCAACGGCAGTATTGCCACAGCGATCACTTTGTTCGGAATGAGTTATGTATACGGTTTAACTGGAACTACGAACTTAAAGGAAATGTCCGGATTTTTGACATCCATCTATAATGAACAGCATATTTACCTGTTAGGCCTTGCATTCTTTATGATCGTGGTGGGACTTTCTTTTAAATTGGCTACAGCGCCATTCCATATGTGGGCGCCGGATGTGTACCAGGGTGCACCTACACCTGTAACAGCCTTTTTAAGCGTAGTTTCCAAAACAGCCGGATTCATCATTGTTATCCGCATTCTGTTTTCAATTTTTGCGAATGCGCCATCCGGTGATGTACAGGGGCTTCCGATGATCCTGGCTCTTCAGGATTACATTGCCTTCCTGGCAGGAGCCACGATGATTATTGGGAACTTGATTGCGCTAAGGCAGCGGAATATCAAGCGTTTGTTTGCCTATTCCAGCATCGCTCAGGCCGGTTACCTGCTGGTTGTGATTGCGAGCATGTCACTATTCATGTTTGATACGCTCTGGTTTTACCTCGGTGCTTACTTATTCATGAACCTAGGCGCTTTCGCGATTATCCAGCATGTGACACATAAATCGGGTTCAGAAGATATCAGCCAATTTGCCGGGCTTTACCGCCGCACACCGTTCCTGGCCATCGCAATGGCTATCTTCCTGCTGTCACTTGCAGGTATTCCGGGGACAGCCGGGTTTATTGGCAAACTGAATATTTTTATGGGTGCATTAGTGCCGAATGAAGGTCATTATGTACTGGTATCAATTATGATTGCCACAACAGTCGTTTCATACTTCTACTATTTCGGTGTCATGGTGCAAATGTTCTTCAGGCCTGCAGCTGATGCTGATACAGGAAAAGTTAAGATTCCAGCGGCTTTAACAGCTGTTATCGGTATCAGCCTGGCAGCCACCATCTTGTTCGGAATTGCACCAAATATCGCATTTGATTTCCTGCAGAGCAATTTCAATCAGTTTACTGATTTCTTTCAATAAGCGTGTTTAATCTAAACAAACATAAGTTCTTCCACTGAGTTGATTGGAACGGAGGCCACTTGATCCTCGAAAAATGCTAACGCATCTTCTTCGTGCGGTGCTTATTCGTGGAAGCATATTCAATGTCCTGCGGGAGGAGAGGGAGCGGGAGACCACCCAGGCGAAGCCGGGGAGGCTGCCGTTCCTCCCCGCAGAAAGCAAGTGGCCGCAGTGGAAATCAACGGACAGGATTTTTAAGGTAAAAAGCTTTTTAAAATGGGGGTTTTAAAAAGCTGTTACGAAAAAGGGGACAAAAGGGGTATAAATAGGAGGGGGAAATCTCCCCTTCTTTTTTGTTTGCCTTGGTTTAGACTTCGGGTTTATTCGACAATTCGATATAATGGACTTAATAAACTGCGAAAAAGAAAGAAACTTAATTTTCAAAAAATATCCAGTCATGAAACTTACCTGATAGTATAAACGTCAAATGGTATTGTAGCGCAAAAAGCAGGTAAGCGAAGTGGCAATGAATTAAAGGAGGGAAGAAGATGATATCAGGATTTGGGCAGCAGGCACTCATCAGCATTATGTCTCATTTGGTGTTTATTGCGCTGGCCTGGTGGGCGCTTCAGGCATTGCGGTTTGAAACCCTTTTGCGGGCGAATCATGTTTTTCAGGCACGTGTATTGTATGTTCTGCTTTCAATTGTAATTGGATCTTCCGTCAGCAACTTCTTTCTCGACTATCTTTTATGGTCCCAGCAGCTTCCGCTTATACTGCAGAACATCACCTTTCTTTAAGTGATGTATATGATAGCCATATTTTTTATAAATATAGGTCTTCATACATGTTTTCAATTTGACAATTATTGAGTAAAATCTTTTTGTTGCTTGTTTTCCTGCATACATACTATCTTGTGAAATGGTTTTCAAAGTATGCATAAAAAAGCAAAAAAAGCATCGGAAATAACAGTGATTTTGCAGCCTTTTCAGTTTGTCAAAAAGTGACGACAATTCCCAAGTATGCTCACTCTGTCCTTGGTAACAATGGTACTAAGGGGAGGAGTTTACAGATGAAAAAATTATTCATTACATTATCTATTATTGCCATTATTGGTTTCATGATGATAAACATTGGGAATAAGACGACTGTAGCCAAAGGGGAGCTTGACCTGTTAACGATGGCCTCGGTTTTACAGGGCGAGAATATTTTAATCAAAGATTGGACTTTGCATGCGAGAGAAAAAATGGAAAACCAAAACCTTCAGGAAGTAAAAGCATTCACTAATGAACTGCAGTCTCAATATCCTGATTGGGAATGGAGCTTTCAAAAAACAGAAAAATCATGGGAAGCAAAAGCTATTATTAAGCAGACAGATGCTCAGTCAGAAGCAGTAAAAATTTTATCAACCCCCACAAATGGTCAAGTTCAGACGTATGTGATTTATGAGGCCAAAGGTCAGGGGTGGAAACAAGAACAGAGCAAACTGGCTGCAGAACTAAATAGTAGGATTTCTGACATTTTTCGAGGAAATGCCACAATTTTCTCTTGTATCCAAGGCGAATTCAATGATAAGATTAATAAGTCTTTGCCTGATACTGCAAGTCAGCTACTGGACGCTTTTAATGCGACAGAAATAGAAGCATTAAAAGAAGACCAATTTATTTCAGCATCAGCAAATTCGCCGCTTTTTGGTGAATTCATTGAGACAAATGGCAATGAAATGAACATGCAGCTTGGATTACGGACAAATGGAATGGGCGCCAAGACAAACATTGTTATTGGCACACCCATCATAACGATTGAATATTAATATAGAGAAATTGGACGCGGAGGGGAATACACTTTGGATAAAATCATCGTCCGCGGCGGAAATAGGTTAAGCGGTACTGTCAAAGTTGAAGGAGCAAAAAACGCTGTTTTACCGGTTATCGCCGCAACACTGTTAGCAAGTGATGGCAAAAGCGTAATTCGTGATGTCCCAACACTCTCCGATGTATATACTATTAATGAAGTATTACGCTATTTAAACGCCGAAGTGGAGTTTGAAAATAATACAGTAACAGTAAATGCATCTCGAGAGTTGAAGGTAGAAGCACCATTTGAATATGTACGCAAAATGCGTGCTTCAGTTTTAGTCATGGGATCTTTATTAGCAAGAAATGGCCGTGCCCGTGTGGCATTGCCAGGGGGCTGCGCAATCGGTTCCCGCCCAATCGATCAGCATTTAAAAGGCTTTGAAGCGATGGGTGCAAAAGTAAAGGTTGGTAATGGCTTTATTGAAGCGGAAGCACCTGAAGGCCGCTTGCACGGAGCAAAAATATATCTCGATTTCCCTAGCGTTGGTGCTACGGAAAACATTATGATGGCTGCAACATTAGCTAAAGGCACAACGGTTTTGGAAAACGTAGCAAAGGAACCTGAAATTGTGGACCTGGCTAACTTCCTTAATAAAATGGGAGCCAAGGTTAAGGGAGCAGGAACGGGCACGATCCGCATTGAAGGTGTGGACGTACTGTTTGGTGCAGAGCACAACATCATCCCTGACCGCATTGAAGCAGGAACTTTCATGGTAGCAGCTGCCATTACAGGCGGAGACGTTCTTGTAAAAGGTGCTGTACTTGAGCATTCTGCTTCATTAATCGCCAAGATGGAAGAAATGGGTGTTACCTTCATTGAAGAAGCTGAAGGCATCCGTGTTATGGGTCCAGACAAGTTGAAGGCCGTTGATATTAAAACAATGCCTCATCCTGGATTCCCGACAGACATGCAATCACAAATGATGGCCCTCTTGCTTCACGCTCAGGGTACAAGTGTGATTACGGAAACTGTATTCGAAAACCGTTTCATGCATGTGGAGGAATTCCGCCGCATGAACGCCGATGTTAAAATTGAAGGCCGTTCTGTGATCATGAACGGACCAAGCAATCTGCAGGGCGCAGAAGTAGCTGCGACAGACCTTCGTGCAGCTGCAGCCTTGATCCTTACTGGATTGGTGGCAGAAGGCGTAACACGCGTAACAGAGCTGAAGCATCTTGACCGCGGATACGTGGACTTCCACGAAAAGCTTGCCGGATTGGGAGCAGATATCGAACGTGTGACAGAAGTGGAAGAAACATCTGTTAATAATGGCCTTGTTTCTGACATGAACGCCTAAATAATGCCAATCAAGGCGGCCTTTAAGAGTCGTCAAAATAGTCGCCTTGCGCGCATTTCAAACTGAAACCGCAGAATCGAGCTGTCAGAAGACTGACAAATCGATTCTGCGGTTTTTGCTATGCTATTTTTCGTTGGAGCGCTTAATCAATTTGGATTGTGCACTTAAATAATTTTATCTGCACATAAATCAGGTCTAACCGCACATAAAAAAACTTATCCGCACATAAATTGTCCCTATCCGCACACAAAAAGAAAAAACATAGGGATTCACTGTTAAAAAATAGCTGGAAATCTACTGCTTTAAAGAGGAAAAAATAAATCTTTAAGTAATAAACCAGCAAATTTACCCCTATTCTGCACCTTCCCCCAACTTCCGAAGCAAATATTAATCTATTGTCATATTAGCTTGTCCATAGCCATAAACATGAATTGAGTTCGAATTATTTATTTGCTATGGAGGCTTAAAACATGACAAAATTCAAACCTTTCATCGTACTAGCCGCACTGTTGTTTGCCGTCACACTCATCGTTCCCTCCCTGCTTGTGATTCCTTTTACAGAAGGAAATGTCAGCGGGAAGCTTGGTGAGGAGCTTAAGACTGATGCCAAGAAAGAGACGGCGGCAGAAATTCCTCAGGGGCCAGCCATAGAGGTAGGAGTCTACCGCCTTGCACAGAAAAAGCTGGAGACGGTACCGCTTGAAGATTATATTGTCGGAGTGGTAGCATCGGAAATGCCGGCCGAGTTTGAAGAAGAAGCTTTAAAGGCGCAGGCATTAGCGGCAAGAACCTTTATCGTGAAACAAATGATGAACAAAGATAGCGTGGAACTTCCTGAAGGGGCATTAGTGTATGATACCGTAACCCACCAGGTTTATAAAAGTGAGAGTGAACTTAAGCAAATTTGGGGATCAGATTACAAATGGAAAATTCAAAAGGTTAAAGATGCCGTAAACTCAACAAGGGGCCAGATCCTCACCTTTGACGGCTCGCCGATAACAGCTTCCTTCTTTTCAACAAGTAACGGCTTTACCGAAAATTCCGAAGCCATCTGGCCAAATTCCGTTCCTTATTTAAAGAGTGTAGAAAGCAAATGGGACCTGCAGTCGCCGAAGTTTAACGGCAGAGAGGTATTTTCTGTACAGGATTTTGAAAGGAAATTGGGTGTGAAGCTTCCAAATGACAGCACCATCGGCACAGTGACTGAGCGAACAGCCGGCCAGCGGGTTTCAAAAGTGGATATTAACGGGAAAGTAGTCAGCGGAAAAGACATCAGAGAGAAACTGGGCCTGAAATCAACAGACTTTACCTGGGAACGCAAAGGTGACAATATCATTATAAACACTCAGGGCTACGGCCATGGAGTCGGCATGAGCCAATACGGCGCAAACGGCATGGCAGCTGAAGGAAAGAACTACAAAGAAATCGTTGCCCACTATTATAAAGGAGTGGAAATTGCAGCTTCTGACCAACTGCTGACGAAAGTAACGGCTAAAAAATAAACGAAAGAGCTGGTTCATAGAGAATCAGCTCTTTTATTTTGCCCTTTTAAAGAAACCAAGTAGCTTACCAAGCCTATCAAACCGCCCATAAAAAAGAGCCCTGCTGATAAAATACCAGCACACCGCCACACCTGTAATATCCTTAACAGCGTCAATCACAGTAGCAGACCTGTACGGTACAAATGACTGATGGATCTCATCGAGAACCCCGTAGAAGCACGCAAAAAAAACCAAAAGAATATTCACTCCCGGCGTCAGCTTAACGGCAGTCAACGCTGCCAGAACCAGAAGAACATATAAAATACCAAACTCAATCAGATGCATAGATTCTTTTATAAACCGGTCTACTGCCAAATCCGGCAGCTCCACCACAGCATCAGCCGGCATGCTGGACAGGATCCATATTAGCGCCATATACAGGAAAGGCAGCACCCGTATTATCCACTTAACCATTCTTCAGTAACTCCTTTAAAAATATTTTCTCAGATCATGCATAATCCAAAAACGTTTGTCGAAAAATAAGCCCAAAAAATTTTTTTTGAGAAATGTATATAATCCTCTCAATCTGTTCAGACTGATTGCTGAGGTGATGATAAATGAGAGAGGAAGAAAAGAAACGATCTTCTCAAGATTCCAGCTTTAAACGCTTTATGAAAAAGCGGTGGGCATTCCCAGCAATCTACATTGCAAGTGCAGCAATCATTCTAACCGGTGTTCTTTGGTACCAGACTAGCGACAACGCTACAGACACTGACAGCTACGATTACGAAGCCACTGATATTACCGGCAAAAAGTACGACGAGCCAGCATTGGAAGTTAACCGTGCAATGGAAAACTTCGTAATGCCTGTCAAAGACCCAGACTCTGCTGTCATTCAAAAACAATTCTATGACTATGACGGCAAGGCTGAAGAACAGGAAGCTGCTCTAGTATTTTACAATAACACATACCATCCGAACACAGGTATTGATATTGCCACTAAGGATGGGGAAACATTTGATGTCCTTGCTGCATTAAGCGGAAAAGTTACCAAGGTAGAAGAAGATTCACTGTTGGGTAATGTCATTGAAGTGGAGCATGACAAAGGAATTGTAACACAATATCAATCTGTTACAGAGATGAATGTTGAGGTTGGCGACCAGGTAGAACAAGGTGATGTCCTTGCAAAGGCAGGCGAAAGCTTGTTTAATGAAGAAGCAGGCGTACATGTACACTTTGAAATCCGCAAAGACGGAACACCGGTCAATCCGCTTGATTTCTTCAATAAGCCGCTAAGCTCTTTACAGGAGCTTGACACAGCTGACAAAGCAGATGCTGAAGAAAACAGCGGTGCAACTGAAGAAAATGATGAGGCTGCTCCTTCTGAGGACAAGTCCTCTGAAGAATCTGCAGATGAAAATGCCGGAAATACGGACGAAGACGAATCTGCTGATACAGAAGAAGACCCAGCTGGAACTTCTGAAGACGAAGGTCAAACTGACGACCAAGTTGAAGAAGACACTGCAACTGAATCAACAGACGCATAATAATAGGGAGTCTGCCAAAATGGCAGGCTCTTTTTTGGTGATGTCTAGCTCCACAATGGACGCTTCGGGAGCATAAACATCGCAGGACTAAAAGCATTAGCTTTTAGGAGGAGCGCCTACCCCCTCGAGGTGAGGCCCCCAGGACAAAAGCTTCGTCAGCTTAACATCGCACGACCGAAAGCGGCAGCATTTGGGAGGACGTGGCGTTCTTAGTCTGCGTTCGTTCGTGGGAGGCGCTTCCGCTTTTCTTTTGACAGGTACCACCCTGTTTTTTTTCGAATAAACATTATTTCGACAATTCTGCCATTATCCTGTATAATATTTCGATAAACGAAGTGTTATACAGGGGGAGAAGACATGAAGAAGCTGCTGTTAACCGGTTTTGAACCTTTTCTTGATTTTCCGATCAATCCTACCGAAAAGATTGTGAATGCATTAGATGGCAAAACGGTTGGAAACTATGAGATTATAGGACATCTTCTGCCGGTTGATTTTAATCGTGCACCAAAGAAAATAGTAGAGGAAGTGGCCGGGAAGAAGCCGGATGCAGTGATTTCTCTCGGGCTGGCTGCCGGGCGGACAGCCATCACTCCTGAGAGAATCGCAATCAATTGCCAGGACGGCGAGCCGGATAATAGCGGAGTCGCACCTGAAGACAAGCTGATAGAGGAAAGTGGTCCCGATGGCTATTTTTCCACCCTGCCGATCCGGCGGATGGTAAATAGACTTAAGGAAGCAGGATATCCTGCAGCAATCTCAAACACAGCGGGAACTTATCTATGCAATAACGTTATGTATTCCGTGCTTCACCTGCTAAAATCGACAAACACTGAAATACCAGCGGGGTTTGTGCACATACCTGCATCCCATGCACTGGCGGCTGCCAGTAAAAAAAGCATGGCAAGCTGGTCAGATGCCGATCTGCTGGAGGCAATTACGCTGATCATAAAAGAATTGGACTAAGGAGCCGAATTGGCTCTTTTTTTCTGGACATTTTTCATTATTACTATAGTGTTTTCCTCTAATACCCTAAAGCCTTCACCAACTATTTTTGCTGAAAAAACCTTATATATCAAAGTCTTTCAAAAATATTTATATTTTTTTCCAGCATGTACTTGACCTGAAAAAGATTTTTGTACATAATGAAGTATGAATTTTCTTAAAATTAAATGAAATCAGAAAATGAAGTATTCATTTTAAAACTTAAAGCGGAAAGCAGCAGGAAAATGACAGCGCTTTCTAAAAAGGGGGAAACCGAATTGCTTCCGTTACTGGCTATGATGATCATTACAGGTACTTGCCTTTTTCTTGCTTTAAGGAAGAAAAGGCCAATCTTCCTGGCAGTCCCATTTCTATCCATCTTTGCTTACTTCCTCGTTCAAATCATCCTTGTTCCCGCACCTTTCATGGATACAGTCAAATTTATTTTCAGTTTAAGGTAATGGTTTTGTCCGGATCCGGAAAATGGATCCGGTAAAATAGCAGCGATTCGGCTGCACATATCGCAATATAAGGAGTGATTTCTGACCAATAATATCTTTTCATCAAAATTAAAACTGCAAACATATCATTTTTACCGGGGGTGGAGTTTTGAAGAAAATCGATAAAAAAGTAGCGGACAGTTATTTCCGTGAAAAGACTCGGAATATGATCATTTATTTTGCTATTGGCTTTCTTGTCTCTTTTGGCGTGGTCTTCTTTGCAGAACCATTAAGTGATATAACCATTAACGGATTCCCATTCCATTACTTTATGGGCGCACAGGGAGCAGTACTGACATTTATCATTCTGCTGTTTGTTAATGCAAAAATGGGAGATGCGATTGACCGGAAATATGGAATTGATGAAAACAAAAATGAACAAATCAGTTCAGGAAAAGTTCTTGATCATTAATTAACGAAAAAATGAGCGGCTGTTCAAGCTTCCGCTATACAGAGAGAGAAAAGGGGCGTCAAAAAATCGATCGAAAAAAAGGGGGATGTTCTTGGATACACAGTTTTTGGTCTCATTATCTATCATTTTAGCTACATTTGCTTTGTATATTGGCATAGCCATTTACAATAAGGCAAAAGAAACTTCTGAGTTCTATGTTGCCGGCCGCGGAGTGCCGCCGATCTTCAATGGAATGGCGATTGGTGCTGACTGGATGAGTGCCGCTTCCTTTATCGGGATGGCGGGAACAATCATGCTTCTGGGCTATGACGGTCTTGCCTATATTATGGGCTGGACGGGCGGGTATCTGCTCTTAACCTTCCTGCTGGCACCACAGCTGCGGAAATACGGCCGCTACACGGTTCCTGAATTCATCGGCGACCGCTTTGACAGCCATACTGCACGAGTGATTGCAGCCCTTTGTACAATCATCATCAGCTTCACCTATTCGATTGGCCAGCTTTCCGGTTCCGGAGTAGTTATTGGCCGTCTTTTTGAAATTGATGCAAAGCTTGGAACCATGATCGGTGTCGTTCTGATTGCCTTTTATGCTGCATTCGGAGGCATGAAGGGGATTACTTGGACGCAGGTTGCTCAGTATGTCATTTTAATTATTGCTTACTTAATTCCGGTCATTTTCATGGCACTGCAATTAACAGGGAACCCTATGCCATGGATTTCCTACGGTGAACTTGTCGGTAAAATGGGTGAGCTTGACCGCGAGCTTGGGATCTCTGAATACTTTGCGCCATTTACCAATGGAACGAAGTGGCAGTTCCTTGCCCTTATGTTTACACTCATGGCTGGTACAGCAGGACTTCCGCACGTAATTGTCCGTTTCTATACGGTATCAACGATGAAGGCAGCCCGCTGGTCGGGAGCATGGGCATTGCTGTTCATCGGCTTGCTTTATCTGTCTGCACCTGCATACGCAGCATTCTCCCGTTTCATTTTAATGACACAGGTTGCCGGAAGCAAAATAACGGAGCTCCCAGCCTGGACGAAAACCTGGGTGGATACAGGCAAGCTTCAGGTAGCGGATGGCAATGGCGATGGAGTCCTGCAATGGAAGGAACTCATTATCTCGAATGATATCGTGGTTATGGCGACACCTGAAATTGCCAATCTTGGGATGTTTGTCATCGGTCTGGTGGCAGCAGGGGCAATGGCTGCTGCGTTATCAACGGCCGGAGGTTTGATGATTGCGATTTCTTCCGCATTTGCTCACGATATTTTTTACCGGGTGCTAAAACCGAATTCAACTGAAAAAACACGTCTCTCCGTTGCCCGCTGGTCCATTGTCATCGCGACTCTTTTGGCCGGCGTGATCGCGCTTAACCCGCCAGGAGCCATTACGCAAATTGTTGCCTGGGCATTTGCGCTCGCAACAGGGACATTCTTCCCGGCGCTCGTTCTGGGTGTCTGGTGGAAGCGTTCAAACTCACAGGGTGTTATTGCCGGCCTGCTGGTCGGGTTAGGTGTTACTTTGGCGTACATCTTTGCAGCTAAATATGGCGGATTTACAATCCTGGGAATCATTGATACAGGTGCCGGCGTGTTTGGTGCTACAGCTGCATTTGCAGCTAATATCATTGTTTCTCTAATGACAGCTGCTCCTTCGCAAAAAATTCAGGAGGAAGTTATGGATCTTCGCTATCCGGAGCAAATGGTATATAAAGATGGTGAAGTATGGATGAACGATGATGGATCAAAATCTGTATAACCTGTACAATTTGGAGGCTGTGCGGTTTCACCCCTTTTTTCATGGGGTGGAATCTGACACGGCCCTTTCACTTCTAGCCATGTGTGAAGTACGCCACTACAAAAAGAATGATATGATCCTGAAAAAAAATAAACCGCGTGAAGGCCTTCTGCTCCTTTTAGAAGGTCTTTCAGAGGTATTAGTGAAAAACGATCACAGCGGGAGGGAGGAAGTGCTCGAGGTGGTCCAAACAGGAGAGCTGATTGGATTCTCCAGCCTCGCTGATTTCCTGGGTGTTTCCAAACAGACCCCGGGAGAGTTGGTTGAAGTCAAGGCTTCCAGTGAGGTAAGAGCCATATTCATTCCGTTTGAAGTGGTGAGAAAAAGATGGGATGATCCCGCAGTTCATGATTACCTGCTGACTCAGGTAGCCGTCAGATTGAAGGATGTATACACATCACTTGCAGAACAGGTCAAGCTTGCGACAGATTATGGGGAAAACGATGCATTCATGATCCGGGTTCAGGATGTCATGAGCAGTGAGGCAGCCGCAGTCAGCACTGCTGCAACCATTCAGGAAGCTGCCCGGCTCATGCTTAACAGAAAGATTAGTTCAGTTCTCGTTATAGAAAAGGACAGCTTAAAAGGAATTATTACGGAAAGCGACATTGTGGAAGGGGTGGCAGCTGAAGGGGCAGATATAACTGCTCCAGCAAGCACCATCATGACAGCGGGTCCAGTCACGATATCACGGTCCGCTTATTATTATGACGCCCTTTCACTGATTCTTTTTAAGGGAATAAAACACCTGCCCGTAATGGAAGATTCAAAGGTCGCAGGGGTTGTGACGTTATCAGATTTGCTGAGAAAGAAAAATGAGAATGTGATAAAGACCGTTCAAAAAATTGAAAAAGCCGATCGGGATAGCCTTCCGCAAGTGAAAACCGGCATCTATGAGTTAATTGATTCTTTAATAAAAGATCGTGTTCCTATATTAAAAACGCTTGAGATCGTTACAAAGCTATACGATCGCATGAGCGGCAGAATTGTAGCACTATCTATTTCTGAACTGAGGGAAAAAGGCTTGCAGCAGCCATGCGAATTTTCTTTCTATCATATGGGCTCCAGCGGCCGTGGAGAGCAGTTCATGCTCACAGATCAGGATCATTTCCTGGTTTATGAAAGCCAATCGGAGGAAGCCGGCGATTTTTTTGAAGAGCTTGGGAAAAGGATCACTTCTAACATGGAGAGTGCAGGTTACGCACGGTGCAAAGGTCTCATGATGTGCAGTGAGGAGAAATGGCGGGGATCGCTGGCAGTATGGGAGGAGCGGCTGCGAACCTGGATGCTTCAATCCACTAATGACAATTTATTGTTAGCGCAAAACTTTTTCTCCTATCGGTTCATTGCGGGGAGTGAAGGGCTCAATGCAAAATTTGAAGCAATGGTTCAGGAGCAGATGAAAAGGTCCAGAATTTTTTTGTACCGGCTGGCACACCTTGAAAGGGAACATCCTATTCCCACGTTGGATCAGCCGCTCAGGTCCCTATTTAAGCTGCAGCGCAAAAGCATGGATATGAAAAAAGAAGTTTTATTTCCCTATCACCATAGTCTGCAGATACTGTCCCTAATACATGGGAAACTATCAGGCACACCGCTTGAAAAAATAGATTTTCTGCAGGAAAGGCAGGTATTCTCAAAGGAGTTTGCACACGATTTGAGAGGGTCTGTAAGCACTATACTTACGTTGTATGTCACCCAGCGCTGGCAGCAGGAACAAAACGGTGCCGCTCCATCTTCCGTTGTCTCATTTTCCAGAATGTTTACTCGTGAAAAAGAAGAATTGATTCTAAGCTTAAAGACCTTAAAGGAGCTGCAGAGCCAGGCAGTTGCAAGATTTTCATTATAGCTTTAAAAGGAGGCTGGTATGTTTTTTCTCAGAAAAAATGTGTCATGTTCGTTAAGGTATGAAACTATTCCGTTATCCACTCCCCTGGAAGACCTGAATTTTATTGTCTTTGATACGGAAACAACAGGATTTCAGGTTTCTGCGGCAGACCGAATCATTGAAATTGGCGCCGTCCCGGTAAAAGGATTTCAAGTGCAGGAAAAGGACCTTTTTCAGACATATGTTAACCCAAAACGACAAATTTCTCGGGAAATAAAAGAATTAACCTCTATTTCCGATGAGCTGGTAAAGGATGCCCCGCAGGCCTTGGAAGCTATTCAGAGTTTTTTTGAGTATGTCGAATCAAGGGAGGCGGTATGCCTGATTGGGCATTATGTAAGCTTCGATGCCTTGGCTGTTAAAAGTGAATGTAAACGTGAAAAGCTTTCGTTAAAAAATTTCCTGACCATTGATACGCTGGATCTGATTGGCTTTATCGCTCCGTCCTGCGATATGCGCGACCTTGAGAGGTATGCCATGGCATTCGGCACCCGCATTTATGACCGGCATCGTGCCGCCGGGGATGCTTTGACGACCGCTTATCTATTTGTTGAGCTGCTTTATCAATTTCAGCAGAGGGGCCATAAAACCTGGGGGGAGTTGATTAAAGCAACTGACAGTCAAATGAGGTCACTGCATTATTAAGCGTCAGACATATGTGGTTGGAATGTTGATGAGCGGGTGGGTGATGTGGGTAACGAGGAAAAGCCGGCTGAATCCGGCTTTCCATCCCTTTATTGAATATTGATCAGAGCATCGTCCTTGTAAACCACAAGGATTTTTTTTCCTGACATTTTCTGATAAGACGTTGCTGTTCCATACGGTACCTTTAATGTGAAATAATCATCTCCGTTTTTAAATTCCACCGTAAAATTGTCTGCAGCACCGGTGATGATTGCGTTTGTTCTGGAAATATCCCCTTTAATGGTCAATTTTTGATTGATGAGGACCATATCCCTTTTTAATTTGTTCAATGTTTTCAGTTCATTGACACTCATACGGTAGCGCTTTGCGATTCCCCAAAGTGTATCGCCAGGCACCACGGTATAAACGGCTGTCTCAAAGGAATCTTCTGTATGTCGTTCAATCCGAACCTCCAATTTTTGGCCGGGCTGGATCTTGTCAGACTTAAGGTTGTTAACCGCTTTCAATTCTTTAACAGTCATATCATGGTCTCTGGAGATTTTGTATAAGGTATCTCCCTGCTTCACTTTATAGAATCCTGTCAAAGCTTGGGCTTCTTTTGCTGAAGCGCTAAAACCCGCTGACGCAATTACTGCCGCAAAAACAGTGCTGGCTGCCGTCATTCCTCTAGCTTTCATCTTCTTTCTTTTATCATTTTGAATTCTTTCCTTGCGTGTTAGCATTCTATATTCATCCTATCCTTTGGAATATTATGGTTTCATAACCAATTAAATGAATTGTTTTCCGAAAAAAATAGTACGGGATAACGATCCGCTTCACAATAGGGAGGAGTTCCTGGCTCTTTTCCCTTGTTTCCGAAAATCCATATAGTTCAATGCGCTCGGTAATTCCTAGATATATGCAATTATCTGATGCAAATGAAATAGTTTGCTGACATCGAAATGAATTAACAGGGAATGAAGAATTTTGTCGAATGTGCGGGGAAAGTCCTGGATCTTATCCATGGAACAATTGAAATTAGGAAAGTTGTCACTGGTCTTTAGACTGCTTATTTTTTAAATACCCCATAGAATTTTTTGAAAACATTTCTTATTTTGACTTCCAGATGTCCTATTTTCAAAAAATTTAAACAAAACCTTGTCCTTATTGCGTTTTTCGTGCATATTCCCTCAACCAAGCTAATAAACTGTTACAAACCTTACAAAGAGAATGTATGAGGTGAGGGATCGTTTTACTAAACTAATGAATATGTTGAGGACATGTTTAATTATCGCAAACTGAAAGCAAGCATTTCAGGCGCATGTACGATTAACTTCAATTAATCAGGAATCCATGCGGAATACAGTTAAAATCCAGACAGAAAGCGAGTCTCATTTCACACTTCTCACATCCAAATTGGGGAGGGCGAGTGGTGTGCACGATTACATCAAAGAGAGAACTATCAAGATTGGAAAGTATATCGTGGAGACGAAAAAAACGGTTCGCGTAATCGCGAAGGAGTTTGGCGTATCCAAAAGTACAGTCCATAAAGACTTGACGGAAAGACTGCCTGAAATCAATCCTGAACTGGCAAACGAAGTAAAGGAAATCCTGGATTATCATAAATCGATCCGCCATCTTCGCGGCGGTGAAGCCACTAAAATGAAGTATAAAAAAGAAGAAATGGAAGAAGAGCCAGTTAAATGAAATGAAACAAATGGCGCCGATAAAGGCGTCAAAGGTTAAAGACTGCCATTTTAAAAAGTGTCACGGCTAATTTTCAAAGCTGTACATGAACCTCAATTGCGGCTCCGGGGGCTAAAAGCTCATAAGCTGTTTCCATAGCCTGAAACCTTGGCTTTGCTCTATGGATTTAAGCCCCTTTTCAAGTCGCCTGCATCCTTTTCCCCATTTCGACAAAAACCCGCAAAAAGTCTCACAAATTCTGTCAAAATGTTACTGCTTTCACAAGGAATGTGATAAAATATAAAATTAGGATAGAACTTGGTTCGTAAAGACTAGGACTCCTAAAGAGACGCCAGGCAAAATCATTTCTTTTATTAAAGAACTGATTTTTTTGCGTGGCTTGAACTGCTGTTGCGAATAATGATTTGATCATCTAACTAAAAATTAATAAGCGAAGTTCGCTTTAAGAATGCCTAAATAGAGAGAGCCTTCAAAGGTGCGGACAGAAGCTGGCCATGTTGCAAGGAGGAAAAAAAGAAATGTTTGCTAGGGATATTGGGATTGATTTAGGAACAGCCAACGTGCTAATCCACGTTAAAGGCCGCGGTATTGTGCTGAATGAACCATCGGTAGTGGCAATTGACCGAAATACAAACAAGGTGCTGGCCGTAGGAGAAGAAGCACGCCGCATGGTTGGTCGTACGCCGGGGAACATCGTGGCAATCCGACCGCTAAAAGACGGGGTTATTGCCGACTTTGATGTAACAGAAGCGATGCTGAAGCATTTTATCAACAAATTGAATGTTAAAGGCTTCTTATCAAAGCCGCGCATTCTGATCTGCTGCCCGACAAATGTGACAGGTGTTGAACAGAAAGCGATCAAGGAAGCGGCTGAAAAAAGCGGCGGCAAAAAGATTTACCTCGAAGAAGAGCCAAAGGTTGCAGCTATCGGAGCAGGCATGGACATCTTCCAGCCGAGCGGTAACATGGTTGTCGATATCGGCGGCGGAACAACGGATGTCGCGGTATTATCAATGGGAGACATTGTGACGTCTTCATCCATAAAAATGGCCGGAGATAAGTTTGACAACGAAATTCTTCAATACATCAAAAAAGAGTACAAGCTTTTAATCGGCGAAAGAACAGCTGAAAACATTAAAGTAACGATTGGGACTGTATTCCCTGGCGGCAAAAACGAAGAAATGGAAATCCGCGGCCGCGACATGGTGTCAGGTCTTCCAAGAACCATTACAGTTCGGTCAGAGGAAGTTCAGGGTGCTTTGGCAGAATCCGTTGATGTCATCATCCAGGCTGCTAAAAGCGTGCTGGAACGCACACCGCCTGAATTGTCTGCAGACATCATTGACCGCGGGGTAATTTTAACAGGAGGCGGCGCACTTCTTCACGGAATCGACCAGCTTCTGGCGGAAGAGCTGAAAGTCCCTGTCTTAATTGCCGAAAATCCGATGGATTGCGTAGCTGTCGGAACTGGCATTATGCTTGATAATATTGATAAGCTTCCGAAGAAGAAGCTTGTATAACTTAGGGACCCGCCATTGGCGGGTTTTTCTTTTAGGCTCATCTGAAAGGTTTTATCTGTAAACATTTTTCCATTTCAGCCGATGAAAAAAAGGTACAGCTTTTTTCAAAATCTGACTCCATTCTTCAAATTTTTAATGTTTATTGTCGGAAAGTTTTTTATAATAGAGCTAGAAAAGATTGTTCGGAATAAATAGAGGTGAAAAAGATGTTTAGAGGTTTCTACACGGCTGCTTCCGGAATGCTTGCACAGCAGCGGAGAACGGAAGTACTGACAAATAATATGGCGAATGCCAATACACCCGGCTTTAAAGCAGATCAGACGAGCCTGAGGTCTTTTCCGGAAATGCTTCTCAAGCGCATGGGCCAGCAGACCGTGCCGACTGAAAATGGACTAAACTTTCCTTTTAATAATGAAGTCGGCAGACTGACTACGGGGGTTTATATGCAGGAGACGCTTCCGTCCTTCATGCAGGGAGATATGAAGGAAACTGGCCTCGGTACTGACCTGGCATTGCTGGATCTTAATTTGCCGGTGAATCCGGAAACAGGCTTAAGAGGGACTGTTTTTTATAACGCAGCTGGAAACGACGGCGAACCCCGCTATACGAGGAATGGGAATTTTACCATCGATGCCGGGGGCTATTTAACGACAGCAGGCGGATTATATATTTTAGATGATGCGGGTGAGCGGATTCAGCTCTCCAGTGACCGTTTTACAGTAAGTGAAGATGGTGTGATTACCGGTGAGGCGGGTGAAACAGCCAGACTAGGCATCACTTTTGCCCAAAATCCCGAAAGTCTGAGAAAAGAAGGCGACGGACTTTATGCAGCGACAGAAGAGAGCATCCTCGAAAATGCCTATAATGCACAGAATGTCCAATTCAAGCTTCAGCAGGGCTATCTGGAGCGTTCCAATGTGGATGCTTCCCGTACAATGACGGATATGATGGCCGCCTATCGCTTTTTTGAAGCAAACCAAAAGGTTCTGCAGGCATATGACCGCAGTATGGAGAAAGCCGCAAATGAAATCGGGCGGATCGGGTAATGACCTGCCGCAGACCCGCTAAGGGGGAAAAACAATGAATCGTACGATGATCACGGCAACAAATACTCTGGCCCAGCTGCAGAAGCAGATGGATATTGTCAGCCATAATGTGGCCAACATTGATACAGCGGCCTTTAAAAGACGGGAAGCCAATTTTACTGATTTGCTTTTTCAGCAGTTCAATAATCAGCGGAATCCGGCTGCCGAGGCAGGAAGACTGACACCGGCAGGCATCAGGCAGGGCGTGGGTGCAAAGATGGCGCAGTCCCAAATCGTCATGCAGCAGGGTTCTTTAAAGGCAACAGACCGGCCGCTCGACTTTGCTTTCACAAAGGAAGGCCAGTATTTCCGTGTGCTGGAGCAGACGGAAGATGGAGCAGCGGTGCGTTTTACCAGAGCAGGCGCTTTTTATTTAACACCGGTTTCAGATAATGAGACCATGCTTGTGACAGCGGACGGACTGCCGGTTCTTGATGAAAATAATAATTCGATTATAATAAATGGACAGGCTAAAAATTTTAAACTAACTGATACAGGGAGCTTTTTGGCAGAAGCAGCCAATGGTGCCATCCAGGAATACAATCTTGGAGTGGTCCTGATCAACAAGCCTCAATTCCTGGAGCAAAAAGGCGATAATCTTCTTGGCCTGCCGGATGGAATAGACGGCGAGGGGATTTTTACAGAGCTGAACGGTGCACTTCGCGGACAGATTGGAATGGCCCAGGGTTCCCTGGAACAGTCCAATGTGGATTTGTCCAAGGAAATGACAGAATTAATCAACCTCCAGCGGGCTTATCAGTTTCAGTCCAGATCCGTCTCCATGGCTGATCAAATGATGGGACTGGTCAATGGAATACGTTAGATAAAAAGGGGAAATAAAATGTCAGTAAACAACAGTAATCAAGAAGCAGTCAAGACGCGTGAACAACTGAAAAATGAACGCAGCAAAGATGAGTCACCGCGTAAAGGGCGGGTTCGCATCCGTCTCATTCCGATCTGGCTTCGGATTATTATTGTCGTGCTTTTAATTTTCCTGAGCGTTACGGCAGGAGCCGCGGTCGGGTATGGTGTCATTGGCGGCGGCGAAGTAAAGGATATTTTTTCAAAGTCCACCTGGATGCATATAGTTGAACTGGTGGAAAAAGAATAGAAAATGGAAAGGAGGGCTCAAAACCCTTCTTTTTTTGTTGGCACTTTGCGTATCATCAATTTTTTAGTAAAATAAATATAAGCTATTAGTATCTGGTACTAAATAATGCATGGGAGCGATACATATGAAATTAAATGTAGAAGAAATCAAAGAAATCATCCCTCACCGATATCCATTCCTGTTCGTGGATTCCATTGAAGAGCTTGAGCCTGGAAAAAGAGCTGTCGGCAAAAAAAATATAAGTGCCAACGAGGAAGTGTTCAATGGGCATTTCCCTAATTACAATGTATTCCCGGGATGCCTGACGCTTGAAGCCTGTGCGCAGACAGGTGCTGTGGCACTGCTGTCACTGGATGAATATAAAGGCAAACTCGCCTTTTTTGCCGGTGTGGAAAAATGCCGCTGGAAACGCCAGGTGCGGCCCGGCGATACACTCATCATGGAAGTCGAATTGCTCTCCGTCCGCAGAGGAATAGGAAAAGGCAAAGCCCGTGCGACCGTTGATGGCGAAGTCGCGATGGAAGCGGAAATTATGTTTGCGATTGAAAGATAAGAGTTGGTAATCCCGTACACAATGTGCGGGATTTTTTCTGTAAAAAAAGATGCAAGTTGTTTCGGTTTTTGGGAAATATAAAGGAAGACCAATGCATCAGGTCAACAATACATCTTTTGAAAGGAGCTTTAACGATGAATAAAAAGCTTTTAACACTTATCGGAGGAACCGCTCTTTCCGCCATGCTACTGGCAGGCTGTGCTACTGACAACCAGGAGCCGCCGCCGGAAGATGATACAATCACTGAGGATAATAATGGTGATGTAAATGATGGCGATATGACGAATGATCTGAATGAAAACACAGATGACAACGACATCAACACAGATGACGACGGCGACATGATGGAAGACAACAACGAGCCGGGCGAAGATGCTGTGGAAGATAAGCTTGATATGCAGGATGAGGATAATAAAGATCAGTAATAGTTAAGAAAAACTCCCGTCATGACTGAGCGGGAGTTTCTTTATTTTCCTTTTTAGCAGTGGCAAGGCGCGGCTTGCTTTGCATCTTAACCTTGAATTCATCGAGGAGATTGTCGCCGATATAGCCCTTGTCCAAGAGGTCCTGAAGCAGCAATTCGGCGTAATCATTTTTCGTTCTTTTGAGTGATCCCTCAAAAAGGATGCTGATATGGTTTTCCAGTTCGCTGATAGAGGTAATTTTAGTTTGGAATGCGGCTGGATCGTTTTCTTTTTTGGTAATAACAACTTGGATGGTCAGCTCATCATTATCATCAGCGCGCTTTTTGAAATACTCAAGATAGGATTTATCAATAAATGCCTCCAGAAGCCAGCTGCTCTTCTCATCTTCTTTATTGATAATCAATCCATCATCCAGTTCAATATCAATCAGGCCATTTTCTTCCACCAATTGCAGAGAAACAAGTTTAAATGTTTTCATGGCTTACCTCCATCTCTAAAATAAGTTGTTTTAAAAAATTATAACACAGCCCAAACTGAAAGCGAATTTGACAGTTTGTCGAATTTTCTTTTTATTAATGCTGAAAATCGCATTATCGAGGCAGTTTTTTGCCGAAAAGGGGCGGAAAATTAAATTTTAACGGTGTTATTGCCGAAAAAGCACTGTGAAAAACACATTTTCGCTTTTTTACATAGTGAAGAAGTTCCGGCTATGATAAGGCTATCAAAGAGAGGAGATGAATACCATGATCAATCAAGTGACCCTGGTCGGAAGGCTGACAAAGGATCCTGAGCTGAAAAGGACACAGGAGGGAATTCCGGTAACAAATGTGACACTGGCAGTTAACCGCCAGTACCGCAACCAGAAGGGTGAAATCGATGCAGATTTTGTGCAGTGCACCTTATGGAAGAAAACGGCTGAAAATACATCTCAGTATTGCCGGAAAGGAACCCTGATTGGAGTAACCGGGCGGATCCAGACAAGGCATTATGATAATCAGGAAAAGAAGCGCATTTACGTAACAGAGGTGGTAGCGGAATCCGTCCGCTTTCTTGAACGGAAGAAGACAGAGGACATTTCGGTGACTGTAACCAAGGAGGAGCTTCCGTTTTGAATGAAGTGTCTGAAAGAGAAAAGGCATTGGAATATATGCTCGAAAGCCTCATCAAAATGCTCGGAAAATCAAACCACAGAGTCGATGATCTGAACAAACGAGTCCTCCAGCTTGAAGCGCTCATCCGTGAAACGGTCATGTTAAACGGCCATACACAAAAGCTTCAAACAGCTAAACGCTTCTCCATCATGAATTGACGGCATCCCCCATCCAGCTGTCCACACATTTTCCTTCCATATAGAGAATCAATCATATCCCCAAAACCTCCCCAAATTGGAACCCGGTACTCATGTGCCGGGTTATTTTTATGGTGACAGGCATCGCCCGAATTTTGTCGAATAACCTAAAATTCCTTCAATGCATGAATGTTGTTCTTAATCATTCTCACAGCGAGGGCTTTTTTCTTTTCGTTAAAGGTGTATATATCCAGGAGGGCTTTTTTCAGGTCCGGATAATGGCTGATGATCTCCCGGATCATTTCCATATCCTTATCATCCGGGTTTTCTTTTAAAACGGACTTGTCCGCCGCTGAGTAGGAGGACGGGCTCTCCAATTCATCAGTCAATAAGGTCTTATTCACTTTATATACTTCTGCCATTTGTACGAGGGTTTGGTAAGTGGGGGTGACCTTGCCTGTTTCGTATTTGCTGATGGTTGAGCGATCCACTTTCAGCATTTCTGCTGCAAAATCCTGAGTCCACTTTCGGTCTGTTCTTAACTTTTTCAGTATTTCAGGTAAAGACATCCTTTTTCACCGCCGTTTGCTTTCTTTCCTTTAACTTAGCGGGAATAAAGTGTAAAAAGGCTGTTTGTGAACGGTGGTCACACTAATAAACGTGATTATTATTCACGGATAATAAATACTGCTGCATAGGTATTAAGTACCAGGGAGGATTTTCACGGAATATGTCGAATATATTTTTTGAAAATAATAAAAAGGAGGGGATTTAGTGGGTAAAGGAGATAAAACCGGGTACCTGTATTTTCAAACAGAAAATAAAAATCTAAATACCAATCATCAGCCAAGCTTCTTTGATGCGCTTCAGCTCATTAAGCTCCAGAATAATAAATCCTATCAAAGAATTCCTCTTAGAAGCCATACTTCACTTATGTTCAACGATACGGAACGAACTATTCACTACAAGTTTAACTTCTTATTAAGTCAGGTGGCAATTAACGCCGGGGACAAGAAACCTACATACCAGCTGCTATCCTGTTTCATTATAAAGGAAGGAAGCAAAGTCACTTTCCTGACGCAAATGCCCAATAAGCCGGAATATGCGAAAATAGAAGAACAGCCTTCAAGCCTTTATGCATATCAAGGACTTGAAGACTGAACCATTTTTATGTCAGGTGAACCAGATCCCGCAGCTCATCTGTTGAAAGCTCGGTAATCCAGTTCTCGCTCGTAATGATCTGGTCATTAAGGGATTGCTTTTTTTCAAGCATAGCATCAATTTTTTCCTCGAGTGTGCCGGTGGCAATCATTTTATGCACATGAACAAAGCGATTTTGCCCAATCCGGTAGGCGCGGTCAGTCGCCTGATTTTCCACAGCAGGATTCCACCAGCGGTCATAATGGATAACATGGTTTGCTGCCGTCAGATTCAAACCGGTTCCGCCGGCTTTAAGCGACAGCAGGAATACCGGGAAATCATGATTCTGAAAACGGCTGATCATAGAATCCCGCTCCTGCTTTGGCACGCTTCCGTTTAAAAACGGCACGTCGAATCCGAATTGTTTTTTCAGCAGGCGGGCGATCATATTCCCCATTTCGATATATTGGGTGAAAATCAGGCAGCTTTCGCCCTGTTCATGAACAGCACTGACGAGTTCGCTTAATTTCTCAAGCTTTACAGAACGCTCAAGGACATGCTTAGGCTTCTCTTCTTTTAAATAAAGGGCCGGATGGTTGCACAGCTGCTTTAAGCGGCTTAATAACTGCAGAATCAGTCCTTTGCGCTCAAACCCTGAAAGCTTTTCGATCTGTGCGAATGTATCCTGGACAAGCTGCTCATATAGGGAAGCCTGTTCAGCAGTCAGCGGACAATACTCCTTCTGCTCAAGCTTATCAGGCAGGTTCAGGGCCACATCTTCATCCTTCTTCGTGCGGCGGAGCAGGAAGGGGCGAATATAGGCCTGCAGCTGCTTAACTTTATTTTTGTCGTCATCCTTCTCAATCGGCAGAACATAGCGCTTTTGGAACTGACCGAGACTGCCAAGATAGCCGTGGTTCGTGAAGTCAAAAATGGACCAGAGTTCGGTCAAACGGTTTTCCATCGGCGTGCCGGTGAGAGCAATATGATGCTTGCCCTTTAACTTCCGGACAGCCCTCGATTGTTTTGTCTGGGCATTTTTAATATTTTGGGCTTCATCAATCGAAATGGAGCTCCACTGGACTGCTTCAAAATCCTCCAGATCCATATGGGTTAGTCCATAGGAGGTCAGCACAATATCAGACTCCATTACTTTTTCAGAAAAGCTTTCTCCCTTCAGGCGGTTGGATCCGTAATGGAGATATACGCTCATGCCGGGGGCAAAGCGCTCGATTTCCTTTTGCCAGTTGCCGAGGACAGATGTAGGGCACACGATGAGAGATGGGCCGCTGTCTTCCTCTTTTTTAACTTTTAAAAGATAGGAGATCAGCTGAATCGTTTTTCCAAGACCCATATCATCTGCCAAAATGGCGCCGAAACCATACCGGCGCAAAAACAGCAGCCAGCTCATCCCGAGCTTCTGGTAAGGGCGGAGATCACCCTTGAAGCTTGCCGGGACCTCTTCAAGCGGAAGGTTTTTAATATCGCGGAGCTGCTTCACCATCTGTTTCCATTGGCGGTTAAGCTCGATCTGAATCCGGGCAAATGTTTTAGGGTTATCCAGATCATCTTCCTGAGGGCTCCCGTCAGCCATAAGCTCCTGCTCAATCAAATCGCGGACATGCAAACCTTCTTTTTCCGCTTTCTTCATTAAATCCTGGATATGGCGGACGAAGTGGGGGTCCAGCTTAATCCAGCGGCCGCGAACGTATACGAGCCGTCTTTTTTCCTCTACCATGCCCCGGAATTCTTCCTCTGTTAAGTCAACGCCATTCATGCTGAAGCGCCAATCATAATCAAGCATGGACTGCAGCCCGACAAACGAGGGGCGATGGCCTCCTGTTCCTTTCACTTTTGCTTTTACCTTGAGGCTTGCGTTCTTCATTGCCTGCCACCAGGATGGAAGCAGAATTTCCACGCCAAGTGCCAGCATGGTTTCGCTCGCCTCAGTCAGAAAAGTCCAGGCTTCATCTTCCGTCAGCATAGTCGAAATCTCGCCAGGCTTGCCTTCAAGCCAAGGGAAAAGCTCCAGCCAGCGCTGGATTTCTTTTTCAATTGAGTCTTCATAATCATGCCAGTCATGCGGATAATTCGAATAATCCTTGTAGTCGGCAAATACATCAGGGTTCTTTTTTCCGCGCAGAAAAATCGTCAAATCCCAGCTGGTATCGATATCGCCGGGTTCTTCCAGCTTAAGTCCGATTGAAAAAGGAGCTTCATTTGCTTTGACCCCGATCCATTCCTGCCAGCTTTGTTCATCAAAATAAGCGGCAAGGTCACGCGGTGAGAGATGCTCACTTCGCAAAGCTTCAAGCTTCTCACCGAACTGTGATTTTGCGTCCTGGTTTTGATTCATATAGCCATCAAGGGACAGGTGGAATAAATCCCCGATAAACTCCCTGACTGGAGAGCCCTCTACTGTCTGCTCCCAAAAGCTTGTGCCGAATTCGGTGATCACACTTTCCGGCAGTGCCCAGCGGAATTGATCCTGTTCCCAGGCGGCAAAGTCCGGCATCCATTCCTGGTCCACGATCGAGTCATAAAGAGCAGGAGAGGAGGCCAGCAGAATTTCTGCCGTTTCATCCCAGCTCCAATCAATCAAACGGTTGAATTGCTCTGCCGCAAACAGGGTAACCAGCTGCCAGCCGCTTACAGAGATCCCTGTGATCCCGTCTGACTCGGCAGCATCAAGCATGCTTCCGAAAAAGCTTTCCCTGTGGTGGTTAAAAAGAAGCGGCTTCCATTCCTTCGGAGAAAGCAGGCGCCCCTCTTCATCAACAGCAAAAATCAGGTAGCGGTCATTGTTTATTGGTTTCACTTTCACATGAAGAAATCTCGTTTTAAGCATCGATTAGCTTACCCCTTTTGCATTCTTCCTGAAAGGCGCGGAGACGTTTCGTTTTTTCAAGCAGCAATTCAAGAAAAAGCTGCCAGTCTTCCTGGCGTTTCAGCTTGTTGTACAGCGTGCGAAGCTTTTTCATTTTCCGGACGGCCTCGCGGTAATGATCTCTGTTTTTCATATTAATATGGCCTGTGATGGACTGATGATAAAGCGGCAGGAGGATGGAGGGCTCCTTTTTGCTGATTTCCCTGATCCGGTCCTTGCCAAGAGAATCAAGATCAAAGCCAATAAACGCCTGCAAGTCCGCCCATTTCATGAATTCACCTTTTTCGAAAAGCAGATATTCATAGTCACTGTAGCTGTACGGCAGCGTCTCCATCAAGGCTTTTTCGTATAAATCCATTTTGCTGCTCTCCAGGCAATAAGGAGAAATAGCTTTTATGGACATCCGGGTAAAATCCATGCAGGCGTAATAGTCATCAATTTCTTTCAGATAATCACGTAATTTATGGATAAATGCTTCTGCATACGGGCCCATCCGATTCCAGTCCTTATTGGCTGAAAAGTAATCGAGCCAGTAAAGCATGTAAGGTGTCATTAAGACATTTGGCACATTTAAAACACTAAGTGCCTGTTCATCATTGCGTTCAAGAATCTGAAGGTGCACATAGCCAGCCAATATCGGCAGGTTAGGCTCCTCTTCTATGGAGGATTTCAGGTTCTCGATCTCCGCTTCACGCCATTCTTTCTTTTTGAAAAAATGCGTCCATAGCAGCCGGTATAAATGTGTTCGTTCATATTCCATCCCAAAAGAACCGGTGATCAGTCCGGCAGAATCATCCTTCAGCTTTTCGATAAATTGATCGAACGCGAACGGGAGGGAGTGCACCGACAGTTTATTCATGATCTCAACGGAATCCTCCATCAGGGACTGATAGAGATGGCGGTAATAGCGGTCAATCAATTCCTTGCCATGGCCGTACTTCCTGCTCAGCGCCATTAGCTTTTTGAATGAAAAAACATAGCCGATCAGAAGGTAAAGAAGCTTCCATTCCTGCTCCACCGGTGCTCCCGCTTTCATGCGGCGCAGATACACATGGAAAAGCTCAGGCAGGACATAAGGACGAGGCTCTCCCTGTTTTTCCATCAGCTCGGTAAAGCTTTCGTCGAATGAAGCAGCCCAGAGATCATAATCCGCCTTCATCTGGCCGGAGGATTTTAAAAGATCCTTCGCTTTTTGAAGTCCCCAATTCTTGGCGGTCTGCTTTTCCTTAATCGGCTTCCGCCACTCTTCAATCCACGTGGACACACTCCTGGCCTTGGAAAGAAGCTGCAGAAAGACCGCGGTCTGATGGCGGCAAAAGCCTTCGGCCGGACAGGAACACTCACTTAAATGAATGTACTCAAGATCCAGTTCTACCTTTGCGGGAGTCACATCCTGTACGGTCGCCAACACCTTATCACCTTCAAAGCGAAGCTGATACACAAGCCCCTGCCGAAAAAGCATCAGTCCCTTCTGCACCAGGCGCGCATCCTCCTCATCCTCAGCCCGCAGCAGCCCCTTCAGCTCATTCGCTGCAAACTCCAAAGGCTCCAAAAACCGCTCCGGAATCATATTCATACCTCCTAATTGGTAACAGGCACCACCGAATTTTGTCGAATCTATTTAGAACAAGGCTCCCGTAAAACGGGTTAGTCGACCCTGTAAAGTACATTCCTTTATTATAACATTTAGGACAGCTGGAATGAAGGTGCGCACTGTTTCAAAAAAAGTTGAGGGAAGTTTTTAATGGGAATCGAGAGGGGGAAATTTTCGATTCCTTTTAAAGGAAATGGTATGATGAATTTAACGCTTTAATGGAACAGGGTGAAAAAATGACTGCCGTACAAGCTCGACAACAGGAATCAAATAAATATTCGCTGCAGGATGCAGGCTTCAAAAAAATGATGATTGCAATGACAAGTGCATCCATTTTAGTATTTGCCAATTTATACTTTGTGCAGCCGATTATGCCGCTGCTGGCAGATTCATTTGACGTCACATCAGCAGCAGCCGGTTTATCACTGTCTGCTGCTGTAGTTTCTATGATTTTCGGATTATTATTTTTCGGATTTCTGTCTGATCGAATCGGACGGGTTTCCATTATGAATTTCACACTTGTCTGCACCATGATTCCGCTGGTGCTATTGCCGATTGCACCTAACTTTGAAACCTTTCTGGTGCTTCGCTTCCTGCAGGGCTTTTGTATAGCGGGCCTGCCCGCAGCAGCCATCGCCTATTTAGGGGAGGAACTCGCTCCAGGCAGCATCAGCCTAGGCATCACCATGTATATTGCAGCGAATGCCATTGGCGGAATGGCCGGCCGCATCTTCGTCGGGTACATTGCAGATATGGCCAGCTGGCAGACTTCTGTCTACTGCCTGTTTGGATTTTCCATTTTGCTATTCATCATTTATTTTATAACTCTGCCAAAATCTCATTATTTTAGTCCCAGTAAAAGATCTGTACAAAAAGACCTGTCAGGAATGGCCTCACATCTGAAAAATACGAAGCTTTTCCCTGCATTCGCGATGGGGATCCTCCTCCAATTCTCGTTTACAGGAGTATGGACGTACCTGGCCTTTTATCTGGAACAGGACCCCTTTAATCTCTCTGTAAAAAATATTTCTTTTACCTACCTGGCGTACAGCTTTGGTATAGTAGGCTCCATTCTTGGCGGAAGGTTATCCTCTTATTTTAGGCAAACCACACTGGTTTCGGTTGGAACTGTCATTTTAATAGGAGGGACCTTGCTTACAAATGTGCAATCCTTATCGGTAATTGTGATAGGCCTATGCCTGACCTGCCTGGGGTTCTTTGTGGCGCATTCACTAATGGCGGCTATTGTAAATGAGCGCGCTGCCCATCACAAAGCCGGTGCTTCGAGCCTCTATCTCGTAAGCTATTATCTTGGAGTCGCAACCGGTGGGACGCTTGCCGGTCTGGTATGGCAGACCGGAGGCTGGACGGGGATTACCGTGGTTTCCTTTGGACTGATTCCGGTGGTGGTGTGGCTGTTGGCAGGAAGCAGGAAGGTTCTTCGCTGAAATGATAGGGTGTTTTGGGAGGGATGAGCGGATTTATCTGGGGTAACTTCGGACCGAATGAGAAGAAATGATGGAGTTTGAGTCTGAACTTGGAGCAACTTCAGACAGAGAAAGCAGAAATTATCCACTTTGAGTCTGAAGCCGGGGGAACTTCAGACACAGAATGCAGGAAAGCGCCAGTTAGAGTCCGAACCTGGGAGAACTTCGGACACAGAATGCAGGAAAGCGCCAGTTAGAGTCCGAACCTGGGGTAACTTCGGACACAGAATGCAGGAAAGCGCCAGTTAGAGTCCGAACCTGGGGTAACTTCGGACACAGAATGCAGGAAAGCGCCAGTTAGAGTCCGAACCCGGGAGAACTTCGGACACAGAATGTACGAGCGCCCGAGTTAGAGTCCGAACCCGGTCCAACTTCAGACACAAAAAGCAGGAAAGCGCCAGATACAGTCCGAACCCGGGGGTAACCTTCGCCTCTAATTTGCCCTCCAGCACAAACCCGAAGCAGGAAAGAACTGCTTATTAACCAAAAAACTCTTAAAAGCCCCAATCAAAAACGACTGGGGCAGCATATTTAGAAGATATTTTATCTAAAACTGCAACTAGATGCATTCATAAAAATCATTATGTGCGGATAGCCTCAATTTCTGTGCGGATAAGATTTTTTCTGTGCTTTTAACCCAAATTTCTGTGTGGATAGAAATTTTTCTGTGCGGAAGGCATTTGTCCAATTTCCGAACCACATCTCCGCCACTCTAACGAGGGTCCCGTTCCAGCCCAGTTTTCAAATCAATGACCTTAACCGGGTTCTCCGGTGCATCAACCGTTTTGCTCGCAGGAGCCGCATTTCCGTTTTCCACCCAGTCAACTAGCAGGTCAAATGATTGATGAGCATAAGGCAGCAGAGGCTGAAGCTCTTGATCCGGATCAGTGCCCGGGTTCCAGACAAGGCTGTCAACATGGTTGCCGTTCTCAATCGTATACATTCTGTGCAGGTCCTGCTTTCCGGCTTTCTTGACCAGCTTTTGATATCCCTTTGCATGGATCTCCGGGAAAATAAGCGAATCAAGGGAACCTGTAAAAGAAATGAGCGGCACATCAATATCGCCCGTATTGGCCACCGCCTTAATATTTTCTTTCACTTCCTTCGGACGGGTCACATACTTATAATCTTCAAAAATAGGATCATAGGAACGATCTCTCACGCCATTAACGAAGTTCAGGTAATTGCTCCAATCCGTCCGGCCTGGTGCTTCAGGATCGAAATGGTCCCGATAGATATTCAGCGAGATAAACCAGTATACCTGATCATGGTAGGCCCACAGTTTTTCCGACCCTTTTGGCAAACCTGCTTTATATAGCTCTTTAACCGCTTTTTGCTGGTCTTTGCCGCTGCCGTACAAAGCTTCCTCAGCATTATTCACAACAGTGGTCAGGGAACTGATCAAGTTTTCTTTTTTCTCCGTCCAGAGAACACCTTCCCAGTCGACTCCTCCATCAAAAAGCCGCGGTTCTCCGGTTTTCACCGGATCATCATTTTCAAGAGCATAACGCACGACGTATCCGCCATTGGAAATTCCCATCGCATATGTAGGAATCTTATGCTGTGCGGATACTAAATCACTCGCAGGGTCAGAAGAATCCGCCGGATCGATCAGCCCATCCGAATGTGAGCTGGCTAAGTACTGCTGTGCGGCTTTCGTAACCTGGCGGAACCGCTGATGCCACTCTGCTACAATATCATCTTCATTGACCAAAGCATTTTTTACTTTTGCAAATGGATCATCCGAATCAGTCTCACCCTGGGTGCCTTTATCGATCGCAGCAAAAGCATATCCTTTTTCCAATACATAATCGCTGAAAAGCAGATCGGTCGATGTTTCATTTCGTGTCGCCGGGATTCCCGAAACAACCAGCCGGCCATTCCAGTGATCCGGAACCCTTATGACAAACTGTGCATCTTCAAAAATACCATTTACCTGTGTTCCCGTTACAGAAGCCGGCTTGTACATTTGATGCCATCCGGTTCCTTCCGCTGCATTTCCCCATAGATAAGGAACCAGGCCGATATTACCGTAAAGGGTTGCCTGCTGATATTGCAGGGGATTCTTTGTTGTGAGCCAGTTGTTGCCGGCGCCGTCAAAGTATTGTTCTGTTACTGTGTGCGCACCAGGTATGATCGCCTGGTTTTCCACAGCAGTTTGCTCCGCAAAACTACTTTCCGGAAAAAGTGAAAAGCTTAAAACAGAAGCCAAAGATAATGCAATCAGCTTATTTTTCAGATAAATCCATCCCTTCTTCATCATTTCTTACAGTTCTATTCTACTTTTACTAATTATGGGAATCATGGGTCTTAATGTTTAATTATTAGAATTTTCAGCATATGAAAAAGCAGAGCATTTAAAATTGTGATACCAAACCGATACTAGTACTATAGACATATAAATAGAACAAGTTGGAAGCAATGAGAATTCAAGGTAATTTGGGCGCTTGAATGAATTCGAGCTAGTAGCGCAACCGGCCAGCACTTACAGGGGAACAGTTCTTTTGTAAGGATATGTTCTTACAAACTTTTTTTGAAAAGAGGAAGAGCATGCTTACAACGTATCAGCCTAATCATGTTAAAAGCACACAGGTCCTAGAAAAAGAAGCTGTTTTGGCTGCAATTGAAAATTCTCTGGCGATGATTGAATTTGATGGGAATGGGAAAGTGCTCTGGGCAAATGAAAATTTTGCCCGCACTGTGAAATATCGGGCAGAAGAGATGCCAAATATGATGCATAAGCAATTTTGCACCCGAGAATTTGCCGCCAGCAGGGAATACCAGGAGCTTTGGAGAAATCTGCGCAATGGCAAAAGCTTTCAGGAAAAAATCCAGCGTGTGACCAAAAAGGGAAACCTTATTTGGCTCGAGGCTACATACACACCGGTCTTCGGGAATGACGGCAAGGTCGCTGGTGTCGTGAAGATTGCAACAGATATAACAGAACGGGAAACGAATACAGCACAGGTGGCATACCAGCTTCAGGAAATGTCAGAAGCCCTTAGTGAAAAAGCAAAAGCTGGAATTGAGAGAAGTGAAGAGGCCGCTCAGGCAATAGGCAAGCTCGTTCATGAGTCCAAAGGAAACCTGGAAATCCTCCATTCTCTAAAATCACAGGCGCAATCCATCGGCAGCATCGTAAAAACGATCCGGGAAATAGCGGCGCAAACCAACCTGCTCGCCTTAAATGCAGCCATAGAAGCCGCGCGTGCAGGCGAGCATGGCAGAGGCTTCAACGTCGTTGCCGGGGAAGTGCGAAAGCTCGCAAACCGGGTGCAGGACTCCATTCAGGAAGTCAACGCCCATATTGAAGGAATATCAAGTGAAATCAACAAAATTAGTGACGCCACCCTGCAATCGCAGTCAGGCATCTCTGAAAATCAGGTTCTTAATGAACAGGCGGTATCCGCATTTAAAGATATCGGGGAAGCAGCAAAAAAGCTGGATGAGCAGGCGAAAGGTTTTAAGGGTATTTTATAGGAAAACGTATAAAACGTTATGATGGGGCTGCTTTTATAGCAGCTCTTTTTTTGTTGATAGGAAAAATGGATGGCGGCGGAGAAATTCTATAGTATGCAGTAAGTTAAATGAAAAAGAGGTATACATATGCCATTTTATTATGAAGGGAATGTCTATATCCGCAGGAGTGAAACTGGAGAGAAGGTAATCTTTGAAAATCCGGCCGCTATAAATGAGAGTGTGGAATATATCAATAAACATAGCATTAAACATGTGGGTGTGTCAGATTTTGATTCTCCAGATGTTTATTTTTTGAATGAATGCCCGGGTATTGAACATTTGGATGTTTTTAATTCTTTTATAAAAGACTTGAGCGGCATCTATAGCTTAAGGGACCTAAGGATTCTATCGATAAATGAAACAACCACTAAAAATGTTTTTAAAATAGGAGAACTTAAGAATCTGCAAGAAGTATACGGGCAACTGCCGAGTAAAACGGCCGGACTGAATGAATTAAGTAAGCTAACCAGAGCCCAGCTGTGGAGCTATAAGCCGAAAGCCAGGAATCTCACTGAATTTAGTGGGTTAAAAAGCTTAAAAGAGCTTATTTTAACACAATCAAATATTGTCACACTTGAAGGAATCCAAGAGATAGTGAGCCTGCAAATGCTTCAGTTGAATTATCTTAGGAGTTTAAAAGATGTTAGTGCGCTTCGCAAAGTGAAGGCTCCGCTGATTGATGTGGAGTTTGAGAGCTGCAAGGGGGTTGAAGATTTTTCATCTATTGGTGAGTTGATGCATTTGGAACAATTAAAGCTGATTAATTGTGGGGATATACCCTCAATTCGCTTTACTGAAAATCTGCCTAAGCTGAAGGCTGTTATCTTTCCCGATACGCATGTACAAGATGGCGATCTCTCTGTGTGTGAAAACATTGAGGAAGTGTATTACACCAAGCAGAAAATTAAGAATAGGGATCCGGAAAAGGATATGAAGCTGGGGGATCTGGCTCTGCCTACAAAAGAGTGGGAAACGAGAATGGCAGATGGTGATGATCTGTTCACAAAAGAAAATATAAGAGCTGCCAATAAGGTTCTTGATTCGTTTATGAAAAATCTGACCCAAGATAGCGGATTGACGGAAAAAGAGATCAAGAAATATGTAAAACAAGTGACTCTAAAGCTGAACAAGCTAAATGAAAAGTATGATTACTTTATTGAAACACTTGAAAGAGAAGAGCTCTGTGAATACATTATGGAAGCTGCAGGCATAGCGGGTTTGGAGTTTGACGGGGACATCACAGAGGAGTGGAGGGAATGGTAATAGCTGTTTTTGAAAGGAGGTTTTAATCATGGAGATTCCAGAAGAAGCTGACCTAATATCGGTGTTTGAATCATTGCCGGGGAGAAAAGATGAGACGGAGAATTTTTATTATGACACTTCATCTTTTATTTTTGAAAACGAAAATGAAGTAATGGAGGTCAGGCTATCTCCTTTTTATGATGAATTTATAATGGATGTAAAAGAAAAAAACTCTAATGAAGTTCTTTCCTATATGAAGCTGCTATCTGTAAGGAAAATAGAAATTGCCGCGGACGAAAAGGAATATGCGATCATTCGATTGTTTCATGGTGAATCAGATTTATATGAAAACATTATAGAAATAACGTTAAGGCCCAAGTTTAAGCTGATTTTTAAAGAGCAGTATCGGTGAGTTGAGCTTTTTTAAAGAATAATGAGAGTAGCTGATGGTATGAGAATTCAGGATAAAGACTTTACCCCACAGTTAAAAACGAAGATTGAAGATATTGAACAGAAACTCAAAGAACAGGCTGAAAGACTCCAAAAAGAGCATAAAACCGCTTTTTCAAAGAAAGGCCTCAAATTGGAAGCTGCCTTTGACCAAGAGGGCAATGATGTCTTTCAGCCTGGATACAGTTCCTCCATTTCAGTAGGATTTACTGACAAGAACGGTGACCTCATAGACTTAAAGATTATTAAAATTTGGGAATGCGAACGCATCCTTTTAGGCATGCCAGTCTTACGGAAATTCCCTGGTTCCAAAGTGGCCGGAGAGCTCCTGGATGAATCGCCGGAAGAAATAAGCATAGAATTAAAGGAATATATGGATGAAATTTTAACAGAAGAGACTAAATAGGTGGATTGAATAGAATTAGGAGGATAGAATCTTATGACCAGTTTAGTATTAAAGCTGCCGAAGGAATTTGAAAAATATCGGGCCGAATTAGAAAAAACAGCTAAACCGTTTGTCAGTATCCAAGCAGAAAGAGGGGAGACCACCCTTTTTGAAAGTAAGTTTGGAGGACATCCCTACCTTCCAAAGTTGAGCGATCACCCAAAGGATGAGCAGGGGAATTATATGAATCTATTTGCACAGATTAATTTCGAAGAAGTTCCCCGCATTGAGCCGTTGCCTGAAAGCGGGATTCTTCAATTCTATCTCTCGCCGGCTGATGATGTGTACGGGCTTGATTTTGATAACCCGACTGCTCAAAGAAACTTCCGGGTTATTTATCATCCAAGTATTGTAAAAGATGAGGAAGACCTGGTGACAGACTTTTCGTATGTACCTGATTTAAGTAATGAATATGATCCGATAGTCCAGGAAGCAAAGATGAGTTTCCAGCTTAAGATCGCTCCTGTACCTGCTGATGACTTCCGTTTTGAGGACATGGTCAATATCGACTTATTCGAATCCATCGATCATCCGGACTATGAAGATTTACATGAACTCTACTTTGAGGAGTTAGGTGCAGAGGGCCATAAAATAGGCGGTTATCCTTACTTCACCCAGCAGGATCCGAGAGAAAAAAGTGATCCAACAGGAGAATATACCATACTGCTATTCCAGGCGGATACGGACGATGATATTGACCTGATGTTCGGGGACAGCGGGGTTGCAAACTTCTTTATAAAAGAAGAAGATTTAAAAAACAGGAATTTCACTAATGTTCTTTATAATTGGGATTGCTGTTAGGTGAACCTGGTACATTCCCGTATCATGTTTATCAGTCTGAAAGTTTTTATGAATGTGAGCCTTTGCGAATAATACATTAAAACAATGAAAATTTAATTCCTATTGATACAGTCTTTCGGAAAAGGGGATTAAACATGTCAAAAATAGTCAAAGCTGATGTTCTAAAAAAAGAATTAGATCAAATCTATGAGACAGATAAGAAAAAGCTTCGAACCAATACTGTCCTATATGGCCATTTAGGAGAAGGCCGCTGGCATACCCACATACAGCCAGGCCTATTACTTAAGGCGATCGTGGATTATGAAACAAAAACAAAGGTTCACTTTCCATCAGTTTATAAAGAATTTCTAAGAAACTGCAATGGCTGTTACTTATTTGACATCCTTAGAGTGTCAGGAATAGGCCCGGAGACTTACAGAGGGCTAAGTTATGAAGAACAGGTTCACCAGGCATTTGATTTAGAAGTTATGCAGGACTTATACCGAAAAAAAGGAACCCCGGAAAATCATTTTATTTTTGCTGATTCGCTTGTGAAAAATACGTACTATGTGATTGATATGCTTAACGAGAATATATTGGAGATAGAATATAGATCCAAAAAAATCCTGAAATCCTATAAAAATCTGGAAATCTTTTTTAGGGAAGTGATTTTGGAGGGAAAAAACAATTTAGCAAATAGGATATTTTATGAATTTGAGTAAATTTATGATATTGAGTTCTTTCGATCACGTTAGGCAGAGGGGAATTTAGGTGGAATTAAAAGAGATTATTCTACACGATGCAACCAATAGACAAAAGAAGAATGAAGTTGGCTTTAATCTCCAGACGAATGTTTTTTCACTGATAGTAAGCCGTTACTTGCAAGGGGCATTAACTGATGAAGTGGAATCTTTGATGGTTTACTGTTTGGCAGATATGAAGGAAACCATCGTGGATTCCTATACAATCGAGAATGGTTTAACCATCAAGATCCCATATAATCCAAAGGAATTTTTGGATTTACGTGATCCAGAAGAAAAATATATCGAGTATTGCAGAGTATTCAATGAATTTATTTCTCCTGTTTTTCAGGAAAAGAGCTGGAATTATACTCCGGTTAAGGATGCTCTTGAAAAAATTAAAGAACACAAGTATTCGGTAGAGTTTTTATTAAAAGGCACTCCCAAAAAGAGCACTGATAAAGAACACACTGCCTATGTTGTCGGAGTCCATACGGTTGCTTCCTTTAAGCTAATGGCCAAAATTTATCACAAAAGCGGCCTGATGGTTAAGGAAGAAGTCCTTGTTGAAGAGGTGCCAAGCCATGTCGTTTATGGAAGATTTTTAGGAAAACCGGAGTGGGTGGATCATCGCACCTTTCAAGTAGCATCGAAATCAAGCCAGTGGGTTGGGGTTATTACAATATAGTAAGGGGATGGAATGTGAACTGGTTTAGGAGAAGAAAAATGGTTTCTTTGGATAAAAAAGATAAGGAATTTGCTGAAGCAGCTTTAAAGCAGATCTTTGTAAAAGGAATGGTCATCAGAATAAAATCTGCTGGGCCAGATTCTTTCTATCTCTATTTCTCTTTGAAACATCCGTCTAATCAATCCCAATCCTGGCTTCATATTGAGGATCCTAAATGGACAGTTTTTGACCAGGCGGTGAACTTTCATGAAAAGACTATAACAATTAAAGAGAATACCATGTCTATAGATAGTCTTTTAAATGAGGAAGTTGTGGATATTTGGTTAGGTGAAAACATGCCGCATTTGTATGTAGCTTTTCAATCAGGAAAAATATTATCTGTGAACGGATCTCATGAAATGTATGAGTGCTGGCAGGCTGGCGATGGTTGCCGTCAAGGCGAGGAGGAATGGTTAATTGCAGCTGTTCCGGGTAACCGTATTGCTTATTGGACACCTTAATCACATAAGCAGAAATTTAACAAAATATGAATCCTTTATAGACTAAATAAACAAACAAATGAAAAAACTTTAGCTTGAATTACTTAAATAAAAACGCTACACTCATAATATACAGTTTTCCGTATATTGATCAAAGTAAAGAGGTATTACAATATGAGCCGTATTTGGGAAAGTTTATATTCAAAGAATGGGCTGGCTGCCAAGTTTATTGCAAAGGAGCTTATTCAGTTTTCAGAGGGAGAGAGAATCCCCCGGGTAAGTGATTTTACAGACAAGCTATCCCTGGGCCGCGGGACTGTGCAGGGGGCGTTAAGGGTGCTGGAGGATCTGCATGCCATCTCGCTTGAATCCAGAGGGCATCTGGGAACGTTTCTGAAAAAAAGGGACATCAACCTGCTGTATGAGATTGCTGGCATCGGGCCGGTTATGGGCGTAATGCCGCTGCCTTATTCCCGCAAGTATGAGGGATTGGCGACTGGCATTGTCGAAGGGTTTGAAGAGATTAACAAGAAGTCTGGCCTCGCTTATATGAGAGGAGCCCGAAGGCGGGTTGAATCATTAAAAACCCGGCGCTACGATTTTGCTATCATGTCCCAGCTGGCGGCAGAAGAGGCCGTACAGGAGTTTGATGGCCTGGAAATACTCCATACTCTTGGACCGGAGACTTATGTCACGTCCCATAAAGTCTTTTTTTCAGATAGCAAAAACAGCGAGATTACAGATGGCATGAAAATTGGAATTGACTATTCATCTGCTGACCAGGCCAATATCACCCTCCTTGAATGTGAAGAACACAAGGTTGAATTGATAAAGGTGGACTATATGCAGCTTTTCAATATGCTGAAAAACGGCAGTATTGATGCAGCTGTCTGGAACGCAGATGAAGCGAGAGCACTAAAAACGTTTGCTTCCTCTGATTTTAAATCGAAAAGAGCAAAGGAACTGGCCGTAAAAGCAACCAGAGCAGCCATTGTCATTGAAAGTGAAAGAACAAATATCAGGGAACAAATCGAGCTCCTCCAGTTCAATAAAGTGGAAGAGATCCAAATGCTGGTAGAGGAAGGGAAAAAATATCCGCACTATTAAGAAACTGAAGTTCTAGTTTCTTAGCACTATTAATATACTAAATACTGTATTTTGGAGGGATTAAAATTATGGATCTAAACCAACTGCAAGAAAGAATGGATATCCTATTAAGCTCATCAGTTGTCAGCACAATAGCCGCTGATATAACGACATTGGCTTTTATGCACCTGCAGTCACACTTGAAAAAGGATGCTATAGAAGGGGCGGAAATGCTTTTCACCCATTTGCCGACAGCTCTGACGAGAATTGAAAATGGCGAACAGGTGGAGGCTCCGCATCCTGCCCTGCTGGATGAAGTCAAACAGTCACCGGAAGCATCCACAGCAATGAAGGAAATCGATTTTGTACAGCAGCAATGGAAGAATCAGCTCCCCCAAGAGGAAATCGATTTTCTGCTTATACATTACACAAATGTACTGCAAATCAACAAAGGAGGAAATTAAGATGAAAATTGTAGTTGGCGGACAGGTGGATAAAAAAGAGATTGAGAGCTTAATAAAAGAGATTGATAGCAGCATAACGACGATGGTCAAGTCCGATCTGGAAGCAGCGATGGCTGTTAAGACGGGACAGGCAGATTATTATGTAGGAGCCTGCCATACAGGCGGCGGCGGTGCTTTAGCCATGGCGATCGCCCTTCTCGGCAAGCCAAACTGCGAGACAGTTTCCATGCCGGGGAAAAAGCCTGTTGAGGAGAAAATTGTAACCGCTGTCAGCGAAGGGAAGAAAGCATTCGGTTTTACAGCTGACCACAAAGAAGCCGCAGTGCCTATGATTATCAAAGCTTTAAAGAATAAAAGCTAATCCATTTTAATTGAGGGGGAAAAAGAAATGGAAATGACATTAATTATCCTGATCGGTGCCGTTGCTGCTGTTTTGGCCAATATGAATATTGCCGTTTTTAATGATGGGCTCCGTCCAATTGTCTCCGAACATGTGGAAGGGCGAATGACGAGAAGGGACCTGGCCTTTACTGCCTTTGCAATGAGTTTCGGACTTGTAATCGGATTTGGAATACCTTTTACACTCTCGGCGAGTATCATCCTCGTTCACAGTATCCTGCTGGGAACAGATATTATCGGTTTGCTGACGCCGAAAAATAAATGGGGAACCCCGCTTGCGGCAGTAATTGGCGGTGCTTATGGAGCAGGGCTTTTAATCGGGCTCGAAGGCTTTGTGAAGCTGTTCGATTATCTTCCGCTTAATTTCCTTGAAGCTATGGGAGCGGTCGGAACACCGGTCGTCGTTACATTTATGGCATTCCCGGCACTTGCGGTGGCCATGCAATTCAGCGTAAAAAAAGGGGTTATTACGTTTATCGTATCCGCATTGATCAGACAGCTTGCTGTCTGGCTGAATGAAAGCGGAGTTCTGACGATTTCAGGCACGACAGTAACACTGAACCAGGAAGGAATGGCCCTTATTACAGGAATGATCTTCCTGCTTGTTTTTGCCATGAAGGAAAAAGCTGAAGAAGGCTCATCCATCGACCTTGCCGCTGTATTCAGTGATAAAGTGGCTAAAATCAGAAAAAATGTTGTGTTCTTTATGATTATTGGCGGTCTTATTGCAGCTGCTACGAATCTATGGATTATGGCAGGAGACCCGATCTCTCTAAATCTATTAGCAGAGGGCAAAGCAACAGATGCCGGAATTGCTGCGGCTGCCCGTGCGCTCGGCTTTATTCCGCTTGTCGCCAGTACAGCGATCGCAACAGGTGTATACAGCCCGGTCGGATTCACACTCATTTTCGTCGTCGGATTTTTCTCCCCGAATGTTTGGGTAGCCTTAATCGGCGGTGTCATTATTATTTTCATTGAAGTTATGCTATTAAGCTCAATTGCAAGATTCCTTGATAAATATCCCGGTGTCCGTAATTCCGGGGAAAATATCCGCAGTGCGATGACCAAGCTTCTGGAAGTAGCACTATTAATCGGTGGAGCGAACGCTGCCAATGCGATTGCACCAGGGTTTGGATTCTTCTTTATTGCAGGCTTCTACTTGCTTAATGAAGCGGCAGGACGCCCGATTGTCCGCATTGCGGTTGGCCCTGTGGGTGCCATTGCAGTCGGAATCATAGCCAATATCCTGGTTGCAATTGGAATCATGAACATACCTCAGTAAAAAACATTAAAGAGAACGGAGCGGACAGCCATGATACAAACCGTACTTGGAAAAATTGCTCCGGAAGAATTGGGGATTTGCTCGGCTCACGAGCATCTCTCCATTGATCTTTCGCGAGTGAAAAAAGATCCGGATACGATTCTGGATGATGAACAGGGCATGCGTGAGGAACTGGAGGATTTCTATCGTCTCGGCGGAAGGTCAATGGTGGAAGTGACAAATGACGGCATGGGCCGGGATGCTCTTGTGCTAAAAAGGCTGAGCGAGGCAACCGGGGTTCACCTTATTACATGCACAGGCTTTTATAAAGATCCTTATATCCCGGATTTTGCAGACGGCTGGAAAGCGGAGCAGTTTGCACAGCATTTTATAAAAGAAGCCAAGGAAGGGATTGCTGATACGGGCATACTTCCGGGTGTCATCGGGGAAGTGGGCACAAGCAAAAATGAAATGAAGCCGATCGAACGTGAGCTGTTAATTGGTGCCGCCATGGCCGGTACCGAAACCGGCCTTCCGGTGACCACTCATACAACGCTCGGAACACTCGGGCTTGAGCAGGTGCAGCTGCTGACGAAGCATGGCCTGCCGGCTGATCAGATCATCATCGGCCATCAGGACCTCAACCCGAATAAAGACGAAGTTCTCGCTGTTTTGGAAACAGGAGCCTATATCGCGTTTGATACGATTGGAAAAAATAATTACCGTCCCGATGAAGATAGAGCTGACTTTCTTATTGATTTTATAAACCGCGGATATGAGAAGCAAATTCTTCTGTCAGCTGACTTAACCCGCAAATCCCATTGGAAGAAGAACGGAGGCCCGGGCTACGGTCTTGTGCTTGAGACGTTTATTCCAAAATTGAAGAAATCCGGAGTGCCGGAAAGCATCCTTCATCAATTTTTGACCGTTAATCCATCCAGAGCTTTTTCAATAAGGGAGCGATCATAGTGTCCACATACAACCGAGCCCAATTAAAGTACGCAAATTCAGTTTTGCCAAGCTTATCCATACAGGAAGCACAGGAAAAACAATTCAAACTGGTTGACAGTATGAGCCGCCATTTCAAGGGCAGGCAATTTCTTTCGATGGGAGACCTTGGAGTTTCCCCCATATATAAGCGTCCGGAACAAACGTATCTTGTTGAAAGAGTTCTGGCTGATTTCTTTGAAACAGAAGACTGTGCCCTTGTCAGGGGAGCCGGAACAGGCGCGATCCGCAATATTCTAAGCATGCTTCTGTCTCCTGGAGATGAAATGTTCATTCACACGGCCCCTGTTTATACGACGACAAAGGAAACGTTAAGAATCTTAGGCATCAAAACAGTCCAGGCAGATTACAACCATCTTGAGGAAGTCAGAACAGCCATCAGAACTAATCAAAGTCCTAAAGTTTTCTATATTCAGCATGCCCGCCAGCAGCCTGCAGATCATTACCAATTGGCCGAAGTCATCAAAGCTGTGAAGGAAGAACGCCCGGATCTTCCAATTGTCGTGGATGACAATTATTGTGCATTGAAGACAAAGGGAATTGGCGTGGAATTAGGAGCGGATTACTCAACCTTTTCGGGATTTAAGCTTCTCGGGCCGGAAGGAATTGCCGTCATAGCCGGCAAAAAAGACGCCATCGAACGGGTGCATCACAATAACTACTCGGGAGGCGGCCAGGTACAGGGCTACGAAGCCATGGAGCTATTAAGAATGATGACCTTCGCGCCTGTCTCGCTGGCTATTCAGAATGAGCAGGTGGAAGAACTTTGCCGCCGTCTGAATGAAGGCGCTGTGAACGGAATTCGTGCCGCTTACATGACGAATGCCCAATCCAAAAACGTCATTGTAGAGCTGGAAAATCCGATTGCCCAAAGCGTGATCAGCATCAGTGACGAGCATGGAGCGGCCACCCATCCGGTTGGGGCGGAATCAAAATATGAAATCATACCGATGATTTACCGCGTTTCCGGCAGCTTTTTGGAAGCACAGCCCGAGCTGAAGGAATATGGCCTGCGCATCAATCCGATGAAATCAGGAGCAGACACGATTATCGGCATTCTCGAAAAAGTGATTCCTATTGCAAAAGAAGTGCAGCATCGTTGATACCCGTAAATAAAGGGGGAAACTTCCATGTTTTTAGATGTAACAAAGCGCAGAAATCCTAAGCTGATTCAATCAGGTGTCACCCTGCATCAAAGTGGGCAGATACCCCCGAATACGTACGTGATTGACCTCGATATACTCGGAGAGAATGTGGCAGCTCTGGCAGAAACGGCAAAAAATCATGACTTTACGCTTTATTTCATGAGCAAGCAGCTTGGAAGGCTTCCATTTATAGGAAAGTTTATTGCAGAGCACGGCATTGAAAAGGCGGTTGCTGTTGAATTCGATGAAGCCAAAACACTGGCAGAAGGCGGCGTAAAAATGGGGAACGTCGGCCACCTGGTCCAGCCGGGGAAAAATCAGTGGCCGGAAGTGCTGTCATGGAATCCTGAGGTCATTACCCTATTTTCCCTAGCGCGTGCCAGACAGCTGTCTGATGCGGCTGTTCAATCAGGAAGGGTGCAGGATGTACTTCTCAGGGTATATGCAGAAGGCGATATGATTTATCCCGGACAGCAGGGCGGATTTCGATTGGAAAAGCTGGATGAAGAGCTTCCCGAACTGGCCGGGCTTCCCGGGATTAACGTAGCAGGCGTCACAACCTTTCCGAACTTTCAGCTATCTGAAGATAAGAAAAGCATGGAACCGACTCCTAACTTTACAACCCTTTTAAAAGCAAAAGGCATTCTGGAGAAAAAGGGCATTACTGTAAAACAGGTAAACGGTCCAAGTGCGACCAGCTGTGAAACCATACCGTTCCTGGCAGAACAGGGTGTAACACATGGAGAACCGGGACATGCCCTTACCGGAACGACCCCGCTGCACGCGTACCGGGATCTCCACGAGAAACCTGCCATTGTATATGTAACCGAAGTGTCCCACCAGGACCAGGAGCAGTATTACGTCATCGGCGGGGGCTATTACGGCCGTTCCCATTTAACCGGGTGTCTTGTCGGTAATAATGAAAAAGACATACTTAACCAGTATGTAAAAGCAATCGAACCGGCTCCTGAAGCAATTGATTACTATGGTGCGATTGAGAAACCGAACGGCTTTCAGGTTTCTGAAGGCGATACAGCTGTTTTCTCTTTCCGCACCCAGGTGTTCGTCACAAGGGCCCATATTGCCCTGGTTAAAGGAATTCAAAGCGGAAAGCCGGAATTGGTTCACTTTGAGAGGAAGTGGTAAGGATGGCAAAAGCAATTCTGCTGGTGATTGACAGCTTTGGCATCGGTGCAATGGAGGATTGCGGAGAGTTCAGCCCTTCTGACTGCAGGGCCAATACCTATAAGCATATTCGGGAATCGGCTGATTTTTTAGAAATACCGACTCTATATAAGCTTGGGCTGGGAGCGCTTGTGGATGGGAAGAAAGCCCCTGCCAATGCTTACGGCTTCTCGGCATTGGCACATCACGGGGCAGACACGTACCTCGGGCACCAGGAAATTGCCGGGAGCTGCCCGAAGCGCTCGAATAAAAGACTGATGAAAGATATTCATCCAGATCTGGCCAAGGCATTAACTAAAGCAGGCTATCAGGTTGAATACCCATGGAATGACCGGCCGGTTCTATTAGTAAATGGTGCCTGTGTCATCGGGGATAATCTTGAGTCCTCACTGGGAAATATCATCAATCTAACTGCTGATTTTAATAAAATGCCTTTCCAGGAGTTAAAGGAAGTCGGGAAAATTGTCCGCCAGAATGTAGATACCAGCCGGGTCATTGCTTTTGGAGGACCCTATACAACCATTGGACATATCCTGTCAGTTGTACATGAAAAAAATCCAGGCCAGTGGGGAGTGGATGCCCCGAAGGCCAAGGTGTACGGAAAAGGCTATGAAGTCTATCACATGGGCTACGGCGTAAACATAGACGGACAATTTCCGATGATCGCTGCCCGGCATGGGCTCAAAGTCCATCGGATTGGCAAAACGGCAGATGTCCTGCATGGCGAGGGGCCGGCAGACCCTATCGTTGATACTGAAAAGGTTCTGCAAGCTTTAGAGAATTCCTATTTAAAAGAAAAAGAGGATGCCGCGTTTCTGGTAAATGTACAAGAGACAGATTTGGCAGGCCATGCGGAAGATACAGAATGGTATGCGAGTCTGCTCAATACAACCGACCAGTGGCTCAGAGAATTCCTGCCCAAGATGGCAGAGGAAGATCTAATAATTATCATGGCTGACCATGGCAACGACCCGACCATCGGACACTCCAACCACACGAGAGAATACGTTCCGATCCTCGCTGCCGGTAAGCGGATAAAACCGGTTAACATCGGAAAGCGCAATTCGATGGCGGACGTTGGGGCGACATTCAGCGAGTTTTTTGGACTGCCTGCCACTGAGGAAGGCAAGAGTTTTTTGAAGATGATGATAGATTAAGAGAGATGCTGGAGCCGGAATGGTTTCAGTATTTTTTGTTTTTCCTGATTTTTCTAGTGCTATTTAACTAGGTTAAAAGTTATAATTCATATATGAAATATTTACTAATGGAGTGAAATATATGAAAAAACTCAGCGCTAGAATTGCATTGGTCATGGCTCTTGGAATGGCAATTGTATTACTCGGCAATATTGCTATGCTCTACTTGAGCACGAAAAATTCAGTAGAGTCCTCTATTGAAAATTTTAGTTTAAGCATTGCAGATAATATAGCTTCAAAGATGGATACCGAAAAATATGATGATTTTTTAAAGAATCCCAATCAGTCGGAAACCTATTGGGACCTTCGGGAGCAGCTGAATGATTTTCGCGAGAAGACAGGCGCGTTTTACGTATATACGTTAATGGCTGATTCCGACAAGAAAGAACTCTTTATAATGGTTGATGGCCTGCCGAAGGACTCCGATATTGCTGCAGACATTAAAACACCGACAACGGCTACAACATATGAAGATATTTCTCCTGTCCTGGATGGAAAAGGATCAAGTTCACCGATCGTTCATGATCCGGAATATGGAGACTATCTTTCAGCATTCGTACCCATTAAATCAGATGGAAAAGTAATCGGGATATTGGGTGTCGATATTAATGCAGAGAATGTTAACAGCATTTCAGATCAAGTACTCCTGGAAGTGCTGCCGATGAACCTGGTGATAAATATACTGTTAATCCTTGTTGTGGTTACCATTCTGGCCTGGTTCGTCAAAAAAAGACTGCACCCGCTGCAAAGCATCAGTTCAGCCGCTCAATTAATGGCTGATGGCGATCTTCGCGGAGCAGAAGAGAAGGCAAGTTCGATTAAAGTAAAAGGAAATGACGAAATTAGACATGTGACAGAGTCTTTCAAAAAAATGACACAATCTACGAAGGAGATGGTTGAAGACATAAAATCATCCTCAGAAGCACTCCTGGTTTCCTCAGGGAAAATAGAAAACAAGATGGAAGAAATCAGCCAGGCCAGCAGCCTGATTGTCAGAGGGATTCAGGAAGTGGCAGGGGCTACTGATACACAGCTGATCAGAAGCGAGGAATCTGCAAAAGCAATAGAAGAAATGGCTATAGGCATTCAGCGCATTGCGGAGGCTTCCACAGATGTGAGCGAACAATCCAATACAGTTACACATCAGGTAAAAGAAGGATTTGATGAAATTCAGTCCATCATCCGGCAGATCAATGAGATTAAAAAGACCGTAAATGATTCATCTCTATTTATAGAAGAGCTGGGTACGCAGGCTATTGAAATTGAGGATATCGTGAACCTGATATCCGGCATAGCGGAGCAAACCAATCTGCTTGCATTAAATGCAGCCATTGAAGCTGCACGGGCAGGAGAACATGGCAAAGGCTTCGCGGTTGTATCCCAGGAGGTTAAAAAGCTGGCTGAAGGTTCAAAAGCATCAGCTGCACAAATTGCCGAAAAGCTAAATCACTTTAGATCGTCTATTGAACAGGCAGTCGGAAATATGCATGCGAGCTCCGGCAAAGTGGAAGAAGGCACAGTTCTGGTTAATAGCGCCGGCGAGAAATTCAATCAGATTCTGCATGCGGTTGAAGGAGTTACCGGGGAAATTCAGGAGGTTTCTGCTGTAACAGAAGAGTTATCAGCCGGATCAGAAGAGATCTCTGCATCCATTGATGAATTTGCGGGTCTATCTAAAGACACAGCGCAAATTTCCCGGGAGGTCGCAGCCTCAACAGACCAGCAGGAGAATGCGGTAGAAAAGATTTCAGAACTGACTCTTCAGCTGAGCAGTCTTTCTAAACAGCTGGAACAGTCGGTGGAGAAGTTTAAATTATAAATGGGGAGCCGTTCTTTATAGAGAGCGGCTTTTTCTATCCCTTTGACCTATCCGGAAAATTAAACCATTTGACCGAGTTTTCTAATGGATCATATAGGGAAACAAGCAAAGGTACTCTTATTACCCTTATCAAAAGGAGGGCAGTTGAGTTCTAAAAAACATAAAGAGGAGTGTCCAAATGAATTACATAAAGTGGATTACGGCCGTTGCCGCAATGGTATTTGTGCTGAGCTTCAGTCAGCCGAAAGCAGATGCTGCTGTTTTAAAGAATGGCTCTGCAGGCCCGGAAGTTACATATATTCAATCAGCATTGCAAAAGCTTGGTTATTTTAATACAGACCATACAGGGTATTATGGAATGGTAACAGAGAACGCGGTTAGAAACTTTCAATATGATTTCGGTTTAGCGGCTGATGGCATCGTAGGAGTTAACACAGCAGAAATGCTTCGGAATGTGGACATGCTGGCTCATGTCGTTTATGGGGAAGCGCGCGGAGAGAGCTATGAAGGCCAGGTGGCAGTTGCCGCTGTCATTCTCAATCGTATGGAGTCAAATGAATTTCCGGATACACTCTCCAATGTCATTTTCCAAAAGAATGCCATTACAGCTGTGAATGACGGACAGTACTGGCTGCAGCCGGATGCTACAGCTTACCAGGCAGTAAAAGATGCTTTTGATGGCTGGGACCCCACAAATGGTGCTACATACTATTACAACCCTTATACGGCGACAGATCAATGGATTTTCACTCGTCCAGTGATAAAACAGATTGGCAATCATAAATTTGCCTATTAAATATAAGGCACCTTTACCCCATGTAAAGGTGCCTTAAATCTTCTTATTAAACAGGCCCCCAATTAATCAGAACCCCGGCACTAAGCATGACAACAGCAATCACACACCAAATCAGGAAGAGCGGCATCATCCACTTGGCCCATTTGATCCAAGGTACACCGGCTACGGCAAGGCTGGCCATGAGCGGACCTGATGTCGGGAAGATACTGTTGGTGAATCCATCACCAAACTGGTAGGCCTGCACCGCAACCTGGCGGGTAATCCCAATCATATCTGCCAGAGGAGCGAGGATAGGCATCGATATCATCGCTTGCCCGCTTCCCGATGGGACAAGGAAATTTAGAATGGCATTGGAAACAAACATCCCGATTGTCGCCAGGATAGGGGATAGCCCTTCCAGTGGAACGGAAAGTGCATGGACAAATGTATCGAGAATACTTGCGTTTTCCATGACAATCAGAATGGCTCTGGCAACACCAATAATTAATGCTCCGTATACAAGCTTTTGGCAGCCTTCCAAAAAGGTTAAAGCCACTTGATTATAATTCATGCCTGCAATAATACCCGAAATGAGACCAATGATTATAAAAAAGGCAGCCATATGATTAATTGTCCATTGGAATTGAATGGTGGCAAAAATGAAAAATAGCAGTGACAATCCGACAAAGCTGAGAATCAGTTTATGCCGCCCTGTGAAAGGTGCTTCAAGATTGTCATCTAAAGAGGATGTTGCATTGGATACTCCGACCAGGCTTTTAGATGGATCAGCAAGGACCTTCCTGGCATAGCGCCAGGTGTAGAGGATGGTTACACCTACGATTACAACAAATGCGATAAGCCTTAAGGCCATTCCGGAGAATAAGGGGACATCGGCAATCGATTGAGCGATGCCAACCGTATAGGGATTCAGGAACCCGACATTAAAGCCGGCAAAAGTGGCCCCGAACGTAATGGAAACTGCTACAAGAGCATCAAGCTTGAGGGCCCGGGTGATGATCAGTCCGATTGCGACAAAAGGGATAACCGAATTGGCCACAGCCCCGACGGCCCCTCCTAATGCAAATAAGATAGAAACAACAGCGATAAGCCAGAATTCTTTTCCCTGTGTTTTGGTAACAGCACGTAGAATACCTCCTTTGATAGCACCTGACCGTTCAACTACCTCAAAGGCTCCGCCTGCAAAAAGAACAAGAAAAATCAAGCCGCCAGACTGGACCATTCCTTCCTGAAGTGCCAGGAATATATCCATAAAACCAGTCGGATTCCCTTCCGCTTCTGAATATGTACCTGGTACAACTCGTTCTACCTCATCGACGGTTTCTCTTTCAAAAGCTCCGGCCGGCACAAAATAAGTAGCTGCTACTGCCATTAATAAAACAGCGAAGAGGATAACATAAGTATCCGGCATCTCCCATTTTCTTTTCTTATTAGTTTCTAATCCTGTTTCTTGCGATGTCTCTGCTCTCAATATTCTTAAATCCCTCCATTCGTTTTTTCCTTTATACAACTGCAGTATTACCATGTAAAAGGAAGTTGCTGTCTATTATAAAGAGATATAAACAATAGTTCAAATAGTTAGAAAATGGTACAGAGTTTTAAATTTACTATTTTCCTGGCACATTAAGCTGCAAATCCAAAAGAATATTAATACGCATAATGAATTTCAAATGCAAATCTGGTAATTTTTATTACAAATATATTAAAAACGTCTTAATTTGTAACAAAAAAAGAGTTTTACTGACATCTTTCTGTTATCTAATGGTGTTAATATGTTCCTATCAAGGGACATAAAGGAGATATCATGAAGAAATTAGTAATCTATTTAATCACAGCTGTTTTTCTATCGTTTGGATTTTCCAATGTCACTTCAGCCGCAGGAAATACGTATACAGTAAAAAAGGGAGATACGCTTTGGGCCATCTCTAAAAAACATAACGTTACCGTAAAGCAAATCAAATCATGGAATAAATTATCTTCAGATACAATTAAACCAAAGCAAGTGCTTAAAGTTACCGGAGCTTCAGCGAAAGCTGCAGCACCTAAAAAGACAGCTGTAAAGGCTGCATCAAAGAAAGCTTATAAAGAAATTAAAGTGAAAGCGACTGCCTACACTGCCAGCTGCAAAGGCTGCAGCGGCATTACCTATACAGGAATCAACCTGAAAAAAAATCCGAACGCCAAGGTTATTTCAGTCGATCCGAAAGTCATCCCACTGGGTTCAAAAGTATATGTTCCAGGTTACGGGGAAGCAATTGCCGCGGACAAAGGTTCTGCTGTAAGAGGCAACAAAATTGACGTCTTCATTCCAAATAAACAGAAAGCCCTGCAATGGGGCAGCAAAACGGTTACTATAAAAGTTTATAAGTAGCATAAACTTGAGAGAATCTCCCTGATGGAGGTTCTTTTTTTATTCCCAATTGTGAACACTGCAAATAAAAGGAATAAAATTGCAAATCAAACATCATAGTTGCAAATAGAATCCCTAAACTTGCAAATAGATCTCCAAAACTGCAAATAGAATCCCGAAAACTGCAAATAAAATAATTCCACTCATGCAAAAAGCTAAAAAAAGCCTCGCGATGGCCATTTCTCTAAAAATGTCACATTCGGAATGCCACCTGTGTAAGCTCCGCAAGCGTATATCCAGATACATTTTAGTAAAAGGTTACTATGATTACAAAATTATAAAATTATATCTGCAAAACAGAAAACTAGTGCTAAAAGATTAGTGGGAGTCCCGTTTTAGGGTCTTAATGCCTGATGATTATATATGCACATTTGCTTATTTTTTATAGTTTACTCAATTTTTACAAATATCAGATTGTACGCTAAAAAGAAGAGTGATTTACTAGAGTGGTAGTATGTGTAAACGCTTTAAAATATGGATATAGGAGAGGATCGCATGATAGAAAAGCAGCGCATAAAGTTCATTAGCTTTATGAGTATTTTTGCATTAATTCTTAGTCTATTCAGTCCCTTTGCCGCGGCGAGTGCAGAAGAAGTGAAGTCTGTGGCAGAAGCGATTGCGGATAATAACGGCACAGCAACGGTTGAAGGATATATTGTGGGAACGACCGCAAATGGACCGAAATATACCCATACCGGCCCATTTTCTGTGAATACAAATTTGGCCATTGCCGATTCCCCAAGTGAAACAGACCCCAGTAAAATACTGCCGGTTCAATTACCGAATAATTCCATCAGGACAGATCTGAATTTAAAGGACAACCCGGATCATCTCGGGAAAAAAATCCAGATTACAGGCTCTCTTGAAGCATACTTTTCAGTCCCGGGGTTAAAAAGCCCAACAGCTTACACATTTGTAGAAGATACTGGCACACCACAGGTTTCAGCTGTCACAGCTTCCCCTGAGGCGGGCCCTGTTAAAGCTGGAACAGAAGTAGAACTATCGACCTCCACTGATGGCGCTGTAATTCATTATACAGTTGATGGATCAGAACCGACTGCTGAAAGCACAGTATATTCCGATCACATCGTTATTAATGAAGAGACAACGATTAAAGCGATAGCGGTCAAAGACGGTTTAACAGACAGCAAGGTGTCTGTATTTCAGTACATGATTGGGCTGGAAGATTTGCGCATTCATGATATTCAAGGTGCAGGCCACTATTCCCCATATGCGAACCAGCAGGTTTCAGATGTTGAAGGAATTGTCACTAAGGTAGTGGATAACAGCAATTTCTACATGCAGGATCAGCAGCCGGATGATGATGAAAATACATCTGAAGGTATCCTCATTTATAAAAAGGGCCACGGTGTAACGGCTGGAGATCTGGTATCCGCTTCGGGCCAGGTTAAAGAGTGGGTGCTTGACGGCTATTCAGACAAGCTGAAAACAGACCTTCCTGTGACAGAAATCAATGCAGCATCGATCGAAATCATTGCTTCCGGTCAGGAACTTCCTGCTCCGGTGGTTATTAACAAAGAAAATCTTCCGACTGAAACTATTGATAATGATGAATTAACAGAATTTAATCCAGAGCAGGATGGAATCGATTTTTACGAAAGCCTGGAAGGCATGCTGGTTCAAGTGGACAACGCTAAAGTAGTTGCCCCGCAGAAATACGGCGAGCTTGTAGTTGTGCCAGGAGATGTGGATACGAACACAACGGCAGGCGGACTGCGCATTTCAGAAAACGATTTTAATCCAGAGAGAATCACGCTTGATATTAACGATGAAGATTTTGTTGCCAAAATGGGTGACAGCTTTAAAGGCAGCATTCAGGGTGTTGTCAGCTACGGCTTCAGTAACTATAAAGTGTTAAGTGACGCAGACTCCCTACCGGAATTCGTGGAAGGCTCTGCGACAAGAGAAGAAACAAGCCTTGTCCCTGAAGAGGATCAACTAACGATCGCTTCTTATAATGTTGAAAACTTCTCAACAAAAACAGATGCGGAAAAGGTTACGAGATTAGCAGAAGCAATCACAGATAAAATGAAGCAGCCGGATATCATTGGCCTGACAGAAGTACAGGACAATGACGGACCAACTGATAGCGGCACAACAGCAGCAGATCAAAGTGCAGCATTATTAATTGAAAAAATTAAAGAGCTTGGCGGGCCAGCCTACACATACACAGACATTGCACCGGAAGATAAACAGGATGGCGGCCAGCCGGGAGGAAATATCCGTGTCGGCTTCCTTTATAATGCTGAACGGGTGACATTAACCCAAGGAGAAAAGGGATCAGCAACCGATGCTGTTGATTTCGAAAACGGCCAATTAACGCTGAACCCAGGGCGTATTGATCCAACAAACGAAGCTTTTGAAGATAGCCGTAAAGCATTGGCAGCCCAGTTCGAATTCCAGGGCGAAAGCGTTATTGTCGTAGCTAACCATTTTAACTCGAAAGGCGGAGATCTTCCGTTATTCGGAAAAGAGCAGCCGCCAGTCTTAAGCAGTGAAATCCAACGCATGAAAATCGCTAACGTTATTAACGGTTTTGTAAAGAATGTAAAAGCGGAAGACCCTGATGCCAATGTCGTCCTGCTTGGCGACTTTAACGATTTTGAGTTCTCCAATCCTTTACAGGCACTAAAGGGCGATGAACTGACTAATATGATTGAAAAAGTGCCGGCTGAAGAGCGATACACCTATACGTACCAGGGAAATGCACAGGTGCTCGATCATATTTTAGTATCCAACAACCTGGCAAAGAAAACAGAAGTAGATATTCTTCATATCAACTCGGGCTTCATGGAAGAGCACGGCCGTGCAAGTGACCATGACCCTGTCCTGATTCAGACAAGCTTAAAGCCGGCAGTAAAACCGGAAGAGCCTAAATATGATCATGTTTTCAATCTGGTAAACCACCATGCGAAGAAATTCGTAGTAGGACCGCATAATGCATTAGTTGTGATGGATGGCACTTCCAGCCTCTCGCAGGGTCTATGGCTGAAGAAATCAGCTGCCGTTAAAGGCGAAGGCCTGAAACATACAAAAGTGGTCATCAGCTCCGCCAACAAAGGGGCAGTTGTGGATCTAACAGGATCAGAAATTAAAGAAGTCATGATCGAAAGTGACAAAGTCGTGGAAATCCGCGGTGCTGAAAATGTGCAGAAGTGGACACTTGGGAAAAAGGCTGATCCATCTCATATCATTTTCAAAGATTCGGATGGGGAAGTAATGGAGTCTCCTTATGAGGAAGAAGGAGCGGCATAACAATTGAAGCCGGAGTGCAGCAGCTCCGGCTTTCAATCCCTTTGATTAAAAATTGAAAGGAGCATTTATTATGAAATTACCTATTAAAGTATTATCTACAGTAGCCTTATCAGCAGCATTAACCATCTCTGCAGCCATTCCGGCAGGCCTGGTTTCAGCAAATGAGACTTCAGCTTCAGATTTCACACTTTCGTTAATGCATACCAATGACTCACACGCAAATATGGACAGCGCCGCAAAGAAAGTGACGGCGGTAAAGGAAGTAAGAGAAGCAAAGCCGGATGCCCTGCTAGTTGATGCAGGAGATGTTTTTTCCGGAACTTTATATTTTAATAAATTCCTTGGACAAGCTGATCTTGAATTTATGAATCTCATGGGCTATGACATTATGACTTTCGGTAATCATGAGTTCGATTTGGGTTCAAGTGCGGAAGGACATAAAGCACTGGCTGACTTTGTAAAAGGAGCACAATTCCCATTCGTCAGTTCAAACGTGAACTTTTCTCAAGATGCCAACCTGCAGGGACTGTTCAGTGATCTTATATCGAGCGAACCTGCTGATGGTAAAATATATAATGGCATCATCAAAGAAGTTAACGGAGAAAAAGTAGGATTCTTTGGCTTGACTACAGCTGAAACAGCCAGCATTTCAAGTCCGGGTAATGTAACATTCGAAGATTATCTTGAAGAAGCAGAAAAAGCAGTAAAAGCTTTCGAGGGCATGGGTATTAATAAAATAGTAGCTGTCACACATATTGGCTATGATGATAACCCGAATGTGGATAATGACTTAAACCTGGCGGCTCAAGTAGATGGAATTGATGTGATTGTTGGCGGACACAGCCATACGCAATTAAATGCCCCAGTAGTTGTGGTAGCTGACGAAACAGGAACGGCAAAGGATCCTACAGTTATTGTACAAGCCGGCCAGTACAATAATTATCTCGGAACGCTGGATGTGCAGTTTGACGAGGCAGGAAAAGTAGTCGGGCATGCTGGCCAGCTTATTAAAGTAGCGGATAAAGCAGAGGACCCTGAGGCAGCAGTGCTGCTTGAAAAATACTCTTCACAGATAGAAGAATTAAAGAACACGGAAATCGGAGCAGAAACGCTGGCTGCCCTTGAGAATCCGCGTACAAGCGGAGACAGCACAGGACCAAGTGTACGGAAAAATGAAACCGCCCTGGGCAACCTGATTACAGACGGAATGCTGGCAAAAGCAAAGCAGTATAACAGCAATGTCATCATGGCACTCCAAAATGGAGGCGGCATTCGTGCAGGGATTGATGCAGGGCCAATCACAGTTGGCGAAGTAATCACTGTTCTTCCATTTGGCAATACATTAGCCACTATGGAGGTAACGGGAGCTGAATTAAAAGAGGCCTTTGAAATCAGCGTAGGACAATATCCTGCAGAAAATGGCGGCTTCCTGCACGTGTCCGGTGCAAAAGTAAAATTCGATTCGACTAAACCTGCCGGTGAGCGGATTGTTTCGATTGAATATAAAAATGAACAGGGCACTTACACTGAAATCCAGGACAATCAAACCTACACAATCGCTACGAATGCTTTCACTGCTAAAGGCGGAGATGGATATACAGTCTTCGCAAAAGCTTACCAGGAGGGCAGAGTAACAGATCTTGGACTTTCCGATTGGGAAAACTTCGCGGATCACCTATCCAGCCTGGGCACAATCAAACCGGCGGTGGAAGGGCGTATCATAGATGTTGACAGCCTGCCTCCAGTAACAGAGCTAGATTTTGAAAAGGAATATAATCTTACTGATGATAAAAAGAAGAAATTAGTAGTGAACAAGGTTTCCTTTATTAATGTGGAAGAAACAGCAGAGATTAAAAATGGCATCTGGCTGAAAAACTCTGCTGTATTGCAGGGTGATGGCCTTAAGAATGTGAGTGTCCGTGTAACGCCAAAGAAAGAGCCAATCATCGTGGACTTTAGCGGTGCAGAAGTGAAGGAAGTCATTATTGAGAAAAGTGATTTAGTGGAGCTTCGAGGAGCAGAGAATATTAAGAAGCTTACTATTAAATAAGTAGTAATTTGATGCCGGCCCTGTGTGGCCGGTATTTTTCTGTTGTATTGGGGTTCAATACTCTGTTAAACCAAGTGGGAAAGGTAATAAATAAAAAGAGTAAATTTTATATTGACAGTCATTTTCGAAAAGTCTATTATTATGTTAACGCTAACATAATATTTCATTTAAGAGTGTTTTTTTTAAACGCAAAAATGTTAACGTTAACATTTCGAAAAGAGTAAGAAGGATGATGCTGGTGACTCGAAGTTCAAATTTAATAGAAGTCGCAAAAGCTGCCGGAGTCTCTAACATGACCGTATCCAGAGTCATCAATAATAGCGGAAATGTGTCAGAGAAAACCAGGCAAAAAGTATTAAAGGCAATAAAAGAGCTTAATTATCAGCCCAATTTAATTGCCAGAAGTCTTGCAAGGAAAAAAACGAACATCCTTGGGCTTGTCGTGTACACCGATAAAGGCGTCCACCCTGCTTTTTACAATGAGATTATTAACGGAGTTCAGAAGGGGGCATCCGAATTAGGGTATGATCTGCTGGTTTTCGCAAATCGTGAAGATCAATCATACAGTGACCGGATCACTCATTCGAGCTTTGTTGACGGTGTAATATTTATGGGCGTAAAGATTAATCAGCATGATATCAGGAATGTACATGAAAAAGGGTTTCCTTATGTCTTTATTGGAAAGAGAGAGATTGAAGGAATTCAGCCTTATTTCATATCGCCTGATTACGTGAAAGGCACGAGGATGGCAGCTGAACACTTAATTGAGCTGGGGCACACGAAAATAGGATTCATAGGACAATCAAGAATCATTGAACCTGACTATGATAAATTGCTCGGATACCAGGAAGCTCTGTTTAAGCACCATGTTGTCTATAATCCTCAGCTTGTTTTCGAAGAAAGCCAGACACAATTGGATGGCTATAACGCCATGAAAGAATTGCTGAAGCAAAAGCCCACAGCTGTGATTATTAACAACACGTATGCAACGATTGGGGCAACGACTGCCATTAAGGAAGCAGGCCTTCAGATTCCGGAGGATATCTCCGTTATTGGATTTGATGATAACCAGGAGCTTAATGAACAGTTTAATGACTTTATTGGGCTGGAGCTTTCCACTATCCGAATCCCTAAGGTGGAGCTGGGCAGGGAGGCAGCAAGGATGGCGATATCTTTACTGGAAGGAAATGAAACGCCTAAGGCCAATTTTATAGATCTTCACTTTATGAAAAATAGTTCATGTAAAAAGTTATAAATTCATATTTTTTGAGGAGGATTAAGATGTTAAGAAAAAGTAAAATGTCTTTGCTGTTCGCATTCGTCCTTATTTTATCCCTGTTTGTAAGCGCTTGCGGTGGATCTGAGAACGGGGGCGGCGAAGACGGAAAAGTTGAACTCCGTTTCATCCTTAATAATGACAGCCCAACTCTTGTAGAACAAATTAAGGAATTTGAAAAAGAAAATCCCGACATTAAAGTAAATGTTGAAAAAGTTCCTTTAGATCAATTCTTTGAAAAAATTGAAACAATGATTGCTGGAGGCAGAACACCTGACTTATTATACACTCCAGTACTAGCAACTCAGCGATATGCCAATATGGATCTGCTTTTGGATGTTTCCGGCGATCTTAAGGAAGAGAAGGATGATTTTCTCCCTTCTACTCTTGTAAGTGTAAAGAATGGAGATAAAGTAGTGGGAGTTCCTCATTTTACAGACAGCATTGCTGTTTTCTATAATAAAGATCTTTTTGAAAAAGCTGGCGTGAAAGTACCTGAATCCATTGAAACAACATGGAACTGGGAAGAATTCACTGCAGCTGCGGAAAAAGTAAAAAGTGCCAACAACTTAAAATATGGTGTCAGCACAGGAAGTGATGTATCACAATTTCTTCCATTCCTTTATCAAAATAAAGGAACTGTCTTAAGTGAAGACCAAAAATCTGCTGGAATCAATTCTGATTCCTCCATTGAGTCCATCGAATTTTTCAAATCATTATTTGATAAAGGTCTGGCTTCCAAAGAGTCCTTTATCGGGTCAGAAAAATCAGATGAGCTATTCAAGCAGGGACAGCTTCCAATGGTTATCACTTTCTCTGGACTGATCAATTCATTTGAAAAAGATATTCAAGGGTTTGAATATGGTGTGACATACTTGCCGAAAAAAGAAGTAACGGCAACGAAGCTGGGCGGGGCGAACATTGTTTCTTTTAATGAGACAAAGCATCCAAAAGAAGCAGTCAAACTGATGAAATACTTAACAAGCGAAGAGAAAATGGCTGAGTTTGCAGCTAAAGAAGGGGTCGTTCCTACCCGGACGAGTGCACAGGAATCTGTAGATTATGGGGCTATTGATGAAGGAATGCAAATCATTATTAACGAGATTAATAGTGTTCCTGAATTTGCAGTGAAAGATTTTTCAATTCCTGAATACTTAGGCTATAAATCAATTCTGACAAGCGAAATGCAATCGGTGATCTTAGGCGAAAAGTCTCCGCAAGAAGCTGCTGAATCTATGGAAAAGCAAATAAACAATTCGGTGCTAAAAAAATAATGAAGGATGGAGGGGCAGCATCCCCTCCTTTCTAATTCCAGGGGTGATATTACATGGATTTGGTCAAGTCAATAGAAGTGAAAGAGGGACGCAATCATCTGGCGGCAAAACGATATAAATGGAAACAAAAATTAACTCCGATTGGATTTATGTCACCTGTTCTTCTTATTTTCTCCCTATTTTTATTCTTCCCGGTTTTATTTGCTTTCTTTATGAGCTTCCACCAATGGGGAATGATTGGAACGCCCGAATTTGTAGGCGTTGAAAACTATGTGCGTCTATTCAAAGACCCGCTTTTCTGGATTTCGATTAAGAACACTCTAATCTTCTCTCTTTCTGTTCCTTTAAAGGTGGCCATCGCTTTATTTATTGCGGTGCTTTTGAATCAGAAGATAAGGGGCTTAGGATTTTACCGGGCTGCCTTTTTCTTCCCGGTAGTTCTTTCCATGGTTGTCGTCGGATTGGTCTGGCAATGGATGTTCAGTCCAAGCTACGGCTTTATCAACTATGTATTAGAAAAGCTTGGCTTGCCGCTGCAGAATATGCTGATTGATTCAGATCAGGCAATGATTGTTTTGATTATTGTAAGTATCTGGAAAGGACTGGGGAGCAACCTGTTGTTATTTCTTGCCGGTTTACAAGCCATTCCGAGCAGTGTATATGAAGCTGCAGAAATCGATGGTGCTAATTCCTGGCAGAAATTTTGGCATATTACCGTACAGCTCCTGAAGCCTACAACACTATTTGTACTCATCATTACGTTAATCGGTTCATTTAAAATATTTGATCTGGCGTATGTCATAACAGGCGGCGGACCTGGCACGAGCACAATGGTTCTTGTTCATTATATTTATCAGGAGGCATTCCAGCGATTTGATATGGGGTATGCATCTGCGGCAGCATATGTATTCTTTATCATTCTATTTATTTTAACGCTGGTTCAAATGAGAGTGTTTAAATCCGACAGTGAATTCTAGGAGGGACTTTCTATGAGCAATAGACGCAGAGAGATGTTAAAGCGAATACCTTTATATGCATTTTTGATATTCGGTTCAATTGGGATGCTTGTTCCATTTGTCTGGATGATTTCAAGTGCTTTGAAGCCCAATAATGAAATCTTTACAAGTCCTCCTACATTCCTGCCCAAGGATGCAAATTGGGGGAATTTTATAGCAGCATGGAACTCGGGAGACTTCACTCAATATTTTATTAACACTTCGATTATATCAGTATTAACAACAGTCATTACCTTATTTATCTGTTCTTTGGCGGGCTATACGTTTGCGAAATTTAACTTTATGGGAAAGAAGCTGCTCTTTCTGTTATTTCTGGGAACGATGATGATCCCCATGCAAGTCATTATGATTCCGATATTTCTGATGATGTCAAAAATCGGTTTATTAAATTCTTATTGGTCTGTTATCCTGCCGCTGGTGGCAAACGCTTATGGGGTTTTCCTGATGAGGCAGTTTATGAGCACTATTCCAACTGAGCTTATGGAAGCGGCCCGAATTGACGGATGCTCGGAATTCCGGATTTTCTGGCAGATTATTTTGCCTTTAACCAAACCGGCACTGGTCACCTTGGGAATCTTAACGTTTCTTGGAGCCTGGAATGAATTTTTATGGCCATTAATTATGCTGGATTCACCGGATATGATGACGCTCCAAGTCGCTTTAACTCAGTTCCAGGGACAGTATGAGGTGAAATGGAATCTTTTAATGGCGGCATCTGCCTTATCCATGATTCCGATTGCTTTAATCTTTATTGTTTTTCAGCGTTATTTGGTAGAAGGAATCGCATCATCAGGGGTAAAGGGATAGGAGGAATTGGAGATGGAAATGTATACTCAGATAAAAAATATAGAGATTTCAAAACAGGCAGATGTAATCGTAGCTGGCGGCGGCCCTGCCGGGATTGCGGCTGCCATTGCATCAGCAAGGCAGGGAGCAGATACCATCCTACTTGAACGCAATGGTTTTTTAGGAGGAATGGGCTCCGCTGCACTTGTAAATCCGTTCATGAGTTTTTCCTCAGGGAAAACCCAGCTGGTGAAAGGCATCTTTCAGGAAATGATTGATCGTCTGAAGGACGCGGGAGCATTTGGAGGAGGAGGGCATGCCTGGTCCTTTGATCCTGAAGTTTATAAATATGTCCTGAATGAAATGGCTCTCGAAAGCGGGGTCCGGCTTCAATTCCATTCTTTTGTGGTCGATGCGGTGACAGAGGGGAATCTGATTTCAGGGATAATCATTGAAAGCAAATCAGGACGTCAGCTGTTAAAAGCAAAAACATTCATTGATTGTACTGGGGATGGCGATCTGGCAGCCAGAGCAGGAGCGGAATTCAAGATTGGACGTGAGTCTGATGGCCAGTGTCAGCCTGCAAGCATTATGTTCAAAATGGGTGGAGTCACAAACCGGAAAAAGGCTTGTGAGTATGCAGTTGAAGATGAAAGGCTTCCACAGGGAAGGGTATTATTTTTTAAGATGCCGCGTGAAGGAGAGGTCATGATTAATATGACCCGCATCGTCAACGTGGATGCCCTGGATGTGGATGATTTAACAAGAGCAGAAATCGAAGGCAGAAAGCAAGTCAAAGAGATTGTTGAATATATGCAAGAAAACGTGGAAGGGTTTGAAAACTCTTACCTGGTTACGACAGGTCCGCAAATTGGCATTCGTGAATCACGCCGGATTATGGGTGAATATGTTTTAACTGCTGAGGACGTACTGGAATGCCGAAAGTTTGATGATGCTATTGCTTCCTGCTCCTATATGATTGATATTCATAATCCAACAGGGGCCGGGACTGAGAAGGTGATTCTGCCGAAGGGTCAATGGTATGACATTCCTTACCGCTGCCTGCTTCCAAAGGATTTCGATAACCTTCTGGTAGCGGGGAGATGTATTTCTTCTACACATGAAGCTCATTCTTCCCTCCGTATTCAGCCGACATGCTATGCAATGGGCCAGGCAGCAGGCATGGCAGCAGCACTGTCTGTCGATAAGGGCATCCATCCTAAAGCACTTAATACGGAAGAGTTAAGAAGCAATCTATTAAAAGAAAATTGCTTTATCAGGGAAAGTATTTCATCAAGCTGACCTATTTATCAGGATGTGTGAAGGCGGGGGATAGTCTTGAAAAAAACATGGTGGAAAGAATCGGTGGTCTATCAGGTATATTGGAGAAGTTTCTATGACTCCAATGGAGACGGGATCGGTGACCTGGAAGGCCTTCTGTTAAAGCTGCATTACATTAAAGATCTTGGGGCGGACGTCATCTGGCTGAATCCTATGTATCAATCTCCTGACAAAGATAATGGATATGATATTTCGGATTATTATGGGGTAATGGAAAAGGCAGGGGATATGCAAACTGTCGAGCGGTTAATCTCTGAAGTTCATAACCTTGGTATGAAAATAATTATGGACTTAGTCGTTAATCATACGTCTGATCAGCATCCATGGTTTCTGGAGTCCAGGTCTTCGAAGGATAACCCGAAAAGAGACTGGTATATTTGGAAAGATGCTAAAGATGGAAAAGAACCAAACAATTGGCGCTCCTACTTTGCCCCCTCACCGTGGACGCTGGAAGAGAAAACGGGCCAATATTATTTCCATTCTTTTGCTGCAGAACAGCCTGACCTGAACTGGGAAAATCGCGAAGTGCGTGAAGAAATCTACAGGATCATGCGTTTTTGGCTCGATAAAGGAATAGACGGATTCCGTATGGATGTTATCAATCTGCTGGCAAAACAGAAGGACTATAGAGATGCGGCTAACCCGTATGACCTCTCCTACTTAGGCAATAACCCGGGAATACATGAATACCTGCAGGAAATGAACCATGAAGTCCTTAAACACTATGACATCATGACGGTGGGGGAAATCCCATTTGTCACGCCTGAAGATGGCTTATTATACGTTGGAGAAGATCGAAATGAACTCCATACCTTATTCCATTTTCAGGTGGCTGATGATATGCCATCCTGGGATATGCTTCGATACAAGGAAATTCAGAAGCAGTGGTATGAAGGGTTAAAGGGGAAAGGCTGGAACTCGCAGTTTTTAAATAACCACGATCATACACGGCAGGTAACCAGATATGGAAATGATGGGGAATACCGGGTAGAATCGGCTAAATTACTCGGTACGCTAGTTCATACCATGCCGGGAACTCCCTATATTTTTCAAGGGGAAGAAATAGGAATGACCGGTGTATGTTTCGAAAATATCTCAGATTACCGGGACATCGCTATGAAAAATAAGTACAATGAGCTGGTAAGACGGGGTGAAGATCCTGTTCAGGTCCTTAAAGATCTGCAGCCGCTAAGCAGAGACAACTCACGAACACCTGTACAGTGGGATGACAGCAAAAACGCCGGTTTCACAAGCGGTATTTCATGGATAAAAGTAAACCCGAATTACAAAGAAATCAATGTTAAAAGGGAGCTTGAAACTCCGGACTCCGTCTTCCATTATTATAAAAAGCTGATAGCATTGCGGAAAGAAAATGAAGTTATGGTTTACGGTGACTATGCGGATCACTCTGATGGCCAGGAAGAATTATATATCTATACCCGGTCTTTGGGGGAAGTTACATGGCTGATAGTCCTTAATCAAAGTGAAAGAACAAATGAGGTCAAATTACCGGAGATTGCACATGGTACCGGGAAAGAACTTCTGCTTGGCAATTATGCTGAAATTCCAGTAGGAGATTCTGCAGAAAAGCTAGTTATGCGCCCTTATGAAGCAAGGATTTATAGAATTTTGAACAAGCGGTGAAATGATGAACCTCTTGCATAGTATAAAGTTATTCTTCCCAGTAAGCTGGAAAGCATGAGGACGGTTGAACCGTCCCCATGTTCACCCAAAATTGTCACATTTACCTTAGGAAATTTGTTATATACTATAATAGAGGAGGTGTGAACAATGAACGAAGCAAAAATGGAAAGTATGCTTGCCCAATTAATAAAAATGGTTGGCAGTCTTCAATCTGATATGCAGGAAATGAAAAAAGAACAACTAGAAATGAAAATAGAGCAGCAAGGAATGAAGTACACCCAGCAGAGTATGCAGGGGGAACTCAAAGAGGTTCAAAACAAGCTGAAGGAACTGGAAACTAAAAGTGATCAGCGCCATCAAGAGATCTTAGAGCACTTTAAAGTCCTTGAAAGAGACCAGGATTTTATATGGGAGAAAACCGCAAGAAATGAAAGAGATATCGGCAATATCAAAAGACAGCTTACTTGAAAAGTCAATCTCCTTTGAAATTAAAACTCAAAGTGTAATTTAACAGATCATTTACACAGCAAAGTTTATATTTTCCCCTCTTTTTCTCTTCTTTGGTTATTGCTAAACCCCCCACAAAAAATTTCAAACAAAAAGTCAAGCACTGTAGATGCCAGCATCTAGAGTGTTTTTCTTTGTTTAAGATATATTGAAAAATTAGTGCTGGAAGAGAGCACACCCTAGTTCCTCAGAACTTCTCCTGAAATTTCTTTAGCAAAGCCTTGCTCCGAATTTAGTAACATGTAAAGGGTACGTATATATAGTGGGCTATGCTTTCGTATGTTACATTATATTTATAGATTTACATTGAATGCTGACCCTATTAAAGCAAATGTTGAAATTAGACTCAGCAGCTTTGCGCTTTATTAAATATGCTAAGACAATGCTATTGTTTGATGCAGCTTTTATGGAATATGGGAGGAACAAGGATGTCTGCTATAAAGTTTATAAATCTTGATGGAGAAGAAATATATGTGTTTAACAGTGCCATCTATATTTTTGAATCGTCATCCGGAAGTACGCTGGAAGTAGACATGATTGTTAGCGAAGTTACTCTAAGAAAATATCAGGACAGGGACAGTCTGATCACAGAAGTTGTATTGGAGGACGGCAGGCAGATAAGCTCCTTTATGTTTCTAAAGGCTGTGCCAGGAAAGCTGCCCCGGCTGAGCTTATTTTGCGAAATAGATCCGGAAGAGTCATATGAAGGGCTCTTAAGAATAAGAGAGGATGCTCCGGATTTTCCCGATATTGAAGCTGGCATTACCCTGGAACAGATTCGAAAAGTGGAGATGCCCAATGAAAAAATCACACTTAAATTAAACCTGCCCATTAACCAGGTGGAATGGCTGAAGGAGCAGAAAAATAAGGAATTGAATGAGCTTTTTAAAGAGCTGTTAGGGGAGTATCTTGAGAGGGCAGAATAATTCAATCTAACGTTTGTTTAAATCGTACACTACACTTACCAGCGGCTGCATAAAGAGCAGGCCTTTGGCGGTTTGGCGAATTTGCAAATAGAATTATGGAATCTGCAAATAGAGGAATTAAATTTGCAAATAGGAGCCTGAAACCTGCAAATAGCTGCCGGAAACTTGCAAATAGAGCAATCAATTTGCAAATAGCCGCTGGAAACTTGCAAATAAACAATGGGCTTGCAAATAGGAGCCGGAAACTTGCAAATAGAGCAATCAAATTTGCAAATAGCCGCTGGAAACCTGCAAATAAACAATGGGCTTGCAAATAGGAGCCTGAAACTTGCAAATAGAGAAATGAAAATTGCAAATAGCTGCTGGAAACCTGCAAATAGAATAATCAATTTGCAAATAGACAATTAAATTCTGCAAAAAAACTATCAAATACAGCCTATATAAAAGGAAAACCGAGCTGCCACTCAGCTCGGTTTATTTATGCCTATTAATTTATCGTCCCGCGATCCACCTGTTCGTACAATACCCCCATATTACCCTTCACTTTTTTAGAAACGTCACACAATGCCTCAATCGCTTCAGCTTTGTGATTCCCAAGCTGATACACCACATCATCAAACAGCATTTCCATTTCTCTTAAAATAGCAATGGATGCAAGGTTATAGAGGTGGACATTATAGTAGCCGCTGTTATTGAATATGGCTGTCTCAACATAAGGCCTGAAATTCTCTAATAGAGTAGGATACTCCGCCATTAATCGGTCTAATCCTTTTCTGATGCCTTCAATCGTACCGGCAAATTCATCCAAAGGCTCCAGCGCGTTGTTGACGCTGTTTCGGATTTTATCGTCAAAGTCCGAAAACAGGCCGAATAACTTGCCGGGGATGGTGTAGTCCAAGGCGAATTTGGTTGCGCCTTTGATAGTGCTCGACAGGAGTTCAAGTGCATTTTCAATGTTCAGGGTAATCACCCAGCCCTTATGCAATATAGGAAAGAGAAGTGCCTGGGTTGATGCAGTGAAAGCAGAATAAGACGTATCCATCTGGAATTCCTTAATCTTCATCCTCAGCTCCATATATGGGGAATCTTCCAGCTTATACGTATTCGTTCCCTGTACGGATATGGAATTGGAATGGGTGGATTTGCTTCTAATCGACTGTCCCAGGGAAAGGTCCCGGTCATGAAAGTTAGAGGCAACATCCTGAACTTGTTTCTGATATTCGCTGATATGCGAAAGAAGCTTATCCCTGTTATTGTTCACGATTCCATAATGGGCTTTTAATTCACTGACTACAGCATCATACCAAAGTTCTTTTCCGCCCTCAAAAAGTTCCGGGATTTTATTGGAAATAATCCGGATAAGGCTTTTGGAAAGATCCTGAACATCTGCTTTCAAATCGTACAAAAAGCCGCGGATTTCATTAAAGATGCCTTCCACACTGACGTTCGTCCGGAAAATATGTTCAAGCAGCTCAGCAGGCGGTGAATTCAGTATATAGTTCAGGGATTTAGCATGACTTTCCGCCACATTTAACAAAGAAACCAAATGGTCAATTTCGGCTGTTAATCGGTTGCTGATCGAAGTAATCCCCATAAACAGCGGTTCACTGATCAGATTTTCAAACATCTCTTCGAAAATCTTCTGCAGACGGCTGAGCCGTTCATAATAACGGCTGGCTTCATCGTCTACAATGGCAACCGAATTGCCCAAGTATTCGTGAGCAAGATTCAGTCTTTCCATTACATGGTTTTGCAGGGAGGAAGCCAGAAGATCAAGGCTCTCCTTGTTAATCTCAATGCGGTCTGAGTGCCCGCCATACAGCGGTACTCCCGTCCAAATGCTGGATACGATATGGGCATCTGCATCCACATAGATTTTTCCATAACCCGGCTTGCCGACTTCTCCGATAACATAAAACTGAGTGCCATCTTCATTCCTCAGATAGCCTGTATGGTTTGTAGCAAGCTTTGAGAATTCTGGAATCCCATTGAAGATTTCATACTGTTTTCCTGGAATCCTGCCATGCAGATCCAATGCGATTAAAGTCTGAGTCAGCACATCGTAGCTGCTGAAGTAGTTTGTGATGTTGTCATACGTTTTATCAGGGTCCATCATTCCATCAGGAAGGAGGGCAGGGTTCAGTGTTACGGCCTTAACCTCTGGATTTTCAATTGCTACTGCACCAACCAGACCGCCGCCAAGTGAATTTCCTGCGATCGATTGGACGCCGCCAAATTGTTTGTATTTTTCATTCATTTCATTAAAATAATTTCTTGCTTCAGCTAGCTGTGCAGGTGTCAGGTCACTTAAAAGCTGGGCATCTGTAATAATATCCTGCTTGCCGTATTCTCCATGTGCATCTGTTCCTACATAGATGATGGATATTTCTTCAGTCTCCATATTTACAACTGTCATTGCATCAAGCCCGGTTGGATCTTCATAGTGCTCGTGGCGAACCTGATATTTTATTCCATTTACTTTTAGGATTTCCCCTTTTTGGGGATAGGTATAGGCATAGTAGCCAGCTAGCTCAACCAAATCTTTATCATTGTTTATGGAGATATTTTCATTTATATTTGGTGAACCATTAAGTGTATTCATTTATTCACCTGCTTTATTCTTTGATAATATCTTTTAGTAAATCCAGTGAATTATCTCCCATACCGCTGGAGCTCTGCTTATCAATAAAATTATCATTTAACACAAAACTATATGAACCTCTAGGGATTGAGGTCATTTCTTCAAGGTCTTTTATGATTTTATCAAACAACTTTTTATCTGGATTTGCACTTTTATCAGCCATAAATAATTGAATATTAATGAAAAGGTTTTCTGCCGAGAATGAATTGTCCTCAAAAGCCTTCCTGAGGTTTTCTGCACTTTCATCAGGATTTTTCATGAAAAGGTCATATACAGGTTGGATAGCTGTCTCATCGGCTATTGAAATAAAATAATAAGGGGTTGAGAAACCCTTGCCTCCAACTTTTTGAATGGCTTCATAAGTTTTGCCAGTAATTTGACCTTCTGCTGCAAGTGAATCAAAGTAGTTATCGAGTTGATTAAATTCTTTTTTGAAGATCATGCCATACAACCCGCCTTTAATGGCATTCTCGACCTGGAATTCGTCCGCCCATATCTTTTCCGTCATTACTTTCTTTTCCAGTTCATCTATTGGTACTACAGCATAGGTGTAGAAATGCGGTTCGCCTTTTGATTCTACAAACACAGTGGCCCCATCCTTTGCACCTACCACATTATGCACAGTTACGTCTGTCATATATTTCTCTTTGAAAAAGCTGGTGGCAGCTTCCTCTATCTGAGCAAGGTTTTTATCAGCAATTTCATCTGTCACTCTTCCATATGGTAATGCATAGCCCTCACCTGTATAATCCTGAACGCTAATCTTAGTTTCTTCAGAAGGGGCAGCCTGTGTTTCTTTTGTTTTTTCAGTGTCTTGATTGTTATTTGTGCTATTCATACCAGAACATCCTCCAAGCATTAATGATATCCCAACACTGCAGAGTAAAATTTTTGTTTTCTTGTGCATTATTTACATGTCCTCCCTAAAGGAATGTGCCATTCAAAGTTATATCCCTTATTTTAGCGGATAGAGTTATATTTTTACAGTTTAAACGTGGAAAATTACACTTTTTAGGTGAAAATAGGTAAATAGTCAGATAGGGGAAGGGAAGATTGTACTAAAGTTAGATCGTCCATGCTGTTTCAAATGGTATGGAGCTTAATATTACAGTTCTTACTCCTTGACAACTTGGTTAGGGTAATCTCTCTAAGGAATTTTCTTTAAAGCCCTCAGAAGTTTCCCTGTGGATTAAGTTATCATTAAGGAATATCCCATAAGAGCCTCTAGGATTGTTTTTCATTTCATCCAGATCTTTTACAGCGTGATTAAAGATCTTTTCACTTGACTTAGCATCCTTGTCTTTCATAAATAGTTGAATGCCGATTGTTAAATTTTCTACTTTCATCAAATGCAGTTTTTTAGTTTCTCAACCTTCTCCTTATTGACTCATTGATCCTAACAATCCATCTCTCTTAAAATGGCAATGGATGGGAGGTCTATCATTTATCTGACGAAATATCTTAGCAACAGTTGGTGAACTCTTATTTGTATTCATTTATTCACCTTCTTTAATCTTTTATAATATAGTCAGGGAAGGACTGTTCCAAAGAGTTATCCTTAGTCCCATCTGCACTCTGTTTATCAATGAAATTATCATTAAGAAAAAGACTGTAAGAACCTCTAGGAATTGAAGTCATCTCTTCGAGTTCGTTCACGATTCCATTAAATATTTCTTTGTTTGGTTCTGATTCTTCGTCAGCCATGAAATATTGTATATTTATAAAGAAATTTTCAGGATTAAATTGTGTTTCATCATAAGCTTTCCGTAAGTTTTCTACACTTTCATCAGGATTATTTATATAAAGGTCATAGACTGGCGTAATAGCCAACTCTTCATCTGTCATGGAAATAAAATAATAGGGTGCCATAAAACCTTGTCCGCCAGCATTTTGGAGGGCCTCTTCTGTTTTACCTGTTACTTGTCCATAAGCCGCAACTGACTCAAGGTAGTTATCGAGCTTCTTGAATTCTTCATTAAAAATCATGTGATACAATCCGCCTTTAATGGCATTCTCCACCTGAAATTCATCCGCCCAAATCATTTCTGTCTTCACTTTTTTTCCTTGTGCATCAATTGGTACTACAGCATAAGTGTAGAAATGCGGCTCACCTTTTGATTCTACAAACACAGTAGCCCCATCCTTAGCACCGACTACATTATGCACCGTTACATCGGTCTTATATTTCTCCTTAAAAAAATTGAGGGCAGCTTCCTCTATTTGAGCAAGATGATCATCAGCGATTTTATTCGTTTCTTTTCCATATGGAAGTGCATAGCCTTCCCCGGTATAATCCTGAACACTTACCATTGTTTCTTCAGAGGCGGCAGCCTGTGTTTCTTTTGTTATTTCACTGTCTTTATTGTTGTTCGTGCTATTCTTACCAGAACATCCTCCAAGCATTAGGGGTATTCCAATAATAGTAAGCATTATTCTTGTTCTAATATTCATCGCTCCAATAATCCTCCCAACCTTTAATCTCTCACAATATAATCCGGATAACTCCTCCTTAAAGAATTATCTTTAACACCTTGAGACGTTTCTCTCTGAATCAGGTTGTCATTTAAAGTAAAGCTATAGGACCCTTTGGGAATACCGCTCATTTCTTCGAGATCCCTGGTTACCCGATTGAAAATTTCCTCACTCGGCTCTGCACCTTTATCGCTCATGAACAGCTGAATATTAATAGAGAGATTTTCTAAGTCAAATAGGTTTTCAGCAAAGGCATTCCTTAACTCTTTTTTACTGGCATCAGGTTTTCTTAAGTATAGGTCATATACTGGTTTAATCGCTGCCTCAGCACTGAGCATGTTAATAAAATAATAGGGAGTCATAAAACCGAGACCGCCTGCATTCTGAAGTGCTGCCTTTGTTTTCCCCGTTACGCGCCCTTCTTCTGCAAGGGACTCTAAATACCCATCGAGCTTTTGAAACTCTTCTTCAAAAATCATGTGATATAAACCGCCCTGAATGGCTTCCTGTATTTTGTATTTCTCAGCCCCGATGAGGTGAGGCAGTACCTTATTATCCTGGATCTGTACATAAGCATAAGTATAAAAATGCGGTTCACCTATTGATTCCACAAATACCTTAACACCCTCCAGTACACCGACCATATTATGAACCTTCACATCGGTTTTGTATGTTTCCTTGAAATATTTAATTGTGGCTTCCTCAATCACATCCTGGTTTGCTTCAGCAATCTTATCCGTTTTTTTCCCGTAAGGCTGACGGTATTCTTCTCCAGTGTAATCCTGAACACGGATATACACCTTTTGAATATGTTCCTCTTCACTATCACGAAAGAAATAGGAACACCCTCCAAGAAAAATAGACAACCCAATTAGTACAAGCAGGAATATTTTTTTCATAGGCATGTTTTTCCTCCAGATTAGATGATTGCCTTTATTTTAGTGTAAAAAGTAACTTTATTACAGTATTAAATATGAAATTTTACACTAAATATGTAAATTAGGAAAAAGGTATTGTTGTTAGATTATTTATTGGATAAAAACCAATTTGAATTTTCTAATAATATGTGTATAATACATTTAAGGTAATGAAACGGAAAATGTCCGAAATAAATTTCAACAAGGGGGATCACAATGGACAGCAGCTTTTTAAAGGAAATAACTCCCCAGCTGATCAAATGGCGGCGCACTTTACATGCACTGCCTGAACTGGGGTTCATGGAGTACATCACTACATACCGGATCGGAAAAGAACTGGAAAAGATGGGTTTCAAACTTTATATAGGTAAAGACGCGCTTGAAGAGAATTCCCGTATGGGGCTTCCTGCACAAACTGATCTGGAGGCACAAGAGAAAAAGGCAAGGGAATGGGGAGTTGAAGAGTCCTGGCTCGATCAAATGCGCGGCGGCAATACCGGGCTTGTGGCAGTCTGGGATACTGGCAGAACAGGAGACCATGTTGGTTTCCGCTTTGATATTGACGCCCTGCCGATAAATGAATCAGCAGATCCTGCCCATCGTCCAGCTCAATACGAATTTATCTCAAAAGAAGAGAATGTGATGCATTCGTGCGGACATGACGGACATACCGCCATCGGCCTTGGGGTTGCTCAGTATATTTCTTCCCATAGTGACCAGCTTAAGGGCCGCTTTACCCTTTTGTTTCAGCCGGCAGAAGAAGGTGGTCGAGGGGCTCGGGCCATGACAGACAAAGGCTGGCTTGATGATGTTGATTATTTTTATTCAGGCCACATCGGCATTAAGTCCCTGCCCGTTGGAACAATCGCAGCCATAACGCCAGGATTTCTGGCTTCAACCAAATACAATGCATATTTTAAAGGAGTTTCCTCACATGCCGGCATCAATCCCGAACTCGGGAAAAATGCTTTATTGGCAGCGACAACAGCTGCTAACAACCTTTACGGCATTCCGCGCCACCATGATGGTGTCACCAGGGTGAATGTTGGGAAGCTGGCCGCAGGAAGCGGCAGGAACATCATCCCGGGCGACAGCTATATGGAAATTGAGGTACGTGGTGAGACTCCGGAAATTGCACAATATATGGCTGAAAAAGCGACCCGGATTCTTCAGGCGGCAGCAGATATGCACGATGTGTCCTGCACACTTGAAGCAGTCGGAGTTACGGAAGTGGTTGTCTGTGATGAAGAGCTGATCCCGAAAATTACCGAATGGTGTGCATCAAGCGAGCTTGTGAAGGAAGTGCTGCCATCTGTCCCTGTCTCCGGATCGGAAGATGTCAGCTTTATGATGAACAGGGTCCAGAAGCATGGCGGCAAAGCTACGTTTATGCTGTTTGGAACGAAGCTTGACTATCCTCACCACCATCCTCAATTCGATTTTGACGAAGATGCTTTACTGGTTGCGGTCGATGCTTATATTCATATCTTAAATGGCGGTTCGGCCATTTAGAATTAAGGGAGGAAATCATGAACTTTACAAAATCCTTTTTGGCAGAAAATAAAGAGACATTTGAAAAAATAAGCGAGTATATCTATCACCATCCTGAAACTAGATTTGAAGAGTATGCATCAGCAGAATTTCTGGCATCCCAATGTGAAAAAGCAGGCTTCCAGGTTGAACGGAATGCTGGAAATATTGAAACTGCTTTTGTAGCTTCTTACGGAAGCGGAGCTCCTGTTATTGGCTTTCTTGGTGAATTCGATGCTCTGTCCGGATTGGGGCAGGTGCCAAATAAAACTTCGTATGAACCAACCGAGCTGAATGTCGGTCATGGATGCGGCCATAACCTCCTGGGGACCGGCGCCTTTGCGGCAGCCTGTGCTGCAAAAAAATATTTAGAAGAAAACAATCTGCCTGGGACGGTTAAGTTTTTTGGCTGTCCAGGCGAAGAGGGCGGCTCCGGAAAAACCTTCATGGTCCGCGAAGGAGTATTTGAAGGGGTGGACGCAGCCTTAACATGGCATCCATCTCCGGCCAACAGCATCATGAGCTTATCGAGTCTCGCAAACTATCAGGTTTATTTCAGATTTAAAGGCTTATCCTCACATGCGGCGAACTCGCCTCATCTTGGACGAAGTGCCCTCGATGCGGTTGAGCTCATGAACGTAGGTGTGAATTACCTTCGCGAGCATGTCGTGCCGGAAGCCAGAATGCATTACGCCATCACCAACACAGGAGGCATCTCGCCGAATGTCGTACAGGCAGACGCCGAGGTCCTTTATCTGATCCGAGCGCCAAAGGTTCAGCAGGTGGACGAAATCTATAAACGGGTATGCAAAATCGCGGAAGGCGCAGCTCTGATGACAGAAACAGAGCTTACCATTGAGTTTGACAAGGCCTGCTCCAATTATATTCCAAACCGCAGCATTGAAAAAATTCTCTATCAAAGCCTTCAGGAAGCCGGAATTGAAAAGCCGGATGAAGAAGAAAAGGTCTTTGCCGAAAAGCTTTGGACAACCCTATCAGATGGTGAAAAAGAAAGCTATTTAGATATTTTACGAGGGTTTGGCTATGTGGGGGATGGCAGTGAATTTGAGGGGAAATACCTGGCTGAAACCATCTCAGCCTATGAACCTTCCAAAGAAGTCCTTGCCGGCTCTACCGATGTCTCAGATGTAAGCTGGGTTGTTCCAACTGCGCAGCTGACAGCCTCAACATCAGCACTGGGAACACCGCTGCATACCTGGCAGATGACCACTCAAGGCATCAGCAGCTATGCGCACAAAGGGATGCTCCGGGCAGCAGAAGCTATGGCATTAACCGGTGTAAAACTGCTGACCGACCAGGAGAAATTGGAAGCTGTTAAACAGGAATTCAAAGAGTTTAAGGAAGCTAATCCTTACACATGTCCAATTCCGAAAGAGGTTAAGCCTTCTGCTTTAAAGTAGAAGGGGACGAGTGAGTCTGAGCTGGAGCAACTTCGGACAGAGAAAGCAGAAATACGGTGGTTTGAGTCCGAACCCGAAGCAACTTCGGACAGAGAAAGCAGAAATACGGGGTTTAGAGTCCGAACCCGAGGCAGCTTCGGACAGAGAAAGCAGAAATACGAGCTCTTGAGTCCGAACCTGGAGCAACTTCGGACAGAGAAAGCAGAAATGCGGGGTTTTGAGTCGGAACCCGGAGCAACTTCGGACAGAGAAAGCAGAAATGCGGTGTTTAGAGTCGGAACCCGGAGCAACTTCGGACAGAGAAAGCAGAAATACGGGGTTTAGAGTCCGAACCTGGAGCAACTTCGGACAGAGAAAGCAGAAATACGGGGTTTAGAGTCCGAACCCGGTGCAACTTCGGACAGAGGAAGTAGAAATGCTGTATTTAGAGTCCGAACCCGGTGCAACTTCGGACAGAGAAAGCAGAAATGCGAGCTCTTGAGTCCGAACCTGGAGCAACTTCGGACAGAGAAAGCAGAAATACGGGTTTAGAGTCCGAACCCGGTGCAACTTCGGACAGAGAAAGCAGAAATACGGGGGTTAGAGTCCGAACCCGGATTACCTAGAATCCCTTCGAACAAAAGATCATAAACCCGAGGGGGTGAATCTCAATCCGGCGAACTTGCCAGAACGCGAAAGCAAGCATACACATTGAAAACCAACGAGGCTTAATTCATAAGTAATAAATACCAAAAACAGAAAAGCGAGGGGAGTATATGAAAACAGAAAAACAAGGAAAGAAAGTGGTAACAGAAAACAAGAAGCCAGGGATTGCCCAGCGATTCCTCAATGGGGTCGAAAAGGTAGGAAACAAGCTCCCGGATCCATTTATATTATTTGCCGGGCTCGCAGTGTTAGTTATTATTGTTTCAGCTATATTTAGTGCCTTTGGTGCTACTGTTGTCCACCCTGGCTCGGGAGAGGAACTGGAAGTTAAGAACCTGGCATCTGGAGAAGGCCTGAATTTTATCCTGACATCCATGCTTGATAACTTCACCGGGTTCGCACCTCTTGGCCTGGTTCTGTCCATGATGCTCGGGATTGGTCTTGCCGAGAAAGTCGGCATGCTGGATTATGCCATTAAGAAAACAATTTTAAAATCACCGCCGGCATTAATCACGTACACTGTTGTGTTTGTCGGGATCATGGGGAATATCGCATCCGATGCTGCGATGGTTCTGGTGCCGCCGCTTGCCGCAATGGTCTTCTACAAAATCGGCCGTAACCCGATTGCCGGTTTGGCAGCAGGGTATGCATCAGCCGGAGCCGGCTTTACAGCAAACCTGCTGATTGCTGGAACAGATGCACTATTGGCCGGGATTTCAACAGAAGCTGCCAAGATTATTGATGAGAATATGGTCGTTACACCAATTGATAACTGGTATTTTAATATTGTTTCCGTATTTGTTTTAACCATTGTCGGTGGACTTGTCACGACTAAGTTCATTGAACCGCGTCTTGGAGAATACAAAGGCGAAGAGGTTAAAGAAGCGATTAAGGAAGATCCACCTAATGCAGGGAAGGCTTTGCGAAATGCAGCGATTGCCGGATTCGCCTATATTGCCCTAATTGCGGGAGCGATCCTTATACCAAATAGCCCGTTAACCAATGAAGATGGCGGACTCGTTCCATCTCCATTCCTGGATGGCATTATTCCAATCATTCTCTTCTTCTTCATTATTATCGGTACTGTATATGGAGTAACAGTCGGCAACATTAAGAGCAGTAAAGATGTGGCTAATTTCATGGCAGAGGCTATGAAGGACTTAGCATCCTATATTGTCTTAATCTTCGCAATCGCTCAATTTATCGCGTACTTCAGCTGGTCTAATATCGCAACATGGGTAGCGGTTAATGGAGCAGAGTTCCTGAAAGACGTGGAGTTCACCGGAATCGGATTGATTATTGGCTACATCATTTTTACAGCTTCCCTGAACTTCCTGATCACTTCAGGTTCAGCGAAGTGGGCGCTTGAAGCACCAGTCTTCGTTCCAATGTTTATGCAGCTTGGCTATCACCCTGCATTTACACAGGTGGCTTACCGTGTAGCAGATTCATCTACGAATATTGTGACACCGATGATGCCATATATGGTTATCGCCCTGTCGTTTATGCAGAAGTATGACAAAAAAGCGGGAATTGGAACATTCATTTCCTTAATGCTTCCGTACTCGATTACGTTCCTGATCACGTGGATCATTATGCTTTTAGTTTTCGTTTTCTTTGGAATCCCGTTTGGTCCGGGAATCGGTCCTTATCTATAAGAATAGGATGTGGTTAAAAAGTGAGTAATCTTGAAATTCAATTAAAAGAGTGGCGCCGTGATTTTCACCGTTATCCAGAGGGAGGCTTCCTGGAAATGCGGACAGCCTCCATTGTCGCATCGATCCTGGATGAACTTGGCTTCGGGCTGGAAATGGGCAGGCAGGTAATGGCTGCTGATTATTTTATGGGTAAGCCAAATCAAGAGGAAACTGCCGCACATTATCAATGGGCTCTCGAAAATGGGGCGAAAAAAGATTATATTGAACCCTTCAAAGATGGATACACAGGCATTGTCGCGACTATGGATACAAAAAAGGAAGGACCGACCATCGCCTTCCGTGTGGATATGGATGCATTGCCGATCCATGAATCAGAGGCAGACAGCCATTTTCCGCAAAAAGAAGGATTCAGGTCTGCAGTTCCAAACACCATGCATGCCTGCGGACATGATGCCCATACAACCATCGGGCTTGGCCTGGCAAGCTTGATTGCTGAAAACAAAGACAGCCTTAAGGGGAAAATCAAACTGATTTTTCAGCCTGCAGAAGAAGGCACCCGCGGGGCTCGTTCAATGGCCGAAGCCGGAGTTATCGATGATGTGGATTATTTAATTGCCTCACATGTCGGCACAGGAGTTCCAGATGGACATTTTGTGGCATCAAAAAACGGATTTCTGGCAACGTCAAAACTTGATGTAACGTTTAAAGGAGTTTCTTCCCATGCAGGCGGAAATCCGGAAGAGGGGAAAAACGCCCTGCTGGCATCCGCTTCTGCCGCTCTGAATATTTACGCTATTCCGCGTCATTCAGAAGGGGCAACCCGCATCAACGTGGGTGAATTGCATGCAGGCTCAGGCCGCAATATTATCGCAGATAAAGCGGTGCTGAAAATTGAAACACGCGGGGAAACGACAAAAATTAACGAATATGTCAAAGCACAGGCCGAAGCAGTTATTGCAGGATCAGCCCAAATGTATGGAGTAGAATACGAGATTCATACTGTAGGCGAGGCCATTAGTGCTCATGGTTCAAAAGAGCTGGCATCCGTCCTGCATGCCTGTGCACAAGAAGCTTCCTATATAAAAGAAAGCATCCTCGAAGACAATTCACCTGCAGGCTCTGAGGACGCAACCTTCTTCATGGAGCGTGTTCAGCAAAATGGAGGACAGGCCACCTACTGCATTTTCGGCACAGAACTGGCGGCAGGCCATCATAACGAGAAGTTCGATATTAATGAAGGCACGATGAAGAATGCCGTCCAGCTGCTGTTTGAATCTATAAAAAAATTAAATTAAGGAATAGATGAGGCAGAGCAATCTGCCTCATTTTAGATCAGGGAGGAGTGTTGAGAATGAAAGAATGGCTGGATAAGCATCTGAAAGCGTTAAATTTAACAGACAGCATGAACCAGGCAGAAGGGTTCTGCCGGTTAGGCTACACGGAAGAAGAATGGCGGGCCATTGATGTATTTGTTTCCATTGCTGAGGATATCGGTTTGAAGGTTCGAAGAGATGAAGCGGGGAATGCGATTGCCCGCTGGGAAGCTGAAGATTCATTACCGGCTGTTGCCGTAGGTTCTCATGTGGATACCGTAAAGGGCGGAGGAGGCTATGATGGAGTTGCCGGTGTCCTTTGCGGTCTGGCTGCCGTAAAGAAATTGAAAGAAGAAGGGTTCCAGCCTGCTTCCTCAATTGAAGTCATTTGTTTTGCATCTGAGGAATCATCCCGTTTTGGCGTATCAACCATTGGCAGCAAGGCAATGAGCGGCCTTCTTAATAAGAATGATGTGGAAGGTGTAACGGATGAGGATGGCATCACCATCCTCCAGGCAGTCGAGGACATGGGACTGTCATGGGATGCAATTGAAGATGCTGAACGGCCGGAGTCAGCTTTAAAAAGTTTTATCGAGCTTCACATTGAGCAGGGAACCAGAGTGGAAGATGCCGGTGCAGACTTTGGAGCAGTAACGGCAGTTGCCTGTCCAATCCGCTTAAAGGTAATCGTCAATGGACAGATGGGGCACACAGGAACGACCCCGATGGGCAAACGAAAGGATGCCTTTGTTGCAGCGGCACCTCTCGTTCCATTTATATCAGAGAAAGCTCTTGCTTTATCGAATTCCAGTGCGGTGCCAATTGTGGCAACAGCAAGCACCTTTGAACTAAAGCCGAACGCCATGAATGTAATTCCCGGAACGGTTGAGCTTGGAATTGATATCCGCAGTGTGGATGATTCACTGAAAAAAGAAATGGAGAAGCGTATCCGTGAAAAATGTCATCAGCTTGCGGAATCTTTTGGTGTTACAATAGAAGTAAAAACGCTTGTTCATAATCCATCCGTTCAGCTTGATGAGGCAGTGATGCGAAAATTGCAGCATTCAGGTGAAGCGTTGGGATACAAAGCCTTGGTGCTTGAAAGCGGCGCAGGCCATGATGTGATGAACATGGCGGCCAAATGGCCTTCAGGGCTTTTATTCATTCCCTGCAAAAATGGCCTCAGTCATCATCCTGAGGAGTTTGCCTCTATTGAAGATCTGGAAATGGGAACAAAGATTATCGCACAATATTTAAAAATTGAAACTAGCATATAAAGAAGAAGCAGGTGGAAAAGAATGAAAATTCGCGTTGGGGTAGTGGGACCGGGAGACTCCGTTGGACACATTCTTGCCTTGTCGCGTGAATACAGCGAGCTTGAGATGATTCCATACATTTATAAGGAAACAAAAGAAACGGAAAAGATAATCAGGGAACATAAAACGGAAATTGATTTATGGTTTTTCTCCGGACAGGCCCCTTATTTTTACGCGCGTTCAAAAGGGCTGATCGGGGAAGAAAATGCCCATTATCCCCCTCTATATGGCTCCAGCCTGCTGGGAACACTCCTTGAAGCGCATCTCAGGGAAGGCGGATTTCAGCAGGCAAGCTTGGACACCATTCAGGAGTCCGAGCTGGATATACTTAAGAATACATATTTTTTAGGAGATTTGAACATCCACACATTTTCTTACAATGAATACGAACCGGCAGAGGAAATCATCCTTTTTCATAAGGAGCTTTATGAGAAAGGAAAAACGGAGGTCGCATTGACATGTGTCCAGGAGGTTCATGACCGACTGAGGGAGCAGGGAATCCCATGCTACCGGGTGGTTCCGTCACCTGTCGCGATCAAACTTGTGCTCCGCTACTTAAGGGAAAGAGGCCAATCCAACTGGTATAAACGCTCCCAGATAGCGATTATGGGAATGGAAGTCGTTCACTCTCCAAGCTCACTCGAAGAGCAGCATTTTACCTATGAAATGAAGCGGCATGAGCTGGAAATCAAGCAGGTCATGCTTGACTATGCCGAAAAAGTGCAAGGCTCCTTTGTGCAGATCGGGGATGGTCTATTCTTTATTTATACAACCCGGGGCGAGATGGATATGCACTTTCAGGAAGCGTCCATGTACTCTCTTATAGAAGAAGCGAAAATCCACAGCAAGCTGAAGGTCAGAATCGGTGTGGGGTACGGGCTGACAGCTTATGATGCAGAGCAGAATGTGAGGCTCGCCCTCCAATATGCGCGTGACCAGAAAGCTTCTCCTGTGATTAGTGTCGATGAAAACAAGGAAATTAAGGAACACCTTTCCGAAAGCGGCGAAGAGGCAATTTCCTACCAGCAGCGCATCTGGGGAGAGGAATGGGAAGAACGCTTTAAAGGCGCCAAAATCAATCCGGCAATCGTATCCAAAATCGAATACCTTTCAAGGCACTATCAAAAAAAGATTGTCACTGCACAGGAAGTCTCAAGGTGGCTGAAGAACACCGAACGCAACTCAAGAAGGATTATGGCGGAGCTCGAGCGGCTGGGGCTTGCCAAAGTGACGGGTGAAGAACAGCCTGGACAGCGCGGGCGGCCGCGGAAGGTTTATGAGTTGAAGTTTTGAAAAACTGGAGCTTAATATGTTTGAACAAAAGTTTCATCAAACATTTCAAAAAGCCTGGCTGATTATTCAGCTGGGTTTTTTGGTTTGTTTAACTTTTCAAACCGGGAGAAGAAAATCAGTTTTTACAGATATGTACGATGGAAAAATGTTCAAAACTATTGATCTAAATAAGAAAACGAGCTATAAAAGTCCTAATTTCCCGAAAATTCGACTTTTATGTTAGTTAGTTAACGCAGAAATGTGATATAGTTAAATTAGTAACAGGTCATAATAGTTAGCTATAAAATAGCGATGGAGGTCTACACTTGTTAACAAATCATCTCGATTTTCGTTTGGAGCCGAAGGTAAGGGAATTGTATGAGGAGCACAAAAAGCGGGCTGAAAAAATAGATTGGGGCTATCACGAATTTCTTCCTTGGGATAAAGCGCAGGATTTCCGGCGTGTACCATGGGATGAAAGCCAGGTGACGCTTCCGGAGTCCGTCATTACGGCTGTGGAGACAGCTCTCCTGACAGAAGTGAATCTCCCATGGTTCACCTCTTATTTAGACCAGACCTTTAAAGGGTCATTGAGTGTTATTAAGGAATTTGTGCATACCTGGACAGCGGAAGAAGATCAGCACTCCAATCTGCTTGAAACCTATCTCTTAATCACGCGTAATGTCCATCCGGGCAGGCTTCACCAGCTGCATAAGCAGACAGTGGAAAACGGCTGGAATCCTGATTTCCATACCCCATTTGAAACAATGGTCTATACCTCCATGCAGGAGCTGGCCACCATGGTGTTCTACTATAATGTAGCGAAGGTAGCGGGTCCACATGATAAGGATTTGTCCACCTTGCTGAGGCGTTTGGCCAAGGATGAGACCCTGCATTATACTTTTTACAGGGACGTTATAAAACATCACCTGCAATTAGAACCTAACTATTGCTACTACCTCGCGAACGTCATCATGAACTTTAAAATGCCGGGTGCTGTCATGCCGGATTTTGAAAACCGGATGGCTATCATTGCAAAAGAAGCCAACTACGGCCCGCTGGAATACTTTGATCAGGTTCTCGATGTCATTATAGACTATTGGGAAATTGAAAAGCTTCGGCCGATCGCACCTGAAGCAGAGAAAGCAAGACTCGATATCCTAAACTATCATGCCCGCCTCAAAAAGGTTCGGGATCGATTTTACAGCAAGAAATAATTTATAGAACCGGCTTTGCTGGTTCTATTTTTGTTGGAAAAGAACCGAATTGTGAACGCTGCAAATAGAGTATTTGATTCTGCGAATAGAATCGCAAACTTGCAAATAGAGTTTTTCATTCTGCAGATAGGATTGCAAACTTGCAAATAGGTTCTTCATTCTGCAAATAGAATCGCAAACTTGCAAATAGAGTATTTGATTCTGCAAATAGAATCGCAAACTTGCAAATAGAGTTTTTCATTCTGCAGATAGGATTGCCAACTTGCAAATAGGTTCTTCATTCTGCAAATAGAATCGCAAACTTGCAAATAGAGTATTTGATTCTGCAAATAGAATCGCAAACTTGCAAATAGAGTATTTGATTCTGCAAATAGAATCGCAAACTTGCAAATAGAATATTTGATTCTGCAAATAGAATCGCAAACTTGCAAATAGAGTTCTTCATTCTGCAAATAGAATCGCAAACTTGCAAATAGAGTTTTTCATTCTGCAGATAGGATTGCCAACTTGCAAATAGGTTCTTCATTCTGCAAATAGAATCGCAAACTTGCAAATAGAGTATTTGATTCTGCAAATAGTAGCGCTAAACTTGCAAATAGAATCCAAACCTGCAAATAGCACACTCCATTTCCAATAAAAAACTCCCCACAGCTAGTTTCGCAGCCCGCTTAATCGGGAAATTACCTCAATAAAACCACTTGGAGGTAACCTTTATGCTTCAATTCATAGAATCCCGCTCTCCCTCTACCATCGCCCTCGCATTCAATGGCAATGCAACAAAGGAAGATGCCGAAAAGCTGGATCAATACGTAAGAGAAAATTTTAAAGATGACCAGAAATTCAATATCCTGGCCATTATGACGGATGTAGACGGAACAACTTTCCAGGGAGCAACGGAAGGAATGGAATTTGATATAAAAAGGTGGAAGCAGTTTAATAAATTCGCTGTTGTCAGTGATAAAGACTGGATTGGCACTGTATCAAAGCTCACGAACTACCTGCCTGGAATTACAGTCGAATATTTTGAAGGCCATCAGCTTGAAGAAGCGTGGGCCTGGATATTGAAATAGCCTAATAAGGGCTATTTTCGATCGCAGAATATCGGGCAGTGACAACAGGGTTCGCAACCTGCTACACAGCATCCTAAAATTTACCACCTTGACACTGCTGGTATTTTCTGAAATAATAATAGACAATTAAATACTGGTACCTTTAATTCAGTCCCGTGAGGCTGACAAGGACAGCGGAAGTATGATGACCAATGGGTGAGGTGTATCCTGCCCAAGGGTTCTTCATACAGGAAAAAGGCTTCTTGTCGGAAAACGGCGAGAAGCCTTTTTCTTTTTCCACCCACTTACTATCGAAGATCCTTCGGTACCAGTTCAAAAAACGATTGGAGGAATTGGTATGAAAAAAGTAGATTTGGATTTTTCGTTAGAAGCGGTACCTCAAGGTCATCGCAATGGTTTTTGGAAAATGCTTGTGGTGATGCTCGGCCTGACCTTCTTCTCGGCCAGCATGTGGTCAGGAGGAACGCTTGGAACAGGATTAACGTTCATTCAGTTTATCGGAATCGTTCTGGCAGGCAACTTGATTTTAGGTGCTTACACAGGGGCACTTGCCTATATCGCGGCAAAGACAGGCCTATCAACGCACCTGCTCACCCGCTATGCTTTCGGTGAAAAAGGATCCTATCTATCATCCTTCCTGCTGGCTGCCACTCAGGTGGGCTGGTTCGGAGTTGGAGTAGCGATGTTTGCGCTGCCGGTTCAGAAGGTAACAGGAATTGATGCGTATCTTCTGATTGCGGTGGCAGGTCTCCTGATGACAGGCACAGCCTTCTTTGGTATGAAGGCACTGGCAATCTTAAGCTTCATAGCAGTACCTTTAATCACTGTTCTGGGAAGCTTCTCCGTTTTTAAAGCAACAGAAACAGCAGGCGGCCTGGAAGGGCTTATGCAATATCAGCCAACAGAGGCCATTAGTCTGGCTGCGGCTTTAACAATTTGCGTCGGCTCGTTTATCAGTGCGGGCACGCTGACTCCGGACTTTGCACGTTTCTCAAATACAAAGCGTTCAGCGGTAGTATCAACCGTCATCGCCTTCTTCATCGGAAACTCGATCATGTTCCTGTTCGGTGCAATTGGTGCAATCGCAACAGGGCAATCGGATATTTCAGAAGTCATGTTCATCCAAAAGCTGATTTTCCCGGCGATTCTGGTTCTTGGTTTAAACATCTGGACAACGAACGATAACGCTCTATATGCATCAGGCTTAGGATTTGCGAGCATTTTGAAAATCCGAAAAGGAAAGGTTGTCATCTTCAACGGGATTGTCGGAACGATTGCGGCCATGTGGCTGTACAACAACTTTGTCGGGTTCCTGACGATTCTCGGATCGACGCTGCCATCCATCGGAGCTATCATCCTGGCAGATTACTTTATCGTAAATCGCGGAGAATATAAGAAGTTTGCAGATATGAAGTTTAAGGCTGTAAACTGGATCGCGATTCTTGCCTGGGCAGCCGGTGTAGCCGCTGCAAATTTCGTGCCGGGGATCCCGCCAGTCAACTCGCTGTTAGGTTCAGCAATCACATTTGTCCTGGCATCAAAGTTGGCTGCTTCATTACAAGGCAGAAATACAGTTCAGGAAGGGGAACTAAGAAGTGATTATTAAAAACGCGAAACTGAGAGGCCGGGAAGGCTTATGGAATATAACGATACAAGATGGAAAGATTCACAGCCTGACACAAGGGGAAGCGGATGCCGGCCAGGAAATTCTGGACGCTGCCGGATCCCTGGTTTCGGAACCCTTCATCGAACCCCATATTCACCTGGATACAACCCTGACAGCAGGAGAACCGGAATGGAACCAGAGCGGAACATTATTCGAAGGCATTCAAAGATGGGCACAAAGAAAAGAAACCCTGACACATGAAGATGTGAAAACAAGGGCGAAAACGGCACTCAAATGGCAAATTGCACAGGGAATCCAGCATGTCCGTACACATGTGGATGTAACAGACCCCAGTCTGACTGCTTTAAAAGCCCTGCTGGAAGTAAAAGAAGAAATGGCTGACTATGTGGACCTCCAGCTGGTAGCTTTCCCGCAGGAGGGAATAAATTCGTATCCAAGCGGCGCTGAACTCATGGAGGAAGCGCTGAAAATGGGCGCTGATGTGGTAGGAGGCATTCCTCATTTCGAGTTCACAAGGGAGTACGGCGTGGCTTCAATGAAAACGGCCTTTGATCTTGCAGAAAAATATGACCGCCTTGTCGATATCCACTGCGATGAAATCGATGATGAACAGTCGCGCTTTGTGGAAGTGGTGGCAGCGGAAGCCTATGAACGCGGATTGGGCAGCCGGGTAACAGCCAGCCATACAACGGCAATGGGATCTTACAATGATGCTTATACCTACAAGCTGTTCAGACTGTTAAAGCTATCAAACATTAACTTTGTCGCAAACCCGCTCGTAAACATCCATCTGCAGGGACGCTTTGATACGTATCCGAAACGCAGGGGAATTACAAGAGTAAAAGAGCTGCTTGAAGCAGGGCTGAATGTTAGCTTCGGCCATGACGACATCTTCGATCCATGGTATCCGCTTGGCACCGGCAATATGCTGCAGGTGCTACATATGGGCATCCATGTGTCACAGCTGATGGGGTATGAGCAAATTGTTAACTCGTTTGACCTGATAACAACTAACAGTGCTAAAACTTTAAACATTGATGAGAAATATGGAATTGAAGAAGGAAAGCCGGCCAACCTGATTATTCTTGATGCGGAAAATGAGTATGAAGCAATCAGGAGGCAGGCGGCTGTCAGGTATTCAATAAGAAATGGAAAAATAATTGCTGAAACGAAACCCAGCCAGACATCAGTGGTGTTTGGTGAAGAAAAAATGAATGTGGATTTTCATAAATGATAGAATGACTGGCTCAGACTGACTGGGTCAGTTTTTTTCTGTTTAGGAATTTATAACGATGTGAATCACTTTGATGAAAGATTTTCTGCATTCAGCTTCAGCGCCCAGTCATAAGCCAAATCACTCCAGAAATCGAGATTTCCTGCGTGATTCGTTATGCCTATCGGAGCTGATCAGGCGCTTCCGCCTTTGTTTCTATCAAGAAAATTATTAGAAAGTCACGAAATTAATGTAATCGCTTACAACCTTAATAGTAAAGAAGCTGGTAAAACAAGCTTTCAAAAATAAGTATTTCGACTCTAAAAATATAGTAGAATATTTCGATAATCTAATATATACTAATTTTTATTAAAAAGTATGAAAAGTCTAAAAATAAGACTTTATCTTACTTTCATCTACATAAAAATCACAAGGGGGAAAAACAATGAAAGGCAAGTCTTCACTGGTTTTAAGCATTTTACTGATTCTTTCATTACTGCTTTCAGCATGTTCCGGCAGCGGTGAAAAAGCATCCGGAGGCAGCAGCGGCGATCCAAAAGAGGGCGGTTCACTAATTTATGCCCGCGGTGCTGATGCGATTGGGCTGGATCCCATCAATGTAACGGATGGTGAATCTATCCGTGTAACAAGCAATATTTTTGAAACATTGTTTGTATATGACGAAAATCTTGAAGTCCAGCCGGGATTAGCGGAATCTCACAAAGTCTCTGACGATGGACTGACATGGACAATTTCACTGAAAAAGGGCATCAAGTTCCAGGATGGAACCGATTTTAATGCGGAAGCGGTCGTGTTCAACTTCGATCGGTGGATGGATCCTGAAAACCCCTACCACAAAGGGGATTTTCCATACTACCCATTCTTGTACGGGGGCTTTAAAGGAGACCCGAACCATAAGATCGAGTATGTAAAAGCAGTTGATGAATCAACAGTAGAGTTTAAATTAACGGAAAAGACAGCTCCATTTATCAGCTATTTGGCTATTCCTATGTTTGGAATCGCAAGTCCTGCGGCGATCGAAAAGCATGGTGACAAATTCTATCAACATCCAGTGGGAACAGGCCCGTTCGAATTTGTCAGCTGGAAAACCAATGACAAAATCGTCCTAAAGAAAAATGAAAATTATGCAGGAGAAGGTCCATATCTGGATGAACTGATTTTCCGCGTCATTCCGGAGAATTCCTCACGTCTTACGGCACTTCAAGCGGGTGAAGTTGATATCATTGATGGGCTGAATCCGGATGATGCCACGACCATTGAAGCTGATTCAAACTTAAGTCTTGTCAAGCGCCCAAGTTTTAACATCGGCTATATGGTTCTTAATACTCAAATGGCGCCTTTCGATGACGTTAAAGTCCGCCAGGCTGTCAATATGGCCATTGATAAACAGGCCATTGTGGATGCGTTTTATAACGGCTATGCCGAAGTGGCGAAAAACCCATTCCCATCTGTGCTTTGGGGCTACAATGACAGCATTGAGGACTACAAATTCAATGTGGAAGAAGCGAAAAAACTATTGGCAGAAGCAGGATATCCAGATGGATTCAAGACCCAGCTTTGGGCTATGAGCAACCCAAGACCATATATGCCGCAGCCAATGAAGGTGGCAGAAGCCATCCAGTCAGATCTGAAAAAAGTAGGCATCGAAGCTGAAATCGTAACCTATGAATGGGCAACGTACCTTCAAAAGTCTGGCAACGGGGAACATCCAATGGGCTTATACGGCTGGACAGGCGTTATGGCCGATCCGGATAACTTCCTGTTCCCGAACCTGAGTGCAACGAATACGGAGAAACCTGCCAGCAACCGTGCGTTCTATGAAAATGAAGAATTCACGAAGCTTCTGCAGGACGCACGTGTAACATTTGACCAGGACGAACGGGCAAAGCTTTACCAGCAGGCCCAGGAAATTTTCCACAAAGATGCCCCATGGGTGACGCTTGCACATACAACACCGCCAATCGCAATGGCGGCCTATGTCCAGGGATTCACTGCACACCCAATGGAAGATGATGACTTTACGAAGGTTTACTTGACGAATTAACAGCCAGAGCCCCTGCGTTTGCGGGGGACTCTTTTCATATCTAAGGGAGGGTTTCACTGTGTATGAATTATTAAAAGGGTTATGCGAAATCGTAGGTCCAAGCGGTTTTGAACAGGATGTCCAACGATTTATCTTAAATGAAGTAAAGGATTATGTAGATGAATACCACGTCGATTCAGTCGGGAACCTGATTGTGAAAAAGAAAGGGAATAACCCGGATTATCCTTCGTTAGTCATTGCGGCCCACACCGATGAAATTGGGTTTATCGTGAAAAAAATCGAAGAGAATGGGTTAATTCGTTTTGAGAAATTAGGCGGATTCGATGATCGTATTCTTTTATCATTGCCGGTTAAGGTCCGTTCTGAAAAAGGCAATATTGATGGAGTGATCGGAACCATTTCAGCTCACTATGTGAAGTGGGATGATCCAAAACGCATTTCCAGCCACCGCGATCTGTATATTGATATCGGCGCCCGTACTGCAGAAGAAGCCGTGGAAATGGGAATCAAGATTGGACAGCCCATCAGCTATGGCACCGAGTTTAAGAAAATAGGAAAAAACCGCGTTACGGGCAAAGCTTTGGACGACCGGGCAGGCTGTGCCCTATTGATTCATCTGCTCCAAAATATCGGAGGAAATGGGACTCAGCATGGCGACATTTACGGTGCCTTTACGGTTCAGGAGGAAGTTGGGTTAAGAGGGGCATCCGTTGTATCTGCTGCTGTAGAACCGGACTTTGCACTGGCACTGGATACAACACCAACCAGCGACACATTTGACGTGCTCATGACAGGCACAAGAATCCTGGGCAATGGCCCATGCATCAAAATCGCTGATAAATCACTGATTGCCCATCCGCTTGTCACTCAGCACCTAGAAAAAGTGGCGGAAGAAGGAGGTATCCCATATCAGCATGAAGTTTTCATGGGAATCGGAACAGATGCTGGCGCTATCCATATGACGAACAAAGGCGTCACAGCAGGGGTTATCTCCATCCCATCCCGCTATACACATACGCCGATTGAAGTAGTCGACTTGGACGATATGGAAAACTCCTACAAACTGCTGCACGACTTTGTGGTGACGTTGGATCAGCTGAAGGGGAAGACGTTTTTGGATACTTAATCTTATCAGAGAAGACAGGGGGCTTAGGCTCTTTGTCTTTTTTCCATAAAAGCAGCCGTACGAAACGGCCAATTTGCGGAATTCTCCTCTCTATTTGCAGGATTGGTCATTCTATTTGCAGATGCAACCAATCTATTTGCAAAATAAGCTTCTCTATTTGCAGGTTTCCCGATTCTATAAGTAATGTTCACACTCACACATCACATCTGCCAAACCCTGTAACTGGAATCAGTCTATCTTCTTAAAAGTGTTATTTTCTATTAAAACGGCAGCATCTGCCGTGCTGGATTGCTCTATTTGTAAAATTTCCCCCTCTATTTGCAGGTTTGGCCATTCTATTTGCAGATTCCAGCAATCTATTTGCAAAATGAGCTTCCCTATTTGCAGGTTTCGCAATTCTATTAGTAATGTTCACACTCACACATCACATCTGCCAAACCCTGTAACTGGAATCAGTCTATCTTCTTAAAAGTGTTATTTTCTATTAAAACGGCAGCATCTGCCGTGCTGGATTACTCTATTTGCAAAATTTCCCCCTCTATTTGCAGATTGGCCAATCTATTTGCAGATTCCAGCAATCTATTGGCAAAATAGCTTCTCTATTTGCAGGTTTCGCAATTCTATTAGTAATGTTCACACTCACACATCACATCTGCCAAACCCTGTAACTGGAATCAGTCTATCTTCTTAAAAGTGTTATTTTCTATTAAAACGGCAGCATCTGCCGTGTTGGATTGCTCCATTTGCAAAATTTCCCCCTCTATTTGCAGATTAGCCATTCTATTTGCAGATTCCAGCAATCTTTTTGCAAAATAAACTTCTCTATTTGCAGATTTCCTGATTCTATTAGTAATGTTCACACGCACGGGTCAAGGGACAGTCAACCTGTCCCCTAAGCAGTGGCCTGGCAGGATTTGATCTGTCAGTCACTTTATTAAAATCCATCAAACGTTTGATTAAATTTTCAGCTAAAAACAAATGAATATTTTAACAATTTATAATTTTATGTTGAAATTACAGCGCTTACATTGTATATTGAATACGTATTCAAAAACTAGAAATTTCAGAAAGATGGTGAGCGATTGGAGAGAATAGCTGTACTTGGGTGCGGCACGATGGGCCATTCCATTGCGCTTAATGCGGCCTGGGCCGGACTGAGCGTGACCATGCAGGGAATCAGCGACGCCGACCTGGAACAGGGCTGGACCAACATGCTAAAGAAGCTTGAGGTTATGCTCAATAACGGTATTTTATCCGAATCGGAAGCTGGCCACATTCAGGAAAATATTAAAATGACTGTCTCTGTTGAAGAAGCAGTTCAGGGTGCTACTTTCGTGATTGAAGCTGTACCGGAAAACATTCAATTAAAAATTGACTTATTTAAACGTCTCGACGCTCTCTGTGATCCCGATGTCATTCTCGCAAGCAATACTTCAGGCCTTAGTCCAACGGAGATTGCTTCAGAGACTGCCCATCCGGAACGCACGGTAGTGACGCACTTCTGGAACCCGGCACATTTAATTCCACTTGTCGAGGTTGTTCGCGGTGAGAAGACCGGCGATGAAGCAGTGGAAAGATCCTTTCAGCTTTTAAAGCAAATGAAGAAAAAGCCGATTGAAGTGAAAAAAGAGGTTCCCGGTTTTGTCGGCAATCGCCTTCAATATGCACTTTTCCGTGAAGCCCAATACCTTCTAGAGGAAGGCATCGCGAGCAAAGAAGATATTGATGATGCCGTTACTTACGGCATTGGACGCAGGCTCCCTGTTTCAGGCCCGTTGATGACGGCCGATATGGGCGGACTGGATGTCTTCTCCGCCATATCTGATTATTTGTTCCAGCACTTATCCAGTGCAGAGGAATCTTTGCCGGCACTAAAGAAGCTTGAGTCTGAACAGAAGCTCGGCGATAAAACGGGTGAAGGCTACTACAAGTGGGATGAGGCTTTTTCCAAAGAGTACAATCAGAAAAGGGAAGCTGAGCTGATCCGTTTTCTAAAGAAGGATCTGGGAATCCAATAAAGCTGATGGAGGAATGGCATGAAGAACTTTCCTGATCTGGAGAATAAATCGGTAATCGTGACAGGCGGAAGCAAAGGAATCGGAAGGGATATCGCCATGTCCTTTGCCGAAAACGGAGCGAAGGTTGTGATCGTGGGCAGAAATGAAGACGCACTCCGCCAGACTACCGATGAACTGAAAAAAATAAATAATAATAGTTTTTATGTTGCAGCGGATTTGAACAATGTCTCAGAGATTAAAAGAATGACAGAAGCAGCAGTGGATTATATGGGCTCTCTCGATGTGCTGATCAATAACGCCGGAATTAACCGGGCCAAGCCTGCCATGGAAGTAACCGAAGAGGACTGGGACCTGACGCTTGATACCAATTTGAAGGCAGCGTTTTTCTGCAGCCAGAAAGCAGCCGAGTATATGATCCCGAACCAATCCGGCAAGATTGTCAATATTGCTTCCCAGATGGCGTTTGTCGGCTACTACAAACGGGCGGCCTATTGTGCCAGCAAGGGAGGCATGGTGCAGCTGACGAAAGCGCTCGCGGTAGAGTGGGCATCACATGGCATTAATGTTAACGCGGTGGCACCAACCTTCATCGAAACCGAGCTGACTTCAAAAATGTTCGAGGACAAGGAATTTGAAAAGGAAGTCTACGGCAGAATTCCGCTAGGAAAGCTTGCGGATGCCGGGGATGTTTCGGCCGCAACTCTATTCCTTTCTTCCAACCTATCAAAGTTTATTACAGGCGATACGATTAAAGTTGATGGCGGATGGACAGCCATATAAATTTTTTTCCTTAATTTTGCATACGTATTCAAAAATAAAAACAGGAGTGATATCAAAATGGCAACTTTCTTAAAACAAGGCAAAAATGATCAAGAGGTACAGGAAGCAGATGTAAAAGTAAGAGAATCGGTGAGCGCCATTCTTAAAAATATCGAAGAAAATGGAGATGCAGAAGTCCGCAAGCTTTCCGAGCAGTTCGATAAGTGGTCACCGGAGCAATTCAGACTATCTGAAGAGCTTATCAAAGATATTGTTGCATCTGTACCTGAACAGACAATCAACGATATCAAGTTTGCGCAGGAACAAATCCGCAATTTCGCTGAACATCAAAAAGCAGCATTGCAGGACATTGAAGTGGAAACATTGCCTGGCGTGTTCCTTGGCCATAAAAATGTTCCGGTAAACAGTGTTGGCTGCTATATCCCTGGCGGACGCTACCCAATGGTTGCTTCCTCCCACATGAGTGTTCTGACTGCTAAAGTGGCAGGCGTTAAGCGCGTGATTGCCTGCACACCTCCGATTAAAGGAGAAATTCCTTCTGCAACGGTTGCTGCGATGCATCTTGCTGGCGCTGACGAGATTTACCTGCTTGGCGGAATCCAGGCGATGGGTGCAATGGCAATCGGAACAGAAACCATTGAGCCGGTTGATATGCTTGTGGGACCAGGAAATGCGTTTGTGGCGGAAGCGAAGCGCCAATTATATGGAAGAGTCGGAATCGACCTGTTCGCCGGTCCAACAGAGGTCCTTGTTATTGCAGATGAAACAGCCGATGCGGAAATGATTGCAACAGACCTTCTAGGACAGGCAGAGCATGGACCAAACTCTCCGGCATGTCTAATTACAACATCTGAAAAATTAGCGAATGAAACAGTAACAGAAATCGAGCGCCAGCTTGAGACTCTTCCAACAGCAGATGTTGCAGGAGCGGCATGGAAAGACTACGGCTCCATCATCTTAGTAAACAGCCTGGAAGAAGCCGTTGTGGAAGCGGATAAATTGGCTTATGAGCATGTGGAGGTTTTAACTGAAGATCCGAACTACTTCCTTGAGAACATGACTAACTACGGTGCACTTTTCCTTGGGCCTGAAACAAATGTGGCTTACGGTGATAAAGTAATCGGAACAAACCATACGCTTCCAACGAAAAAAGCAGCCCGCTACACTGGCGGACTATGGGTGGGCAAATTCCTGAAAACATGCACATACCAGAGAACAACTCCGGAAGCGAGTGCGAAAATCGGTGAATATGCTTCCCGCCTATGTGACCTTGAAGGCTTTAAAGGCCACCAGGCACAGGCAGATCTTCGTGTAAAACGCTACAGCAGTCTCGTGAAGTAAGCAAAATCTGATATAATTTCTCTGTCTAGACTCGGGCAGGAGGAACACGCGTTGAAAAATAAAAAAGTGACAGCCATGGATGTCGCTCGATTGGCAGGCGTTTCCCAATCGAGCGTATCCCGGGCTTTTAGTGAAAATTCAAGTATCTCATCAAAAAAGAAACAGCTTATTCTGGATGCTGCCGAACAGCTTGGATATCAGCCGAATGCCATAGCACGGGGCCTGATTACCAATCAGTCCCGCATCATTGGCGTTGTCATGCGGAATATCCAGAACCCTTTTTATCCGGAAATCCTTGATAAGTTTTACAGCAGGCTGGCTGAAAAAGGGTACAAGGTAATGTTTATCAACTCCCAGAATAACGAGATCCAAGAGGATGAAGTGAGCCATTTAATTGAATACAGCGTCGAGGGAGCCATCATCACAGATGCGCTTTTGACCTCATCGACTGTGCAGAAATTTACACGCAATGGCATCTCGGTCGTCCTGTTTAACCGATATGTGAACGATTCCTTAAGCAGTGCTGTTGTATGCGATAACTTTGCTGCCGGGAAAAGGATTGGGCACTACTTGATAGAAAAAGGACATGAAAATCTCGCCTTTATCTCCGGACCGATGAATACATCAACAACAGTTGATCGAAAAAATGGTTTCCAGGAAGCTTTGGCAGAACACGGCATCTCTTCCTTTTTAACCGAAAACGGCCTTTATTCATATGAAGGAGGATTTGCTGCAGCCCAAAAGCTGCTGGAACGCAGTAAAAAGATAGATGCCATCTTCTGTGCAAATGATATATCCGCTTTTGGCGCAATGGATTATTTGAAAAAACAGGACATCAGAGTCCCTGAGGATATCTCTGTTGTAGGCTTTGACAATGTGGCTATGTCAGATTGGTCATCTTATGAATTAACCACCTGGCACCAGCCGGTTGACGAAATGGTCGATTATTCGATTAACCTTCTTTTGGAGCATATTAATGGGGACACGGACACCCCTGAAATCCAAAGATTAGAAGGCCATTTGGTGGAGAGAGGATCCGTAAAGGACAGAAGGTAATGGAGAGAAGGCAGGGGTTTTCGGGATAGGAGGAACTTATGCTAAGTATGATTGGATTGCTTGGGGGGATCGGGCTTCTCATCTATTTGACGATGAGAGGGATGAATCTGCTGCTTGCTGCCCCTCTTTCAGCATTTATTGTTGCAATATTCAGTGGATTGCCGATTTTCCCTCAGCTGGCAGGCGAGGGTGAGGTCAATTTTCTGACCAACTATATGAACGGTTTTGCCGGATTTATCACATCGTGGTATTTGATGTTCTTATTCGGGGCCATTTTCGGAAAACTTATGGAAGACAGCGGAGCAGCAGACAGTGTTTCCAAATGGATTATCGATAAAATTGGCATGAAACGGGCTGCATTAGCCGTTGTCATTGCCTGTGCGGTCTTAACCTATGGTGGCGTAAGCCTGTTTGTTGTTGCCTTCTCCGTCTATCCAATGGCATTGAGCCTATTTAAGGAAGCCAACCTGCCAAGAAGATTCATTCCGGCAGCTCTTGCCTTCGGTTCAACTACATTTACCATGACATCGGCGGGTTCCCCGGAGATCCAGAACTGGATTCCGATTGAGTTCCTGGGCACTTCCCCATATGCCGCCTGGGAAGTCAGCTTGATTGTCGCTATCTTTATGATGGCATTTGGATACTGGTGGCTGAAGAAAATGATTAACAAGGCGCTTCGCAATGGAGAAAAATTTGAGGCAAGAGAAACGGATTCTGCTTTGATCCGTGAAAACTTGCCAAGCCCAATGTTAAGTATGGTGCCGCTCTTAGTCGTCCTAGTGATTTCGTTTATTTTCCATGATTCATTGGCTCAGTCAGCCTTGATTATTGCCTTATTGAGCGGCTGTTTTGCCACCTATTTTCTTAACCTTAAATATTTCACGAATGTATGGGGTGCCGTATCAGAAGGAACCATCGGCGCATTGATCGCCATTGCCAATACATCAGCTGTTGTGGGCTTTGGCGGTGTGGCTAAAGCAACCCCTGCCTTTGCCAGTGCAGTTGATGCCATGACCAGCATTCCGGGAAGCCCTTTAATCGGCGGAGCCCTGGCTGTTGCTGTCATTGCCGGCCTGACCGGATCTGCTTCCGGCGGCCAATCGATTGCCCTGCCGCTTCTGGCTCCGCACTATCTGGATATGGGTGTCAATGCAAGTGAGCTTCACCGCGTTGTGGCGATATCATCCGGATCAATTGATTCCCTGCCGCATGGCGGTTACGTTGTGACAACCATCCGGGCGATCTGCGGCGAGTCCCATAAGGATGCCTATCCGGCATTTGGCGCATTGACAGTGATTGTGCCGATACTTGGTGTTATTTTAGCTGTCATTTTATTCTCGATTTTCTAAAGTGCTTAGCAGAAAGACAGAGGGGTTAAGGCTCTCTGTCTTTCTTTCTATTAAAATCGGGTGGCATCTGCTGTGCAGGCTTGCCCTATTTGCAGAATTTCTGGGACTCTTTGCAAGATGGGCCATGCTATTTGCAGGTTCAACCGTCTATTTGCAAAATAAGCATCTCTATTTGCAGATTTCCCGTCTCTATTAGTAATGTTCAAAACTCCAAACTGGAATTTTTAAAAGTGAATTTTCTTTTAAAATCGGCGGCATCGGCTGTGCGGAATTGCTCTATTTGCAGAATTTCTATCACTATTTGCAAGATGGGCCATGCTATTGGCAGGTTCAACCGGTCTATTTGCAAAATAAGCATCTCTATTTGCAGATTTCCCGTCTCTATTAGTAATGTTCAAAACTCCGAAACTGGAATCAGTTTATTTTTAAAAATTGTTATTTTCAATATAAAATCAGGCGGCATCGGCTTTGCGGAATTGTTCTATTTGCAGAATTCATATCACTATTTGCAAGATGGCACATGCTATTTGTAGATTCAACCAATCTATTTACAAAATAAGCATCTCTATTTGCAGTTTTCTCGTTTCTATTAGTAATGTTCAAAAATCCGAAACTGGAATCAGTTTAATTTTTAAAAGTGATATTTTCTATAAAACTCGGCGGCATCGACTTTGCGGAATGCTATTTGCAAAACAAGCATCTCTATTTACAGGTTTCCCATCCCTATTAGTAATGTTCACACTCAGGCACCACACTGGAACCTATCTATCTTTTAAAAGTGTTATAATTTAGAAAATTAAAATTACCGGAGGAGTTCCGTATGCCTCAATCCATTTCTGATAAGAAAGAGGACTTACTAAATGATGAGCACCTTAAAGTGAAAAACTGGATGACACCCAGCCCGTTTTGTATTCAGCCGGGGCAGACTCTGGCAGAAGCTTCAAAAATGATGGCGGATCTTCATCTGGAAAGCCTGCCTGTCACAGATGAAACCAATCATCTGGTTGGAATGATCACTTCCAGGAAGCTGCTTAACTACTTTGCCCAGGGCAACCCGGGTGATGCTTTAATTGGCAGCATTCCCAAATCGAATCAGGCATCTGTCCGGCCAGATGATTCTATCCTCGATATTATGTCGCTTCCATACGATCAGCTTCCTGTCACGGGTGAAGATGGCAAACTCCTGGGTATTCTGACAGCCAGGGATATCCTGGATGGACTCTCCAAATACCTGTATAAGCTGAGGCAGCAGCATAATTCCGAGGATGCACTTGGCGCCATTTTGGAAAGCGCCTATGAGGGAATAGCGGTTGTCGATGAAAACGGCATTCTGCAGGAATTCAATGAAGCCTATAGCCGTTTTACTGGCATTAAACGGGAGGATGCAATTGGCAGGCATGTCACAGAGGTCATTGATAACACACATCTTCACGAGACTGTAAAGACTGGAATCGCTGAACGGGGGGTTCTGCAGAACATCCAGGGACATGACATGGTGGTGCACCGGATTCCCCTCTGGAAGGAAGGACGGATTGCCGGCGCCATCGGAATGCTGATTTTTGAGGGAGTCACAGAAGTTTATAAAATCTATGAAAAACTGCAGGAAAATCAAGAGGCCAAGCCTGACCTTTTCACAAAGAAAAAGGAAAATGACAGCCGGGTCACCCTTGACCAGATCATTGGGACAAGTGAAGGAATTACGGAAGTGAAGCGGCTGGCACGGAAGGCTGCCAGGACTGCGGCTACTGTCCTTATAACAGGAGAAAGCGGGACGGGAAAAGAAATGTTCGCCAAGAGCATCCATCACCTCAGCCCATTTTCCACCGGGCCTTTCATCAGTGTTAACTGCGGGGCCATTCCGGAGCCTTTATTCGAGTCTGAACTGTTTGGCTATGAAGAAGGCGCCTTTACCGGGGCGAAAAAAGGCGGCAAACCCGGGAAGTTTGAGCTTGCAGACAACGGCACGATTTTTCTCGATGAAATCGGAGAGATGCCGCTTGTCATGCAGACCAAGCTGCTGCGGGTCCTGCAGGAAAAGGAAGCTGAACGTGTCGGCGGTGTGAAAAAGTATCAGATTAATGTGCGAGTTATTGCCGCGACAAACCGCAATCTTATGCAAATGGTTGAAACCGGGGAATTCCGGGAGGATCTTTATTACCGGCTGAACATCATCCAGCTCCATATCCCTCCGCTGCGGGAACGGAAAAAGGATATACCAGTCCTGCAAATCCATTATTTGAAGGAAATCTGTGAGCGGTACCAGGTACCTGGAAAACTATTTACATCTGAGGCGGTGAACGCTTTTGTCCAGCATCCGTGGAGGGGGAATATACGCGAGATGGTGAATACGGTGGAACAGCTGGTGACACTGGTTGATGGGAAGGTCATTGACTATCATCATTTGCCGGAGATGCTGAAAAAGCCGGAACCCACTTTGAAAAAGGTGGATCGGGCTGCAGGGTCTATTGAGGAAGCTAAATTACTGGGCAGCCAAAGAGAGTCTGAAATTATTCTGGATGCATTAAGAAGAGCAGGCGGAAATAAATCGAGAGCTGCCGATTTGCTTGGAATTCATCGGACAACTCTGTACCAGAAGCTGAAAAAACATGGAATAACCTGATGACAATGTAGTGATTACGCTACAAAAAATCTACAGTTGTAGTGTAGTGACTACACTTTCACAGAAAGAAAACACTGACTTTACTGGGTTTCAAAGTTGGCACGCTCTTTGCAAGTATAAGCAGTAATAGAACAAAAGGGGTGGAATGTCCAATGGAGAAACCAGCAGTTTTCCGGGTGCCGGAAGCGATTTTTTATGGAAGGGGATCTTCCGAAAAAGTTGGTGCTGAAGCGGCGGCTAGAGGGAAAAACGCGTTAATTATCAGTGATAAAATAATGGATCAGCTTGGATATGTAAGTGAATGCAGAACTTATCTTCAGGAAGCGGGCGTACAAAGTGAGGTTTATCTGGGGGTAGCATCAGAGCCGACTGACGAGTATGTAGCAGAAGCGCTCGAGCTATTTCAAAAACAGCAATGTGACCTGGTTATTTCAGTAGGAGGCGGCAGCTGTATCGATACGGCAAAAGCCATAGCGGTTTTAGCAACAAATGGCGGCTATATCGGCGAGTATATGGGAGGAAAGAAACTGGCCCAGAATGCACCGGTTCCTCATATAGCGATTCCGACAACAGCCGGGACTGGCTCTGAGGCCACAGATGTAACTGTCATCACAAATTCATCCAATGATGTCAAAATGATGATTAAACAGCCTGCTTTTATGCCGAGCGTGGCAATTGTGGATCCGCTGCTTACATTTTCATCACCGAAGAATGTCACATCCGCAACCGGGGTTGATGCCCTAAGCCACGCGGTTGAAGCATATCTATCCAAAAAGGCACATCCGATGACAGACACAATAGCAATATCGGCCATGAAGCTGATCGTGAAAAATATTTTAACCGCTTACAATGAGGGAGACAATGTCGATGCCAGGGAGGCAATGAGCCTTGGGTCCCTGCAGGCTGGAATGGCGTTTTCAAACGCATCTGTATGCCTTGTGCATGGAATGAGCCGTCCAATCGGCGCATTATTCCATGTTCCTCATGGAATCTCAAATGCCATGCTTCTGCCGGCTGTTCTTGAGTTCAGCCAGGAAGCATGTGTGGACCGTTTAGCGGACATAGGAAGAGTTTTTCAGCCAGAAAATGAAAGCCTTACCAATGAAGAAGCTGCAGAAGTGGCTGTTCAATCCGTCAAAGAGCTTTGCGGGAAATTAAATATTCCTAACTTAAGAGGATGGGGAATAGACGAGGAAGCCTTTACGAATGCGGTTGGCAAAATGGCAGACGACGCCATCGACAGCGGCAGCCCCGGCAACAATCCAAGAGTTCCGGCTAAGAGCGAACTCGAAGAGCTTTACCATGTTTGTTACGATTATCAGTTTTCCTCTGAAACCGAGAAAGTGTAACAGGGGGACACACAGATGATTGGAATGCTGGGGTTAATCGCTTCACTGCTTCTATTAATGTATTTAACTATGAAAGGCGTAAATATTATTATCGCCGCGATCATCAGTGCAGTTGTGGTTGCTCTGACAGGAGGGCTTAACCTTGAGACAGCCCTGACAGAGCATTACATGACAGGCTTTACAGGCTATTTTTACTCGTGGTTCCTCATCTTTTTATTGGGAGCCATATTCGGAAAAATCATGCAGGTAACCAAGGCGGCTGACAGCATTGCGAATTGGGTCAAGGATACACTTGGGCCATCAAGAGCGGTATTTGCAGTCGTGGCGGCAGCAGCCATCATGACTTACGGAGGCGTCAGCCTGTTTGTTGTAGGCTTCGCCGTTTATCCAATTGCTGTGTCACTATTTAAAGTGGCCAACCTGCCGCATCGTTTTATCCCGGCGGCATTGGTGTTCGGATCCATCTCCTTTACGATGACAGCACCGGGCTCGCCGGAGATCCAAAACCTGATTCCGACCGAGTTTTTCGGAACAAAGCCGACAGCAGGCGGAATCATCGGGGTGTTAATGGCCCTTTTGATAATGATAATAGGCGGTATTCTGCTTAGCCGAATGGTGAAAAAAGCAGTTAAAAATGGCGAGGTTTTCTCATTGCCAAACCAGCCGTCGGGTGCCAATGAGACGGCAGCAGCTCTTGAATCGGAGCTGTCCATGCAAAGGCCAAATGCTGCTCCGGCAGGGAAGGATTATCCTCATGTGATTATGGCCATCTTACCGCTGGCGTCAGTAATTGCGATTTTAAATACGGCTGCTAACTTCACTTCTTCGACGGCGGCCGCATTGATCTCTCTGACAAGCGGCATCATTCTGGCATGTGTGCTGATGATGAAATATTTAGTCGGATTCTGGGAGGCGCTTGCCAAGGGTGCCCAGGATGCTTTAGTTGCCGCAGCTAATACATGTGCGGTTGTAGGCTTCGGAAGTGTTGCGGCTCAGGTTGCTGCGTTTGACACCTTTGTAGATGCACTGGTAAATATCCCGGGACCGCCGTTAATGGGACTGGGGATTGCCGTTACCCTGATATGCGGTATTACCGGGTCGGCATCAGGCGGCTTAGGCATTGCGCTGCCGATTCTGGCGCCAATGTATCTGTCGCAAGGACTGGACCCTGGTGCCATGCATAGAATTTCAGCCCTTGCATCCGGCGGACTGGACTCACTGCCGCATAATGGCTATGTCGTGACAACAATCCGGGCGATATGCGGAGAAACCCATAAACGCTCCTATTGGCCAATATTCATTCTAAGTGTAGCAATGCCAACGGCTGTACTATTCCTGGCAATATTCTTATATTCAATCTTTTGATTTCGAAAGGGGATTTTACTTATGACAGCGACAACAACAACGGTATTAAAAAACTTTATCAATGGCGAATGGGTGGACGCCAATACTGATAAATTTGAAGTGGTGCCAAATCCGGCAACAGGCGAGGAGCTTGCCCGCACACCGATTTCTACACGTGAAGATGTCGACAATGCTGTACAGGCTGCCAAGGAAGCTTTTAAAGTCTGGAGTAAAACGCCAGTGCCAAAAAGAGCGAGAATTCTATTTAAATACCAGCAGCTTTTAATAGATAACTGGGACGAGCTGGCAAAGTTGATTACACAAGAAAACGGCAAAAATTATAAAGAAGCCTATGGCGAGGTGCAGCGCGGAATTGAATGTGTGGAATTCGCTGCAGGTGCTCCATCTCTCATGATGGGCAAGCAGCTTCCTGATATTGCGACCAATATTGAATCAGGCATGTACCGCTACCCTGTAGGTGTCATTGGCGGCATCACGCCTTTCAACTTCCCGATGATGGTTCCCTGCTGGATGTTTCCGCTAGCGATTGCATGCGGCAACACATTTGTATTAAAGCCATCTGAGAGAACACCAATCCTTGCTAACCGTCTGGCAGAGCTGTTCACAGAAGCGGGCCTTCCAGCTGGCGTATTCAATATTGTTCATGGCGCGCATGACGTGGTAAACAGCCTGATCGACCATAAGGATGTTCCGGCAATTTCATTCGTTGGCTCCCAGCCTGTTGCCGAATATATCTATAAATCTGCAACAGCAAAAGGCAAACGCGTTCAGGCGCTGGCTGGTGCCAAGAACCACTCAATCGTGCTGCCTGATGCAGACCTTGATGGAGCGGTTAAGGAAATTATCGCTGCTGCATACGGTTCAGCTGGTGAACGGTGCATGGCCTGCTCTGTAGTAGTAGCCGTGGATTCCATTGCCGACGAGCTTGTTGCGAGATTAAATGAACAGGCGAGTCAGCTGACAATCGGTAACGGCTTGGATGAAAATGTATTCCTTGGCCCAGTCATCCGCCAGGAAAACAAGGAACGCACAAGCAATTACATTGAAATTGGCGAAAAAGAAGGAGCAAAACTTGTCCGTGATGGCCGCAAAGACGAAGCATACCACGAAAACGGCTACTTCATCGGACCAACGATTTTTGATAATGTGGATCCATCAATGAAAATCTGGAAAGAAGAAATTTTCGCACCGGTACTTTCTGTTGTGCGTGTAAAAAATCTGGAAGAAGCAATCGAGCTTACGAACAAATCCGACTTCGGAAACGGTGCATGCCTATTCACTGACAGCGGAAGCAGCGTCCGCTACTTCAGAGAAAACATCGAGGTCGGCATGCTCGGAGTGAACATTGGAGTACCGGCGCCAATGGCCTTCTTCCCATTCTCCGGCTGGAAAAACTCCTTCTACGGAGACCTCCACGCAAACGGGACGGATGGAGTGGAATTCTATACAAGAAGAAAGATGCTGACTGCACGCTGGTAGGAATAAAACATAAGAGACACCTGCATTGAAATGCAGGTGTCTCTTATGTTTTTAATAGGTTATTATTCTCTATATATTATGCTAGAATTTGCTCTTTAATTTTCTCAAACATGTCCTCTTTGCCAATGCCTGTCAATAAAGGGACACCATCAATGACCTTGCTTTTAATATTATCTGGAACAAGTGTAGTGGATACGATGATATCATACTCATCAATCCGGCCGAGTTCTTCGCTGATTTTAGATTGAAATAACTTTACTTTCGTTTGCAGGTTGTTTTCTTCCAGCCAGGATTTAACTTTTCCAGTTACAATTGTTGATGTAGCAATTCCTGTTCCGCACATAATTAATAATTTTTTCATTTTTTCCTCACCCTTTTATATAGTATTGTTTGTTTTTTCGCTTTGGCCATAAGACGTTTTATAGAAACCATAACATTGAAGAACAATATCTCTGCTTAGTGGTGCGAGATCAGGCTCATGCAATGTGGCATAATGCGCGTACTCTGCCGTTTCTTCCAGCAGAACAGCAGCCTTTAGTGCACTTTCAATATCCTTGCCTACCGTAAAGACTCCATGGTTCCGCAGCAGCACAGCTGGCACATCCCCAATGTGGTTAATAATTTGCTTGCCGACTTCATCTTCACCAATCGCTGCATAATCTGAGCAGGGGACACCTTCTTTAAACATATTGGCAGCTGTTGTGGTATACGAAGGAATTCCTAACCCTCTTATTGCAAAGCTGGTAGCATACGGTGAATGGGTATGGACAATGCTGTGAATATCGTCACGTCTCCGATAAACAAATAAGTGGCTGGCGGTATCTACTGAAGGCTTCAGCCGCCCCTCCACAACATTTCCATCAAGATCGAGTACAACCATATCCTCTGGCTTTAGAACATCAAAGTGGACGCCGCTTGGTTTAATGATTACATTATTACTCTCTTTATCTCTATAACTGACATTTCCGCTGGTCCATTTGACAAGCTGCAATTCTTTTAATGTCTTGTTTGCATCGCATACTAATTGTTTCCAAACCTGATACATATAGATCACCTTCTTCAATCAGGGTAATGTTATAAACCGACTCCGCTATCATTATTAAGTTTCGCCTCACGTTTTGGCTTGATCTTATTCAAGTAAATCAAACCTCCAAAGGCGACTAAACCTATAAGCGTTATTCCTGTCCAGTTGAGCACCTTAGCAAGGCCAACAAAGATAAATGTTGTCCATACAGCTCCGTCAACAAGGGCAGAGATACTGGAATTTCCGGCCATATCAAAATTTGCTGCAATAGCGGAATCAGTGATTAAAGGAGCAGCCCAAGAAGCGATAAGCAGACCTACTGCCATATAAAGGGTTCCGGCGACAACAGTTCTGATAATATTTCCTCTAAATACTGGAGTCATTAAGCAAACTAAGAATGGTATGGTTGCCAAATCGCCAAACGGCAAGACTGTATTTCCAGGCAAAATGACCGCTAAAAACAATGTAATTGGCACAATAATTAATGAGGCTGATAAAACAGCGGGATGACCTACCGATAATGCACTGTCCATACCAATATAAAGGTCACGGCCCGGCATGCGTTTTCTGACAAAGTCACTGGCTGCTTCAGAGATCGGGGCAAGCCCTTCCATAAGCAGTGAAACCATGCGGGGCATTAACATCATCACGGCACCAGTTTGTACAGCAAGCTGCATAACTTCCTTCGCATTATATCCTGCCAGGAATCCAATCACGATACCGATTAATACACCCATTACAGTCGAATCCCCGAATATTCCTAATCTTTTTTGGATGGTCTCAGGATTAGCTTCTAATTTATTAAAGCCGGGAATTCGATCAAACACCCAGTTTAAAGGTTTTGCTACAAGATAAGATGGTGCAGAGGCCCCGTGAGGGAAAGTGATTTTTGGAAAACCATAGAACTTTTCAATATCCTTTGCAATTAAATCCCCTAAGAAGAAAATGACAACTAAATGAATGGCGATTGTATATAAGCCAAGAGCGAAGTTTCCTGTCAAGGCATACACTAGAGATCCTGTGAAAGCACAGTGCCAATAATCCCAGATATCAACGTCCAGCGTTTTTGTCAGGCCGGTAATCAATAAGACTACATTTAAGCCAATTCCCAAAGGAATTGCCAAACTTCCTAAAGCGGTACCATAAGAAATGGCAGCCGCAGCCGGCCATCCTACATCTATGGTGTCAAGCTGGAAACCAAAATTATCAACCATGGCCTTTGCTGCAGGTCCTAAGCTGCTGGTTAACAGCCCTATTACAAGATTCAGCCCAATAAAGCCAATGCCGACGGTTAATCCAGCTTTAAAAGCTTTTGAAGGCTTTGTTCCTAACACAATCCCAAAGATAAACAAAAGAATTGGAAGCATTACGCTGGCACCAAGGTCAACAAACCATTGTAAAACCGACATTTAAATCCCCCTTTTTTATTGTCTGAAAAGTTATTTCAGACCAATTCTGTTTAATAAATCTTCAAACTCATTTTTGTTCTTACATGCAGAAAATTCGGTTAGTAAAGTTTGGTCTTGAAGAATCTCCATTAAGCGCTGCAGCATGGCCAGCTGATCTGCTGGATTCTTTAAAGCCAGCATAAAGATAAGCGAGACATCTATCTCTTCTTGTGCGTTATTGCCCATGACAAGGAACTTCACTGGGTTTTTTAGAGAGGCGAAAGCGATTTGCGGACTTATGACTTTATCTGCATCTGTATGGGGAATAGCCACCCCGAATGGTTTCACTGCTAAACCAGTTGGAAAAGATTCCTCACGCTCTAAGATTCCTTGTTCAAAAGAAGCTGCCACTAAGTTCTCTGCACGCAGGGAATTCACCATTTGCCGCAATGCATCCTGGCGGTCGCATGCTTCTAAGTTAAATAAAGTAACTTTCTTATCAAAAAACATTTTCCTTCCTCCTGCCCATTCAACTTCCATTTATAGTAAACCAGGCATCGGCAGCGTCTTTTGCTTCTATTAATCGTTCCATTTTCACTTTATCCTCAGCTAGCTCAGCTAATTGGGATAGTGCTTTCAGATGCTTGTTCTGGTTATAAATGGCGAGTGGTGTAACTATGGAAACCTTGTGCCCATTCGCAAAGGTAACTGGATTTTTTAGTATCAGCATGGCGAAGGCATCGGCGGATACTCCTTTTTCAGGAGATGCATGCGGGATCGCCATACTGTTTCCTAAAAAGCTATAAATCTGCTGATGATTATTTTCTTCAAGAAGGGCTTTTACATATGATGGTTTGATAATGTTATTTCTTATCAAGGGGTCACATGCAAGAACTATGGCATCCTGCCAGGTTTCTGCCCGATCTTTTATTTGGATAAACTCATTGGGCAAAAACTGTTTCAAACCATAGGCAAGGATTCTATTTCCTGCAGTCTCTATACTTTGTTTAGGCTGAAACAAATTGGACAACGAGGTTAATAGGGCTACTTCATCTGTTACGATAGCATTCTCTTTAATTGTTTCCATTACCCTGCTAATATTTACGGTTGTATAACTGGCCTCATCAATGGAATTGATTACCTGATTTCGCAATGTTTCTTTTTCAATTAAAGTCATAAGTGGATTAATTAAAAAAGAGGGCTTTGATGATTGAACTGGAATGGTGCTAAACACAATATCGTATTCAAGCTGGTAAGCCTGAAATTGTCTTAATGATAGACTTTCAACAAAGTGAAACTCCGGAAAAATCTCCCTCAATGTTTGTCTCATGATTTTGGAAATGGTAAGCCCATTTGTACAAACGACCAAGGCTTTCTTCTTTTTTTTGAGTTCCTCTCCCTGTTTAATAAGCTGTCCGGCCAGAAACATTGTAATAAAGGCAATCTCACCAGGAGGAAACTGATCTTGGATTAGCTCCTCCAGAGGACTAATTGAAGAGGAAACCATATCATGTAATTCCGTATATTCCTCAATCATTTCAAAAGAATAATGCTCCCTAAGAGTAAGGTGATATTTGATGCGGTAGTATGCTGGTCTCATATGGAGCAGAAGTTTTTCAAGAATCTCGTTCTTATCAGCAATGAAAATACACGACTTTTTCTCAAATAAGAGGAGTACCTCATTAATTGCACCTTTTAGATCCTGTAAGTGCTGGTCAGTAAGGATCTCTGCTGAGTGAACATTTGAAGTTAATAACTGAAGTGTGAGCCATATTCTCTCACTAACTGGAATATCCGTTTCATCCTTTAATAGCTTTTGGGATGCAGTATATTCTTTAGTATCTGCTAATTCCTCTATCCCAACATGAAAGTCTTCATTCATTAAATGCCCTTGATTTATTCTGATAAAAATTAATTCTATGACATATGGCAACCTCTCATAGCTTTCATCTGTTAAGTGGATCTCTAACAGCTCTTCAATAGATCTTATTTTTTCTTGCATGTGACGTATATCTATTTGCAGGAACTTTTCAAAGTACATATGCCCATTAAAGAGATTTAAAACGGATTTAACAACTATGATTAACAATTTACGTATTTGGAATTCTTCTCCGCTAATATCATAGCCTTCCGTCCTCGAATAGTGGATAGCCAAAGAATATTCCCCCAGGAACTCTGAGGCTTCTTTGATATCTTTAATGGCTGTATTTTTGCTGACATTTAAGAGATCCATAATATGGAATAGTGATACTTCTTCCTTTTTGCCTAGTAAATATAAAATAATTAATAATGCCCGTTCTTTTTCCGTAGGAATATACTCCTCAAGGAGTGCAGACTGTGAATGGTAAATGGAAAAATAATCAAATACCTTTTTATCGATAATAAAATATCCATTGCGGCTTTTGGTGATGGGCAATAAATTTTTCAGGCCCAGCCACTGATTGATCTTTTCGATAGAATAGGCGATTTGCCGTCTGCTAAGGTTTAATTTTTCTTCCAGTTCCTTACTTTTTATTTGAGGTGTCCGTATTAATACATTTAGTAAATTAACACTTCGATCATCAAGGAACATGTCTATAACCTCCTTGGGACTTATTATATTTTAAATTATTTGATAATTGTAAACGTTTTCATAACAACTTTTATCCTGCAAAGCGAAAAATTTTGTATAAGACTGCACTGAACAATTGTTCGACATGGGAACTTTTGTATAAATTACCTGATTGGAACGGAATAGTCAATCACTATTTAGAAATACAACAGATTTCGATCCTTTTTTAATTAAAAAAGGGAGTATGGTAAAATAGCCTAAACTATCAAAAAATGATTTAATAACCTGGCGTTAAAGGAGTAATGATTGTGGACTGGCATGAAAAGAGGCAATTGGTGAAGGTTGCAAACCTATATTATAAAGAAGGTCTGACACAGGCGGATGTAGCAAAAAAACTAAAAGTTTCGAGGCCTGTCATTTCAAAGCTGCTGCAAAAAGCAAAAGAGGAAGGTATCGTAAATATCTACATTAAAGATGAGAGTGTTATGACAGTGGAGCTGGAACAGAAACTGGAGCAATATTTCCATCTGGAAAGTGCTATTGTGGTCCCCAATGATAATTTACCGGGAGAAATGGCCAAACAGGCAATTGGTCAGGCTGGAGCCACATATATATCCCGAAATTTAAAAAATGTGCAGAGTATAGGAATATCCTGGGGTACCACACTTGCCAGCCTAATACAGGAATATCCCTATGAACGCCGAAATGATATTCAAGTAGTTCCTTTAGAAGGAGGAATGGGCGTTAAGGAAGTCGAAATACATGCTAATCACTTAGCAAATGAACTGGCGAAGAAAATTAAAGGGCAATGTACTTATTTATATGCACCGGCCATAGTGGCAACAGAAGAACTCAAAGAAAGGCTCATGGCTATGCAGGATATTGAGCTGGTTTTACAAAGCGGGCGAAATGTGGATATGGCGATTATTGGCATCGGAAATCCATATAAAGAATCTACTTTAATGAAAATAGGATATTTACAAGAGGATGACCTTTCACAGCTGCAAAAGCTTGGGGTGGTAGGTGATATTGGCTTCAGATTTTACAATAACCAAGGTATACAAGTAGATGATACAATAAATAAGCGGGTAATCGGAATATCGCTCGAGGAATTAAAAAATATTGAGACGGTCATTGCTCTTGTTGAAGGGCAGCAAAAAGCAGAGAGTGTTTTGGGTGCACTGCATGGCCGGATTATTAATGTCTTGATAATTGATGAAAAGACGGCAAGCGCTGTAATAAATAAGTACGAAAGCGAAAACGAAAAGTTTTGAACAGAACAGTGTCTGACCAAAAGTTTTCTGTATATAATATAATTAGATTACTGAATTTAAATAAAAATCAAGGTATTCAGGATTTCAATTTTTAAGAATCCTTAATAAGGAGTAGAGTATAAATGAAAATTTCAGAAACCGATACCTATCTTTTTTGCTCAAAATGCCTGGACGAAACCCTGCATCATGTAAGATATTTAAATGGGAAAATTAATAAGATACAATGTGAAAATTGTAAGCGTACAAATGAGATGAATATGGATTTTAAAAGAGAATTATACAAGGAAGTATATAAAAGAATTACTTCAAAGCCGTTTAGATTAACCGAAGAATTAAAAAAAGATCCTAACAAATTAGCAGAAGATCTGCCCAAAAGAGTCCTTAGCAAACCATATCGTCTTATGAAATATTTGAATGAAACAAAAGAATCCTATAAAAAAATAAAGGGAGAATAGTATTTCATTCTTTTATTCTGTATACAGTCCGGCAAAGGCTGATTCAGAGCTGTTTTTAATGCAGTTCTGAGTCAGCCTTTTTATATTGTAAAAAAATGCTTCAGCCAGGAAATTCATGGTGCGTACAACTTACTCTCCATAAGATTCAGATAAATATAAAAATTGATTGACAGTACTGATGATTTAAATTATTCTTAATACTAACAAATGTAACAGAGTGTGTCATATGTGAAATAATTAAGATTATTGTTTAAAGGTTTAACATTTGTTCCGATGGGTTTATCTGTCTTCTAAATGTAAGCGGTTACTATTCTGGGATTAATGCAAATTTATATTAAGGGGGAATTTTGTGAAACTCGTTGTAATCCTATGTGCCCTTCTAATCATTCAACATGCCCTTTCGCTTGTGCAGATTAAATATTATAAGAAAAGCCTCGACAAAATCATCAGTAATTATAAAGGGGAAGACGGTTATTTCGTATTCTCCGGCATGGAAAGGTCAAAATTCAGCCCTGGCGCTATCGTCATCATGGTGGTAGACCAGGACTACATGATCCATGAGTGTTATATGTTAAAAGGAATGACAGTTTTTACAAAATTCAAGCCATTAGATCCATATAAAGGCAGTCATGTAGGTGAAGTTTTGAAAACGATAAAGGATAAATCTGTAGATAAAAAGGATAGGGGTATACCGTCCTATTGGAAGGCATTGGCGAAGGCAGGGGAATCTGCCCTGTTATCTATTTCAAAAAATAAAATTTCGGTTGGACATTAAAGGGGGAGCGTATTATGGAATGGGTAAAATGGTTTGGAGAACATTTTATAGGAATGTTTAATGCAGGTGGAGAAACATTTATGGGATTATTTACAGGAATTGTCCCGACCTTAGTTGTGCTTTTGACGTTTACCTATGCAATTATGAAGTTTGTAGGTGAAGAAAGGGTAACTCGGATTATTCAATTTGCTGCAAAGTACCGTTTGCTGCGTTATACATTAATGCCGGTTTTATCGGTTCTGTTATTAACCAATCCAATGGCTTACACATTTGGCAGGTTCCTGCCTGAAAAGCAAAAGCCTGCTTTCTATGATTCAGCCGTTTCATTTGTTCATCCTGTAACTGGCTTATTTCCTTACGCTAACGCTGGTGAGCTTTTTGTTTATCTGGGAATTGCAAATGGAATTAAGGAGCTGGGTCTTCCAGTAGCAGACCTGGCTGTCCGTTACTTTTTAGTTGGGGTTGTTATCATTTTGATACGCGGAATAGTAACAGAGTTAATTACGAATTATTTAGCTAAAAAAGAAGCAGGAGTACAATAAGGGGGTATCCAAATGAGTGAGCGTACAGTATTTGTTGCAAAAGGATCAGGCGGATGGGGCATCGGTCTTCATATTCAGCCTAAGGGAAAGAAGAATAAAGTTGTTTCTATTACTGGCGGCGGCATCCACCCTGTTGCAAAAAGAATTGCAGAACTGACTGGCACTCAGGCTGTTGATGGTTTTAATGGGTCATATCCGGAAGAAGAAATGATGTGTGTGGTCATTGACTGCGGAGGAACTGCCCGTATTGGCGTTTACCCTATGAAGCGTATTCCTACAGTTGATGTTTTGCCGTCTTCTCCATCCGGCCCGCTTTCAAAATATATTACTGAAGACATTTTTGTATCTGGTGTGACAGTAAAAGATATTACACTAGCGGAAGACTACGAAGAAGTTGCCGGGGCGCAGGAAGCTGTAAATGAGCCTAAATTTGATACGAAAGATAAAGAAAAATTTAAAGAAGATTATGACCAGCTGAAGAAAGAGCACGCAGGCAAGGGAGATAACTTCCTTCTCAGGTTTTCTAAAGGGATTGGGAATGTCACGGGGACATTCTACCAGGCCGGCCGTGATACGGTTGATATGCTAATAAAAAACATTATTCCGTTTATGGCTTTTGTCAGTATGCTGATCGGTATCATAAACTATACTGGAATTGGTGATGTGATTGCGAATTCCCTCTCCCCATTAGCCAGCTCGATCTGGGGACTGCTAGTGATTGTTATTGTATGTACAATCCCATTTTTATCCCCTGTTCTTGGACCCGGGGCAGTTATTGCACAGGTAGTGGGTGTTCTAATTGGGAGTCAGATTGCATTGGGGAACATTCCGCCGGCCTATGCTCTGCCAGCACTATTCGCCATTAATGGGCAAGTAGGCTGCGACTTCATTCCTGTTGGCCTGTCACTTGGAGAAGCCAAGCCGGAAACGGTCAGATACGGGGTTCCTGCTGTACTTTACAGCAGATTGATAACAGGGGTATTATCAGTTGTAATTGCCTACTTTGCGAGCTTCGGTATGTATTAAAATATTGTTAAAGGACTCAGAAACTATGCAAAAATGAGCCAAGTAATTGTGCTTTTGATGCATAGTTTTCTCTTCTTTATTCTAATTGGAAGTATTTTCAAGTAAAATCTAATCAGAATAGGAGTTTCCGATAGAGGAGGAAATATGATTACGCTGGATAATCGGAGAATTTTAGTAAAGGTAGCACAAATGTATTATAACGAAGGCGCTACTCAATCAGAAATTGCACAGAAAATCGGGGTCAGCAGATCCCTGATTTCAAAGTATTTAACGAAAGCAAGAGATTTGGGGATCGTTGAAATAACCATTCATGAGGAAGGCCTGCAGCAGTTCAGTCAGTTAGAAAGAAGAGTTGAGCTTTTATACAATATCCGGGAAGTAGTTTGTATTGAAAGTGTCGGGCAGGAATCGTCAAAAAGGCAGTTGGGTGAAGCCGTAAGTGATTTTTTACAGAGAGTTATTAGGGACGGACAGATTATTAGTTTTTCATCAGGAACTACATTGAATGAGGTTGCTAAAGTGCTTCATTCGCCCCAAATATACCCTGAATTAACGGTAGTGCCTTTAGTAGGAGGTGTCGGAAACGAGAATGTAGATATTCATTCTAACTCCATTGTGGCTAAAGTGGGCTCAATCCTTCAGGCTAACTATAAACTGCTGCATATTCCAGTAATGGTGGATACAAAGGAAGCTAAGGAAATTTTGATGAGACAGCCATCAATAAAAAGTACATTTGATTTAGCAGCCAAGTCTGATATCGCTGTCGTAGGAATTGGAGGAAAACCTGAGCATTCAACAATGGTGAAATCCTATCTGGGACCAGATCATGAGTCTATTGCGTGTAATTCAGAAATAGTGGGAGATATATGCTACAACTTTATTAACAAATTTGGAAAGCCTGTTCAGAATCCGTGGAATGATAGAGTGATCTCTCTGGAACTTGAAAAATTGAGTCAAATACCGCTTGTAATAGGTGTGGCTTCGGGGCTGGAAAAGGTTGAAGCTATTAAGGCTTCGCTTGAAGGAAAATTGATTGATGTTCTAATAACGGATGAAGCTACGGCAAATGGGCTTCTTACATAATTCAGAGCTATGCTGATCATTCAGCGTAGCTTATCTTTTATCGAAAATAAATAATTAAATAAATTTTTTGAAAGTTCTTACTTGACATCCCTTTTATTGAGGCTTAAACTTGCATTGTAGGAACAAATGATAATCTAATTCACAAATGTTAATAATTTTGTTTAAATGTTATGGTTGGTAACGCATGTTACATCATCATAACCGTACAATGAAAATGTAAGCGCTACAATATAAAAAGCTGGAGGTCTGGAAAATGTCTATTTATCAGCAACTATTGACACGTGAACGGGAAAACGCTCCTATCCGGGTGGGGGTTATAGGGGCAGGTCAAATGGGATTCGGTATGATTACACAAATCTCAAGAATCCCTGGAATGATCGTAACAGGAGTATGTGACGTAAATACTGAGGCTGCACGTAAGGCAGCAGATTACTATAACTCACAATCAAAAAAAAGGAATCCGGTTTTGGTAACGAACGACTATCGGGAGGTCATCCAATCAAGAGACGTGGAAGTAGTTGTTGATGCGACCGGAGTTCCTGAAGTTGGTGCCAATATCTCCCTTGAAGCATTAAGGTCCAAAAAACACCTTGTTCTTCTGAATGTAGAAGTGGATATTACTATTGGATCAGTCATGTACCAGCTTTTCAATAATGCAGGACTGGTTTACACCGGTTCAGCAGGTGATGAACCAGCTGCGACTCTTGAACTCTATGAATTTGCAAAAACGATGGGCTTGGAAGTATTAGTTGCTGGAAAAGGAAAAAATAATAAATTAAATCCTCTTTCCAATCCTGACGTCTGCAGAGAAGAAGCTCAAAGGAAACATATGAGTGCGCATATGCTCGCTGCATTCCAGGATGGAACAAAAACGATGGCAGAAATGAATCTGCTGAGTAATGCCACAGGGCTAATTCCGGATCTGACCGGAATGCATGGGGTTTCTGCAACACTTGAAGATGTGGCTGATAAGCTTAATCTAAAGGAAAATGGCGGGGTTTTAAATAACTTTGGAGTTGTTGAATATGTAGATGGCCTTGCACCAGGTGTATTCGTCATTGTGAAAAGTGAGCTGGAGCCGGTTGATGAAGAATTACGCTATTTAAAAGTAGGAAACGGGCCGCATTACACACTATACCGTCCATATCATCTTGCAAGTTTAGAAACACCGGTCACAATTGCAAAGGCTGTTCTTCAGCATGACTCTTCTATTCATCCGCTTGGAGCACCTGTATCCGAAACAGTGGCCGTAGCAAAACGGGATATTAAAGCTGGAGAGTCCGTTGATGGAATTGGCGGATATTCTGTAAGAGGAGTTCTGGAGACGCACTCTGACATGAAAACCAATGGCCATATCCCTATTGGACTTATCAGCGGAAAAGTCGTTGCAAAAAAGGATATTAAAACGGGTCAATTCTTAACTCAAGACGATGTTGAGTTAGACAAGGAAACAACTGTCTGGAAACTGAGATCCCTCCAGGATCAGCTTTTTACATTAAATCCAGAGAAAAGCCCTGTTATCAAACTATAAAAATAAAACAAAAGTAAGGTTAATGGAGGTTAATAAGGTGACAAAAACAGTTGTAAAAGAAATTGGAGTGCTGGTGCCAACCTTTAAAGAAGACAGGATTGTAATTTTATTTGGCCCTCAGGCACCAAAAGAGCTAAGGGAAATGGCAGTAATTCATGAGGTTGAAAGTTTAACAGATGAGCCATTAAAAGCAGGCGGAACTATTTCGTTTGATAATGAATCCTTTACAATTACAGCACTTGGATCCCACGCCAATAAAAACTTTAAGGAATTGGGGCACATTTCCATATATTTTCAAGAGCCATTAGAGGATGTATTGCCAGGGGCAGTATTTGCCTCTCCGCATAAATTCCCTTCTATTCAGGATGGAACCGTTATTACTTTCAATTAATTTTAATAATAAACGAACTTATTAAAGGGAGAAGGAGGAAAAGATTTAACATTTTCCCTTTCCCCCTTTTTTTGTTGACACTTGACTTATTGGTGTTTAGATTATATGATTTTTACAAATGTAACACATATGAACAAATGTAAAAGGAGGATGAAAAATGAAGGTGCAAAAGCTAGAACTGCCTAAAATGATTACGGAAGATAAGTTGAAAGATCTGTATAAAGAAATGTGGATGATTCGATACTTTGATGAAAAAGTCGATCAGTTTTTTGCCAAAGGGATGATTCATGGAACTACCCATTTATGTGTTGGGCAGGAAGCCTCTGCTGCAGGTTCAATTGCTGTGATCGGAAGAAAGGACAAAATTGTAAGTACACATCGGGGACACGGTCATTGTATTTCGAAAGAAGGAGACGTCAATAAAATGATGGCGGAGCTCTTTGGCCGAGAAACAGGCTATTGTAAAGGGAAGGGCGGCTCGATGCATATTGCGGATGTGGAAAAAGGCAATCTGGGTGCAAACGGCATTGTCGGCGGCGGTCTCCCTCTTGCTGTAGGAGCAGCTTTAACCTCGAAAATGAAGAAGGAAAATTATGTAGTGCTCTGCTTCTTTGGAGATGGAGCTTCAAATGAAGGAAGCTTCCATGAATCTGTTAATCTTGCGGCTATCTGGGATCTTCCCGTTGTGTTTATTTGCGAGAATAATCAATATGGCATGTCAGGACCGGTTAAAGACATGACCAGAATAGAAAATATTGCTGATCGCGCGGGTGCTTACGGGATACCAGGAAAGGTCGTTGACGGCAATGACATGATTGAAATCATTAATACAGTAAATGAAGCTGTGGAAAATGCGCGGGATGGAGCAGGCCCGACTCTAATTGAAATGAAAACGTACCGCTGGAAAGGACATTCCAAGAGTGATGCAAAAAAATACCGCACCCGTGAAGAAGAGCAGGAGTGGAGAGCGAAAGATGGCATTAAACGCTTTAAAGAAACCCTGATCAATGCAGAAATATTCACTGAGGAAGAAGCAAAACAGCTGCAGGATGAAGCTTATCAGGCCATAGAAGAGGCAGTAAAGTTTGCAGAAAATAGTCCGGAACCATCAATGGATAGCTTACTGGAAGATGTATATGCCTAAGGAGGAGGATGAAAATAATGGCAGTTAGAGAGATTACTTATTTGGAAGCAGTTCGCGAGGCAATGAGCCAGGAGATGCGGCAAAACGATGATGTTTTTATCCTTGGTGAAGACATTGGTGTTTACGGAGGAGCTTTTGGAGTTACTCGTGGAATGATAGAAGAATTCGGGCCGGAGCGTGTTCGCAATACACCGATATCTGAGGCGGCCATTGCAGGGGCTGCGGTTGGTTCTGCTTTAACTGGAATGCGCCCTATTTTAGAACTTCAGTTTTCCGATTTCATTACCATTGCCATGGATCAAATGGTGAACCAAGCTGCCAAAACCCGTTATATGTTCGGAGGGAAAGGCAAGGTGCCAATGGTTTTAAGAACCCCTGCTGGCTCCGGAACTGGAGCGGCAGCCCAGCATTCACAAAGTCTTGAAGCTTGGATGGCTCATATTCCTGGATTAAAAGTAGTTCAGCCTTCAACAGCTTACGATGTAAAAGGATTGTTAAAAGCTGCAATTGATGATGATAACCCTGTCATTTTTTATGAGCATAAACTTCTGTACAAAACATCTTCCCATGTTCCTGAAGAAGCATATTCAATCGAACTGGGTAAAGCAGATATCAAACGTGAAGGCACCGATGTGACCATCGTTGCTACAGCAATTATGGTTCATAAGGCGCTTGAAGCGGCTTCAGAACTCGAAAAAGAGGGCATCAGTGCCGAAGTAATCGATCCCCGAACTATAGTACCGCTGGATAAAGAGACCATTATTAATTCAGTTAAAAAGACTGGCAGATTAATAGTTGTACATGAAGCCGTGCAGCGCGGAGGCATTGGCGGGGAGATAGTCAGTGTAATTGCTGAGAGTGAGGCCTTTGACTATCTGGATTCTCCAATTAAACGCCTTGGGGGCAAGGAGGTTCCCATTCCGTACAACCCTAAATTAGAAAAAGCTGCTATACCACAGGTGCCAGACATTATTGAAGCAGTTAAAGAAACGGTAAAGTATAAATAAGAAGGAGGGGGATACGGTGGCTAAAGAAATATTTATGCCTAAACTCAGCAGTACCATGGAGGTCGGCACTCTCCTTCAATGGTTTAAGGAAGAAGGCGACTCAATAGAGATAGGTGAACCGCTTTTTGAGATCATGACCGATAAAATTAATATTGAAGTTGAGGCATACGACCAGGGAGTTTTGCTGAAAAAGTACTTTCAGGAAGATGACCAGGTGCCTGTTAACCAAATAATTGGATACATTGGAGAAAAGAACGAGCAAGTACCTGAAAATTCTCCCGGTATTTCAGGAGGTACAGAAGCTGAAAGCCAAAGTCCTGATGAAGAACCTGTTACGGAAAAACAGGAAGTACCTAAAGAAGCTGGAGCATCCAATGAAGGCGAAAAGGTCAGGGCAACACCTGCTGCCCGTAAACAAGCCCGGATGAATGATGTAGAGCTAGTATTTATCCAGGGAAGTGGTCCTAAGGGAAGGATCCAGAAAAAGGATGTATTGGCTCACTTGGCATCCTCTTCACCTAAGGCAACCCCGCTTGCGCGTAAAGTGGCAGCTTCAGAACAAGTGCCTCTTGGTGACATTAAAGGAAGCGGAGTTAATGGCAAGATTTTGAAAAGTGATATCTCTACTGCTGTAAATAACAGGACCTCGAGTACTGCAGCAGCAGAGCCGAATCGCAAACAGATGTCAGGGATGAGGAAGGTTATAGCTAAAAGGATGTCTGAAAGTGTTAATACAGCACCTCATGTGACACTTACTACAGATGCAGACATGACAAAGGTTAAGGAACTTAGAACTTCGTTATTGCCTGTCATTGAGAAACAGACTGGGCTCCGTTTATCTTTTACGGATATTCTAATTAAAGCAGCAGGGAAGGCACTTTCCAGACACCCGGGAGTCAATGTTTCCATTGAGGGAGAGGAAATCATTCAGCATGAACAAGTTCACATTGGTCTTGCCGTGGCTGTTGAGGATGGGCTTATGGTTCCTGTTATCAAGAATGTTAATGAAAAAGGACTGGCACAAATTACGGAAGATGCCAAAGAGGCAGGCAAACTTGCCCGTGAAAATAAATTGCACCCAAATCAGCTGAAGGGTTCAACCTTTACAATCAGTAACTTGGGCATGTATGCAGTCGATGTATTTACACCGATCATTAATCAGCCAGAGAGCGCCATCCTGGGAGTTGGCCGAATTCTGGATAGGCCAGTAGCAGTTGAGGGAAATTTGGCTGTACGCCCAATGATAACACTGAGTCTTTCCTTCGATCACCGTGCAATGGATGGTGCGCCAGCGGCTGCTTTCCTTACAGAATTAAAGTACATTCTTGAAAATCCATTCGAATTATTGGTGTAGGGAGGTGGAGAGCTTGGAGAAAACATATGATGTGATTGTTATAGGTGGAGGACCTGGAGGATATGTTGCCGCTCTTCATGCAGCGGAGTTAGGTAAGAAGACAGCAGTAATTGAAGCCGACTTTCTGGGGGGAACCTGTTTAAATAGAGGCTGTATCCCCTCTAAGACTTATTTAAAACACTCAGAAATAATTGAACAAATTGAAAAAGCAAGGGATTGGGGAATCGATTCAGGTGAGTTAACCTTATCTCTAAGTAAAATGAGACAAAGAAAAGATGAAGTGATAAATCGTTTGCGCAGCGGAATCTCCTATCTGCTCAAACAAGGAAAAATAGACATTTATAATGGCTTCGGGTTGATCCAAAAAGATGGAAATATTAGAGTAACAATGGGTTCCGAGGAGAAAGTGCTAAAATCCGAAAAGGTTATTCTTGCTACAGGCTCGACTCCAGCTATTCCCAAGATTCCAGGTCTTGAAGCAGTTCAATACGAAACGAGTGATACGATCTTTGATCTGGAAGAGATACCCGAATCGGTGATTATTATAGGGGGCGGAGTAATTGGGGTTGAGTTTGCAACAATCTTCGCATCTCTAAAATCAGATGTAACCATTATAGAAGCAGCCAGTCAGATTGTGCCTTCTGAAGATAGTGAGGCTTCCAAATTTCTGACAAAATCATTAAAAAAGAAAGGCATCAAAATACATACTGGCGTCAGTGTCCAGGATGTAAATGAGACTGGCGGTTTGAAACAAGTAAAATGCAGTGACTCAAAGGGAAATATAGTATCGTTTGATGCAGCGTCACTACTGGTTTGCACAGGCCGCCGTCCGAATCTTTCAGCAGCTAAAGAGGTAAACATTGAACATAATGGGCCATTTATAAAGGTTAATGACAGATTGGAAACCAGCTTGCCGAATGTCTATGCTGTCGGTGATATAATTGGCGGCTGGCAATTAGCACACGCTGCAAGTGCGGAAGGTACGGTAGCTGCTGCCAATGCGGCAGGCGGCAACGAAAAAATTGATTATAAAGTAATGCCCCGCTGCATTTATACACTTCCTGAAATTGCATCAGTAGGATTAACAGAGGACGAAGCGCGCAAGCAAGGGCTGGATGTAAGAGTAGAAAGGTTCGATTTTGCTGGAATTGGTAAAGCCTTGAGTGCTGGGGAGCCGGAAGGCTTTACGAAGATCATTTACGAAGCAAAATACGGTGAAATTATCGGAGCGGTTATGGCAGGCTCACACGTTACAGAATTAATTGCTGAGGCATCTGCTTTTATGTATCTCGAAGGAACAATAGAAGAAGCTGCAAAAATGATTCATCCACACCCATCTTTGTCCGAGTCCTTTTATGAGGCAGCTGTTAAAGCAAAATACAAATTAAACAGTTCTCATAAGGTGCTCACCTAAAAAAAGACATTTGTAATTTGATAATTAAATAATCTAAAAGGGTGAAAAAACGGAATATGATTGAAAAAACATTCACTGTTATTGATGAAACCGGTATCCATGCAAGACCGGCAACGATCCTGGTACAGACAGCAAGTAAGCATGATTCGGAGATAAAGTTGGGCTATAAAGAGAAAGCTGTTAATTTAAAATCGATTATGGGTGTAATGTCACTTGGAATTCCCAAAGGTGCAATGATAACCATAACAGCAGAAGGCGCTGACCAGGAAGAAGCGATAAAAAACCTGGCGGCTTTGCTAAATGAGCATAAGCTTGCTGAATAGTAAAAAGCAACGCCTGCAAAGGAACGTGTTTTTAACATGTTCCTTTTTTGTGTTTCCTGGGAACTTTACTGTTTACTTGTTAAAAATATTTATAAAGAACTATTGTATTAAAAAAAAGAGTGAAAAAGGTCACAAAATTTCACGTTTTCTGTCGATATAATAAAGGAGTATATAAGAGATGGGGAGATCAATGATGTTCGGAAAAGGAAAGGTTAAGCAGCTGGAAGAGGAAAAACGGGAACTGGAAGCAAAGCTCCAGTTTGCTGAAGAAGAATTTCAGCGCAGAGAAAAATATTATCAGACACTAATAACTTCTTTTAATGAAGATTTGACGACTACAGTAAGCCAGCATGAAATAGTTAATGGTCAGCATTATATGCTGGGCGACCTGGTTCTGAAAATAAAAGACGGTTTTGAAAATGTAAAAAGACATAGCGAAGCTACTTTTTCAAACAGCCTCACTTTATCAGATAAAGGGGGAAATCTGATTCAATCTGCAAAAGAGATGGTCAAAAGCTCGGAGGAAGGCCGCGGATCCGTCAGTAAGTCTGAACAGCTGATTAAGCAGCTGGGAGAGCAGCTGGAAGTGAACTCACAGAAAATGGAGGCGCTGAGCAAACGGTCAAAAGAAATCGAGATGATTGTTCAGGTCATTAAAGATATTGCAGACCAAACGAACCTTCTTGCTTTGAATGCGTCCATCGAAGCGGCACGAGCAGGCGAGCAGGGCAAAGGATTTGCAGTCGTGGCGGATGAGGTCCGGAAACTGGCCGAAAGCACAGCGACAAGCACCGCGAATATCAGCTCCCTGACGAAAAATATTCAGGACGATATTGAAGCAACATTGAATTCAACAGTCGCCAGCACCGAGTTAATTAAAAATGGCATGTCACTGAGCGGCCAAACTACCAGCAAAATTGATTCGATCACGAACCTGATCCGTACAGTTGAATCAGAAGTCGGTGAAGTGATTGAAATGATCAACATTCAGAAGGGGTATTCCGAGGAAGTAGCCGATGAGATTGCGGATACCAAGTCTGTTTTTGATCAAGTGAAGGAACTGATTCAGAGGCATATTGACGATGCCAGGGTGGTTGACGAGAAGCTGGAAGGCGCCATCTCGCAGGTTAAAGCTGTAAATTACTAAAAGGGGTAAATCTATGAAAAAGAAAAGACAGAAACAAAAAGGGTCGCTGTTCTCATTTACGATTAGAAAAAAATTATTGCTTTCATTTATTATTATTCTATTAATTCCTTCTATTTCAATCGGATACATATCCTATCAGAAGGCACATGATGAGATAAAGAATCAGATTACCATGAGTGCAGATGAGAATGTTAAAATTCTTGATCAATTTATTATGAACTTTATTAAACCTAAGATGGAGGATACAAATTACTTTTCCAAGCGGATCAAAAAAGATTTCTATACAGAGGAAGAATTAGATAAAACAACAAATGCTTTTAGCCAGTATAAAGAGCTCCATCCGGAGGCAGTGGCTATTTATGCAGGCTCTGAAAATGGCGATTTGGTTATCTACCCCCGTGCAGATCTGCCAGCTGACTTTGATGCCACTACACGCCCCTGGTATCAGGGAGCAATGGAGGCAAAAGGAAAAGCCTTCATTACAGAGCCATATGTTGACGCTGTAAGTGGAAATATCCTAATTACAGTAGCCCAAAAGCTTGGCGACAGCTCTGGCGTTATCGGCATTGATTTAAGCCTGTCCGCTCTAAGCGAGCTATCCAATAACATTAAAATTGGAAAAGAGGGCTATCCTGCCATTTTAAGCGCGGAGGGAAGCTTTTTAGTACATCCGCTGGAGAAGCCGGGCACCCAGGCAGAAGGCAGCTGGCTGCCGGAAGTCCTGGAAAAGGAAAAGGGACAGGTTGAGTACACGCTTGAAGGCGTAGAGAAAGAAATGCACTTCACCACCAATGGCCTGACAGGCATGAAGGTAATCGGCACGATGAACCTGGGAGAAGTGACGTCAGCTGTCCAGCCTATCTTAGTGTCGACAATCATATTTATTGCCATCTTCGTCCTTGTGGGTGCACTTGTTTCTTACATTATTGTCCGTTCGATTACCCGCCCGCTCAATCAGCTGATCGCTGCAACCGATAAAGTCAGCGAAGGGGATCTGACCCAGAAGTTTATTGTCAGGAACAACGATGAAATCAGCAAACTGGGTGTCAGTTTTAACAAGATGGTCCTATCGCTGCAGCAGCTGATCAACCAGGTGAGCGAAAAAGCGGTCCATCTTGCATCCTCATCGGAACAGCTGACAGCAAGCTCTGAGCAGAACAACATGGCAACAGAGCAGGTGGCCAATTCCATCCAGGAAGTAGCTTCGGCAACTGAGCAGCAGACAGAAAAAGTGAAAGAAAGCACCTCTGTCGTCAAAGAAATGTCCGGCCGCATTCAGCAAATTATGAGTAACACAAATGTCGTGGCAAAAACGGCCAATGAGACAAATGAAGTTGTGGTAAAAGGAAATGAAGCCATCGACCTTTCGACGAACCAGATGAAAAATATTAATGTAACAGTCTCTGAACTGGGTTCCATTGTTCATACATTAGGGAAACGTTCGGAGGAAATTGGCCAGATTGTCAATGTTATTTCTGCCATTGCCGACCAGACGAACCTGCTCGCACTAAACGCAGCTATTGAAGCTGCAAGAGCAGGCGAGCACGGAAGAGGCTTCGCCGTTGTCGCTGATGAAGTCCGCAAGCTCGCAGAACAATCATCCAAGTCAACCGAAAGCATCCGCGAATTGATCTCAACGATTCAGACGGATACAAACAAAGCCATCTCTTCCATGGAAAAGGGAACGGCTGAAGTGGAGAAGGGAATTGACCTGGTGAACAATGCCGGAGATGCCTTCAGCCACATCCAGCAATTTGCTGACACCGTTTCGGGCCAGATCGCAGAAGTCTCCTCATCCATCAGGGACATGGCCGAAGGCGCAGACCAGGTAGTGGAACTCGTCAGCGCAATCGAAGAAATTGCCGCAGTCACCACAGCCGAAAGCCAGGACGTATCCGCTGCTACAGAAGAACAGCTGGCGTCGATGGAAGAAATTGCGGCATCGGCTGCATCACTTTCAGGGATGGCGGAGGAACTGCTGGATTCTATTAAGAGGTTTAAAGTGGAGTAAATGTGAGGGACCCGCCAGATTTGGCGGGTCTGTTTTTATGTGGCCGTGGGTTCGGAATGTGAACGATGCAAATAGCGTGCGGAAACTTGCAAATAGATGCTTTAACCTGCAAATAGGGCCAGGAATTCTGCAAATTGAACAGGTTAAGTACAAATAGTTAGCTCGATTCTGCAAATAGACAAACTGCATAAGAACAGGAAACGGCTCGCTTAGTAGATTTGCAAATAAAACCGTGGATTCCGCAAAAAGAAGAACTGCATACTGAACGGAAACGGCACACATAGTAGATGTGCAAATAAAACTGGGGATTCTGCAAATAAAAACGAAGTAAGCTGCAAATAGCAGACTGGATTCCGCAAAAAAACGAACTGCATACTGAACAGAAACGGCACCATAGTAGATTTGCAAATAAAACCGGAGATTCTGCAAATAGAACAGAGTAAGCTGAAAATAGCAGGCTGAATTCTGCAAATAGAACTATAAAATTACAAATAGCAAGCTGATTCCTGCAAATAGACGAGCAGCAAAAGATCCGGGAACAGTATACGATAATCAACTGGAAAATAGAGTCATAGATTCTGCAAATAGACGCAGGCTTCCTGCAAATAGAGACCACTCCTCACCAAATAAAAAAAGCTGCAAAAGCGCATCCAGTGCTTTCGCAGCTCCCGTTTAAGGAAAATAGATATCAATCCGATTCTTATCTCTCCGCATAATATAATAATTTTGAAAGTCCTCGCCTATCAATATATTACGATACTTCTTAGAATTGATGGTTACGATCCGTTTTTTATTTTTGATAAAGTAAATCGTTCCGTGATGAACATAAATCTCATTAAAACTAATCCCATCCCGATCGATAAGTTCATCTTCATAATAGTAATTTAAAATAACATGCCGGTTCTTATAATCACACAAAATGGTCAGGTCCCTCACTTGTTTTTCCATACCCTCAAAACATACCCCCCGCATCCGCATTGATCGATAAATTGAGAGTCCACTTTATTTCCGAAGTATAGGAGCAGTGCTTCAGTTAGGTAGTTATCGGGATTTCCTAACTCAGCTGGTGTGACTATATTGACATAATACCCTTTAGCTGTCTGGCTTACTGCCGCCATCGTATCGTTGATGAGAAGCTCCACATCACTAGCGTAATTACCATGCTCAAGTGAAATAGACCAATTCTTTTCCATATTAGCACCTCAATTCAGCTTAATTATAAATTAACTTATTGGAAAAAATTGTGAGGTGTATCACTGTTCAAGTGTTTTTTCGTGGATACGGTGTCTTTTATTTCTTTTAGAAGAAAGGTTCATCCTGGAGAGTATTCTTGAAGCAGTATAGGGGGATGGGATATGGGTGAAAGAGCGGAATTCCGAGTTGGTAATTGCCGGTTTAATAAGCCGGAAGTAGTCTTGGACTGCAGCCTCATGGGCTAAGTGAGAGGAAAATAAACACATTGGACAGTGCCATTTCCCCCAATGGAATATCATCGGAAGGGAAGTGCATTTAGGACAGCTGACACCAGTCAGAATTTCTTCAGCTGAGACATTGAAGTGCTCGAGAATCTCGGATTGTACAGGGGTATGTTTTTTTAACAAAGTCCGGCATAGCTTCCGAATCTCCTTAGAATCAGTTTTTTCCTGAGGGTACTTATTTTCAATGCCATTCATTTTGGATAAAAGGTGATGAGAGTGTAAGACTTTCTTAGATATTTGCAGCGGATCTGTCTCTGCCTTAATTATGGTGGAAGGATGGCTGATTACAACTAAAAAATCAAGAGGAATGCGAGGAAACCCATTAAGATCAAGCCAGTTTCTAAACTGGTTCGTCTGATGCCAGGCTTGTGAAATGGGGTCTGGAAATCCTTCTTCTTTGTCGTTTTGGATGCGGATGACCTGCTGGAATTGAGGGTTGAAAATCAAGGTGCCTGTCCAATTTTTAACTTCCAATATGAGTGCAAAATTTGCCGTGAGCAGCAATGCATCGATTTGAAAAAATTGCGATCCGTTTGATAACCGCAAATCATGAAATATCCAATACTTTTTATGTTCCAGAAAGCTTAAGTAATAAAATAATCTTTCTTCTCCCTTAAATCCCGCGCTTCTCTTTTTATATTCTGAGATCACTTTCTCACGTGAGGGGTGCTGTTCGGGGATTCTTCTTACCAACGCTTCAAGCTGGAGGTTCAATTCGGGGACTTTCAGGCTTTTACTAATCAAGTATAGCTCTCCTTTCTGTGTTTACTTAGTTATTTTCGATATAAATGTCTATATACCTCTTTTTAGATGGGAGTCTATTTGCAAGTTTTCGTGCTCTATTTGCAGATTCTCCACCTCTATTAGCCGCGGGCACTTCCACGGTTTCTCTATTTGCAGGAAGAAGGTAGCTATTTGCAATTTTCCCGTCTTATTTGCGCAAAATCCCCTTCTATTTGCAAAATCCCTCATCTATTTGCAACCTTCCCCACTCAATTTGCAAAGTTCACAATCGACAAAATTCGGCTAGTGCCTGTCACCAAGGGGCGAGGGGACAAAAGTTATTCAATTGTCCATCTAATGGAAACCCGGATTGATCCCAATCCCGTTAAAGATTTATTCCGGCTGGATGAAGTGCCTTTTACAATAGCTGCAATATCAGCATTTTAATTGCCCACGCATATACTAAGATATATTTATTTCCATAGCTTATTTCATTGAAGAAGCCTCCAGAAGCTTTGGTCGGAATCATTGTCATAAAACGGAGTTGAAAAAATGAGCAAATTAGAAGAGTTTATTAAAAATGAAGGCCATGTCTTTCCAGGCAAAACATATGCAGAAGAACTGCTGATGCCGGTTTTCAATGACCAGAGGGATTATCTGTTTCATGTCATGTTTGATATCCACCGGGCTCATGTCATCATGCTGGCAGAACAGGGAATCATTCCGGAAGATGAAGCAAGAACTATGCTCGAAGGAATTAATAAAGTGGCAATGTCAGACACAAGCTCATTATCCTACCAGCCTCAATTTGAAGATCTCTTTTTTATGATGGAAGCGAAAATAGGAGAAGAGATCGGCGATGAGCTGGCCGGGAAAATCCATATTGCCCGAAGCCGAAATGATATGGGCATCGCGATGTACAGGCTGGTCCTGAGAGAACACCTGCTCCAGCTTTTGGGCAGTGCCTATCAGCTTAGTGAGGCATTGCTTGAGCAGGCGGATGAGCATAAAGAGACCTATATGACCGGGTATACCCATACACAGCCGGCCCAGCCGACCACGTTGGGGCATTACCTGCTGGCTGTTTATGATGTCCTTCAAAGGGATATCAACCGGCTGTGGGCAGCCTATAAAACCGTAAACAAATCCTCTCTTGGCGCAGCGGCCCTGACAACGACGGGCTTCCCGATTTGCAGAGACCGCACGCGTGAACTGCTGGGATTTGAGGGAATTATCGAGAATTCATATGACTCGATTGCGGGAGCAGATTACCTGCTGGAGACCTCATCAGCCCTGATGACCTGCATGGTGAATACCGGCCGGTGGATTCAGGATTTCCTTCAGCATGTAACGAGAGAGTTTGGCACCTTCCAGGTGGCGGACCCTTACGTGCAGGTAAGCAGCATAATGCCTCAGAAGCGGAACCCGGTTTCCATTGAGCATTCCAGATCCATTGCCAGCAGCGCCTATGGTGAAGCGTATGCTGCCATGAACATGGTCCATAACACGCCATTCGGCGATATTGTCGATACTGAGGATGATCTGCAGCCCCATCTGTATCGCGCTTTTAATAATGCGAATCGGGTATTAAAGCTGATGTATGCCGTGATTGCCACTTTAAAGGTCAATAAAGACCATGCGAAAGAAATGGCCAAAAAGTCGTGCATCACGATCACCGAACTGGCTGACACCCTGGCAAGAGACTACAGCATCCCATTTCGGAAAGCCCACTCCATTGCCGGCTATATTTCGAAACAAACCGTGAAAGAACAGAAAGAGCTGTGCGACTGGAAAGTAGAGGATGTAAATGAAGTTATTAGGGGATATGTTCCCGTTTCCCTGTCAGAGGAAGAGTGGAAGAAAATCATCTCCCCTGAATACTTTGTACAGATCCGCAGCCTCCAGGGAGGACCGAATCCGGATGAGGTCTCGAGAATGATCAAGGATCGTAATGAAACCCTCACAGGGGACCTGCTCAGCTATGAGGGGATTGTGAGAGGACTTAAGGAGAAACGGGAGAATTTAATTAACTTTAGATTTTGACTAGTGTTGTATTTAAAAAAGCGAAACTCGCCATTAGCGAGTTCGCTTTTTTTATTTCTCTGCTAATATGAGTCCAACTCTTGCAAAAACCCCTTTACAGAATTCGGACTTCATTTTGTGCAGTACAGGAGTATAATACGTAGTAAGCAGACAATTCAATGAATTTAAAGTCTGACTTTTTGCAAACTTACTATTTAGAATCAGGTAAAGGAGGGAGCGCTCCCGATGATTCTTGACCAGCGCTGCATGGCGATTTTGACGAAAATGGTCCATGCACCTACACATGTTTCTCCGCAGGAGCTTATGGAGGAATTACAGATTTCCAAGCGGACTGTTTATTATGATGTTGACAAAATTAATAGCTGGCTAAAAGACCAGGGTTTAGATGAGCTGAAGTATGTTCGTGCTGCTGGATTTTTTCTCGATGAAGAAGAAAAGCAGCAGATTAAACAGCGGCTGCATTCGTTTGATAAAGCTGGCAGTTATGAGTTTTCGCGCAAAGAAAGAATGGCCTGGACTGCCATCCTTATCCTGACCCGTGAGAAAACCATTTATCTTCAGGACCTGATGGATAAGCTGGGTGTCAGCAGGAGTACGCTTCTGGCAGATATCAGGGAATTAAAAAAGCAGCTAAGCCAGTTCCAGGTTCAGTTGAATTTCCATAAACCTTCAGGCTACTATATTGCCGGCGAAGAGCAGGATAAGAGGAAAATGCTGATAAACTTCCTGTCACAGGTTTTAACCAACCGCGGCTGGAATGATCTATTATCTGAAGTCCAGTTAACCATCCAGGACACGCCTGGACTGTCACCTGAAATGTTTCAGCGGACTGATTTAGAGACGATTTATGAAATTCTGAATGAAAGTGAATCATTTTCCGGCGTTCATTACACAGATGAAGTGATGGAGACGCTAAGCGCCCATATATTTATGCTCATCAAAAGGTTTAACCAGGAAAAATACATCAAGATGGATCCTGTTGAAAAACAGGTCATTAAAGAAACGAAAGAGTACACCGCTGCTCAATTTATTTGCCGGAAAATTGAAAGCGGTTTCCATATTGAGGTTCCTGATGATGAAGCCTGCTATCTTGCAACTTACCTGTTAGGGGCGAAAATAAGCGACTATGATACACATGAGCTGGAAAATCAGGACCTTGCTATCCTCAAATCAATAGCAGTAGGAATGGTCGATGATTTTCAAAAGTATGCCTGCGTATTTTTTCAAAACCGCAAGGAACTTGAACGAAATCTATTGATTCATTTAAAACCGGCATATTTCCGAATCAAATATGGGATTGAACTGGAGAATCCATTATCTAAATCTGTACAGGAGTCTTATCAGGACCTGTTTATTCTAACCAAAAAGGTGGTTCATCATTTTGAATACGTGCTTGGCAAAAAAGTATCGGATGATGAAGCGGCCTATATTGCGATGCACTTTGGAGGCTGGATTGATAAAGAAGGCGTCAGGGTGGAAGCCCGCAAAAAAGCGGCTGTGGTGTGTGCCAGCGGAATCGGCACGTCCCGAATACTTCAGAAACAAATTGAAGATCTCATGCCGTTTGTCGATGTGGCGAATGTATACACCGTCCGTGAATATGAGAAAGCGCCCCTGGCTGATTTGGATTTTGTCATTTCGACCACGCCGGTATCCCTGAAAAATGTACCGGTGTTTATTGTAAATCCGATTCTTAACCCGTCTGAGAAGGAATCCCTGCTTAAGCAGGTTCAGGCATCAGAAAAAAAGCCTAGATCAGAAAACATAGACGCATTGATAGACATTATCCGGAAGCATGCAGATATAAAAGACGAAAGCATGCTGATCCAGGAATTGAAAGTTTACTATCAATCAAATAAAGAAGCAAAAAGTGAGGTGGATCAAAAGCCAATGTTAAATGAAGTTCTAACCGCCGATAAAATTCAATTTGCAGATTCTGCTGCAAGCTGGCAGGAAGCACTGCAAATGGCGTCACAGCCGCTATTGGCTGATCAATCCATCAGCCAGAATTACATTGATGCCATGATTGAAAATGTGAAAGAAATGGGGCCATATATCGTCATCGCACCTGGAATTGCCCTTCCTCATGCCCGCCCTGAAGCTGGTGTGAACAAGCTGGGAATGAGCTTTCTGCAATTAAAGGAGAGCTGTGCTTTTTCGGAAAAGCCGGAACATCAGGTTAGATTATTCTTTGTGCTGGCAGCCATCGATAATGAAACCCATTTAAAAGCATTATCCCAGCTGTCCAAAATGCTGTCTGACAGCGATAACCTTGAAAAGCTCCAGAAAGCTGATACAGCAGCTGGCGTATTGGAAATTATTAATCAATATTCACAAGACTAAGGAGGAAATAAAAATGAAAAAAATTCTAGTAGTATGCGGAAATGGACTTGGAAGCAGCTTTATCGTGGAAATGAACGTGAAAACAGTTTTAAGTCAATTGGGTGTGGAAGCAGATGTTTCACATACAGATTTAACAACGGCTAAATCCGAAAAAGCGGACATCTACCTGGGATCTAAAGACCTGATTTCCAATTTGGATGACGGAACAAGAACGATCATTGGTTTGACAAACATCCTTGATCAAAATGAGCTAAAAGCGGCATTGGAATCACATTTATCCTAATAGAGAAAAAAAGAGCAGGCGGAAAAATCCGCCCGCTGAAAAATATAAAGAACAAGTACAGTATAACTAAAAAACTGGTCAGATGAAAGAGAGATACAGAGGATTTAAAAAGGAGGGGTTAACATGTTTGATTTCATCATGAATGATATATTGGGCACACCCGCCATCCTGGTTGGCTTATTCGCCTTGTTTGGCTTGCTTCTGCAGAAGAAAGGTATTGCCGATGTCATATCAGGCACGCTTAAAACGATCATGGGCTTTCTCATCCTGAATGGAGGAGCAAGCATCTTAATAGGCTCACTTGATATTTTCGGAAAAATGTTTGAAAAGGCCTTCCATATCCAGGGTGTTATTCCGAACAACGAGGCCATCGTTGCGATTGCCCAGCAGACATTTGGGAAAGAAACCGCGATGATCATGCTATTCGGGATGGTCATGAACATTATAATTGCCCGTTTCACACCGTTTAAATATATTTTCCTTACCGGACATCATACTTTATTCATGGCCTGCCTGATCTCAGCAGTATTTGCAACCGGCGGAGTGACAGGGCTTCCGCTGATCATTATCGGGTCTATTATTCTGGGATTATTAATGGTATTCATGCCTGCGCTTGTCCAGCCATATGTACGAGAAATTACGGGCAATGACAGCATCGCTGTCGGCCACTTCGGATCTTTCGGCTACTTTGTTTCCGGCTTTATCGGAAAGCGTGTAGGGGATAAATCCAAATCGACGGAGGATATCAAAGTGCCAAAATCACTTGGATTCCTGCGTGATACCTCTGTTGCGATGTCTCTGACAATGACGATTCTCTTCCTGGTTGTGGCGCCGATTGCCGGAAAAGGCTATGTGGAATCTGAATTGAGCGGCGGAGTGAACTTCCTTGTGTTCTCGCTCATGCAGGCCATTACGTTTGCAGCAGGTGTATATGTCGTCCTTGCCGGTGTGCGGATGCTGATTGCGGAAATTGTTCCAGCTTTTAAAGGAATCGCTGATAAAGTGGTAAAAGATGCGAAGCCTGCCCTTGATTGTCCGGCAGTGTTCCCTTTTGCGCCAAATGCAGTTATTATCGGATTCCTATTCAGCTTCGTAGCTGGCTTGCTTTCCATGTTCCTTCTTCCATTATTCGGATTGAAAATTATCGTGCCAGGTCTGATTCCACACTTCTTCACAGGTGCGGCGGCAGGGGTATTCGGAAATGCGACTGGAGGCAGACGGGGAGCGATGATCGGTTCTTTTGCCAACGGTCTATTAATCTCATTCCTTCCGGCCTTATTGCTGCCGGTTCTTGGCTCACTAGGATTTGAGGGAACTACCTTTGGAGACTCGGACTTTGGGGTTGTGGGGATTTTATTGAGCTTCCTTATTAAACTATTTTCTTAATCTAGTTATTATTGGGACTTCACTTTGATGTGGAGTCCCTATTTGTTTTTCAGAAAAAATTTGGGTTAGCCTATCGGCAACTGTAGATAGTCATAGTAATCTATTTATAAAATTCGAGATATGTTGCAAAAACGCAACACCGCTAAAAAGGAAAAGAATGAATCATAGGTCCTCCTGCCTCGTGGAGAACTGTTTTTTTCACCCTTTAATGCGCTGTCGCAACACCTGTTGCGGTATTGCAACATTTTTCTACTAAATATATAGTTAAAATATTACAAAAAGCGGGAAATATCAGCATTTTTCGAATTTTTAAATGTTGGCACACTTCTTGCATTAATAATTTATGAGTGAATCACTCAGAGGGAGCGGGAAATTTGTTAGTAAAAGACGCGATGACTCGTACTTCTATTAAATTTTTTGAAAACGATTACATCAAAGAGGCAGCAAAGACCCTGCTGGAATCCCATATGAAAGGCGGGCTGGTCTATAACGTAAGAGATGAGCTGGCGGGATGCTTTACAGAGCATAATCTATTAGAAGGTTTGTTAAATCTAAATAAGGCAATATCAGAAATTTACCAGACTGACTTTTGTTTCCTTAATGAAACGGATGAATTAAAGAATATAAAGTCCGTTGAACAGGAAATCTGGCCAATTCTAAATAAAAATGGGGAAATCACCGGCTTCCTGACAAAAGAACAGTATCTGGCTGCCTATGCCAGAACTTCTCAGGTGGAGCTCAGCCGCATGGATGCTATTTTTAATTCGGCACATAATGGGATTCTTTCCATCGATTTGGAGGGAAGGATTACATCAATGAATCCTCCAGCAGAAGAAATGGCTATGACAACTAAGGAGAAAGCCATTGGAAAGTTTTTAACTGATGTTGTCACTCCAAGCGGATTATTGAATGTTATCCGCACAGGCAGGGGACATACAGAAAAATACCGGGTAGGAAAAAGAAAATATTTAACTCATCGAACACCGCTTTATGATGGCGAGACTCTTGTAGGAGCGGTTGGCGTCTTTCAGGACATTTCAGAAATAGAATTTGTATCCAATGAACTTGAATCAGTCAAGCAGCTAGTAAAAGAACAGGAAACGATCCTCGATAACTCAACAGACGGCATCTGTATCACAGATGGGTCAGGAACAATTATCAAATGCAACCAGAGTTTTCGGCAGCTATTTGATGTAAGGAAAGATACTCCTGACTACATAAAAGATATAGCCCGGCAGGTAGAAGCTAAGGGCAGATCGCATAACATCATGGAAACAGGCAAAGACAATAAAAATTCCTTGATTATAACGGCAAATCCCATTAAGAACAGCAGCAATCAAATTGAAAGAGTTGTTATCAATGTGAAGGACATGACTGAATTCGATGCACTTAGAAGTGAGCTGGCAAAAACAAAGTCAATCCTTGAAAATATGCACCTTTCCGAAAGATCGGAGACGTTCATAGCCAAATCACCCGAAATGGAAAGACTGCTTGAGACCGTTCAGCAAGTGGCAAAGGTGGATGTTACGGTTCTATTATCAGGTGAGTCGGGAGTGGGGAAAGAGGAGATTGCCAAGCTGATTCAACAGTCGAGTCCAAGATCAGAAGAGCCATTTATTAAAGTGAATTGTGGGGCTATTCCTGAATCATTAATGGAATCTGAGCTTTTTGGATACGAAGGCGGTGCCTTTACAGGTGCCCTGAAAAAGGGAAAAGCCGGTTTATTTGAACAAGCGAATAATGGAACTATTTTTCTGGACGAGATTGGGGAAATCCCAAACCACCTGCAAGTCAAGCTGCTTCGGGTATTGCAGGAAATGGAGATTACCCGGGTAGGTTCAGCCAAAACGACAAAGATTGATGTGCGTGTAATTGCCGCTACAAACAGGGATCTTAAAGAATTAGTCCTGGAAGGCAGTTTTCGGGAGGACTTATTTTATAGGCTGAATGTTATTCCCATATCAATTCCGCCTTTAAGAAGAAGAGTCGAAGATATTCCAATCCTGATTGATGCGTATGCAAGAATGTTCGCAGCAAAATATCACAAACATCTCAAATTCACCAAAAAAGCCATTCAGGTCCTTACTAATTATCAGTGGCCAGGGAATGTAAGGGAACTCGTCAATATGATTGAAAGAATATATGTAACAGCTTCGAATCTGGAAGTGGGGGAGCAGGAGGTTCTTTCTTTATTCAGCAAAAGCGATAACCAGGGAATGAGTCATGATCAAGCCATTGTCGTAAATCAGTTATTACCGCTAAAAGAGGCTGTAGACCTGCTTGAAAGAGAGCTGATCTATAAAGCGTCACAGTCAGAAAAATCCTATCGGGGCATTGCCCGTGTGCTGGAAGTGAATCCTTCTACCATTGTTCGAAAGGTGAAAAAATTAGAAGGGGGATTATTAAAATCATGAGATCATTGCAGACGCTTGTTTCCCCTAATAGCATTGCCATAATAGGAGCTTCGGAAAGGTTCCATCAAAATGCGGGACGTGTCATGGTCAATCTTCAAAAATCAAAATTTTCCGGGGAGATTTATCTCGTAAACCCAAATTATGACACCATTTCGGGAATTCACTGCTATTCGAGTGTACTCGAGATCAGAGAAGAAGTCGATTTGGCATGTGTAATTGTTCCTTTCAAACATGCCCCTGACATCTTAAGAGAATGTGTAAAAAAACAAGTGAAGAGTGTCATCATCATCAGCTCGGGTTTTTCTGAAAGCGGTCCGGATGGGATAACCCGGGAAGAAGAGCTAAAGGAAATTGTTAAAGGTACAGAAACAGCGGTTTATGGACCAAACTCTCCCGGATTCTATCATTTTATAGGAAACTGGGGAATCTCTTTTTCACCCCGTTTCGAACCTAAGAATTTTCATAAGGGATCTGTTGGATTGATCAGTCATGGAGGAAGTTTAGGCCGCGCTGTCCTTGATGCGAATGAAAAAGGGCTAGGATTTTCCTATTGGCTGTCACCTGGAAATGAGATGGATATCACGATTAATGACTGCTTTGAATTTTTAATTAGTGATCCATCAACAGAAACCATTCTATTAATCATTGAATCCATTTCCGAGGAAGAGCGTTTTTTCCGGCTGCTGCACCAGGCCTATATCAAACAGAAGCCGGTGATCCTGCTGCCAATCGGCCATTCGAAGATTTCAAGAATTGCCGTTAAATATCACCTTGGAAGAAACAATGATTACTCTATTCCATGGGATATGGTCAATCACCCCGGACTGGTAAAAGCTGAAAGCATTGATGAAGTTGTTGCCCTTTCATGGCTGTTTGATACATACAAAAAGGCAGCAGGAAAACGGACGGCTATCTTTTCCTGGGCAGGGGCTACTTCCATTTATCTGGCGGATTTATGCGATAAGTATGGGATTCAGCTTCAGCCTTTGTCATCAAAACTTCAGCAGAAAATGAAAACGATTACAGGTATAGAGAAGTCATTCATGAATCCTTTAGATTTGACCACCATCGTATACGATGACTTGTCAAAATTAACAACCTGTCTGGAAGTGCTTCATAAATCGGGTGATTTCGATAATATCATTGTTCCTTTCCCATTCCAGGTAGACTATCAAAATGAAATTCTCTCGGAACAAATGAAAAAGCTGATGGAGGAAAGAGATAGTATTTTTATTCCGATTTTCATGTCCCAGGGATACCAGGGGGAGCTGGCCATTGACATATTAAAGGAAACAAAGAAACCTTACTTCTTTCATGAAAATACAGCCATCAAATCATTGTCTGCTTATATAAATTACTCGGAAACCCAGAGACAAGAGGAGGAACATAATGAAAAAACGATTAAATCCTGCTGATGCACTGCAGTTTATTAAAAGCGGCGACACATTGCTTGTCGGGGGGTTCGGCCTTTCGGGAACACCGCTTACCTTAATTGATGAGCTGGTGAAATCCGATAAAGATAATCTCACAGTCATCAGCAACAATTTAGGCGAGGAAGGGAAGGGGCTCGGAAAACTGCTGGTGGCAGGTAAGCTGAAAAAAGCGAAAGGCTCTTACTTTACCACTAATCGTGATGCGGTTAAGGCCTGGTCAAAAGGTGAACTGGAGATTGAATTAATTCCTCAGGGCACTTTGGCAGAAGCCATCAGGTGCGGCGGGGCAGGCATCGGAGGGTTCTATACGAAGACAGGCGCCGGGACCAAACTTGCTGAAGGGAAAGAAGAGAAAGTGATCGATGGCGAATCCTACATTTTTGAAAAAGCAATCAAAGGGGATGTGGCCATTATTAAAGCCCTTAAGGCTGATACACTGGGAAATCTGATTTATGACAAAACAGCGAGGAATTTCAATCCGGTTATGGCAACGGCTGCGAAGGTGGTTATAGCTGAAGTGGATGAGATTGTGGAAGCTGGTGCATTTGCACCGGAAGAAGTGGTAACCCCTCACTTATACGTAGATTATGTCTTAATCAATCAATATGTAAAAAAAGGAGGGAGATACGTTGAGTCTATCTGACAGAATTAAAATCGCCAAAAGGGTTGCACAGGAATTGAAGGAAGGAGAAATTGTCAATTTAGGAGTCGGCATTCCAACCATTATTCCAGATTACCTCGATGACAAAAAGGTTTACCTTCAATCAGAAAACGGTCTTCTCGGGATGGGTCCGACTCCTTCTGATGACGACATTGATATGGATTTGATCAGCGCCAGTAAGAAGCCCGTTTCCATGGACGCAGGGGCATCCCTCTTTGATAGTTCGGATTCGTTCCTGATGATTCGCGGAGGACATATCGATACCGCTGTACTGGGGGCTTTGCAGGTCGATGAAACCGGTGAAGTCGCAAATTGGGCAGTACCCGGAGAAACCATTCTTGGAGTGGGAGGGGCCATGGATTTAGTTGCGGGAGCAAGGCGGATGATTATTGCTTCCATGCACTTGTCTAAAGATGGAAGTCCGAAAATTGTGGAAAAATTATCGTTTCCAAGCAGCGGTACAAGAAAAGCAGATATGATTGTCACCGAACATGCTGTATTTAAGTTTCTTGAAGGAAAAATGTACCTCATAGAAACGCTTTCCGATGTTTCCATCGAAGCGTTGCGGGAGATGACAGATGCGGAATTTCATGTGCTGGAAAAAACCAAAATGGAAACAAATTAAGGGGGAAAATAAGTTGAAAAAATTATTGGCAGTTTTAATGGCTTTTATGTTAGTCGTATTGGCAGCCTGTTCTTCGGATGAGGCGGGAAGCAGCGGTAAAGGAAGCGGAGGCGGAGGCGGAGGAGCAGAGGGAGCCCCGCGGGATATGGCTTTCGGTTCTGCAACAGTAGGCGGTTTCTGGTACACATTGTCAGGGGCAATGGGAGAGAAAATGAAGGAAGTCTACCCGGAATCCTCCGTTACGGTAGTAGAGGGCGGATCTGTTTCCAATTTGTTGGGCTTAAGTCAGGGGACATTTGCTCTTGGATTCAGTAATGGCCAAACAGTGCCTGAGGCATTGAACGGAATCAATGCTTTTAAAGAAAAAGTGGATAATGTCAGCACGGTTGCAACCCTGTATCCAAATGTATTCCAGATCGTTGTTCGGGCAGATTCTGATATAAAGTCCGTGAAAGATTTAAAGGGAAAGAAGGTAAGCCCGGGAATTAAAGGATACAGCGGAGAGCTGGCATTCCTGGATATTTTAAAGCTGAATGACATGAGCTATGACGATCTTGGCGGCATTGAATATATCGGAACGGCTGATGGAGCCGACCTTCTGCGTGACGGGCATATCGATGCCATTGTAGGGATGGTTTCTGCACCGGTTTCCACTTTCCAGGAGCTGGATACAACCCTCGGAATCCGCCTGATTCCTTTGGATGATGAAACAGTAAAAGGCCTGCATGAGTTAAATGAAGGATATTTGGAATATGACATTGAAGGCGGAACTTATTCGAATGTGAAAGAAGATGTTAAAACGGTTGCCGGCTATACGGTTCTGCTGGTTAATGATGATCTAATGGACGAAGAGTCGGTTTATAAGCTGACAAAAATGATGGTAGAAGAAAAAGATACATGGACGACATTATCCCCGATTATGAAAGACTTTAATGCAGAGTATTCAGTGCAAAACAACGTGGGCAAGCTTCACCCGGGTGCAGAAAAATATTACAAGGAAGTCGGGGCACTTAAATAAACCAAAATAATCCTTTTAAAAAGAAGGTGGAATGATGTCTAAACATGACGTAACGGAAGCAGAAGCTTCAAAAGTGATTGCGGAATATGACGAAGATGGAAATCTGAACAGCAAGCTGCGCCTATTAAAGGGCGCGGCTGCCAAAATCATTTCCATTATTGCCGTCTTAATGTCTCTTTTTCATTTGTATACAGCTTTCTTTGGAGTATTCGAATCCATCCTGCAGCGGTCGGCACACCTTGCATTTGCGCTGGCTTTAACATTTGCCATTTATAAGCCTTCCAAGAAGGCGGTAAAAAATGAAAGTATCCCCTGGTATGATTGGCTGTTTATGATGTTGTCCATTGCTTGTTATTCCTATTATGTGATGAATTCCCAGGTCATTTCATCGCGGATGAGTTATATTGAGCCGCTGACAGCACTGGAAATTGCAATAGGAATCATATCCGGCTTGCTGCTGATTGAAGCAACTCGCCGCGTGATTGGAAATACACTGGTGATTATTATCTTCATTTGCATCGTTTACGGAGTTTGGGGTCATTTGATTACGGGGTCGCTTTCCCACCGTGAATTTACCACGATGTGGATTATTGATCACCTCTTTTATACAGTGACTGGTATTTTCAGTACTCCTCTTGGGGTATCAGCCACCTTTATTTTTCTATTTATTCTCTTCGGAAAGTTTTTAGAGGTTTCGGGAGCAGGTCAATTTTTTATCGATTTATCAGTGGCCGGGATGGGGAAATATCGCGGGGGTCCTGCCAAAACGGCGATCGTGGCCAGCTCCATTTTGGGAACAATTTCAGGGAGTGCCGTTGCAAACACGGTCACAACGGGTGCCTTTACCATTCCATTAATGAAGAAAACCGGCTATAAGAGTCACTTTGCAGCTGCGGTTGAAGCGGTTTCCTCTACGGGCGGCCAGATCATGCCTCCGATCATGGGGGCTTCGGCTTTCATCATTGCTTCCTATTTAGGTGTGCCTTATATGGATATAGCCATAGCTGCGTTAATTCCTGCAGTCCTTTATTACTGCTGCCTGTATTTCCAGGTCGATATGAGGGCAAGGCGTTTGGGGCTCGTTGGTCTGAAGAAAGAAGAACTTCCAAAGGTTTCGAGTGTTTTGAAAACCGGATTCATGTTCTTTATCCCCTTAGTAGTGATTGTGGTCATGCTTGCATCCGGCTCTTCACCAATGAAGGCTGGTCTCTACTCTATCGGGGTGACGATATTGGTTGCCTCTTTAAAAGGGGCAACCAGATTATCTTTTTCTAAGATCTTCAAGGCATTGGATTTAGGAGCCAGAGCTGCCATTGAGACAGCTATTGCCTGTGCGGCATCCGGTTTTATCATCGGAATTATTGGGCTTACCGGGATTGGCCTTAAATTCAGCAGCTTGATCATTGATTTATCAGGCGGCATTTTAATTATTACGCTTGTATTCACGATGATTACGAGCATCATTCTTGGAATGGGGCTCCCAACTGTTGCGGCATACATTGTACAGGTTCCGCTTACCATTCCTGCATTAATCGAACTGGGTGTATCCCCGCTTGCAGCCCATATGTTTGTTTTCTATTTTGCAGCACTATCTGCTATTACACCGCCAGTAGCACTGGCTGCGTTTGCAGCGGCTGGGCTTGCCGGTTCAGAGCCGATGAAAACAGGCTTAACGGCAGTAAAGCTTGGACTTGCCGCATTTATTGTCCCTTATATGTTTGTATATAGGGAAACCTTGCTGCTTGTTGGAGACGTTCCGGATATTATTCTATCAGTTGCGACCTCCATCATCGGAATTATTGGGATTGCCTGGGCTGCGGAAGGATGGCTGTTCCGCCATTCATATTGGTATGAAAGAGCCGTTCTTTTTATCGGGGCTCTTCTGATGGTCAACCCGGGATTTTTGTCAGACATCATTGGCTTTGCGATTCTGGCAGCAATGTTCTTATATCAAAAGTTCGTACCTAGAAATACAGTGGCCAATACATTATCAAACTAAGGGGGAACAGAATGAACACCATCACAGTAGTAGGTTCAGGTGTAATGGGAAAAGGGATTGCTTATACCTGTGCCGTTTCGGGATTTGAAGTTTACTTGAATGACATTAATCAGGAAATAGTAGATAAAGCCAAAAACGATATTTATAGCTTATTGGAAGGCAGCCTTCAAAAAGGGTTTATTTCTGAAGAACAATATGGGAATGCAAAAGACCGGCTTCATTTTGAAACAGATTTAGAGGCTGCTGCGGAAAATGCGGAACTTGTCATTGAAGCAGTCCTGGAAAAGATAGAATTGAAGATTGATATCTTTAAAAAGCTGGACATCATCTGTTCTCCGGAAACCATTCTGGCCACAAATACTTCAACAATGAGCCCGACGGAAATTGGGGCACAAACATCACGGCCAGATAAAGTCGTGGCCATGCACTTCTTTAATCCGGTCCACAAAATGAAGCTGATTGAAATTATCCGTGGACTGGAAACATCTGATGACACGGTCCGCATAGTGAAAGAAGTCGGTGAAAAGCTTAAGAAGGAAACCGTTGAAGTGAATGAATTTCCGGGATTTGTGACTTCCCGGATGAATTGCCTGATCGGCAATGAAGCGATGAACATGCTGATGGAAGGAGTAGCCTCTGCTGAAGATATCGATAAAGCTCTGAAGCTGGGGCTTAATCACCCGATGGGCCCGCTTGCACTGGCGGATTTAGTAGGCCTGGATACCCGGCTGCGCAATATGGAGTATTTATACCAGACACTTGGGGAAAAGTACCGCCCTTGTCCGCTGCTTATCAAATATGTAAAAGCCGGACGGCTGGGGAAAAAGAGCGGCAGTGGATTCTATCAATATTCTTAAGGGGTGAGAACGTGCATCAATACGAAAATCTGCTTATTCAAATCGAAAAGGGGGTTATGTGGCTGACCATTAACCGTCCTGAACAGCGTAATGCATTAAATCAGGAGACTCTCCAGGAGCTCGGAGATGCCTTTAGCTGGGCAGAAGCAAATGATGAGGTGAAATGCATCATCATCCAGGGAGCAGGGGAAAAGTCCTTTGCAGCAGGAGCGGATATAAAACAGCTTCATGAAAGAAAAATGCTTGAGGCATTGATTCCGGGCATGCAGGGGCTCTACAAAAAAATCGAACAATCGGGCAAAGTAACGATTGCAGCTGTAAAGGGGTATGCACTGGGTGGAGGGTGCGAGCTGGCCCTTGCCTGTGACATTCGGATCGCAGCGAAGGGAGCAAAATTCGGCTTGCCGGAGCTTAACCTGGGCATCATTCCTGGAGCAGGCGGAACACAGCGCCTGTCCAGGGTGGTTGGCAAGGGAAGGGCACTTGATATGATCCTGACAGGCAAAATCATAGATGGAGAAGAAGCCGAAAGAATCGGTCTGGTCACATACCTTGCAGCCGATGATGAATTGGATGCGAAAGCAGAGGAGGTTGCCTCTCAGATTCTTAAAAAAGGCCCGGTTGCAATCAAGCTGGCAAAGCTTGCAGTCCACAAAGGCTATGATATTGACCTGGAGACAGCCATGCTGATTGAGAAGCTTTCACAGGCTGTAGCTTTTGGGACAGAGGACAAAAGAGAAGGTACGGCAGCATTCCTGGAAAAAAGAACGGCAGAGTTTACTAACCAATAAGGGAGAGACAGAAATGGACTTTAATTTTTCTGAAGATATAAATTTTTTAAGAGAAAATGTGCGTAAATTTGTAAAAGAAGAAGCAGAACCATTGGCGATGGAAATTGAAGAGAAAGATATGATACCGGAAAAGCTGGTGGAGATGTCCAAGGAAATGGGCTTATTCGGATTAAGCATTCCGGAAGAATATGGCGGGCTCGGGCTAGACATGGTCGGAAAGTGCGCCATTTATGAAGAGCTTGGCAAAACACATAATGGCTATACCACTTTAATAGGGGCACATACGGGAATCGGCTCTGTCGGAATAGTGGAGCTTGGAACAGAAGAGCAAAAGCAAAAATACCTGCCGAAAATGGCAACCGGGGAATGGGTCGGCGCTTTTGCTTTAACGGAACCGAGCGCTGGCTCGAACGCAGCGGCACTGAAAACGACTGCTGTCAGAAAAGGTGACAAATATATATTAAATGGATCCAAGCATTATATTACGAATGCAGTTGACGGGCACGTTTTTACCGTGATGGCAGTAACGGACCGGGCAAAAGGAGCGAAAGGAATTACCTCCTTTATAGTTGAAAAAGACTTCCCCGGCTTTGTCCTTGGAAGTGTCGAACAAAAAATGGGGTTAAGAGGCTCCCATTCGGCTGAGCTTTTCTTTGAGAATATGGAGGTTCCCGCCGAGAACATTCTTGGTACAGAAGGACAGGGATATATCAATGCACTGAAAATCCTGGCCAATGGCCGCGCTGGCCTGGCTGCCAGAAACCTTGGCTCCTGTGAAAAGCTTCTTGAGCACTGCCTGCAATATACCCAGGAACGGGAGCAATTTGGCAAGCCGATCATCGAGGTGCAGGCTGTTCAGCATATGCTGGCCGACATCAGCATGCAAATCGAAGTGCTTAGATCCATGACGTACCGGGTTGCCTGGATGACCGATCAAAAAATGAGGGTTGTGAAAGAGGCTGCTATTGCAAAGCTATTTGCGTCAGAAGTATATAACAAAGTGGCAGACTTAGCCGTGCAAATCCATGGCGGAATCGGCTATATGAGAGACTATCCGATTGAACGCTACTACAGGGATGCAAGAATTACAAAAATCTACGAAGGAACCTCTGAGATTCAGCGCAATATCATTGCGAATGAGCTTAAGCGGGAATCCTCCTATGTGGGGGTGTAAGGCATGAACCAAGCATATATTGTCGAATCTGTCCGGACAGCAATTGGCAGAATGGGCGGAACGATAAAAGACGTCCCGGTTGATCATCTTGCAGAGAAAGTCATTCGGGAAGTATTGAATCGTTCTCATACGGGTGTACAAGTGGATGAAGTGATCCTTGGCCAAGCCAAGCAAAGTGCGGATACTTCCAATCTTGCGCGTCTGGCCGCCTTAAGGGCGGAGCTGCCTATTGAGGTTACAGGCTACACGGTTCACCGCCAATGCGGATCCGGGCTTCAGGCCATCAATAATGCGGATATGCAAATCAGGCTTGGCTACTCTGATGTAGTCGTGGCCGGAGGAGCTGAAAGCATGAGCACAGCACCTTACTATATCCGGAACGCCCGTTATGGATTCCAGGCCGGAAATGCACAAATTCTGGACCCGAATACCGAAAGCCAGCCTTGTTCCCAGCCAATCGAAAAATACGGGAATCTGACAATGGGATTAACCGCTGAAAACCTGGCTGAGAAGTATGCTATTTCAAGGGAAGAACAGGATGAATTTGCGCTTCGCAGCCAGGAGCTTGCGCATGCAGCCATTGAATCTGGACGTTTTGAAAAGGAAATCATCCCGGTTGAATATAAGCAAAAAAGAGAAACACAGCTTTTTAGTGTGGATGAGCATCCGCGCAGTACAAATATCGGGAAGCTCTCGAAGCTTAAGGCGGTTTTTAAGGAAAATGGAACCGTGACAGCAGGCAATGCCAGCGGCCGCAATGACGGTGCTTCCGTCATTTTGATGATGAATGAAGCGAAAGTAAATGAATATGGCTTAAAGCCAAAAGCAAAAATCATTGCCCAGGCTGTGAGTGGAGTATCACCTGAGATTATGGGGATTGGTCCTGTCATCTCTACATTTAAAGCGTTAAAGCAATGTGGTTTATCGATGGATGACATTGGACTGATAGAGTTGAATGAAGCATTTGCAGCTCAGGCACTTTCTGTCATCCGTGAATCCGGAATGGATATTAATAAGGTGAATGTAAACGGCGGAGCCATTGCTTTAGGCCATCCTATTGGAGCCACAGGAGCCATTCTGATGACAAAGCTTCTTCACGAAATGGAACGGAGAGGCGAAAAATATGGTCTGGTCACTCTTTGTATTGGAGGCGGCCAGGGAATTACCACCATAGTCGAAAACCTTCAAGTTTCATAATATCCATGAAGGAGTGTTGAGATGAACAGACCTCATATTGTTCAGATTCTCCCCATGTATCATGCAGATGGGGAGGATGTACTGAACAAACATGCTGAAGTGAAGAAATTCACCGAATATAACGAATCAGAGATTTGCAGCTACCTTCAGAATAATAAGGTTGATGGAATCATCCTCCGGGCCCCGGCAAGGATTACACCTGCCATTTTGGACAGCTGCCATCAAGTAAAGGCTATTTCTGGAGCTGGAGTGGGCCTTGACAATATAGATGTAGAATATGCAACAAAGATGGGGATACCCATTTTACATGCTCCAAAGCTCAATAGTACGGCAACAGCAGAACATGCAGTGAGCCTGCTCTTAGCGGTAATGAAGAAAACGGCCTATTTTGACAGGGAAACCAGGAGTGGAAACTTTCAGTCGAGGGACGGGGAATTTACTCTTGAATTGGAAGGAAAGCAGCTGGGGCTTATTGGCTTTGGGAGTATAGCGCAAAAAGCTGCCAGGATCTTAGTCCATGGCTTCGGAATGAAAGCTATGGCTTATGTCAGAACAATCAATGCAGATAAACAGCAAGCGGCTGACCGTATAGGAGTGGAACTAACCACTTCTTTAGAAAATGTTTTTTCTAAAAGTGATGCTGTAAGCTTACATATCCCATTAACCATAGAAACAGATAAACTGGTAGATTATAATTTGCTTTCGCTTATGAAAGAAACAGCGGTACTGATAAACACTGCCCGGGGCGGCGTGATCAACGAGGAAGATTTGGCAGAGGCATTGAAACAGAATCGTATTCTGGGTGCAGGGATCGATGTTTTTGCAGATGAGCCCCCGCCTCCTGATCACCCGTTTTTTCAGCTTAAGCAAGTAACCATGAGTCCGCACATTGGCGGGATCAGTCTTGAGGCGGCAAGGAAAACCTCCATGCTGATTGCAGAGAACCTAATACTTGCCATTCAAGGTCAAAAGCTTTCTGTAATAGCCAATCGAACTGAACTGACTGAAGCAGGGAAGGGGTTATTTTCATGACAGCAGAACATCTGCAGAAAGTGAAAACAGATTTTGAAAACAGCCCGTTTTGGACCTTTATTGGGCTGGAGCTAAAAGAATTAAAAAAAGGCTATGTTCTGCTGGCGCTGCCCATACAGAAAGAGTTCATAAATGTAAGAAATTCTGTCCACGGCGGCATCTATGCATCCGTAATGGATACAGCAATGGGCATGGCAGGCAGGTCGCTGGGATATGATGAGGTTGCGACAATCCATCTAAACATTCAATATCTTAAATCTGTGATGGAAGGAACGGTATACTCCGAAGCAGAGATTATTCATCAGAACCGCAGCACGGTATTAATCGAAGGCAGGCTAATGAATGAAGACGGTGAACTGATTGGACATTGCACCGGAACCTTTAAGCTGTCGATAGGTGAAAAGGGATGATGCAAACAGCTGTCACAGAGATGTTTGACATCCGCTATCCCATTATCCAAGGGGGGCTTCAAGGGCTTGGAACATCACCGCTTGTTTCCGCGGTATCGAATGCAGGCGGACTCGGCCTTATAACAGCTGGAAGCTTTTCCTCCAAGGAAGAAATGCTCGAGGATATTGAGTCGGCAAGAAAGCTCACATCCAAACCCTTTGGCGTAAATATCGCTCTTGGAATCCGCAAGCCGATGGATGAATATGTGGAAGGGGCAATCGAAGCCCGTGTGCCCATTGTGTTCACCTCTGGAAATAACCCCGAGAAATATATGGAGAGCCTTAAAGCAAACGGAATAAAAGTCGTTCATGTCGTGCCTTCTGTAAGATTTGCCAGAAAAGCGGAATCAATTGGCTGCGATGCAGTGGTCGTGGTTGGATATGAGTGCGGGGGCCATCCGGGCAAAGAGGATGTAACCAGTCTTACCTTGATTCAAAAGGCTGTTCAGGAGCTTTCGATACCTGTCATTGCAGCAGGAGGGTTTTCAACGGGAAAATCTGCTCTTGCTGCTTTTGCTTTAGGGGCACAAGGAGTGCAGATGGGTACAAGGTTTTTGGCTTCCAGGGAAACAGCACTCCATGAGTCAATCAAAGACAAATTGATAAAGCTTCAGGAAACAGATACCCTGCTTGTGAAAAAATCAATCGGGAAAGCCATGAGAGTAATGAAAACAGAGCGTGCGCTGGAGCTGCTGAAAAAGGAAGAAGGCGGAGCAGCTTTAGAGGAGATCTTTCCATATATAAGCGGTGAATCCTATATGGAATTAATTAAAAATGGCAATGAACATTCCGGTGTCATCTCATTAGGACAGACCATCGGATTAATAAATGAAATTAAAAAGACAGAAGACATTATCAAGGATATAGTGCAGGAATACGAACAGCAGATTGAATATTTGTACAGGAATTTTAATAGACAGGAGCGAAGCTATTGTTTAGTCAAGAAAACCAGGTAGCTGTTGTCACTGGCGCAAGCAGGGGGATTGGCAGGGAAATAGCCGGAAGACTGGCCTCGGAAGGTGCCTATGTCTATTTAGTGGACATTAATGAGGAAGCATTAAATGAGACCAGACATGAATTGCAGGAAAAAGGCTTGGCTGCAGAAGTGTTCAAGGCGGATATCACCAATGAACAGGAAGTGGAACGGTTTTTTTCTCATATAGAGGAAAGGCATGGAAGGGCGGACATTTTAGTCAATAATGCCGGAATCATCCGGGATAACCTGATATTTAAAATGAATGCCGATGATTGGGACAGCGTTATGAATGTTCACTTGAAGGGTACTTTCCTTTGCAGTAAATATGCCCAGAAATTAATGGTTCAAAACAAATATGGAAGAATCATCAATCTATCTTCCGTATCAGCCCTGGGAAGCAGGGGGCAGGCCAATTACGCAGCGGCAAAGGCCGGGATTCAGGGTTTTACGAAAACACTGGCTATTGAACTGGGACAATACAATATTACCGTGAATGCCATTGCCCCCGGGTTTATTATGACAGATATGACAAAGGCAGTCGCAGAACGGCTTGGCATTTCCTTTCAGGAATTAATTGAATCCAAAGTAAAGCAAATTCCGGTTAATAGGGCTGGTACACCAGAAGATATCGCACAGGCCGCAAGCTTTTTTGCAAGTCCGGCATCCTCTTTTATTAGCGGTCAGGTCCTGTATGTTGCCGGTGGCCCAAAAGCATAGGAGGTTATGAGATGAAGCATTGGAAAATTGCGCTGATCCCTGGGGATGGAATCGGCCCGGAGGTTGTGGCAGAAGGAGTGAAAGTGTTAAAAAAAATGGAGGAGCTGGATCCCGGTCTATCTTTTTCGTTTACGGAGTTCCCGTGGGGCTGCGAGTATTATTTGGATAATGGAAAGATGATGGCTGATGATGGGATTCACCAACTAAAAGAATTTGATGCGATCTATTTAGGGGCAGTAGGCTACCCTGGTGTACCGGACCATATTTCACTGTGGGACCTGCTTCTGAAGATCCGGAAGGAATTTGATCAGTATGTAAACATTCGTCCTATTAAACTTCTGCACCCGGAGCTGACACCGCTTAAAAACAAAGGGGAAAAAGAGATCGACTTTCTGGTGATACGGGAGAATAGCGAAGGGGAATACGCCGGAGCAGGAGATTGGCTATTCAAAGGAAAGCCTGAGGAGGTAGTCCTGCAGACCGGTGTGTTTTCAAGGAAAGGAACAGAACGCATTATTCGCTATGCATATGAAGAAGCCCGCAAACAGAAAAAGACCTTAACAAGCATCAGTAAAGCCAATGCACTGAATTATTCCATGGTGTTCTGGGATGAGGTATTTATTGAAGTAGGGAAAGAATATCCGGATGTCAAAACTTACTCCTATTTGGTGGATGCAGCAAGCCTCTACTTTGTTCAGCAGCCGGAAAGATTTGAGATTGTCGTTACCTCCAATTTATTCGGAGACATTCTAACCGATCTGGGTGCTGCGATTACAGGTGGACTCGGGCTGGCTGCGGGAGCGAATATCAATCCTGAAAGGGAGTTTCCGTCCATGTTCGAGCCTATTCACGGATCCGCACCAGACATTGCCGGTAAAGGTCTTGCCAACCCTCTGGCTGCCATCTGGTCCGTCAGCCAGATGATGGATCATTTTGGTGAACCGGCCTGGGGAACCGCCATCCTGAAAACGATGAAAGAACTGCTCCATCACAAGAGTGCACTAACTCCGGATCTTGGCGGGAAAGCTTCAACAGATCAGCTTGGCAATGAATTTATGAATCTTTTAAGCAGTCATGCTCCGGTTACGGTTAAAAGTCCTTCCAGTGGAGTTAAATAATAGAGAGAAGGGTTTCTATGATACGGTTTTCTCTCGTATTAAGTATGTGTTTTCTTTATATACTTGAGGCATTTGTGCCCAATTTGTACATTAGCATAATTTTTAAAATGGCGGCTGCAGCTGTATTTTTCACCATGATGCCTTTGTTGGATAGGAAGGGCAGGATATTTACACTGGGACTATTCTCAGCGGGGATTATCATTCATTATGCAGTCGGAGACAGGGGCATGCTGCTGATCGAGGGCATCACTCAGAATATGGCCCTGCTGGCCATTCTCATTCTGGCTCCGCTTCTGTCCATCCCTCTAAGAAGAGAAGGGATCATTGACACAGTAATGACGTATTTAAATGAGCTGAAAAACAGCCCCGCCCATACTTTCTATGGCATAAGTTCATTTATGCTGACTCTGGCTCCCATTTTGAACATGGGGGCCTTAAGGATTGTACACGGCTTTGTCGAAAACATCAAAATTCCATCCAAGTTATTATCAAGGTCTTACTATGTAGGATTTACACCGGCTGTTATTTGGTCGCCCTTCTTTGCTTCAGTAGGTATTGTTTTGTTTTATCTAAATATAACTTATCTTTCATATGTAGCATTTGGTGTCTTTTTTGCCATTTTGCAGATGGCTGTGGGAATTATTCTATTCCGTCCGGCTCGAGCTTTGGCGGAGGCGGCTGCACTTGAGAGAGAAGCGGAAAGCTCAGCGCCTGACAAACGCAGAAAAAGGGATCTGTATGCTCTGGCGGGCTTTGTTTTTGGTCTGGTGCTCCTGCTGATAGTCATGGAGCAGGTTACCCAAAAATCGATGCTATTGCTGGTAAGTATGGTCTGTTGCATTGTGCCTGGAGGCTGGATGATCCTTCGGAATCAAAAAAAGGCTGTAAAGGAAGAGATTTCACTATATAAGAGTAAAATACTGGCACAGAAGATGGAGATTTGCCTCTTTTTAAGCGCTGGCCTTTTTGGCAACGCTGTATCACATACACCTGTAAAACAGCTGCTGGAACGGTCCATGCATTGGTCAGCACAGCAGTCTATAGGTATTTTATTTTTGTTTATCATCCTTTTTGTAACGTTCATGGCCTTTCTTGGAGTCCATCAAATCATAGTCATTCCGCTGATCCTAACCTCGCTGAACTTTACGGAAATGCCTGACATTACGGTAGTCAGTGTGGCATTTATGTGCATATTCACCTGGATGCTTTCTTCTTCCATTTCACCTCTAAACGCCATGAATATCATCATCAGCCAATGTGTTCAAAAAAACGGGCTGACCGTTGCCTTCAGATGGAATGGGGCATACTTTCTCTCTGTTACGGGGATGGCCTTTTTGTATGTTTATATACTGAATTGGTTTTGAAGAAAATTCCATTAAATACTAGAAGGATGCGAACTTATATCGTTTGCATCCCTTTTTATTTGATAGACGATGTATAACTCTTAAGTGACAAGTTCACATTCGGCAAACTTTTGGTGGCAGCTGTCACTAGGAAATTTCTCCAATTAAATGATAAGCAGGCAGCTGATTTGCAATTTTTCTGTTCTATTTGCACAAAGTCCCTTTCTATTTGCAGAATCACCCATCTTTTTGCAACCTTCCCCACTCAATTTGCAAAGTTCACATTCGACAAATTTTGCGAGAGGCTGTCACTAGGAAATTTCTCCAATTAAATGATAATATAGTAATAGGGAGGGTGATGTATGAAAAAGGTCTTGTTTTTTGTTTTTGCAGCCCTGGTTTTGGCCGCTTTGAGCGGGTGCAATAAGGAGATTAAGCCGCAGGATCGCTTTTCGCAGTATGTGGAGCACTGGAATAAGCAGGAGTTTGAGAAAATGTATGAATTCCTGTCAGAGGATGCGAAGCAGTCGATCAGCAAAAAGGATTTTGCAGCCCGCTATGAAAAGGTCTACAAGGATTTAGAGATAGATAATCTGAAGGTAACATACAAGCCGGATATGGAAAAGGAATACAAAAAAGAAGAGAAGGCGAGTTTTCCTTTTTCAGCAAGCATGGACAGTGCTGCCGGCAAAATTGAGTTTACTCATGATGCCAAGCTTGTGAAGGAAGAAGCGAAAGAGGAAGACAATTGGTTTGTTGCCTGGGATACGACTTATATTTTCCCGGAGCTGGGGCCAGAGGATAAAATCAGCTATTCCACTGTTCCGGCACAGCGCGGGGATATTGTGGACCGGACAGGTGACCCGCTTGCCTTAAATGGCACCCTTTATGAAATCGGTGTCGTTCCTGAACAGATGGGTGACCAGAAGGAACAGACCATCAAAGGTTTGTCTGCTGCATTGGGAATGTCAGAAGAGCAGATTAATAAAAGCTTGAACGCCAGCTGGGTGCAGCCAGGATACTTTGTGCCTATTAAAAAGGTGTCCCCGGATGATCAGGAAACGCTTAGCAAGGTGTTCACACTAAAAGGCGTCCTGAAGCAGGATATCAAAGGCAGAGTCTATCCAATGGGTGAGTCAGCAGCCCATCTTATCGGATATGTTGGAACAATCACAGCAGATGAAATGAAAGAGCGTGAAGGCTATTCAAGCACCGATATAATCGGTAAGAGAGGACTTGAACAGGTCCTAGAAGAACGATTAAAAGGGACAAACGGAATCAAAATCGGAATTAAAAAGAAAGACGGTTCCGAAGTTGTTCTCGCTGAAAAGCCGGTAGAGAACGGTGAAACGATTCAGCTTACCATTGATATGAATCTGCAGAGATCTCTTTACACTGAACTGGGAGGAAAACCGGGAACTGCTTCAGCGATCGATCCGGTAACCGGAAATACACTGGCACTCGTCAGCAGCCCGAGCTTCGACCCGAACCAGGCGTCACTCGGTTTTACCGCGGATGAATGGAAGGCGATTGAAGCGAATAAGGACATGCCGCTTCTCACACGTTTTAAGCAAACCTATGCGCCAGGTTCCGTGATGAAGCCGCTGACAGCAGCAATCGGATTGACAGAGGGGACATTAACGCTTGATGAAACGATTAAAGTGAACGGCCTCCAATGGCAGAAAGACACTTCATGGGGCGGCTATAAAGTCACTCGTGTCAAAGATCCAGGTGGGCCGGTTAACTTTGAAAAAGCGATGATGTATTCGGATAATATCTATTTTGCCCAGCAGGCGCTTGAACTGGGAAAAGAAAAGTTCTCAGCCGGCCTCAAGAAATTCGGGTTTGAAGAGGAAATTCCATACGCATTCCCATTGGAACAATCCAAGATTGGCGGTTTGGATACTGAAATCCTGCTCGCTGATTCGGGCTACGGCCAGGGCCAGGTCGAAATGAGCATTGTCCATCTCGCAGCGTCATACACACCTTTTATCAATAAAGGCTCCATGATCAAGCCTGTACTCCTGGAAGAAGAGGAAAAGGGGCAGGTGCTGAAAGAATCTATCATGAGTGAAGAAACAGCCAGCACGGTCGCAGCCGCAATGGCCAAAGTAATCCAGGATCCAAGCGGAACAGGACGTGCAGCGCTTATGAAAGACTACCCGCTGGCCGGGAAAACCGGAACAGCAGAACTGAAGAAAAGTGCGGATGAAAAAGGACAGGAAAATGGCCTGTTCGTTGCCTACAATCCGCAATCTCCTAAGCTGCTCATCGCGATGATGATAGAGGGAGTTGAAAAAAGCGGCGGGTCAAAAGTGGTCGTGGAGAAAGTAAAGAAGGTATTTGAGGAACATAAAGGGCGGTTTTAATGCTGTAATTAATCAAGTGTTTGCATCTATTAGGTGCAGGCACTTTTTTAGGAGAGTTGAGATATAGTACGAATTATTGGCACCTTTACCTATACAGCCAGGCAAGGTGCCTTCTATGTTGAACTGATAAATGGAAGTACATAAAGATGATCATGTGGCATTAGTGCCGCTTCTTCGTTCTCGACTGAAAAAAACTCACAGCTTCCAAAATAAATAACTTCTCCTGCTCACTCAGCATTCTCCAGTTTCCAGCTTTTATTTTCATTTATAAGCCCTCCTCGATTTTTAATTTTCTCGTGATAAGGACATAGTTGTAAAATTCTTACTTAACTATACCGCCTTTCAGGAAGCTTGAAACAACAAAAGTTTTTGCAAATTACGACACGCTCTATCACGAAAAAAAGAGAAAAATAAAGAAAATAAGTATCTTTAAGCCTTTTCGACAATCATTCAGGAAGTGCGGGCCATGATTCTGCACATATCTACCTATTTCCCAAAATTTTGATTTTGAGGTAAGATAAAAGAATAGTAGATTACAGTGTTGGAGGATTCTTTATGGGCTATCGGGTACCGCTTCTGAGAGGATTGAAGGAGCCATATACAATTTCGCATCAGTTGAGGAAAGAGGAGAGTTTGTCTGGTTTGTGGAAACAGGTGTTGCTTTTAATCCTTTTAAGTGCGCTTGTTTTCGGGGTTAGTGCTTTTTTCGGCATCGGAAGTGAGCAGGTGTCGAGAACCCTTACAGAACTTTCGAAAAGCGAGTATGAACTGTATAAGCTTTTCTTTGGGGCAGGACAGGTTATTTGGGGGATTGTTTATGCCATTTTGGTCATTTTTTTGCCTTCCCTGTTCTTTTGGACCCTTGTCGATGTCGAGTACAAAAAACTGATAAGCATTCAACTAATAGTTTTGCTGATTCTTCTAACTGAAAAAGCAATAAACATTCCAGTGTTTCTATTTCTTGGAATAAATACCGAATCCTCTATATTTTCATTCGGTATTATTGCTCAAGCAGCAGCTTTTCCTGAGTTGCTAATCTATACGTTTTCTGCCATAACATTATTTAAAATCTGGACAGTTGTCCTGCAATACAAGTTCTTAAAAGTCGTTTCCGAAAGAAGCCCTCGCTTTCTTATATTTGTGTTACTCGGAACGCATTTGTTTTTTGTGATTGTTTCAGCTTTACTCTCATCCATCCACCTGGAAAAGCTTATATAAGTGAGGGATTCTTCAATGACTTGGAAAATAAGGTTATTAGTAGGTGCCGTGGTTCTTTTTTTGGCATGTAATATCATCCTGCTATTTCTTAAAGATGATAAAATAAACAGGACTTACCATGCTGACGAATGGACTGCAGTAAAAAAACAGGATCTTCTTGAAACTATGCCAGCAAAAGGCGTATTGGCTCCCAAAGAAGAACAGCATTTTTACTATGAAAATTCGGCTGGTACATTCAAAGGGTTTTTGGTCGAAAAAGGCGATGAAGTTCAGCAGGGTACAGGGTTATTTGAATATTCCCCGGATGACCTTACACTCGCAAAGGAAGAATTCCAAATTGAAAAGGAAAAGCTGGAAAACGAACAAGATAATCTTGAGAGCCATATAGATGATTTGGAAAGTATGCAAAGAACCCTTACTAGTGCACCCGTGGAAGAGGACCAGCCAAATCCGAATGTTTATATGATCCAAACACTTGAACGGGACATTTATGAAAAGGAGCTGCAGATTAGCAGAATCGATAGTGAAATTGAAAAGTACGAGGATTTGATTGAGGCTGCTGATGAAAGCCTTTTGCAGTTAACTGTAGAAAGTGAAATTGACGGGACAGTAAAAAGCATAAAGCATGATCTCACTAATCCTGTAGTAACGGTCATTTCAAATGAGCAGAAAGTTACAGGGATTCTTTCGGAGCAGGAAATTAAAATAGCTACAGAAGGGATGAAGGTGTTTATCACACCGGAGGGCAGCAATAAAAAGATAAATGGAACGGTTGAAAAGATTTTAAACCATCCTACTTCAGAACCGCATGCAGAAACTGAGAGCCGTTATGAATTTTCCATCGTTTTAGATGAATCAAACGAGCTCGAAAGCTTTCACGGTGAGCATGTAGATGTCCGAATCGTAACGAATGAAGTGCTGGATACCCTGACTGTTCCGACGGAAGCGGTTAAAAAGGCGAAGAAAGGCCATTATACATATGCGATCCAGACAAATGGCCGGGTGGATAGAAAAAAAATCGAGTTAGGCCTCAAAATCCATCAGACCCAGGAAGTGAAGGAAGGGGTTGAGAAAGGAGAGCTTGTTCTCTTGGAAAGGCCCCCATTTTTGAAATCAGGATTTCCATTTATTACATCAGTTGAACCGGGCAAATTAAAAAAGAAAGACTTTGAGGAGTTAAGAAAGAAGGAAATTCTGAAGTATACTGCTAGAGGATTTCTTTCAAGATAGTAAAGCCAGCAGCCGAAAGTGCTGCTGGTTTCTTTATGGCTAAAAATAAAAGTCATCCTTACCCGGTTGAACCCTGAACAAGATGCCGATAAGCAGAAACACACCTGTTACCAGCCAAACAATCATAAAGGCTGATCCAAGTTTAAAGGAGTCGCTCGCATAATCCGTGCCTTTTTCGGTATAAACAATATACACAAGGGGGACTGCATTCAAAAGGAAAAAAGTAATAAGTGCAGCCAGCCTGCCGAGTGTCTGATACTGGAGCTTGGAATAAATTAAAAGAAGACTCATTAATAATAAAGATAAAGACAAAAATGTAATAATGCCTACGATGTTCATATAATCTCCTCCTTTAGATTCAGCTCACTATATCATTCTTCAAATATATGTATTATCCTTCCATAATATGAAAAAGACACCTGCAAAAGGTGTCCTAGTATAATCGTTTAAATCCATCAAAATGTTTCTTCCAATACGAATTATCCAGACTGGAAACTTCAACGCCCGAGGAGCCGGCATGGATAAATTTATTATTTCCAACATAGAAGCCTAAGTGAGAAATGCCTTTTTTATATGTATTCTCAAAAAATACTAAATCGCCAGGCTGCGGCGTATTCACGTAAAAAGAACGGCTGTAGTATCCTTCAGAAGAGTAGCGTCCCATTTTGGAGCCTGTCTGCTTTAGAACATAATAAATGAACCCGCTGCAGTCAAAGCCTGAAGGAGTTTGGCCGCCCCATTGATAAGGGACACCAACATGCTTTTGGGCTTCAGCTAAAACCGATGATGCTGTTCCATTGTCTGTTTGATCATTATTGCCAGGCTTTCCACTGGAAACAGATTCATTGGAGCCCTTGCTTGCACTTAAGTTTAGCTTTTGTCCAATCAGAATTAAATCAGAACTTAGCGTATTCCACGCTTTAATCTGCTGAACAGTAGTCTTATACTTAGCAGCAATGCCGCTTAGTGTATCCCCTTTTTTAACAACATATATCTCTGAGCTGCTGCCATTAGAAGGTGCTGACGGTGCAGGTGCTGAACCTGTCTGCCCTTGAGAATCGCCTGAGGTATTACCAGCAGACTTTGAAACTTTAAAGACTTGTCCAGGGTAGATCAAGTGTGTGCTAAGACCATTCCAGCTCATTAAATCTTTTAAACTAATATTATGACTTAAGGCAATTTTAGATAGAGTATCCCCGCTTTTAACGGTATAAGTTTTAGCCGGATTAGCTGGTGCAGGTGCTGTGGTTCCGCCTGATGGCTGATTGGATTCAGGCTTCTCTGCTGCTGCTGCCCCTGGTATTTCAAGTTTTTGATTGATTGATAGAAAATCGGAACTTAAATTATTGGCTTTTTTAATATCTGTAACAGTCGTTTTATATTTAATAGCCAGGTGAAACAGGGTATCCCCTTTTTTAACTGTATATGTATCGGCGGAAGCCTGAGAGGCAAAGGCTGAAGAGAGCATTGCTGCAGCAGCAATTGTGACAATCTGTTTTTTCACTTTTCCGAATCACTCCTTGGACATATTTTTGTACTATTTTACCACATATATCGTCCAAAAAGATCATATTTTTACATCATTATACAAAAAACTAACTATTATTTTACAATAATGAAGGACTGTCGACTTATGTCGTGGTGACTATTGGATGTTTCTGTCGAAAATTGCTACTTTTTCACTTATAAAGTCAATATATCTTTCATCTTTTTGAAGGCGGAATATATCAAGAGCTTGTTCCATATACTTTTTCGCCAAAACAAACTGTTCTTTGAGCTCATAATTAAATCCAATATGATAATGAAGATGCCCTAATAGAAATAACTGATCCTTCTCTATGCAGTATTTAATAGCCTCATGACAGAGATTTGTAGAGTGATCGTAGTCCTCAATACCTGTATAGGTTTTGGCCGTATTATAAAGAAGCCTGCTTCGGACTGTTTCATCATTTAAATAAATGATTTCTCCTAAATGATTTATGGCACGACGGAATACATCAAGGGCCTCCTTATATCTTCCTACTTCATATAATAAGATTCCTTTACTGTTCAGAATCTCGATTTCCCTTTCACTCCACACTTTCTCGAATGTCAAATCGATGGCTCTATCCATAAATAGAAGTGCTTCTTCAAGCTGGTGATCGACATGATATTTGTAAATACCTTTATGCCAGAGAAGAATCTGGGAATTTTTCTTGTTGGATGAAAAAAGCGGATTTTTTTCTTCAACTTCCACAATCTCTTTTATAAGGGGATAATCAAGCCTGCGTCTGGCCATTTTTAGCTGATTTTTAACTTCCTGAACATAATCAAGCCTTGGGGTCGTTCCGTGATCAAAAAAGTAATTTATATCTACCCCCAGCCTCTGTGAAATGAAATATAGAGTGGAAGCCAAAGGAAGGACATCACCTTTTTCAATTTTGCTAATTTGCGCTTGCGTACATATATCTCTTGCCAGATCTTTTTGGGAAAAACCTGCTGATTTTCTTAACTCTTTGATTTTTTTCCCGATTGCAGAAAAATCCAAAAGATTACCTCCTGAAAAAATATTCTTATAGTTATATTTACTATTAAAAACCGGTATAAACAAGAGATTTAAAACTGAAATCCGTTGATAAAGAGCAATATTCTCTAATACATAAACATTTTATTAATGTTTTAATGAGTAATGTGAAATGTATTTAGGAAGGAACCCTAAATGCAATTGATGTTTACATCCTTTTAAATCTCCAATTTCAGCCGCTTCCCTATCGGAGGTGGTTCTTTTTTTAATTAACTGGAAATATGTTGTCAAATAATAGAAAATAAAATAGAATATTGTCTAAGAATAGGAAAATAGGAGGGTTAAAAAAGTTGTTGAGGAATCATGAAAAACTAAGTCAGCTTTTTTTGAATATGCTAACGAAAGCATATGAAAAGGGTATTGGGGAAAAAGAGATGAGCGTTAACATGCTTCTCTCAGAGATTGAAAATGACTTAAGAAAAATAATAGGAAATTAATAAACGAACTGGCAGATAGAATATGAATGAAAATTTAACCCTCTTTAAAGCAGGGTTTTTATTTTGCGCCGAGGAATCGCAGAATCTAAAAGATTTATAAAGTTGGCCGCATTCCAAGAAAAGAGACTTAAATTTTTAAATATTAAAAGGATATTTGCCGGTACTAGCGAATAATATATATTGGGGTTAAGATTAATTTAACTGCCAAGATGTTTTCCCTGTTAAGAATCGTTTTACAGTATGCTCTTGAAACTTTTTACTTCCGCACTGTATATAGACTGATGCAGTTCCTGCACACTCCTGAATCTTTAACGATACTATACTGTTTGTGGTAAGATAATACTATTAATTATACTAAGTGAGGGAAAGCTGATGAATTTAAGTGAGTATTTAATTGGCGACAGCTTACAATCTTTTCGTCAGTATAAAGGATTAAGTGTTAAGGAACTGGCAGAAGGCATATGTACGGAAGAGGAACTAATTTCCTTTGAAAGAGAGAAGTCATATCCAAGTTTGGAAACGCTGAATCAATTAGCTAATAAAATGAACATTGATCTTACGTACTTCTTTAATATTGCCTCGAAATCTACCATAAATTATTCTACAGCAGTTATGCAAATTATAAATAAGCACAAGCGGAATTGGAATTATCAGGCGATTTACGAAATTGTCCAAAAGGAATTGGAAAATCCGATCTTCCAGCCTGTCATGCTGAAGCAATTTTTAGTCTGGCATCAGGGAATCTGTGTGTTTTATCTTGAGAATAATTTTGATAAAGCCATCCAGCTGCTGCACGGCGCTTTAGACCTTACAAATGAAAAAAGGGTAAATTTATCGGAAAGAGAAGTCGAAATATTAACAAGTATCGCTATTTTATATAAAGACATGAACCATTATACAGAAGCCATTTCTATGTTCAAAAAAGGGCTAAATGATTTGGATAAACTCCCTCATATCCTTGAGAGCAGAGGGAAAGTCAGGATTTTGTTTGGTTTATCCCAAGCTTTAACAGAAATAGGAGAATACCAGGAATCCCTGGTATATTGCCAAAAGGGAATTGATATTTGCATACATGAAGAAATACAATATTTGTTTGCTAATTTGCATTATCAAAGTGGGGAAAATTATATCAAACTCGGCAATAAAGAAAAGGGTAAAGAGTTCCTCCAGAAAGCCATTTATATCCTGCAGCTGCAAAAGAATGATAAATTCATCCAAATTATTGAAACCGAAATGGAAAAATTGCTCAATAAATGTTAATATATAAATAATTCGATAAATTATGAATGAGAGGAGCTTATGTCATGAAAAAGTTAATCTTAACTGGGGCGTTGGCTTTAGGATTAATCGGCGCTGGAGCATCATTAACGGGAACCCTGGAGGCTGGCATACCATCGGAGCATGGTATTGGCAAACCTGCAGATTTAGCTGGCATACCATCTGAACATAGTATTGGCAAGCCAGTTGAGTTAGCTGGTATTCCATCTGAACACAGCTTAGGAATTCCTTCAGAACATTAATATAATAATCATTTAGTAAAAGCGGTGCTTTCCGCTTTTTTCTTTTGGTCTCAACTGAAAAAAAAGCCCGAGCTCTGTATAATAGCAGCTCGGGCTTTAACTTTTATTGTAAATTTGATTTTACCTGCAGAGCGGATGTTTTTACCGTGGTATTTCTCTTCTGGTTCTTAGTGCCTGGCACTGTAAGGATGTATTGATTAAGCGGTATCAATTGTATCGCCTTCACCATTGCAATGGAACCTAATAAAATAAGGGCATAAACGAAAGGAAAGAGTGCCGTTTTCCAGACAATATCCGGTGCAATTTGAATAAAGCTATATAGAACAAATGGATGTACCAGATAGATGGCCATAGATAATGTTCCTATCTGGGTAATAAAGCTGTTCAGCCACCTGATTTTTTGGATTTGTTCTCCGATCCCAATGACAAAAAGAGTAATGATTGGAATGTTGATCATATTCGTCACTCTATTAGACGGTGTAGACCCCATTGTTTTGTATTCCCATACAGCGGCAGCTGTGACAATTAGAACCGCAATCCCCAATAAAACTTTATATTTCTTTGAAAATGCACGTAATGGTTCCCAGAAATAAGCGAGGAACCCGCCAAAAATAAAATAGAAAATCCAGCTTGGCAAAAATGCCCGCTGACTCAGGATACTCCCAAGAATTCCTTCGAATTCCCCAGGGTTGAATGACTTTACAAAGTAATAGTTTATACATATTGCTCCGATAAGCAGCACTGGCCAAATCATTTTTGATTTAACTGCCTGCAGCAGCGGAAATACCAAGTAAAACTGAAAGACAATAGACATAAAATATAAATGATAATAAGCATTGCCGAATATGAAGTTCACCAGGAATTGCTTTTCGCCGGGCACCAATGGATTTACGCCAAGTACTAAATACGTAAATAGTAAATAGAATACACTCCAAAACAAGAATGGAAAGCCAATCTTTGTAAATCGGCTAACAGCGAATCTATGAAGATCAAAGCCCTTAAATCGCGCCTGGTAAAATAGCAGAAAACCGCTGATTAGGGCAAACAATGGTGTTCCAAAGCGGCTTATTTGATTGATAAATAATGTAAATTCGTTATATTTTTCGCCATGTTCATAATAAAAAGAACCAGAAACATGAACAGCAACGACAAATAGGCAGCCTATAGCCCTTAATATATGAATCTCGGAAACATGTCCGCGAGAAGTACTCATTAATCTCACTTCCTTGGGGAGGATTAAATACCTTTTATATACTAAAGGAAAGAGACTTCCAAAACCCAGATGTAAAACAATTTTAATATAACTTTAGCGCGCCATTAATAAAACATCCTGAAATTGGATAAGATGGGTTACAAAGGATTGGGAGAGGTATATTCTATTGGTTTGCTTAATAATTTTTGGGGAAATGGATATTATAGGGGGATTAATAAAGGAGGAGTAACATGAAAGAATTCTATGGAACAGAAGAGTATTTTGAGCAAAAGGTTTCAAGTTTCCTTTCAAAAGAGGGAGACGAAAAAAAACTGTCTATAATTGCTGCCCGGCTGGAGCATGAAATCAGGAATGACTTCATCTGTCATGAAAGAGTAAGAAATGAGTGCCTGGAAAATTTATTTGAAGTTTGCGATCGTGTCATGGCAGAAAAGTAAAGGATGCTGGATGAAAATAGTATTTTCTTGAAATCTTCCTGTACCTTTTAGTTTTATGATCTAAAGGATAAAAGACTTGAAGAAAATACTATTCTACCTATTATTTAAGCTTCAAACTGATAGGAAAATGAGAGTTATCATAATTAAAACAAAAGCCGAATAGGAAAACTGGAGAGTCTCTATAGGGGACTCTCTTTAATTTTATCCTGAGTTTACAATTTTTAGTTTATTTTAGTTCTTTTATCCTAGACTTATAGTCGTGTATAGTAATATAATTAAAAGGAAAATTTTACAATAGGAGGAAAAAATGAAAAAATCATTATACGTTTTCCTGAGTCTGGTTATACTTATATTCTTTACTCAGGAAGTAACCTACGCAGAAAGTACCAGATTATCAGGAAAAGACCGCTATGAGACAGCAGTTAACATTTCGAAAAAGGGCTGGACTGCAGCTGATACGGTTGTACTGGCGATTGGAGATAATTTTCCTGACGCTTTAGCGGGTGGTCCGTTAGCTTACAAACTAAATGCACCAATTCTGCTGACTAAAAAAAATACCCTTGGTGAAGTAACCAGGAAACAGATTTCAAGTTTAAAAGCAAAAAAAGCAGTCATCCTGGGCGGTAAAGGAATTATTACGGAAAATGTCGAAGCGGAACTTCGCTCTATGGGACTTTCTATTGAACGTATAGGCGGAAAAGACCGATACATAACAGCCGCGCTAATAGCTGACAAGCTGGGAAACAGCAATAAAGCTATTATTGCATATGGAAGAAACTTTCCGGATGCTTTATCCATTGCACCATATGCAGCCAGAATGGGATACCCAATTCTGTTGAGTGAAACGAAAACATTGCCGGAAGTAACAAAGGAAAAGCTTAAAGGCAAGTCAGAAACAATTTTTGTTGGAGGAAAGGGGATCTTAGCTGATAGCCTGCTGACTCAAGCACCCAATGCCAAACGCGTTTCAGGGAAGGATCGCTATCAGACAGCTGTTGCAATTATTAACCAGTTCCAGTCCAAAGCTCCAGCGGCATATGCTGCCACTGGCACCAGCTTTGCGGATGCGTTAACAGGATCCGTTTTAGCAGCAAAGAATAATGGAGCCATGCTTTTGGTTCAGCCAACTAAGCTTCCAGACGCTATTAAGAGCCATCTAAACTCGAATGTTTACTCAAGTTTGACTGCATTAGGCGGCAATGGAGCTGTTTCTAATAATGTATTAACTCAAATGAATGATTTACAGGCGAATAATACATTTGAGAAGTCAGCCAAAATTGATGTAAACAAGACTTATAGTGCCAAGCTGGCGGATTACGGGGATGAAGATTATTATCAGTTTACCATCACTGAACCTGGAAATATCACCCTCCAGCTTAAACAAACAAGTGGTGCAAGCTGGTATGCCACTATATTAACGGCTAATGGGGATTCACTTGAGGATTTCTCCACTAACTACAGCTCCGGGGCTTCAGGAGTAACGAATAATTCGGTGGGGCTTCCGAAGGGGACATACTATATTAATATTGAAAACTATTCAGATGGATATAAAGTTCCATATTCATTTACTATTAAATATACAAAGAGCAACAATTATGAAAAAGAAATGAACAATACGATTGCAGCAGCAAATCAAATAAATGTTAATGCGGACTACAAAGGGGCTCTGCAAGATAGCGGGGACCTGGATTATTACAAATTCACTTTGGCAGCCCCAGGGCAAGTGGAATTGAAAATGGACCAGAAGCCTGGAGTTGCGTGGGAAGGCAAGTTGATGAATGAGAAAGGAGAAATATTTACATACTTTTCTACTGATTATGGAACGTATGCAAATGGAGCTGCAAGCTATCGGACTGGTTTGCCAGCTGGAACCTATTACTTCCTGATTGATCATTATAGTGATGCACAGGACGAAGAGTACAAGTTTAATGTACAGTATATTCAAGGCAATTACTTTGAAAAGGAATTTAATAACACCATCGAAACGGCAAACATTCTGGAACTGAATAAAAGCTATAAAGGCTTATTAAGTAAATCCGAAACAGTAGATTTTTATAAATTCACTTTAGATTCTGCAGGCAAAATAAATGTAAACGTGAAAAACACCCCGGGTAAAAGCTGGGAAGTGCAGGTTATAAACCGGAATGGTGAGCCATATGCGTACTTCAACACAAAATACGATGATTATGCAAGCGGCTACTCTAATGTTCCGATTGGTTTGCCGGCAGGTGAATATTACCTTGTGATTGAAAATTACTCGTCCAGTAAAGATGCTGAATATGAAATTAAGGTTAACTTCAGCAAAGTGAGCAACTACGAGAAAGAGTTCAATAACAGTGTTCAATCTTCGAACCCAATCAGCATAGGTGCAGAAATAACAGGATCTATTCAGAGTGGAAGCGACAATGATTTCTACTCCTTCCAGTTAGATAAGCCAAGTACTATTTCTTTAACAGCACTAACAAAAGAAGACAGCAGCTGGTATTATGAAATCGTAGATGGATCCGGCACAACTCTTAATTATCTGTATACACCTTATAATAATGTTACAGCAGAACAAGTAACAGAAACGGTATCTTTACCGGCCGGAAAATATTATATAAAGATTGATAACTATTCTAATTCCATATTCGAGGAGTACTCCTTCTCTGTTAAGAAATAAAAAATAAAAAGACTGTTTTCAGTTCACCAAGTGCTGGAAACTCATATAACGACATTTAAAGCATATTATTTCCCGAAAAATAATAGAAATAATCGAAGCGTGTAAAACTTTAAAATCAATAATTTTCTTTAGAAGTGCAAGTTCATAAAGGAAAGAAATTATGGTCAATCAATTAATGGTGGATCTGCATTTTATGATAAGAAGACTTCTGAAAGAACAGCTTATCCCAGCTAAACATGCAGCTGGGATTTTTTATATATTTTACTAGATGATCTTGGTAAAATATATAAAGTATCCTGATTGGCGAAAGGAATTATGATGAAGAAGTTCAGAATAGTGGGATTGGCTTTTATATTATTATTGGGAATCTTTTTATTTGCGGTATCCATCCCGGTCACCAGTGAGCTGGTCATGGAAAAGGTCTATGACTTTGAAATGAAAAATAAATATAGAATAACAGAATTAAATGAGATGTATAAAGGGGTACCAACTGAGTATGAGTTTGGCGGTTCGAAGATCGATATTTACCGAATCCTGAAGGAAAACGAGTCATACAAGGACCCTTGGGACCGTGTGGTTGTTCCGGCAGCTATTTATATTACGGTTGATAGCTTAACGCAGGAAGTCCTTAAAGACTACCCGGTTGAGATCGGACAAGAAGGCTTGAACCAGTATACTCATTATATTTCTTATTGGAGAGTATTGGATAAAAAAACAGATCAGGAATCTTTCGTCATTGTCCTCCAAATGAACGGGGCAAAAGATAGAATGGAAGATTTTATACCAATCGAAGAGCTCAAGTATATGGCCATTACGATTGAGGAAGATGGCACATTGACGAAAGAACCTTTTACGTATAAAAATAAAGATAAATTACAGACAAAGCTCATCCCGCCGATGTATTTTGGAGGAGCCGGCTATTACACAGATGACTGGAATAGCTATCCTGTTTTCTATTTTCCTTATTTATATCCCTTTTTGACCACCATATTGGGAATTTTATTCATCTATACAGCTGTTAAGAAGCTAAGAAAACCTGTATGAAATCAAACGGCTTGGCTATAGCTAAGCTGTTCTAGGACCATTATATCTGGTTAGCGACAAGCTTCCGCGTTGACCACATGCCGTACGGTGGCATTATAGAAAGTGAAGTCGGCAGGGAAGGCATTAAATATGCAATTAATGAAATGATAGAGTTAAAGCTGGTTATTTTAAAAGAGCTCATTGCCTAACAGGTGATGGGCTTTTTTATTTATAAGGCCATAAAGGTTGGCACAGGTGTGTCCCGGGGAAAAAGTTTTAATATCATATAATCCGGTCCAAACCTCGGAGGGAATGCAGGTTAAAACTGGCAGATAACAAAAGGATCATACTCATAGTTATAAGAGGGATGCCCATAATTCAGGAAATCCCCTGCATAATGGGATCCACCGATAATCCTAGACTCCTTAAGAGCATTCAGTTTTATTTCTGTTCTCCTGTCCATTCGGATACCACCAATGATTAGGAAATGAAAAAAATGTTAGCGTTTTCAAAGTCTATACAAAAATCGTCAAAATTTTAACACTTTTTTAACAAAAAATGATAGTATTTTACTATTTTTAGTATATAATCGTCTTGTCAGACATTAGACGAGAGGTGGAAAAAAGGTGAAAATGGGTTTAAAAAAGAAGTTTAGCGGATTGCTAGTTTCTACACTTGCTGTAGGTATGCTTTCTCCATTAGGAGCCGGCGTCTCAGCCGATTCTTTGCCGAAAAATGTCTTATCCAATGAGGCATATGTAAAACTTAAGATCATGGAAACGACTGATGTCCATGGAAGCATTATGAACCATGACTATTATTCAGATGCACCGGTCGATAAGGGACTTGTAAAAGTATCGACTTTAATAAAGGAAGAACGTGCCGAGAACGAAAATAATTTACTGTTCGATAATGGGGACCTTCTCCAGGGAAATCCTTATACGGATTACATAGCAAAAGTCGATCCGCTGACATTTGCGGACCGATTATCAGGGAAAGACCGTTTTAAAACAGCTGTAGAAGTTTCGAAAAAGGGCTGGGATTCGTCCGATGTAGTTGTGATTGCCAGAGCAGATGACTTTGCGGATGCGCTTGCGGCTACACCTCTGGCTTATAAATATGATGCCCCAATTCTATTAACAAAGACAAAAGAGCTAAATGCTGATACAAAAAATGAAATTAAACGATTAGGAGCTAAGAAAGTCCTGATTGTTGGCGGTACAGGAGCTGTTTCTACAGCAGTACAACAAGAAATTTCAAAAGATTTGAAAGTTTGGGTTAAAAGGATTTCAGGCGCTGATCGCTTCGAAACAGCTGCCGAGATTGCAGGTGAATTAGGCGGAAGCGCAGATACAGCTATACTGGCTTACGGCGGTGACTACCCGGATGCCCTTTCCATTGCTCCATATGCGGCTAAAAATGGCATTCCAATTCTATTAACAGGCAAGAACTCTCTTCCTAAAGCAACTGCCGATGCACTTGCAAACAAGGAAAATACGATTCTTGTTGGGGGTTCAGGCGTTATTAGTACAGCTGTTGAAAAAGCTGTAAAGAATCCAACACGCTATTCAGGAAAAGACCGTTTCCAAACAGCGGTAAAAGTAGCGACTGAGCTTGACGAAATCAAGAGCAAAGTATTTGTTTCAAATGGCTATGGTTTTGCAGATGCTTTAACAGGCTCGGTGCTGGCTGCTAAAGAAGATGCTCCATTGCTGCTGGTTAAGCAAGGCTCATTGCCGGCGGGAACTGATGCACTTGTAGACGGCAAATCCGTCGTTCTTCTTGGAGGAAAAGGAGTTGTTTCTGAAGGGTTAATCGAAAACGAAACACATCCAATCTACGAAGCAATGAATCTATTGGACTACGATGCTGCAACTTTAGGAAACCATGAATTCAACTATGGCCTTGACTTCTTGGAAGGAAGCATAAAAGGTGCTGAGTTCCCTTATGTAAGTGCCAATGTATATAAAGATGACCATGATGATGACCCAGCTAATGATGTAAACTACATCAAACCTTACCAAATCATCGAAAAGAAAGTAAAGGATGAAAAGGGTAAAGAGCAGACAGTTAAAGTGGGAGTCATTGGATTTGTTGCCCCACAAATCATGCAGTGGGACAAGGCCAACCTTCAAGGCAAAGTGGTAACCGAGGATGTTGTAGCTTCTGCCAAGAAGTGGATTCCTGAAATGAAAAAAGACGGTGCTGAGGTAGTGGTTGCATTATCTCACAGCGGATTTGACGGAGATAAAACAAACAAAGAAAATACTGCATTTGCTCTAAGTGAAGTAGAGGGTATTGATGCAATCTTAATGGGGCATACCCATAAATCATTCCCAAGCAATGATGCGTCCTTTAAAGTCGATGGAGTAGATACAGCTAAAGGAACCATTAACGGGGTTGCGGCTGTACAAGCGAATGTTGATGGAAGCAATCTTGGTGTCATTGACCTGACTTTAGCAAAAGTGGATGGAAAATGGACTGTAAAGGATTCCCAATCAGAGGTTCGTGCTACTTCTAAAGATGTGTCAAATGATCAGGCGCTTGTAGATGTACTAAAATCTTCGCATGAAGAAACGGTTAAATACATTAACAGCCCTGTTGGCGAAACCACAGCACCAATCCATAGCTATTTTGCACGTGTACAGGATGATCCATCCGTACAAATTGTCAGCAATGCCCAAAAAGAGTTCGTAGAAAATGCTCTAAAAGGAACAGAATACGAGAACCTTCCTGTGCTATCATCTGCTGCTCCATTTAAAGCAGGCAGAAACGGCGCAAGCGAATATACGAATATTCCTAAAGGTACAATCACTATTAAAAACGTGGCTGACCTCTATAAATACCCTAATACTGTACAAGCAGTTAAATTGAACGGTGCAGAAGTGAAGGAGTATTTAGAGTGGACAGCAGGCAACTTTAATCAGATTGACCCTTCAAAAACAGATGAACAAAATCTGATTAACAGTGAATTCGCAGTTTACAACTTTGATACTTTAGATGGTGTAACATACGAAATTGATGTAACTCAGCCGGCAAAATACGATTCAGCTGGAAAAGTTGCCAACGAAGGCGCCAGCCGTATTAAGAATTTAGAATTCAATGGCAAGCCTGTTAAGGAAGATCAGGAATTTGTCATTGCAACAAATAACTACCGTGCAGCAATGGCTGTAGTTAACCCTGATGGCAATCGAATCATCTATCAGTCTGCTGACGAAAATCGCCAGGTTCTTATGAATTACATTATTAAGAATAAGACAATCAATCCTTCTGCTGATCAGAACTGGAAGCTGTCTCCTATCTATGGTGATGTTAATGTTGTATTCGAATCCTCTCCAGCAGCAAAAGATATTGCAGCAGGTACGGAGAATATCGAATATGTCGGTGAAGGATCAAACGGTTTCCACAAATATGCAGTTAACATGTCAAGACCGTTTGAAGTTCAATTATTAGGAATCAATGACCTTCACGGCCAGCTTGATACCTTTAATGCAAAGCTTGGTGCTGAAGGTGCAGGCGGAATTGAATATTTAGCAGCCTACTTAAAAGAGCGTGAAGCAGAAAATCCTAACACTTTCATGCTTCATGCAGGTGATGTGGCGGGTGCCAGCTCGCCGGTATCTGCATTGCTGCAGGATGAGCCAACGATTAAGCTATTAAATGAGATTGGCTTTGATCTGGGAACACTTGGAAATCACGAATTTGACGAGGGCGTTGATGAGATGCTCCGCCTGATCAACGGCGGAAGCCATCCAAAGACGGTTGATAAGTATGGTGAATTCGAAGGTGCAAATTTCCCTTACGTAGTTTCTAACGTAGTTGATTCAAAAACAAAAGAACCAATTTTGGATCCATATGTAATCAATGAAGTGAATGGCGTTAAGATTGGATTTATTGGAGTGGCATACTCTGACACACCTGCAATCGTTACTCCAAGCGGTGTAGCTGGAGTTGAATTCACGGATGAAGCGGAAGCAATCAACAAGTATACGAAAGAATTGAAGGACCAAGGTGTAAAATCAATTGTTGTCGTATCCCACAACCCTATAAAGTCTGACACTGACGGCAAGAACCCTACAGAAGAACTAGTGGAAATTGCAAATAAAGTTGATGATGAAGTGGATGTCATGTTTGGCGGCCATAATCATCAGTATGCCAACACAGTAGTTGATGGCAAACTGCTTGTCCAGTCTTTCTCGTATGGAACTGCATTCTCTGATGTGGATCTTACAATAGACCCTGTAACGAAGGATATTGTTAAGAAGGAAGCAGAAATTGTGACAGCTTACCGTGATGGCATCGAGCCGGATGCGGAAATCAAAGCAATGCTTGATGTTTACCTGGAAGATGTTGCTCCAATTTTAAATGAGAAAATTGGTACAACAACAACCGGCATCAGCAGAGATGAAAATGCTGATGGCGAGTCTCCAATGGGCAACCTGATTGCAGACTCTATGATTGCTGCTACAGGAACTGAATTTGCATTCATGAACCCAGGCGGAATCCGTGCAGAAATTGATGCAGGGGAAATCACTTGGAAGGAAGCATTCACTGTACAGCCATTCGGCAATGACCTGGTGACAATGGATTTGACAGGTGCACAAGTTAAAACTCTATTAGAACAGCAATGGGGTTCTAAACAAAGAATACTTAAAGTTGCCGGTTTGAAATTCTCTTATGATACATCTAAGGAAGCTGGCAAGCGTATTGTTTCCGTAACAAAAGCGGATGGGACTCCAATCGCAGATACAGAAACATATTCAGTAACGGTTAACAACTTCATGGCTGATGGCGGAGATGAACTGCACGTTCTGAAAGAAGGCAAAAATCGCGTAGTCGATGTAGTAGATTTAGAGGCATTAGTTTCCTACATTAAAGACCAAGGCAAAGTTGACCCTGTTATAGAAGGCCGTATTATAAAAGTTAATAAGTAATTAAAGTAAAGGCAGGCTCAATAGTTGAGTCTGTCTTTATTGCATTTTGTGAGGTGATCTAACGCCAAAGTTTCATCTTCATTTAAGCTGATATTTTTTAAATGTCAAGGAAGAATTTTGTCGAAAAATATATTCTGTCATCACTGGAAATCTATCTATCAATTTCCTTTATTCCACCCTATAATAACTCTTGATATTGAAATATTAGGAGGAAATCATGAAAAAGGCTATCATTCTATCCGCTTTATTGACGCTGGCATTACCTTTGGGACAAGCGAAAGCAGAAGACGCACCAACCCATCGCATCTCAGGCAAAGACCGTTACGAAACGGCGGTAAATATCTCTGTTGAAGGCTGGGACACGTCCGCAGTTGCTGTTTTGGCTACAGGAAAAGACTTTCCAGATGCATTAAGTGCGACACCTCTTGCTTATAAATATGGTGCACCACTTCTATTAACATCAGCTAACTCGTTGCCGGATAGTGTAAAGGATGAATTGAAGCGCCTTAAGGTTACAACTGTATATTTAATTGGAGGGAAGTCCGTTATTTCCCAAAATATAGTGACAGAGCTTAACAGCTTGGGGATATCATCAATAACTAGACTAAGTGGTGCAGATCGCTATGAAACATCCGTAAAAGTCGCCAAACAGCTAGGGAACCCAGATAGTGTAGTGGTCGCGACCGGGGAAGGCTTTCCGGATGCTCTATCAATTGCCCCAATAGCGGCACAATTAGAAATGCCAATTCTCTTAACCAAAAAAAATTCGGTTCCGTCTTCAGTAAGTCAGTTTGTTAATTCAGAACAGCCGGTGGAGTCTTTTGTTATAGGCGGTACGGGAGTCATTAGTGCACAAGTGGCTAGTGCATTTCCGATGCCGGAACGTATCAGCGGGGTAAATCGTTATGCAACAAACAGCAATGTCATTCAGTATTTTGAAGATGCGATTGATATGGATTTACCGGTGATTGCAACAGGTGAAAATTATCCGGATGCACTGGCTGGATCAGCCTTTGCTGCCGCTACCTGGAATCCAGTAATCTTAACCCACCCAACTAAACCGCATCAAACAACAATTGATACGGTCCAGGCATATTCTGATTATGCCGAGCTTTACTATGTGCTGGGCGGGAATACAGTTGTGACTGACCAAGCGGTAAATACTTTGTTACAGAAGTAAAGATTATTAGTTTTGGTTAAATCTCTTAACGGAAAAGCATACCGGTACAAACGTGCAGGTATGCTCTTTTTCGTTAGCTAGACGCTTCTAAAGCTTTGTGAGAAGAAACTATTTTTTTCTGAAAATTTTAAATGGACCGCTGAAACTGGCGCTTTTATATATACAGTTTCAGTAAAATGGAGGCAAACTTGTGAAAAAAGGTATTGTGTTTTTAGCTGCTTTCGTTCTGCTATCTTCTCTATTCTCTATTCCAGCTTCAGCAAACAATGGTTTTGAAGAGATGAAGTCCAAGCTTCAAGTTGAAGATGAGTATCCAGATATTAATGAGCAAGAACCCAATGATTATTTTACAGAAGCAAATTCAATTTCTTTGGGAGATAACGTTACGGGTACGATGAGTCCGGCAGATAGGGACATGTACAAGATTACCATCCCGAAAAAAGGCGGGTTTCTCCTTGCAGGGGAAGTGTTAGAAGCTTTCACAAGCATGACTGGTCAAATTAGTGTTGTGATCTATAAGGAAAATGCTGATGGAACCAGGGAGGATATAACGGAAGCGAGAAGCTCCTTTGATGAGGAAGGCGGGTTTTATGCTGAGGCTATTCTAGAACCTGGCACATATTACTTACAGTTAACCGACAACTATGAAACAACGAGAGGCGAAAAATATACGTTCACCACCATGCTATTTGAACCAGATGTATACAGAATCTCTGGTATGGATCGCTATGAAACTGCTGTAAATGTGGCATACGAAGGGTGGCAATACACTGGTGCTAATGAAATATTACTGGCAACTGGTACAGACTTTCCGGATGCCTTAGCGGCTGCGCCACTAGGTTACTATTTAGATGCCCCTATTTTACTGACTAAAAAAAATTCGCTTCCAGAATCGGTTATTCAGGCCATTCGTGAACTGGGTGTATCGAAAGTAACGATTATTGGAGGTACCGGCGTCGTATCCCAGGGGATTGAGACCTATCTCAAGAATACACTTGGATTAACGGTTGAACGCATTTCTGGAAGCACAAGATATGATACGGCAGTTAAAATTGCAAATAAATTACCTATACAAGAGTCAGCTATTGTGGTTTCCGGACAGAATTATCCGGATGCTTTATCGATTGGGCCATATGCTGCTATAACTGGCATGCCAATCTTATTATCTCAGTCCAATACACTTCCGTCTGCAACTGCAGCTCAAATAAAAAAATATAACAATACATTTGTTATAGGCGGAACAGGTGCCGTTTCAGAAAATGTTCGTAAACAGTTACCTAGCCCTGTTCGAGTCAGCGGAAAAAACCGCTATGAGACATCAGTGAATGTATCAAAATATTTCTACTCAGCTGGAATTGACTCTGCATTTGTGACAACAGGAAGTAATTTTGCAGACGTACTAACGGGCTCTGTTCTGGCAGGACTTTATGTTGAGCCTATAGTGTTAACAACACCAAATACACTTCACCCAGCTGCAAAAGAACACTTTGTTGATGAACAAGTTCTGTGGTACTCCATTATTGGCGGCAAAGGTGCAGTGAGCCTTGATGTTGAAGATGAAATTTGGTCACTCATTCAACAATAACTTTGAAAAGAGACAGGGAAGCTCCTGTCTCTTTTTAGCGTAGAAGTATTTTTATATAAATGTCTTGTTTATTTGAATTAGACTCTTACACCTGTTCACTGAAAATCATGCTTTTCCGAACTGCTGTCCTTTAAAAACAGAGATATTAAAGCAACTATAAAAAATGCAATAGCCAATGTGGAAGAAAAGGTAGAGGAATCAGGTAATAAAACCTTTCCTGCCACAAATGATAAAACTCCCATTAATAAATAGGAAAGAAAGTTTACAGTTTTAGTATTTTTTAATCTTAAAGTGTGTTTCAGTGCTTCTATTAAGGTAATAGAACCAAAAATAATGAATAAGTTTAGCAGTATAGCTTTCACTCCTAATCCCCCTAAACGATCATTGCAAGCAGCTGATTATTTCTCTTCCACATCCTCATTTTGTTATGTAAATGGATGGTTCTTGATTGTGTTTCCCTCCATCTTTTCCTTGTTCTTCATCTATTAACAGAAGATGATTTAATTTATTGGCTTGGCATAAAAGATAAACCGCTCTGGAGCATCCCCAATAAAGTTAAAAGGGTAGCAGGTAGTGACAGTCAGTACCTCTTCTGGAGACGTGCTTTTAATAATACTAAGATCGTCCGCATCAATAATCTTCGTATCATAAATTTCATAAGAAAAGTCCCCATACGACAATTTCACGGTAAAGATGTCCCCAACCTTAAGTTGGTCAAATTTCCGAAAGACTGTGTCCCTGTGACCTGAAAGCACAATTTGGTCTTTCTGGCCGGGAAATGCCGTCCCGGTATAATGCCCCACCCCAGCCTCAAGCTGATCATTATCTGTACCTTCGATGATGGGGATATCCTTATTAATTTTAGAAACTGAAAGAAGTCCGATCGTTTCATTTTGTTCAAACGAAAGCTTCTTTTCTGTATCTTCATTCAGCATTTTAACGGCGGCCTCTTTTCTTTCCTCAACCTGAATCTGGGAATCTCTTATCTCAAACAAAGAATAAGCCGTAATGGCTGCTCCAAGCAATAGAAGCAAATAAATGAGCGCTTTCATGCCTTCCCCCTTTATTGTCGAAAAACGGCTAAAAATAAAGATTTACTTTTATTTATTAACCATTATAATTATCTTAATTGTATAATTCTAGTAAATTATAGTAAATATTAACTATTAATATCCAAGAAGGAGCAAGCGAATGAAGAAAAGAAAAAGCTGGTTAAACATTGCAATGATTATGGCTATTATTTTCTCCCTTATTAGTCCAATTTCACAGACACAAGGACTGACAACTGCAGCTGCCATGATTGATTTGGCGGACCCTGTGGTGGAGGATGGAAAGGTAACGTTAACCTGGAAAACCATATTATCTGTCCAGGATCAAGGCCCGGAAACCTATAAGATCATTAAAAACGATGAAGTCCTGGATGTCGAGCCAACTTTGCTATCCAATGAAATCCTGGGGGAAGATGTCGTTAAAACATACGAGTATATGGACCAGGCTGCCGCAGAAGAGCAGGTATATGTTTACTCTATTAAGGGCCAACAGGGTGATGTGGAGTTAACAAGTACTGCAAAAACGGTATCGGTATACATAGAGGATAACCAATCCTCACAAGAAGAAAGTAAGGAACCTGTGCAACAGGCCGCAGAAAAAAGCGCTGAAACTGCCGAGCCTTCAGAAGGCAGCCAGGAACAGCCGGCGTCTGAACAGGATTCCGTTCCAGCCGAAGAACCAGCTAATCCTGATGCTGAAGAGGTTATCCTGGATAACCCTAATCTTGAGAAAATCATCCGCGAGCAGCTGCCTAAACCGGAAGGCGCTGTTGTAAAAGAAGACCTGGAAAAGTTAACTTTCCTGAATGTAAATGACCGATTTGGAGATATTAATAGTTTGAAAGGATTAGAGCTTGCGGTTAATTTAAAGCATCTAATCATTGAAGATGTATCGATATCAGATATCAGCGTCCTTGGGAACGTAACAAATCTTACTGAATTAAAACTAAATTCATTGCCTTTAGAGAATATTAATAGTCTTTTAATGCTTCCCCTTCTGGAAAAAGTTCAAATCGGGAATCTGGAGATGGACCTAAGTCAATCAGAAGTGCTAAGGGATTTATCTCATAGAGGCATTCACATTGAAATGTTAGATGACAGTAAATCGTTTCTTTTAGATGTTTATCGGATTACCGAGTCCTCTGCCCAAGTTTCGTGGGGTATGTATGGGAAAGGCAAGATCGACAAATATACTTTAACTGTTAACGGAGAAATCAATGCCACACTGAATGGTGACATATATGAATACCATTTAACAGGCCTGAAGCCATCAACCTCCTACAATATTAAAGTAAGCGCCTTAAGCACTGGAAGTGTATTGGCAGAAAAAGAATATACCTTTAATACTTTAGCGGCGCCACTAGGAGAAAAGGTTTCAATAACAGATCCTAATCTCGAAGCAGCCATCAAGGAAGAGCTTGGCCTTGATCGAGAACTTTACACGAGTGACATGGAAAGATTAACGGCTCTCTTTGCTCCGGGCATGGAAATTGAAACACTTGATGGTTTGGAGCATGCCATGAATTTGGACCATCTGGTTATTTATGATAACAGAGTAGAGGATTTAACTCCTCTTAAGAATCTAACAAAGCTTGTCATCCTGGATATTGGCGATAACCCTTTTTCAGATTCTTCCGCTATTGTGAATCTGAAGAACTTAGCCAATCTGGATGTATCCTACACAGAATTTGAAGATTTCATTTTCTTAAAAGAACTTCCAAGCCTTCAAACGGTTTATCTTTATGGAAATCTTCAGATTGAGGACCATGCGCCATCTATAGAGGCACTTGAATATCTTCAATCAAAAGGTGTAGAAGTAAACTACGACTTTGACGAGAATGTGAATATGGAGATCTATACTGATTTTGTGAATGAATCAAAAATCGGAATCTCCTGGGACTATTGGACAGAGGAAGAGGATGATTACTCCTACCCGGATCAATACGTGCTTTCTGTTGATGGGGTTGAAAAAGAAATCTCAAGTGAAACAAATTCAGAGATTTTCACTGGCCTGAAGCCGGAGACAGAATATAGCTTTAAAGTAAAAGCTTATCAGGAAGGAAAATTAATCGGAAAGGCAGCGTTAACGGTAAGTACAGCTTCACTGCCAACTGGAGAAATTATTCATTTTCCGGATAAGAAAATGGAAAAGGCATTGAAGGAAAGGCTTGGACTCGATCGGGATATTCAGGAAAGTGACATGCTCTCGCTGGTATCGATTGACTTATCATCAGCTGGAATCACAGACCTATCCGGCTTGGAAAAAGCGGTCAACCTGGAGGACCTGTCTCTTTGGGATAATAACATCAAAGACCTATCCCCATTAGGCGGGTTAACACATTTAATGAGTCTGGATTTGGATGGAAATCCGATTACAGACCTTAAACCGCTTAAAGGATTATCTAATCTGTTTGCATTGTTTCTTTCTAATACAGGGATTAAAGACTTTTCCAGCTTAAATAACCTATCCGGTTTAATGTATTTGACACTCTCGAATAACGGCATCGGAACCATTCCGGACCTGTCCGGGCTAAAAAACCTTGAAATATTGGAACTGAGCAGCAATAACATAACATCTCTGAAGGGTCTTGAAGGACTGTCAAACCTGATGATGCTGACCATTGAAAGCAATCCGGTTTCCGACTTTTCAGCACTGTCCAAAATGAAGCTGTTATTTTTGGATGCTTCTTATACAGATATGCAAAACCTTAAGTGGGCGGCAGATCTGACCCAATTAGAGGGCCTTGCAGTTGCTGGAAACAATCTCAGCGATATCTCACCGCTGAAGAACTTGAAAAACTTATCCATGCTTATGGCAAACGATAATCAAATAAGTGATATTGGAGTTCTTCTTGAGCTTGAAAGGCTGGAATATGTAACTTTATTTAACAATGAGGGACTGGATCTGGCTGATGGCTCCGAAGCAATGAAGATCATTGAGCAGCTGCTGGCAAAGGGAGTCTTTGTTGAATACGAAAACATTGAGGAAGGAATGCTTTACTTTGACTCAATTAACTCAACAAGCAGCACCATTGATGTTTCCTGGATTTATGAAGGGGAAGAGGAGATTGAGGAATATCAGCTGTATCTGAATGGTGAGCTAATAGGAAGCGCAGATCCATCTGACCCTTTCTATACCTTTGAAGGATTGGAACCTGGAAAAGAATATGAAATCATGGTAGAAGCATGGTCTGGAGAAGAAATTATAGATTACGGCTTTGCTTTTGTATGGACCCTGAGCGAAGATTTAAATTTCATAGATGTCAGTACAACAGATAGCTCAATTGAAGCCTCTTGGGAATATACAGGGGACGAAGAGTTAAGCGGCTATAATGTCTATTTGGATGGCGAGTACCTGGAGTTTATTGACGCAGAAACAAACGATTATACCTTCGAAGAATTAATGCCGAGAACATCCTATACCTTAGCCCTGGAAGCGGTCAATACAGAAGAATCTGTTGTTTCTTATACCTCCACCGACGTTCAGACAGAAAGTGACAGTGCTGTAAAGTTCGTGGATGTCACAGCAGCAGAAAACACGATTGAAGCTTATTGGGAATATGCAGGCGCAGAGATTGATGAATATTCCCTCTATCTGGATGGAGAATTGGCGGCAACCCTGGGTCCTGAAGAATCTTTCCATGAATTCACCGGCTTAGAAGAAGCCACTGAATACGAAATTAGCATTGAAGCTATTTTGGAAGGAGAAGTTGTTGCGTCTGATTCGCTGCTAATTAGCACGGAAGAAGCCGGGAAAGATGATGGCGGCACTGTTCCTGGTAAAAATCCAGGCAAAGGCGGAACACCGGATAAAGATAAAGGAAAACCGGGTTTACCGGCAAAAGATCAAAATGTGAAAGATAACAAGCCAGCCAAGCAGGCTGTAAAAAACACTAAATCAGGCAAGAAGCTTCCAAATACAGCGACGAATATGTACAACATGCTGGCGCTGGGATTGACTTTGTTATTCGCTGGGTCCATGCTCATGCTATGGCACAGCAGAAGAAAGAAGCTTGTATAAAAGTAACAGGATCCCTCCTTATATGGGGGGATTTTGTTATGTCAGTATAATAGAAAGGAAATAACTTATCATGAAAAAAGTTATGAAGCTCTCATTCATATTATTGATCCTATTAGCAAGCGGCTGCAGCAGTAAGGAAGAGGCTGAAAAGCATGAAAAGGAATTAGCCAAGCTTCAAAAAGAAGTGAGCGGGCTAAGAATAGAAAACACAAAACTGAAAATGGAAAATACAAAGTTGGAGAAGAAACTGAAAACAATCATAAAGGAGAGATCCGACGACAGCAAAAATTAATGTATTGAATCCTTTGTTTCCCCTTTTTCAAGAATTTACTATTTTTAGATATAAGAAGAAATGCTATGATTAATATGTCTAAAAATACAGATAAATGTCACATAGGGGGAAAGAATGAAAAGGATCAATCAATGTTTAATCCTGTTGTTGTCGGTGCTTGTAATTATATGGAATATAGATATGCCGGAGGCAAAGGCAAACTCAAACCTGGAAAGAATTTCGGGAGATAACCGAATACATACAGCTATTAAAATATCACAAAGAGGATGGCCGAAGGGGCTGGTTTCACAGGAAAGAGCGGTTATCCTGGCAAGGGCTGATAATCCGGCTGATGCACTCGCGGCCGCAAGCCTAGTAGGAGTAAAGGATGCTCCGATTCTATTAACCTATCCGAACACAATCGACGCTGCCACTATGAATGAACTGGCACGCTTAAAAGCTGCAAAAGTTTACATACTCGGAGGAACAGGTGCAATTAGCGCAGGGGTGGAAAATGCAATCAGAAACAAAGGAATTGCCACTCAAAGGGTAAAAGGAAGCACCCGCTATGATACGGCAGCTGCCATCAATTCCATAACAGGGTCTTCATCAGCGAAAGCCATTCTCGTAAACGGGGATACCATTGTCGATGCATTGCCTGCGTCCAGCTATTCAGCTATTAACAAAATTCCTATCTATCTTGTAAAAAGAGACTCACTGCCAAAAGCCCTCCCTCCTGCGGTCAAAGAAGTAATCATTTTTGGCGGAACAGGGGTGGTCAGTGAGAACTTAAAAAAATCACTTGCAGCAAAAGGCATTAAAGTACAAAGGGTGTCAGGTGAAAACCGCTACAGTACAAGCGTGGAGGCAGCAAGCTTAAATAATAATACTAACAATGTCATCTTTGTCAGAGGCACGTCCACCAATCAAACTTACCCTGAATATCCAGATGCAGTGGCTTCTTCCGGATTGGCAAAGAAATTAAATACAAATATTGTGCTCGTCCATCCAACAAGTGTCCAGGACCCGGTCTTTGATTATGTAAATCAAATCGATCCAAAGGTATACGTACTTGGAGGAACAGGTGCTGTAACAGATAAGGTGTTAACGGGCTATGGACTATTAGCCGGTAATTCATGCCCGCCTTTTAACTGGCCGGCAGACGGAACTCTAACATCAGGATTTGGATCCCGCTGGGGAAGCTTTCATTATGGAATCGATATTGCCAAAAAAGGAGATGTGCCTGTAAAAGCAGCATACGATGGAACCGTAAGCTATGCAGGGACAATGAGCGGGTATGGCAATACCATCATGATCAGACACAGAGGAGACACACAGGAGACGCTTTATGCTCACTTAAGGAGCATATCAGTTAAGAAGGGCCAGATTGTCAAAACCGGCCAGCAGATCGGCTGGATGGGCAGTACCGGCCAGGTAACCGGCCAGCATCTTCATTTTGAAACACATTTGGGGTTGTGGAATGGGTCGAAATCCAATGCAGTTGATCCGATTAAGCTGCTGCCGAATTCATCAACGCCTGCTTCGTGCTTTCCATAAAATGAAAAACCACCATTGAAGATTCAATGGTGGTTTAATTTACTTGCTGATAAAATACTCGTTTACAAACTGGCTCCAAAGAAGGTGGCCCTGTTCGTTAGGCACATCACCTTCCTGGGATAAGTAATCCAGAATTTCTTCACCCTGGGGATCAGGCCATGCTGCCCAGTGATCAAGATAAGGAATTTCGTTTGTTTCTGCATACTTTTTTAACTCTTCCACCTGAACAGGATAATAACTTGCCTGATAGATGGGATGTGGAGGCTGAATAATAAATACCGCTTCCGGGTTTTCAGTTTTAACTGTTTCAATCCAATTAGTTATATGGGTATGAGAATCCTCAATACGGACCTCGCCATTATCATTTAGAGTCAATGGCTCTAAAAGAATCAGATCGGGCTTTAAAGCTGCCAGTTCCTTAGCTTTATTCTCAGCAGAGAAATCCATGGAGGTTCCATTATAAGTTTGGATCACTATCTCTAAAGAATCAGCGCCATATGCTTTCTCAAGCTCTGCCTTTGTTAATTGGGCCCAGCCATTCGTTTCATTTCCAAGGGCCTCCGAACCAGCAAGGACAATTTTGAAAGGCTCTTCTTTTGGCAGAGACAATTCAAGTTGCTTTTTTGCTGCTTCAGGCCAATTTTTGGATAGAATCTCGAACTCTTCTAAAGTGATTTTTGTAGTACTCGACGGAGCTTCAGCTTCAGGTGTCTTTGTAACAGGGTCTAGATCTTTACTTTCCTGTGCGGGCTCCTGTTTGGAAAGCCCGGTTCTTTCATTCCAATGGGCATTTCCTAAAAAAAGAACTACTCCACAGCAGATTGCAAGAATAATAATCAATAAATGCTTCATAACAGCCTCCAATAAATAATGTATGTAATAATTACCAAATGAAAATAGTATCTATCAAATTCTTACATTTTATAGTTAAATAGGAAGAGGATTACTGGTTCATTACATTTTCATTAAAATTATGACAAAAAAACACAAATTTAGCAATATTATATGATATAATACCTTTTGTTTTAAACATTTTACTAGGAGGATATCATGGAGGAAACAATTAGTCTTAAAGAACTATTCCAGACATTGAAAAAGAGATTCTCTCTTATTATAGCTATAACCATTGTCGCAGTCATGATCAGCGGGATAGTCAGTTATTTCGTATTAACACCGATATATCAATCTTCAACCCAAATTCTTGTAAACCAGGCGAAGGATGAGCAAGGGGTATATACGGCCGGTGAAGTCCAAACCAACCTGCAGCTAATTAACACCTATAACGTCATTATTAAAAGTGCAGCGATTCTTGAATTAGTGAAAAAGGAACTGAACCTTGATATCACTACAGGTGCACTGAATGAAAAAATAACCGTTCAAAGTGAGCAAAATTCACAGGTTGTCACAATCTCAGTGCAGGATGAAGACCCGCAGGTGGCTGCGGATATAGCCAATAAAACAGCGGAAGTTTTCCAAAAAGAAATCGTTAATATTATGAACGTAAACAATGTAACAATTCTTGCTAAAGCAGAATTAGGAGAGAACCCATCACCAGTTAAGCCACAGCCTCTTCTTAATATTGCAATCGCAATGGTGGTAGGTTTAATGGCAGGTGTCGGAATTGCCTTTCTATTAGAATACTTAGATAACACCATTAAGGATGAACAGGATATCGAAAAAGCAGTAGGTCTTCCTGTGCTTGGCGTTATTGCAACGATTGAAGAAACAAATGAAAGCCCAAGCCGTTCCGAAAGAAGCTCAAGATTAAGGGGTGAGACGATTGGCTCTTAAAAAAGCAGTGAAAAAGATGGCGATGGAACATAAACGCAAGCTCATCACAAAGAACGATCCAAAATCACCTGTATCAGAGCAATACCGAACAATCAGAACAAATATACAATTCTCCTCTATAGATGAAGAAATTCGAACTATTATGGTGACTTCTTCAGGCCCTGGAGAAGGAAAATCCACAACAACCGCTAACCTGGCTGTGGTATTTGCGCAGCAAGGAAAAAAAGTGCTGCTTGTTGATGCGGATTTAAGAAAGCCTACCGTTCACTATACCTTTAATATATTGAATACATCAGGATTAACCAGTGTACTAACAAGCCAGCTTCCGCTTATGGAATCTGTTAAAGCGATTGATGTGAAGAATTTATTCATACTTCCAAGCGGTCCCATTCCTCCTAATCCATCAGAATTATTGGGATCAAGAGCGATGGATTATTTTATGAAGGCTGCTTTGGAAGAGTTTGATATTATCCTATTCGATACACCGCCTGTATTAGCTGTAACAGATGCACAAATATTATCAAACAAATGCCAGGGAACAATCATTGTTGCAGGCAGTGGAAAAGCAGAAAAAGATCAGTTAATCAAAACGAAAGAGTTATTAACCGGTGCTCAAGGAAAACTATTAGGAGTCGTTTTAAATAATAAGAAAATGAAGGAAAATCAACATTATTATTATTACGGAGCGAACTGACAAATTTCGACTTTTTTTACTCTTTACGGTATTAAAGCAACATGTTACCATTACAAAAGAACTAAAAAACGGGAGGGATAGAGGTATGATAGATATCCATTGTCATATTTTGCCTGGAGTGGATGACGGGGCACAAACGATGGAAGATAGCCTGGAAATGGCAAAGGAAGCAGTCAAAGAGGGCGTTAACTCTATCATCGCTACCCCTCACCATAACTCTTCTTATCAGAATGAAAAAAAAGAGATTGTTACAGCAGTGAACGAATTAAACACGAGATTAAAAGAGAAGGACATACCTTTAACTATTCTTGCAGGACAGGAAGTAAGAATTTATGGCGAGATTTTAGAGGATCTGGAAAAAGGAACGATTCTTCCATTATGTGAATCTCAATATCTATTTATTGAATTCCCATCCAATCATGTACCAAGATATGCTGAAAGACTGCTATTTGATATTCAGCTGCAAGGTTTAATTCCGGTTATTGTACACCCGGAACGAAACAAACAATTACTGGAGCAGTCAGACCTCCTATATCAATTTGTGGAAAAAGGAGCACTGACTCAAGTAACAGCATCCAGCTTATGTGGCTATTTTGGGAAAAACATTAAGAAATTCTCGCATCAATTAATAGAGGCAAACTTAACTCACTTTATTGCATCTGATGCACATAACATAAACAACAGGACATTTAAAATGTCAGAAGCTTTTGATGAAATAGAAAATCAGTATGGAGTAGACATGGTTTACATGTTTACTGAGAATGCGGAGCTCTTAGTGCAAAACCAAAATATCTACAAAGAAATACCTGAGAAAATTAAACGCAAGAAAATTCTTGGAATCTTTTAATTATTTCAACTAGTGGAATAATCATAATATCAGAGAAATGACCGGTAATGTCTCCTAATCCGATACCAATGGAGACACTCGGCCATGCTGTGGGTAGATCGGCTTACCTTAGACGCAGTGTCGTCGATAGTATGGTGTGAGGGGGGGTTAGATGCCCCGTGGCACACTGCCACACGAATTTATTTCGCTTACAGAAATATCAGAATATAAACTTGTAAATGTCTAATGCTAGCGCAGGAAACCTCCTGTTTTACCATTAGATATTTATTTTGGGTTTTTTGCTTTAATAATAGAAAGGGGAAAAGAATTAATGAAAAAGGTACGTAAGGCTATTATTCCTGCTGCAGGTCTCGGTACAAGATTTTTGCCAGCAACAAAAGCAATGCCAAAGGAAATGCTACCGATTGTGGATAAACCAACAATTCAGTACATAGTGGAAGAAGCGGTTGCTTCAGGAATTGAGGATATTATTATTGTTACTGGTAAAGGGAAGCGTGCGATTGAGGACCATTTTGATTTTGCACCAGAGCTTGAGCAGAATCTGGCTGAAAAGGGGAAGCTCGACTTATTAGAAAAGGTTCGCTACTCTACGAATTTGGCAGATATCCATTACATTAGACAAAAAGAACCTAAGGGATTAGGTCATGCAGTATGGTGTGCCCGTAACTTTATTGGTGATGAGCCATTTGCTGTGCTGCTGGGCGATGATATTGTGGAGAGTGACACGCCATGCTTAAGACAGTTAATTGATCAATATGAAGAAACCCATTCTTCTGTTATTGGTGTACAAACTGTTTCTGATGAAGATACACACAGATATGGGGTCATCGATCCTGAGAGCCAGAACGGACGCCGTTATCAGGTTAATAACTTTGTAGAAAAGCCAAAATCAGGTACAGCTCCATCCAATTTAGCCATTATGGGTAGGTATGTCCTAACCCCTGAAATCTTTATGTTTCTTGATAAGCAGGAAAAAGGAGCTGGTGGAGAGGTTCAGCTAACGGATGCTATTCAACATTTAAACCAGATTCAGCGTGTGTTCGCATATGATTTTGAAGGAAAGCGATATGACGTAGGTGAAAAATTCGGCTTTGTGAAAACAACGATTGAGTTCGCTTTACAGCATGAGGATTTAAAAATAGAAATGCTGGATTACTTAAGAGAAGTTGTCGCAGCAAATGATGCTAATCTTATTAAGTTGTAAAGCGAAGGAAGGGTCAGTATGTCAAACATAGCAAAGGAAGAATATTTATACGTTCAACAAAACCAAAAGGTTCCTGTTAATAATCGGCTATCATATTTGGCTGCTAAGAGATTCGTTGATATCGTGGGCTCTTTAGCTGGAATTATTTTATTGAGTTTATTATTTTTAATTGTGGCTGCTTTGATCAAATTGGATGATCCAAAAGGAAGCATTTTTTTCTCGCAGAAAAGAGTCGGAAAAAACGGCAGGCAATTTAACATGTATAAATTCCGCTCAATGGTCTCCAATGCTGAAGAAAAGCTTCAGGAGCTTCTTCAATATAATGAAGTGAGTGGAGCAATGTTCAAAATGAAGGATGATCCAAGAATCACGAAAATAGGGAAGTTTATTCGCAAGACAAGTATCGACGAGCTTCCTCAGTTATTTAATGTCTTAAAAGGCGATATGAGCCTGGTGGGTCCAAGACCTCCACTTCCAAGGGAGGTAGAGGAATATTCCGATTATGACAAACAAAGGCTATTGGTAGCTCCTGGTTGTACAGGTCTCTGGCAAGTGAGCGGAAGAAGCAATATAGGATTTAAAGAAATGGTAGATCTTGATTTGATGTACATTAGAAAAAGGTCGCTATTATTCGATATCAAAATTATACTAAAAACCGTGCTTGTCTTATTCGGTTCTAAAGATGCTTTTTAGGAAAAGAGGTTAATAAACTATGATGAATAAAGACTCTAAAGTATATGTGGCAGGTCACCGTGGCCTTGTCGGATCATCAATCTTAAAAGCCCTTCAGGAAAAAGGGTTCACAAATTTAGTGTATCGTACTAGCAGTGAACTTGATTTGACAGATAAGGCGCAAGTGGACAAGTTTTTTTTAGAAGAAAAACCTGAGTATGTCTTTCTTGCAGCTGCAAAAGTAGGAGGTATTGTTGCTAACAACGAATATCCTGCTGACTTTATTCGGGACAACCTGTTAATTCAAACAAACGTCATTGATGCAGCATATCGAAATAATGCAGAAAAACTTCTGTTTTTAGGAAGTACGTGTATATATCCAAAAATGGCTGATCAACCATTAAAAGAAGAATATCTTCTAACTGGCGAACTTGAGCCTACTAATGAGCCTTACGCTATTGCTAAAATTGCAGGCATTAAAATGTGCCAGTCTTATAACCGCCAATATGGTACTAAATACATCTCCGTAATGCCGACCAATTTGTATGGACCTAATGATAACTTTGACTTGCATACTTCACATGTATTGCCTGCATTAATTCGGAAGTTTCATGAAGCGAAGGAAAATAACAATCCTTATGTTGAAGTATGGGGTACAGGTACACCTAAACGTGAATTCCTTTATTCAGAAGACTTAGCAGATGCATGCCTGTTCTTAATGAATAATTATGAAGGAAATGAAATTGTCAATATCGGTGTTGGGGAAGACATTTCTATTAAAGAACTTGCGGAGAATATTAAGAGTGTGGTGGGCTACAAAGGTGAGATTCAGTTTGACATAACGAAGCCGGATGGAACGCCTAGAAAACTAGTAGATGTTACAAAATTGAATTCTTTAGGTTGGAAAGCAACCACGACTTTAGATGAAGGTCTAAAGAAGGCATATCAATGGTTTTTAGAAAACCAACTAACAAAAGTAAATTAATTTCTGGAGGATAAAATGAAAAAAGCACTAATTACAGGCGTCACAGGCCAAGATGGATCCTATTTAGCAGAATTCTTACTAGAAAAGGGTTATGAAGTACATGGCATGATCCGCAGAAGCTCTTCCTATAACCAGGAACGTTTAGAGGATGTTTTATCAGAAGAAGAAGCAAATGCACTCTATAATAATGAAAACTTTCATCTTCACTATGGGGATGTAACTGATGCATTGAACGTAACTCGAGTTATTGGGGAAATTCAGCCCGATGAAATATATAACCTAGCAGCTCAGTCTCATGTTCGTGTTTCATTTGATATGCCAGGATATACACTTGATGTTGATGCAAAAGGAACTTTAAATATTCTTGAAGCAGTACGTATCTTAGGATTAACAGAGAAGACTAGAGTATACCAAGCATCTACATCTGAACTTTTTGGGAAAGTACAAGAAGTTCCACAAAAGGAAACAACTCCGTTTTATCCGCGATCCCCATATGGAGTTGCAAAGATCTATGGATTTTGGATTACGAAGAACTACCGTGAATCCTATAATATGTTTGCTGTAAATGGTATTCTTTTTAATCATGAGTCAGAACGTCGCGGGGAAACTTTTGTTACTCGTAAAATTACACTTGCTGCTGCGCGTATTGCACAAAAGAAGCAAAAAAAGCTAGCATTAGGCAACTTAGATTCCTTACGTGATTGGGGATATGCTAAAGACTATGTTGAATGTATGTGGCTAATTTTACAACATGACAAAGCAGAGGATTTTGTTATTGCAACTGGTGAAATGCACTCTGTGCGTGAATTTGTTGAATTAGCTTTTAATCACGTGGGCATTGAAATTGAATGGACTGGAAAAGGTATTGAAGAAAAGGGTATTAACAAGGAAACGGGTGAAATAATTGTTGAAGTTGATCCTAAATTCTTCCGCCCAGCAGAAGTTGATCAATTATTAGGAGATCCTACAAAAGCAAGAACTTTACTAAATTGGAACCCGACTAAAACATCGTTTAGTGAGTTAATTAACAAAATGGTGAAATCTGATATGGAAAAAGTAAGAACTGAAAATATTGCTAAAAGAATGTTTGATTAATTCCATTGAAGAGTGACCTATATGATTAAAAAAATTAAAGCAGATATAATAAGAATGTATGATGGGAAATATAGTAAAATTAATATAGTAAAAATGGCTTTTACTCACTCTAATCTTCAATGTTTATTATTATTTAGATTACAAGAGGCCTTGTTTCAAAAAAATATACCAATTCTCCCTAGTTTGTTAAAATACCTAAATCAATTTCTAACAGGTGCAGAAATTGGACTTCCTGTGAGAATAGGGAAGGGGTTAGTAATCCGTCACTCAAATGGGATAGTTATTGGTAATGGAGTCGAAATTGGAGAAGATTGTACACTATTACATCAAATCACTTTAGGAGAAAAATATGGAGATGGGAAAGATAGCAAGCATCTTTATCCTAATATCGGTAATCGTGTAGTAATTAGCTGTGGGGTAAAAATTTTAGGTGGTATTACAATCGGAAATGATGTTACAATAGGCGCTAATGCAGTAGTAATTAATGATATTAAAGCAAATACAATAGCAGTTGGAATACCAGCAAAAACAATAGAAAAAAAGGACTAGATTTTTCTAGTCCTTTCAGACTGTCGACAAACTCGGTGAAAATCGTGCTTGTCTGCAGTCTTTTTTGTTTTAAAATAGAAGTAATACAATGCTTGAGGTGATTTAAATGCTTTCAAAACATAATCCAATTCAACGGGATCAAATTGAAATGGTTGCTTTAGACGAACTTGTACCAGCGGACCATTTGGTTCGCAAAATTGAAGCAGCGATTAATTTCTCATTCATCTATGACTTGGTAAAAGATAAGTATTCAGAAAAAGGGCGCCCAAGTATTGACCCTGTAATATTAATTAAACTCACATTCATTCAGTATACCTTCGGTATTCGCTCCATGCGTCAAACCATTGAAGAATTGAAAACGAATATGGCTTATCGATGGTTTTTAGGTTATGGCTTTCACGATAAAGTTCCTCACTTCTCAACTTTCGGTAAAAATTATGAGCGTCGATTTAAAGACACCGATCTCTTTGAACAAATATTTTATCGAATCTTAAAAACCGCAGCTGAAAAGAATTTAATTAGTGTCGAACACGTTTTTGTAGATTCTACGCATGTAAAAGCGAGTGCAAATAAACGCAAATTTGAAAAGAAAGTGGTTCGAAAAGAAACCCGTGCCTATCAAGAACGCCTTCAAGAGGAGATTAACCAAGACCGTGAGGATCATGGAAAAAAGCCGTTTCCACCAGATAAGTTTGATAAGGAAGAATACAAAGAAATCAAGGAAAGTACAACGGACCCAGAGAGTGGTTACTATGTAAAAGATGAGCGTACCAAACAGTTCGCCTATTCTTTCCATGCGGCCGCAGACCGCAACGGCTTTGTTCTTGGGACAATTGTAACTCCTGGTAACACGCATGATAGTCATATTCTAGAGCCATTAGTAGAACAGGTCATTGATAAAGTTAGTAAACCAAAAGCTGTTGCGGCAGATGCAGCCTATAAAACACCTGCCATCACGAGCTACTTATTGAAAAACGACATCACTCCTGCCTTACCTTACACACGACCTCGCACAAAAGAGGGTTTCTTCAGAAAACATGAGTATGTTTATGATGAGCATTTTGACTGTTACATTTGCCCGGATGGTGAGATATTAAAATATACAACAACTACAAAGGAAGGGTATCGCCAATATAAATCAGATCCTCGAATTTGTGCTGGATGCTCTTTCTTGTCTCAATGCACACAGAGTCAAGCACATCAAAAACTGATTCAACGTCATGTGTGGGAGGAGCATGTGGAAGAAGCAGATCATCTTCGCCATCATCGAGACGTCAAATCGATCTATGAAAAACGCAAAGAAACAATTGAACGAGTATTCGCAGATGCAAAAGAAAAGCATGGCATGCGTTGGACAACCCTCAGGGGACTTAAAAAATTGTCGATGCAGGCGATGCTTACTTTCGCTGCCATGAATTTGAAGAAAATGGCCAACTGGACTTGGCAAGGTCCAGAAATGGCCTAAATGATAACCTCGGAGAGGTCTGTAATTGCTTAAAAAACCATAAAAAATCAAAAAAGGGTTCGGAATGAGACTAATCCGAACCCTTTTTGTCTACAAACTGAAAGGACTAGATTTTTCTAGTCCTTTTTTTATTTTAAATTAGGATGGCAGTTATAATGCAATTATTAATAAAGATAAATAAATTTAAAAAAAATAGGGATATAAGTAATATTTTATACAGCTTATTAGCTTATTTAATTATTCCTTTGGGAACAATCATTTCAACTCCTATATTAATTAAATATCTTGGTCTAGAAAATTATGGTTATTGGATTCTTATAAATTCCATTATTGCAATTATGGGAGTTTCCAACTTTGGATTAGGAAATTCTATTATAAAATTTGGTTCTAAGTATATAAAAGTAAATCAAGACGATATTTTTAAAGATATCATTTCAACGACCTTATTCCTATCCTTAGTGATTTCTTTAGCTTTAATTTTATTATCTATAGTTTTAGATTTATTTTTTTATAATTTAATTAGTACTATTATAAAATTAAATATTCCCTTCACTATAGTTACACTTATTGTTAGTTTGAAGATAGTATCAGGTATATTTTCATCGATTATAATGGCATATCAACGATATGATATTACTAACAAAATTAATATTTTTTTTAATTTAGTCCTTATATTATTTTCAACGTGTATGGCAGTGCTTACGTCAAAAATTGAAGATCTAGTAATAGTCCTATTAATTACTACTGCAATTTCATCTATCTTCTTTTTCAGAAAAGCTAAACAAATTTTGAACAGAACTTCTATTAGTATAAAATTTAAGAAAGATGCATTTAAAGATATAATACATTTTGGCGCCTTCTCTTGGTTACAAACTATAATTAGTATAATTTATAATCAGATAGATAAGATAATAGTTAGCATATTGTTAGGCCCACAAATGTTAGGTGTATATACAGCTTGTTTACAAATTGCCTTGAAAATACATGAAATTCCGACTGCAGCTGGGGCATTTTTGTTTCCTAAATTTAGTGAGAGTAGTGAGGAAGGGAGAAATTCTTATACGAAGCTCTATATAAATGCTTCTATTATTTTGTTATTATTTATTTTTTTAATAGGCTTTTCGCTCTTTACCTTCTCTAGTGATATTTTAAAAATTTGGATTGATGAAGGGTTTTCAAAAAAATATGGTCATTTATTAAAAGTATTAATAGTCTCTATATCCTGTGGAACCTTATTTGTAGTACCTTTTTATCTTTTAAATGGGTTGGGGTATGTTAAATTAAATACTCTTGTAAATGGTCTTTTGTCACTAGTTAGTGTATTAAGTACTTTAGTTTTAATTCCTTCTTTTGATTTACTAGGGGCAGCGTATGGTAGGTTACTAGGATTACCGATAATAATTTATATAATCTTCTATGTAGTGGAATATAAATTATTAAAAATTAGCATTTACCCTAGAATTTTTTTAAAAGTATCTTTTTTAGAGGTAATATTTTTAGTGCCAACCCTAATTCTATATAATTTTATAAGCAGCTCCTCTACTTTTTTCACTATTTTAATGTTTATATTGATAGTGGTGTTCCATGCTCTATATAGTATACCTGTCTTCAAATTTGTAAAGAAGAGGTTTTTTTATGATGGTAAACATGATAGAAAATAAAAAAATAATAGCCTATATATTACTTGTTAGTACACTATTTATTAGTCCGTCATTACTAAGTCTATCATATAGTTATATAGGAATAATGATGGGTTTAATAGGTGTTTTTGTTTTTATTATTTTTTTAAGGGGGAAAATTGAAGTATCTCGATTGGCTTTGAGTATTATTATTTTCAACTCTTTATATTGGTTTTTTATATTATTGCAGACTTTACTAATTCCAGACACAGAATCAAAGTACTTGCTTCAAACTTCAATAATAAATTTAATATTGTTAATCGTTTTTTGCATTTTACTTAATGATAAAAATTTAAATTATATTTATTTTAGAAATTTAATTAGATTAATTTATATATTATGTTTATCGTTTACTATAACAATATTATTATCTGAGGTAATAAGCATTGAGAAATTATTATATTACCAAGTTAACATAGGTAACTATCACACAGGGGGAAGTATTTATTTTCCTTTTACAGCAATATATGGAATTATGCATAGTGGTGAATTAGCTCTTCCAAAATTCCAACTTTTTTTCAGGGAATCTGGAATTGCTCAGGCATTTATAATATGGAGCATATTTAATCTGAAAAAGTATAAATTAAACAAAAAAAGGATTTATATCATTCTTCACATAGGTCTAATAGGAACCTTTTCAACTACAGCAATTGCAATTTATTTTATAACGCTAGCCTCCTTTTTTATATTGAGCGGTAAATTAAACTTAAAACAATTACTAGTAAGTATGATTATTCTATGTGGAGCTTATTATGGGGTTATGAATATTCCGTTTATAGGAATACAAGATAAACTAATAACACATTCTGCTTCTATTGAAGATCGACTTGAAAATAATATAGGTGGTGTGAAGGAATTAATTCTAAACCCGTTTGGTCAAGGTTTTAAAGTAAGTGATAGTGATAATGAAGGTATTAGCATACTAGCATTAACAAGTAAAATTGGTTTAATTGGTTTGATATTATTACTATTGACCTTTTTCGGGCCTATGATATTTACAATGGAAAAAGGAAATTATTTATTTTCCATATTACCAATCTTTTTAACTGCATTATTAGCTCAACCTATTGCTGGTGATGCAATGATGGGTATCATACTCCTTTCTAGTATTAATATTAAAGAGAAATTTTCTATGGAAGGTACTAAATATGCAAAAAATCTTGCTTTTTGATGCGTCTAACAGTGGGCATCATTTTTTATATAACTATACTGTCTTACAAGCTATAAAGCAATCTAACAAAAATTTTGATATAACTCTTATCTCCCCAGTAACTGAGCAGGAACAAATTGATAGAATCTTAGGCTTAAATATAAAGTTAATAAACGATAAAAAGTATTTTGATGGTTCATCGAAAAAGGTTAATAGTTTAATTAGGTTTATTCGATTATTGAGATTGTCAAGAAAAGAAAAGTATCATTCCATACACTTTCTTTACCTAGATAGTGAAATCCTTAATATCTATTTATTAAAAAATTTTTTAAGACATAAAAATATTATTGGTACACTACATTGGTTTCCTTGGAATGCTAAAAAAAGATATATGTTAAATACCCTTATAAACCGAAAAATAGTAAGATCTTTAATTGTACATGGAGAATATACAAAGAATAAATTTGTTGCAGGTTCTATAGATTCAGTCAACCTGCATTCAATAACTTATCCGAATTTCCATAAACCTTCTATACAAGAAATAAATGATTCTAAAAAGAAGAGAGTAAAATTACTAGCATTCGGCGGACTTAGGTTTGACAAAGGCATTGATATACTTATAAGATCATTAAAATATGTAAAGTATGATTATGAATTATTAATCGCTGGTAAAGAGGATTATTTTTCTAAGGGTGATATAGAAGAATTAATTAAAGAGAGCGGCATTGAAAATAAGGTAATGCTCGACTTGAAGTTTATTACTGACGAAGAGCTAGATAACTACTTTAATAAATCAGACATTGTTGTACTACCTTATAGGAGACACTTTTTAGGACAGAGTGGTCCTCTTACAGAAGGCGTTGCAAGAAAAAAACTTATAATTGGGCCAAAAACTGGAGAAATAGGGTTTACTTTAAGTCATTATAATATCGGAAGAACATTTGAACCTGAGAACATACATGATTTAGCTGAAAAAATGAATATCCTAATTAAAGAATATAAAAAAATAAAAACATCCATTCTACCTTACCAAGAAGAGTATATAAAATTACTATCTAAAGATTGTTTTATTGACTCTTACAAGTCAATATATAAGGAAATAGATCAAATTGATACGGAGGGTAAATATTGAATTTAGCTCCTATAGTTTTGTTTGTTTATAACAGACCCAAAGAAACTTATAATACCTTGAAGTTATTGGAACAAAATTCTCTAGCTTGTGAAAGTCACTTATTTATATTTTCTGATGGTCCTAAAACCCAAGATCAAATAGAAAACGTTAACCAAGTTAGAAAGGTTATTGGTAATATTAAAGGATTTAGAAAAATTTCTATAGTTAAATCTGAATCTAATAAAGGATTGGCTAATTCCGTAATAACTGGGGTAACATCTGTTATACAAAAGTATGGAAAGGTAATTGTATTAGAGGATGACTTAGAGACATCTAAGTATTTTTTGACATATATGAATGAAGCACTAGATTATTATCAAAATGATAAATCTATTTGGTCAATATCTGGATATTCACCAAATATTAAATTACCAAATGAATATGATAGTGATCTATATGGTGTGCCAAGGGCTTGCTCATGGGGATGGGGTACCTGGAGGGATAAGTGGGAAAAAAATGATTGGGAACTTAAAAATATAGATGAAGTTATAAAAAATATGCAAACCAGAAAGCTTTTTGATAAACCAGGTAATGATATGACATATATGTTAAAGGATCAAAAGAATAACCTAATAGATTCTTGGGCTATAAGATGGTGCTATAATCAATTTATTGATAGATCATTAACAATATATCCACGTTATTCTTTTGTAAATAATATAGGTTTTACAGGCGAAAGTACCCATGGTTCAATTTCAAAAAAATTCAATACGAAAGTAAGTAAAGTATATAATATAAAATTTAAAGAAGTTGTTCAAGATGATAAAGTTATAAAGGAATTTGCAAAGTTTTATAATATGAATTTTATAAACTATATTGGAAGAATTTTGAAGACTTTGGGGATATATAGAAGGGTTAAATTTTTATATAAAAAATTAAGGAAGTAAAAAGAATGAAAATATTCGTAAATGCAACTGCAGCTGATGTTGGAGGTCTCAAAAGTATAGTTGAACATTTCTTGGCACATATTAGCCAAAATGGTTATGGGAATGTATATTATGTTTTTGTTAGTAATGATCAGTTTGATACTTACAGTAACGAAACAATAAAATTAATAAAAGTGAATTCAAAGAAATGGATTAAAAGAATAGTTTGGGATTTTTCTGGTATGAAACATTGGGCAATAAAGAATAACATTAAACCTGATCAAATCGTTTCACTACAAAATACACCTGTCAATTATAAAAAAATTGATCAAATAATATATCTTCATACACCTTTGCCTTTTGTAAATTACCAATGGAATATTTTTAAAAGAACTGAGAGAAAATTATGGTTTTATAAAAATATTTATCCTTTCTTTATTAAGCTCTTTTGGAATGAAAAGTGCAAAATTGTAGTACAAGCTAATTGGCTGAAAACCAGAGTTACACATATGTTAAAAATAGATAAAAGTAAAGTTTTTGTTATTAAACCAGACTTTTCATTAAAAGAAGAGCTGGAAAGTAGAAATGGAAAGTTAGAATATAAAAATAAGAAACTAGAAGAAGAAATATTTATGTTTTACCCCGCAATCGATTATTTATACAAAAATCATTTAACTATTTTTAAGGCTCTAAAATTAATAAAAAAGAACAATCCACAACTATATAATAAATTAAAGTTTGTAATTACAGTAAATAAAAATACAGAAACCTATCAGTATGCAAGGGAATTAGGAATAGAAAGTGCTGTTGAGTTTATTGGGAGAGTACCTTTTCCACAAATTATTAGAGAATATAAGAGATGTAAATTCGTTCTATTTCCAAGCTATATTGAAACTGCAGGCCTTCCTTTATTAGAAGCAGCATACTTTAATAAATTAATTATATGCGCAGATGAATTATATTCTAAAGAGTTGATAGGTGATTACGAAGGTATAAACTTTATTCCTGCATTCGATGTAAATGAATGGAAAAATATGATTGAATATTTTGCTGAGGTTGATATAGAACCATTTAAATATGAAATCCAATCTATAAACAGCAGTTGGGAAGAGTTTATGCTATTAATAAAGAAAGGGGATAAAATTGAAAATTAACTTAGCAAATTATAGCCAACATAATTACAGTAGAGGGAAGAATGGTTTATATATATTGTTATGGTGGATAATTCAAGGAACCTTATTCAAGTTTTCTATCCATAATATGTATAGTTGGCGGAATTTTTTACTTAAAATCTTTGGAGCTAATATTGGAAAATCAGTTAAAGTAAGAGCCACTGCAAAGTTTACTTATCCATGGAAGGTTTCCATAGGAGATTATAGTTGGATTGGAGATAATGTTCAATTTTATAGTCTAGATGAAATAACGGTGGGAAGCCACTGCGTAATTTCACAAGAATCCTATTTGTGCACAGGTAGTCATAATATAAAAGACCCTAACTTTGGCTTAATAACAAAGCCAATTGTCGTAAAAAATGGAGCTTGGGTTGCAAGTGATGTTTTTATATATCCAGGAGTGACTATTAATGAGATGGCTGTAGTAGGGGCAAGAAGTACAGTAACAAAAGACATACCTGCAAATGAAGTACATGTTGGATCTCCGGCCAAATTTGTTAAGAATCGATTCGAGGAAGAGGAAACATATGAATAATAAAAAGAAATTAACTTTTGTCATTAATTATTTCTATCCAGACCTTGCTTCTACTGGACAATTAATGACTGAATTATGTATTGCCTTGCAAAACGACTTTGAAATTACTGTTATTGCATCTCAACCTGGTTATGCTGGTGAGCAAACCAATAAAAAAAATAAAATATTTGAAATAGATTACTTGGAGAATATTAAGGTAGTTCGTATAAATCTTCCTGATGTGGATAAAACATCGAAGATTAGTCGAATTAAATATATATTCTCTTATTTTGTTTTAGCCACTATTGCATTAATTAAAGAAAAAAAGACTGACATTATATACACTATTTCTCAGCCACCTATTTTAGGCGGTTTAATTGGAACATTAGGTAAATTTATTAAACGTTCGAAGCACGTTTATAACATTCAAGATTTCAACCCAGAACAAGCAGAGGCAGTTAGTTATATAGATAAACAACTTATTTTTAACATAGCAAGAGCTATTGATAAATTAAATTGTAGTTATGCAGATCATATCATTTTAGTTGGTCAAGATATGTCTGAAACCTTGAAGTTTCGCTTTGAAGATAGGAATGTCCCTGCATATTCTGTTATTAATAATTGGACTAATGAAGATGAAATAGTTCCATTTGATAAAACTCATAAACAAATATCTATATTTTTAGATAATCATAATTTAAAAGATAAGTTTGTAATTATGTATTCAGGAAATTTAGGACTATATTATGATTTAGAAAACATTATTAAGGTCACAAAAGCGTTTAAAGATTTAAAAGATGTAATGTTTTTGTTCGTTGGAGAAGGTGCTGTAAAAAAAGAAATGCAAGATTATATTCAATCAGAAAACTTAAGCAATGTTCTTTTCCTACCATATCAACCAAAAGATTTTATTAAATATTCTCTGAATGTCGCAGACTTACATCTTGTTGTTAATCAAAAAGGAATAAAAGGGGTTTCAGTCCCATCTAAAATATATGGTGTTATGGCAGCGGGTAAACCAATCCTTGGAGTATTAGAGCAAGATAGTGAAGCACAATTGTTAATTGACAAAAGTAATAGTGGAATAGTCGTAGAACCACAAGACTATGAAGGTATAAAGAATGCTATTACTCATTTCTATAACTTAAGCCAAGAAGAAAGAAAACAGTTGGGCTTAAATGGAAGAATGTATCTAGAGCAAAATTTAAAGAGAGAAACATCTATTAATAAATATCGACAATTACTATCTCAACTGTAATTATTAGTTAAAGGAGATGAAACAATGAAATTAGCAGTAGTAGGTACTGGCTATGTTGGGTTGGTTACTGGGGTAGCATTGTCCCATATTGGTCACTATGTTACTTGTATAGATATAGATGAAGAAAAAGTAAGAAAAATGAGTAAAGGTATTTCTCCTATTTATGAGCCAGGATTAGAAGATCTGATGCTCCAAAATATTCAAAGTGGGCGTTTAACTTTTACAACAGAGCATAATAAGGGCTTTGCTGGTGTGGACGCAATATATATTGCAGTAGGTACACCAGAAAAAGAAGATGGTTCAGCCAATTTAATGTATATTGATGAGGTTATTAAAAATATCGCTGAAAATGTTGATAAAGATATTATTGTGGTAACTAAAAGTACTGTTCCAGTTGGTACTAATCATTATATTAAAAAGTTGTTAAAAGAATTAGTAAAAGGGGCTATTAAAGTAGAAGTTGTTTCTAACCCTGAGTTTCTCAGGGAAGGTTCTTCGGTATATGATACCTTTAATGGAGATCGGATTGTAATCGGTGCAGATAGTGAAGAAGCGGCTACGGTTATTGAAGAAATCAATAAGCCTTTTGGAATTCCCATATTCAAAACAGATGTAAGAAGTGCAGAAATGATCAAATATGCATCGAATGCTTTTTTAGCAACAAAAATTAGCTTTATTAATGAAATTGCAAATATTTGTGAAAAGCTTGGTGCGGATGTAGAAAGTGTCTCTCTCGGAATGGGAATGGACAAGCGTATTGGTTCTATGTTCTTAAACGCAGGAATTGGTTATGGTGGCTCTTGTTTCCCAAAAGATACAAAAGCATTGACTCAAATTGCATCTAACATTGATCATGAATTTGAATTACTAAAAGCAGTAATCCAGGTGAACAACAATCAGCAAAGAATTTTACTTGATAGAGCAAAAGAGCGATTTGATTCTATTAGAGGAAAGAGAGCAGCAATTCTAGGGTTAGCATTTAAGCCTAATACGGACGATATGCGTGAGGCTGCTTCTATTATTTTATCCAAGCAGCTAGTAGAAGAAGGGGTACAAGTTACTGCTTTCGATCCGATTGCAATTAGTAATGCAAAGAAGCTTTTACCCGAGCAAGTGGTATACGCAAATTCTTTGGAGGATGCAATTGACGGAGTAGATATGATCTTTATCCTAACAGATTGGGATGAATTTAAAGATATTGATTTAAAAGTATATGTCGAAAAGATGAAAGAGCCGATTATTTTTGATGGGCGTAATTGCTATGGGTTAGATAGGGTGAAAGATTATCCTATTGAATACCACTCTGTAGGACGAAATACTATATACAATCTTGAAAAACAACTGATTAAACATTAAATGATAGGGCAGACAAGTTAAGTCTGCTCTATTTTTAATACAGGAGGAATTCATATTATGAAATTAGTACTTTTATCGGGTGGCTCTGGCAAACGCCTCTGGCCATTGTCGAACGATACGAGGTCAAAACAATTTCTTAAAGTATTAGAAGGTAAAGATACTGTAAAACAATCAATGGTTCAACGTGTATGGGGACAATTGGAATCTGTGAATCTATCCGATTCAGCAGTTATTGCAACATCAAAAATGCAGCGTGATATGATTCATAGCCAGATTGGTACTTATGTTCCGCTTATTATCGAGCCGGAAAGAAGAGATACTTTTCCAGCTATCGCATTAGCAGCATCTTATTTATATTCTGTCCAGCATGCTGACGAGAATGAAGTAGTAGCTGTATTGCCGGTAGATCCTTATGTTGAAGATGATTTCTTCGAAAGAGTTAAAGAATTAGAGAATGTTTTATTAAATTCAGAAGCTGATTTGGCATTAATGGGTGTAAAGCCTACATACCCGTCATCCAAGTATGGATATATTGTTCCTAAAGGAAATGTAGATAAGAATGAGCCATTTACAGTTGACCGATTTACCGAGAAGCCAAGCGAGGAAAAAGCTCAGGACTTAATTAACATGAACGCACTTTGGAATTGCGGAGTTTTTGCTTTCCAGTTAAAATATCTAATTAATATTCTAAAAGAGAAAAATTTGCCCTTGGATTTTGAAGAGTTATCCCTTCAGTATAAAGAGTTACCAAAGATTAGCTTTGACTATGAAGTGGTGGAAAAGGCAAATCATATTGTTGCTTTGCCATATGAAGGGTATTGGAAAGATCTTGGTACTTGGAATACGCTTACTGAAGAAATGGCTACGGTTCAAATTGGAAAAGGTGTGCTTAGTGAGGATTCTAATAATTCTCACTTGATTAATGAGCTTGATATTCCAGTTACTGTGTTGGGTGTTAAAGATGTTGTTGTGGCTGCTAGTCCAGATGGTATTCTAGTAGCAGACAAGGCTTCTAGTCCAAAGATTAAAGACGTGATTAGTGGATTTGATCATCCTCCAATGTACGAAGAAAGATTATGGGGTTGGTCCAGAGTACTTGATTATGCAAAATATAATGATGGGCAGGAAATGGTAACGAAGAGAATTTGTATTCATGAGAGTAAAAACTCAAGCTATCATTATCATAATCTCCGAGATGAAGTTTGGACAATTGTTAGGGGTGAAGGGGAACTGGCTCTTGACGATTATATTACCCGTGTAAAAGCAGGGGATATTATACATTTACCTGCAGGAAAGAAACATGGTATTAAAGCTTTGTCTGATTTGGAGTTTGTTGAAGTTCAAACTGGGATAGGGATTAGTGATGAGGACTTTACACGGTTATACTTCCAATGGGAAGATGTTCTTGAGCATTTTAATAAATCGAAAGCAAAAGTTATTTTGTAAGGAGAAGAGGTTTTCTTCTCCTATTTTTTGTGATGTATTATGAAAACAATTGCCTATTATATTTCTGATTATGGTTATGGACATGCGTCCAGAAGTATTGCCATCATTAGAGAATTACTAAAACTGTCATTGAATATAAGAGTAATAGTTTGTCATTCTTTTGCATTATCATTCTTGAGAGAGTCTCTAGATCAAAATAAAGTTGCATATAGGGAAATTAAAACAGACATTGGATACCTTTTAAAAAAGGACTCTATTCTGCCTGATAAACAAAAAATTATTGAAGAATACATGCAATTTGTTTCAAACTGGGACAATAGAATTAGCACAGAAGAAAACTTTTTGAAGAGCAATGAAGTAGACCTGGTTATTTCTGATATTTCTCCCATCGCTTTTGAAGCTGCTAAGAACCTAGACATTCCATCTATTGGATTATCTAACTTTACATGGTACACAGCATATGAAAACTTTATTGAGAAAGAGGATTTAAAGGTTTTTGAAGAGGCATATAAGGCCATGAATTGTTTTATTTCTTTGGCAGCCAGTAAAGAGCCGGAATGGGGAAGAGAACAAAATATAGAGCGTAACTTTTATTCTAGAGAAGTAATTACTAACGAAGTTTGGAGAATTAAGAAAGAGATTAATCCCTTTAACGATAAATATATTGTTTTTGTAGGAATAGGGATGAAAATGGATCTCCAATTTCTTGAACAGCTACCTCTTTGGGATAACCAAGATTGTATGTTTGTTGTTTCTTCAAATATTAATATAAATCGGCAAAATATTATACAGATACCTCCATGGTATTTAGAATCCCAAAATTATATAGCAGCATGTAATTTTGTGATTACAAAGGCAGGTTGGGGGACAGCTAGTGAAGCGGTTTCTTCTAAGGTTCCGCTTTTAATCATAGATCGGGAATCAATGCAGGAGGATCAAAATACGATTGCATATTTAAAGAAATATAACCTCTGTAAAGTCATAGACTGGAACGAATTCAAATGCCTTAGACTTGAGAAAGGTTTTCTAGATAGTGTAATGAATATAAAACCGAGAATTTTTCATAATGAAAATGAAGTAAAGAAGATTTTACAAGATATTCTACAGTTTATTTGATTTACTCATATAAGTAATCAAATACCTTTTTATATCTCTAAAAAAGGGGTCAAGGGAAAATGAGTTGGAAAGAATCGGCGAACAACTGGCTTAGTTTTGAAAATCTAGATAGAGAGTTAAAGAGCCAGTTAGAAGAATTATTCTACACAGAAAAGCTATTGGAAGATTGTTATTATAAACACTTAGAATTTGGTACAGGTGGTATGCGTGGAGAGATCGGACCGGGTACTAATAGGATGAATATCTATACGATTCGCAGAGCTTCTGAAGGCCTTGCTCAGTATATCGCAGAGCAGGGAGAAGAAGCTAAGCAAAAAGGAATCGTTATTGCTTTTGATTCCCGTCATAAATCACCTGAATTTGCCTTGGAAGTGGCAAAAACAGTAGGGAAGCATGGCATTAAAGCCTATTTATTTGAGGAACTAAGGCCGACTCCGGAACTATCATTTGCTGTAAGATATCTAACTGCCTATGCTGGTGTGGTTATCACTGCCAGCCATAATCCTCCTGAGTACAATGGATTTAAGGTCTATGGTGAAGATGGTGGTCAAATCCCGCCAGAAGCTGCGGATAAAATTATTAAGTATGTAAATGCTGTTGAAAATGAGCTTACTGTTAAAGTAGCTAATGAAAAAGAAATGCTGGAGGATGGTCTTTTAACTTATATCGGTGAAAGCATTGATCGGGCATATGTGAATCAGCTAAAAACGATTCAATTAAACCCTGAACTAGTTGCGAAGATGGCGAAAGATTTAAAAATTGTCTTTTCTCCTCTTCATGGTACAGCGAATAAGCCGGTTAGGGATGGGTTAAAAGCTTTTGGTTTTGAAAATGTAACGATTGTAGAAGAGCAGGAACTGCCTGATCCTAACTTTTCTACAGTAAAATCTCCAAATCCGGAAGAGCATGCTGCGTTTGAATTGGCAATCAAGTATGGAAAAGAAATAGATGCTGATATTTTATTGGGAACAGATCCGGATGCAGACAGGCTTGGCGTTGCAGTGAAGAATAGTGAAGGACAATTTGAAGTGTTATCAGGTAATCAAATGGGTGCCTTAATGCTTGACTATTTACTTTCTCAGAAACAAGAGAAGGGACTTCTTCCCGAAAATGGGATTGTTATAAAAACAATCGTGACCTCTGAAATTGGCCGTAAGATCGGTGGTGCCTATGGTATTCCAACTCTTGATACTTTGACAGGTTTTAAATTCATTGGCGAAAAGATTAATGAATTTGAGAAAACTGGCCAGCATTCCTTCCTATTTGGATATGAAGAAAGTTATGGTTATTTGATTGGTGACTTTGTTCGTGATAAGGATGCTGTTCAATCTGCAATTTTTGCAGCCGAAGTAGCAGCTTATTATAAATCAAAGGGAATGAGTTTATATGAAGGGCTCTTAGAGGTTTTCGAAAAATACGGATTCTTTCAGGAAGCTTTGGAATCTATCACTCTAAAAGGTAAGGACGGAGCCGAGAAGATTGCTCATCTAATGGAAGCCGTTAGAAAACAGCCATTGAAGGAAGTTAATGGAATTGCGGTTAACCGTATAGAAGACTACTCTTCCAGTACATATTCGAATGTACAGAAAGGGGAAGAAGGACCGATCGAGCTGCCAAAATCAAACGTCCTTAAATATCACCTGACAGATGGATCCTGGTTCTGCCTTCGTCCATCAGGTACAGAGCCAAAAGCTAAGTTTTATTTTAGTGTAGTATCAGATAACTTGGAAGACAGCAAAAAGAAGCTCAAAGAGTTAAAAAATGCTGTCATGGATAGAATAGAAGAAATTCTGAAATAAGAGAAGCCTCCCGTGCAGGGAGGCTTTATTTGTGTTGGGAGAATTCAAGTGAAACTTAATCGTATCCATCATATTGCTATTATTTGTTCTAATTATGAAAGATCCAAGAAGTTTTATATAGATACCCTTAGGTTGAACGTTTTAAGAGAAGTCTACCGTGAGGAGAGGCAATCATACAAACTGGACTTGGAAGTAAACGGGCTTTACCAGATCGAGCTATTCTCTTTTCCGAATCCGCCAGAACGGCCGAGCTTTCCTGAAGCAGCGGGACTTCGTCATTTAGCTTTTGAGGTAGATGATATAGAAGAGTGGAGAGAGTACCTTATTTCAAATGGGATAGATGTTGAACAAGTGAGAATAGATTCATACACAGATAAGAAATTCACATTCTTTGCTGATCCGGATGGTTTGCCGATTGAAATTTATGAAGTTTGATAGCTAAATATCGGCATTAACAGCTCGATTAATGACTTCTTCGGCCATTAATCAAATTCCGATATTCTACAAGCAATAAATCCAAGAAAAGTTGAAAGGGTGCCCGGGAGCACATATCAATATCATCAAGGTAGCAATGTTCAATGGGAGTGTAAAAAACAAAATCCGATAGTTCCACTAAACGGTTTGATGGAGTTCCGACGATGGATAGAATCGTGATTCCACGTTCTTTTAGGATATGCGCATACTCTAAAATATTTAAGGTTTCTCCGCTATAGGAGACAAAAATAGCAAGATCATCCGTTCTTACGTTGAGGGCAGCACTTCGTAAATCATCCCAATCCATTCGAGCCATGCTGCTTTTGCCTAACATCAGCAGTTTTTTGGATGCATCCCAGCAAACAGAATAGGAATGGCCCATACCGAACCATTCTACATGTCTTGCCTGTATCATCATCGAAGCAGCTTTATTCAGCTTCTCTTCATCGATTCTATTTAATACTCCTTGTATATCTTTTTCATAGCGTTTTACATGGAAAGATAAGGATTCAGAAATTCCCTGGCTTACACCTTGAGCTTCATCCCTTATGTTTAAATGCAGCTGGAGTTTAAAATCTTGGAAGCCTTGAAAGCCAAGTCTTTTACAGGTTCGGCTGATGGTAGCAGTCGAAATATACATTTCCTTTGCGACCTCTTCGAGTTTTAAATGAACAAGCTTCTTGGGGTAGCGAATGATATAATCCAGTACCTGCTTTTCCAGCTGACTTAATTGATCCCGATGCTGGATCAGCCGTTTCATAAAAGATTGCATGTTATCACCTTTTCTAACCATGGATCAAGAGTCCTAATCAGTTACGGTGTAAGAGATAGAACCGAGCGTTTTAGTCTCTCTAAACCTTCGCTGACTTTTGATTGAGGACACCCAACATTCATTCGTAAAAAGATTCCTCTGTCCTCGCCATAGACTGCGCCAGACATGATTCCGACCTTCCCCACTTCAACGAGGGCTTGCTGGAGCTCTTGATTGGTTTTCCCAAGTTCGGTGCAGTCCATCCATGCTAAATACGTGGATTCAGGGATATGAAACTGAATGGATGGCAGTTCTTGATCGATGAATTCTTTCACCAATTTCATATTATTATACAGATAGGAACATAGCTCATCAACCCACTGATCACCATGACGATATCCTTCGATAACGGAAATTTCTCCAAAAATAGTGGCACTCGAAACGCCATCCCTATATTTTAAAAGCTTCATAAAGCTTTCTCTCGTCTTTTCGTTCGGAATCAATAGATAGGACCCGCCCAAGCCTGGTGTATTAAAGGTTTTACTGGCAGACGTACAGATATAAATATTTTGCAGATCATCTGCCAAGCCGGTAATAGGAATAAACCGGCGGTCTTGGTAGGTAATATCCATATGAATATCATCAGAAATGATCTTTACCTGGTACTTGGCACAAAGTTCGACGATTTTCTTTAGCTCCTGCTCTGTCCATACCCTTCCCGTCGGGTTGTGAGGATTGCAAAGCAATAAGACCTTTGCTTTTGGATGCAGCAGTTTTTTTTCCAAATCATCGAAATCAATTTCATATTTTCCATTTTGATACAAAAGCGGGTTAGGAATTAGGTCGCGTTTCGATTCGTTAATGACATGAAAAAAGGCATCGTAGGCAGGCACCTGCATAATGACGTGATCACTTTCAGATGATAAAATTTCGATCAGTCTTGCAATCGAATAAATGACACTCGGACTATAGAGTACCCAATCTATTGATATTTCGGCATCGAACCTCCTTTTATACCAACCGGTAATCGAAGATTTATAATCATCATGGTTCCATCTCGTATAACCAAAAATCCCATGATCGGTGCGTTTGTGGATCGCCTCAATCATTTCTGGAGGGCTTCGAAAGTCCATATCTGAGATGCTGAAAGGCACTAAATCATTTGAACCAAATCGATCCTTCATATAATCCCACTGGGTACAATATGTTCCGATTCGATTGACAGATTGATCAAAATGATGTTTCATTATATCCCTCTTTTCTCTGGTTGTTTCCAAAGCTGCGTAAGATGAAAAAAGGGATGAGAGATTCTCATCCGCTCTTCACTTCATTAATATCTATAAGCTTATCCATTTCAACTCGAACATGGTTTACTTGCGGGCCAATGACCACTTGAACATTATGGGCATCTAATTTAATCACGCCAAGGGCGCCATTTTTCTTCAATGCCGGTTCATTGAGTTTTTTCATATCATCAACCACTAATCGTAATCTAGTAATACAGTTATCAAGCGAGACAATATTTTCTGCTCCACCTAAAGCATATAACAATTCTCTTGCCTGATTACTTGTTTTTCCATCCTTACTTTCTGGTGCAGCCGATACTCCCGTTTCCGATTGGTCTTCCCTGCCAGGAGTCTTTAAGTTAAATTTGACAATTGCATAACGGAAAACAGAATAATAAATCGCAAACCAAATCAATCCTACTACTAAAACCAAATACCATTTTGATTCAGCTCCTTGTAGGATTCCAAAAATAAAGAAGTCCAAAATCCCACCATCAGTATTTCCGATTTTCACATTAAGAAGGGCCATCACCATAAATCCAAGACCAGTTAAAACCACATGGATTCCATATAAGGCTGGTGCAAGGAACAAGAACAGAAACTCGATCGGCTCGGTAATCCCTGTCACAAAAGTAGCAATAACTCCTGAGATTAGAAGTCCCTTAATCTTATTGCGATTCTCAGGCTTTGCTGTGTGGTAAATAGCTAAAGCAACCGCTGGCAGACCAAACATAAAGGTCGGCATTTTCCCTTGTGATAGGAAGGCTGTTGCTGAAGAACTAATAGGCTCCCCGCTTTGCAGCTGGGCATAGAAAATATTGAGCGCACCTGAAACAGTCTCACCGTTTACCACCATGGTTCCCCCGGCTTCTGTAAAACGAATCATGGCTACTAAAATATGATGTAATCCAAATGGAAGAAGCAATCGTTCGCCGGCACCAAATAGAAATGGACCGAACACACCAGCACTGCTTATCATCGATCCTATTCCATTAATAATCATGGTAAACAATGGCCAAATCATTGGAATCACGATTCCTACGACTGACATGACAATAGAAGTGATGATGGGAACGAATCTAACCCCTCCAAAGAAGGCAAAGGCATTTGGCAGCTTAATCGTATGGAAGCGCTGATGCAGCAAATAAACAAGAATACCCGCGATAATTCCGCCTAAAACACCCATCTCGAGGCTCTGAATACCAAGGACCATCCCTTGTCCTTCTTGTCTCATCACATCGGCAGCCGCAAGCTGATCGGTTTCTGTTAAATAAAAATTAATCGATAAATGCATCATGATATAACCAATAAGACCTGCAAAAGCGGCGACCCCTTTTTCATAGCGGACTAGTCCAAGTGGAATCGCTACAGCAAATAAAAGCGGCAAATAGGTAAAAGCAAAACCGCCAACCATTGACATAAAACGTAAGATAATCTGAATCACGTTATAATCTAGAAAAGGTAAATTTTCGATGGTTGCAGGGCTTGTAAACGAACTGCCGATACCTAAGAGCAAACCCATAAATGCTAGGAGTGCAACAGGAAGCATAAATGTTTTTCCAAGCCCCTGGAAGAACTCCCACCCTATTGAAGATTTCTTCATCTTCGTATTCATCACTTAACCCCCTTGACGTAGATGTGGAACAATTACCTTCACTTTACTTCCATATCAGCTCGTTCGCAACCGCTTTCAAAGGGAATGTAGCTGTATACAATTTTTGTATGCGCAATACAAAGCTGCAAAAAGAAGTAAGCCTCATTCATTTGTTATAATAAATAGAGGTTTAATTTGAGCGAGGTGAGAACAATGCACTTTGAAGAACGTATACATAAATTTGAATATAAACTAAATGATACGGATGATCAGATTATTGAATATATCCTCCAAAATAAATCCGAATTTGTAACCAAGTCTATACAAAGTCTGGCAGCAGCTTTTTATACAGTCCCCAACACCATCACCAGGCTTTCAAAAAAGCTGGGGTATGACGGTTTCTCTCATCTTAAAAATAGCATTAAAGATGAAATTGATACTACTAATTTTGTGGATGAGGAAAGTTCCTATTACCTTATTCAAAAGACATTTGAGCTTTTAGACATGGAGCAAATTGAAAGAGTTACTAAATTAATTCATGATGCCAAACATGTTTTTTTCTTCGGAGTGGGGGATTCTGCTGATTTTTGTGAGATGATGGTGCGGAACTTGCGTGTAGCTGGAAAGGGATCCGAATTCTCTATTCATCGTCATGAAGTACTCCATAGGATAGAACTAATGAATAAACAGGATGTTCTCTTTTTAATTAGCTTAACAGGTGAAACTGAGCAGGTTCTTGAGATGGCTGAGCGAGCAAAGGGAAGAGGGGTTACAATCGTGTCACTGACCCATTTCAACCGTAATTCCCTGCAGAAATTAGCCTCCTTTAATTTATATTGTTACTCACCCAAAAAGGTAATGAACGGGTACAATATCACGGATAGAACGCCATTAATGATAGTTTTACAGACCATTTCTCAATTCTATTGGGATCATTTTTAAAGATGTGTATAAATACACATGAAAACGCTTTATAAAATAGTGTTCGTGTAAAAATAAGAAGAATCCAGCTTCTTATTTTTTTTTTGATAAGATTGGAATCATAAATGAAAGTGCTTTCAAATTCCGATTTAGGAGGTAATCCTTATGCTGCTTCAAGCACTTACCTCACCAAGCTTAATTAGTACCGGAGAATCATTTCATTCAAAGCAGGAAGTCATCAGGTACTTAGTCAATCAGCTGGGTGACGCTGGAAAATTAACGAATAAAGAAGATTTTCTTCAAGCTGTAATAGATAGAGAAAAGCTTTCGCCAACAGGCTTTGAAGGTGGACTTGCTATTCCGCATGGGAAGTCAGCGTCTGTAAAGGAGGCCGGTTTTGCCATTGCCACTCTTCGAACACCGTTAACAGACTGGGAAAGCATTGATCCGAACAACAAGGTTCAGCTGGTCATTTTGCTGGCCATTCCAGAAAGTGAAGCTGGTTCCACCCATTTAAGTTTGCTATCTGAGTTTGTAACACGTTTATCAAATGAATCATATAAAAACGAATTACTGCAAGCAAAAACTAATACAGAATTGTTTGAACGGCTCGATAAAACAGAGGATGTTCATATGAATGCTGCTGAAAAAAAATTAGATAAAACCGTATTAGCAATCACAGCTTGTCCTGCAGGCATTGCCCATACCTATATGGCTGCTGAAGCATTAATCAAGGCCGGAAAAGAAATGGGTGTTGATGTTTTTGTTGAGAAGCAGGGGGCAAATGGCATTGAAGACCGGCATACAACGAATCTTCTAAAAAAGGCAGATGCCATTATTTATGCCAATGATGTAGCAATAAAAGAAGAAGAACGTTTTGCTCACTTGCCTAAAGTAAAAACATCAGTAGCAGCGCCACTTAGAAATGCAAAGAGCCTGCTTCAGGAAGCGCTGGATAAAGCGGCGAAGACTCCAAAAAAAGAGTATAACCCGACTCAGGGAAGTGCTTCCAATGATGAGGAAACTGACGAAAAGTCATTTAAGACGGAGATTAAAGACTCGATCTTAACAGGTATTTCATATATTATTCCGGTTATTGTCGCAGGCGGAATGACATTGGCCGCAGCCGTTTTAATCTCGCAGGCTTTTGGGCTTCAGGATGTATACGCAGAAGAAGGTTCCTGGCTATGGCTGCTAAGACAGCTGGGCGGCGGGCTGCTTGGTCAGTTGATGATTCCGATCTTAGCTGCTTATATGGCCTACTCAATTGCCGATAAGCCGGCACTTGGACCTGGTTTTGCAGCAGGGGTTGCGGCGAATCTCATTGGAAGCGGATTCCTTGGCGGGATGCTCGGTGGTTTCCTTGCTGGTTTCTTCTTAAAGTATCTGAAGAAAAAGGTGCAGCCTAAAGGCACATTTGCAGGGTTCATCAGTTTCTGGGTTTATCCAGTTGTCGGTACACTTGTAGTCGGTTCGATTATGTTATTTGTAGTGGGAGAACCGCTGGCTCTATTAAATCAAGGTTTGCTTAATTGGTTAAGCAGTTTGTCAGGTACAAATGCGATCCTTTTAGGAGCTATTCTTGGTGCCATGGTTTCTTTTGACCTGGGAGGACCAGTGAATAAGGCAGCTTATACATTCTGCATCGGTGCTATGGCAAGCGGAAACTTTATTCCATATGCAGCCTTCGCTTCGGTTAAAATGGTCTCTGCTTTCTCTGTGACAGGTGCAACTATTATCGGAAAAAAGTATTTTACAAAACAAGAACAGGAAATTGGAAAACAAACATGGCTGCTTGGCCTGGCGGGTATTACGGAAGGTGCCATTCCATTTATGATCAATGATCCTTTGCGTGTTATCCCTTCTTTAATCGCAGGTTCAGCAGTAACAGGAGCAATCGTTGCTTACTTTAACATTGGCTTAAATGTGCCTGGAGCCGGGATATTCTCACTCGCTCTGGTTCAAGGCCAGCCGCTCTTCATCGCAGCAAGCATTTGGCTCGGTGCAGCATTGCTTGGAGCTCTGATTTCCATGATTTTATTGATTGCAACAAGAAAAAGCAAATTAAGAAAAGATGGCAGTTCTGTACAAACACAGGATGCTGCGTAATATATAAAGTTTTCAGCAATAAAAATAAAAAATGGTACCTAAAGAATTCGCTTTAGGTACCATCTTATTTGGAGGACATCATGAAAAAAGTTCATATTGTACCCCATATGCATTGGGATAGAGAATGGTATTTTTCAACTGAAGAGTCACGGATCCTTTTAGTTAATAACATGGAAGAAATTTTGGGAATGCTGGAAACCAATCCAGATTATCCTTACTATGTTTTGGATGGGCAGACTTCCATTCTGGAAGACTATTTCGCAGTCAAACCGGAAAATAAAGAACGTGTCAGAAAGTTAGTTCAAGCAGGCAAGCTGATCATCGGCCCATGGTATACACAAACAGATGAGATGGTTGTGGGGGGAGAATCCATTGTTCGTAATCTCCTTTATGGATTAAAAGATAGTGAGGAATTCGGATCACCGATGAAAATCGGATACCTTCCTGATTCATTCGGACAATCTTCACAAATGCCCCAAATCCTAAATGGATTTGATATTAAATATTCTATTTTTTGGCGTGGAACTTCGGAGCGCCACGGCACAGATAAAACGGAATTTTATTGGGAAAGCGATGATGGTTCAAAGGTATTAGTACAGTTATTCCCGCTAGGTTATGCGATTGGGAAATACTTGCCTGAGGATGAAGAGAAGCTTCAAGAACGTATTAATAAATACTTTTCTGTTCTCGACCGCGGAGCGACAACAGAGAATATCATTCTTCCGAATGGCCATGATCAGATGCCTATTCAGAAGAATATCTTTACGATTATTGAGAAGCTGCAGCGCTTATATCCGGACCGCGAGTTTTTCTTAAGTAAATATGAAAATGTATTTGATCAGCTAGAACAAAATCACACATTGCCTACCCTTCAGGGCGAATTTCTAGATGGAAAGTACATGCGTGTCCACCGAAGCATTTATTCGACACGGATGGATATTAAGGCTGCGAATACAAGGATAGAAAACAAGATCACGAATATCCTTGAACCGCTGGCATCCATTGCGTATTCATTGGGCTTTGAATACCATCATGGCTTGATTGAATTGATTTGGAAAGAAATCATGAAGAATCATGCTCATGACAGCATCGGCTGCTGCTGCTCGGATAAAGTTCATCGTGAAATTGTCAACCGCTTCTTCCTTGCAGAAGAAAAAACCGATCAGCTTATTGAATTCTATAAGCGGAAAATCACAGATTCTATTGCCACTGAACGTAAAGAGGACCGCCTGACAGCTTTCAATCTTCTTCCGTATGAGCGGGCAGAAGTGGTTACCACGAAGGTAATTACCAAGCTTGATGCTTTTACACTTGAAGATGGGGCAGGCAATAAAGTTCCATTTGAAGTAATGAATAAAGAAATCATGGACCCAGGCCTGATTGATCGTCAGATTGTTCATTATGGAAACTATGATCCATTCTATCAATACACGATTCAATTAAAAGATTCCATTCCTGCAATGGGATATAAAACATACTTTGTGGTTAATGAAGAAAACGATATGGGTCATACTTTTGCCGAAAAAGAATTAGTAGAGACCGACTACTATGAGGTTTCTGTAAATCCGAATGGCACGCTGAAAATTTACGATAAACAGCTTCAAAAGGAATTCGACAACGTTCTATTATTGGAAAATGGCGGTGACGATGGAGATGAATATGACTTCTCCCCGCTGGCGGATGAAACCTTGCTATACAGCAACGATATAGAAGCTGATGTGAAAGTACGCCAAAATAAATACGAAGCACAGCTGGAAATTCAGCTGAAAATGGATGTCCCAGGTGATTTAGAAAATCGTAAAAACAAAAAAGCAGACCGGTTTGTACATGTTCACTGGAAGATCACGATTCCAAATCATCAGCCAATCATAAAAGTTGAAGCAGAAATTGATAATCAGGCGAAGGACCATCGTCTCCGCACCTTGATTCCAACTGGCATTGCTTCATCCTTCTCTGTTTCGGACAACCAGTTCGGGTTTATTAAACGGGATGTATATGATTCTGCGATGGATTACTGGAAGGAAGAAGGCTGGGATGAGCGCCCGGATTCGATCTATCCAATGCTATCGTTTATCGGGTTGTCAGATCATGAGCATGGTATAAGCGTGCTTACGAATAGCACACGTGAATATGAAGTGATCGGGGATCAGTTTGATACGATTGCCATTACCTTATTCCGTAGTATCGGTGTACTTGGGAAAGAAGAAATGCTCAGAAGGCCAGGTCGTCCATCCGGCATTAAGCTGCCAACACCAGATTCACAGATGCTAGGAAAGCTAACGCTTGATTTTGCGATTACAACCCATAAAGGTTCAACGGCATCAGCAAATGTAGGAAGAGCTGCAAAAGAATTTACCACTCTTATTCAAACATATAACAAGATTCCGCATAATGCGATGAAGCTGAATCAGGAGGATGTTCATACACCATTAAGCTTTAGTCTTCTTCAGGAAACAAACAGCACGACAGTCCTTAGTGTACTGAAAAAAGCGGAAAATGAAGATGGATTTGTATTAAGGTTCTTTAATCCAACTGACTCTGAAAAGGATGGTTCATTTAAAGTAAACCTTACTATAGATCAGGTTAAAGAAGTAAATTTAAATGAAGATACGCTTTCACCATTAAATGTTGAAGACAATCAATTTGTAGTGGCGGTAAAGCAAAATCAATTGAAGACGGTTATGTTCTAAGAATTCACAATCAGAAGTCTGCTCTTGTAAAAGGGTAGGCTTTTTCCTCTTTATGCTGCGCTCTCCCCATTTGATTAGACTCACAAATAAAGATAAACTTTACCTATATCAACTTTATTAGCAGGTGCAAGAATGAATAATAGACAAAGGGAACTACTTAGAATATTGCTCCTTCATGAGGAAGGGGCAGTGCAGATAAAGGATTTGTCTGATGAACTGGATTGTTCGGAGAAAACGGTCCGGAATGATCTGGATCGAATGGAGGAATTTTTACAGGATTCAAGGGCCGGTCTTTTGCGCAAACCTGGTATTGGAATCTCAATTGAAATAGATGAAGCAGAACGCACGGAAATTTTGCGCAGCCTGTTTTCAAATGAACAGAAAACTGCAGAAGAGCGGCTGTTTGAGATGGCCTTTCAGCTGTTGACCAGTACAAAGGCCATTACACTTCAATATTGGGCGGACCGTTACTATGTGCCGAAACCTACGATAAAAAAAGATATCGATACAATCACCTATTGGCTTCAGCGTTTTGACCTTGAGATTGTATCAAAGCAGCGGATCGGCAGCCTAATTGAAGGGCCGGAGTTAAAGAAACGGAATGCCATGGCACATTTGTCTGAGTTAATCCCTTCTCTTACAAATGAAAAAAATATGGTTCTGGATCTATTCTTTTCTTATGAAATTGCAGTTGTGAAGGAAGCGCTTAATTCCCTGCAGGAAAAGTACAGCATTGGCTTTACCGATGAAGCTTTGGATAGCTTGCTTGTTCATGCTTTGATTATGGTCAAACGGATAAGGCAAAAGTCGCCTGTTTTTGTACAAGATTCTGAAAGGGAAACGGCTTTGAACCGAAAAGAATATCAATATGCCAGCTGGTTCTTTAATCAGTTGGAAGAGGCATTCGGGCTAAGGTTTCCTGAGGCGGAGAGAATCTATTTTACGTGGCACCTTATCAGCGGAAAGCGGGTAGAAGAATCAGAGCAGGCTTTGCAATATGTTCAAGAATCTAAGGAGGTTGTCCTCCAGCTTGTTCGGAAGATGGGAAAACTGACATTGTTTCCATTTGAAGAAGATCCTATTTTACAAAATGGGCTTACTGTCCATATGCATTCTGTCATTAGCCGCATTAAATATGGTTTTCCTATCACAAACCCTCTTCTTGCGAATATAAAAAAGATGTATCCCTATATGTTCAGCATGGTAATCTTGGCAATTGAGGAAATGAAAGATAGTGTCGGATTCGACATCCCCGAAGACGAAGCTGCTTATATTGTTCTGCACTTTCAAGCCTCTATTGAACGTCTGGAAGGGAAAAGAAAAGTGGAGAAAAAGAAGGCGCTGATTGTCTGCCATATGGGCATTGGCATGTCACATTTGCTCGAAGCCAAAATTCAACAGCAATATCAGGACATTGAGATTGTTGCTTGCATTGGCAAAGCGGAGATTACGGATGCCTTGAAGGAGCATCAAGCTGATTTCATTATTTCAACAGTCAATCTAGAAAAAGCAGACATGGAATATATACAAATTTCACCTCTTTTCGGGCAAGAAGATAAGAATAATTTAAGTCGCTTTGTGGATAAGCTTAAGATGAAAAGAGGGGTACAGCAGGAGCAAAGTATTTTTTCTTCATTCATAGCTCCAGAACTGGTATTTTTTGAGATTAAAAAAGAACATAGATATCAAGTTGTTGAAATGCTGGCAATGGCTCTTTACGATAAAGGCTATGTAAAAAAAGAATTTATCCATAGTGCAGTCAATCGTGAACGGAATTCAGCTACCGCAATTGGCGGGGGCATTGCCATTCCTCATGGAGATCCTGCCATGATCCATAAGACCGTTTTAGCGATAGCGATCATGAAGGAGCCAATCGAATGGGGGAATGAACAAGTTTCCCTTGTCTTCATGCTCGCCATTTCAAAGGAAAACCAGGGAGAAATCCGAAATATTATTGGCAGGATTGCCGCTCTTAGTGAATCACCGCTTATTGTTCATGAGTTGATTGCAGCAGATAATGATAAAGAATTTTTAAGAGTGCTGGAAGAAATGCAGTAAGACTAATAAGAATTAGGGCAGTGGAATGACAGTTCCACTGCTCTTTTTAATGAAAAATTCCTTTTTACCGTAAGTTCCGGTAAAAATAAAAAAAATATAAGGACATGTTTGGATTTATTATATAGGTAAGCGATTACATTAGATTTTGACAACCAGGAGGTTAGGTTATGGCTAAAATATTAGCGGTTACCGCATGTCCAGTAGGTATTGCTCATACGTATATGGCTGCAGAGAATTTGCAAAAAGCCGGCGAAGCGCTGGGTGTGGATATAAAGGTTGAAACACAGGGCTCGATTGGTGTGGAAAACGCTCTAAGTGAACAAGACATTGCTGAAGCAGACGGAATTATTATTGCGGCTGACAAAGAGGTTCCAAAAGAGCGCTTCGCAGGTAAAAGAGTGATTGTAACCGGTGTTCAGGATGGGATCAGAAAACCAGAGGAGCTAATTAAGAAAATCCAAAATGGCGATGCTCCTGTATATAAACCGGAATTAGCGTCTAAAGAAGGGCCTGCTAAAGGTAAACAAAAAGAAAACCCTATATACAAGCACTTAATGAGCGGTGTTTCTTATATGGTGCCGTTCATCGTGGTAGGAGGGCTTTTGATTGCACTTGCCTTAACACTAGGTGGGGAGCAGACACCTGGAGGAATTGTTATACCTGAAGATTCGATCTGGAAGCAGGTAGAAAGCCTGGGCGGAACGGCCTTCATGTTCATGGTTCCAATTCTCGCGGGCTTTATTGCGGTGAGTATTGCAGACCGCCCCGGTCTTGTCCCAGGGATGATTGGCGGGTATATTGCAGCAAACGGCAGCTTTTATGGAAGTGAAGCAGGTGCAGGATTCATCGGCGGGATCATTGCCGGTTTCCTGGCTGGATATGTGGCTCTTGCTATTAAAAAGGTGAAAGTGCCAAAAGCGGTACTGCCTGTTATGCCGATTATTTTTATTCCGATTCTTGCATCAGTCATTGTTGGTTTATTATTCATTTATGTAATTGGTGCTCCTGTAGCCCAGGTGTTTGAATCCTTAACAGGATGGCTTGCAGGCATGCAAGGCGGAAGCTCGATTGTATTGGCTTTGATCCTTGGTGCTATGATAGCTGTTGATATGGGCGGCCCATTCAACAAGGTAGCTTTCCTATTTGGTTCAGCGATGATTGCAGAAGGAAATTATGAAATTATGGGCCCGATTGCGGTAGCCATTTGTATTCCGCCAATTGGACTTGGACTGGCAACCTTTATTAACAAACGCAAATTCCGTCCAACGGAGAGGGAAGCAGGGAAAGCTTCTTTTACAATGGGGCTATTCGGGATTACAGAAGGTGCAATTCCTTTCGCTGCGCAGGATCCTCTGCGTGTGATTCCAAGTATTGTTGTCGGTTCAATGGCTGGTTCAGTTATCGCTATGATTTCAAATGTAGGCAACCGTGTTGCACATGGCGGGCCGATTGTGGCTGTATTGGGTGCAGTTGATAATGTATTGATGTTCTTTGTGGCAGCTATTGTTGGTGCTGTGGTAACAGCAATTATGGTAACAGCTCTGAAAAAAGATGTGGAAGAAGCAATAGTGCCTGCGGGTGCTGAAAAAACAGTCTTAGATGAAAGTGAAGGACATGCTGTAATAGAAGAAAGTCCTGCCGATGTTGAGATCAAGAAATTAACAGACATAACAAATACAAAGCTAATCGAGCCTAACTTAGCAGGAACAACTCGGGATGAAGTAATAGATGAATTAATTGGGCACTTTGATAATAGTGGGATATTGAGTTCAAAGTCAGAATTCAAACAGGCAATTCTAAATCGTGAAGCTCAGAGCTCAACGGGCCTCGGAATGAATATTGCGATTCCTCATGGAAAATCAAATGCTGTTAAGCGGCCTGCTGTTGCCTTTGGCATCAAACGTGATGGCGTTGATTGGAAAAGCCTTGATGGTTCAGATGCAAAGCTGATTTTTATGATTGCCGTGCCAGAGAAAGCGGCAGGGGATGCTCATTTGAAAATTCTCCAGATGCTTTCCCGTAAACTAATGGACGAAAATTTCAGGGCGCAGCTGCTAAAGGCTGCTTCAAAAGAAGAAGCTTATAAGCTCTTGGAAAATATTCAATAATTATAAATAAAGGCTAGATAAACAAGATAAACATGCTGCATGCCTCCATTTAAATAGATGAAGTTTTAAAAACGAGCTGCCTGACTTTAAGATTCTCTCCTTTTAAATTTACTGTAGGGAGGGAAAAAGGCAGCTCATTTTTATATAATATATACAAATGTCTCAAATTTGGGGGAATTGGATAAATGCTAGGTGCAATAGAAGCAGGCGGCACAAAATTTGTTTGTGCCGTCGGGGATGAAAAAGGCAAAATTATAGACTCCATTAAGATTCCTACTACCGTTCCGGAAGAAACCATGTCAATGGTTATTGAGTTTTTTAAACAATATGATATAGAATCAATAGGTATTGGGTCATTTGGTCCCATTGATGTAAATCATGAGAGTGAAACCTACGGTTATATTACTTCCACACCTAAGCTTGCTTGGAGAAACTATCCTTTTGTTCAGGCGCTTGAGGGGGCATTTGGTGTTCCTGTCGGATTTAATACAGATGTAAATGCTGCGGCGTTAGGTGAAGCGACCCTTGGTGCAGCAAAAGGATTGGATAGCTGCTTATATATAACGGTAGGAACGGGTATCGGAGCAGGGGCTGTGGTTAATGGTAAATTGCTGCAAGGGCTATCTCATCCCGAAATGGGCCATATCATTGTTCGCCGTCATCCTGAAGATACCTATAATGGAAAATGTCCTTACCATGCCGATTGCCTCGAGGGTCTTGCATCTGGCCCGGCGATTGAAGAACGCTGGGGTAAAAAAGGGGTCAGCTTAATAAAACGCAATGAAGTCTGGGATTTGGAAGGATATTATATTGCCCAGGCGCTGATGCAATATATTTTAATCATATCGCCGAAAAAGATTATACTGGGCGGGGGAGTCATGAACCAAACGCAAGTATTTACTTCTATTTATAAATACTTGCCTGAACTGCTAAAAGATTATGTCACCATGCCGGAGTTATCCAGCTACATTGTCAGTCCGGGATTGGGAGACCGTGCAGGCATTACGGGATCACTATTGCTTGCAAATCAAGCTTTAACGGAAAAAGAATAAAAATTGGAGGAAGAAATTGTGCAGCCATTATTTTTAAAACCGGTATTTAAAGAAAGAATTTGGGGAGGAACAGCCTTAAAGGAATTCGGCTACCATCTTCCAAGCGATAAAACGGGTGAGTGCTGGGCTATTTCTGCTCATCCAAATGGACCATCTGAAGTTGAAAATGGTCCATTTGCAGGTAAAACCTTAGATAAGCTTTGGGAAGAGAACCCTGAGCTTTTTGGAAATCCGCAAGGAGAGGTATTTCCTCTTTTAACGAAGATCCTGGATGCCAATATGGATCTGTCAGTCCAGGTACATCCCGATGACGCCTATGCAATGGCTAACGAAAATGGAGAGCTGGGAAAGACGGAATGCTGGTATATCATCGACTGTAAAGAAGATGCAGACATGATTTTCGGCCATAACGCCAAAACAAAAGAAGAATTGGTTGAGCAAATAGAAGAAGGCAATTGGAATGAACTGCTTCGCCGAGTGAAAATCAAGCCGGGTGACTTTTTCTATGTGCCAAGCGGAACTATCCATGCCTTGTGTGAAGGAACACTAGTGTTAGAAACACAGCAAAGCTCCGATACTACTTATCGCGTCTATGACTATGACCGAAGAGATGACCAGGGGAACTTGCGTGATCTTCACTTGGACAAGGCGATCGATGTTACGACTGTACCACATCAGGATTCCAAAAGCGTTCCTAAGATTGAAAAGAAGGGGGATGCTGAAATTACTGCGTTTGTACAATCTGAATTCTTCTCTGTTTATAAATGGGATGTTAAAGGGTCAGCCACATTTAATTACGAAGAAAAATACCTGCTTTTGAGTGTGATTAAAGGAGAAGGTTCTCTCATTCATAATGGTGAAAATTATTCATTTAGTAAAGGCAGCCATGTCGTTTTACCGGTTGGACTGGGAGAATTTGAAATAAGCGGTGAATGTGAAATTATTGTTTCGCATCCATAATACGTCCTGTCCGATAATGTAGTTTGATTTTAGAAAAACCTTGCTGATTTGGAGCAAGGTTTTTTTCTATGGCGAGGAGAAAGTAATAATATTTCTCGTACGGGATATTAGGGAATTTGACTGTCCATACTGTGCCTGTTAAATACCGTAAATATTGACGAATAAACATTTTATTTCCCGAAAAATAATAGAGATTATCGAAGGTTGTAAAAAGCAGAGAAGCTAAAGAATTTATAAAATCCTATGAGCTATTAGGTTGGGTGAAAAATCCTTTCTTAAAGCAGCCGAGTGGCTACTTTGCAGAAAGGGATAGATACATCTCCAAGCTTTATCTAAATTTCAAATGAATCCTTTTTCACTAAATATCTTAATAAGGCTGCCATGCCAGCACCATGCTGAAATTCTCCTTTATTAATTATATGATATAACTCATTTATTTCGAGTGTATATAAATCGATTTGCTCACTTGGCTCCAGTCTTTGCTCTGTTTTCTTAAGGCCGGTAGAGGCAAAAAGGTAGATTTCTTCTGAGGTTGAACCCGGAGATGGATAAAAGCTTCCTAACGGAATCCATTCCTGTGCCTGATAACCTGTTTCCTCCTCTAACTCTTTTTTTGCCGTCAAAAGAGGGTCTTCCTTTTCGTGGTCAATCATTCCTGCAGGCAATTCCCATTGCCATTGTTTTATTGCATGACGATATTGACGAATACAAACAATCTTTCCATCATCTGTTATCGGCAAAATACAAACACCTTGGGAAAAGTTAATATAGGAGAAATCGAATTCTGTATCATTTGGCAAGGTAACCGATTCTTTTATTATTTCAAATCGGGATACTTTTTCTTTCTTGATTTGATTAGTTTTCCACTCCAATGATATCAGCCTCACTTTTCTTAAATGATAACCCTAAAGAACTGCTATGATGAAAATCTATTAAATTTCTGGAATGATGTTCTATTCTCTTTTCTTACTTACTGTTTCGTGACTATGAAGATGTCTGGAACTGCTGCTTTCGAGATGGAAAATACCGGTGCTTTTTATTTTTACCTTACTTTAGTTCCACCAAATTAAGATTTAAAAGGATCTTTGTTGTCGAACGTTTTTATTAAATGACATTATTATGTCCCTATTATGACACCCTTTTTAGCGAGTGTCATTTATACTTTATGCAAGTCTCTGGTCGAGCACCTAAAGAGAATCCTAATTAGGGGTGTGCTATGTATAAAGAAGAAAGCTTTGTTCATGGTTTGCTATGGGGTACTTGTATAGGGGTAATATGCTGGATTTCTTTTTTTGGCTGGATAAAGCTTATTTTGACAGGATGATAATAAGGAACAGTTTCATTCAAGGGCAGAATTTTTCTGTCCTTTTTTATTTAAGGCTAAGGTAAAGGGGGCATTTAAAATGAAAGAAGGATTTATTAAAGAAAAGAAGAACATCTCCCTATAGAGCAAAAGTTCCAGACAAAGGAGAATCTTCATGAATCTAAAAACAATTAGAAAATCCTATAAAGCAAAGCTGCTCTCTCTTCCTTATCGCATTAAGCTCATTCTGGTTTTCTCCCTCCTAATCTTACTAACCGCCTCAATCCTTGGCAGTATCACCTACTATCAATTTGGTGGAGCAAGCCAAAGGAACGCTGAAGAATACTCGATACAGCTTGCTGATCAAATCAATCGGAATCTGGACCGTTATATTAAAGAAATGCAGATCATCTCTTTATCCCCTTTATATGATCAAGAAGTAATAAATATATTAAAGAATCACCAGATTTCAGGGGTGGGAGCCCCCTTTCCGCCAGCGAATGAGAGAGTGAAAATCTGGCGATATATTTCGAGTTTTGTCCATATGAGAAATGAAATTCGAGGTATACACATCCTGGCCAATGATGGGAATATATTCAGCAATCTGGATTCAAATACCATTATGCTCCAAGTATTTGAACAAAATAACGAGTGGCTTCAAAGAATAATAAAAGCAGATGGTGAACATGTGATTCTCCCGCTTCATCATCCGAACTATTACTTAAATAAGGATACAGCTGTCTTTTCGGTGGCTAGATTAATAAGGGATCCGTCCGATCAAACTCCGCTAGGTATTATTAAAATAGATTTGAAGCAAGAGCTGATCCAAGATATGGTTAAGAATACAAAGACAAAAAGCCAAATTTTTATTGTAAACAATCAAAAGGAAATCATTTATCCAAACAGTGAGGAAAATGATATTTATCCAAACATTTTGCCAGAAATGGAAAATATAAAAGTTAATAATTATACCAATATCCCAATTGAAGGTGTAGATTATATGATGGTTTATAATCAATCCGAATACTCGGGACTTAATATTGTCATGCTCACACCCAAATCTGAAATTTTTAGCGAAGTGAACTATCTTCGGAAAGTACTTTTCGTTGTGGTTATGGCCGGTATTTTAATAGCGTTCATATTAGGTTTTATTTTATCAAAGCCTCTAGTTGGTTCCATTCATAGACTTAGTGAGGCGATGGAGGGAGTGAAAAAGGGGAATTTCTCCCAGCGGGTAATGGTTCAATCAAATGACGAAATTGGTGATCTTGGAAAAGGATTCAATCTTATGGTTAGTGAAATCGATCGTTTGGTTACCGAAGTCTATCGAACGAGCCTGAGAGAGAAGGATGCGGAGCTGAGAGCCCTGCAAAGCCAGATGAATCCTCATTTCCTCTATAACACATTGGAGTCCATTAATATGCTGGCGATTACCAGAGGGAATTTTGAAGTATCGGATATGGTCTCTTCATTAGGCAAGCTGCTCCGGTATACGGTGGACAACAAAGCGAAAATTGTCAGATTAGAGGAAGAGACGGCATTCGTTGGCTCTTATATCACAATTCAAAAAGTAAGGATAGGAGAGAAGCTGCATTATATAGAGGACATTCCAGATTCCTTAAAGGATTCAGTCATACCCAAGCTAATCCTTCAGCCCATTATTGAAAATGCGATTGTCCACGGATTGCGCAATACTGGCGGGAAGATAAAAATACAGGCTTTTAAAATAGGGGAACAATTGAAAATAATCATTTCGGATAATGGAGTGGGAATGGAATTGGAGAAATTAAAAGAATTAAAACAAATTATTAGAGCTCAAAAACCAAGCCATTCTAATGAACAGCATCATGGTGTGGCATTGCCAAATATACATGAACGGATTCAGTTGCTGTATGGAAGTGATTTCGGCTTGGATATCCAAAGTGAAGAACATAAAGGGTTTTCTGTCTCTGTTTCTTTACCGCTATATAGGGAGGAGGAAAAATTGTATGAAAAACGTATTAGTGGTTGAAGACGAATCAATTATTAGACAAGGGCTGAAGGTATTGTTAGAGGCCATAAGTGGAGAGCTTCGAGTATGGGAAGCGAACAGCGGTGAGGAAGGCATGATGCGGGTTCGTCAACAGATCCCGCATTTAATAATTACGGATATACGTATGGGAGGAATGGATGGTTTAGCATTTATTTCAAAGGTAAGGCAAGTCTCTGAAGATGTACCCGTTATTATCCTGAGCGGGCACAGTGATTTTGAATATGCAAGAGCTGCTCTTAAATATGGTGTTAATGATTACTTGCTTAAACCAGTTAATCGGGTTGAGCTTTCTAATGTAATCACCAATATTTTTAAAGATAAAGAGGAAGAATCATATACAGATGTTTCCGGACAGTTTCAGAAAATCTTGCATTACGTTCACGATCATATTGGGCAGGAAGTAACACTTAAACACATTGCTGATCATATGTTTCTCCATCCCCAATACATAGGGCAATTATTTAAGTCTGAGCTGAATCAGACCTTTACAGACTATTTAACGGGTGCACGTTTAAAGAGAGCGAAAAATCTGCTGAAGAACACAAACCTAAAGGTATATGAGGTAGCTCAGCTCTCAGGTTATAAGAGCCCAAAGCATTTTATGTCACTTTTTAAACAGGAAGTAGGCTTAACACCTAAAGAATACAGGAAGTTATCTTAAGATTCGATCAACTATTAAAATAGTACTTTTTCTTTGATTGAAGGGATATTTTGAACCGGATTTTCCTTCTACAATTAGAGTCAAAGGAGAGGGGGAAAAAAATGAAAAAGCTTGGTGTAATTTTTTTAATTTTATTAATGACAACGTTTACATTCGCCTGCAGCAACAAAGCAGAACCATCCAGCTCAGATGGAGATTCGAAAAAGAATGATGAACAAGTTGAACTTACCTTTATGATATGGGGAAACGAAGCGCATCAGGAGATGTATAATAAACTGCTTGAAAAATTCTATGAGACACATCCTAATATCAAGGTAAATTTAGAAAGTGTTCCATTTCCGGATTATCAGCAAAAAATAACCGTTTTAGCAGCTGGCAGAGAATTGCCTGATATCGGCTGGGCAGCTGAACGAATGGTTCCTCAATTTATGGAAAATGGCATTTTAGAAGATGTATCTTCGTTTAAAGATGATGCGGAATATAATATGGATGACTTCTTCCCATCTACTTTAGAACTGTTTGAAAAAGAGGGAAAGTTATATGGACTCCCGTTTTCTACACCTCCCATGGTTCTTTTCTATAACGAGGACCTGTTTATAAACGCAGGGGAAAAGACACCAAATGAACATGTGGAAGCTGGAACATGGACCTGGGAGCAATTTGAAAAATCCGCAAAGGCAATCTCTGCAAGCGGCACATATGGCGCTAATTTCTTCCGTGACTGGAACACTTGGATTGCATTGCTTTCACACACTTGGAGCAACGGAGGAAGCCTATTTAATGAAGAAACAACTGAGTTTACGTGGAACAGCCCACAAGGGGTTGAGACACTGGAAATGCTCGATCGCATGATGTTTAAAGACAAGTCTCATCCGAAAGCTGGTGAACAAGTAAGCTTTGAATCCGGCAAAATTGGAATGTTCTTTGATGTATACAGCTATGTATCACGTGCCCGTGAGGTGAAAGATTTTAAATGGGATATCGCACCGCTTCCGGAAGGTCCTGAGGGAAGATTCCCAATGCTGGGCCAGGCTGGTTACACGATGTTTGCAGGATCTAAGCATCCTGAAGAAGCAAAGGAACTCCTAAAGTTTCTAACGAGCCAAGAGGGAATTACTGCCTCATCTACTTTCTTTGTACCGCCGCGAGAGTCTGTCCTAAGTTCTGATGAGTTTGTAAATCAGCCGAACAACCCGCCGGTTGAAAGTATTCAGCGTGCAGTTATTGATGAGATGGATAATGCAAGACTGCAGGAAGGCCATATGGAATGGCAAAAAATTGATAACGCAATCCAATTCGGATTCGATGAACTGTTTGGACAGTTAAAGAAACCAGAAGAAATTCTGAATGGAATGGATGAAAAAATTGATCCGATTTTGAAATAAAACTGTTTAGCAAGCGGTTAATCCTCATTAGGTTTAACCGCTTGCCTATTCATGGGAGTTGAGGGAATGAATTCTTCTTTAAGCAAGTGCCTGAGTGAGAAAAAAGTTACACTAATTGTAAGCTTGCCTGAGAACAATCTCAAATTGGCACTAGCTGCATTAAGTGAAGGTGCAGATGCTGTAAAAATGCATGTGAATGTGAAACATCGTGCATCAGGCAATGAGTTCAATGCAGCAGAATCCTATATCGATGTCTTCCGGCATATTCGGTCAAAATATACTGGTCCCCTGGGGATAGTGCCAGGTGGTTCTTATGAAGAAATCAAACAAAGTGAAATGAATCTGCTTTCCCAGATAGGTTTCGATTATTTTTCAATTTATGCTCACCACATGCCTAGCTGGATGTTAAAGCTTTCTAATATGGAAAAAACTTTTGCCATATCGTCTGATTATGATATTGAGAAAATGGGTCAGTTAAGGTCTCTGGATATAACAGCGCTTGAAGCATCTATTGTGCCTGGTGAGGAATATGGGTCTCCCCTTACTTTTAAAGACATTCTTGCTTATAAATTTTTAGCAGAGAAGGTGGATGTACCAGTTCTTATCTCATCGCAGCGAAAACTGGTGCCAGATGATATTTCTCTTCTTTCTCAAGCTGGTGTTAAAGGGATTATGTTAGGCGCGGTTGTAACTGGACATACAGCAGAAAGCATTAAGAGTTCAGTTGCTGATTTTAGGAATGCCATTGACAATATTTAGGAGGGTGCAGAATGGAAGCAAACTTAAAAACTCCGGCGCATCTCTCTTTGGAAAAGAAAAGGCGCAGGAAAAAGTTTATAGGGAGTGAAGCCTTTTACGGCTATTTGTTTGTGAGTCCGATGGTGTTAGGTTTTTTAATTGTGATGCTGGGACCGCTGCTTTACTCCTTTTATATGAGTCTCACAGACTGGCAGCTGCTTGGTGATCCAAACTTTATTGGATTGGAAAATTACCGCCGTTTAACTGCAGATCCTGAATTTGGGGCTGTATTGAAGAACACGCTCATTTTTTCAGTCGGACTGGTGCCAGTCAATATTATTATGGCCCTTATGCTGGCTTTGCTGCTGCACCGAAACCTGCCTGGAATGGGAATCTTCCGGACGGCCATCTTTATTCCTGTCATGACATCGATTGTTGTGTGGTCCATTATCTGGAAGTATATGTTCGCAACGGATGAAGGATTTATTAATCAAATTCTGCAGGTGTTCAGCATTGAGGGTCCAGCATGGCTTTATGATCCGAAGCTTGCCATGGCGGCAGTTATTGTAGTCAGTGCCATGAAAAATGTCGGTTTGAATATGGTACTTTTCCTTGCCGCTTTACAGCAAGTGCCCCGTACACTTTATGAAGCCTCTTTTTTGGATGGTGCCAACAAAAGCAAACAGTTCTGGTATGTCACGCTGCCAATGATAACACCAACTGTATTTTTAACACTCATCTTAACGGTGATCGGATCCATGAAGGTGTTTGGGCAAATTTATGTCATGACCGGAGGAGGGCCTGGGAATCATACAAAGGTTCTTGTTTATTATATTTGGGAAACAGCCTTTAAGCTATTTGATTTCGGCTACGCTTCGGCCATTGCGATTATTCTATTTTTAATCATTTTAGTTTTCACCATAGCCCAGTGGGTGTTAAGAAAGAGGTGGGTTTTCCATGAACAATAGAAAAAAGAAGAGTTTTGGAACAAAGGTTATATTTTATGGAGTATTGACCCTTGTATCTCTAATTATGATCGTGCCATTTTTATGGATGATAAATACATCATTTAAAGACTCGACCAAGATTTTTACTTTCCAGTGGATACCCGATCCCTTCCGCTGGCAGAACTATTTGGATGTACTGGAGAAAACACCGTTTCACCTATTTTATTTTAATAGTATTTATATTGCTATATTGGTCACGATTGGCACCATTTTCTTTGGGTCATTAGCTGGCTATGCGTTTGCGAAGTTATCCTTTCGCGGCAGTTCGATTCTGTTTCTTTGCTTATTAAGCACTATGATGATCCCTGTCGAGGTCATTACTATCCCGTTATTTCTATTAATGAGAGATTTGGGATTGGTGAATACTCATATCCCCCTAATAGGGATACCAATTTTGGGGCCAGCGGGAGTATTTGGGGTATTTGTCATGAGGCAATTCTTCCTCCTTGTACCTAAAGAGCTCGAAGAAGCTGCAAAGCTGGATGGGTGCTCCTATTTCCGAATCTATTGGAGCATCATGCTTCCTCTTGCCAAACCAGCGATTGCTACATTGACCATATTTACTTTCTTAACAAGCTGGAATGAATTCTATGAACCATTGATTTATATTAATTCGAAAGAACTCATGACGCTTCCGTTAGCATTAGCCTTATTTACAGATGAAGTGGGAACAAAGTGGGAACTGTTGATGAGTGCCTCAGTTATGGCAACAGTTCCGTTATTAATTGTCTTCTTCTTTGCTCAAAAGCAGTTTATTGAAGGTGTGAGTATGACAGGAGGAAAATAATAGACTGGTAGATTGTTGAAAGGACGTGATCGTTTTGAAAAATGAGTTGGAATTTGATGTAGTCGTTGCAGGAGGGGGACCTGCAGGAATTAATGCAGCTATTGCGGCCGGGAGAGGAGGAGCCAGGACACTTCTTATTGAGAGGTATGGATTTTTAGGAGGCATGTCTACTGTTGCGCTTGTCTATCCATGGATGACCTTTCATACGGAAACTGGACGTCAGGTCATTAAAGGGATTGCTCAAGAGATTGTAGAGAGGCTTATAGCTATTGATGGATCTCCCGGCCATTTGCGGGACACAGTGGGCTTTACCAATACAGTCACTCCATATCATCCTGAAAAATATAAGCTTCTTGCACTTGAAATGCTTGAAGAAGCTGGAGTGGAAGTTCTTGTTCATAGCTTTGCAGATTCAGTTGAAGTGGATGGAGGAACCATTAAAAACATTCGATTGGTAACCAAATCGGGTCCAATACGAGTTAAGGCCAAACAATTTATAGATTCAACTGGAGATGCTGACATTGCATTTCTATCAGGTGCTCCCTGCTTAAAAGGGAGAGAAAATGATCAAAAAACCCAGCCCCTCACAATGAAATTTCGAATGAGGGGCGTGGATGTTTCGAAAGTAAAGGAAGCCATGAAAAGGAATCCTGAAAATTTTTATAAGAAGACGCCTATTAATGAATTAGATGAACTTCCTCTTACGGGCGTACAAGGCTTCTATAAAGAATGGAACGCTTCAGGAGTTCCTATTAATCGTGATCAAGTGCTATTTTTTATTGGGCCTGAAGAAGATGAGGTCCTGGTTAACTGTACAAGGGTCCAAGGGCTTGATGGCACGGACGTATTTGACTTAACAAAGGGTGAAAGAGAAGGAAGAAAACAGGTCATGATGATGGCAGAATTTCTGCAGACAACCATTCCTGGTTTTGAAAAATCCTCCATTTCGGCGGTTGGTTCCCAGATTGGCATACGGGAGACAAGGAGAATTTCTGGCGAGTATTCTTTAACAATTGAAGATGTGATTACTGGCAAAAAATATGACGATACGATTGCCTTAAGCGGCTATCCAATTGACATCCATGACCCGACCGGAAAAGGTGTGCAGGCGAATGACATTGAAGGGGATGGAAGCTACGGAATTCCTTATAGATGTCTTATTCCTAAAGGGATTGACAATTTGCTCGTAGCAGGAAGATGTATTTCTACCACACATGAAGCACTTGCTACGACTCGTCTAACACCAAGCTGTATGGCAACAGGCCAGGCAGCAGGTACGGCAGCAGCCCTATCACTGGCTGAAGGAATCGCTCCAAGAAATCTTGATGCCATCATGCTGCGTAAGAAATTATTAGAGGGTGGGGCAGTTTTACAATAATATCTAAAAGGCATCTTACTTTACATCCTGAATCTACTTTATGTTATTGGATTATAAAGGAGGAGAAGGCGTGAATAGATGGAAAGCTTTGTTTTCAGCATGTATGGCTGTTCTGTTGTTATTTGTTAATTTAGGTGAAATGGAGGCTGCAGACAAGAAGGATGGTTTAGCTAAGATTCTCATGGTTCCATTGGATGACCGACCCGCAAATCTCTATTTTCCGCAGCAAGTTGGAAAAGCTGCGGGTGTTGAAGTGATAACTCCGCCAAACGATATGATTGGTTTTTACACAGAGCCTGGAAATGGCAAAGAAATCAGCAAGTGGTTATTGGATAATGCTGAAGAAGCAGATGGGTTTGTGATTTCTGCAAGTATGCTGGCGTATGGGGGATTAATTGCTTCCCGTACTGGAGTGAAATCCGAGGAAGAGGCACTTTCTGATATACAGGTAATTAAAAAACTCAAAGAGCTTTATCCTGAAAAGCCTGTATACGTTTATGACACCATTCAGCGGCTTGCCGTAACAGCAATAAGCGAGGAATATTTGAAATACTACGACCAAATCAGAAGATGGGCAATTTTATATGATCAGGTCATTAACTTAGGAATGGAAGAATATCGAGCTGAATTTGAGAAATTAGAATCCGAAATACCGGAATCTGTGCTGCAGGATTATCTAAATGCGAGAGCAAGAAACCATTCTATTAATAAACTGTTAATTGATTGGGTTAACAACGGTTCAATTGATTATTTGATTCTTGCCCAGGATGATGCCGCTCCTCATGGCCTTCACCGCGCCGAAAGAGAGATTCTAGTTGAAAAGGTAACAGAATACGGTTTGGAGGATCAAGTTTCCGTATTCCCTGGAGCCGATGAAGTTGATGTGGTATTAGTATCTAGATTCGTAACTCAGCTGTTTAATACAGAACCATTATTTTATATTGAGTACGGCGGCATTCACGGAAAGGACTGGATTGCACCATTTGAGGATACAACCTTCGACTATAATGTAATCAAGCATATTACCGCTTCAGGCGGCAAGATTGCCGAAGATGAAAAGGCTGCTGATATCCACCTGTTATTGAATACTCCTTCAAGTGATAAAAATAATAGAACTATAGATGTCGAAAAAATGGTAAATAGAACGAGTGACCTTATTAAAGCAGGAAAGCAGGTTGCAATCGGGGATGTAATTGAGGTTAATCGGGCGGATGCTCTGCTTATTAGCCAACTAACTGAGAAAATCGATTTAACTAAACTTCTTGCCTATAGCGGCTGGAATACTGCTGGCAATACAATTGGCATTACAATTGGTCATGCTGCTGCCCGTACTGCATTTCTTGAACAAACTTCAGGATTTGGTGTACCACTTTATGAAGACACCGCAGAAGCACATTATGAATTCCTTCTTCATCGATTCTCAAAAGATCACAGTTATAAAAACATTGTTCATCCTGCAGCAAGGGCCTATATCTCCAGTATTGGCGCAAGTGAATGGGGCTTAGGTGAAGATTACGACTTAGTTAATCAATTTGTTCATGATCAATTAAACTTAGAAACACAAAAATGGTTCGAGCATTTCGAAGGGAAACACGTTTATATTGGAAAAAGAGGGAACAAGAAATTTTATAGGACGATCAATTCTTTAGAAAGTGTCCATGTTAAGCTTCCTTGGCCGAGGATTTTTGAAGCGGAGCTGGAGCCGGAAGTAAATCTTAAATAATTTTTTGATAACCTAATAACAATTTAAGAAAGGAGCAGGCTAATCTGCTCCTTTTGTATTTCTTTTATAAAAAGTCGAATCAGTATGACATTATTTCCCGAAAAATAATATATATGATCGAAATATGGAAGAAACCAACCTAAATAGATTTTTTCATTTCTGAAAAAGGTGTGGGTAAGCCTTTGTAACACAAATGAAATAAAATTGGAAAATATTGAAACTTATTTCATCTTTAAACGTCTAACTAATATAGATCCAATGGGAAAGGTGTGGAGGAGATGAAAGGGAAAATTCCGTTAATAATCCTTACTGCGGTGTCATTATCTACAGTGGGTGCATTTTATTATGGAGGTGCACCTAAAGAAACGAATGCAAATGAGAAAGAGCTGGTATCTAATGAACTTCCACAATCACAGAAGTACGCTGAGTATAAAGATGGTGACACAGAAAAATTTATGGAATCCAAAGAAATTCCTCCTGCAAACAAGGTAGTAACAAAAGGAAGTGAAGCAACAGAAAAATTGGAGGAGACTGGAGAAGTTGTTCAATCGAGTGAAAACAAAGAAAGAATAACTGAAAAAAACAAAGATGCCAATGATGAAACCCAGGAAAATGAAGAGGAACAGGTGGCAACAATTAAATATGGCGATCTCATTTATGTGGAAACCATTGATGTTAGTGAGAATAATAGATTAAAACATATTAGGAATGTTGCAGCCAAATATGGTTCAAAGCTATACGTTGTGCAGGACACTGATCTTTATGCAATGTTTAAAAATGGGGAAATGATCTATACCAGCAGTACTGGCTATGCCTCTGCTTCTTCTGGCTATTCGGAATTGCTTAAAGGAGTGTTTACAGGAGAGGGGTTCGTATATGAAGGCATGACTGAAAATATAGATTTTGTAAAAAAAACAGGGGCAAAGGTTAGTGTTGAATTTACGCGACACAAAGCGTATACAATTGATCAAAAAGAGGATGGATGGATTACGGTTAGCTGGTAAAATAATAAACAAAAGTCTTTATATTTTGATATAGCAAGTTTTCTATTAAACTGCAACTAACATTTAATCAAACGTTTGATTAAATTAAAAGAGTGATTTAACTCATTGTATATAGATATAAAGAGGCCGGTTAGAAAAAAACTTGTTTCTTCCATAATAGCCCATTTAGACTCTTCATTGGATGAGTCTAAGTGGACTATAGCAAAATTAGAATCGTTAAGGGTGAGAAGAACACCATTTATGTTTATCTTAATCAGGAATTAGTAAAAAGCATCATGAAAAATGGGAAACACTATATTCATCAAAAATCATTTTATATATTTCATTCTCCAACCTTTTATTTTAATTCAAAGGTAATTTCTTGTGGTTCTGCAATTGTGTTATTCTCTTTATCGGTAACTTTGCCAGTTATTAATTTTATCGTTTTTACTTTCAGTGGTTCCGGTTCCACTATAAAGCCAATTCTTGATTCATCCCTTTCTTTACTGTCAAATTCTCCTCCATTATTTTTACCCCTAAACTCGATATCAGCCGCTATTTTTTCTTCATCTGTGTTTAATATGACCTTATCTATAGGAGCGTAGAATCTAAGATCGTCTTCTGAGGTGTTCTCCACCGAATAATCAATGAGCATGTAGTTATAATTTTTACTGCCAAACCCTTCGGACTGGGATGAGCCGTATGGATATTCATCAGTAACTTTCATATTTATTATCTTTATATTATTAATAGTAAGAGAAATTTGATTTAGATTGATTGTTTTATTTGCTTCTTTTAAAACAAGGAGTTCACCTATCATCCCATTGTATTCGATTATTTGTCCAACAGTCTTAAGAGTAGTCTTATCGTCTTTATCACTTTTTTCATCCAATGTGTCTAAAGGTTCCTGTATATTTTCCTTTGGCTCAGTAGCTCTGTTGGTTTCAAATAAATTAATCTGTTTTCCAGCAAAATATGTGATTCCCAGAAATAGTTGGCAACAGTCAGGTAGATAGTATTAGTCCTTTAGCAGAATTAAAATCCTTAAGTTATTTACGTTTAGATGGAAATGAAATTTCCGACCTCACACCATTAAGTGGGTTAAGCAACTTGACGTCCTTATCTTTGAACGGAAATAACATTACGGAGTTGACGCCTTTAAAAAATTTAAATGGTTTAAATTCCATTGGGTTAAGCGGTAACAACATTTCTGATATAGATGTATTGGCAAGTTTGAATTATCTTCAAGTACTGGAGTTAAGCCATAATTCATTAACAGATATAAGCCCTTTGAAAAATTTGACCTGGTTAAAAACACTTTATCTGGAGAACGCAGGGATCACGGACCTTACTCCATTAAGTGAAATGTCTGATTTGGAGCAGCTTAGGCTGGAAAACAACGCTATATCTGACCTGACCCCTTTATCAGCCCTTACTGAATTAACCGATTTAAGTTTGGCACATAATAGGATAAGTGATATCAATCCCTTGTATAACCTCGGTAATTTAGACTTTTTGGATATATCATTCAATCAGGTTATTAACTACAGCCCCTTCTCTGGGATAAGGAATCTTTATATAAATAATAATTTCATTGCCGGCAAGAGAGATCAATATAAGTTCGTTATTCCTTCAAATTATCAATCGATTGTGCTAGGCGAGAAGCAAATGGAAGTACCTTATAACTGGTATTTTAACAATGAAATCATGTACGAATGGGACGATTATATTAGGAACCTGGTAACTATAGAATCAAAAAATAACAATGTGTCTGCTTCAGTTTTGGAACCTTCAGCAGGTACTAATGGAAAGATAATATTGAAAGGTAACTTAAATGGGGTTGATGAGGTTACACTTAAATTTGCAAACCCAGACTTAAATAAGACCATTAAAATAAATGAAATTGATTTAGTTCGTCCGGCTGCTCCAAAAGTTAATATGGTGGCTGATTTTTCAGAGACAGTATCGGGAAAAGCTGAGCCATATGTAAGTATAACTGCCAAGGTTAACGGAAGAGCCTGGGACATGGATACGAGTGCGGATCAGGACGGAAACTTTTCTTTATGGATTACTCCTCAAAAGGCAGGGACGGAGATAGAACTGACGGCCATAGACCGGGCAGGAAATACTAGTGATACAGTAAAAGTAATCGTTGTTGATGAAACTGCACCTGCTGCTCCTATTGTAGAGAAAGTAACCGTGGACTCAATCTCAATTAAAGGCAAGGCAGAAATAGAGTCTGAGATAACTGTTAAAATAGGAAGCCAAGATTGGAAAGGAACGGCTGATGCTAATGGGGATTTCTCCATTGATATACCAACTCAAAAAGCAGGAACATTCATTGAAGTAACTGCAAAAGACACTGCAGGCAATGTGAGCTCAGCTGCTAAAGTCATTGTAGTTGATGAGATGCCACCTGCACCACCAGCGGTAAATGGAGTAACTGATTTGCAAACCCAAATTACAGGTACTGCTGAACCGAATGCCACTGTCATTGCGAAGGTATCTGGCAATGAAATTGGAAGAACAGAAGCTAATGCACGCGGCCATTTTGTTATGGAGATTGAAAATCAGCAAGCTGGAAGCTATATTCAAATACTCGCGATAGACGCTGCAGGTAATTCAAGCGATATTTCGGAGATCGAGGTTACTGATGTAAAACCTCAAATTCAGAAGCTAGTTGGAAAAACAAGATATACAACCGCAGTGGAAATCTCTAAAGTCGGCTGGGATAAATCTGATACAGTCTTTTTAGTAAATGGTTGGGCTATTGCCGATGGATTAACGGCTACACCATTAGCATCAGCTAAGGACGCTCCTATTCTGTTAACAACCAAAAATGCTCTGCCGGAAGAGACACTTGCTGAAATAGAGCGGCTTCAAGTAAAGAATATTGTATTCATAGGGGGATCGGGTGTTATTTCAGATCAACTAAAGAGCAGTCTATCTTCTAAAGGATATCAGGTCACGCGAATTGGCGGGAAAACTAGATATGAAACGTCACTTCTTATCGCACAGGAGCTTGATAAACTAATCGATGTCCAAACTGTATATATGGCATATGGCTACGGAGAACCAGATGCTTTATCCATTGCGGCTCAATCTGGTCAAACTAAACAGCCAATTATTCTTTCAGACAAAAATGCTGTGCCTTCAAAGACCTTTTCATGGTTAAAAGGTGAAGGGCTGGATACTTCTTATTTCATTGGTGGGAAAGGTGTTATATCCCCAGCCATCATGAATGAAATGAATCAAATTACAAGTAAGAACGTATTAAATAATAGGTTAAGCGGTGTCAACCGCCAGGAGACAAATGCTAAAGTCATTGAGACATTTTATAATCAGTCTGAAATGCCAACGATTATGGTGGCTCATTCAAATACAGCGAAACTAGTGGATGCCTTAGCGGCAGGGCCGCTGGCAGCAAAGTTTAATGTTCCTGTATTATTAGTTTCCAGTACTCTAACTGATTCACAGATCAGCACCTTGGAAGCTAAACAATCTGCAGATGTTCACCAAGTTGGCGGAGGAATTGGAGAACCTGTGTTAAAGCAAGTAGTTGATTTAATGAATTAGCATTGGAGGGGATTAATGATTGTCGAGCAATCAGTTAGTCTCTTTTTCCAAGCATTTGGCATCATTTATTTAAATAAGATGCCGCAGAACTTCGATATTCTAGACTTCAATCAAACGTTTGATTGAAAAAATTATTTAATTGATAGATCTATAAAATGGTAACAATATATATAATATTACCATTTATTATGTTATACTTTCTTGGAATTATTTAGGAGGAAGTAGTGTGGAAGGTAAAAAAAGTAAATGTAATTTTCTTAGGGTTATTTTATGGGGAACATTATTTTTAATAGAGATAATAAATTATAAAATACGAAATAAAGTAAAACCATCTCTGAAATGAGATGGTTTCAGTTTGTAGACAAAAAGGGTTCGGATTAGTCTCATTCCGAACCCTTTTTTGATTTTTTATGGTTTTTTAAGCAATTACAGACCTCTCCGAGGTTATCATTTAGGCCATTTCTGGACCTTGCCAAGTCCAGTTGGCCATTTTCTTCAAATTCATGGCAGCGAAAGTAAGCATCGCCTGCATCGACAATTTTTTAAGTCCCCTGAGGGTTGTCCAACGCATGCCATGCTTTTCTTTTGCATCTGCGAATACTCGTTCAATTGTTTCTTTGCGTTTTTCATAGATCGATTTGACGTCTCGATGATGGCGAAGATGATCTGCTTCTTCCACATGCTCCTCCCACACATGACGTTGAATCAGTTTTTGATGTGCTTGACTCTGTGTGCATTGAGACAAGAAAGAGCATCCAGCACAAATTCGAGGATCTGATTTATATTGGCGATACCCTTCCTTTGTAGTTGTTGTATATTTTAATATCTCACCATCCGGGCAAATGTAACAGTCAAAATGCTCATCATAAACATACTCATGTTTTCTGAAGAAACCCTCTTTTGTGCGAGGTCGTGTGTAAGGTAAGGCAGGAGTGATGTCGTTTTTCAATAAGTAGCTCGTGATGGCAGGTGTTTTATAGGCTGCATCTGCCGCAACAGCTTTTGGTTTACTAACTTTATCAATGACCTGTTCTACTAATGGCTCTAGAATATGACTATCATGCGTGTTACCAGGAGTTACAATTGTCCCAAGAACAAAGCCGTTGCGGTCTGCGGCCGCATGGAAAGAATAGGCGAACTGTTTGGTACGCTCATCTTTTACATAGTAACCACTCTCTGGGTCCGTTGTACTTTCCTTGATTTCTTTGTATTCTTCCTTATCAAACTTATCTGGTGGAAACGGCTTTTTTCCATGATCCTCACGGTCTTGGTTAATCTCCTCTTGAAGGCGTTCTTGATAGGCACGGGTTTCTTTTCGAACCACTTTCTTTTCAAATTTGCGTTTATTTGCACTCGCTTTTACATGCGTAGAATCTACAAAAACGTGTTCGACACTAATTAAATTCTTTTCAGCTGCGGTTTTTAAGATTCGATAAAATATTTGTTCAAAGAGATCGGTGTCTTTAAATCGACGCTCATAATTTTTACCGAAAGTTGAGAAGTGAGGAACTTTATCGTGAAAGCCATAACCTAAAAACCATCGATAAGCCATATTCGTTTTCAATTCTTCAATGGTTTGACGCATGGAGCGAATACCGAAGGTATACTGAATGAATGTGAGTTTAATTAATATTACAGGGTCAATACTTGGGCGCCCTTTTTCTGAATACTTATCTTTTACCAAGTCATAGATGAATGAGAAATTAATCGCTGCTTCAATTTTGCGAACCAAATGGTCCGCTGGTACAAGTTCGTCTAAAGCAACCATTTCAATTTGATCCCGTTGAATTGGATTATGTTTTGAAAGCATTTAAATCACCTCAAGCATTGTATTACTTCTATTTTAAAACAAAAAAGACTGCAGACAAGCACGATTTTCACCGAGTTTGTCGACAGTCTGAAACCATCTCTGAAATGAGATGGTTTATTTAAATATTCTTAGAAACTCTGGATAATAAACTGTGAGCAAGATGGCTAACCCTAAGAATAGGACTATTCCAAAGTTTAGAATATAGAGGATCTTAATCCCTAAATCGTAACGTTCTTTATTATATTTTCTTTTAGTCACTTTAACCGACTCCAGATAGTCCCTTTTAAAATATATACAAAAATGGGAATGAAATAGTTTCAAGATTATCTTATGGTTATCAATTGTTTTATTACTATTTATAAAAATCCTCTTTCACTTTTAGTGAAAGAGGATTCTCTTTAATTAAGCTCTAAATGAGTTTTTAATTCGTTTTGAACGCGCTGTTTTTCCTCATCCGGAACCATTAAGTAATAGACTTTGTCAATTTTTGTTCCTGAACCTTTAAGAGACATTTGTTCAACTGATTTGGCGGCAGCCCGATAGTTTTTCTGAATGCCCACCATTTCATTGAATTTCATATTGGTTTTAATATTATTGCCGAGAGCTGAAAATATTTCATCATAGTTTGTTAAAGAAGATAAGCTTGCACCTTCTTTAAGCACACCTTGGATCACCTCACGCTGCCGAAGCTGGCGGCCAAAGTCACCCCTAGGGTCGTCATATCTCATTCTGGAGAACTTTAATGCTTTTTCTCCATTTAAAGTTAATTGTCCTTTTGTAAAATGAACACCTTCATAAGTGAAATCTAAATCATTATTTACTGTTACTCCGCCAACGGCATCAACAATATCCTTAAAGCCTTCCATGTTTATTTGCATATAGTAATCAATTGGAATATCAAGGAAGTTTTCCACAGTATTCATGGACATCTCAACACCGCCGAATGCATAGGCATGGTTAATCTTATCGTCAAAACCTTTTCCAATAATTTCTGTCCTTGTATCACGCGGAATACTAAGCATTTTTACTGAGTTTTGGTTTGGATTCACAGTAAGAACAATCATGGAATCTGACCGTCCGCGGTCTCCCTCGCGCTCATCGACACCAAGCATCAATACAGAGAAAGGTTCCTTCTTCTCCAGCGTAATTTGCTCTGTACGCTTTTCGGACTTCTCTCTTTCTATCGGTTCATGCATTGTTTCTACTGCACTTGTTAATGATTTATATACGGTATATCCATATACTCCTGTGCCGATTAATATTAACAAAACCAAGATACCGGTCACACGGAGCCAGGTTCGTTTCTTCTTTTTATTCTCTGACCTCATTGTTGCTTCCCTCCACATAAATTGACAAAAAGTTACATCATAGATAATAGAATAACAGAATTGACTTCATTTTGATACTGAAATTTTAATTCGTAATGGGAAATTCTTAGGAGCATAGTCTTAGTAAGTTTCCTCTATATTTTATAGACGAGGAGAAGCAGCTTTTGGTTGCAAAAAAGCTAGGTTTTTACTGGGATGAAGAATCCCGATTGTGCACTCTGCAAATAGAATACAAAAACCTGCAAATAGGACTAGGATTTTTGCAAATAGAATGCCAACACCTGCAAATAGAACCAGAATGTTTACAAATAGATAAAACAAATCTGCAAATAAGAGGGACATATCCAAAAAGAATCATAGAAAAAGAGATGGGAAGTGCCCCATCTCTAACTAATTTATTAATTTTCCAAGTTCGTTCTCCACACCAACCACTGATTTACCGCCAAGGAATCGGAAATGATCATAATTCTGTTCAAGAATTGTCGCTTTGATCGGGTCATCAATGGATGTTGGCCTTGTTAATAAGAGGTGTGAGTTATTTTTGGCAGCCAATACTGCTCCAGTAAGGGCATCTGCAAAGTTATAGCCTGTAGCTACATAAGCTTGTTCGTTGCCTAGCTTCAGTTTCTTTACTATGTCGGCGTTTGTTTCAAAACGGTCTTTTCCCCTGAAGCGTTCGACACTTTTTAGTCCTGATATAGCATTCTCGCTTATAACTCCAAACCCGCCTGAAACAAGTGTCTTGTTAAAGCCTTTTAAGATCGTGGCAGTTGCAGCTGGAATTTGATTCTTTTCAGTTAATAGAATCGGGTAGCCATTTCGGGCAGCATAAGGGGCAATAGTCAGGGCATCAGGAAAATTGCGTCCATTTGCCAAAACTGCCTTATCTCCTTTATTCGGTAAATGCATAGCAATTTCATTAGCCGTTTCAAATCTGGTTTTACCGCCGAGACGGTTAATTTCTATTATGCCGAGACTCTTAAGTTCTTTAGCTACAGTATCACTGATTGCACCAGTTCCTCCAAGCAGATAAGCAACTTTTGGCTTCAGCCTTTCAATCTCAGCTTTTGTTGGATCCGGTAAGCTATTAACCTTAGTTAATAGCATGGGTGCATCCAGCTGATAGGCCAGCGGAGTACCGGCTAGTGCATCAGGAAAATCTTCTCCATAGGCAAGCACTACTGTGTCTGCACCATCCTTCCATCCTTCCTGTGAGATGGAAACCGCTGTATCATAACGGGTTTTTCCGTATAATCTTTTGCCAAGATGCTTGAGGTCACTCGAGGCGGTATAAGCCGTTCTGCCATCCTGCATCTCTACCTTATACCACACGTATTGCCGGAACCGCATCTTGTCATCCGCCAATCCATATTGGTTGGATTGATCATATACAAATGATTTATCCAGAACTCTAACAGCTTCTCTTTCACCTGAGGGAAGCTTCTTCAAAGATTTGGATAAGCTGGAGGGAGCCTCACGGAAGTTTGCGCTATCTGCAGAAAGCAGGATATCATGTTGTGTAAATTTATGCTCTGTTTTATGAAGCAGATGCACAGGGATTTCATAATTAGGTTTAGTAAAGCTTAATAGGTGATCCGGTGCACCGCTATACGTAAAGTCCTCAGGCTTAAAGTCAAATGGGATCGGGTGAATATCCATTCCAATATAAAAGGAATCATTCATTAACTTAAAGAACTTCTCCTGATAAGCATCTTCATTTCTGCTTCCATCTGTAGTTAATTTCAATGGGCTATTTTCTTCGACTCTGCCGTTATAAGCTAGAATAGCAAAATACCAGCTTTCCAGAATATCACGGTCATTATGATTTAAGGTCGGCAGTTTGCCATCAACGCCGCGGAATTTTTCATCTAGCTTTTGCAAGCCGGCATCAATATTGTATTTGATGTCAGTCTTTAATAACTCCTCATCAAATCTGGGGTCATTTGTTACCTGCATAATGCCGATTCCGCCATCAGGCGCCACATAAGGTTTACCGTCCTTGAATTGGTTCCAGCCGCTTTCCTGATATGCTAACGATTTAACAATCTCTGGCGGGATATTGTGTGCCAGTGCAGCATCAGTTAATAGCTTGTTCGTTTCATGGTATGTGGGAATATCGTAACTTTCCTCAGCTAAACTATTAGCTGGGCCAAATGATCCCAAAAACAGACTAAGTACTAGAAAAATTGGTAGTGCTTTTTTAATCATTCTCCTCCGCCTTTCAATAATCTCTCTATAAAAGCCTAACATTCTTTAAAAGACAAAATCTACTAAAACCTTACAATTTTCCCCTTTTTTATTGATGCCATCTGCTTTCCAGGTATTTAATCGCATTCTCAAAGTAGTCTGTTACAGAGATTTGCCCAATCTGAAACTTGCCTTTCTCAGGGGCCCATTCGCCATAAGCATTTAAAGCGTTTTGGTACTTCTCCGCATGTTCCTCACTTATTTCATCTTTGCCCGTAAAGGATAAATTACCGAATTCCTGAATGGGGATGTGGTAATAACCTTCCTTTTTAATTGTCCCTTCTTTTTGCAGGGCTTTTAAAGCCTTGCCTGTTGATGCGTGGTCTGGATGGGGGTCATGGTAAGTCATCACATGATGGATGGCTCCAGGGTAGTCTTTTTCCATATCAATCATGATTTCTTTTACCATATCAGGTGTGAAGGAAGCATCCGGCAAATCGTAAATATGGATGTTTTCAGGTTTCACGCCCATGGTCTCTACGGATTTTTTAAACTCCTTAATCCTGGCCTCGCCAAATTCATCCGGAGATATGTTATCATAGCCCTCTTCCTGAAGCTTTGTGTTCACCTTATGATAGGCGCTGCTGGCCAGGCCCTTGGACAGCAATATAACTATGACATTTTTATCTTCTTCAACTGCCTTTATAATTGAACCTCCCATGCTTAATACTTCATCATCTGCATGGGGAGAATAAAATATAACTGTTTCTTTTTTAAACAAGAAATAGCCGCCAATAAATAATGCTATGATTAAAAATAAACCTATCAACCGTTTCAAGAAAAGTCCTCTTTTCTGCGTTTTTTTCCAAGAAGTATTATATCATATAACAGTAATGACATTTGCTAGAAAGGATATTGTATATGGAACGTGCATTAAAAGAAACACCGAAGAAAAGAAGATTTCGCTCCCTTGATATAACAAGGGGATTGATTGTATTGCTGTCTGTGTTTTTATTTCATATCCCGGCGGGAGGGTACGAGTATCTCCGTCATGCCAGGTGGTATGATATTACAATCATGGACTATATATTGCCTGGATTTATAACAGTTTTCGGAGTAGGGATGGCTTTTGCCTATCATCGCGGTGTGAATTGGAGCAAGCTTATTAAGAGAACCATCCGGCTAATCATCTATGGACTGATCTTTAATATGATTGTCGATTGGAAAGTTGATTTATCTACTATACGCATTACAGGGGTGCTTCAATTATATGGAGTTCTTGGACTGCTAGCAGTTATTATCTCCACCCTCGTAAAATCTTGGCGACTGCTTATCCCGGTTGTGGCTTTCATCCTGCTTATTCATGGATATATTCTATTTTCATTTAGCCAAAGCTGTACGGACGGGCTTCTGCAGCCGGATTGCAATCCTTCAGGGATAATTGATGTTGCTGTATTCGGAGCTGAACATTTGTATCATCAGGGAACAATGGGCTATGATCCCGAAGGTTTTATGACGGTAATAGGGGCTCTATCGAATGTGCTCCTGGGTATGATAGCCGGAAGAATTTTATTGGAAAAGCGGGATAAAGGGGCCTGGAAAGAATTAATTCTTTTTGGTGCTGCCGTATTGCTTCTTTCTTATGCAGCTTCAAATTTCTTGCCCTTTAATAAAAAAATCTGGACTCCTTCATTTGCGATGCTAACTGCCGGAACTGTCATAACTGTATTTGCCTTTATTCATCTTGTATTTGATCAGCTGAAAAAAACGAATAAAGGAATTTTAACATGGTATATTGAAGCGTTTGGCCGAAATAGCTTCCTCATTTATTTTGGCAAGTTTATCGTTTATTCATTCCTGGCACGGATAATGATCAAATCCGGAGGGGAAGAAGTGTCATTTTCGGCCTGGCTGTTAAGTAAAATTGACCTAGTCACCCAATATCCGCAGCTGGCCTATGCCGGCGTAATGCTTTTAGCCTGGTCTGCTGCTGCTATAATTCTCCACTTGAAAAAATGGTATGTGAAGGCTTGATATTAAGGAAAAAGGAGGCCAATTTCCATTAGGTCTCCTTTTTTATGAGGATATTAATATGAGCAATATTTAGAACTATCTAAATATTGATTGACTATCAATCTAGCAATTTGTAAAATATAACTATAAATACCAATTTGTTAAAGGAGGCAGCTCTTTTCTTAGTAATATTTTACTAAGGTAATAGTACATAGCTTTCTTATAATCTATGAGATAATGGGGGAAGAAAAAAGTTGAAAAAACAAACTAGAAAAAAGGCCGGTAAGATAGCTTCATATGCCCTTACTTCTGCATTAGTTCTATCTAGCTTCAGCTACACAGCTTCTGCAACTACCAAAAGTTCAAATGACTTCTACGACCAAAAAATCAGCCAAATAAAAGAAATGAAAGCAGAGACATTAAAGAAAACAGAACTTAAAGATAAGACTCTTAAATCTGAATTAAAAGCTTCAGATAAAGTTCGTGTAATTGTTGAGCTTGACGGAAAGACACCTTTAGAGACTGCAACAGATGAAGGCAAGCTGTACAAGGAATTATCAGAATCAACTAAAAAATCACTTACTTCAAAGGTGTTAAAGCAGCAAAGTTCAGTGAAAAGTGCGATTAAGTCAAAGGGCGTTAAATTTGAATATCTAAAAAACTTCTCTACTGCTTTTAATGGATTCAGCGGTGAAGTGAAATTCGGTGAAGTCGCTAAAATCGAAGGTTTATCTGGTGTTAAAGCAGTTTATTTAGCCAATGCTTACAACCGACCGGAAGTAGAGCCTAACATGAAGACCAGCCACAGTTTTATCCAATCAGCTTCCACTTGGGGAGATGCTGGATATAAAGGGGAAGGCATGATTGTTTCTGTAATTGACACGGGTGTTGACCCTTCCCACAAGGATTTTCAGAGTATTGATAAAACCAATGCTGATCTGGAAAAGAGCGAAGTAGATGCTCTTGTTAAAGAAGACGGCCTAAAAGGTAAATATTATTCAGATAAAGTGCCTTATGGCTATAACTACTATGACGGCAATGATACCATTTTAGACCTAGGACCTGCTGCCTCCATGCATGGTATGCACGTAGCCGGTACAGTAGCAGCAAATGGAGATGAAAAAACTGGAGGCATTAAGGGTGTCGCTCCAGAAGCACAGGTTCTTGGCATGAAAGTATTCAGTAACGATCCGAATTATCCGTCCACTTGGTCTGATGTTTATTTAGCAGCCATTGATGATTCTATTAAACTCGGTGCAGATGTATTAAATATGAGCTTAGGATCAACAGCTGCCTTTTATGAGGAAAATGGCGCTGAAGATGTTGCGATTACAAGAGCTGTAGAAAACGGAATTGTAGCAGCCGTTTCTGCGGGTAACTCTGCACATCTGGGCAGCGGCTGGGATGCACCATACGCTAAAAACCCGGATATTGGGGTTGTTGGATCACCAGGGTTAAATCCGGATACACTGCAGGTTGCTGCTTCAGGTAACGTTGCATACTTGTACCAGCATCAGGCAACAGTAGGCGGAAAGACATTTACAGGCTATGGAGTGGATGATTGGTCCAGTCTGGCTGCTTCCGGTTTAGAGCTTGTAAGCTTATCACAGGCAAATGGTGTCACAGAAGAAAGCGGAAAGGCTTGTAAGGTTTGCGGAAACCCTTCTGATTACGAAGGTGTCGATGTAAAAGGCAAGATTGTCGTTGTTAAGCGCGGAAGTCTATCATTCTTCGATAAAACAGTAAACGCTGCAGAAGCAGGCGCAGCAGGAATCATTGTATATGATTCTGGAGCAGGAACATTCTATGAAAACCAGGGCGGCTGGAATGTGCCGTTTATGATGATTTCAGCTGGCGATGGGGAAGAATTGGAAAAAGTGATTGCGAATGGCGATGCAACTGCTTCTGTTACCCAAACAAGCAAAAAAGAAGATCCGGTAATGGGCCGTATGACTGACTTCACTTCATGGGGTGTTACGCCTGATTTGAGATTGAAGCCGGAAATCACAGCTCCTGGCGGAAATATTTACTCTACAGTAAATGATGATAAATATACGGTAATGAGCGGAACTTCCATGGCAGCTCCTCATGTTGCCGGCGGATCTGCGTTGGTTCAGCAATTCCTGCAAGAGGATGACAGATTCTCTGATCTGGATTTTGAACAGCGCACTCGATTGGCTAAAGTTCTTTTGGTAAATACTGCGAAAACTATTGATGATGTTCATGGCCAGCCTTTCTCCCCTCGCCGTCAGGGTGCAGGCATGATGCAGACCTTCAGTGCAGTATCATCACCAGCCATATTAACTGATCAGTCAACAGGGGAAGCGAAAGTAGAACTTTTTGACTTTAAAGAAACTAAATTTGAACTGCCTTTAGCGGTTACCAATATTTCTGAATCAGAAGAAGTTACTTATAACGTAAAAACACGTGTACTAGCTGATACAATTCAGCAGGTTGAAGGCGAAGAAGACCGCAATGCCCTAATTGCCGGTGACCTTACTGGTGTTGAAGTAGAAGGTCCTGAGACAGTGACAGTAGCTCCAGGTGAAACTGTAGAGTTCACAGTCACAGTTGATATCTCTAAAGCGAAACTTCCAGGGTTAGATAAAGATGGAAAGCCTATTTCCCTTTACCTTAAAGAAGATATCTTTGTAGAAGGATTTGTGCATTTGGAAGATGCCAAGAAGGATAGTGCCAATCCAACACTGACTGTACCTTACCTTGGATTCTATGGTGAGTGGGATCGCCCTGAAATCTTCGATGGCTTTAAGACTCTGGGGGAAAACAGATTCTATGATGCATTCCCTACAGATATGCTTGTCGAAAATGGTGACTACTTCGCGGAAATGTTAAAAGTAGATGGTAAGGATGTATACGCATTTTCACCGAATGGCGATGGCAATCTTGACGATATCAACGCTCTTCCGGCTATGCTGCGTAATGCCAAGGAATTGCAGACAAATATCCTTGATAAAGATGGCAAGCAGGTAGCAAGAGTAAATCTTGAATCAAATGTCAGAAAGAATTGGTTTGATTCCGGCGATACAAATCCTTATGACTTCAACCCAGAACGCGCCTGGGATGGAAAAGTCAAAGGAAAAGAGGCGGAAGATGGTTTATATTACTATGAGTTAAAAGGAAAAGTTCATTACGAGGGTGCTGAATGGCAAACCAAGAAAGTGCCTGTATACGTAGATAATACAGCTCCTAAGCTTGAGGCTGAATATGATGCTGAAAGCAAAACAGTAAGCTGGGAAGCTTCTGATGCAGGTGTTGGTATTTCGGCTTATGCTGTGTTTGTAAATGGAGTGAAAGTAGCTGATGCAGCTGCAGATAAAACAAGTGTTGTTCTTGATTCCATTCCTGAAAAAGCTGTTGTGGAAGTAGCTGCTGTCGATAAGGTGTATAATGTGTCCTTTGATGAAGTAGCTGTAGGAGATTCTGGACTTCCGATTATTGATGTCTCTACAGATGAGCTTGTTCCATTTGGACAATACAATACTCGTTCGATTACATTCTCTGGACTGGTACATGAAGATATCGCCCTTAAGTCACTAACTGTAAATGGCAAGGATGTTTCATTCAAGCAAAACGACAAAGGGGAGTATGAATTTACTGCAACTGTTACGTTTGAACAGGATGGAAAATATGATGTCCAAATCGTAGCAAAAGACGTTTCCGGAAAAGAGTTTTCATTTGCCCGTAAGATCATGATTGATACAACCAGTCCTGTGTTAAGCACGGATGCTCCTAGATTTGTTGATAAAGAAGTTGACGAAGTTACATTCAATGTTGATATTGAAGATAACTTTAATGCCTTCACATTATTATTAGATGGTGAAAAGGTATTCGTACAGCAGATGGAAGAATTGGCTGAGCCTGATACGGCCACAGCGGAAGTTACTGTACCTGTAAAAGAAGGGGATAACTCCTTCACATTAACTCTGGTAGATGGTGCTGGAAATACAACTGAACAGGTAGTAGACATTTACCGCAATGAAGACGCAGAGCGTGTAAATCGCCTATCTGGTTCTGACCGTTATGTAACTGCAGTCGAAATCAGCAAGAAGGGCTGGACTGAGGCAGATACTGTCGTCTTGGCACGCGGTGATAACTATGCCGATGCTCTTGCAGGTATTCCGTTAGCTAAGAAAAATGATGCTCCATTACTATTAACAAAACCGAATAGTCTTTCGGATGCAACAAAGGCTGAAATTGAGCGCCTAGGTGCTAAGAATGTAATCATTCTTGGAGGTAAAGGTGCTGTAAGTGATGCCATTGCTCAGAATTTAGAAGATGCAGGTTTGAATGTGGAGCGCTTATCCGGTAAAGACCGATTTGCAACAGCTGCAGCCATTGCACATGAAGTAGCTCCTGATGGGGCAGAAGAAGTTGTTGTAGTTAGAGGCAAGGACTTCCCGGATGCTCTTTCTGCTGCTGCCTATGCGGCTTCAAATGGAATGCCGATTCTATTAACTGAAATGTATAGCCTTCCATCCGTAACAAGCACTGCGATCAGAGATTTAGGTGCTTCCAAGTCACTGGTAATTGGCGGAACTGGAGTTGTATCTTTCTCAGTAGCAAGTGAATTGCCTAACCCTTACCGTATTGGCGGGAAGACTCGTTATGAAACTTCTTTAAATGTTGCCAAGCATTTTGATAACGGTGCTTATGAGTACTATGTAGCAACTGGAAAGCAATTTGCTGATGCTCTTGCTGGTGCCGCTTTAGCTGCTAAGAATGATACAGGCATTTTGTTAACTGATGCTAGCTTGCCGGCAGAGACAGAAGCTTTCCTTGCTGAAGAATCCGTGGAAAAAGTAACGGTTCTTGGTGGAAAAGGTGCTGTAAGCGAGACTGTATTCACTAAGTTGAAAAATCTATTTAAGTAATCGAAAAAAAGAAGGCTGACTCAAATGAGTCAGCCTTCTTATCTTACTTAAGAGATATCAAGGTTGCGTTCCCTTCTTAAATATTCTCTTTTTTGAACAATATATCCAAGGGTAACGCCATACAGCAGCCACATTGGCCAGAAGTAAAACAAGCTGCTTGGCCCCAGGCATGCTATCGCAAAGCCAATGAAGCTTAAGAAAAGAGTCAAAGCCAGTTTGTTTTTCTTTTTGTCAGACCAGTAAATCAAATATAACTGGATTAAGATATAGCCAAAGAATACGCAATAACCTGCAAAAATGAAGAGGCCATAGTTAGTGAGGATCTCTAGCCACCAGTTATGGGGATTTGTAAATCCAAGAGTATTAAAATAAATATGATGCTGGAAGTTTCCTGGACCTACTCCTAACATAAAGGACTTAAAAGAAGCATACAGGCCGCTTAAGTATAAATTCATCCGAATAAATCCAGATCCCTGGCCGGCTTTTATCCCTTCAAATAATGAGGCATTTGCAAGGTAATAAAAGATGCCGGCTGCTGCAAGTAATAGGAGCGGGCTGAATAGCAAAAATAGACGGGTGCCATGTTTAATCAGGTTCTTAAATGATAGTAGTGCAAATAGCAGTACTTGCAGGACAATCGCCATTACACTCAATCGAGCATCATTTAAATACGTAATTAAAAAAATGGCTATAATCATACCGGCATTTACTAATTTGAATAATATCGGCTTTTTTAGCAATCCCGCTAAATAGAATGGAACGATCATGACTAAGTATAAAGCAAAGTCATTTTCATTATAAAAGAAGCCTGTAGCCCGACTCGCTGTGGCATCCGTAAATCTTTCTGCTTCAATGACGAAACGGGAGGTAGGCAAATGGATATTAAATTTAAACTCCAAAACAGAGATCAGGACCAATACAAAGCCGCTAATCCAAAATGTTTTCGTTATCAAGCTGCTCTTAAGTTGCTGCAGTAAAAATATCAAAACAATAATTAACAATAAAAAGACGGCAAAGTAATAAAGCTCTTTAATTGCTGTCCCTTTATTACTTGTCCAGATTAGCGAAAGGGCGCCATAGTAAAACCAAATTCCCAAAAATGCCAGCGGAAATTTAATATGCTCAGTAATCAAGGGATTTCTCTTAAGAAAAATTTGATCAAGCATAATGATGAATAGCACACCGATAACCAGCCTTAATAGTGTTATTCGTAAGGGGCCAATGGGAACATTAAAGAAAAACGAGTCTATAAAAATGAGAGCAAATACAACTATATAAGCTGTGGCTTTCCAATTCATGATGAGTACCTCTAAACCAGAGTTTGATATATTCTTAAAATTTGTTCCGTAATCACTTCTTCACTGAATCTTGCCGAACAATCTTCGCGTATTTCTTTTGAGTCAAAATCTGAGTAGTTATGGCAGACCTTTTCCATCGCTTGGCGGAGCTTTTCTTCGTTATCAACAGGAACAATAATTCCGTTCTTTTCATTAACGATTGAACGGGGACCTCCCGAGTCTGTTGAAATCACCGGTTTTCCGCAGGCCAGGGCCTCAATTAGCACAACCCCGAAGGTTTCAAATTTACTGGCAAGTACAAAAGCGTCACACGCATTCATCTGCTGTATTACTTCTTCCCGATTTATGGCACCCAGAAATATGACTTGCTTATCAACACCCAATGTTTTGGCCAGGTTCATTAATTCTTCTTTTTGGGCGCCGTCTCCACCGATAAACAGCTCCGCTTCCTGATCTTTGAAGCCGCCGGCAAAACTTCTGATCAGCAGGTCCATCCCTTTATTTGGCGTTAATAAAGCCAGCGAGAAAAACCTGAACTTATTCGTTTGGCGGGCCCCAACAAGCTCAGCATTCTGAAAACTTTTGAAATCTACTATGTTGGGGATTTCAATAATTTCTTTGTCAGTATAATGTGCCAGCGCCTTTTTTAAACTTGGCCCTACTGATATAATTCTGTCTGTTTGCTTCAGCGTTTTAGTGATTTCTTTCTCTTCATATGGCTTAAGCAGGCCTCTAACTAGTTTGCTCGAATGCTCGGTAACAACCAGAGGAATCTTTTCTTCTGCCGCTATTTTTGCTGCTGCCCATCCTCCCCAAAGACATGAGTGAGCATGGATAATATCTGGCTTACCTTCTGCTTTAACCAATTGGCTGTACAGCGTTTTTAATCTTAAATAATAGATGTACCCTGTAGCATAAGGAACTCTGGCAGGGAAGGGATTATATCCTCTGTAGCGGTACGTTTTTATGCCATCCTCATTCTCGACTCTGATCCCTTTTTTCCAATTGGCATTATAGGAACGCATAGTCTTGATTTCGGGATAGATAACAGTAACGTCACATCCGCTTTTTTGGATAGCTTTTGCCTGCTCCTTGAAGAATATGCCTAAAATCGGATTTTCTTTAATAGGGTACCATGAAGGGATAATTAAGACTTTCATGATCTTTTTACCGCCTTATTGATTAGTCGTTTAAAAAGGATAAGATCCTCTTTTTGCAATAGAACCATCTTTGCATAAGAAACGCCAGTTTCCCTTTTGAATAGAATCATTTTTACCAGTGTACTTAAACTGTATGTAACTGAGGTACTTACAGCTGCTCCAGCTATACCAATTTTAGGAATGAGCAGGATATTTAAAATAATATTAGAAGCCACTGTGAAAATAGAAGTGTACATATTCAGCTCAGGCTTTCCTCTGCCTGCCAGATCATTGGAAAGTATTCGATCAACAGAGAATAAGATAATTCCGGGCAATAGCATTTTTAATATATCGGAACTGTCTGCATACGCCTCTCCAAATAACAATCTGAAAATGAGATCGCTGGCAAAGTAAAAAACGATACCGGCTATTATAGAAAAGAATAAAACATTTCTGCTTATTACGCTTGTTAATTTATTTTTACTATCAACATCACTTGAAGAAGAGATGACTGGGTATAAAACCGAAGAAATGGATTGAGAAACAATCCATAATCTTTCTGCAATACTTACAGCCACTCCGTATAAGCCAACCGCCGCTGGATTCAGGAACATTGAAATTAGGTAGATATCAGCTCTGTAATTGATGAATGACAATACATTGCTGAAGTGGGCTTTAAAGCCGAATGAGAAAGATTCCTTAAAATAGGCTTTAGAAAAGCTCCCTGAAAACAAATTGGTTTTTAGATTTTTATTCAGCAGGATGAGCGTTACTATAAATTGCGTTACAACCCCTGCTATAAAAGCAATGACTGTTCCGACAAGACCGATCCTGAGCACAAATATAAATAAAACCAGAGTAATCAATGCGGCCAGCTGCCTTAATAGGGCCAGTGAATTAAAGGATTTAAAATCCTGGACTCCCTGAAAAATAACCAGATAAAAATCATTAAGCATTAGCAGCGGCATGATCAGCAGAATGAAGTAAAGGTAATTTGGCGGCACCCCTTCAAAGAACTTATCAGAAAAAAACATAACTCCTATAAGTCCAATAATAACGGCTGCAAGACTTAAAACAGCTCCTGAAGCAGTGTTCGTTTTGATAATATCTTTAATGTCATATTTCTTTTGTCCAACGTAATACACACTGGAGGTACCTACACCCAAATTAAGCAGGGTCATAAGGGTAGTAGGAAGCAGGACAATCAGCTGGTACAACCCGTTTCCTTCAGGGCCCAATGATCTTGCAATAATAATGGAAGCCAAAAGGCCAAGTAAAATCCCGGAGATTTGCCTGCTTAATGTCATGATCGTATTTTTAACAAATGAATTGCTCATATAAACACCTTCTGTTTTTTTAACCGGCAAAACCCTTAAAACACCAGTGGCATCAAGGATTTTAAGGGTTTCATTATGATATAACTATTTTCGCTCTGATAACGCGCGTCGAGCGTTGATGATGTATTTCCACAGTACTAGAAGGACCAGCATTAGTTGGAAGCCAAAGGCACCTGCAAGTATCGTATTTCTAAGTAGGTTATTGGATGTTTGGGTTGTTGTTACTTCATTATTATAGATCGGCGGTTCCGCTGAAGACAAAAGATCTTTGGCTTCAAGAAGGTCTGCTTTATACTCAGAATCCATTTTACTGATCAATACTGCAGTATAATTGAAAAGCTTGTCTTCATCCGAAGTTTCTAGAAGTTGATTATATTTTGAAACAGCCTCTTCCGTTTGATTTACTACTTTTACAAGGGCATTTACATAATCTTTCAAGGATCCATACTGGTCATTAAATTCTATCATCAGATCCTTCTCATATTGTTCGGCCAATTTTTTCATAGCAGATTCAACCGTTTCCTTATCATTTCCACTTAAAGTAAACGTAATCTGGAAAGGGTCAGCTTGGACATTTAGGGTGTTCTGCAGTGCATTTGGAAGCTCCTTTTTATACTTGGCTATAATCAAATCTGGTTTTGATAATTCATCATTATTTGCGTTTCCTGTAAATACCAGGGCAGTCGAAGTATACACTGTCTCCTTCGTATAACTAAACCCCGCACCAATCACCATGCACAAAATAGTAAAGCCAATCAGCAAAAGCTTCTTTTTCCAAATAAACTTGATATAGTCGTAAACCGGATATTTTATTTTCTCCATGTAATAATTCTCCTTAAAATTATCAAAATAAAAACATTTTTATCTTACCATAGATACCTTAAATAATTCCACCGACATCCGGATTGGGTATAGAAAAGAGAAGAAGCTGTATTTTCCAGCAGAAGATATGCCAGAATTCACCTGAATTAGTTGCCATATCCTGTATTGTGCAAACTTAATAGTAAAAGGCGGGCATAGAGCCCGCCTTATTCCATTTCAAATACTTTTCTCACCATATTATTCTCCAATAAAAACTTCGAATCTTGAACGTCATTCCTTAATTTATTATAAACACTTCTGCAAGCCTCAATATCTGCTTTTTTGCCTGTTCGATTGTCTACGCAGGTTCCCGATTCAAATTGCCCATCATGTGAGGCCGTGTAATCGTAATCATCGGTAAAATAGGTGAATCTGGTTGTTTCATAGGCAAATCCTGCAAACCCTTCTTTCTTTAAGTCAAGGGATTCACCAAATTGGATGAGAGGCCCTTGAATACCTAATAGAGTAGAAATGGTCGGGTAGATGTCCATTTGGCTTGTCGTAATGGTATTCACTTGCCCCTTTACCTGTTCAGGATGATGGATGATCAGCGGCACCTTGAAACGTTCTTTTTCATCAAACGTGATACCAAGAAGCTTCTTTATTTCAGCTCCATTCTTTGGAACCAATCCATAGTGATCACCATACATAACGAATATGGTATCATCCCATAAATTGTCCTTTTTAAGCTCCTCTATAAAACTGCCTATGGCCTGATCAAAATAATGGACACTTTGAAGGTAATTTCCTGTTGGTGTATCTTTGAACTCAGGTGGCAGATCCAGGGATTGTTTTTCAATTGGCAATTCAAAGGGTCTATGGACAGATAGCGTAACGATAAAATTATAAAAAGGCTTTTCCATTTCTTTGTACAGGTCTGCCATTTGATTAAAAATACTCTCATCCGAGATACCCATCCCAATAATTTCTTTTCGGTCAATTTTGGGATGATTAATATGATAAAACTGATCATATCCCTGCTGTCGGTATGCTTCCTGCCGGTTCCAGAAATCCGGGCTGTTTCCATGAGTGGCACTCGTTGTGTACCCCATTTTATTTAGGGCCACAGGCAGAGACAGAAAGTGGTTATCAGGGTATGTTTGATAGATCCCTTTAGCGGCAATCGGATACATTGAATTATTGGCAACAAACTCAGCATCTGAGGTGTTTCCACGCCCGATCTGCAGATAAGTATTTGGGTAGTAGCTGCTTGAAGCTATTAATTGATCTAAATTGGGTGTGATGTCTTGACCTTTAATGTTCATCCCGATAGGGAATGTATTAAGAGATTCTGCCTGAACCATAATCAGGTTTTTCCCTTTATATTTTCCAAAGATTGCGGACTCTGCTGGCGTTTCAAATTTGTCTTCGAATTTTTGCTTTAGTATGGCAAGCTGTTTTTTTTGCTGCTTGGCATATTCCTCAGCCAAAGCCTTTTCACGGTAGCTTTGGGCAATATCATAAATATGTGCAGGAATGATGCCTGTTAAGGAAACCTTGTACTGATCTGTGTGGGCAGGCTGTAAAGGAAGAAACGCAGCAATCAATATGGCAGCCATTCCAAGTCCCCCGGCAGCAGCAGCTTGCTTAATGCGGTTATCATCAGAAACATTCTTTTTGAATATGAAATAAAAGGAGATCGCCAGCAACGGAAGGTCAGCCCAATAAAGCAGATCAGACTTGTACATTAATGAGACAACTGAATCAGTAATCTCTCCCAGCTGGTTTGCCTGTCCGGCTAATTCAATATGAAGAATAGCATCATAATATCTTTCGTAGACTACATCTGCGTATAGAAGGAAGGACATGATGAAGTAGACGGAAAATGCCGCCAAACTTCCTATTAAAGATCTCCTGGCGAAAAACATGGAGGCAATAACCAGCCCGAACCCTCCTGAAGAGAGCAGAATCAGTTTTTTGTGAGGACTTAGATCAAGCTCCTCTATAAAATAGAGAGTTTTAAAAAACCAAAATGCTGTAACCAGCCCAATCAATAATATAGGTAAATACCAATAAGGTCTTCTTATATATTGCCTCATATTACACATCCTTAAATTACTAGTTTGCCAGAAGAATTCGTATAACAAATTTTAACAAATAAATAAAGTAATTTAAAGGAATTTATACATGAATTTAACATATTTAAAGTTGTAGCAAAAAAAGGCTGTTAGTAGAAAGGAGATTTAAAAAGGGAGTTTTCAGACTAAAGTAACTAAAATGTAATAAAAAATGTGTGTTTTTACCGTTTTTTAATCTTTCTGAAATAGACTTATGCCAATTAATTCACTAAAATTGGACAAGAGTTACTTCCTTATCGAAAAAAGCATCGCAGCTGAAACTTTTTTCGAAAAAGTTCGTCAGACATAGTGTGAGGAGTTTTAAGAAGATCAAAGTGGGGAAGGTTACTTTTAAATCTATAGTTTACTGGGTAAGTATCTTTTATTCATGGCAATAAAAAAAGATTGCGGATTTAAAGAAATATGATACGATTAGGGATAGTGAGTAAAACTAAAACAAACCTCCAATAAAGGTGATGACACATGTATATTCAAGCTGGTATAGCTTTTTTAGTATCCTTAGTTACTGTTCTGATTGCCACGCCTTTTGTACAAAAGTTCGCACTAAAAATAGGTGCTGTAGATAAGCCGAATCATAGAAAAGTTCACCAAAAGCTCATGCCTCGTTTAGGTGGTCTAGCTATTTTTATTGGGGTTATTGCCGGCTACTTTGCAGGCGGCGTTTATAATCAAAAAGTTACTGCGATAAGTGTCGGTGCTGTTTTAATCGTAATTATCGGCATACTTGACGATAAATACGAATTATCAGCAAAAATTAAGTTTGCTGGGCAAATCCTTGTTGCTTCATTAATAGTGGCTAGCGGTCTTACAGTAGATCTTTTAACCATTCCCTATATTGGTGATTTTGAATTGGGATGGTGGAGCTACCCTGTTACTATTTTCTGGATTGTAGCCATCACTAATGCGATCAATCTGATAGATGGTCTGGATGGATTATCGGCAGGTATCTCTGCAATCGGTATAGCGACCATTGCCATTATGGCGGGCCTTTCCGGTGCTATGCTGATCTTTACCTTCTCCGCCATACTGCTGGGAAGCATATTAGGGTTTTTATATTACAACTTTTATCCCGCCAAAATATTCATGGGGGATACAGGTGCGCTATTCCTGGGATATTCCATTTCGATTTTATCCCTGTTAGGGCTATATAAAAGTGTGACCTTATTCAGCTTCTTGGTTCCAATAATTATTTTAGGTGTGCCGGTTTTTGATACTACCTTTGCGATCTTGCGCAGACTGGTGAATAACAGGCCGATCTCTGCTCCCGATAAATCCCATTTGCATCACAGGCTCTTAGCATTGGGGTTGTCACATCGGAATACCGTTTTGGCCATTTATGCCTTTGGTATTTTGTTTAGCATCAGTGCTGTATTAGTGTCTGAATCAACTTTATGGGGCACAATCTTTATTATTTTTGGCCTGCTTGTGGTCACGGAAATAATTGCTGAGCTTATTGGACTGGTCTCGGATCGGTACAGGCCTATCATCAATTTGTATAAAAAGATTACAGGAACCCGCTCATTAGGGAGAACAGGAAATAAGTAAAATTTAATAAATATTAAACCGTTTGTTAGCTGCAAAGTGACAAACGGTTTTTTTAAGAAATGTTGTTAGATAAAAGTATTGGCAAGAAATAGTGTGTTTATGCATTTTTTTCACATTTTTGATAAAAATAGATTTAAAGCCTATTTATGCCAGAGGGTTTGCTTGTTATACGTTTTTAGACACAAATAAATCATATAAATACTATGATTTGTGATAAACTAAACATGTTTTTAAACATGTTGATATTTTACATTTTCGGAGGTAAAAAAAATGAAAGTTCCTATGCTTGACCTTAGTGAACAATACCAATCCTTAAGAAGTGAAGTTTTGGAAGTGCTTGATGGCGTAATGAGTTCATCACGTTTTATATTAGGAGATAATGTAAAGAAGCTGGAACAAGATGTTGCTAAATACAGTAATGTTGCCCATGGAATTGGCTGCGGCAACGGAAGCGATGCTATACATATTGCACTGCAGGCATTAGGTGTGAGTGAAGGCGATGAAGTGATCACAACTCCTTTCACATTCTTTGCAACTGGTGGAGCCATTGCAAGAGCAGGAGCTACACCTGTTTACGTAGATATTGACCCTGTTACATTTAATATTGACCCGGACAAGATTGAAGAAGCTATTACAGAAAAAACCAAAGCCATTATTCCTGTGCATTTATACGGGCAAATGGCTGACATGGAGAAAATTGCTGAAATCGCAAAGAAACATAATCTTGCCGTTGTTGAAGATGCAGCTCAAGCTATTGGCGCAAAACATAATGGGAAATCAGTGGGAGAGCTGGGCACTGCAGCTACTTACAGCTTCTTCCCTACTAAAAACCTGGGTGCCTATGGAGACGGTGGAATGGTTGTAACAAATGATGATGAGGTTGCTGAACAGAGCCGTGTTATCCGTGTACATGGAAGCAAGCCTAAATATTATCATCATGTTCTTGGCTACAACAGCCGTTTGGATGAGCTTCAAGCAGCCGTTTTAAATGTTAAATTCCCGCATTTGGATCATTGGAGTGAGCTTAGACGCGAAAAGGCGGAAAATTACACTAAGCTTCTTAAAGAGTCTCTAGGCGATCAAGTTGCTACACCAGTGGAGAAAGAAGGAAACTATCACGTCTTCCATCAGTATACAATTAGAGTGGAAAAGCGTGATGAGCTTCAGGAATATCTGAAAGAACAGGGAGTAGCTACAATGATTTACTACCCGCTTCCTCTACATGTTCAGCCTGTATTCAAGGAGCTTGGATATAAAGAAGGGGACTTCCCTGTTACGGAGAAGGCGGCTAAAGAAGCATTATCATTGCCGATGTTCCCTGAACTAAAATTAGAGCAGCAAGAATATGTTGTGGCGAAAATAGCCGAATTCTACGGAAAATAATTTTTTTAGGAGACGTCGCCGGCAATAAGGGGGCGTTTTCTTTGCTTGTTTCCGTTTAAGATTGGCACCGCAGGAAGGAGAATAAAAGCATGATTAATTTTGCAATAGTAGGAATGGGTCATATAGCCAACAAGCATATCGAATCCATTCAAAAGGTGGATGGCGCAAATCTCTATGCTATCTGTGATACAAACCCTGATAGGCTGGAGCTTGATTTGCCGGGAGTTAAAAAATATACTGACTTAAATGTAATGCTTTCTGAAAACGAAGACATCCATGTAGTCAATATCTGTGTTCCTTCAGGTTTGCATGCAAGGTTGACAAAAGTGGTTGCGGACCATAAGCGTCATATAATCGTGGAAAAGCCGATGTCCTTAAAACTGGAGGATTCGGAAGAAATGATCAAAGTGGCGCAGGAAAATAATATAAAGCTTGCGATTGTTCACCCCAACCGTTTCCGTCCTGCCGTTCAGAAACTGAAAGCAGAGCTTGAAAAAGGTTCTTTCGGTAAACTGAGCCATGCCAATGCAACCGTTAGGTGGAACCGTGGCCAGGCATATTATGATCAAGCCGATTGGCGCGGTACAAAAGAGTTTGATGGCGGCGTTCTAATGAATCAGGCAATTCATGATCTGGATTTAATGTTATGGCTAATGGGTCCTGTTGAATCAGTTCAGGCTATGGCAGCCACTCGCCTCCGCAAAATTGAAACTGAGGATGTTGCAGCTGCTGTCGTACAATTTAAAAGCGGGGCTTTAGGTGTTATTGAAGCAGCAACGACGATCTACCCTAAAAATCTGGAAGAATCCATCTCTGTTTTCGGTGAAACTGCTTCAGTGAAAATCAGCGGCCGAACAGCGAATTACATTGAAACTTGGGATATTGAAGGTGTCTCAGAGGAAGAAGCAGCTTCCCTTAAGGAAGAGGTAAGCAAAGATCCCTTTGGCACTCCTGGTCATCAGTGCATAATTGAGGACATGGTACATGCCGTTAAAGAAGATCGTGAGCCAATTGTTACTGGCGAAGATGGGATAGCTCCAGTTAAATTGATTTTATCCATCCTGGAATCCGCAGAAACTGGAAAAAAAGTCTTTATCCAATAAAGGAGTAGAAGAAAATGAGCCACCATAAAACATTATTAGAAAAAATTAATAATAAAGAAGCTGTCATTGGAGTAGTTGGATTAGGTTATGTAGGATTACCTCTGGCTGTTGAAAAAGCAAAAGCCGGATTTAAAGTTATCGGCTTTGATGTCCAGGCAGCAAGAGTAGAAGAAGTTAACATGGGAATCAACTATATTGGTGATGTTGTGGATGAAGACCTGAAGGATATGGTCAAGGGCGGAAAGCTGGAAGCGACTACGGATTATCAGCGCATCCAGGAAGTTGATGCTGTTGCCATTTGTGTTCCAACGCCTCTTGATGTTTATCAGCAGCCAGATACTTCTTATGTAGAATCATCCGCTAAGGAAATTGCCAAATATGCTCATGAGGGCATGCTTGTTGTTCTTGAATCAACAACATATCCAGGTACTACGGAAGAAATCGTTAAGCCTGCTCTTGAGGAAAAAGGACTTAAAACAGGAGAAACCGTGTTTGTTGCCTACTCACCTGAACGTGTTGATCCGGGCAATAAGCAGTTTAAAACAAAGAATACACCTAAGGTTGTCGGCGGTATTACGGCTAACTGTACGGAAGTAGCAGCAGCATTGTACCGCAATGTGCTTGAAGGGGACGTTTTTGAAGTATCCAGCCCGGCTATTGCGGAAATGGAGAAAATTTTTGAAAATACGTTCCGCCATATTAATATTGCCCTTGCGAATGAAATGGCTATTCTATGCGACAGAATGGGAATTGATGTTTGGGAAGTAATTGATGCAGCGAAAACAAAGCCTTATGGCTTCATGGCATTCTATCCGGGCCCTGGTCTTGGCGGCCACTGTATTCCAATTGATCCTTTCTACTTAACATGGAAAGCAAGAGAATATAATTACCACACAAGACTGATTGAATTAGCCGGAGAGATTAACAATTCAATGCCTGAATTTGTAGTTAACCGTGCGATGCACCTTCTGAATGAAGATGGAAAAGCGCTGAGAGGCTCAAAAGTAACATTATTGGGTGTAGCCTACAAGAAGGATATTGATGATGTGCGTGAATCTCCTGTCCTTAAAATTATTGAATTACTGGATGCCCAGGGCGCAGATTATAAAGTTGTCGATCCTTATGTTAAATCATTTAAATCTTGTAACACACGAGTTGAAACGGTGGAATTAACAAAAGAACTGTTAAACGACTCTGATCTTGTGCTTGTTACGACAGACCACTCTGATTTTGATTATGAAATGATTGCCAGAGAGAGCAAGTCCATCTTTGACACACGTAATGCCATGAAAGATGTGCAAAAGCCTAATAAATACGACAAACTATAATTGTTATATAAGGGAGAGCTCAACATGAACTTTATCGATCCTTCCGCATCAGTAGATTCTTCTGCAAAAGTTGGATATTTTTCAGTTATTGAAAAGGGTGCAAAAATTGGAAAAGATGTAGTAATTGGGAATCGTGTCACGATTCATGAAGATACTGTTATTGGCGATCATACGACGATTGCTGATGGTGCAGTAGTTGGGAAGCCGCCAAAGCCAGCAAAAACAAGTACTGTAAAGCTATCGGACTCCATTCCAGCGCTTGAAATTGGGGAAGATGTCACAATAGGGGCTAACTGTGTGATTTACCGTGGAGCAACAGTCGGTTCTAATACATTGATTGCCGACCTGGCCAGTGTGAGAGAAAATGTGGAAATTGGTGATTATGTGATAGTGGGCCGCGGTGTTACAGTGGAAAACCACGTGAAGATTGGCACCCGGACTAAAATTCAATCCAATTCCTACATCACGGCTTATACGACACTTGAGGATCACGTGTTCATCGCGCCGTGTGTGACCACAACCAATGATAACTATATGGGAAGAACGGAAGAGAGATTCGATAAAATCAAGGGAGCAACCGTTAAACGCGGAGCAAGAGTGGGCGGTGCCTCCATCATTCTGCCTGGTATCACAGTTGCAGAAGAAACATTTGTTGCTGCTGGTGCACTTGTTACAAAAGATACCGAAGAGAAGACTGTTGTGAAGGGACTGCCTGCCAAGTTCCTCCGCATGGTTGATGACAGAGAACTATTATAATTGCCAATAAAGTAAAAACGTATAGGGGGCGGTTACGCTCCTTTACGCTTTTATAATTGTCATTCCCATTTCCAAACTAAGAGTATATGGAGGTTTCGATTCATGAAAATCGTTACAGTTCTGGGAGCACGCCCTCAGTTTATAAAGGCTGCTCCGGTATCAAGGGCTTTAAGGCAAAACCATCAGGAAATTATTGTACATACAGGACAGCATTATGATGCCAATATGTCGGATATTTTCTTTGAGGAATTAAATATTCCAAAGCCTGACTACCATTTGGCGGTTGGGTCAGGAAACCACGGGAAGCAGACTGGCGAAATGATGGCCAAAATTGAAGAAATTGTCCTAAAAGAAAAACCGGATTATGTACTGGTTTACGGTGATACAAATTCAACTCTTGCAGGCTCATTGGTTGCTGCAAAGCTTCATATCCCTGTCATTCATATTGAAGCAGGATTAAGAAGCTTTAATAAGCTAATGCCTGAAGAAGTGAACCGAATCTTGACTGATCATATTTCAGAATACCTTTTCTGCCCGACTGATACAGCGGTTGAAAATCTAAAGAATGAAAATATTACAAGAAACGTCATCAATATCGGGGACGTTATGTATGACGCCGTTTTGTATAATCGTGAGCTTGCAAAGGAAAAGTCGCGTATTCTTGATGACGCACAACTAAACAAGGGAGATTATCTGCTCATCACGATTCACCGTGCTGAGAATACAGATGATCCTGAAAAAATGAAAGGCATTCTTCAGGCATTTTCAAGCACGGAAGAAACCAAGGTTTGGCCTATTCACCCGCGTACAAAACACAAGCTAGCTGATTACGGTCTAAATGTGGAGGAAATCCCTAATCTGAAAATCATTGATCCAGTAGGGTATCTTGATATGTTAACGCTTGAGGCAAATGCACGAAAGATTGTAACAGATTCTGGCGGTGTGCAGAAGGAAGCCTATTTCATGGAGGTTCCATGTGTTACGGTTAGAGAGCAGACAGAATGGGTGGAAACCCTTGAAGGAGAGGCCAATATCCTTGTAGGGACAGATCAGACAAAAATGACTGAAGCCATTAATAAAGAGGTAAAGCCTGAATACAAGCAATTATTCGGAAACGGTGAAGCTGCCAGTAAAATTGTTGAAGTGCTTGAACAGGGGTTAAAGGCGTAAACTTTTTAGTCCTTTTACCAGCAGTGCTATCCGTTACCAAAGTATAACTTGTGCAGTTAAATGGGCAAGCATGTTAGTTAATGCATGAATAAAGGAGTATTAGCATGAAATCAGTTTTAGTTTATTACCCTTTCCCATTATCGGAAAATGCCAATAGCGGATCCAAGCTTCGCCCGCTTGAAATGAAAAAGGCTTTTCATACTTGGGGAACTGAAAATGAGGTTAATATCATCGTGATATCAGGAACATCTGATCAGCGTGATCAGCAGTTTCAGCAGCTCCTTTCATCGGGGAAGCTGGATAACTTATGGTTCTGCTATATGGAGAACCAGACCATTCCCCTCTGGCTTACAGATCCCGGGCACAAACCCAAAAGGCCATTTATAGATCGGAAAATCCTCCGTTATCTCAAGCAGCATAATGTGCCAGTAGGAGTTTTTTATCGGGATGTGTATTGGAAATTCGATCATATCTATCCGCTAACAGGAGCAAAAAAGAAAATCATGCAGTCCATCTACCGGATTGAAGAGAAATTTTACGAAAAATATTGCGATGTAATCTTTCTTCCCAGCCTGGAGATGGGAAAATATGTAGACATTGACCGGAAAATGGCTGACTTGCCGCCGGGCGGCAAAGAGCGGCCTATACCTGCCAGGAAAAAGCATGAGGAGCCTTTCAAAGCTATTTATGTTGGAGCCATTAATGGGGAAGATTACGGTTTATCTTTAATGCTCGATGCCCTAATGGAAACAAATAAGGAATCAGAGATTTGTAAGCTGACGATTGTATGCAGGCAAGGGGAATATGAGGCTGCAGATCAAGCGAATATAGAGAAAATTAAAGAGCTGGATATTGACGTACGGCATATTAGCGGAAGCGAGCTTGATTCACTATATGAGGAGATGGATTTTGCGTTTATCCCGCGAAAATGTACAGAGTATCAGAACTTTTCCATGCCTGTAAAGCTTGTTGAGTACTTATCCAATGGCTTGCCGATCGTTGCAACCGCATGTGATGCACAAAAGCGTTTTCTTGAAAGCAATAGGTATGGTGTTATCTGTGAAGATAATCCTTCTTCCATGGCTGAAGCAATAAAAGAAATGGCTGATTCCCTTGAGCAATATCAGGCAAATATCGAAGCTACATTCCTTAAAAATCATTCCTGGGTGGCCAGAGTGGAAAAAGTTAAAGCTTCGCTGGCAGGGGAACAGTCATGAAGGTAGTGCTGCTTTCGCCGAGTAAATCATCACATACCCACAAATGGGCGCTTTTTTATAAGCAGCAGGGAATTGATGTTACGGTGGTTACCTTTAAGGATCATTACTCCGAAGACAATGCGAAAGAGGTTCATACCGTTGTTCTGCCTAAGCTCTTGCCCGGCAAGCTTTCCTACTTATTTGCTGTTTCTCATTTGCGCAAGCTATTAAAGGACTTAAAGCCGGATATCCTGCATGCCCACTTTGTATCAAGCTATGGATTGGTAGGCGCTTTAACTCAATTTCATCCATTTTATGTTTCCGTGTGGGGTACAGATATTTACCAATTCCCATTAAAAAGCAATGTGAATCGCAGAATCGTAGAATACACATTAGGGAAAGCGGATGTGATCTGCTCTACAAGCCATATCATGGCTAAGGAAACAAGCAAGTATACAGATAAGGAAATAGAAGTAACTCCATTCGGTGTTGACCTTTCCCTTTTTAGCCCTAAAAAGAAAGAAGAGGGGACAAGCCTTAAAATCGGGATTGCCAAAGGGCTGGATGATGTCTACGGGTTCCGTGATCTATTTCAGGCATTCGTCACTTTACACTCTTCTTTTCAGGACTTGGAGCTGATGATTGTTGGCGACGGACCTATGAGGGAAGAGTATCAAGATCTCTGCCGGTCATTGGGAATAGGAGATGCTGTCCGCTTTATAGGCCGGGTGCCCAACCATCTGGTTCCTGACTATCTTCGTGAAATGGATGTGGTTGTAATGCCTTCTCTTGAAGAAAGCTTTGGGGTAACAGCAGTAGAGGCTATGGCTTGTGGAGTCCCGGTTGTTGTATCGGATGCAGATGGATTAAAGGAAGTTGTAAAGAATCGGGAAACAGGGCTGATTGTCTCTAAGGGAAACCCTGAAATGCTTGCAGAGGCTGTTGCAGAATTGCTGAACGATGAAGGCCTTCGCGACATTATGGGACAAAATGGAGTCAAGCATGTTCGTGATCATTACGATTGGCAGGAAAATGCCGGCCGGATGCTAAAGCTTTATAGGGCTTCTATAGTCCGGACAAACAATAAATAATATACGATAAATTAAGACATATTGGAGTTGGGAAAATGAGAGTAATCTATTTATGTCAGCATTTTCCCCCTGAAACAGGTGCTCCTCAAATACGAGTGTATGAAGTGAGCAAGGAACTCATGAATAGAGGACATCAGGTGGAAGTATTAACAGCTTTTCCTCATCATCCGCATGGCATTATTCCGGATGAATATAAAGGCAGGTTTTATCAATTTGAACACTGGGATGGAATTCCTGTCCATCGTTCATGGATCTATCCATCACCGAAAGGAAGCTTTTGGAAAAGGCTTGCTTCCTATTTTTCTTTTACATTTAGTGCTTTTTATTCTCTGGCAAAAGCAAAGCCTACAGATGTCATCATTTGTAATTCGCCTCCATTATTTCTTGGCATAACGGGATGGGTGGGCGCTAAATTAAAGAGGGCCAAATTTGTATTTAATGTTGCGGATATTTGGCCGGAATCTGCTGTTGAGCTGGGATTGGTTAAGAATAAAACCTTTATCAGAATGGCTGAAAAACTGGAGAATTTCCTATACCGCAATGCCTGGAAAATAGCAGGTGCCACAGAAGGGATATGCAGTTATTATGTCAAAAAGGGGAAATCAAGCGAGGATGTTTTCCTTTTGCCCAATGGCGTAAATACTGATTACTTTAAGCCGTTAGATAAAGACCAGGCTATCATAAAAAAAGCCGGGCTGGAAGGTAAAAAGGTGTTCACTTATGCCGGCAATTTTGGATATGCACAGGGCCTTGATTCCGTTTTGCAGGCAGCTGCCCTGGTTAAGGATTCCCATCCGGATGTCCACTTTTTATTTGTAGGGGATGGACAGGAGAAGGATAAGCTGCTCGCATTAAAAGAAGAGCTGCAGCTGACAAACGTCACTTTTTATGGTTCGGTTCCATTAGACGAAATGCCAAAGATTTTTTCTGTATCTGATTTTAGTGTTGTATCTCTTAGAAATATTGATTTGTTTAAGGGAGCGCGGCCTTCGAAGATTTTTCCGGCCATCTCAACTGGAACGCCGGTATTGTATTGCGGAGTTGGAGAGAGTGCCGAGATTTTAAATGAATATAATTGCGGCAGAATCGCACCTCCGGAAAATCCTGAAGGAATTGCTGCGGCAGTTAAAGAATTAGCGGTGATAACTGGTGCGGATTATCAGCAAATGTGTCAGAATGGCCGAAAATTAGCCATCGATCAATACTCCTGGAAGAGCATTGTTGAAGATCTGATTCACCATCTGGAAGGTGAAAATAAAAAGGAGAGAAGCATGGGTTAAACCTTCATGTCTTCTCTCCTTTTATTTTTATTTAGAAACGGTCGTTCCTTTGAAGTAATGCGTTATGATCTGGCTGGCTGTCCAGCCGTTTTCGGCATATGCCTTTGCTCCATATTGACTCATTCCAATACGGTGGCCCCAGCCTTTTCCGTTTAGGGTTACAGAAAGTACCTCTCCTGTCCCGCTTTCACTAGCAATGACCCCAGACGGAGTTTGGACAGATACCTGAGATTCAGTAAGCGTCATTTGTCCGCTCGGTGTTTGTACGGTCTGGCCTTTCATATCTTCGATAGGAAAAGTTCCGCTATTCGTTTGAACAGAAAGGGCAGGCTGTGATCTCGTTACCTCCATTGTAAACCAGTTGGAGTAAAGGAGATTATAATGTGCTGAGCTTGAGACAGGAAATAGCCTTCTGATGACTGACTCATTACCGCTTACCGTCTTCTCTCCTTTAGTGGTTTTAACGGTAACAGCACCTACTTCTCCATTCGCCCCTTTTACTTCAAAGCTAATATCCAGCAATTTTGCCGTACTGTCAATACCGAATGACTTTAAAATTGCAGCAGCTGAGTATTCCTCGCTCCAATTGCTGTAAGGGGATACTTCGTATTTATCCTCGACTGAAACAAGGTAAGGGAAGGAGCTCTGATTGGAATTCCAAACATCTCCCACATTGGCAGTCCTGCCTCCGCTCGTTGAAAAGAAAAATGTTTGGATTGGCTTTCCATTGTATTTTACTAACAAGCCTTCTGTTTCTTTAATTGCGGTATTTGCCCGAGTATCTTCAGAGGTGTATCCCCTGTATACTTGGCTTGCAGCTGTGCTCGTAAGGAGCATCATATTGGCCGCATAGCTTCGGGCTGCGATCGCCTGTGCTTTAAGGGACTCCTTATGCCATGAGGCTGGCATTTCATTAGGGACAACTCCCTTAAGATAATCTTCCATATCCAGCATGTTGATTACTTCAACCTGGGAGCCGTTTTTCTTCAAATAGAAGCTGCCTCTATAAGTAAGGCCATTGCTGACTTTCGCGAGGGATAGCTTGTCCCCTTCTGTTAACTTAGCATTCTTGGCTGGAACCCACCCTGTATAGGACCCCACGGTTACGTTATACCAAAGTTCACCCGTTGTCTTGTTTGTGAAGGAACCAAGGTAATTCGCGCTGTCTCCTGTTTGGAAAGTATATATCTTTGAATAGGAGGCATCGGCACCTCGTCTCATATCCGTCTGGCTTGTGAATACAGCTAATGATGCGGTTCCGGCAAGCTCCTGGACATCAAAGCCGGAAGTCGAGGATTGACTGAATCCGGTATAGGAGACAGTTACGGCTGTTCCATTGCTTGATGACGTAATAGTTGTTCCTGGCGGGATGATGGACTTGCTGCCCGTTTGCCTATTTGTAAGCTGATAGCTTCCATTAAGGGTTAAAGTCAGACTGTTGTTTATGTGCACAGATACATTTACACTATTCGAGTACGTTTTAACTTCAGCTGCACTGGGATATTGACCCCCTGAAAATAGTAAAGCCATAAATAAAATGATTGAGATAAATTTCTTCAACTTATCTCACCTCACCAAAGGTGCTGATAATCCATCCTCTGCTGCCTGATGAGGTTTCAACATTATACCAGGTTTCTCCCTTTGAGTTCTTATAGGTTTGAACTAATTTCAGAACAGTGCCTTTTGGAAGTAATTCTACTACAGCATAATCTGTTGTAGCTCCTCTGCGCATGTTGACATCTGAAGTGGTTACAACAGTTTTTAAAGAATCCGGCTTAGTTGTTGAAACATCACCCGAATAAACCCAGCCCAAAACGGACGGAGATAGCTGCACTCTGTACCAAAGGCCTGAACTGGAGTTGTGGGAGTCTACTACGGTTAAAGCAGTGCTTTTTGAAACAGTTGCTACGACTTTATAGGTTCTTAAAGCACCTGAATGGATTGTTACATTATCCTTAATTGAGTAGACGGCAGATGGCAAGCCGCTTGGAGGTGGTGTTGTCGGAGTCGTTGTCCCGCTATCTGACTTCAGCGCCTCAATCTCTTTCTGCTGTGAAGCGACCTTTGCTTCTAAACTGCTAATCTTTGTTTCTAAAGAAGATAGTTTTGTATTAATGGGATTTATCTTTGTATTAACCCATTCCACGCTTGCCAATACGACATTTGATGCAGCATCAGATCCGGATGGTGTAAACAAAACAGCGCCTGTTCCAATTCCAGCAGTGACAATTCCAGCAACGACCAACTTTTTTATGCGATTCATTTTACGAAATTTCCCCCTAATTATGTTTAGAAAAATGTGCTTTGGGTATGTGTTACCCAAAGCTTAAAAAATTTTTAAAAGCTTAGAAACTTAGAAACTGCTGTAATAATCCTGGAACCCTTTTCTGATTCCCTCAGCGGCCTTTTGGCGGAAAGCTGTAGTACGAAGCAGACTTTCTTCGTTAGGATTAGAAATAAAAGCAAGTTCCACAAGTATGCTTGGAAGATGATTCATTCTATTAACATAGAATTCTTGTTCCTTAACACCTCTGTTATAGGTGCCGAGTGATGATACCATGTACTTTTGAACAGAATCGGCTAGTTCCTCGCTAATAGGGCCGTTAAAGTTCACAGTTGAGTTAAAGAACGTTGTTGAACCTCTGGATGTGCTTGAGAAAGAATCTGCATGAATACTGATAAAGGCATCATAAGTGCTGGAATTAGCAATAGCTGTTCTTTCGGCAAGCTCGAGGAAAATATCTCTGCTTCGTGTTAATAAAACAGATGCACCGTTTCTTTCAAGCTCGGATTTTAATAATAAAGCAGTGGCTAGATTAACATCCTTTTCCATTAGGCCAGTTGGACCAATAGCACCTGCATCTTTTCCGCCATGTCCGGCATCAATAACGATTTGCTTTCCTAATAAACCTGTAGGGATTACCTTAATGGTAACTTTATCGCTATAATCTCGAATAGTGAAGGTATAGCCAGGTTCAAAGGTTAAAATGACCGCCTTTTCGGTGGATGTTGATTGTACCGTTTCAACTGTTTTGATTCCTTTTATTTTAAAGTTAGGCAATTCTGCATCTGTTATGCCTTGCGTCAGCTTTAAGCGATAATCCGATAACTTTGAATAAGTAAAGTCAAAGTTTGTTGGTTTTTTCCATACCAGATAGTTTGCATTGCCCTCTGTGTAAGTAGAAGGGGAAGCCAGCCGTTTCAGCGAAACCTCGGAAGTTTGGGACTCCAGAATCCATCCGCGTATTCCTGCAGCGGTTTCAACGTTTAACCATCCATTCAATTTGCTGAGAACGAGCAGAGGTTCATCTGCTTTTAGTGGAGCAGCTATACCGTATGAGGTTGATGCACCTCTTCTTAATGCTGCGCTGCTCAACGCATATACATAATCCAGTTCTGATGTTGATTTGACTAAGTCTTTTAAAGGAACCCATCCAGTATTTCCAGTCGAAGTGCTTACCCTAGCCCAAGTTTGCAGAGAGTCGTTTATAAACCCGCTCAAAACGGTCACTTTTCCTGTGAAGTTTAGCCTTTCTACCACTCTATAATCATATGTAGCGCCGGAATATAGATTTGTATTCCGATTGCCGACGTAATAAGTTCCACTTAATGAGATAGTGCCTGGTTGAGGTTTTTCAAAAGCAGTGCTGTTAACCCAGCCGATAACATCTCCAAGGTCTGCTCTATACCAAAGCTCACCGCTTGAATTTGTAAATTCGTCGATAATTTTAATCTCTTGATTCCTGCTTACTGCTGCTACAGCTTCATAGCTGGAAGATGCACCTCTGCGTACAGCAGCACTTTCAACTTGTACCACTTTAGTCGTGATTGAATATTGTGGTTTATCAAAAGCGGAACTGATGACCCAGCCGATGATATTGCTGCCAATGTCCACTCGGTACCAGAGTTCGCCTTTGGAGTTTTTATGTTCCCCGATGACTTTGACCGATTGATTTTTGCTTAAGGTAGAGACTGATTCATAATCAGAGGAAGCCCCTCTGCGTACGGCAGTCTTCTCAACTTGTACTACCTTAGTTGTCACAGTATAAGGAGGTACAACAAAAGCGGAGCTGATGACCCAGCCGATGATATTGCTGCCAATGTCCACTCGGTACCAGAGTTCGCCTTTGGAGTTTTTATGTTCCCCGATGACTTTGACCGATTGATTTTTGCTTAAGGTAGAGACTGACTCATAATCAGAGGAAGCCCCTCTGCGTACGGCAGTCTTCTCAATTTGTACCACTTTGGTGGTCACAGTATAAGGGGGGGCTATAAAAGCGGTGTTGATGACCCAGCCGACAATATTGCTGCCAAGATCCACGCGGTACCAGAGCTCACCTTTGGAGTTTTTATGTTCCCCGATGACTTTCACTCCTTGGTTTTTGCTCAAAGTTGCCACTGACTCATAGTCAGAGGAAGCGCCCCTGCGTACATCAGCCTTTTCAACTAGCACTGTCTTAGTGGTGATTGTATAAGCCGGTTTTACAAAAGCAGAGCTAATTACCCAGCCGATCACACTGCCCAAGTCTACCCGATACCAAAGCTCGCCTTTTGAATTTTTATATTCAGCAATGATCGAAACTTCCTGATTTTTGCTTAAAGTGGCAACCGCTTGATAATCAGAAGAAGCGCCTCTTCGTACCGCGGCACTGTCAACCTGCACTGTTTTCTTGATAATGGCAGGTTCAGAGGGAGGCGGTTCTGTTGAGCCTGAGTCCGCTTTTAGGAAATCTGCTATTACCCAGCCTAACTGGCCATTAAATGAAATTCTATACCAAAGCTCGCCTTGGCTGTTTGCGTGCTGATCGATGACTTTTACTTTCTGGCCAAGTGTTAGCTTGCCAATTACTTCATAAGAGGTTGATGCTCCTCTTCTGACATTTACATTCGAACCAGTAGAAACTGCATCCTGGCCAACAAGAGATGCGTCTGCCTCTTGGAATCCTGTAGAGAGTCCCCACCCTGAAATGCCATCACTTTCAACCTTGTACCAAAGTTCACCTGATGAATTTGTAAATTCATCAACTACTACTACACTTTCTCCATCAGGCAAGGTAGTTACAACCTGATCATCAGGCGTTGTTCCTTTTCTGATTTCAACAGCAGAATCCGTTGTCATACTGGCAGGATATGTTGTTTCTTCTGCATATGTAAAGTTGGGAAGCAACGCTGCAGTAGCCAAAACAGAAGAAGCAATAATTTTCTTCACGATAAACCTCCATTTTAATAGTTTTTAAGACCCATGTCATATTCTATCAAAAAATGTCAAATGTTCCAATCTATGTTTTTAGTAGAAATGAAGGAAATATATAACAAAAAAGGAAGCTCTCCATTTAGAAAGCTTCCTAAGAAGTAGATTTATTAATAATTTGAGTCTGAATTATAGTCTGTATCTGTTTCACTTTCAGATTGATACTCAGAATTTTCTTCTGAATTATATTCCGTTTCCGATTCATTAGAATCGTATCCGGATTCAGAGTTTGAATCATATTCTGAATTAGATTCATTCCCAAATTCAGAGTCAGATAATGATGTGCCATCTGATATGGCAAGTGCTGTTTCAAGGGTACTATTAATTTCAAATAGAGAATCTTTATCTGGAATATAATAATATACACCGTCTATATATTCATCCGTACCATTTAGAGTAAGGTTCTGGATTTTGGTGTCTTTGATTTTAGAATATAATTTTACAAAGCTTGCAAATTTTGATGGCGGGATATTCGTCTTGACATTCTTCCCTAAGTCATCCATTACATCATCAATTTTCGTAATGGATGAGAACGAAGTGCCTTTATCAATGATCGCTTTTATGACTTGCTGCTGGCGCTCATTTCTCCCATGGTCTCCGCGTGGATCCGCTTTTCTCATTCTTACATAAGCAAGTGCTTCATTTCCATTTAGGTTCATTTTGCCTTCATAATAAGTCTTCCATTTTAAGCTGCCTGTCAGCTGGGCATCGAAGGTAAATGGTACATCTACGGTTACGCCGTCAAATGTATCGACAATATCCTCAAAACCGTCAAAGTTAGTGGTTATATAATAATCAATCGGAATATCAATCATATCATTGATCGTAGCAATGGTTGTCTCAATACCGCCTGCGCCATAGGAATGATTTAATTTTGTCTTATAGCCGAGGTCTTCTATATATGTTCTTGTGTCACGGGGGATGCTCAGCAGGTAAACTTCTTCTGTTTTTGGATTGACCGTTGCCAGCATCATTACATCTGAACGTTCTCCACCCTCTTGATCTTCTATTCCAACGACTAGAACGGTGAAAGGATCCTTGGTAATTTCGACTTCCTCTGTTCGGTGATTCGGAATTTTACTTCTATCCAACTCCTGAAAAATCTTACTGGAGGCGCTGTTGGCATGAGAATATAGGTTGTAGGCGAAGTATGTTCCGCCGCCAATAACCGTAATGAGTGTCAACAGCAGGAGTACTCGCCAAATTCTGAGCTTTTTCTTCTTGCGCCTGACAATTCTGGTACCAGACATATATTATCCCTACTTTATTTAAGAATTTATCGTTAGCAATAGTTAATTTTATCGAATTTTCACGATATAGTAAACGATTAAATCTGTGTTTCCAAGTATAGTTTATTTCCAGCGGTTGTTTGGCTTTGGCCATTCGTTAATTCCGTCATCCAGCTGGTGAAAGAGTCAATGAGTTCGTCCTTAACATAGGTTTCAATCTCTACTGATTCAAGGTAGTGGATTTCCTTAATCGGATATATGGAGGACCGGAGTTCATTCTCTATTTTTCCAAGCCAGGTATAGTCTATTTTGGTATGCATGATCGTGACTAGTTCTCTTTCGACAATCCCGGTTGTTTGCAATCCTTCCGAAGTTGCTTTCCCATAGGCGCGAATCAGGCCGCCTGCGCCAAGCTTTATACCGCCAAAGTATCGGGTTACGACTACAACGGAATCCTTCAGCTTTTTTTTCTTCAACACCTCTAATATCGGAACACCAGCCGTGCCGCTCGGCTCTCCGTCATCATTCGCCTTTTGAATTTGATCATTTTCCCCTATTAAATAGGCAGAGCAATTATGTGTGGCATTATAATGTTTTTTCTTTATAGATTGGATAAATTCCTGTGCTTCCTCTTCTGAATTCGCTCGGGATACATGTGCAATAAATCGGGATTTATCTATTATTATTTCGTTTTCTCCATATCCCTTAACTGTATAGTAATGAGGCAGCATGTAAACCGCTCCTTCCAGTTTCTCTAAAATAAACTAAAAATTGACCTATTTCATTATAAATCGACAAAGTTTGAAACACACAATTTTCAACAGAATGTAATGAAACTTTAATATAGAACATTTTTTCCCATGTTATAATGTAAGCAATTCTGATGTTTATGCTGCTATAATAAAAAAATGTGCCGATTTTAATCTTTAAGTGGTATAAATATACATATTATTTTCCCTGGTAGTCATGTTTACCCTACTTTTTTATAGGATATAAGACATGGGGTGAAATCACAAGTCTAAGCCTTTTTACCGAATTTTAGGTAACTTGGTATAATTTTCAGACTGGAAAGATAGTATCTTTGCTCATTTAGCGCTAAAATAAAGGTACATAGCGGAAGGGCTGCGCCCTTGGAGGAGTGTAAATGAGTATTAAGAAATTCGATTCCAAGACTCTGGATCTTATTCTTGAAAAAATGGTTCAAACAGTAGGTACCAGTAAAGATGAAATATTCCGTATAGGTGAGCAATGCCGTAATGACCATAAGACTTTGACGGAAGAATTGATGGAAGTTAAGCAAATGGTTCTTAAGGTAATTGAAGAAGGGGATCGGCTTGAAGTGCAAACCCGGTTTGCAAGAAAGCGCCTTTCTGAAGTAAGCATGCATTTTAAGGATTATTCAGAGTCTGAAGTGCGTGAAGCATATGAGAAGGCCCATCAGCTGCAAATGGATTTATCCATGAACCGTCAGCTTGAAAAACAGCTGAGGGATCGCCGTGATGATATTGAAAGAAGGCTTATAGGTGTTAACGACACTATTGATAGAGCGGAAGTCCTTATTTCTCAAATAACGGTTGTGATGAACTATCTGACAAGTGATTTGAAACAAATGGGAGAAATCATTGAAGACGCGAAACTCAAACAGGATTTTGGCCTGAAGATCATCGAAGCACAGGAAGAAGAGCGGAAAAGAGTATCCCGTGAGATCCATGACGGACCTGCCCAGATGATGGCGAATGTCATGATGAGATCCGATTTAATTGAGCGGGTATACAAAGAACGCGGTGCTGATGAAGCCATTACGGAAATAAAAGACCTGAAAAAAATGGTCCGAAATGCTTTATATGAAGTCCGCAGGATTATTTATGACTTGCGTCCGATGGCTCTTGATGATTTGGGATTAATACCCACCCTCAAAAAATACTTAACAACGATCGAAGAGTATCACAGGAGTACAAAGATATATTTCGCGAATGTTGGCGAAGAAAGGCGACTGCCGCCACAATATGAAGTTGCATTGTTCCGTCTGATTCAAGAGTCTGTGACAAATGCTCTCAAGCATGCGGAAGCTAAAGAAATTCAAGTGAAAATAGAGATTAATAATTCTAGGGTAGCTGTAGTCATTAAAGACGACGGGAAAGGGTTCAATATACGTGAGAAGCGTCCGGGCTCTTTTGGAATTATGGGGATGGGTGAAAGGCTTGAACTTTTGGAAGGCCAGATGTCCATAGATTCCAAGCCAGGCAAAGGAACCATTGTCATTATTCAGGTGCCATTGAAATAGGAAACATCTTAAGAATAGAGATAGATAAAAACGAACTGGAGATTTGGGAGGCGAAGCATTTGAATACAAAGATCGTCATAATTGATGACCATCAATTATTCAGAGAAGGGGTAAAACGCATTTTAGATTTCGAAAAGAGCTTTAGTGTAGTGGCAGAAGGCGATGATGGCAGTGAAGCCATGGCTCTTGTCGAAGAGTATGATCCAGATGTGATTATCATGGATATCAATATGCCAAATACAAATGGTGTGGAAGCGACCCGCCAGCTGATTAATAAATATCCAGAATCCAAGGTAATCATTCTTTCCATCCACGATGATGAGAATTATGTAACGCACGCACTTAAGACAGGAGCGAGCGGATACCTGCTAAAAGAAATGGATGCAGATGCATTAGTGGAGGCTGTGAAGGTTGTTGCTGATGGAGGATCTTATTTACATCCGAAAGTGACACATAACCTGGTAAATGAGTACCGCCGCTTGGCAGCAGAGGGAACTAGCAACAGCTCCTATTCACAGGTGGAAATCCGCCGTCCTCTTCACTTGCTGACACGCCGCGAATGTGAAGTGCTTCAGCTCCTAGCTGATGGCAAAAGCAACCGCGGAATTGGGGAAGCTTTATACATAAGCGAAAAAACGGTAAAGAACCATGTGAGCAATATCCTGCAAAAAATGAATGTAAATGACCGTACTCAGGCAGTTGTTGTGGCTATTAAGAACGGCTGGGTAGAGGTGCGATAATTTTATTGAGAGAAAAAGTCCTTTTTGGAAGGGGCTTTTTCTTTTTTGTCTTAAAATGCTTTTTTAGCGAGTCCTCAACTAAAAATAGATGAGGAAACTTCACCTATCTTTATTCACTTCAATATTAATAGTAAATGAAAGGCTGTGCAATTAAAAGGTATTTATACACTTTTAAAGAAAAAATAACCAAATAATGAAGCGATCACTTTGCTTGGCTATTTAATAAGAGCAGCAGCGGCTGTTTGAAATATAGCTTTTGTATTGGAAGATCTCTTTTTGGCTTGGTTCACAATAAAAACAAGCTGCTCAATTTCTTTTGGAGGCAAACTGTCTATCAGCCAGGAAGCAAGTTCGGGTCCGCTTATAGAATGGTCAATATTTGGAACTTTAATATGTTTATATTTACTTAATTCATTATTAAGCATTTGATGAAGAGTATCTAAGCTATATTTATTTGATGTGGTGGTATTTGTGGAAGAAGTGCTTTTACTCAATGTGTTACAGCTCCTTTACAAATTAAAGACACAAAAGGCATTTTATCATACACAAGGGATGGATTTTAAGGTAAAAAATTACCAGTTCTTAAAAGTAGGTATAAAGGGGCAAAGGATTATTTGCTTCCCAATTCTATAACTTAATGCATTTTCCCCCGCTATCATATAAAATGGAACATACAGTAGAGAAAAAAGATAAGGATGGTACCTCTATTTATGAAAACGGCTGTTGTAACGGATAGTACAGCATATATTCCTAAGCATTTAAGAGAAAAGTTAAATATACATATGATTCCGCTGAGCGTGATCTTCGGCGGTGAGACTTACCAGGAAGAAGTGGAAATTACCGCTGAAGACTTTTATGAAGAAGTGAAGCATAAAGAGCTCCCAACAACTTCACAGCCGCCGGTGGGTGAGTTTGCCGAGCTGTTTGAGAATTTATCGAAAGAGTATGATGCGGTAATTTCGATTCATCTGTCGAGCGGCATAAGCGGCACATTTCAGGGGGCAGTTACTGCCGGGAGCATGGTGGACGATATTCAGGTATTCCCCTTTGATTCCGAAATCAGCTGTATGGTGCAGGGGTTTTATGTGATTGAAGCCGCTGAACTGGCTGCTGCCGGTAAGAGTCCACAGGAAATCGTGGAACGGCTTGAGGAAATGAAAAAGAGCATTCGCGCTTATTTCATGGTAGACAACCTTTCACATCTTCAGCGCGGAGGACGTTTGTCCAGTGCACAGGCCTTGATTGGCAGCCTGCTCCAGGTCAAGCCGCTGCTTCATTTTGAAGATAAGAAAATTGTTCCGTTTGAAAAGATTCGCACTCGGAAGAAAGCGATGAAGCGGATGGTTGACCTTTTCTGGGAAGATGTGAAAAGCGGGGAGCCGTATCAGGCGGTGATTATCCACGCCAATCGCGAAGAAGAGGCGCGTGAGTGGAAAGCGGAGCTTGCGGCGCAGTATCCGAATGTTGAGTTTATGATCAGCTATTTTGGTCCGGTCATCGGAACCCATCTGGGTGAAGGCGCTATGGGATTTGGCTGGGTGAAGAAGTAATGTTTGTTTGGAGTTGCGCCATTCTTTGGGATGGCGCAGATTTTTTGGGAGGGGTGATGTGGATTTGCAAATAGATTGAGGACTCCTGCAAATAGAAAGCTTGAATATGCAAATAGCGAGCCTAAATCTGCAAATAGATCGGAGAATTTGCAAATAGAACCGCAAAACTGCAAATAGAGAAATAAACTTTTTAATCAAGAGGTGAACTAATTGAGATTTACCCCTAAAATGACCCCCTATATAAACGATTTTCCTCCAGAAAGCCTCCCGATATCCTCTATTGACACCATTCCAGAGCCGCCACTCAACGAAAACTACCCATTCAACAAAGAACTCCAGCAAGTCCTCTACGGAAAACAGCTTCTACTAGAAAACCTTCAGCATTCATTCGAAGAAATCCATCAGCACTATGAAAATGGCTATATTACTTATCGAAAAGGGATAATTAAGACCAAAAACAAGACAGTTTGTGCCAGGTGCGGCAATAAAGATAGCTCATTGTTCGCAGGCTTTCCTTGTGCCAGATGCGGTGAGAAGGAGTGTACGTACTGCCGGAAGTGCATCATGATGGACAGAGTCAGTGAGTGCACCCCTCTGATTGGCTGGTGCGGACCTGAGCCAGACCGTGAATTAACCGAGCCCCCCTTAGAATGGGATGGCACTCTTTCACCCGGACAGCAGTTTGCCTCCGATCACGTAAAGCAGGCAGTGAAAGAAAATAGAGAGCTCCTCGTCTGGGCTGTCTGCGGTGCAGGAAAGACGGAAGTTCTGTTTGAAGGAATCAGCACTGCCCTCTCTTCCGGAAAAAGAGTCTGCATTGCCACTCCAAGAACAGATGTTGTACTCGAGCTTGGTCCGCGGCTAAAAGCAGTTTTTCCTGGCATCCAGGTGGCTGTCCTCTACGGCGGAAGTGAAGACCGACATATCCAGGCACCTTTAACCATCGCTACCACGCATCAGCTGCTCCGTTTTTACAAGGCTTTTGATACAGTCATTCTGGACGAAGTGGATGCCTTTCCTTATACGGCAGACGAAAGTCTTCAGTATGCTGTCCGCCAGTCCCGCAAAGAACATTCCTCGATGATTTATCTCACAGCTACCCCAAATCAAAAATGGCAGAATGATTGCCGGAGCGGGAAGAGGAATTTTGTCACCATTCCAGCCAGATATCACCGACATCCCTTGACAGTGCCATCTTTCAAATGGTGCGGCAATTGGGAGAAATCCCTTAAGAAAGATAAACTCCCGCCAATCGTCACCCAATGGATCAAAAGGAGGCTAGATTATCAGAAGCAGTGCCTAATCTTCCTCCCCCAAATCGATAAAATGGATAAAGTCCTCACCATACTCCGTAAAACCTATCCTAATATTCAAGCTGTGCACGCAGAAGACCCTGAGCGAAAAGATAAAATCCAAATGATGCGCAATAACGAAATCCCCATGCTCCTAACAACAACCATCCTTGAAAGAGGCGTAACGTTTCCTAACGTAGATGTAGCTGTTCTGGGAGCAGAAGACCGCATCTTCACAGAAAGCGCTCTAGTCCAGATCGCAGGCAGGGTTGGAAGAAGTGCTCAATTTCCAACTGGAGATATTACCTTTTTCCATTACGGTAAAACCGAAAGCATGGTCAAGGCACGAAAGCAAATTCTTAAAATGAACACTGAAGCCAAAAAGAAAGGATTGATTGACTATTAACTGTTTAATATGCCATGAAGAAATCCTGTCCGTTGTCAGCTGGACAACCCTTTGGTCGCGGCCAAAAGAGAATTGTTTATGCCAGACCTGCACCGACAAACTCCCAGTTATCAAAGGCGATACTTGCGGTAAATGCAGCCGCCCCTTCAGCACGCTAGATCCCCAATTTCGAAAAGGGAATCTATGCAAAGATTGCGTAAGGTGGAACCAGGACACAGTCTGGTCAGGACAGCTTGATAAAAACCATTCTATTTTCGGTTATGATGACTTTTTAAAAGAGACAATTGCCCGCTATAAGTTCCGCGGTGATTATATCCTAGCTAAAGCATTCTCCCCTTTCATAATTGAAAGACTCCAGTCTCTTCATTTCGACTTCCTCGTTCCCATCCCGCTAAGTCCTGAGCGGATTTACGAAAGAGGATTCAATCAATCATCTGCCCTTATTCAGGAAGCAGGCTTTACAACTGTAGAGCTTCTTCAGCGCAGCCATTCGGAAAAACAATCAAAAAAATCGCGAAAAGAGCGCATACATCTAACACAGGTCTTCGAGTTATTTCCAGAGACAGCGGTTAAAGACAAGAATATCCTCCTCATCGACGATATTTATACAACTGGATCTACTTTATACCATGCAGCGAAGGTTTTGAAGGAACGAGGAGCTGCATCGGTATGTTCATTTACATTGGCCAGAGGATAAGTAATGGAAGATATTACAAAGTAATATTTTGGATTGATCAGTTATTAGGAAAATACTCCTATGTTAAAATATTCTAATCAAGGGTAATTTTTACCGATGGGAAAGACACCAGCTGGTGATCTAAAGTATTGTAGCTGCCATGGCGACATAAAAATGTTTTTTTAGTTGCCATTTTGTTTGGAAAGGATGTTTGGAGTGAAAGAATTAAACTCGCAGGAAGATGATATCAATCCAAAAGATATGACTGAATATTACATCCATCAAATGGAATTGACTAAAATAAAAAATAACCTCAACCAGGCCCAAAAGATCGCCAACATTGGAAGCCTGGAGTACGATGTTGAAGCCGATAAAGGATTTTGGACTGATCAGCTGTTTCGGATTTTTGGTCTAAAGCCTCAAAAAGATTTTTTCCCGGACTATCAAATGTATTTGAGCTATCTTCATCAGGATGACCGCCCGGCCTTTGAAAAGCAGTTTAAAAGGCTTCTCAAAGAAAAGGACAGTGTGGACCTGGTATGCAGGATGATCAGGCAGGATGGTGAAGAACGGTATATTCACCATCGGGCAGATTATTTTGCAGATGGAGATAGATCGCCCAAAATCATTGCCACCATTCAGGATATAACCGAAAAGCGGCGCATGGAAGAAAAACTCTATGAAAACGAGCGGAAAATTGGACAGATATATGAAAATCTTGATGTGGGCATTTATTCTGCAGATTTACTGGAAAGAAAGGTTCTTCATTTTTCGAGAGGGGTAGAAGGGATTTTCGGCTACACGGCCGAGGAGTTTATTGCCGACTTCGATTTGTGGAACAATGTAATCCATCCGGAGGATATGCAGGTAGTAGAGGCAGAGCGGGTTAAACTTCTGAATGGGAATAGCATCCGCTATCAATATCGGATTGTTCATAAGTCCGGTGAGTTCAGATGGATTAATGATCACAGTATCCCGTATCTGAATGAAAAAGGAGAGCTTATACGCGTTGATGGATTTGTAACGGATATAACGGAACAAAAATGGCTTGAAAAAAGAATGAGGCGTATGGCTTTTTATGATCATTTGACAGATCTGCCGAACCGGCGGTACTTTGATCAGAAGCTCCAAACCCTTATTGAAGACGCTGAACACCAGGGATTTGCCATCTTGTTTTTTGACTTGCAGCGCTTAAAACAGATTAATGATACATTTGGACACTCATCAGGAGATGAACTTCTTAGGCTTGTTTCACAAAGAATGAAGGAGAAGCTAAATTCAGTCTGTTTTTCAGCAAGAATTTCCGGTGATCAATTCGCAGTTATTAAGGAACCTATCCAGGAGAAGGAGGATCCTGCGCAATTAGCGGAGTCCATTAATCAAATTTTCTCTGAACCATTCCATATCAACAGCTTTGAGCTCAGTATTACCCCGTCTATAGGCATTAGTTTATATCCGGATAATGGGAGTACGGCTGATGAATTGGTCAGAAATACGGAATCTTCCCTATACCATGCCAAGCAGAAAGGGAATAATAGATTCCAGGCTTACCATCCCTCCATGGATATTGAATCTTATAAGCTTTTTACTTTGGAACAGGATATGCGGAAAGCACTTCAGAATGACGAGTTTTTTCTTGAATACCAGCCAAGAGTTGATACGAAAACACGGAAAATACTAAGTGCGGAAGCTTTATTAAGATGGAATCATCCGGAATGGGGCAGAGTTTCACCGCTGGAGTTTATCCCCGTTGCAGAAGAAACCGGTTTAATCGTAGATATAGGCGAATACGTGATAAGGAAGGTATGCAGGCAGATTCATTCCTGGAAGGAAAGCGGGCTGCCGATTGTTCCGATATCAGTGAACATCTCTCCGCTGAGCTTTTTGAAAAGCTGTTTTGTTTCCACGATAAAGGCAGCATTGGATGAGAATTGTCTGGACGCATCATTGCTTGAGATTGAATTGACCGAGTCTTCCCTGATCAATTACTCAGAGAACGTGATAGCAGTGCTTAAGGAATTGGGTGAGATGGGAGTGAAAATTGCGCTGGACGACTTTGGAACCGGCTATTCTTCCATCACTCAATTAAAGAAATATAAATTCGATGTTTTAAAGATTGATAAAACGTTTATCCAGGCAATGGATAAAAACGCAGAAGATGCCATCATTACGGCCAATCTGATTCAGCTCGCCCATGGGCTGAATATGAAGGTGGTAGCAGAAGGCGTTGAGACATTTGAACAGTTCTATTCCTTAAGAAAAAATGAGTGTGACCAAATACAGGGCTATCTTTTCAGTAAGCCAATTCCGCCTTCCGCCTTTGAGCAGAATCTGTTAATTGGCACCCTGAAGCCGCGGAATATTAAGGAAGACAATGTGTTTAAAGGTTTGCGCAAGTATGTCCGGGTCGAGTTTCCCTATCCCCTGGAGGCGGACATGACCATCTTAGAGCTTAACAGCAAGCCTGTCAAAATGGGCAGCACGAAGATCCTGATTGAAGATATGAGTGCAGGCGGAGTAAAATTTGTATCAAAGATGAAACTCCCTGTGAGGAAAGATATCATTCTATTAATTGAGACCAAGCTTTCAGGAGAGGATCTTTCCTATACCGGAACGATTGTCCGAAAAGCTGAAATATCAGATGCTCTGACTAATTATGGATTTCAATTTATTATCGAAGAGGCACCAAGAGCGGAATTGACGGGGATGCTTGATATTTTGCAAAGTCAGCTCGAGCAAGACCTCCCCGTTCCCGAATCTCGATTCATAGAAATAGCCAGCAGCCAGCAGTACTTCGAATAACATTTTCCTATAATTATCCTATTCTTCGAGCTATAATAATTTCATCACAAACTGAGAGAGGAAGAAATCATATGGCTGAGTTATCTAACTGCCCGAAATGTGATGCGATTTATGTAAAAAATCAATTCCGCGATGTCTGCCAGGATTGCTGGAAGGAAGAAGAAAAGGCCTATGAGACGGTGTACCAGTTTATACGGAAGCGGGAGAATCGGACGGCAAAAATGCTAGAGGTTGTAGATGCGACCGGAGTTAAAGAAGAGCTCATTATTAAATTCATTAAAACCGGCCGATTGAAGTTGGCGCATTTTCCAAACCTGGGGTATCCTTGCGAGAAATGCGGTACAAGCATCCGGGAAGGCAAGCTTTGCGGCAGCTGTGCAGTAGAGCTGCGGAAGGATCTTCAGCAGTTTACAGCTGAAGAAGAACGAAGAAAAGAAGCAGCCCAGCGGGAAAAACACGGCACTTATTTTGCCGTAAATGAAAAAATTAATAGGCGTTTTTAAGCTATGTGTCCCATTCACATAGCTTTTTCTATAGGCTAATCGATGTATTTTTTTCCAAACTTAAAATAACATTTAAACAAACCGCCCCGTTAGCCGATAATAAACTTAGGGTAAAATTGACCGGAAAAGAAAGTGAGGGGTACACATGAAAATCAATAATTTTGGTCCTTCAGGCGTGAACCCATACAAACGCCAACTGAATAAGCTTGAAAATGCAGGAAAACCAGCCAGAGCGGCATCAGATAAAATTGAAATCAGCTCCACTGCAAAGGAAATGCAGCAGGTATCACAGCTGAGCGAAAACCGTAAAGCAAAAGTAGAAGAGCTTAAAATCCAGGTAGAGAACGGCACCTATAAAATCAATCCAAAAGAAGTCGCGAAAAGCATCGCTAATTTTTATACGAAAAAATAAAGAGGAGGGGATGGCGTGTCAGCCGAAACACTTACTGCATCAATGGAGAAACTGCTTAAGCTTCATAAAAGCCTATATGAACTCGCAGTTAAAAAGACAGATATTATTAAAAACGGTGACATGGACGCCCTGAATCAGATGCTGAAGGATGAGCAGGCTCATATTGCGGCTATTAGCAGATTGGATAAAGAGCGGGAGAAAGCAGCAAATTCCATCGCACCTATGCTGGAAAGCCCAACAGTATCAGATTGTTTAAATATCCTCACACAGTCTGATCGCCTTAGGCTGGAGGCCATCACGGAGGAGCTAGCTGAGCTGGTGTACGAACTGAAAGAGCAGAACTTCCTAAACCAGCAGCTTGTTCATCAGTCGCTTCAGTTTGTGAATGTATCTATGAGTCTATTAAGGCCGCAGCCTGAAAATATCAATTACGGCCCGCCTGCCAGAAAGAAATCTGAAAAGATGAATCCAGGAATTTTCAACTCGAAAGTGTAGCAGAACGGAGGAACTAACATGCGTTCAACTTTCATGGGACTTGAAACAGCCCGCCGCGGCATGTTCACCCAGCAAAGTGCTTTATATACAACAGGTCATAATATTTCAAATGCGAATACGCCGGGATACACCAGGCAGCGCATTAATTTCGCACAAACCGAGCCTTATCCGGGCGTGGGCATGAACCGCCCGCAGATACCCGGTCAAATGGGAACAGGTGTTGAGGCGGGAACAGTTCAGAGAATAAGAGAATCATTCCTGGATCTGCAATATAGAACCGAAAACACCAAAATGGGCTATTACGGTGCCATGAGCGAGTCTTTAACCAAGATGGAAGAAATCATAAATGAACCGTCTGAGAATGGATTGCACAGTACGCTGGAAAAGTTCTGGAATGCGCTGCAGGATTTATCAAGCCATACTGAAAACACCGGAGCCAGAGATGTAGTGGCAGCCACCGGGCAGATGGTTGCGGATACGCTGAATTATTATCATAACTCCCTGTCGCGTGTTCAAGAGGATATTGGCAATCAGGTTGGCGTGAAAGTTGATGAAATTAACGCGATCGTCGCGCAAATTGATCATCTGAATAAGCAGATTGCCTCTGTTGAGCCGCACGGATACATGCCAAATGATCTGTATGACGAACGGGATCTATTGGTCGATAGCCTTTCACAATTGGTTAACGTGAAAGTGAGCGGTGTGGTTCCGAATACATATGGAGATGCCAAACCGATGGCAGCGGGCCTTTATAATATCGAGATTGTCCAAAAGGATGGAAAATCCTATAATCCGCCTATTAACCTCATATCTGTAACAAAAGAGAGCGGCATTGTTGGCACAAACAAGGTGGAGTTGGAAAAAAATGAAGAGAGCGGACTTGTAACAGGATTAAAAATTGGATCCTCTTCATTTACACAATTTGAGACTTTATCAGGCGAACTATCCGGTTTAATTAACAGCTATGGTTATGAAGCAGGTGGTTCTGCTAAGGGTGCTTACCCTGAAATGCTGGAGAAGCTGAATAGAATGGCGTCTGCTTTTGCCAAGGAATTCAATGAGATTCATAAGAATGGATATGCCCTTGGAGCAGATACAACGTCTGGATTGGACTTTTTCGAGTTTGATGAGAAAAATCCGGCGCAAAGCATGAAAGTAAATCAAGCATTGCTTGATGACTCATCTAAAATTGCCGCGGCAGCCGAAAAAGGCGGAGCATCAGGTGATAACAAAAATGCTCAGCTGCTGGCTGATTTAAGGAAAAAAAGCTTTAGTGATTATTCTTCATTGACGGATAATGAAAAATCAAAGCTGAACGGGAGCCTCGATTCCTATTATTCAGGAATTATTGGACGGTTAGGGGTAGACTCTCAGAGTGCTAAAAAGGATCTCAAAAACTCCGCCGTGCTGGCAGATTCAGTAGACCGGAACAGACAATCCGTCAGTGCAGTCTCATTAGATGAAGAAATGACCAATATGATTAAATTCCAACATGCGTATAACGCCTCGGCCCGCAATATCACTGTGGTCGATGAAATGCTAGATAAAATCATAAACGGCATGGGCGTTGTAGGCAGATAAAGGGTGAAATAAAGTGCGTGTAACACAATCAATGCTATCAAATAACATGCTTCGAAACTTAAGCAATAGCTATAGCAGGATGGACAAGCTACAGGATCAAATTTCTACGCAAAAGAAATTTACCAAGCCATCGGATGATCCAGTTGCTGCGATGATGGGGATGAATTATCGTACGGACTTAAACCGGATTCAGCAATTCACCCGCAACATCGGGGAAGTGAGAAACTGGGTTGACAGTACGGATGATGCTCTGGATAAAGGGGTGCTGGCCCTGCAGCGAATAAGGGAACTGACTCTTCGAGCAAGCAACGGCACGCTGGAAGGAGATCAGCGCAAAGCTGTAGCCGAAGAGGTAAAGCAGCTTAAAGAGCATCTGCAGAATATCGGTGATACACAAGTTGGCGGTAAGTATATTTTTAATGGTAATCAGACTAATGTTCGGCCATCTGAATCAGGCTTTCAAAGTGGGACCATTGAACTTGAGGTTTTTTCAGGCATAAAGATACCTGTCAACACTGAAGGAAAAGCTTTGTTTGGGGATATGCTCAGTGATGATGGAGATATTCAAAAACTAATCACAGCTCTCGAAACGAATGACCCAGCCGTTTGGGACATGCTTGAAAGTGTGGATAAAAACATAGATAATTTCTTATCTGCCCGTGCCCTGATTGGTGCCAAACAGAATCGGGTTGAGCTGATGGAGGACCGTTTATCCCAGCAGGAGGTCTTCTCAACAAGAATCCTATCTGATAATGAAGACATCGATATGGAAAAAGCCATCATCGAGCTGACAACTCAGGAAAGTATCCATCGTGCAGCACTAAGCGTTGGGGCGAGAATCATCCAGCCGAGCTTAACCGACTTTTTAAGATAATTAATGAAAAGCTATCCTTAGGAGATAGCTTTTTTTCATAAAATGAGGTGTCTAATATGAACGTTCCGCAAATCAGGCTGGAATCTAACTTTATCAAGATGGGATTAACAATAGAAAAACCGGTGCAGGAAATCGAACAGCCCCCAGCCGTCCAATCCATCCAGCAGCCTAAAGCCATCCTGGAAATCGAAAAAATCCAGGGGAAGCTTACAATCGACCAGACAAAAGCACGCGAGGACGTCGACCTTAAAAGTGTCGGCAGAAGGATAGAGGAATTTGACCAAAACGGGTACCAGGATTGGCTGAAAGGGCTGGAGAGAAGAGCTGCACAGGGAACAGAGCTCATGAAAATTGAAAACGGCGGCAACCCTATCGCCTATCAGGCCAAAGAAAACAGTGAGGGTCCTCCCCTGCAGTTCAATATTGGCTGGGTGCCATCTCATAATAGCGTAAGGATTCAATACGAACCTGCAAAAGTAAACATTGAGGCTCAGCCGCAAAAGCCGAAAATTGATGTTGAAATCAGAAAGCCGGTACATAACTATACGCCAGGTAAAGTCAGTACAGAGATTATTGAGAAAAATAGCCTAAGCGTTGATTTTATCAATCTAACAATATAGCAATGAGGTGAAAAGATGAATATTCAAACAAAGTTTCATGGTGAGCAAGAAATTAATAAGGATGACATTATTTATTTTCCATCCGGGATACCGGGGTTCTTAGACGAGAAGGAATTTTATATTCTCCCTCTTGAAGGGACAGAGTTATTTGTGATGCAGTCAGTAAAAACAATTGAGGTGGTTTTTATTGTTACAGATCCGTTCGTTCTATTTCCTCAGTACGAGTTTGATCTGCCAGAAGAGGCATTAGAAAAGTTAGAAATCCAATCAGATAAAGATGTGGCTACCTTTACGATTTTGACAGTAAAGGATCCATTTGAGGAAACAACCGCTAACCTGCAGGCCCCTTTGGTCATTAACCAAACAAAAAAAATAGGCAAACAAATTATACTTAATCAAACACCTTACCAAACCAAGCATAAAATCATGACACCTCAAGAACAGGGGGAGAGATAATGCTTGTACTCACAAGGAGACTGCAAGAATCGATCATGATTGGTGACGATATTGAAATCTCAATCCTCTCTATCGAAGGCGACCAGATAAAGCTGGGCATCAGTGCACCGAAAAATGTGGATATTCATAGGAAAGAAATATACCTATCCATTCAGCAGGAAAACAGCAGCGCAACTCAAACAGATGCTGGTGCAATTGAAAGTTTAAGCAACTTTTTTAAAAAGCAATAAAAAATTTTTCCAAACCATTAAACTCCTGTCAAAATAAGTCGATATAACCATTGTAAAGCTGAACAGCAAAAAGGCGGCCGACTTTTCTGCTGATTGGTAAACAAACCACATGGATGTGGGATATATACTCAAGGAGGAAATGAAAATGAGAATTAATCATAATATTGCGGCGTTGAATACTTATCGTCAGTTGAATAGTGCTGGTAGTGCACAATCAAAATCAATGGAAAAACTATCTTCAGGTCTTCGTATTAATCGTGCTGGAGATGATGCAGCTGGTCTAGCAATCTCTGAAAAAATGCGTGGACAAATTCGCGGATTAGACCAAGCTTCTAAAAATGCTCAAGATGGTATTTCATTAATTCAAACAGCTGAGGGTGCATTAAACGAAACTCATTCTATTTTACAACGTATGAATGAGCTTGCTACACAAGCTTCTAATGAAACATTATCAACTAATGACCGTAACTCTATCGGTGATGAGATTACACAATTAAATTCTGAACTTAATAGAATCTCTCAAGCGACTAAGTTTAACGGAGAAACATTATTAGATGGTACTTTTGGAGTACAGTTAGGTACATCAGGTTTAGCTGTAGGTAGTAATGGAGTTACTAATATTGATATATCAGGAGCAGCAGCAAGTAACACATATACCATTACTTCTTCAGGTGCTGGTAGCTATACTTTAACTGACACAACAGGTGGTACTGGAACACAAACGGTAACACTTGCAGATAATACAGCAGGTGTATTAAATTTTGAAAAATTTGGAATTAAAGTGTCAGTAAATGGAACGCAAACAGCTGCAGGTATTGCTGGAACAACTGCGGGTGGTGGAGCTACTGGTACTATTATTACAGGGGCTGCTGCTGCAAAGAACATACAAATAGGTTCTGAAAATGCTGGCGCTCAGAGACTAGGAATATCAATTGCTAAAATGGACAGCAGTGCATCATCTTTGAATACTACATCGATTTCTGTTGCTAGTGCTTCAGGCGCAAGAACTGCTATGGATACAGTTCAAACTGCTATTGATACTGTATCTCGAGAACGCTCTAAGTTAGGTGCATTCCAAAACCGTTTAGAACATACAATCAATAACTTAGGTACAACTTCTGAAAACTTAACTGCTGCGGAATCTCGTATTCGTGATGTGGATATGGCGAAAGAAATGATGAACCAAACAAAGAATTCTATTCTTTCTCAAGCAGCACAAGCAATGTTAGCTCAATCCAATCAAATACCTCAAGGAGTTTTACAACTCTTGAGATAATGATTAGAGGGCGTCTAGCTTGGTAACGGGCTAGAGGATAACTGGGTGAATTGCTGGAACTTCCTAAAGCTTCATCAACCACAACGTGACTAGAAATGGTAAGTGTGAAGGTTTGAAAATGATGAAGATGAAACAATGGATAATCAGCAGCCAAGCTCCTGTGAGGAAACTCTGGAGAAGGTTCAACGACTAGAGAACACGGTCTAAGGCAAAAGTTATGATTATGAATCTCGTAGGGCAGCAAAAGCTGTTCGAAGTGCCCAGCCCCTTGAACTATAAGGGTGAAGATATAGTCTATTCTGTAACTGAAAGGTGCAGTCGCAAAGCAAGCGAACCAACAGCCACAAGGAGTTTTACAACTTCTTCGTTAATTTTAGATAATATGAAAGAGACTCTAGTATGGTAGGGTCTCTTTTACTAATTTAGAAGTGTAGGTGGTAGTATTGTTTAGAAGAAATGTGGAACTTTATAGTTACACGTTTAATGGGCATAAATTTATTTTGAAAACGAAATATATTTCTCAAGATCCAATGGATTTTATTGATATTAATTATAAATGGGTATTAAGTCTGCCGAATAAGGACTGTATCCCGATTAAAACAGTAGACAAAGAAATTACTCAAAGTCAATTAGATTCCTTTGAGTTTAATGTTCACAATCAGTTACCTATGTTTGATAGCAAGGTATTTGTCCAAGATGTGCTTAGAAAGATAACAATATTAGAAAAAGGCTTATGTTAATGACGTGCAATTAAAATCGATGCCAATTTTCATGAGAAAAGCTTGTGAACATTGTTAGCTAGTCTGGAGGATGGTTTACAATTTTTGAAACAGTTCTATGGAGAAGTTGATATAAAAAACCAGGTGCCTGACCCCTCATAAAGTAATAAATTAAAACAGAACTACTCTTTAATAGCCTAATAAAAATCCCGCCCGCAATATTTTGATATACTCTCAGTCTAATTTCCTTCTCAACATTACCGCTCCCCTACCGATATAAAAACTAAGAAATACATTTTAATATAGGTAGGGGATTTCCATGATCGATCGGTTATCATCTCAACACACGCCTCTTACACCTAGACTTTCTAATAATAATGAAGTAAATAATGAGTTTACAAAAAAGAAATCTAATATACTCGAACAGCCAACACGTAAACAAGTTGAACCACTGAAGGAAGAACAGCTAACAGAGGTAGTCAATAGCATGAACGAATTCTTACAAGCTTCTCACACCTCATTAAAGTTCGTGCTCCATGATGAACTAAATGAATATTACGTAACATTAGTCGATGATGTTACCCAGGAAGTAGTAAAAGAAATCCCATCAAAAAAAATGCTGGACATGTACGCAGCAATGACGGATTTTGTTGGATTAATGGTAGATAAGAAGATTTAAAGGAGGAATTCGAATTGGTTAGAATCGGAGGTCTGGCGAGCGGGATGGATATTGACCAGCTTGTATCAGATCTAATGAAGGCAGAACGGATGCCTCTTGATAAATTAAAGCAGAAGAAACAAGTATTGGAGTGGCAGCGGGATGATTACCGTACAATGAATTCTCTCCTATTGGATTTTAGAAGTGAATTGACGCAGATGAAGCTGACTACACGTTATCGCTCGCGTCTGACAACTTCTTCAAATGAAGCAATGGTAACTGCAACAGCAAGCGGTGCAGCCAGCCAGTCTTCTTACTCGATTTCAAAAGTAACACAGCTGGCAAGTGCTGAGACTCGAGTGAACGGCGGCAGTATATCTGCGGATGGGAAGTCCTTAGACCCAAGTAAAAGCCTATATGCACAGGAAAGCAGTTTTATGTATAAAGGTAATCATACAGATTCAGGTGGAAACATTGTCGGTAGTGCTTGGAAAAATGGTGCCGTTTTAAGTAAAAATATTGATGTGACTGATCCAGCTTCCATTAGTTTCGGGGATATGTCCAAGGTGGATCTAAGTGCACTTAGCTCCTGGAGTGTAAAAGTTAATGGAGTAGGTTTTAATGCGCTGAGTGAGGCAGAATTGACTGCGGCGAACCGTCCCCTAAAAGAGAATGAAGTGCTAATAAAAGATGATGGAACCCTGCAATTCGGCAAGGAACCTGCAAAGGGAAGTGTCATTAAGATTGATTATGTGGCTACTGAACGGACTGGTTCACACGCTATTTCAAGCAGCACTTCCTCCATTCAATTGGCTCAAGGTGCCCTGAATGAAGTGAAAAGCATTAAGATAAAAGAAACAACGTCCGGAACGACCACTGAGAAAGCTTTTTCAATGGGCAATATCGTGAATGGAGAAAGAGAATTACTCGATGATGCCAATAAAGTGATAGGTACCCTTAACTACGAAACAGGGAAAATCACGTTTAATTCTGATATGCAAAAACCAGCAGATGGATCTGACACAACGATGACTCTAGAGATTGCGTATGACCACAAATACACTGCTTTTTCAGTCGATACGTCAACCTCTAAAGGAGAGCGTCATGATTCCTTCCTTATTTCAGGCAGTGAGTCTCTGAATAATGTCATCAGTAAAGTTAATGCTTCGAGTGCTGGTGTCAATATGTTCTTTGACAGTGCTACTGGCCAAATGACGATGACCCGCACAGAGACGGGTGATTTTAATAAAGGCGGGGCTGAAATCACGACAAGCGGAAGCTTCCTGAATGATGTTCTGCGCTTTAAAGGGGCTGCGGTCAAAGAAGAAGGAAGAAACGCTGAATTCGTGATTAACGGATTGGCTACTAATCGGAGCTCAAACACGTTTGAAGTTAACGGTGTAACCTTTACCCTTAAGCAGACATTTGAAGATCAGCCGGTCAGCATCAATGTCAGCAATGATACCACAAAGGTTTTTGATAATATTAAGGCATTTGTGGATAAATACAATGAAATGATCGATAAGATCCAGAAAAAAACCGGTGAAGAGCGCTATAGAAGCTACACCCCATTAACGGATGAACAGCGTGAGCAGCTTTCAGACAAACAGCAGGAGCAATGGGAAGAGCGGGCGAAAAGCGGTCTCCTGCGCAAGGACTCTACGCTTCAGTCTGTTTTATCGGGTATGCGGATGAACTTTTACCAGCCTGTAGCGAATGATCTTGTTTCTCCGCTTTATAATCAGCTGGCCAGTATTGGCATTAAAACGACCAGCAATTATTTAGAAGGCGGAAAGCTTGAAATTAATGAAGCCGCCCTGAAAAAAGCAATCGAAGATGACCCTGTGTCTGTTGAGAATCTCTTTAGGGGAGACGGGCAGACTGATGGACAAAGAGGAATAGCTCACAGGCTCTATGATACCGTGAACGCTGCAATGGACAAATTGAAGACAAAAGCCGGAAACAGCTTTTCAACCAATCAGCAGTTTACCATCGGCAGAGAACTGAATGATGTAGGCAAGCGGATTGATAGTTTTGAAAATAAATTAAAGCAGGTTGAAGACCGCTACTGGCGCCAATTCACCGCCATGGAAAAAGCGATTCAGCGTTCCAATGAGCAATCCATGTTCCTTATGAACCAATTTAGCGGCGGCATGTAAGAAAAAGGAGTGTTACAAATGGCAGTAAGCAATCCATACCAATCCTATCAGCAAAACTCAGTCAATACCGCATCTCCGGGAGAGCTAACACTGATGCTGTATAACGGGTGTCTTAAGTTTATCCATCAGGCGAAGAAAGCCATTGAAGAAAAGAATATTGAAATGAAAAACACCAATATCCAAAAGGCTCAATCTATTATTCAGGAGCTGATGGTCACATTAAATATGGACATCGAAGTTTCTAAAAATATGATGTCTTTATACGACTTCATGAATCGCAGATTAATGGAAGCTAATATTAAAAATGATGCTTCCATACTGGATGAGGTAGAAGGCCTGGTAACTGAGTTCCGGGATACGTGGAAGGAAGTCATTCAGGTGAACCGCCAGAAGCAGTTCTCGCAGGGTGGGACAGTGTAGTGAGTTCGTTACAAACCTTTTATGATGCCACACAAAAGCTGATTGAATTACTTGAAGATGCAGAACTTGACCGTGATGCGAAAATCAGTCAGGTTGAATATTTGCTTGGAAATCGCCAGCAGGCAATGGCTGGCATGGCTCCTCCATATTCAGACGCTGAAAAGGACCTGGGAGCCAGGCTCATCAGCCTAAATGCAAAAGTCACCGAGCTCATGACAAGGGAAAAGCTGTTTATCCAAAAAGACATCAAAGATTTAAGCGTTAAAAAGGAATCAACCGGAAAATATGCTAATCCCTATCAATCCATGGCAACGGACGGCATGTTTTATGATAAAAGAAAATAGGTGACTAACATTGTTGACTCTGACCGAAGAGCAATACCTTTTCATGAAGGAATACAGCGATCTTTTATATACCATAGATGAAGCATTTGATTATATCGTAAAGAGCTTTAGCGATTTCAGTAAAACAGAGGGAGAGCGGCTTCTCGGTGATATTTTTCAGGCATTTCCTCAAGTTGCTTCAGCCCATGAACAGCTTAGCCAGCTCGTTCAAGACAATCAGCCCATGCTTAAAGCTATTGCTGATATCAGTACAGTCGCGGATCAGGCTGAACTGCTTATTCAGAACTTCGATGATCTTCCTGTTAGACAGGAGATCATCTCGAAAAAGCTCTATCCTGCATTTACGCAGTGGCATAATGACATTCAGCAGGAGTTAAATCCATATATCCAATCATGAATATGGTAACAATTTCGGAGGTGTTCACTTGGATATCCCCTTAATGTCTATGGCCTTATCCCAAGGCCAGGTCCAGCAGCAGGCATCCATCTCAGTTATGAAAAAAGCCATGGACCAGGCAGAAGGAAATGCGGAATTCATTAATAAGATGATGAGCGGGTCTCAGGTATAGGCCCTCCAGCACGCAGCCCAGCCTCATCTGGGGCGGCCATATTGATATAAAAGGATGAGCAGTGAAATCAGCTGCTCATTTTTTATATAAGTCACCAATTCGACAAATATTCTCAATCTTTTTACCAGTTTCAGCAGGAGTTTTTAGGGGTAAAATAGAAATATAAATACATAGTCTTAATATACTTTTAAGACTAGGCATTTCCTTTTCAGAATTACTGGTGATTTTCACAGTAAACGCTAATGAAAAGGCTGTCATTGTATAATGAGAAGGAGGAGTTCACGTATGAATTACAACATTCGTGGTGAAAACATTGAGGTAACTCCAGCAATTAGAGAGTACGTAGAGAAGAAAATTGCGAAGTTAGAAAGGTATTTTACTGAAACTCCTGATGCAAATGTACATGTAAACTTAAAAACGTATAACAATAACCGTTCTAAAGTGGAAGTAACGATTCCGATGCCGAACCTGGTTCTTCGTGCAGAGGAAGATCATGATGATATGTATGCAGCGATTGATCTGATTACCGATAAATTGGAGCGTCAAATCCGCAAACATAAAACAAAAGTGAACCGCAAATTCCGCGAAAAAGGCAATCTGACTGCTGTGTTTGCAGCGTTGGAAAATGAGGCAGAGCCACCTGAACTGGATGAGGAGGATAACGATCTTGAAGTTGTCCGCCAGAAGAGCTTTGACCTAAAGCCGATGGACAGTGAAGAGGCGATCCTGCAAATGAACATGCTGGGCCACAGCTTCTACGTGTTCACAAATGCAGAGTCTAACTTAACGAATGTAGTGTACAAGCGTAAAGACGGCCGCTATGGTCTGATTGAAGCGCAATAATAAAACGTGAAAACCCCGCTGCTGAGGCGGGGTTTTCGTTTGGTGCGGGTTCGCTGTTGGGCTATTTGCAGGAATTGGCCAGCTATTTGCAAATTCGCCGTTCTATTTGCAGATATCAAGCTCTATTTGCGAAAATCGCTTTTCTATTTGCAACGTCCACATCTTCGCCTAAAACGACACTGCCAAAACACGCACCTAAACGGTAAACTTCTCCAATTCTCTCTCCATCACACCAGTCATTTCCTTCAGCTGCTCCACTTTCACCATAACCTGCTCAAACGCGCGAAGCTGCTCTTCCGTAGAAGCAGAGATTTCCTCAGTCCCGGCAGCGGTTTCTTCGGTTACTGCTGAAATGTTTTCCACAGCGCTTATAACCTGCTGACTCATCTCACTGGAGCTCTTCATATCATCAACTAGCTTTTCCAGATGGCTATGAATGCCGGATACATGCTCAGAAATAGTTTCAAAGACGAGTCCTGTCTCGCTCATCGACTGGGATTGTTCTTTTGAAAGAGCATGTCCCTGTTCGGTTGCTGTGTAAATATTGCTGATTCCATTTTGGATGTTGCTGACCATTGAGGCGATCAGATCGGTTGCTTTGGAAGAGGAATCGGCAAGCTTTCGGACTTCTTCTGCCACAACCGCAAATCCTTTACCGGCTTCACCGGCACGGGCTGCTTCAATCGCTGCGTTCAATGCCAGCAGATTGGTTTGATCCGCAATATCTTTAACCGTGTTAGCAGCCCCTTCAATTTCCTTGGTGAACTGGGCAAATTCACTGACTGAATTTCTAATATGGTTAGACGAACTGGAAATCTCGTCAGCAAGTTTCATTTGTTTTTCTAAGGATACTCTGCCATGGTATACAGATTCCAATGCCTGCGTGCTTTGCACAGCACTTTCTGCACTTGACTGATGAACTACAGAAAACTGTTCACCCATCACGCTCATTAACTCGGCGGTTGCCTGAACATCTTCCGAAATGGCCTGGCTTCCTCTCGCCAATTCATCCGTTGAAACGGCCACCTGACTGCTGCTTTCATTTAAGCTGTGCATATAGGAAGCCACATCCCCGGCAAATCCTTTTACATTCTGGCTGACCTCTTCAATGGATTGCACGGTTCCTTTTAGGTTCACAACCATTTTCGAAAAAGCTTCCGTTAGTTTATCCACTTCATATCGGCTGTTCTCTTTAAAGATGAGCTGTGATAAGTCTGCTGTTAAATCGCCCTCTGAAATTTTCTCTGCTTTTTCCACAATCGCATTGATTGGCTTTGTAATTCCTTGGGCTGCCATCCATGAGAATACAGCTGATAAAAGAATAAGCAGCACGCTTCCTATAAGGGATGAATTCGTGATAAAGGCGATTTTCTGGCTGGTTTCCTGAAGAATGCCTTCATACCATTCATTTGTCCGTTTCTTTAAAAGGTGCATATCATTTAAAATGCCGGAAATCCGGATGCTCTGACGCTTGATTTCCGCTTTGTTTCCCTTGTTGAAAGCTTCAGTTGAAACTTTCGATAGCTCTGCATATTTTTCTTCAATGCTGCCGATGATTTTTTTATGCTCTGGAACTGTGGCAACCGAAGAGAGGGAAGCCAGGTTTTCCTGAACTTCTGTCATCATGGTGAGTGCCTGGTCCTTGTTGGCGTCACTTGAATTGTAGGTGTAATTGGCAAGAGACTGGCTTGTCACCACCAGGCTTTGCTCCAGGTCCTTCACTTTTAGAAGAAGTTCCACATCATCTTTAGCGGAGCTTTGGATGTTCAATGTTTGGTAAATGATAAAGCCGATCATGCTGACCGAGAGTGCGAGCGGGATCAGCGTGACAATAATGAGGCGTTTTCGTAATGTCATGTTGGAACTCCTTTATTCAGCTTTTACTGTGATTTTTCCATTGATTATGTCTTCTGTTGCTTTTTTCAATGCAGCATTCTGTTCTTCTGTTAAGGAAATTACCCGGATCTCAGAAAGGCCGACACCGTTTTCTGCCAGTCCCCATTCATACGAGGAGGCTCCGATTTTTCCGTTTTCCGTCAATTCCTTCGCCAGGTTAAAAACAGCAATATCGATGTTTTTGACCATCGATGCGGCAACAGCTTTTTCTGCAACAAAATATTGGTCTGAATCGACACCCCCGGCAAGCACGCCTTTTTCTTCGGCTTTCTTCAATGCGCCAAAACCGGTGAATCCGGCAGCGGGGTAAATAAAGTCGGCACCAGCAGCAATTTGTTTTTCAGCAATTTTTCCGCCGAGAGCGGCATCCCCAAAACTTCCGGCGTATTCCGTCAGAACTTCAATTTTCGGATTGAAGTGTTTAGCTCCTTGTACAAATCCATTTTCAAAATGGTGGATGACGGGCACATCAACACCGCCGATAAATCCCAGTTTGCCTGTTTTGCTTGTCATGGCAGCGAGCATTCCGACAAGGAAGCTGCCTTCATGCTCCTTAAACGTAAGTGAGACCACATTATCAAGCTCTGATACAGCATCAATCAGCAAAAATTGCTTGTCAGGATATTTCTCCGCCGTTTTTTCAAGAGCTTCCTGTGCTGTGAAGCCCAGTCCGATGATCAGGTCATGATCTTCCTTGACCAGCTCTTCAAGCGGCTTTTCAAAATTCCCGTCAGGTGCCTCTTTGTAATCAAACAGAATGCCCAGTTCATCACGGGCTTTTTCCAGGCCCCGGAATGCAGAGTCGTTAAAAGACTCATCTCCAAGTCCAGTGTCTGATAAGAGAATGCCAATTTTATATTCTTTATGTTGGTTTGTGCTTTGTTCAGAGGCAGAGCAGGCTGCCAAAAATAAGCTGAACATCAGCAGGAAGGGTAATAGTTTTTTCAAGGTAAACCTCCATGTTGTAATATTTCGCCTTACATAATATCGGCAGAAAGAAGGAGGTCTTAAGTATGAAGTCAGACCTTTCTTGAAAAAATAGCAAAATAAAAAAGCCTGTATGAAACAGGCTTCAAAAGCATCATTCCTCCAGCACCTTATATTTCTCCTTCAATGACTCCGGTGCCATCTTCACCATTTGCTGAAGAACAAATGACGTGATCACAATATCATCCGTAAATCCGAAGATCGACAGGAAGTCTGGAACAAGATCGAGCGGCAAAAGGATATACAGAAGTCCGGCCGCAACAGGAAAAAGCTTTTTACCGGCTGATACTTCCCTTGAGAGAAAGTAATCCCTCAGGAAGGGCAGAAACTTCCAAAATTTAAATACAAATTTGATGCGTTTAAGAAACTTCATTTCGTTCACCTTTTTCTAGTTCATTCGCTGAATGGGAGCTGCCACCTGAATGCGCGGCGGGTTTTTCACCTCAAGTGTGGCAGCTGATAGATAGCTTGTTTCAAGTATGCTTCAAAAAGTAAATAGAATTAGCCACTTCTGCAAAGTGTTCAATTAGGTATGAATCTCCTCTTTTTATAATTTATACAGATTAAGAGGGGATATGTTACACTCGTTTCTTCCTCCTTAGGGTTGGTTATCGAATTATCGTGATTTTATCCAGGTCGGCACTTTTGACGCCTTCGTTAAAAATTAATCTTGTTTTAAATTGAAAAATCCGGTCAGGCGCAGAGCAGGGAATATCTTCAGGCAGCTGAAAGTTAAAGTCCATTTTGTTGGTTTCTTCTGATTCAATGACTTTGGTGGACAGAATGGTCGCTGTCCCGATCACTTCCTCCTTGTCATCCTCAGGCGATGTCATGACCAGGTCACACTCAATCCGCTTAATCTGCTGTTCAATGGTTCCTCCTTCAATCAGGAAGATTCCACTCACATTTTCCCCAGGTGTATATTGTAGCTTTGGCAGCTGCAGATCAATTTTCGCAGAGCCTATTCCAAGCATTGACATATATTTTCGTAAAATCAACAAAGATCTCTCCTCTAATTTTATATAGGGGGGAGCTGCTCGCTCACACCACAGTTTGGCTGTTTCCTTCTTTACGTTCGGATAATGATAAAGGTTTCAAGCAATTTTCCTTCTACCTATTCCTCCATTTTATAAAGTCAAACGTTCTGCGGTGCGGGCTCGTATATAAAAAGGGCCTTTACCGCGGCGGTAAAGGCCCATAAATAAAGACCTCTACCACATGTGGTAAAGGTCTTGCTAACAATTGTTGAAATTGCCAACAAAGCCGAGAGCATCTGCTCCGTAATGACGACTCTGCTGTAAAAGCTACTCCCCTTTAGGAGAAACTATTCAATTTATAGGTACATCATATTGGATATTTCCTATTTTGTCAATAATTCAAAATAGTTTAGTTTTACGAAATAAATACCAACATAATTTTTAAATAATTTGTTATAATCAGAATTAACTATTTTAACACTTTAATACAGAGGTGAACTCCATGAATTTTGATTTCCAACACCACCCATACCCATCCCAGCGAACGACCGTCATGGCAAACAACGGCATGGTCGCAACGTCTCAGCCGCTAGCGGCACAGGCTGGGTTAGATATCATGAAAAAAGGCGGAAATGCCATAGATGCAGCGATCGCTACAGCAGCAGCTCTAACTGTGGTTGAACCGACATCCAACGGAATCGGCGGCGACGCATTTGCCCTCGTCTGGACGAAAGGGGAACTGCATGGTTTGAATGCAAGCGGCCCTGCTCCAAAGTCCATTAGCATAGAAGCTCTAAAGGAAAGAGGCTACGAGAAAATGCCGACGCATGGCTGGATGCCCGTTACGGTGCCTGGTGCTCCATCCGCTTGGGCTGAGCTTTCCAAGCGATTCGGAAGGCTTCCGTTAAAAGAAGTCCTTCAGCCCGCTATTGATTATGCGGAAAATGGCTATCCGTTAACACCGATCCTCGGCAAGTACTGGCAGTATGCCTATAAAAAGTTTAAGCAGATTCTGACGGATGACGAATTCCAGCATTGGTTTGAAACCTTTGCTCCGGATGGACGGGCTCCTGAAATTGGCGAGGTCTGGCGTTCTGAAGGCCATGCGGCCACTTTAAGAGCCATTGGCGAAACAGACGGCGAAAGCTTTTACCGCGGGGAAATCGCTGAAAAAATTGATGCCTTTTCAAAAAAATACAATGCTTTTTTATCAAAAGAAGACCTTGCAGATTACAAGGCGGAATGGGTGGACCCCATCAAGGTAAACTATCGTGGCTATGATGTTTGGGAAATCCCGCCGAACGGCCAGGGGCTAGTGGCTCTTCTGGGTTTAAACATTGCTAAAGGCTTTGAATTCGGCGATAAAGAAACAGCGGATACCTATCACAAACAAATCGAAGCGATGAAGTTAGCTTTCACAGATGGCAAGGCATTTATTACAGATCCGGCTGAAATGAAAGTGACAGCTGAAGAATTGCTTTCAGAGGAGTACGGTGAATCCCGCCGCAGTGAGATTGGCGAGGAGGCCGTAACACCTGAGCCATATCAGCCGCCGCGCGGAGGTACTGTGTATCTGGCGACTGCAGACAGCGAAGGCAATATGGTTTCCTTCATCCAAAGCAATTATATGGGCTTTGGTTCAGGCCTTGTCGTCCCTGGAACGGGAATTGCCCTTCAGAATCGTGGGCACGACTTCTCTCTTGATCCGGAGCACCATAATGTACTGAAGCCCGGCAAGAAAACGTATCACACGATTATCCCTGGATTCCTGACAAAAGACGGAGAAGCCGTTGGACCTTTCGGTGTAATGGGTGGCTATATGCAGCCGCAAGGGCATATGCAGGTGGTCATGAATACGGTAGATTTCCACCTGAACCCGCAGGCTGCCCTTGATGCGCCAAGATGGCAGTGGATTGAAGGGAAAAAGGTTCAGGTGGAGCCTCATTTCCCGAATCATATTGCGCAGGCACTGGTGCGCAAAGGTCACCAAATCGAGATAACCGTTGACACAGGCGGATTCGGCCGCGGACAGATTATCTGGCGTGATCAAAAAACAGGCGTCCTTATGGGTGGAACCGAAGCGCGAACAGACGGATCAATCGCCGCCTGGTAATAAAAAGTGAGGAAGCAGTACGCATATAAGAGTAAAATAACCATATAAAAGGTAAAGGGGAGCGGATCAGACAAAAGCCGCTCCTTCACCTGCTTTTTCCGGGGTGGAGTACTTTCAAATAAAAAGAGGTGATGGCATCATGAAGCAGGCTGACATCTTTATGGCTTTTTTCCGCGTTGGCATTCTTGGATATGGCGGCGGCCCGTCGTCGATTCCGCTTGTCCATAAAGAAGTTGTTGATAAATATAAATGGATGGATACGGATGAATTCGGCGATGTGCTGGCGCTGGGCAACGCACTTCCCGGTCCGATTGCCACAAAAATGGCCGGCTATATCGGCTATCGTGTTGGCGGCATTCTGGGCATGGTGACTGCACTTGCAGCAACAATGGTACCAACAATTGTCCTTATGATTATTCTTCTTACCGCATTAAATACATTCAAAGACCAGTCATGGGTAGCAGGTATGACAAAGGCAGTCGTTCCAGTTGTGGCTGTGATGCTGGCAACACTCACTTGGGACTTTATTAAAAAGTCCTCGAAATCATCTCTGGGCTGGGGCTGGACACTCCTTTTTGTGGCCGTAAGCTTAGTTCTTCTTGAATTCGTTAATATTCATCCTGCGATTATCATTTTTGTTTTACTGACAGCGGCTCTCCTGAAAAAAGATAAAGTGGATAAAAATGAGGCAAAAAAGGAGAGGAATCTCGCATGATTTACGTTCAGATCTTCTTGGCATTCTTCATTCCGGGGATTCTTGGATACGGCGGGGGACCGGCATCCATTCCGCTGGTTGAGAATGAAGTGGTCGACAATTATGGCTGGCTTACAACAAATGAATTTAGTGAAATGCTGGCAATGGGCAATGCACTGCCCGGCCCGATTGCCACAAAAATGGCCGGTTATATCGGATATGAACAGGGAGGAATCCTCGGGGCCATCGTGGGGGTATTCGCGACTGTAGCTCCATCGCTGATTCTGATGATTGCGCTGCTCGGACTTCTTATGAAATATAAGGAATCGCCGCGCGTGAAGCGCATGACTACTTATATCCGGCCGGTTATCGCGGTTCTGCTTGGCATTATGACGTATGACTTCTTTTTCTCAGCATATGAAGGTGCCGGCATCTGGCAGACTCTTTTCATCGGGCTGGTTAGCTTCTTTTTAATGGAAAGGCTTAAGGTTCATCCGGCTTATGTTATCGCTGGAGCGCTCTTATATGGAGGGCTTGTTTTAGGATAGAGGAGGGTTTATATGACATTTTCCATAATTGGATATGATCCGAAAGAAAAAGAATGGGGAATCGCGGTTCAATCGAGATTTCTCGGAGTCGGTGCAGTAGTACCTTTTGCTAAAGCAGGTATTGGAGCCGTTGCGACTCAGTCCTACGCCAATACTTCTTATGGACCGCGTGCATTGCAATTAATGGAAGAAGGTAAAACAGCTGAGGAAGCATTGGATATCATAACTAAAGATGATCCCGAAAAAGAGCTCCGCCAGGTCGGACTGCTGGATAGCATGGGAAACCCGGCAACGTTCACAGGGGAAGGCTGCTATAATTGGGCTGGAGGCATGACAGGTCCTCACTTTGCCGCGCAGGGGAATATCCTGGTGGATGAAAAAACGGTTGAGGCAATAGGCCAAACGTTTATCTCAACAGACGGCACTCTGGCTGAGCGCCTGCTTGCCGCCTTGAATGCAGGCCAGGCAGCCGGAGGTGACAGCCGGGGCCAGCAATCCGCAGCCCTTCTTGTAGTGAAAGAAGCTGGCGGATACGGGGGATTTAACGACCGCTACATCGACTTGCGGGTTGATGACCATCCGGAGCCGATTACCGAGCTGATTCGGATTTATCATCTGCAGCAGCTCTATTTCGCACCGTCAAAGGCTGAACGGGTTGCGGCCATTGAAGGTGAGGTAAAAGAGGAGCTAGTACTGGAATTAACTCGTCTCGATTATTTAAAGGCTGGTCAGGGTGATGAACAGCTATTGAAAGCATTAACTGCTTTTATTCATACAGAAAACTTCGAAGCCCGCGAGCCGGAAGCAGGGAAGATTGATTTGGATGTTTTGGCTTATATGAAAAAGCTGTGAAAACGGAGAGGGAGCTCTTCGTTTTTTCTTTGGGTTCAGATTAGCTGTTAGATCATGAAGTGACTATTTAATTTAAGCTTCCTTAACCTGCCAAGTGTTTAAATCTACTGAAATAATGCCTTACTTCCCGATAAATGTTAGGATAGTATAGTTAAACGAATTTGGTAGGAGAGATTTAGAAGATGTCAACAGTAAAAGTAAGCAGAAACGAACCGTGCCCATGCGGGAGCGGAAAAAAATATAAAAAATGCTGCGGCAGCAGGGATGCTGTTTCAATTAAGGATGTATTGAATCACGAAGTTATTGAGCTTCAAAAGGAAGCAAGGGTCTTTGCACTTACTCACTTTGCGGAGGACATGAAAGAGGATTTCAAAGATCTTTTGGAAATACTTGAAGACATTGAACCGCAGGAAAAAGACTTCTATGAATTTGTGCACTCCTTCTGGTACGTTCTTTTTGGAACGCTGGACGATGTGGAGTCCGTAATGGATGAGTTCATCCATTCTAAGCTGCCAGCCGTCGCGCGCCCCCGCTTAAAAAACATTTTGAAGTCGTGGGAGGATAGCAAAGCAGCAGCCGGGAAATTAATTGAAGTGACTGAAGACAGAGCAGTTATCGAGGATTGTCTGACCGGAAAGGTTTACAATGTATCCCTATTTGGTGATATGGAAGTTAGTGAAGGGAATTTTGCCTTTGCCATGCTGCTTCCTTATGGAGAAGAGTATGTGGCATTTCCTGCTATATTTGACCTGCCGGGAGATAATGCTGCACAGTTTGCAGATTACATCCAATACTCCTTCGAAGAATCTGGATATGAGAATCCTGAAGAATACATGGCTGAATTCCTCATTGACCTTATGAATGACACGCCAAAATCATTAGCAGGTCCAAATATGGACAATTTTGACTGGCCTACCAAGGGTGCAGAGCAGGTTGCCAACATGTTCCGGGACGATATGATAAAAGCCGATGAAGAACCATGGCTGATCGGCATGGGAATTTCACTTTGGATGGAGTACATCGAGAAAACCGGCAAACAGGTTAAAAAGCCTGATAACTATGTTGCCGGCCTCCGATACCTTGTAAGCACAATAGCTCCTGTAAAGGAAAATCTCACTCAGAAAGAATTCGGAGAGTTATACGGCATCAATGCCAACCGGGTTTCCACTTATTATGGCGAGATTTACGACGCAGTCGAGAAAACTATTGTTGAACTGATTGAATCGTCGAATTCATAAAATGGAGAGCATCGCTGCTCTCTGTTTTTATTTATGGGATGTTGGTCTGAGTCTGATCCAGAGCCAGCTTCGGACCCAAACCCAGGTAATAGGCCATTCTGAGTCTGAATCCAGTCCAACTTCGGACACAAGCCCCTGAAAAAAGTCATTCTGAGTCCGAACCCAGCCCAACTTCGGACACACCTCCTCGTAAAAAGCGATCCTGAGTCCGAACCCAAGCCAACTTCGGACACAAAACCCTGGAAAAAGTCATCTTGAGTCCGAACCCAGTCCAAGTTCGGACACAAATCCCTAAAAAAAGTCATCCTGAGTCCGAACCAGTCCAACTTCGGACACAAATCCCTGAAAAAAGCGAACCTGAGTCCGAACCCAAGCCAACTTCGGACACAATCCTGGGTAAAAAGCGATCTTGAGTCCGAACCCAGTCCAAGTTCGGACACAAATCCCTAAAAAATGTCATCCTGAGTCCGAACCCAGTCCAACTTCGGACACAAATCCCTGAAAAAAGCGATCCTGAGTCCGAACCTAAGCCAACTTCGGACACAAATCCCTGAAAAAAGCGAACCTGAGTCCGAACCCAAGCCAACTTCGGACACAATCCCCAGGAAAATGTCTTCCTGAGTCTGAACCAAGCGCAACTTCGGACACAATCCTGGGTAAAAAGCGATCTTGAGTCCGAACCCAGTCCACCATCGGACACAAGCCCCTGAAAAAAGTCGTTCTGAGTCCGAACCCAGTCCAACTTCGGACCCAACCCCCGATAATAAGCCATCCAGCCCCCGAACGGAAACCAGCGTCCCTATCAGCAAACTAACGACCTCGATTAACCCCGCATGCGGCATAAGTTGTCACCCCCCTCTCAAAGTGGTAATATTAATAAGAAATAATGTGAATTTTCATGGGAGGATTCTGCCGGGAAATAGCGAATTTATTACTACCTGTGCAATGATATTAACTATGAAATCAGATATGTCCAGCCCTGGATAAAGAGCTGTCATATCCAACATAAAGGAGCGTTTTTAATGCTTGGGATTTTAAATAAAGTGTTCGATCAAAATAAACGCGAAATAAAACGCCTCACCAAAATGGCAGAAGAAATCGATGCCCTTGCATCTGATATGGAAAAATTATCGGACGAGCAGCTGCGCGAGAAAACGGAAGAATTCAAAGCCCGCTATCAAAAGGGCGAAAAAGTTGATGATCTGCTGACTGAAGCATTTGCGGTTGTCCGTGAAGCAGCAAAGCGCGTTCTTGGCTTATATCCATATCCGGTTCAGTTAATGGGGGGGATTTCCCTTCATGACGGAAACATTTCCGAGATGAAAACGGGTGAAGGTAAAACTCTGACTGCAACTATGCCGGTTTACCTTAATGCCTTAACAGGAAAAGGCGTGCACGTAGTAACGGTCAACGAATACCTCGCAAGCCGTGACGCCACTGAAATGGGTCAGCTCTACGAATTCCTTGGCCTGACTGTTGGTCTTAATTTAAACGGACTTTCCAAAGAAGAAAAACAGGCTGCCTATGCGGCTGACATCACATACAGCACTAACAATGAGCTTGGGTTTGATTACCTTCGCGATAACATGGTTCTTTACAAAGAGCAGAAGGTCCAGCGTCCTCTTCACTATGCTGTAATCGATGAGGTTGACTCCATTCTTATTGACGAAGCGCGTACACCGCTGATCATTTCCGGCTCAGCCCAAAAGTCTACACAGCTTTATATTCAGGCCAATGCGTTTGTCAGCCGCCTGAAAAAAGACGAAGATTTTACGTATGATGAAAAAACAAAAGGCGTGCAGCTGACTGAAGAAGGGATGACAAAAGCAGAGAAGGCTTTTGGAATCGATAACCTTTTCGACATTTCGCATGTTGCACTTAACCACCATATTACACAGGCACTAAAGGCACATTCCAGCATGCACCTGGATGTCGATTATGTCGTTCAGGATGATGAAATTGTCATCGTTGACCAATTTACCGGCCGTCTGATGAAGGGCCGCCGATACAGCGATGGGCTTCACCAGGCGATCGAAGCGAAGGAAGGCCTGGAAATCCAGAACGAAAGCATGACCCTTGCAACTATTACATTCCAGAACTATTTCCGTATGTACGAAAAGCTTGCCGGTATGACTGGTACGGCGAAAACGGAAGAAGAGGAATTCCGAAATATCTACAATATGAACGTTGTGGTGATTCCGACAAACCGTCCGATCGCCCGTGATGACAGAGCAGATTTGATTTATGCTACAATGGATGGCAAATTCCGTGCTGTCGTAGAAGATATTGCCGAGCGTCATAAAAAAGGACAGCCTGTGCTCGTCGGTACAGTGGCGATCGAAACATCTGAAATCATCTCTAAATACCTGAGCAAAAAAGGTGTTCCGCATAACGTCCTAAATGCGAAGAACCATGGCCGTGAAGCGGAAATTATCCTGGATGCCGGTAAGCAGGGTGCTGTAACGATTGCCACAAACATGGCAGGTCGAGGTACAGATATCAAACTCGGTGAAGGTGTAAAGGAAATTGGCGGTCTTTGCGTTATTGGGACAGAGCGTCATGAAAGCAGACGTATTGATAACCAGCTCCGCGGACGTTCCGGACGTCAGGGAGACCCGGGTGTCACGCAATTTTACCTCTCCATGGAAGATGAATTGATGCGCCGTTTCGGTTCTGATAATATGAAATCGATGATGGAACGCCTTGGAATGGATGACACTCAGCCAATCCAGAGTAAAATGGTTTCAAGAGCTGTTGAATCTGCGCAAAAACGCGTTGAGGGCAACAACTTCGATGCCCGTAAGCAGCTTCTTTCTTACGACGATGTTCTTCGTCAGCAGCGTGAAATTCTTTACGGTCAGCGAAACGAAGTTCTGGAGTCTGAGAACTTGAGAGAGATTGTTGAAAAAATGATCATGACCAGCATTCAGCGCAATGTAGAAGGATATGCACCTGGACATGAAGATGAAGAAAACTGGAACCTGCAGGGTATCATTGACTATGTAAATGGCAACCTTCTTAATGAAGGTGACCTTACTGTAAATGACATCCGCGGCAAGGATACGGAGGAAATTGCCGAAACCATCTTTGCCAAGGTTAAAGAACGCTATAATGAAAAAGAAGAAATGCTTAGTCCTGAACAAATGCGTGAATTTGAAAAAGTTATCGTGCTTCGTGCCGTTGACTCCAAGTGGATGGATCACATCGACGCAATGGATCAGCTTCGCCAGGGAATCCATCTGCGTGCGTATGGCCAGACAGATCCGCTCCGTGAGTACCAGGGAGAAGGCTTTGCCATGTTTGAAAACATGATTGCATCCATTGAAGAGGATGTAGCCAAGTACATCATGAAAGCTGAAATCCGCAACAACCTCGAGCGCCAGGAAGTGGCCAAAGGCCAGGCAGTCAACCCGAAAGAAGACGGCGAAAAGGTTAAGAAGAAACCTGTCGTTAAACAGATGGACGTTGGACGCAACGACCAATGCATCTGCGGCAGCGGCAAGAAATATAAAAACTGCTGTGGAGCAGAATAGAAAAGCGGAAGCGCCTTGCCCACCCCCGACAAGCACAAGACGAGCCTCCCGGAAAGGCGTTCTTTGCCTTTTTGGGAGGATTGGCTTGTGACCTCGAGGGGGTAGGCGCTGGAGCTAGACAGTTATCGACGTTGAAAATTTATTTCTCACTTAAAATAAACATCCGAGCCGGCAACAGCTTTGCCGGCTTCTCTCTTTGGAAAAAGCTTGTATATGCATATGTTGATATAGGCTTTTACAGATAATCACGCTATAATAGGTAAAAATAATTTTCGAGGTGACCAAAATGGAATTAGCAGATATTCGCAATGAACTTGAAAAAACAGCTAAGATTTTAGCGGACTTTAGGGGGTCTCTTTGACTTAGAAAACAAAGAGGCACGCATCGCTGAGCTTGACGATGTCATGCTGCAGCCTGGATTCTGGGATGACCAGCAGGCCGCACAGGTTGTGATCAGCGAATCAAACTCACTGAAAGACCAGGTAGTTGAATTCCACGATTTATACGAAGTGTTTGAGAATCTGGAATTAACTTATGAGCTCGTAAAAGAAGAGAGCGACGCAGAATTGCAGGCCGATCTTGAGGAAGAGCTTAAGGACCTGGTAAAGCGCCTGAATGACTTCGAGCTTCAGCTTCTTTTAAGCGAAGAATATGATAAAAACAATGCCATTCTTGAACTGCATCCAGGTGCAGGCGGAACCGAGTCACAGGACTGGGGCAGCATGCTGCTTCGCATGTACACACGCTGGGCTGAAAAGAAAGGCTTCAAGGTGGAAACCCTTGATTACCTGCCGGGAGATGAAGCGGGAATCAAGAGTGTTACACTTAGCATCAAGGGACATAATGCTTATGGCTACTTGAAGGCGGAAAAAGGGGTGCACCGCCTTGTCAGGATTTCTCCATTTGATTCATCAGGACGCCGCCATACTTCATTCGTTTCCTGTGAAGTGATGCCGGAATTCAATGATGAAATTGAAATCGATATCCGTACCGAAGACCTCAAAATTGACACATACCGTGCAAGCGGCGCCGGCGGTCAGCATATCAACACAACTGACTCTGCAGTCCGCATCACCCACTTGCCGACAAATGTCGTGGTAACCTGCCAGACAGAGCGTTCCCAGATCAAAAACCGTGAACGTGCCATGAAGATGCTCCAAGCAAAGCTTTATCAAAAGAAAATCGAGGAGCAGGAAGCAGAATTGGCTGAAATCCGCGGTGAGCAAAAAGACATCGGCTGGGGAAGTCAGATCCGCTCCTATGTTTTCCACCCATATTCCATGGTGAAAGACCACCGCACCAACACGGAGTCAGGTAATGTCCAGGGAGTTATGGACGGAGACCTGGATACTTTTATTAATGCCTATTTGCGTTCAAAATTGATTTTGCCTCAGGATTAATATTTGGAGATAAGAAGCCAATGCCGGCAGAGAGACAGGCATTGGCTTTTTTTTGTGCAGAATTAAAATATAAAATCCCTATATTCTGCCTCCCCGTCTCCAGCCAGATAAAAAATGCAGAAAATTTTTCACTGAAAAAGTTTTGTCAGCATATCATTAAATCCTTTTCCCCTTTAATACTTCATAGCATCATATATTCCAAACATTTTATTGAAATAGTTTTATTTTCACAACCATTTTTGAATATAAAAAATAGTTTGACAAATAAAATAAGCTGACGTTAAAATACAAATATGTTCACGAATACAGAACTGAGTTTTATAATGTAAAACAAAATGATTTGAAGGAGTGATAAACTTCAAAATATTTAATGGTTTTTTTGTAAGCGTTTTTATAAGTTAAATATGTTTTTTTGAACTTCCAATGATAGCGCAAACATAGAGTCACTATCATTTTTAAAAATAATGAGGGGGAAGATTGATGAAGAAGTTGTCTATTTTATTTATGAGCATTCTTATGTTCAGTACTATGGTATTGGCAGCCTGTGGAGGAAATTCAAACTCGACCGGCGCTTCTGAAAAAGGATCCGATGGTGCCAGCGGAGAAGGGGGCAAGCGGACAATCAAAGTTAGTATTGGGGTCAATGACAAGCATCCGGAATATGAGGCATCCTTGAAATTTAAAGAGCTTGTTGAAGCAGAGTCAGATGATTTAACAGTGGAAGTCTATCATTCCGGCCAGATTGCCGATGACCGTTCAGCAATTGAAATGCTTCAGTTCGGTACGCTTGATGTGACCATTCCATCAACTTCACCGCTTGTAAACTTTATACCGGCGTATGGAGTTTTCGATCTTCCGTTCACGGTTCCAAATGAAGAAGTGGCAGATAAGGTTTTGGATGGGCCTTTTGGAGATAAGATGCTTGAAATGGTTGACCAGCAGGGATTAGTTGGTTTGGCCTGGTGGGAAAATGGTTTCCGTAACTTAACAAACGATGTAAAACCAGTTGCAGGTATGGAGGATGTTAAAGGATTGAAAATCCGTACCATGGAAAATGAAATCCACTTAGATGCCTGGAAAGCCCTTGGTGCTAACCCAACTCCAATGGCATTCACTGAATTATTCACAGCTATGCAGCAGGGTACGATCGATGGTCAGGAAAACCCATATCCAACAATATTGTTAAGTAAGTATCCTGAAGTTCAAAAGCATATCTCGAATACAAATCATGTGTATACACCTTTTATTTTCTTATTCAGCAAAAAGATTTGGGAAGAGCTTTCTGCAGAACAACAGGATATCATCTCTAAGGCAGCAGTAGAAGCAGGTAAGTTTAACCGTGAGCGTACACGTGAAGTAGCGGACGAATCACTTGAAACGTTAAAGAAAGAAATGACTTTTACAGAAATCAAAGAGGGAGAATTTGAAAAGTTCCAGAAAGCTGTGAAGCCGGTTATTGATAAATACAAAGATAAAATCGGTGCCGAAATTGTAGATGAGTTCCTTGCTGAGGTTGATAAGGCAAAATAAATTTGAAACGAGCAGCCGGTTGTCGCCCGATGGCCGGCCGCTTTTTGAAGAAGAGAGGCGATCAGTTTGCTAAAAGTACTAAGATGGCTGGACGAAAACTTTGAAAAATACATACTATTCGTTTTATCGTCGATTATGGTTTCTGTCATTTTTATACAGGTGTTTATGCGCTATGTGATGTCAAATTCCCTGTCATGGTCTGAAGAGCTTGCGCGGTACTGCTTCATCTGGCTTATCTATATCGGTATCAGCTATGCTGTTAAGCATCATCGCCATATCAAAGTGGATGCCGCACTCATTCTTTTTAAAGATAAAACGAAAATTTATTTTTCACTCATCTCTAATATCCTCTTTTTAGTATTCTGCGTATATGTAGTGTTCTATGGCTACGGTATTGCATCCCAGCTCTTGATGTTTGGCCAGACAACACCTGCACTTCAAATTCCGACAGGCGTTGTATATCTTGCTCCACCGGTTGGCATGGGACTTGCGGGCATCCGATTGATTCAAAATATCATAGGCAATATTATATCGATTAAAAACTTTGATAAAACTCATGAACTGCCTAAAGATGCTGAACAAAATATAAATGTGATCTAGACTTTAAAGGGGGTAGGTTCTGAATGGCAGGGGTATTATTTGGTTCATTTGCCGCATTTCTATTTTTAACTGTTCCAATAGGAATCGCAATCGGGTTAGCCGTATTATTCACCATTTTATATACCGGCAGTATGCCAGTTGAATTCCTGATGAAAGAATTAACCAACTCAGTTGACTCTTTTCCGCTGCTGGCTGTTCCATACTTTATTATCGCTGGCGAAATCATGGGGAAGGGCGGAATATCCAAGCGCCTGTTCAATGTAGCTGATTCAATGGTCGGCAATAAAACGGGCGGGATTGCAATGGCAACGATCATCACTTGTATGTTTTTTGCAGCTATATCCGGTTCCGGTCCGGCAACCGTTGCAGCGATCGGCGGAATAATGATACCGGCCATGGTTCAAAAAGGGTATGATAAACGTTTTGCGACTGCAGTTGTTGCAGCAGCGGGGTCAATTGGCGTCATTATTCCTCCGAGTATTCCAATGGTTATATACGGTGTTTCCGGCAGTGTTTCAATCGGGGATATGTTTATTGCCGGAATCATTCCAGGGATATTAGTGGGAATTGGATTAATGGTTTATTCTTATATCCATTCTAAAAAAATGGGCTATACGGGATCAAATCAAGAAACAACCTTAAAAGGCATCCTAACAGCTCTTTGGCAAGCTAAATGGGCCCTTATGATTCCGATTGTTATTTTAGGGGGCATATATGGCGGTATCTTCACACCAACAGAAGCAGCCGTTGTTGCTGTTGTTTTCGGCTTAATCGTCAGTGTGTTCGTATATAAAGAATTAAAGCTCAAAGATTTGCCGCAGATTTTCGTTGATTCTGCCTTAACGACTGCATCAGTATTGGTTATTGTTGGAGCCGCTACAGCATTTGGCCGGTTATTGACACTTGAACAAATACCAAATCAAATTGCTGAAGCCATGATTTCCATTTCGAGCGAGCCGCTTATTATCATGATGCTCATTACCTTATTGCTCTTAATTGTAGGGTGTTTCATGGACACGATTGCAGCAATTATCATTTTAACGCCAATCCTCCTGCCGGTTGCCCTTCAAATCGGGTACGATCCGATTCATTTCGGGATTATTATGATCGTAAACCTGGCAATTGGGTTCATAACACCGCCGCTAGGAGTAAACCTGTTTGTAGGTGCAGGGATTTCAGGGCTGTCACTGGAACAGTTATCTAAGGCAATTGTGCCATTTTTCTTTGCAATGGTATTCACACTGCTGATCATTATTGTCATTCCGCAGATTTCACTCTTGTTCTTATAAACGGCCAAATCAGTGCTCTGCGGATATTAAATTAAACAGCATTTTTGTAAAGAGAATGGCTGTTTCCTTTTTGAGTATATTACAAAACTCGATTTTATATTATAGAACAATGAATAGTTTTAGAGATTTGCAGCAAAACTAACAAAGGGGAGATGAAGATGAAAAACAAGAAGTTATTTGGATTGGCAGCCACTGCGCTTGCAAGCTTCCTAATCCTCACCGGCTGCGGCGGGGAGGAAGCAGGAGGCGGAGATGGAGGGGGAAAGAAAAAGGTAATCAAGGTAGCCCATTACTTTGCTGAGGACCATCCCCAAAACGTGGCATTGAAAGAAAAGTTTAAAACAATAGTAGAAGAAGAAACGAACGGCGAGCTGGAAGTTCAGCTTTACCCGAACAGTACATTGGGTGCCGAGAAAGAATTCTATGATGGTGTCCGAAACGGGACAATCGAAATGGGAATTCCGGGTTTGATCATGCAGGCTGACATTCCGAAAATGGCCGCCCCGGAATGGCCATTCTTATTTAAAGATTTTGACCATGCAAAAAAGGTATTGAATGGGCCGATTGGCGATGAATTGACAGAAGACCTTGAATCTGAACATGGTGTAAAGCCCCTTGCCTGGAGTGCAAATGGATTTAGGATGATTTCCTCAAACAAAACGATTGATAGTTTAGAAGATCTTGATGGACTCCGCCTGAGAATGCCGAATATACCAAACTATATTGAGCTGGGAAAATTACTTGGCGCTAATGTGACTCCTCTTCCAATCTCTGAAGTATTCACAGCGATGGAGCAAAAAGTAGTTGATGGCCAGGACAACCCAATTGCTACAGTTAGGGCATCCGGCTGGTATGAGGTACAAAGCGATATTTTGGAATCAAAGCATATGTTCAGCCCTAACTTATATATTATCAACAGTAATTTTTGGAACGGTTTGACGGAAGAGCAGCAGAAAATTATTGAAAAGGCTTCAAAAGAAGCTGCAGATTATGAATTTGACCTCCTTGAGAAGAGCTATGAAGAAGATAAGAAATTTCTCGAAGACAATGGCTTAAAGTTTACAGCTCCTTCAGAAGAGTTTTCAGCTGAGATGGAAGAAGCAGCACAGCCTTTGTATGAAGACATTTACAGTGAATTTGATTGGGCGAAGGATTTAGCTGATCGCATCCGTGCGGAAGCAGAGTAGCAGGAAGAAGAAGCCTGGAGGATATAACCCTGTTATTCCTCCGAGCTTAAATTGCAGGGAGGAGAAAGCTGTGTTTAGCAAAATTAACTCTTTTTCTACCAAACTATTAAACATTGCGATTGCCTTTTCACTGGCAGCCATGTCCCTCTCCGTCTTTGGAAATGTTGTTTTGAGATATGTATTCAATTCAGGTCTTACCTGGTCTGAAGAAATGTCCCGCTACTTTTTTGTCTGGATGGTCTTTCTGGGGGCCATTGCTGCATTGAAGGATAGAATGCACCTTGGCGTGGACATCGTTGTCAATGCCTTGCCAAAGGGACTCCAAAAAGTTGCCTTTCTGATCAGTAATGCAATAGTCCTTTACCTGCTATGGCTGATCTTGGAGGGAAGCTGGAAAATGACTCTTCTCAATATGAACAGTACCGGTCCGGCGACAGGCATGCCCCTTTCCTTTTTATATGGGATAGGTGTTCTGTCCAGCATTTGGATGATGATTATCATAATAGCAAGCCTCTTTAAGGCTATCCGGGGAAAATCTGATAACCTGACGATCGTTCAATCCCCTGATGATGTCTTAGCAGAAGTTAACACTGACCAGGAAGAGAAAATCATTGCAAAATAACAGCGTAGGGAAAGGAGGGGAATTTTCGCCATGATTGGAGTATTTTTAGGGTCGCTGTTTGGGTCACTGACATTAGGGGTGCCAATTGCATTTGCCCTGCTTGCCAGCGCGGTTATGCTGATGTTTGCCATGGGAACGTTTGATAGCCAGATCGTTGCCCAGAACCTGATCAATGGAGCTAACAACTTTTCATTAATGGCTATCCCGTTTTTTGTTTTAGCTGGAGAACTGATGAATGCAGGAGGAATCTCCAAGCGCATCGTAGACTTTTCCATGGCGCTGGTAGGGCACATTCGTGGCGGCCTTGGTTTTGTAGCCATTATTGCCAGTATTCTTTTTGCAGGGTTATCGGGTTCCGCTGTTGCAGATACAGCAGCACTTGGGGCAATTTTAATTCCCATGATGATCGCAAAAGGTTATAACGTAAACACCTCAACAGGCATCATCTGTGCATCAGGTATTATAGCTCCTGTTATACCGCCAAGCATTCCCATGATTTTATTTGGGGTAACCGCGGGTGTATCCATCACAGATTTATTCATGGGCGGCATCATTCCCGGAATAATGATGGGAGTCGGGCTCATGATTGGCTGGTTCTTTATGTCACGGAAGGATACAAGTGAGCTTCCCCCGCGAAAATCAGCCAAAGAAATTTGGAAAGCGATTCAGGATGCCAGTTTTGCTTTAATGCTTCCAGTCATCATTATTGGCGGTCTGCGGGGCGGCGTTTTTACCCCTACTGAAGCTGCCGTTGTAGCTGCATTTTATGCCTTGTTTGTTGGCTTATTCATTTACCGTGAGCTGAAGCTGGAAGAGCTGTATCGGGTTTTAATTGCTTCAGCAAAAACAACGAGTGTTGTGATGTTTGTGGCCGCTGCTGCCATGGTATCAGCCTGGCTTATTACGGTCGCAAATGTTCCTGCAGAGATTGCGGGCTACATGGGATCATTAGTTGAAAGTCCTCTGATCTTAATGATGGTCATAATGATTTTCCTGCTGCTGATTGGCCTTGTGATGGATCTGACACCGGCTATTCTTATTTTCACACCAGTGCTGCTGCCGCTTGTTAAGATGGCCGGAATCGATCCAGTCTACTTCGGAATTGTCATGGTTATCAATCTATGTATTGGATTGATTACACCTCCGGTGGGCACTGTTTTATATGTTGGCTGCGGAATCAGCAAAATCAGCCTGGTTGAGTTGACGAAAGGAATTTGGCCATTCCTGGTTGTTCATGTCATTGTGCTTCTTCTATTGATCCTATTCCCAGAAATTATTACAGTGCCGCTTGCATGGCTGAATTAATGAAGGAGAAAAGGTAATGGACATTATTAAAGAAATCTTAAAGGATATTCCTATTCCCAGAATGGTAAAAGTAAGACAGAATTTCCACGCACCCCAGCTGGAAGATGTGGCGGATGCGGTACGGAAAACCCTGAATGACACCAATGTGCTGGCAAGAATTAATCAAGGAGATTCCGTGGCGATTGCGGTTGGAAGCAGGGGACTGGCAGATTTGCCTGTTCTGGTTCGTGAAACGGTCAGAGAAATTAAACGTGTCGGAGGGCAGCCGTTTATCGTACCTGCAATGGGAAGCCATGGCGGTGCTACCTCGGAAGGCCAGATTGATGTGCTTCACCAATTGGGTGTAACGGAAGGTGCTGTTGAGGCACCGATTAAATCCTCCATGGAAGTTGTCAAGATTGGCGAGCTTCCAAATGGGCTTCCGGTCTATATTGACCGAAACGCCTATGAAGCTGACAAGATTGTTGTCATTAACAGGATCAAACCTCATACAGCATTCCGCGGACCGGTTGAAAGCGGCCTTATGAAAATGATTACCATCGGGCTCGGAAAACAAAAAGGGGCGGAAGCCGCTCATGCCTTTAGTTTTAAATATATGGCAGAGCATGTGCCGGAAATGGCCAAAATTTCATTATCAGAAGCTCCAATCATTTTCGGCCTTGCCTCTCTCGAAAATGCTTATGACAAGATTGCAAAGGTTGTTGCAGTTCCGTCAGAAGACCTGGAGACAGTGGAGCCGGAACTTCTGAAAGAGGCCAAATCTTTAATGCCCAAAATTCACTTTGATGAGTTTGATGTCCTGATTGTCGACGAGCTTGGAAAAGATATTTCAGGTGACGGGATGGACCCGAATATTACAGGGAATTTCGCTACGCCATATGCAACCGGCGGACCGGATATAAAAAGAACCGTGGTGCTGGGCTTAACCGAAAAAACGCATGGAAATGCGAATGGCATCGGCATGGCAGACATGACTACAAAAGCGGCCGTAGATGGAATTATATGGGAAAAAGGCTATGCAAATGCTCTGACCAGCACCGTCATCGAAGTCATAAAGCTTCCAATGGTGCTTGAAACAAAGGAGCTTGCTGTCAAGGCTGCGATTAAAACCTGCAATGCCTTTGACTTAAACAAGGTAAAAGCTGTTCGAATCAAGAATACATTAGACATCGGAGAAATCTGGATCTCAGAGAGTTTGATTGAGGAAGCGAAACAAAACAGCAATTTGGAAATTATTTCCGATCTCCAGGAATTGGTGCTCGATTAATCAGAAGATTATCTGCAAAAAACTATTCTTGCAGATTGATAGATAAGGAGTGTTCATATGACACATTTATACCCGCTTATAGATAATCCTGTAAATCCATACCGTGACAATGTGCAGGGAAAAGCAAATGAACCGATTACGGTAGCTGGACTGCTGGACCGGGCAAAACAGACACTTGGTTCTTCCTATGAAGGAGGAAAGCCGGATTGGACACTCGAGGAAATTTACAACCGCCTTGAAGTAAATGCTCCGCGAATTGCCATTATCGGAGGTTCATCTGACCATCCCGCTCACATCATGGACTATCAGACCTCTGCACGTGCAGCCATCCGCATCTGGCAGAATGGCGGGGTTCCCTTTTATTTTTCCACCCCGGTTATGTGTGATGGCACTGCCCAAAGCAATCAGGGGATGAGCTATTCCCTTCAAAGCAGGAACGCTGTTGCCCAAATGGTCGTCAATCAGCTTGAAGCACATAGTTATCATGGTGCATTCGTCATTCAAGGCTGTGATAAGCAGCCGCTGGGCGTTGTCAGTGCGCTGGCACATGTTGATCGGGTAAGACGCAGCCGCGGAGAAGCTCCATTTTTTGCAACATTTGCCCCTGCACATGTTCTCGAAGGCGGATCGATTCCGGACGATGTAATCGCAGAGCTTGAAGAGCTGGCGAAAAAAGCTGAATTGAATGGAGCGGCTGATGTGGCGGCTGATTTGCGTGACACAATGGCATATATTTTGCAATGTTCATCAAATACAGCGTTCCAGGGTGTGTTCGAGCGTGCATATGAGCGGGGCATCTTAACAAAGGAACAGCATAAGTATTTTGAAATGAGGCTGGCAGTTGCGACATGTGATGGACAGGGAGGGGTTTGTGCCTTTAATGGAACTGGAAATAGCTCCAGGCATCTTGTAGCTGGACTGGGCCTTGTTCATCCGGCGGTGGAGCTTCTGACAGATCCGCCGACACAAAGGCAGATCAATTCGGTTCTTGACAGCTTTGCCACTATGATTAATGAAGAAAAGTATGGTGTTTCCAATATTGTGGCTGCCAATATCAAGAATGCGATCCGCATTCATAGTGCATCCGGCGGTTCTACTAACCTGATGATGCATATTGTTGCGGGCATGCTCTATGGCGGATACAATTTTAGTCTATGGGATTTGGACCACATACATCATGAGCATCCTATTCCGGATTTGTTTGACTACAGTCTGACAGAAGGCCGTGATATTTACTCGCTCGCCATGCAGTGCTGCAGCGGAACGAGCAGGGGAATGGAAACGCTGTTTTACGAATTGCTTGAACATGGTGTACCGATGGATCAGGATGCGCCAACAGTTGCAGCCCGAACCTGGAGAGAGCGTCTCGCCATCACAAGAAGCCTCCAGGCATTAAATGTAAAAGAAAATCCTGTTATATTATCTGCTGAAGCACCGCGCAGGGCATTTAGCGGAGTGGACGTCCTGCAGGGCAATTTCTTTGAAAGCGCAGTGGTAAAAATCAGCGGAATGCCGACACCGCAGCTTGATCAATTCGATGATAAGCTGGCATTTGTTCTTTATTTTGAGAATGAAGATGATGCAAACAGAAGCCTGCTTGACTCGAATCTGCTTAACGATATTAAAAAGGATAAGCTATTTGACCATAACCTGCTGCTTGAAACACTGAAATATAACAACAGAGGGGAATGGGAACTTTTAAAAGAAGAATCATACGAAAAGCTATTTGACGAGATGGCTGAAAAAGGCATATTGAAAATTTCAGTTGTCATTGCCGGTCAGGGTCCGGTAGCATTTGGAATGCCGGAAATGTTTACACCTATGCAGCATATTAATGCCAACCGGGTCATGAAAAAGGTCGCAACCATTATCAGTGACGGGCGCTATTCCGGCGTTACATACGGTGCTGCAATTGGACATATGACACCGGAAGGATATGAGGGCGGCGGCATTGGCTTCCTTCAGACAGGTGATGTTGTACATCTTCAGCTTCGGGGACGGCGCATTGATTTTGTAGACAAAACCCAGCTTTTCGCAGGGAAGGTTGTCCATGCCTTTACTGACAGCTTAAAAGCAGATCGCCAATCTCTTGTGGAGGAGAGAAAGCAGCGAATGAAGGCACGCCAGAAGCTGGTTGCAGCAAGCAATCGCATGTATGGCCATACGGATGCTGCAAACGGAGTGGTTCCGCTGGCCGTAGCCGAGGATGCAGTTCTGGATTATGAGACAGATGTTTTGCTTCAAGAAGCAGGCACTGTTGCAAATTAAAGAGGCAAGCTCGTCAAAATTCCTGTAAAATTAGGCTAAATAGAACTAGGAGAGTGAGCGGAAATGCCTATTATCCAATCAGTGGAACGTGCATTAAAAATTATGGATTTATTTGACGAGCGGGAAAGAGAATTATCCATTACAGAAATCAGCAAAAGAATGAATCTGCATAAAAGCACGGTTCATTCTCTGCTGAAGACTTTGCAGGAACAGAGATACATCTCCCAAAATGAGGAAAATGGAAAGTATCGTCTGGGGCTTAAGCTTTTCGAAAGGGGCAATATGGTCCTGAGTAATCTTGATTTGCGGAAAGTTGCCAGAAAGCATCTTGAAAGGCTATCCGCCATGACGAACTTAACGGTCCACCTGGTCATTCTCGATGGACAGGAAGGTGTTTATATCGATAAGGTTGAAGGAAGCGGAGTTACGGTTCTATACTCCCGCATCGGACGCCGGGTTCCCGTTCATACAAGTGCGGTAGGCAAATCGCTCATTTCGACGAAAACAGATGCCGAACTGGATCAGTTTCTTGAAAACTATCAGTACACAAGACAAACACCAAAATCAATCTCATCGAAAGAAGAACTACTCTCGGAGATCGCTCATGTCCGCACGGCTGGCTATTCAGTGGATAATGAAGAAAACGAACCGGGCATTGTCTGTTATGCTGTTCCGATTAAAGACTATTCCGGTGAGGTAATAGCAGGGATAAGCATGTCCATGCCTGCTGCTAAAGTAACGGATGAAGTCCGTGAACACCACGTGGGACTCCTGAAAGAGTGCAGCACCAGCATATCGCAGGACCTCGGGTATGAGTACCAAAAAATTTAGGTGAGTAAAAGATTATCATTCCTTGCCGGCCGGGAGCCTGCTGAGAAGGGTTCCCAATGGTTGGCTTAATGCTGAAGGCATAGCTCTAATGCATGCAAAATTAATTAAAAATTTAAAAAAATGGCAAATAGTCATTCAGGAGGAGTTAACATGAGAATTATCCGCTATCTAAAAGGAAATGAAAAACAACTGGCAGCTGTAACGAATGCGAATGAAGCAGCCGACCTTCCATTCAGCGATTTTATGTCACTGATTGCTAAAGCACGCGAAGATAACAAAACAGCGTTTGATATTGTAAAACAAATTGCCGATAAATCAGAAAAACTGCCGCTGGAAAATCTTCAGTTAACCACTCCAATTGATGCTCCGGAAGTTTGGGCTTCAGGCGTAACCTATAAAAAAAGCAGGGAAGCGCGAAACTATGAAGCGACACAAGGAAAGCTTGACAGAGAGACCTTCTATGACAAAGTCTATGATGCTGTGCGTCCGGAAATCTTTTTCAAGTCAACATCTGCAAGAACGGTAGGTCCCAATGATCCTGTATATCTTCGATCCGATTCCAACTGGCAAATCCCGGAGCCTGAGCTGGGGCTTGTCATTGATAAAGATGGCAAGGTGCTTGGCTATACGGCTGGAAATGATATGAGCTGCCGGGATATAGAAGGGGAAAATCCTCTGTATCTGCCGCAGGCAAAGGTTTGGAAGAATTCCTGCTCCATAGGGCCGGCCATTGTATTGGCCGAGACTGTTTCAGATCCTTATGAATTTCAGATTATTTGCCGCATCTACCGGGATGAAGAGCTTGTATTTTATGGAGATGCCCAAGTCAGCCAGCTGAAGCGCACTCTGGATGAGCTGGTCCAATACCTGGTGCTGGATAACCAAATCTTTGACGGAACGGTCCTTCTTACAGGAACCTGCGTTGTGCCGCCAAACGAATTTACTTTAGCGGAAAATGACCGGATTGAAATTGAAATCCCTGGCATTGGCATCCTGAATAACCCGGTTGTCCAAAGTGAAAAAGTGGGGCAAGCCGCTAAGGGGTGAGGAAATGAGTGAGTACAAGACACTTTTTTTAAATGAAAAGGATAGTGTAGCTGTAGCTCTTTCCGATATACCTGCGGGAGCGGAAGTGATTGTTAAAACAGAGGGCATCGAAAAAACAGTCAGAATTCTTGAGCCTATCCGCTTTGGCCATAAATTTGCAGTCCGGGCCATTCCCCAGGGAGACGACATTATTAAATATGGTGAGGTAATCGGGGCGGCAGTCGCCCCGATCGATGCCGGAGAACATGTGCATGTTCATAACCTTGAAGGCAAAAGAGGAAGGGGTGACAAGATTGTTCAATGAAAAACTTCAGTTTTGGGGTTACCGCCGTCCTGATGGCCGTGTTGGAGTAAGAAACCATGTGCTGATCCTGCCTACGATTACTTGTGCAACGCAAACGGCACAGCGGGTGACGGAGCTTGTAAGCGGAACGGTTACATTCATACACCAGCATGGCTGTGCACAGGTTGGAACCGATTATGACCAGACGGCCAGAACATATGCCGGAATGGGAATGAACCCAAATGTTTACGGTGTGATTGTTCTCGGCTTAGGCTGTGAAACCCATCAGGCACACCGTATCGGCGACGAAATTGCCAAATGCGGCAAGCCGGTCGAGACCGTATCGATACAGGAACATGGCGGCACACTTCAAACCATTGCCGAGGTGGCTAAAATTGCGGTGAAAATGGTTCAGGATGCATCTATGGTGCAGCGTGAGCTATGTGATTTCAGCGAATTGATTGTCGGTACAGAATGTGGGGGCTCTGATGCATGCTCCGGCCTTTCGGCAAACCCGGCTGTCGGGCGTACAAGCGACATGCTGGTTGAACAGGGCGGCACCGCCATTTTAGCTGAAACAACTGAATTAATCGGTGCAGAGCATTTGCTGGCCAACCGTGCAGCTAATGATTCGGTCGCAAAAAAAGCGTATGCCGTCATTAAAATGATGGAAAACCGCTCCATCCAGATGGGTGTTGATATCCGTACCGGCAATCCAAGCCCGGGCAACATTGAGGGCGGATTGAGCTCTCTTGAAGAAAAGTCGCTTGGAGCTGCAACAAAGTCAGGCTCGACACGTTTGGAAGAAGTGATTGACTATGCAGAAAGGCCAACCAAAAAAGGGCTGGTCTGGATGGATACCCCGGGCCATGATATTGAACAGCTAACGGGTATGGTTGCAGGCGGAGCACAAATCGTTCTTTTCACCAGCGGGCGCGGAACACCAACCGGATCGCCGATTGCCCCTGTTATTAAAATCTCGACAAACACACCAATGTTCGAACGCATGAACGAAAACATGGATCTTGATGCCGGAACCATCGTTGACGGCAAAGAAACAGTCGGAGAAGTCGGCGGACGGATCATGAAGGAAATCCAGGCTGTCGCAAATGGCAAATTGACAAAAGCGGAAATATTGAAGCAGCATGACTTCGGAATTTGGCGTATTGGTCCAACATTTTAATAAGAGGTTCTGCAGTTACCGGCTGAAATTAGAAAAAATCGGCTAAATGAACGAAATTACAAGATTTTCTAACTCGAATTAGCGGGCAGGGTAACATTTACCGGCCATTTTTAGAAAAATACCGGCCAAACCAGGGCATTTACCGGCCGAAATTAGAAAAATACCGGCCAAACCACCGGATTTACCGGCCAACGGTATTCTGCAGAAACTCAAATTTGGTTCATATTTGCAGGGTTATTTCAGCATCCAAAGACCCGCAGACCCAAATGCGCCGAACGTCAGACCGCCAATAGTTGGCAGAGCCCATGAAGCAGATATCAACAGGCAAGTTTATAGGAGCTAAAAAAGCCTATTAAAAAGGAGAGATTATAGCATGAAAACGACAATCGAAACAAAAACATACAGCAACTTCATTAATAACGAATGGAAAGAATCCGCATCCGGTAATGTTATTGAAAGCATTAACCCTGCTACAAAGGAAGCAGTCGGCTACGTTCAAAAATCTACTGAAGAAGAGCTGAACCAGGCTGTAGAAGCGGCATTCAATGCGAAGAAAGCATGGCGCAAGCTTGGCCAGGCGGCAAGAGGACAGCTATTGTTCCAGACAGCAAACATCCTGGAATCTAGGCTGGATGAAATTGCGGAAAGCATGACAAGGGAAATGGGAAAGACCCTTCCTGAAGCAAAAGGAGAAACAGCCCGAGGTATCGCCATCCTCCGTTATTATGCAGGAGAAGGAATGCGCAAAGAGGGGGACGTGATTCCATCAACTGATAAAGATGCCCTTATGTTCACAAAGCGTGCTCCCCTTGGGGTTGTAGGTGTTATCACTCCCTGGAATTTCCCGGTTGCGATTCCAATCTGGAAAATCGCGCCTGCCCTTGTGTACGGAAATACAGTTGTATTCAAGCCTGCGAGCGAAGCGGCTGTCACTGCTGCTAAGGTGGTCGAGTGCTTTGCAGAGGCCGGCTTCCCTGAAGGTGTCTTAAATTTTGTAACGGGTTCAGGCTCTGAGATTGGCCAGGGATTGATCGATCATCCTAAATTGAATGCCATTACTTTTACAGGGTCAGAAAGTGTCGGACAAAGCGTAGCGAAAGCAGCTGCTGCGCGCGGAATCAAATTCCAGCTTGAAATGGGCGGAAAGAACCCTGTTATTGTTGCGAAAAATGCCAACCTTGACCAGGCTGTTGAAGCGGTCATCAGCGGCGGATTCCGCTCATCTGGACAAAAATGTACGGCTTCAAGCCGCGTTATCGTAGAAGCCGATGTTTATAACGAATTCAAGCAAAAGCTTATCGAAGCTTCTGAAAAAATCACAGTCGGAAACGGCCTTGAAGAAGGCATCTGGATGGGGCCTTGTGCAAGCGAAAGCCAATTCAACACATTCAATAAGTACGTTGAAATCGGTAAAAATGAAGGAGCCAGACTGGTTCATGGCGGCGAAGTACTTACAGGCGGAGAATATGATAAAGGCTTCTTCGTAAAACCGGCGATTTTTGAAGAAGTGACACCAGACATGACGATTGCACAGGAAGAGATTTTCGGGCCAGTGATTGCTCTTATTAGAGCCGTTGACCTGGAAGAAGCAATCGAAGTGGCAAACAATACAAAATATGGATTGAGTGCATCGATCTTTACTTCCGATATCAGCTCGATCCTGGAATTCATCGATGAAATTGAAGCGGGTCTCGTCCGGATCAATGCGGAAAGCGCCGGTGTAGAACTTCAGGCGCCATTTGGCGGAATGAAGGCTTCAAGTACAGGCTCACGTGAACAAGGTGAAGCTGCAAAAGAATTCTATACAGCCATTAAAACAGTTTTCATAAAGGGCTCTTAAACCGGCTAATTGAGGAAAACCATTCAAACCTAAAAAGGAGATTTCCAAAATAGAAATCTCCTTTTTATAAAAAAGTTGCGAGGTGCCCATATGAAAATTACGAAACTTTCATTATATAAAGTTCCGCCGCGCTGGCTGTTTTTAAAGATTGAAACAGATGAAGGCATCTCCGGCTGGGGAGAGCCTGTTGTTGAAGGGCGCGCTGAAACCGTGAAGGCAGCTGTCAATGAACTGTCAGATTATATCATTGGCCGCAATCCTAATGACATTGAAGATATATGGCAAACATTGTACCGTGGCGGTTTTTACCGTGGCGGCCCAATTTTGATGAGTGCGATCTCCGGGATCGAGCAGGCGCTCTGGGATATTAAAGGCAAGTATTACAATATACCAGTCTATGAAATGCTCGGGGGCAAAGCGCGCCAGAAGATTAAAGTGTATTCCTGGATCGGAGGGGACCGGCCGGCTGAAGTTGCTGCGGAAGCAAAAGTAAAGCAGGAACAGGGCTTTCAAGCGATTAAGATGAATGCCTCTGAAGAAATGAACTACATAGACAGCTTTTCAAAAGTGGAAGCGGTTATTGAGCGTGTGGCTTCCATTCGTGAGGCACTCGGCAAGGACTTCGGCATAGGGGTTGATTTTCATGGCCGCGTTCATAAAACCATGGCCAAAACATTAGTGAAAGAGCTGGAGCCATATCGCCCAATGTTCATTGAAGAACCGGTGCTTCCGGAAAATAATGAGGCTCTGCGTGAGATTGCCCTGCATACAACCTGTCCAATTGCCACCGGTGAAAGGATGTATACACGCTGGGGATTCAAGCAGCTTCTGCAGGACGGATATGTAGATATTATCCAGCCTGACCTTTCGCACACAGGCGGTATTCTGGAAGGAAAGAAAATTGCCGCAATGGCTGAGGCGTATGATGTGTCGATTGCACCGCATTGTCCTCTTGGACCAATGACACTGGCATCTTCGGTTCATCTGGATGCTTCTACTCCAAATTTCATCATCCAGGAACAAAGCCTGGGCATTCACTATAACCAGGGAATGGACATTCTCGATTATATTAATAATCCTGAAGTATTCGCCTATAAAGATGGCTATGTAAACATTCCGGATCAGCCTGGACTAGGTATAGAGATTAACGAGGAAAAAGTAAAGCAGGCAGCGGAAGCCGGACATGATTGGAAAAATCCTATTTGGCGCCATGAAGATGGCAGCATTGCCGAATGGTAAATGAGGAGGAAATCGAATGAGCTTTCATGGAATTATTCCCCCGGTTGTCACTTTATTTGATGAAGCGGGAAATTTGGATTTGGAGCTGAATAGAAGGTATCTTGATAAGCTGATTTCTCAGAATATTCATGGGATATTGCTGATGGGCAGCTCAGGTGAGTTTTCTTCTCTTTCCATCGAAGAGCGGAAGCTTTATGTCAGGGAAATGATTAAACATATCCATGGGCGCGTAAAAGTTATGGTTGGTGTGGGCCATACAGCTCTTAAGGAAGTCCTTGAACTGACTTCTTATGCAGAGGAACAGGGAGCAGATGGTGTGCTTGTTGTCAGCCCTTACTATTGGAAGCTTTCAGATGATCAGCTTTATCGCTTTTATTCAACAGTTGCCAATCATACAGAGCTCCCTGTGTTTATTTACAATATCCCGCAATTAACCGGCCAAAATTTGCCGGTTGAGCTAATCGTCAAATTGGCCAAAGACTATCCGAACATTTCTGGCATTAAAGAAACTGTCGGTGATTTTGGCCATATTCGGCAGATAATTACAGAAGTGAAAAAGGTCCGTCCTGATTTCCTTGTTTTCTCAGCCTTTGACGAGCATATGCTCCCGGCCCTGATGATTGGCGCCGCTGGCAGCATCAATGGCAGTGCTGTATTTGCTCCAGAGGTCTCAGTGGATTTATATGAATCTTATCAAAGAGGGGATTTAGCCGAAGCCCGGACTAACCACCAGCAAATCTCCAGGCTAATGGATGTTTATACGTATTGCCCGACCTTTTTTACAACGATGAAAGAAGCTGTTCATCAGCGATGGTTTGAAACAGCAGCAGGGCATCGTGTTCCGTTTGATGTATACCCTGCCGATTTACGTGAAAATGTTCGAAGTTTATTAAAAACTATTGAAACGAAAGAAGGCGTCCAATTATGAAAGAATCCCGCGAATTGCTTGAACAATTAGGCTACCCATCCAGCGATTTTCAAGAATTGCCGACATCGGCAAAAAGATTCCCCGACGGTGCACAATACCGGGTTGAGATTCCAAGCGTTGAAGGGCCTGAAGCGTTAAAAGCCACGCTTGAAGAAATCGATCGCCTTGGCTTGACGATTCACCGTGTCTCACAGGGAAGCGGAATTATGCTTCAAACAGATGAGGAAATCAAAGAAATGTGCGAGCTGACTGCAGAGCGCGGAATGGAGCTGAGCTTATTCGTTGGTCCGCGAGGTACATGGGATATCAGTGCTGCTCCGTTTACATCGGGGGGCAAATCACAGGCGCTTCGCCACGAGGGAGCGGATCAGCTTGTTTATGCCATGGAGGATTTAAAGCGCGGTGCTGAACTGGGCTTGAGAGGCGCACTTGTAGCTGATGAAGGACTTCTTCTATTAACAAAAGAAATGAAGAAAAAGGGCCAGCTCCCAGAAGACTTCGTAGTAAAGGTATCTGTGCAAATGGGCTCGGCAAACCCTGTTTCAGTAAAACTGATGCAGGATATCGGAGCAGATACGTATAATGTACCTTCCGCCTTACCGCTCGCAAAGCTTGCTGCCATCCGCCAGGCCATTGATATTCCGATTGATTTGTACGTGGAGGTTCCGGATAATTTCGGCGGTTTCCTGCGCTACTACGAAATCCCGGAAATCATTCGGGTGCTCGCTCCAGTTTATATTAAATTTGGCCTTCGCAATCACCCGGATGTGTATCCTTCCGGAAAGCAATGGGAAAGCACGAATATCTCACTCGTAAAAGAGCGTGTACGACGTGCTTCTATTGGTATTCAAATGATTGAACGCTACTATCCGGAAGCTGTTACTTCAAAGCTTGGTGCAGAAGGGCTTGGGGTTCCGAAGGCTGAAAAAACGCTAGCTAAATAATTTTCAATCCCTGAACGGTTCCAATCCGTTCCAGGGATTTCTTACTATTATTCCAGGGGTGAAAAGAATGGCATTTAAAGTACTTTTAACAGACTATGAATTTGAAAATCTCAAATATGAGGAAGACGTATTTAAAGAAAGCGGTCTTGATATTGAATTCGTCAAAGCGCAGTGCAAAACGGAAGATGAGGTGGCCGAGCAGGCCAAATATGCAGACGCCATTTTAAATCAATACGCGCCAATCTCCAGACGTGTAATAGAATCCCTTGAGAATGCCAAGGTGATTTCCCGCTATGGTGTTGGTGTGAACACGATTGATTTAGATGCAGCCAATGAAAAGGGCATTACCGTTGCTAACGTCCCTGATTATGGGATGGAAGAGGTATCAAACCATGCACTGGCTCTTCTTTTATCATGGGCCCGTAAAGTGACTCTATTAAATAATGAAGTGAAAAAAGGAAACTGGGATTTCAAAGCCTGTGTCCCTATTCACCGTTTTAACAGCCAAACAGTAGGGGTTCTTGGATTCGGGCGCATTCCACGAAGGTTTATTGAAAAGGTAAAGCCTCTTGGTTTTAAATTGGCTGCATATGATCCCTTTGTTTCCGCAGAGGATATGGCATCTGCCGGAGTGCAGAAAATGGAGCTGGATGAAATCATAAGGGAAGCCGACTATTTGTCGGTACATGTTCCGTTAATTAAGGATACCTTCCATTTATTAAATGCAGACCGATTTAGCCAAATGAAGAAAAATGCTGTCATCATTAACACTGCACGAGGTCCGATCATTGATGAAAAGGCCCTGATAGAAGCGCTTGAAAATGGCATTATAGCAGGTGCCGCTCTCGATGTAGCCGAAGAAGAGCCAATTAGCATCGATAGCCCGCTTCTTCATATGGATAATGTCATTATTACTCCGCACAGCGCCTGGTATTCAGAGGAAGCCATGGTGGAGCTAAGACAAAAGGCCGCGAAAAATATCGTACAGGTTTTAAAAGGTGAAAAAACACCTTATGCCCTTACGTAAGAAAGGATAGTGCCGAATATGAAACTTGCTGCTTTCACGATTAATTCTCAACAGCATATTGGTGTTGTCCAGGGAGATAAAGCCATCAGCTTAACAATACTTGCCGGAAATCAATTTCCTTCCTGCCTGAAAACCTTTATAGAAAGAAGTGAAGAACTGCTGCCGCTTGCTGAAAAGCTTATTAGCCAGGGTACCAATGAGGAGGCTGTTTTTCCAATATCCGATGTGAAAATCCTTCCGCCGATGCAGGCTCCGGAAAAAATCATTTGTGTTGGCTTGAATTACATTGATCATTGCAGAGAAACCGGAATGGAGCCGCCTGCTTCACCGGTGATCTTTTCAAAATATGCGAATGCCATCGTCGGCCATCATGACGCGGTGGAGATTCCTATCAATTCAAGTGAAGTTGATTTTGAGGCAGAGCTTGCTGTTGTCATTGGAAAGGAAGCTAAGCGGGTAACGGAAGAAGAGGCAAACGATTATGTTTTTGGCTACACGATCATGAATGATATTAGCGCGCGCGATCTGCAATTTAAGGACGGACAGTGGTCCCGGGGCAAAACAGCCGACACCTTTGCGCCAACAGGACCAGTGATCGTGACAAAGGATGAAGCAGGGAATCCGCATAGTCTATCAATCTCACTCGAACTCAACGGGGAAATTATGCAAGATTCCAATACAAGCAACCTGATATTCACCATACCGCAGATTATTTCCTTTTTATCGCAGTCTATGACGCTAAGACCGGGTGACTTAATTGCAACAGGAACGCCTCCAGGAGTTGGAATGGGCCGGGATCCAAAGGTGTGGCTGAAAGACGGTGACAAAATGAGTATTACCATTGAAAACATTGGAACACTATCCAATTCCGTAAAAGGTGATTCACAGAAGAAAGAGGGCTGATAGACATGGATGTAGTAACAATCGGGGAAACGATGGCTCTTTTTACACCGAATGAGGAGGGCATGCTTCGCCATGCCCATTCTTTTTCTATGAAATTTGGCGGGGCAGAGTCCAATGTCGCCATCGGATTGAGCCGTCTCGGACATCGTTCGAGATGGATCAGCCGTCTTGGGGAGGATGAATTTGGTGATGCAATGCTGTCATTCATCCGCGGCGAAGGAGTGGATGTTTCCTATGTGACGCGCGATCAAAATGCGCCGACAGGCGTATTTTTTAAAGAGTTCAGGCGCATGAATGACACGCGTGTCTATTATTATAGAAAAGATTCTGCGGCCAGCAGAATGAATGCCGACTGGCTTTTGGATGAGTCCATTTTAGATGCTGAGTACCTTCATCTTACAGGCATTACGCCAGGACTCAGCCCCTCATGCAGGGAAATGCTTGAAAAAGCAATCCGGATAGCAAAAGGAAATGGAACGAAAATCGTTTTTGATCCAAACCTCCGTTTGAAAATTTGGCGTGATGAAGCAGAAGCACGCCATTTTTTGAAAAAATATGCCTCTGAAAGTGATATAGTCCTTCCTGGCATTTCCGAAGCAGAGTTTCTGTTCGGCGCATTATCACCTGAGGAATATGTGGAGAACTTTCATGATCTTGGGATTGAAACAGTCATTATGAAATTGGGAAAAGAAGGATCGCTGATTTCATCTCCATCCGGTTTGGTGAAGATAATTCCAGGCTTTATGGTTGAGCGGGTAATTGACCCGGTTGGGGCGGGTGATGCATTTGCTGCAGGTGTTCTTTCAGGACTGCTGGACGGAAAAATGCTTGAAGAAGCAGTACTGCAGGGCAACGCTATGGGAGCAATGGTAACAATGGTGAATGGCGATGCAGAAGGCTTGCCAACTCGATCTGATCTTGTGTCCTTTATGAATGGCAATCTGGAAGATGTTACGAGATAAAAAGGAGGAAAATCAGTGAGCAAGTTAGAAGAGTTAAAGAAGAGCAAGATTGTTGCTGTTATTCGCGGTGCAAACCAGGATCAGATTTTGCCCATTGCTCATGCGCTGCTGGCCGGCGGTGTCAGCACATTTGAGATAACAGTTGAAACACCAAAGGTTTGCTCGTTAATAGAAAAAGTAAGAGAAGAGTTTGGAAACCAGGCAATCGTAGGGGCAGGGACCGTGCTGGATCCTGAAACAGCGCGTGCAGTCATTATGTCTGGAGCGGAGTTTATCTTTTCGCCAATCGTTCATGCGGAAACCATTAAACTGGCAAAACGTTACGGTGTACTCAGTATCCCTGGTGCTCTCACCCCAACTGAAATCCTGACAGCCTATGAAAATGGCGGAGATCTTATTAAGGTGTTCCCAGCCGATGTCATGGGTGTCTCTTATTTCAAAAGCCTGCAGGGCCCGCTTCCGCATATTCCGCTGATGCCAACCGGGGGTATTGATGTTCAAAATATCCGTGAATATTTAAAAGCGGGGGCAGTTGCCGCAGGAGTAGGCAGTTCGTTAGTAAATGCAAAAAATCTAAATTCGGATGAGGATTATTTGAAACTGACTGAAAAGGCAAAGGAATTTTCTGAATTAATAAATTTATAAATCATTGGCAGTTTCGGAAGCTAATTCAAGTCAAAAGGACCTGCCATTTGGATAGGTGGAGGTCCTTTTGCCAGATTGTTGGATTAGTTGATTTGGATTTATTTCAGCTGCTTCCAAACCTCTTGAAAAACCAATTTTAATGGTATTCCGTATTGCTCAGATATAGCTTTGCAATCACTGAATTCCGGGGCTTGCTGAACAATTTCACCTTGCATCAGCCCCTCTTTAACAGAGACGGTCCCCCATGGTGTTTCAACCTTTCGAAATTTTCGGCCAAGACGATTTACAGAAAGTGGGTAGTATCGCACGCCCAATGTGGTGGTTTCTCTAAAAATGATATTCATCATCTCGGATTTTTTCTTATTTTCACACAAAACCTGGAGCATGGTACCCGGCCGATTTTTCTTCATGTAAATCGGTATATAAAAGACATCATTGGCCCCGGATTGAAACAATAAGTCCATAACATGTCCCAGCCATTCTCCAGGAATGTCGTCCAGATTTACTTCAATTTTGATCATGTCATGATCAGTATGCTCTTGGCCATGCTGCATTTTTTACGAGCCTCCTTAAGCTGGTATAAATTTTAGATGAAGAAAAGAAAGGAAGAAATGAATGCAATCTTATACTACACATATTTTAGCACAATTAAAAAATGGCCATCTTTCAATTGAGGAAGCTGAGGAACAATTGAAGGGCTTTACAGATTACGGATTTGCCAAAGTGGACGATGAGCGTGAATTCAGACAAGGATTTCCTGAGGTTATCTTTGGGGCAGGTAAAACCACAGAACAAATTTTACATATATTTAAGCATTTGGTTTATAAGGGGAATACCGTTTTAGCTACAAGGGTTGACCCAAAATCTGCAGAAGAAGTATGCAGGCAGGTGGATGGAGCTGTATATGATTCATCCGGCAGAACACTTTTGTATAAGCCTGAGGATTATGAACTGAAGACGGAGAAGAAAATTGGGGTTATCTGTGCAGGGACTTCTGACATTCCTGTGGCCCGGGAGGCAGAAGTGACGATTGAAGCTATGGGACACCATTACGCAAGTTTTTATGATATTGGAGTAGCGGGGATTCATCGTTTATTTGTGCAAATTGACGAGATTAAAAAGTGTGATGTGTTGATTGTTGTAGCGGGAATGGAAGGTGCACTTCCCAGTGTAGTCGGGGGATTGGTATCCACTCCTGTTATAGCGGTTCCGACCAGCATAGGATATGGTGCACACTTAAATGGCATTACATCTTTGTTAAGCATGCTTAACACATGCGCTTCCGGCGTAACGGTGGTGAATATAGACAATGGATTTGGTGCAGGCTATTCAGCTTCTTTGATGCTAAGAGTCTAAACATAAAAAACAAAGCGGGGTAAATGTAATGAACATATTATTTATAGATTGCGGTATTTCCGGCATTGCTGGAGATATGTCTCTGGCAGCCTTCACAGAATTGGGCGTTGATTTATCAATTGTAGAAAGAAAGCTTAAATCTGTAATTAAGGAAGAGTTTTCGCTAGGGACAAAAAAGGTTGTAAAGAAGGGAATCTCCAGTACGGAATTAGTCATTCATACAGAAGAAGAAAAACACTCACACCGCCACTATACACACATAAAAAAAGCAATTGAAGAATCTGACCTTGAAGAGGCAGAAAAAGAAACGGCCTTAAAAATGTTTGAAACGATAGGGTCAGCAGAGGCAAAAATACATGACAGCACTCTCGAAAAGGTGCATTTCCACGAAGTTGGAGGTGTAGACTCGATGATTGATATTATAGGTACCGCAATTGCTTACAATACATTAAACATTGAAAAGGTAGTCTGCACTCCGGTTGCTGCAGGAAATGGATATATCAAAATTGCTCATGGCCTTTATCCTGTGCCAGCCCCGGCAACATTGGAAATTCTAAAAGATATTCCATTGCGGAAAACTGACATTCAAAGTGAATTGACGACACCTACTGGTGCTGCCATTGTCCGTACCCTGGCTAATGAGTTCGGGAACATGCCTTCCATGAAAGTTCAGAAAATAGGATATGGCGCAGGGTCAAAGGATTTCAAATCCCACCCAAATGTTGTCAGGTTTGTGATCGGAGAACAATAACAGGAGGGGAAGTGTCCAAATGAATATACATAACAGTTTAGTCAAAGAACAAAAGCTGAAGGAAATACTTTCAGAGATGGAACGGATTATTATTGCATTTTCAGGAGGGGTAGATAGTACCTACTTATTAAAGGTGGCTTTAGATACATTAGGAAAAGAAAATGTGCTTGCTATTACAGCTGACTCGGAATCTTTTCCTCCTTCCGAGCTGGAAGAAACTATTCGAATCGCCAATGCCATTGATGCCCCGCATCAAATTATTAAGATGTCAGAACTCTCCATTCCCGGATATTCGGAAAATGATTCAAACAGATGTTATTACTGTAAAAAGGGACTGTTTGAAAATTTGTATCCAATTATGATTGAAAAAGGTTATCATAACTTGACCTTTGGTCTCATTAAAGATGATTTAGGAGAACATCGGCCTGGTGTGAAGGCTGCTATTGAAAAAAATGTAAGAGGCCCTCTTGCCGAGGCTGATATTACGAAAGACGATATCAGGATCCGTTCCAAAGAGCTGGGACTTGATACATGGGACAAACCCTCACTAGCATGTTTATCCTCCAGAATAGCATATGGTGAAAAAATCACAATTGAGAAGTTGAGGAAAGTTGATGAGGCCGAGCAGTTTATTAAGGGATTTGGAATCAAGCAGGTCCGTGTCAGAGTTCACAATGAAATTGCAAGAATCGAAGTTGATCCGTCAGATATGAATGAACTCTTAAAGTATCATAAAGAAATCTCTGAGCAATTAAAATTGATTGGATTTAAATATACAGCTATGGACCTGGCTGGGTATAAAAGCGGAAGTATGAATAAATTGCTGGAAGGAACAGCTATATAATGAATGAACTTAACTGTATTGGAGAGGGAAAAACGGAATTTTGCCGCTGGGGGAATTTAGATGCTTGAGAGCGGATTACTTTCTATTTTATTGCTGGGTTTCACATTAGGAATAAAACATTCAACAGAGCCCGATCACATTATCGCGGTTTCAACAATTGCAAGCCAGACAAAGCGCTTGGTTCGCTCTTCGCTCTCAGGTGTTTTCTGGGGGCTTGGCCACACGTTAATGCTCCTGTTATTTGGGGTAACGGTTATAGCACTTAATCAGCATATCCCTGGCCCTCTTGCTCTTTCTCTTGAATTGGCAGTGGGCATAATGCTTATATATCTTGGCTTTACTGGCTTTAAGGACAAAAAACAGCAAAGGCCGAACACAAAGCATTATCACAAGAAGTCTTTTATCATTGGAGGGATTCATGGTCTGGCTGGCAGTGCAGCTTTAGTTCTATTAACAACTGCACAGGCTCAAACAGAGTTGCAAGCTTTTCTTTTTATCCTCATTTTTGGAGCAGGAACAATTATTGGAATGCTTCTCTTTACTACTGTTCTTGGGTTGCCCTTTTTAATCACTTCTCAAGCTCAAAAGAAAATACACTCAAATCTTATAAGGATCTCTTCAGCAGCAAGTGTACTATATGGGGTTTATTATATTTTTGAGGTTGGCAGTGATTTATTTCTTTAGAAGTTTAGGTCGCAGAGGTAATTAGCAAGTGATGAGTAGGTTATTAGTATGTTTAACGATCAAGATTGGGTTCGCCTCAGGATAAGATGCAAGAAAGCCTATGCTTGCATATTACCGGCATAGGCTTATTTTTTATGGGACTGAGCTAGCCGGTGAATGGGGAGTGCTCTAGGAGTGGATACGCTTTTTGAGCTGGTTTATTTCCATTTCTTGAACCCCGCTCTTTTCACTGAGGTGAACGATATCAATTTTTGTGCCTTTTATTGCGTCAGAGATGACGTTAAAAGTCTCTTCATGCTGATCCAGCTTTATTTCAATATGCTTAAAATGGCTTCTGAATTCGGTCGCATTGTTCTCAATCTGTTCAGACAGTACTTCAATTTTATTTTCAACATTCCCAAGCCTGTTCTCAACATTTCCAAGTCTGTTCTCAACATTTCCAATCCTGTTCTCAACATTCCCAAGCCTGTTCTCAACATTTCCAAGTCTGCTTTTAACATCAGAGATTTCATGGTCAATCGAATCAAACCTCTTATCTATTGAATCAAACCTCTGATCAATCAAATCAAACTTTGTATCAATCGAATCAAATTTCTGATCTATCGATTCAAATCTCTGGTCAATCGAATCAAATTTCTCATCAATCGAATCAAATTTCTTGTCCATAGAGTCGAATCTTTTATCAATCGAATCGAACTTCTCGTCAATACCATCAAACCTCTTTGAATGGTCCTTCAATGTACTTAAAATTTCATTAAGAATCTTCTCCAATTTTCTCACCTCCTTTTCGACATTATACCACATGCTGCTGTATTTCATGCTGATGAGAAGGCGGCCTGGAAGTATTCTTCCACAATGTTCATAAACATTTCACACATTAATATTGCATGATAAATTGAACGCTTTTATCGCAACATAATGAAAAGGCAGGGCAGAGTCCTTTAATACGGCAGTTCAATGGCATTTACAGGCCTCAAACTCCATGCTATACTCACTGACGGTAAAAATGGAATATCGTATTCTGCATAGATCGGGACACCGGAGGGAGAAGAAATGGGCAAATATAAAAGAGGATATACTTATAGTACAAAAGCGGAGAGATTGCTGGAGTATTTATACGTTTTGATAGGGTCAGGTATTGTAGCGGTCGCGTTTAATGTGTTTTTGCTGCCCAACCGGATTGCATCAGGCGGGGTAAGCGGGATCAGTACAATCCTGGATGCAGTTGTTGGCTGGGAGCCAGCTTATGTACAGTGGGCATTTAATATACCGCTTTTTATTGCTGGTGTGCTGCTGCTTGGAAAACAATTTGGAGCCAAGACTCTGGCCGGGACAATCTTCCTGCCGTTTGTTGTGTTTCTGACAAAGGAATACGAGCCATGGACATCTGATCCGCTGCTCGCATCGCTGTTTGGCGGAATTGGCGTCGGTCTTGGTTTAGGAATTGTTTTCAGGGGTAAAGCATCAACAGGAGGGACAGACCTTGCAGCACAGATTATTAACAAGTATACAGGTTTGTCTCTTGGCACTTGTGTTGCGATAATCGATGGATTGATCGTATTGTCGGCTGCGATTATTTTTGACATAGAGCAGGGGCTGTATGCCTTAATTGCTTTATATGTAACAAGCAAAACAATTGATCTGATCCAGCTTGGTTTCAGCCGGACAAAGATGGCTTTAATCATTACTGAAAATCAAAGTGAAGTTCGTGAAGGAATTTTGAATAAAATTGACCGCGGTGTGACAAAACTATCAGCATACGGTGGTTATACCGACCATGAACGTCCGGTCCTGATGTGTGTAGTGGATCAGACAGAGTTCACAAAATTGAAACAACTGGTTCAAACCATTGATCCTACTGCATTTATCATTGTTACGGATGCTTCCGAGGTGTTGGGCGAGGGTTTCAAACGAGCGTAGTGTTGGTATAATATAGCTGTACTTAGTATTTTTTCCTGAGGGGGAATTATAGGTGAAAAAGAAGCTATTAGCACTACTAATGGGTACATCTTTAGTTCTTGCAGCCTGCGGCGGCGGAGACGATGCTGCTGAGGACAAGGACACTTCCACAAACGGCGGCGGCGAAACAACAACGGATACGGCTGACGCTGGCGATGCACAAAAGCTTTATGAACAGAAATGTTCAAGCTGCCACGGTGCAAATCTTGAAGGCGGTGTAGGACCTGCGCTTGATAAAATCGGTGCAAACCTATCACAGGAAGATATTGAAAACACGATAGCTAACGGTAAAGGAGCAATGCCTAAAGGATTGCTTCAGGGAGAAGAAGCTTCTGCTGTAGCGTCTTGGCTGGCAGGCAAGAAATAAGAGGATTCACATGAAAACGTTCTGTTTACCAGGGCGTTTTTATTTTTTTCGCTAAGCGTTTTATGGCTTAATATAGACACCGCTAATCCATCCAAAGTTAAAACGAGCTGCATCAAAACCTAAGGTAAACTCCCCGTATTGAACAAAAGTTGCAATAACCAATCTCAAAGCCCAGGATAGCATCACAGAATTTATGACAAATATCGAGTAAATGCAATATGAAAAAAGAAGGAAAAATTAGTCGATTTTGAAAATAAAACACTAGAATATTAAAGAAATTAAGGAAAAAAGTAACAATAGTATCAGGTTTGAAAAGAAACTGTAATAATTTTTTCCGTTATTTTGACAACTTATGATGTTATAATGGGTTGTGTGAGAATTTTAGATGGCTAATTAGGCAGTATTTACAAGTATTTTGTCATCCTCTATGTCGAAAGGATGTCGTTTTTTAGCGAAACAAGCCATCTGTTATTTAAATTCTTAATACACACTAGATGCTAGGTGATATATATGATCGAAATGAAAGACGTATATAAGAGATACCCCAATGGCGTTACAGCTGCCAGCGGGATAGATATTCATATTAAGCAAGGTGAGTTTGTTTATGTAGTAGGGCCGAGTGGTGCCGGTAAATCCACTTTTATCAAAATGATGTACCGGGAAGAAAAGCCTTCGAGCGGAACGATAACCATTGACGGAGTGAATCTGGCTACATTGAAGAATGCAAAGGTGCCGCTAATGCGCCGTAAAATCGGTGTCGTTTTCCAGGACTTTAAGCTCCTCCCGACATTGACAGTTTATGAGAATGTAGCTTTTGCTCTTGAGGTTATTGAAGAGCATCCGAAGAATATTAAAAAACAAGTTATGGAAACATTGGACCTTGTAGGTTTAAAACATAAGGCAAGGATGCTTCCGACCGAACTGTCAGGCGGGGAGCAGCAGCGTGTTTCCATCGCCAGATCAATCGTAAACTCTCCAAAGGTCGTGATAGCGGACGAGCCTACAGGAAACCTTGACCCGGATACCTCATGGGAAATCATGAACATCTTCGATGAAATCAACACGAGAGGAACGACTGTGGTCATGGCAACTCATAATAAAGAAATTGTTAACACGATTAAGCACCGCGTTATTGCCATTGAAGGCGGAAGAATTGTGCGTGACGAGCAAAGAGGTGATTACGGCTATGAAAGCTAGAACATTGGGCCGGCACTTCCGCGAAAGTTTTAAAAGTCTCGGGCGAAACGGCTGGATGACATTTGCTTCTGCAAGTGCGGTCACAGTAACCCTCATTTTAGTTGGCGTATTTTTCGTCATTATGATGAATCTCAACAAGGTGGCTACAACCATTGAAGAGGACGTGGAAATCCGCGTTCACATCGATGTTGCTGCAAATGAGCAGGATCAGGAAGTTTTACGGCAAAAAATCGAAGGAATACCCGAAGTCAAAACGGTTGAATACTCAACTAAGGAAAAAGAGCTTGATAGTTTAATAAACAGCCTTGGTGAAGAAGGCGAAGCCTTCAAACTGTTCGAACAGGATAATCCGCTGAACGATGTATTTATCGTAAAGACGAAAAACCCGGCAGACACAATGAAAGCTGCAAAGCAGATTGAGAAAATGGAATATGCGGCAAAAGTAAAATATGGGCAGGGGCAGGTTGAAAAACTATTCAACTTTATCAATGCCGGACGAAATGTTGGCCTTGTGCTGATTATCGGCTTATTATTCACTGCCATGTTCCTGATTTCCAATACCATTAAGATTACGATTATGTCACGAAGAAAAGAAATTGAGATTATGAGATTGGTAGGAGCAACCAACTCGTTCATCAGATGGCCATTCTTCCTTGAAGGTTTATGGCTTGGGCTGCTAGGATCCATTATTCCTATTGCGCTTGTTTCATCAGCATACTATTACGCCTATGATTATTTGGCGCCAAAGCTTGAAGGACATTTTGTCAAGCTGCTGGAGTTTAGTCCGTTTGTTTATCAGATTTCCGGGCTTCTTATCCTGATGGGTGCCCTCATTGGTGTATGGGGAAGCTTAATGTCAGTCAGAAAGTTCCTGAAAGTATAAACAAGCTTAGAAGGCCCTGCGGTGGGGGGAACCTGTCCAGGCGCCTTCAAGCTTCATTATATTAGACGATTCAGAGAAGCTAAATGTTTCAGACTTGGAGAAATATAGAACGATTAACCTGTACATATGGTGTTCATTGAAAGGAGAAATCGGAAATTGAAGAAATCCATCATCACATTATCATTAGCTGCCGTTCTGGGTTTTGGCAGCATAACAGTTGGGATGCCTATTGAGAAGGCGTCTGCAGCAAATAAACTAAACGATCTAAACAGCCAGCAGGAAAAAATTAACCAGCAGCGTTCCGGAGTAGAATCAAAGTTAAACGATACAGATAAAAAGATCAGCGAAAACCAGAGCGAGCAGCAATCTGTACAAAGTGAGATTGAGCGTCTGGATAAAGCGATCAGTGATGCTTTAGCTAAAATTGAAGAAAAGAATCAAGAAATTGCAGATACAAAAAAGGAAATTGAGAAACTTGAAGCAGAAATTAAAGTATTAGTAGAGCGCATCAAAAAGCGTAATGAACTATTAAAAGACCGTGCACGCAACTACCAGGAAACTGGCGGAATGGTGAGCTATATTGATGTTTTAATGGGTGCGCAGAGCTTTGGAGATTTTGTTGAACGGGTTGGAGCAGTTGCAACAATCGTAGAAGCTGACCAGGAAATTTTACAAGCGCATCAGGCGGATAAAGACGAGCTTGAGAAAAAACAGAATCAGGTAAAAGAAGAGCTAGCCTCTTTAGAAACAATGCGTGCAGAGCTTGAAGGCATGAAAAAGAGCTTAAACGCACAAAAAGCAGAGAAAGATAAATTACTTGCATCTCTAAAGCATAAAGAAGAGGAAATGCATGCTCATAAGCTTGAATTATCCGAAGAAAATGAGATTCTTGCAGCCCAGGAAGCAGCGATTCAAAAAGCAATCAAGCTAGAGCAGGAAAGACAAGCAGAAGCAGCAAGACAAGCAGAGGCAGCAAAACAAGCTGAACTGGCAAGACAAAAGGCTGCAGCAGAAGCGGCTAAGAAGAGCTCTTCATCAGCGGGAAGCAGTTCATCAGCAGGAAGCAGCTCCTCATCTGACAGCGGATCTTCAAGCAGCCCGCAGGTATCTGCACCTTCTGTAGCAAGCGGTGCCTGGACAAGACCAGCAGCAGGAAGACTTTCTTCCGGTTTCGGCAGCCGTTCATTAGGCGATCATTTTGGAGTAGATATTGCTTCAGGCGGCACAGTTCCGATCGTGGCCGCAGCCGATGGTGTTGTCATCCGTTCATATTACTCCAGCAGCTACGGAAATGCGATTTTCATTGCTCACTCTGTAGGCGGACAAACGTATACTACCGTATATGCTCACATGAGAAGCCGTTCTGTCGGCTCTGGCCAGACAGTTTCTAAAGGCCAGCAAATCGGTATCATGGGTAATACTGGACAATCTTACGGTCAGCATCTGCACTTTGAACTTCACAGAGGTTCTTGGAATGCAGCAAAATCAAATGCGATTAATCCTGTAGGCATTGTGCCTCTATAAAAATAGCGTAAAGTGGAAGGAGCATAGCTTCTTCCACTTTTCTTTTACCCGAAAAGAGGGTCTTTAATCCTATTAGACGTCTGTTTTTAAAATACTCTCAAGCAAAAGAAATCATAACTCGTCCATACCAAACATAGGATGAAATAAGCGAAGACATCCCGCTCCCTTTGCGGGTTGTTTTTATTTATTTAAAAATCGGGGAAGGCCGCAGACGCTGAAAATATACAGGAACGCAGCAAACTGGAAAGGGAGATGACGATGAGCAGAAGATGGATCGCCGTGCTGATGACGGGATCATTGCTGACAGGGGCTGGCGGTACATATGCAGGCATGCAGTGGCTGGCAAAGGAAGCTCCGCAGACAGGAGCCCCAAATCAATTACTGGATTCCAAGGAAAACGGAAAACAGTTAGATCAAGAGAAGGTTGAAAAGATGGAAACGGCCTATCAGCTGATTTTGAATAGCTATGTGGAAAAAGTAGAGGAAAAGCAGCTCGTGGAGGGAGCCATCCAGGGCATGCTTGCAACCCTCGAGGACCCATACTCTGTTTATATGGATGAAGAAACGGCAAAACAATTCAGTGATACATTGGAATCTTCTTTTGAAGGAATCGGTGCGGAAGTCAGCATGGTGGACGGAAAGATCATCATTGTTGCGCCTTTTAAGGACTCACCGGCGGAAAAAGCGGGGCTAAAGCCAAAAGATGAAATCTTAAAAGTGGATGGGGAAAGTGTAAAGGGTCTTGATTTATATAAAGCGACCATGAAGATCCGCGGTAAAAAAGGAACAAAGGTAGAGCTTGAAGTTGCGCGCCAGGGACTAAAGGAGCCTTTAAAGGTGGAAGTAAAAAGAGATGAAATTCCTCAAATTACTGTTTACTCAGAAATCAAGAAGGAAAGAGGAAAAGAGGTTGGGTATCTGGAGATTACCTCCTTTTCCGAAGATACATCCAAAGAATTTGCGAAACAGCTGAGTGAAATGGAACAGGATGGGATCGAAGGGCTTGTCATTGATGTGCGCGGAAATCCCGGCGGTCTCCTGACCTCTGTTCAGGAAATCCTGAAGGAATTGGTTACGGCTGACAAACCATATTTGCAAATTGAGAAGCGGAATGGGGAGAAGATGAGGTATTTCTCCACACTTGAAAAGCCAAAAAGCTATCCGATTGCCGTTCTTGTGGATAAAGGAAGTGCCTCTGCATCAGAGATTCTGGCCGGCGCATTAAAGGAAGCGGAGGGATATGCCATTATCGGTGAGAAATCATTTGGAAAAGGGACTGTTCAGCAGCCTGTTCCGATGGGTGACGGCAGCAATATCAAGCTCACTTTATTTAAATGGCTGACGCCAGACGGAAACTGGATTCATAATAAAGGAATCAAGCCTACCCTTGAGGTGAAACAGCCGGATATCTATCAGACTCATCCTTTGCAGGTGGAGAAGCCTTTAGAGATTGATATGAATAATGAAATGGTGAAGAATGCACAGGAAATTCTGGCCGGACTCGGTTATGCCCCTGGCAGGACAGATGGCTATTTCAATGATTCCACTGAAGCAGCAGTGAAAGTCTTTCAGCAGCAAAAAGAGCTTGAAGCAACCGGCCGGATAGACAAGAAAACCGCAGCAGTGCTTGAACAGGCCGCCATCGAAGAAATGAAAAAAGAGCAGAACGATTTGCAGCTGCAGACGGCTTTGAGATATATAGCCAAATAGTGACAGGCACCACCCGGATTTTGCCGATTGAAGCAGGAGGAATTTTCCTTCTGCTATTTTTTATTTAAAGCGAGATTGTAATAGGTTTTGCAAGGTGCTTTTGGTAGAATATAGAGTAATAGAGTTTTCTGCTGTTTACATAATTCATGAGAATTTATTAATAGAGGCTGGTGGCAATTTTGATAGAGGAGTGGATTTTTGAGTTTTTAAAAGGAACGGGAAAGCTGCTGTTAAATCCGGTATTTTATTACCTGTTTTTTGTGGCAGCCTTTTTAGGTATTTCCCGTGTAAAGCGAGAGCGAAAGGACTTTTCGGTCCGTGCTGAAAATGCTTATTTTGAGCTGAGGCAGCTTCTTCCGCTGGGGATTCTGGCAGGTCTTGCCGTAAGCGTGGTTATGGTGGGAGCGGGACTTGTCCTGCCAATGGAGACGATTGTGTTTACCGCTGCACTTACATTCCTGTGGAGCTTAACGGCAAAAGTGAGATGGATGGCGCCAGTTTATACGCTGGGCTTCGCCTTTTTCGCCACAATGTTTGCTTTTGAACAGCAGTGGCCTTTGCCGTCATTCGCCCAGTCGGCATCAGATGTTGACTCTTCCATCTTCCCATCCATCGCTGTTCTCCTTGCCCTTCTGGTGATTGCAGAAGGCTTCCTGATTATAAGAAACGGCCGAAAAGGGACATCTCCCAGGCTTGTAAAGAGTAAGCGGGGTCAAACCATCGGCATTCATGAATCCAAAAGAATCTGGATGGTTCCTGTATTTCTGCTGATACCGGGTCAGGCGCTGCAGCTGCCGTTTGAGTGGTGGCCAATGATACCGATTGGCGATGAAATGTATTCACTCATTCTTGTCCCGTTTTCAATCGGGTTTCATCAGAGAATCCAAGGTACGCTTCCTAAAGAGGCAACAGCCCTGCTTGGACAAAGAATCAGCGTGTTTGGCATACTTTTATTGCTGATTTCAGCTGCAGGCTACTGGTATCCGCTTGCTGCTGTGGGTGCAGCTGCACTTGCGATCATCGGGCGAGAATTCATCTCGCTCCGCCAGAGAATGGCAGAGGATCAGGCGCCATTTTACTTTTCCAAGCGCAATCAGGGAATCATGGTACTCGGCGTAGTTCCCGATTCACCTGCTGATAAAATGTCTCTTGGAGTGGGAGAGGTTGTTACAAAAGTCAATGGCGTGAAAATCCATGATGAGAAAGGCTTCTACGAGGCCCTGCAAAAGAACGGCGCTCACTGCAAGCTTGAGGTCTTTGATGTGAACGGACAGGTTCGTTTCGTTCAGCGTGCTCTTTATGAAGGTGACCATCATGAACTGGGGCTGCTGTTTGTGCAGGATGAGAAGAAGTGGGATAGTGAAGCGGTGTAATTGTTATTTTTCATTAATAGTCGGATTACGTTCTAAGTCTTCCGAAATGATTTTCATAATTTAACGGAATTAAAATTTTTGAGACCCTTCAAGTAATTTTGAAGGGCTTCTTTATTTAGAATGTGTGAAGTTTTGTACTTAAACTAACGGGGCAGCATTCCTGTAATGAATGAAAATGGAGTTTGAACAAAAAAATAACCTCTTGGTAGAATGAGAGAGTCCTGAAGCCGGCAAGCAAAAAGGACAAAAATCTCAAACACCAGGAGGCTTTACAATGAATTATAACCAGAATAAGAAGATTGCTCAAATCACTTCTCAAACTCTTATTATAGGAGTCGATATTGCGAAATTCAAACATGTGGCTCGTGCCCAGGATTTCAGGGGAATGGAGTTTGGATCCCCGTGTCAATTTGAAAATACAAAAGAAGGATTTGAACACTTTCTTAAATGGATTTCGGAAATCAAAAAAGAACAGCGTATGAGTAAAGTGATGGTTGGCATGGAGCCAACAGGCCACTATTGGTTTAATCTGGCCCATATCTTAAAAGAAAATGGGATAAAGTTTGTCGCAGTAAACCCGTTGCACGTCAAGAAAAGCAAAGAGTTGGATGATAACTCACCCACCAAAAATGATGTGAAAGATGCCAAGGTCATAGCCCAGCTGGTCAAGGATGGAAGATACGCCGAACCAACAATACCGCAAGGTGTTTATGCAGAACTCCGTGTGGCAAAGAAAATACGCGATCTTTTAACTGAAGACCTACAAACGGTCCAAGGACAGGTGCACAACTGGATTGACCGGTATTTTCCGGAATTCCTCAAGGTATTTAAGAAATGGGAAGGTAAGGCTGCTTTACAATTCTTAAAGCTCTATGCCTTGCCACATGAAATAGCTGTATTCACCGAAGAAGAACTACTCGTCCATTTGAGAAAGTCCGTATCTCGGAGTGTTGGATTAAACAAGATCCGTGAATTAAAACAGGCAGCTAGTCAGTCCATCGGACTTCGACAAGGTGCTGAAATGGCCAGGCTGGAGCTAAAAACCATTCTGGCTAAGTATGAATTAATTCAGTTACAATTCGAAGAATTGGACGCCAAAATAGACGGCCAGCTTGATGAAATACCAGGTGTACAACAAATGTTAGCGATAAAAGGTGTAGGCAGGGATACAATTGCCGGCTTCTTTGCGGAAGTAGGAGATTTAGGCGAATACAATCATCCAAGGCAGATTATCAAGCTGGCCGGCTTAAGCTTAAAAGAAAATACATCCGGCAAGCACAAAGGAAAAACGACCATCACAAAAAGAGGCCGAAAGAAACTCAGGGCCCTGTTATTCAGGGTCTGTATGATTCTCGTCGCCAAGAATTCTGCATTTAAAGCATTACATGCTTACTATACTCAACGTCAGGATAATCCTTTAAAGAAGATGCAGTCCCTGATTGCTTTGTGTAATAAACTAATTCGGATTTTCTTCAGTATAGGAAAAAAACAATTTGATTTTAATGAGGAAAAGATGCTAAAGGACATCCCTCATTTGGCAGTAACAAAGAAGAAGGAAATGGCAGCTTAACTTTGGTTTAGATTAGATAAGTAGTAGTTCTTGCTTTTATAGTTTTGGAGACATTTGAAGCACGGATTAGTCGGCAAAGCAACTAAATTACGGGCTTGGACCCTGTGGGGCAGCATGGCTGACATCCACCTCATGGAAAGGTTGGACGAAGGAATTTGAGAGCGAAGACTCTGTGAGACATGGGAGGGTTGACCTCCATGAGTAAATGTGGACATCCACCAGTGCGGATATATTTTTACTCATCCACCATTTTCTGTAAGGGATTGGTTAGTGGGTTCTAACTCTTTTTTCTCACTCTGTCCAAAAATATCCTTTCAAGTGAAGATCCTCCATTTATAAAGTGAGTTACCGAAAGGTAAATAACTATGAAATTCTAAGAAAACAAGAGTAAATAAGTGTTTTCGCTTCTTTTATTGAGGGAGGTTAGTTCAACAAAGAAATTTTTGATAAAATTTACTAAGGAAGATTTATTCGGGGGGTTATATATATGATATTGGTAAGTTCTTGCTTAGCGGGGTTGAAGGTGAGATATAACGGCACACACAGTTTAAATAATGGAATAGCTAAACTTGTAGAAGAAAATAAAGCTATTACAATATGTCCAGAATTACTCGGTGGATTTTCAACTCCCAGAGAACCTGCTGAAATAATAGGTGGAAACGGAGAAGATGTACTCAATGGAAAGGCTAAAGTAATTGAAAAGTCAGGAAAAGATGTCACGGAACTTTACATAAAGGGTGCTTACGCTACTCTAAATAAAGCTAAAGAAATAAATGCGACCGTAATAGTTCTAAAGGAACACAGCCCATCCTGTGGCAGTTCAATGATTTACAACGGTGAATTCATTGGTAAAAAACTTGAGGGGATGGGCGTTACTTCTGCTTTATTAAAAAGAAATGGATTAAAGGTAATTTCAGAAGAACAATTTGCTGAAACCTTTCTTTAACTAAAATTAGCAGAGATCGTTTGTCCACATTTACCTTATAAGAAAATGCTACTTCTATTTTCAAAGGCAAGTTTGTGAAAGAATGTACTTAAAGTAACGGGTGCTATAGTTCCACAAGGTTGTTACTAAAACTTATTCCGTCTGTTTATGAAAAAAACTATTTCATCCGAGTCAGCAGGTATCTAATTCCGTGAAATTAAGAATATTGGTACAAGAAAAATCATTGATATTATATGGTTCAATTCCGGAGGTTTATAAAATTAAAGTAATTCATTCATATGTAAAGGTATAAAAAAGGCTTACCGATTGGTGAGCCTTTTTCTTTTTGCGCTAAGGTGCCAGATCCATTGACTGCCAGAGAAACCTGACAAACGGCTTTCTTTCTGCTTTCCTCAAAAGCATCAGTTTAAAAGACCATAGCCGAATACACTCAATCTCATACAATAGTAATAAAGAATCTGCATTGGAAATAGGGAGGTGGAAAATCTGAGAATTCTGCTATTATCAGGAGGCATGGGCAAGAGGCTTTGGCCTTTATCCAATTCGGTCCGTTCAAAACAATTCTTAAAGCTTTTGCAAAGGGAACAGGGAGAGTATGAATCGATGATACAGCGGGTCTGCCGGCAGCTTGATGACGCCGGACTTCTATCATCAGCATATATTATTACCAGTGAGAGTCAAGTGGATATGATTTATAACCAAATAGACAATGACATCCCCGTTATCTGCGAGCCTAGGCAAAGAGGTACATTTCCTTCCATCGCTTTGGCCTGTGCTTATCTCCGCTCCAATGATCATATCAGTGTTAACGAAACCATTTGTGTCCTTCCAGTGGATTCTTATGTGGATCCGCCGTTTTTTGAACAGCTGCAATCTATTCCGGATATTCTCCAGAAATCGCAGGCTGAACTGGCTCTTATGGGGGCTGTGCCCCAATTTCCGTCAGAGCAGTTTGGATATATCGTACCTAAGCCTGCACAGAAAGAGGAAATGGATTACCTTACAATCGATCAATTTATAGAAAAACCAAATCCTGACACAGCGCGGATGCTAATCGAAAGAAATGCTCTCTGGAATTGCGGTGTATTTGGTTTTTCCATGAATTTTATGCTTGATTATTTAAAAAATATGGGGTTTCCAACTTCTTACAGCCGGCTGCTGAAAAGTTATGATCATCTGCCTGGAATCAGCTTTGATTATCAGGTTGCCGAGAAGAATAGCAGGTCCATTGTGATACCCTGCACCGGACAATGGAAGGATCTTGGGAGCTGGGAAGCATTAAGCGGCCAGTGGGCAAGTTCAATTTTGGGAAAAGGTTCCTTATCAGAGGATTCCCGAAATACACAGATTGTCAATGAGCTGTCCATTCCGATTCATGCTATTTCTATCTCTAATAGCATCATTGCTGCCAGTCCGGATGGAATTTTGGTAGCGGATAAGCAAAAGAGCAACTCTATCAAGCAATTAGCGGAAATTGCCCGGCCTATGTGTGAAGAAAAAAGATGGGGGACCTATAAGGTTTTGGATTTTACCAGTACAAACGAAGGTATGCAATCTCTTACTAAGCTGCTCAAAATAAATCCCGGCGAAAATATCAGCTACCAGACTCATCAGTTCAGACAGGAGACTTGGACAGTCATAGCAGGAGAAGGGGAATTTATAATGGACGGCAGGCTTTTATATATAAAAGCTGGGGAGGTCCTTCAAATTCCTGTTGGAACAAGGCATGCAGTAAAGGCTATTACCCCCCTTGATATCATAGAAGTTCAATGGGGAGAAAAGCTGATGGAGGAGGATATTAACCGTATAGCGGATTCCTGGAAGGATATCGTTAAGCATAGTAAAAAGGAGCGTGAAAGATGGTCTCTATCATTTGCTGTACAATGCGCCAGAACTATATGGAAAACGTGTTTAAAAACTATGAAAACCAGGTTTGGAAGGAAAAAGAATTAATCATTATATTAAATAAGGATGAGATGAATCTATCATCATGGCAAAAGCGGGCCCAGCAATATCACAATGTAGCTGTTTTTCAACTGCCCGAAGAAATTACACTCGGAGAATGCATAAATTTTGCTGTTCAGAAATCACGGTATGATTTAATCGCAAAATTTGATGATGACGATTTTTATGCTCCACATTATCTGACTCAGTCTATCCTTACTCTGAAAAAATCATCTGCAGATCTTGTGGGCAAAAGAACCGTGTATATGTACTTTCAAGAAGAGGAGGTACTTGCAATCCATAAGCCGGGAAAGGAAAATCAGTTCGTCAGAATCGGGATAAAGGGAGCTACAATGGTATTCAGGAAGGAAATTATGAATATCGTCCAATTTCCCAAAAGGAACCTGGGGGAAGATACCTTCTTCTTAAAGCTTTGCAGCAAACAGAACTTAAAAATTTACTCGGGTGATAAAAACAATTATGCATGTTTAAGGATCTCTCAGCCAGGACACCATACCTGGGCTGCAAATAACGCCAAGCTTCTAAAAAAGTCTGTTCCGGTCAGCAGAACGACCGACTTTAACCTGGTACAGCAAATTATCAGCGATGATAGGGAGGGGGAGATGTGACTGATTATCAAGTCATTTGGAAAGGCCCGGTTCTTGATGCAAGCGGATACGGAATTGCAAGCAGAGAATATGTTCTGGCCTTGGACCGCCTAGGTGTTGATCTAAAGATCCAGCCATATACATGGAATTTTCCCTATGAGTTTAACGATCAAAACAAGAAAGAGAGACTATTGCAATTAATAAACAGCCCATACAAAGAAAACAGACAAAAAATTCTAATCTATCATTGTCCGCCTGGGATTGTTAAAGATATTGAAAATGATAGAAAAAAATATGATCGGATACTATTAAATACAGTATGGGAAACAGCAGGGGTTCCAGGTTCCTGGCTGCCTGTTATAAATGCATGTAATGGGATATGCGTCCCATGCTCTCTAAATGTAGATGCCCTCAAAAAAAGCGGCGTGAAAACTCCTGTGTATCTGGTTCCCCATGGAGCAGACACACAAACATTTAACCCTGAAAATAAAAAGTTTACTTTTAAAGAAGCAAAGAATAAGTTTGTTTTTGTTTCGATCTTTGATTTTCAGCATAGGAAGAATCCTGAAACCTTGTTAAAAGCATATTGGAGTGAGTTCACTTCGAGGGACAATGTGCTAATGATTATTAAAACCTATGGGAGCAGCCGCAGGAAAATAGTAAACTCTATTTCCAATTATAAAAGGAGGCTTGGCTTTACTGGCGGAACAGCCCCTTTGTGTGTATTAACCGGCATTCTGCCGGAAGAACAGCTTAAAGGCTTATATACGCTGGGCAATGCCTTTATTCTTCCCACAAGAGGGGAAGGGGTTGGGTTGCCGTATATGGAAGCTTTATCAAGTGGAATACCCGTCATTGCTACAGGATGGGGCGGACAAATGGATTTTTTAAATGAACAAAATTCCTTCCTAATTGACTATAAGCTTGAGGATCCAAGGAAAAGTATGTACGGCGGCAGTGCCATATCAAGGCAATATCACCGTTTATTTGGGCAGGGTGACCAGCTTTGGGCTGAAGCTGATTTCGATGATACAAAAAGACAGATGAGATTAGCTTATGAGAACCCGCTTCTATGTAAACAGAAGGGGAATAAAGGGAGACTGGATATGCTGAACCTTACGTGGGATAAGGCTGGAAGCTCAATGAAAAGAGCTATAGAAGAGACTCTTCTTAAGTAGAAAGTGTCTCTTCTATAGCATCGTAGATGTTCCCCGCTATGCTTTTCCATGAAAAACGGCTGTTGATAGATTTCTGACCGTTTGCCGCCACCACGTTCAATAGTTCGTGCCTGCCGGAAAACTTATTCAATATATCCGCAAAGTCTTCATGCTCTGCATGGATATAATGTTTTTGATCAACGAGCTCTAATCCCCGTACACCACATACCGTGGAAAATAGGGGAATTCCTGCAGATAGAAATTCAAGTGTTTTTATATTCACTCCTGAACCAGCTATAACTGGGTTAATGGCGATATCTGCTTCGGCAAATAATGTTAATTTTTGTTTGTGCCGAACAGAGCCCAATAATTTCACATTCCCCTTCCTGTGCTTTCGAAAAGGACTGCAGCATCCTCCTGCAATGATAAAATCCATATTCGGGCACTTGTCGGCGAGCTGGTCAATGATAAACTTCACTGCCTGAATATTGGGTGGGTAATGGGCACCGATAAACACAGCTTTTGGCCTTCCGGCGGCCTTTTTTCTGCGTGGGAGCCATTCATCCGTATTAATTCCGTTAGGAGCAAGCCTTACTTTTTGAGAATCCAGTCCATAAGAACGAATAAACTCCTCTCTCTGCTCCCCGGATGTAGCAAAAATCAAATCAGCATATGAAGATAATCGCTGTTCTGCTTCATAAAGCCTGGAAAGGTATTCTCTTGCCTTTTCATCCTGCCAAATCTGCTTTGCCAATGCGTATTCATGGTTATGGCTATTATAAATTCTTGGCTTCTTATCCTGGTTAAAATAGATGTCATAATCCAGTAAGTAGGGGGATTCATGAATGATGATATCACTTGAGTGGTAAAGCTTTTTAAAATACTTTTTGTACAAAGCGGGATGGTTGGCAAGCTCCAAACACATAATTAAAGGAAGTTCATAGGAACGTGCGGCAACATGGAGCTGCTGCCTGATTTTCAGATAGAGAGGATCTCTTTCTGCTAAGTACTCCCGAAAACTTGGGGAGTATTCAATAACGCTGCCTTTATTATTGTTCGATTGGGATAATAAAGTAATATCATAATAATGGCTTAATTCGTGATATATATGAAAATACCTCAATGTGCCTCCGCTTGCAGGCGGAAAAACCGTTGGGAAAATATTAAGGACAAGTAATTTTCTCCTCATTCTCTTCTCCTCTCAACGTTTCTTGATCACACTTCGAAAAACGTGCAGCGTTTCTTCGGCAGTCTTTTTCCAGGAAAATTGCTGTGATCGAAGGCGGCCTTCTTCCCTAAGCCTTTCTCTTATTAAGGGATTTAACATTTCTTTCATTTTCAACGCCATTTCCTCGGGGCTTTCCGGGTTAAAATAAAGGGCTGCATCGCCTGCGATTTCCGGTATGCTCCCCCTGTTTGAACAAACGATCGGCCTTTGGGCCTTAAGTGCTTCCACCAGGGGAATGCCAAAACCTTCATATAAGGAAGGGAAGACTAAAAAGCTGGAATTCCAGTAAAGAGAAGGCATTTCATCCGGCTTTATATACCCTAAAACCCGGATTTGATTTTCTAATGAGTGTTCTTTTATAAACAGCCATACAGACCGATAAATTCCACTTTTCTTATCTGCATAACCAGTCAGGACAAGAGGTAAGAATGTTTTGTATTTTTCCCTTAATATAAGAATGGCTTTTAGGAGATTTTGATGGTTTTTGTGCGGATTAAAACTGGAAGGATAGATGGCATATGTTTCAGGCAGCTGATATTTTTGTTTTACCTTTTTTCTTATCACATCTGCAGGAACTTTATCAAATATAGCTGGTGCACTGGGGTGAATGGCATGAATCTTCTCTTTTGGGATAGAGAGCTGATTAGCAATGGCATTCCTGGAAAAGGCCGAGACTGTAATCACTTTATTAAAAGACGGGGCAAATTGATGATAGTACCGGTTATTTTCTTCTCGTCCTCCCTGTACAAAATCGGGATATGCTGTATGAAGAACATCATGAATCGTTACAATGCAGGGAACACGAATATTTGGAATATACGATTTGTGCACCGGACAAAACCAGAGGTCCAGCTGGCATTGCCGGATGCATTCATGAATTTGAGCCGGGTCTTTTACCGTTCGGATTTGAATTTTTTCATGTGGGGGAAAAATATTCTTCATCTTCTTACTGAGAAAAAGGAATAAGGTAAGGTTTTCTCCGCTGTCAGCAAGATGGGCAATCAAATTCTTTATATACTGTTCTACACCTCCAAAACGCTCTTGTGTGAGAGTGAGCAGATTAATTCCGATCTTCATGCTTCAGCCTCCTTAGAAGAAAAATGGCCTTTTTATTGATAATCTATACTATTCGCCTACTCCATTTGCCATCACATTGAATTTAATAATAAAAAGGAGAATAACGCTTTCCATTCAATAGTAAAGGAGTTTAATTATGTTAAATAATTACAAAGAAAGGCACCAGCAAGAGGATAAGGCAGTCATAACAACGGGACCGTTTCTTGTTCCTTTGGAAACCGATTGTGAATATCAGGTTGGAAGAGAGAATGAGAGGATTATTATAATCATCAGCAACCCAACAGGCAGAAAGTTGAAGGCATCTGTAAAACTGGGAGTATGTGTACAGCCTTACACACCTGCACTAAAAAAGGGTGGAATCTGTGTAATCAAAAACCTGCCGGAAAAAGAATTTAATTTGGGGACATTTGAGTTAAAGCCTCATACATGCACCAGAATTGAAAGCGATATTCCAGAAGTGTGCAGCTTGGGAAGCAATGAAGGAAATGCGGTGGTCCGTATTGTAGCAAAGGGAGATTTTCTATTATGCGGCCATGATTGTAAACCGGCATGCGGTCTTCTGGAAATATCCGTTGTGGGAGGAAGCATCTATAATCCCGGCGTGCCGGGGCTTGAGCAGGCGGATCCGGTCACATTATTCCGGTATCATGATTTTGTAGTGTGTGAAGGTGAGGATTGCTGGTGTTAAGAAGTTTTATTAATTTATGGCAAAGAATAGAGAGCTGCTGAGCGGCTCTTTTAATTTCGGGCTCTGTTAAACTTTTTTATGAATAGCTCGCTCAGCAGTTTTGAGAATGTCTATAACTGCACTCTGGATGAGAAGAATATCACTAAGAATTTGATTTTTTATTCTTGAATTATTACAGCGCTGCATTTCAACTGTCAGCAGATTGAGTTCTTTCTTAAAAATGTCTAATGTGGTCATATGTCTGTTCACTCCTGGAATTTATATAGTTCTTTATACCCTGTTTTATGTGAGTTATAAACCAAAAAGTGTTATTTTGGTAAGTGATATTCCCTGATGTGGAAATTTGTGAGTCCAAAAAGAAATTTCTCATCTTTTCCGAAACCTTTTCCATCCCTATTCGTAAAAGAAGTAGCATCTTCGTAGGAGCAAACACGCGAATATGGTATCCTTTAGTTAATCCATCCAAAGAAAAAGGTGACATTGTGGCAAAGAAAAAATTGCAGTACTGGACTTTGCAATTGCTGATTATCTTAACCATTATCTATGTATCAACAAAAATTTCTTTTCTGTTTGAACCGGTTGGCATCTTTGTATCTACTCTCTTTTTCCCAATCATTATATCAGGGTTTCTGTATTTCCTATTGAATCCGCTGGTCAGATTGCTGCAGCGCTATAAGGTGCCAAGGACGGCAGCTATTTTAATCATTTATGCAGCTGTTATCGGTTTAGTGATGCTGGTGATTGGCAACATTGCTCCGCTTATCAGCAGACAGGTGACTGAATTATTCAACGACCTGCCGGGATATGCAAAAACGACAAGAGACTTTGTCACTTCAATGTCTAACACTGAAGAGTTTAAATGGTTTTTGACGCAGGACTACATATTGCTTGAAGAAATTGAAGCCCGCATTATGGAATATGCCAATACCCTCCCAAGCCGTGTGACGCAGGGGGTAGCAGGAATTGTCAGCCTGGTCACCAATATTGCGATCACGATTGTAACGGTGCCATTCCTGTTGTTTTATATGTTCAAAGATGGCGATAAGTTTCCTGCCGCCGTTTCAAAGTTTCTTCCTGTTGCTTACAGAGAAGAAGGGGTTAAAACCCTTAAGGAAACAGGCGAAACCCTTTCTTCTTACATTCAGGGGCAGATTACTGTTGCGCTGTTTGTAGGGACACTATCATTTATCGGTTATTTAATCATCGATCTGCCTTATGCGCTGGTTATGGCGCTGATTGTGGCCATCACAAATATCATTCCTTATGTCGGACCATTTCTTGGCGGTGCCCCGGCCGTAATCGTCGCACTTTTTGACTCTCCGACTAAGGCCCTTCTGGTTGTCGTGGTCATCGTGATTGCCCAGCAGGTTGAAGGGAACGTGCTGTCACCGCTGATTCTCGGCAAAACCTTAAACACACATCCGGCCACCATCATTATCCTATTGCTGGTTGCAGGCAACCTTGCCGGAATTCTTGGTATGATCCTGGCGATTCCTACCTATGCTGTGACTAAAACGATTGTTTTAAATACAATACGGTTTTTAAGGGCGAGGAAAGCAGCTCGGCTCGAGGAGACGGTTACGTGAAGATGGGGAAGCTCCTTTGCAGAAAGGGGCTTTTTGCTGTATTTGCATGTAAAGTTATAATGAAAATAAAACGAAAGCAGTGATCCCCATGTGTCTAATCCTTTTCGCATACAAAGCCCATCCGAAATATAAGCTGATTGTTGCAGCCAATCGCGACGAATTTTACGAGCGTCCGACTGCACCTGCACATTTTTGGGAGGACCATCCCCACATTCTCGCCGGACGTGATTTGAGGAAGATGGGAACGTGGATGGGTATCACTAAGAATGGCAGATTTGCAGCTCTGACAAATTACCGTGATCCAAATGAAGTGACAGAAGGCAAGAGGTCAAGAGGGGATCTGGTGGGGGACTTTTTGATAGGCAGTGCTTCGCCTGCTGACTTTATGAACAGAGCATCTGAACATCGCAGCAGCTATCCCGGCTACAATCTGCTGGCGGGAAACTTGGAGGAACTCTTTTATTATTCGAACGTGGAGGATAGGGTAGAGTTGCTTCAGCCGGGGATATACGGGGTCAGCAATCATGTGCTCGATACCGAATGGCCAAAGGTAAAAAAAGGGAAGGAGGGCTTATCTGCTCTATTAGATAATGCAGAGGGAAGCTTAACAGAGGAACTGTTCACACTTCTCCGGAATGCAGATCCTGCCCCGGATGAGCTGCTTCCGAAAACAGGAGTTTCACTTGAATGGGAACGGATGCTGTCTCCATTATTTATCAAAAGCGATGGCTACGGAACCAGGAGTTCAACTGTGCTGCTGATGTCAAAGGACGAGATTTTTTACAAGGAAAGGATACATATTGGGGATGAGAGGCAGGAACAGGAGTTCATCCTTCAAAAATAAGAAGCCAGCTCAGTCATCTGGCTTCTTTTGTTCAGGCAAGCGGCAGTGTAATCCGGACCGTTGTGCCTTCATTTTCCCTGCTGTGGATGTATAGGTTTCCGCCGTGGTTTTTAATGATTTTTTTGCAGATCATGATGCCAAGGCCTGTCCCTTTTTCTTTTGTGCTGTAAAACGGCTCTCCCAGTTTGTCGAGGCGTTCTTCCGGTATGCCGATTCCTTCATCCTCGACGGTGATGATGACAGAATGGTCCTCCTGGCGGATATCGACGTTTATTTTGCCGCCCATTGGCATGGCTTCCATTGAGTTTTTAATGATGTTTATCAGCACCTGTTTAATTTTATCTTTTTCACAATTCACAAAGAATTCGCCGGGTGACTGAGTTAATTCGATCAGAATATTTTCCATGACTGCCTGGCTGTTTAAAAGAGTAATCACACTCTTTACTACGTTTGTCAGGCAGGTTTCTTCCATTTCGGTTATTTGAGGTTTGGCAAGAACGAGCAGGTCATTGACAATCCCTTCAATCCGCTCCAGCTCATTTAGAATAACCTCTGCGAAATTGTCCTTATGTTCTTCGTATAATAACTGTGTAAAGCCTTTTATGGCTGTAAGCGGGTTGCGGATTTCATGGGCAATGCCTGCCGCAAGCTGGCCGACCACGGAAAGTTTTTCAGCATTCTGCAGCTTTTCTTCAGTCTTCTTTTGTCCGGTTACATCTTTGATAATGATCTGGTAGACCTTTCTGTTCTTGAAAGTGGTTGGAATCAGCTGGACTTCGGCTTTTCTTAATTGTCCGTCAGTCCGGATCAGATTAAGCTCAAAATTCACGCTCAGCTTTGTTTGCAGAAAATCATCGAGGGTGGAATGATCTGAAGGAGGAGTGTAGTCGTGGAGGGAGGTGCCGATCATCTCTTTGATGCTCGTGTACCCGAAGAGCTTCTTCCCTTCATTGTTGATATAGGTCCAAATCCCCTTTTGAGTCACCATTCCGATCGTATCCTTGGAGTACTCCACCAAAAAACGGTACTTCTCCTGTGTTTCAAGAATTTCCTCTTCCATGATAATTCTCTGTGTCATATCCCGGATAATGCAAATCATTTCTTTATCGTCATTAATGACTGAAAAATTGGCTTCCAGCCACAAATAATGTCCTTCCTTATGCCTGAAACGAAAAGTCTCCCGATTATGCGGAAGCTGTTCGAGCTCGGCCAGTGCATCTCTTAGAAGATCCCGGTCATTTGGATGGCAGTATGAGTAAAGGCTGCTCCGGTAAAAATCCTGCGGTGAATACCCCAGTGTGGGCAGGCAGGAAGGGGAGACATATAAAGCAATGCCTTCTTTTGTCACTCTTGCAATTACGTCGCTGGAATGCTGAATGGCCAGCTGCATATTCCTCGCTTCGACTTTGTCCGCGAATAAATCTGCCGGATTCTCGGTCCTAATCATTTTGTCCCTCCTTTTTTGAAAAATGACACTTTTCCATCATTATACAATACATGTTTAGATTGACATATAGGATAAATTTCACTCTATGCCAATCGAAAAGGATACCTCGTTAGGTACTATAATCACAGGAGCTTTTTTATTTCCTCTCCAAGGATGAATATCCCTTCCTCCAGTTCCCCCAGCGGGGCATAAGCATACGAAATCCGTATATAATGATTCGGTCCGTCACTGTATATGCTGCCTGGATTCATCAGCAGCTTTCTTGAAATAGCCTGCCGATAGAGACTTCGAATTGGAATATTGGACGGTACTTTCAGCCATATAAAAAAACCTCCTTCTGGAGAATTCCATTCTGCTATCCCGGACAAGTGAGCATCTAATGCATCCAGGGCAGTATTACGACGAATTCTTAACTTCTCACGTACATTTTCCATATGCTTTTGATAGAGGCCGGTGGACAGCCATTTTTCAGCTACCCTTTGTGAAAGTGAACTTGAACCATAGTCAGTCTGCATTTTAAGATCGGCAAGCCGGTCGATAACAGGTTCAGGTGCTGCTACCCAGCCTATTCGAAGTCCGGGGCTCAATGTTTTTGACAAGCTTCCCATATAAAGGACCTGGCCGTTTTTGTCCATTGCTTTTAATGGCGGCGGAGGCTTTTCATCAAGCCATAGCTCACGGTAAATATCATCTTCCACAATTGGCAGCTGTTCTATTCTGCACACATCAAGCAGTTCCCTCCTTCTTTTTTCTGTCATTAAAATTCCAGTAGGATTATGATAGGAAGGAATCGTGTATAAAATGGATTTCCCTTTTTCGTATTTCTTCAAAGAGATGCTTTTCGTGATAATTCCCTCCTTATCCATTGGCAATCCTTTTAAATTCATGCCAGAAGACCGGAAAAGCTGTAAAGAATATAGGTAAGAGGGCTTTTCCAGAAATACGGGTGCCCCTCTTTGCACAAGTCCGAGTGAAACAAGCTGCAGTGCCTGCAGCCCTCCCGAAACAATAAGTATCGAGGAAGGAGAAGTGAAGATTCCGGATGCTGCCAAATACTCACTGACTGCCTGTCTTAATGGCAAAAACCCTTTTGGTTCCTCATAACCGAGTTCACTCAATTCATCAGCAGCTTCCTTTAGAACTTTCTGCATTGTTTGTACAGGGAAAATTTCTGGGGAAAGCTCTCCTTTGCTGAGCTGTATAAAAGCGGGGTCCATTTCTAAGTCATTAATTTCCTGAACGATTTTTTCGCTGGCTCTGTGTATCCCTGTATCGATATACTCGCTCCAGCTGGCAGACTGCCTGGAAGAGAGCAGAGTCCATGTATTATTAATAACCTTTGTGCCGACCCCCGTTTTCCCCTCTAGTAATCCATCTGCTGCAAGTTCTTCCAGAGCAGTGATAATGGTGCTTCGGTTTACTCCAAACTCTTCAGCCAGTTTCCGCTGGCTTGGAATTTTACTTCCGATTGGCCATTCTCCTTTGGAAATCTTTCCTTTAATCGTTTCCATAACTTGCTGATATTTTGGCAATTGTGCTTTGTCCATCCATATAACCGCCTTTATGAAATTGGCTGGCAAAATTCTTTTCTAATTGGTTGAGGACATTGTATCAGTTATTGATTATCCTGAAAAGCAGCACTGATAATGGCTGGAAATGCTGATAAGGGGGATGAAGATGGCAAATAAAAAATTTATGATTATCGGGGCGCATAGTTCTATTATCATTCTCTGGGCATCCGCATTCCCGGGAATCCGGGCTGGGCTTGAATCGTACTCACCGGAACACCTTGCCCTTTTCAGGCTATTAATTGGCTCCATTGCACTTGGTGTCCTCGCACTGGTGACGAAGATGCGCCTTCCGGATATAAGGGATCTTCCTGCTATTTTTATGCTGGGATTCCTTGGTTTTACGGTTTATCATACAGCACTGAATATGGGGGAAAAAACAGTAAGCGCAGGGCCGGCAAGCTTGATTGTCTCAATGACTCCAATCTTTTCGGCTGCTTTGGCTGCTTTATTTTTAAGGGAAAGGTTTGGAAGAGTAAGGTGGATTGGTTCCGCTGTCAGTTTTGCGGGTGCCGCACTAATATCGCTTGGTACAGGAGGCGGGTTTGTGATCCAAACCGGTACTTTATTCGTCCTCCTTGCTTCCATTTCAGAAAGCATCTATTTCGTGTTTCAGACTAAATATTTAAATAAATACGGATTTTTGTCATTTACATCATATACAGTATGGGCAGGGACTGCTTTTATGCTGGTTTATATTCCCGGGCTCGGAAATGAGATCTTTCATGCTTCGGCCGAATCCACTTTAAGTGTCCTCTATTTGGGGATTTTTCCGACGGTAATTCCATATATTGCCCTGGCTTTTCTTGCATCCATAGGGGGAGCGTCTGAAGCGGTGAGCTCTCTATATCTGACTCCAGCAATGGCGTTTGTCATTGCGTGGGTTTGGCTGGGGGAGGTGCCGGCTATGTTATCCATTATGGGTGGGATGTTCGCTCTAGCAGGTGTGGTGATTATTCACCGTAAAGATAGCTCTAAAAAAGTTACGGAAATTTATGAAAATGAATCAAGTGAAAATATTTGAAAAATATGATTGACATCCTTTTCTTTAAGATGGTAAAGTAATAAACATATTAACAACCGCATATTAAAAATCTTCTTATCAAGAGAGGTTGAGGGACTGGCCCTATGACACCTCGGCAGCGGACAGTATGTACCGTGCCAAATCCAGCAAGCACTGCTTGAAAGATAAGAAGAGGACCATTGATAAATGCTGCCCTCTTCTTTCTTTAGAAGAGGGTTTTTGTTTTACGCGGAAAAATACATCAAGATTCTATTCATAAACATATGAATAATTCTTATCAAGAGAAGCAGAGGGACCTGGCCCAATGAAGCTTCGGCAGCAGGCAGAAGGCACTGTGCCAAATCCAGCAGGCGAAAAGCCTGGAAGATAAGGAGAGGATTTCAAAAAACCTCTTCTGACGGAAGGGGTAAATTTCAGGATATAATTCTTAGTTTTCGCATAGGAATAATTAGATAACAAAAGGTGACAGGCACCTATACCAGTTCATTAAAGTGGTATTGGTACCTGACACCATCAAAGGAGAGATGCTGTATGATAGAGTTTCAGAATTTAAAGAAGGTCTATGAAAGCGGAGGTCAGCAGGTAGCTGCTCTGGATGGAATAGATTTAAAGATTAATAAGGGTGAGATTTTCGGGGTGATCGGCTTCAGCGGTGCGGGAAAGAGTTCTTTGATCCGCTGTGTCAATTGGCTGGAGAAGCCGACTTCAGGAAAGGTCATTGTCAGCGGACATGATCTGACGGCTTTATCTGTAAGAGAAATTCGTGAAGTGAAAAGAAACATCGGGATGGTCTTTCAGCATTTTAACCTTTTAAACTCCAAAACCGTGTTTGCCAATGTGGCGATGCCGCTCACACTGGCTAAGATCCCTAAGGATGAAATAAAACAGCGTGTCCATGAACTGTTAGAATTCGTGGGGCTTGCCGACAAGGCGAATAGCTATCCCGATCAGCTGTCAGGCGGGCAAAAGCAGCGGATCGGAATTGCCAGGGCGCTGGCAACACAGCCTTCCATTCTATTATGTGATGAAGCAACCTCAGCTCTGGATCCGCAGACAACCAGCTCGATCCTGCAGCTGCTGAAAAAAATAAATAAAGAATACAACATTACCATTCTGATCATTACCCATGAAATGTCTGTAATCAGGGAAATCTGTGACCGTGTCGCTGTCATAGAGGCAGGAAGAATTATTGAAGAAGGAACCGTCTTCAATGTCTTTTCTTCACCAAAAACCCCAACAGCGAAAAACTTTGTCAGCACGGTTATGAATGATCAAATACCTGACTCCATTAAGCAAGTGATTGAAAAACAGGAGGGGCTTCAAAAGGTATTTAGAATCAACTTTGTCGGAAACTCTGCCGGACAGCCGCTGCTTTCTCAGGTTGCCAAAAAGTTTAATATCGACTTCAACGTCCTGTTTGGAAATATTACTGAACTGCAGGGAACTCCATTTGGCAACCTGATTGTCGAATTCCAGGGTCCGGACAGTGAAATCAGGCGTGCTATTCAGTACATCAGCCAGGAAAAAGTTTCAATAAAGGAAGTGACATCACGTGCTAGTTAACCAGGAAAAAATCATCGAAGCCTTAATCGAAACGGTCCAAATGGTGGCATTCTCCTTGCTGTTTTCAGCTCTTATCGGACTGCCGCTTGGCATTTTGCTTGTTGTGACAAGGAAAGGGCATCTGCTGGAAAACACCGTTGTTTTTAACATTATAAACAGCATTATTAATATTTTCAGATCAGTCCCATTCATCATTTTAATGGTAGCCATCATCCCAATCACCAGAATGATTGTCGGAACATCGATTGGAACTGCTGCAGCCGTAGTGCCGCTCGTCTTTTATGCAGGACCATACATTGCGAGATTAATAGAAAATTCATTACTTGAGGTTGATCCGGGAGTCATTGAAGCGGCAGAAGCAATGGGAGCGACACCGGGACAGATTATCCTTAAATTCCTGATTCCGGAAGCACTCAGTTCGCTGGTATTAGGCTTCACCATTGCGACAATCGGTCTGGTCGGAGCATCAGCCATGGCCGGGGCAGTCGGAGGCGGCGGCCTTGGTGACCTTGCCATTACATACGGCTATCAGAGATTCGATACAACCGTCATGCTGATTACCGTTGCAATCTTAGTGGTCATGGTTCAAGGCCTGCAGTCATTCGGAAATATTTTATCCAAAAAAATCAGAAGAAGATAACTTAGGAGGAAACACATCATGAAAAAACTATTTTTATCATTCATTATTTTAGCATTGGCTGTGTTCACTGCGGCATGCTCAAGCACAACTGGCGGAGAAGAAACAAAGAAGGTTAAATTGGGCGTCAGCGGATCAGATACACGCATCTGGGACTTTATTGCAGAAAAGGCTGAAAAGGAAGGCATTGAAATTGAGGTTGTTACATTCTCTGATTATGTACAGCCAAACGTTGCTCTTGCAGAAGGTGATCTTGATGTAAATGCATTCCAGACAGTCGCTTATTTCGACACTTTTATTAAAGAGCATAATATGGATCTTACACCGATTGCGACAACTGTTTTAGCACCAATGGGTCTTTATTCTGAGAAAGTAAAATCTGTAGGAGACATTCCGGAAGGCGGCAAGATCGCCATTCCAAATGATGCTTCTAATGGCGGAAGAGCCCTTCTTTTACTGGAGGAAGCCGGCCTGATCAAATTATCCGAGGACTATGACGGAAATCTGGACTTGAATAAAATCGTTGAAAACAAGAAGAACCTTGAATTTGTAGAAATGGTATCAGCGCAGACGCCGCGTGCCCTTCCAGATGTCTCTGCATCTGTAATCAATAACGGAATTGCTGTAGATGCAGGCTTTAACCCAACTAAGGATTCAGTTTTTATTGAAAGCGAAACCGCTACACCTTATGTAAATATCATTGCTGTCAGAACAGAAGACAAGGATAACAAAACGCTTAAGAGAATTGCAGAACTTTACCAGGAAGATGATGTAGCTGATTTCATCACGAAAGAATATGACGGAAGCATGATCCCGACTTTCATCCCATTAAGTGATATTGGCTGGTAATTAATTTATCGCAGTCTAACGGGCAGTAAGACCCCCACTTCAAGACTCAGAGGAATCAAAGGAGGATAAGTGGGGGTCAAACTGCCTGTAAAGGCCCGATTGGTGAGATACAGTGAAACTTGCCGACGCGCAGGCAGAGGCTTAGTTGAACCAATCGGGTTCGTAGTGTCGATTGATCGAAGCGCTAGCGGAGATCTTAGCGACACTAGAACGCGACTAACAATCAGTGGGGGATAAGGAAAACCCCCACTGATTGAAGTTTCACTTTATAAAAGGAGGAACAATAATGACGGCACCTGTAAAAGCACTATCCGAACTGAAAGAAGTAATCAAGAAGAATGTTGATGATAACAAGGAACTTTACCTTTCCGCAAGCCACCAGATCCATGCAAACCCGGAAATAGGGAATGAGGAGTTTTTTGCCTCGGGCTTGCTTTCAGGCATTCTTGAGCAGGAAGGATTTGATGTAGAGCGGGCAGTGGCCGGTCATGAAACAGCTTTCCTGGCCCGGAAAAAATCCGCTAAGCCGGGGCCGTCCATTGCTTTCCTTGCAGAATACGATGCCCTTCCCGGGCTGGGCCATGGATGCGGCCACAATATTATCGGCACGACAAGTGTGGCAGCAGCCATTGCATTGAGCAAGGTTATTGATGAGACCGGAGGAGAAGCAGTAGTATTGGGGACCCCGGCGGAAGAAGGCGGGCCAAATGGAAGTGCAAAAGGAAGCTTTGTGAAGCATGGATTGCTTGAAGGCATTGATGCCGCCCTTATGGTTCATCCATCAAACCATACCCGCCTGACCAGTTCATCACTGGCAGTTGATCCGCTTGACTTCGAATTTATCGGAAAGCCTGCCCATGCAGCAGCTTCACCGGAGGAAGGAATCAATGCTCTGGATGCAGTTATTCAGCTGTTCAACGGAATAAATGCTCTCCGTCAGCAATTGAAGGATGATGTGCGAATCCATGGAATTATTACTCATGGCGGGGATGCACCAAATATTATCCCTGAGTATGCAAAAGCCAGATTCTTCATCCGTGCTTCAACCAGAACAGGTTTAAATGAGGTAACAAGGAAGGTTAAAGCTGTCGCAGAAGGCGCAGCCCTGGCAACAGGAGCCAAGCTGAATGTGATTGCTTTTCAAAACCAAGTAGATAACCTGCTGTTAAACAAAACATATGACCAGGTGTTTAAAGAAGTGATTGAAGACTTGGGGGAAACCGTAGTGGAAGGGGACCGGGATGGAATTGGTTCGACGGATGCCGGCAACATCAGCCAGGTGGTGCCAACCATTCATCCTTATATTAAAATTGGTGCGGATGATCTTGTTGCCCATACAGTTCCGTTCCGGGAAGCCGCCGCATCTGAAAAAGGTGATGAAGCGCTGATAACAGGAGCAAAGGGGCTGGCTCTCACAGCATTCAAGCTGGTAACGGACCCGGAACTGCTTAAATCCATTCAACAGGAATTTTTAGAGCGAAAAGCTGCTGAATAAGAACAAAAGCTATCTTTTGCGGATAGCTTTTCCTCTTTTTTGTGAGTGTTTTCCTCATATTTGAGGGTTGTTTCCCTAGTTTGCTGAGTCTTTTCCTCAAATCAAGTGTTCGTTTCCCTAATTTCAACATCCTTTTCCCGAATTTCACATTTGCCTACTGTTCCTTCATCCGTTCCTGTGCCATCCGGATAAGTTCCTTCACCATGCTGCCGCCAATCTTTCCGCCAACAGTGCCTGCCTGTTTGGATGTAAGCCGGCCATTATAACCTTGCTTCAAAGGCACACCTGCCTCCTCAGCAATTTCATATTTCACTGCGTCAGGATTTTCTCTGTCAACATGATATCCCTGGTTTGCCATTACCTGATTTTTCAGCTGGTCCAATGCACCTCTTGATTCCGGTACTAGCGGGCGTCTTTTTCTTCTGGCCATGATGCATTCCTCCATAATAAGTTCTTTTTCTTATTATGTGAAAGAACGTTTGGATTAACACTGAAAAAACTTGTACATCCTCCGGTGAAAAGCTATTCTAATGGTAGAAACCTTGAATTTTTGTGAAAAATCAAAAGAAGGTGTTTTAAATGGCATTAAAATACTTGTCAGCTCTTCTGCTTCCTGGACTGCTGGTATTGTTTTTTACGAGAGTCAGCTATAATCGTGTGATCGGGCTGGTGCTGACGGTGGGGCTTATTGCTGCTTCTGTATATAAAGGCTACACCAATTCATTTGCCTTAATCGTTTTAGACGCACTTTCACTGACTGTCGGGTTTTGGTATGCCCAAAAATTGAAGCCGAAAATCAAGCCAAGTGCGGAATAAATTTTGCAGAGCCTGTCGAACAAACCTATCGACAGGTTTTTTATTTAATGAGTTAAAACTGTAATTAGGCATACGTCATATAAGCTTATAATGAAGTTCAATCAAACGTTTGATTAAACTGAAGGCAATCAATCAAACGTTTGATTAACCTTTCTTCGACAATCCCCTCAATAATTCGGCATATTTCCCAAGCAATATTTTCTTGGTAAAAACACAAAAACGAATATCCGTTCGCATATTATTGGTTTGTTTTAGGCTCTTTGTGGTAGAATGATGATATGAGTTTTGAGTAAAAAACTGACAAATCAGCGGTGCATCCCGGATCTTAAATTATTTCAATGCTGGTTTGTGATTAATAAATAGATAAAAGTAATTTGAACGGGAGGCTTTTAGGTGAAGGATCAATTTGAATTAGTCTCAAAATATTCCCCACAGGGCGACCAGCCGGGGGCAATCAAAGAAATAGTGAAGGGAATCAATTCCGGCAAGAAACACCAGACACTTCTGGGTGCGACAGGAACGGGTAAGACCTTCACGATTTCGAATGTCATAAAAGAAGTAAACAAGCCAACGCTTGTTATTGCCCATAATAAAACACTCGCAGGACAGCTATACAGTGAATTTAAGGACTTTTTTCCAAACAATGCGGTTGAGTATTTTGTCAGCTATTATGACTACTATCAGCCTGAGGCGTATGTACCTTCTACAGATACTTTTATTGAAAAAGATGCAAGCATCAATGATGAAATAGATAAGCTTCGCCACTCGGCGACTTCCTCCCTGTTTGAGCGGAATGATGTCATTATTATTGCCAGTGTCTCCTGCATATATGGTTTGGGTTCACCTGAAGAATACCGTGAAATGGTGCTGTCCCTCAGAACCGGAATGGAGATTGAGAGGAACCAGCTTCTTCACAGGCTCGTTGACATCCAGTATGAGCGCAATGATATCGACTTCCAGCGCGGTACCTTCCGTGTACGCGGAGATGTAGTCGAGATTTTCCCGGCATCACGGGATGAGCATTGTATCCGTGTGGAATTTTTCGGAGACGAGATAGACCGGATCCGTGAAGTGGATGCCCTTACAGGTGAAATAATGGGTGAACGTGAACATGTTGCGATTTTCCCGGCATCCCACTTCGTAACGCGTGAAGAAAAAATGCGGATCGCCATCCAGAACATTGAAAAAGAGCTGGAAGTGCGCCTTGCTGAATTAAGAGAAAACGATAAGCTTCTTGAAGCACAGCGCCTCGAGCAGCGGACCCGCTATGACCTTGAAATGATGAGGGAGATGGGTTTTTGTTCCGGAATCGAAAACTACTCCCGTCATCTTACGTTAAGACCTCCTGGTTCAACACCGTATACCCTTCTGGATTACTTTCCGGAAGACTTTTTGATTGTGATTGATGAATCGCACGTAACTCTGCCGCAAATCCGCGGTATGTTCAATGGTGACCAGGCAAGAAAATCTGTGCTTGTGGACCATGGTTTCCGTTTGCCTTCAGCGATGGATAACAGGCCGCTTACGTTTACCGAATTCGAAAAGCATGTGAAGCAGGCTGTTTTTGTTTCGGCAACACCCGGCCCTTATGAGCTTGAGCATACACCTGAAATGATTGAGCAAATTATCCGTCCAACCGGTCTGCTTGATCCTACAATTGATGTCCGTCCAATCGAAGGTCAAATTGATGATCTCATTGGCGAAATCCAGGATCGTGTTGAGAAAAACGAACGTGTTCTTGTTACCACTTTAACGAAGAAAATGTCTGAGGATTTAACAGACTATTTAAAGGAAATCGGCATTAAAGTCCAGTACCTGCATTCTGAGGTAAAAACGCTTGAGCGGATTGAGATTATCCGGGAGCTTCGTCTTGGCAAGTACGATGTGCTGGTCGGGATCAACCTTCTGCGGGAGGGACTGGATATTCCTGAAGTATCCCTTGTTACCATACTGGACGCTGATAAAGAAGGCTTCCTCCGTTCAGAACGTTCACTCATCCAGACGATTGGGCGTGCAGCACGTAATGCAAACGGCCATGTCATCATGTATGCAGACCGGATTACGGACAGCATGGAAAAAGCCATCAGTGAAACAAAGCGCCGCCGTTCCATTCAGGAGGAGTACAATGAGAAGCATGGCATCACGCCAATGACTATCCAGAAGGATATTCGCGATTCGATCCGTGCAACCCATGCGGCAGAAGAGCAGGAAGAATACCAGCCGTCAGCAAAGCTCGGCAAGCTGAGCAAGAAAGAGCGCGAGAAGCTGATCGGCGATATGGAAAAAGAAATGAAGGAAGCGGCAAAATCCCTCAATTTCGAAAGGGCTGCCGAGCTTCGTGATTTAATATTAGAGCTGAAAGCGGAAGGATGACGAAAAAATGGCGATGGATAAACTGATTGTAAAGGGTGCCAGAGCCCATAATCTGAAAAATATAGATGTCACCATTCCAAGAGATAAGCTTGTCGTCCTGACCGGACTTTCAGGTTCAGGAAAGTCCTCTCTGGCCTTTGATACAATTTACGCAGAAGGTCAGCGGCGCTATGTGGAATCATTATCTGCTTACGCACGGCAATTCCTCGGTCAGATGGATAAGCCTGATGTGGATGCGATCGAAGGACTGTCTCCGGCAATCTCGATTGACCAAAAGACAACAAGCCGAAATCCTCGTTCCACAGTGGGAACAGTGACAGAAATTTATGATTATCTGCGATTATTATTTGCACGGGTGGGGCGTCCCACCTGTCCGATTCACAATATCGAAATCTCTTCACAGACCATAGAACAAATGGTTGACCGGATTATGGAATACCCTGAGAGAACAAAGCTCCAGGTTATGGCTCCCCTTGTTTCCGGCCGAAAAGGGACACATGTAAAAGTGTTCGAGGATGTGAAAAAGCAGGGATTCGTCCGTGTCCGTGTCGACGGAGAAATGATGGATCTCGGTGAAGAGATTGAGCTGGAAAAAAACAAAAAGCATTCAATAGAAGTAGTAATCGACCGCATTGTCGTAAAAGAAGGCGTAGCGCCAAGGCTTGCAGATTCATTGGAAACTGCTTTGAATCTGGGCAATGGCAAGGTGCTTGTAGACGTCATTGGGGAAGAAGAACTGCTGTTCAGCGAGAACCATGCCTGCCCCCAATGCGGGTTTTCAATCGGTGAGCTTGAACCAAGAATGTTCTCATTTAATAGTCCATTTGGTGCCTGTTCGGAATGTGATGGATTGGGCTCTAAGCTTGAGGTTGATGTTGATCTGGTAATACCCAATAAGGATCTTTCATTAAAGCAGAATGCCATTGCGCCATGGGAACCGACAAGCTCTCAATATTATCCTCAGCTGCTTGAGGCCGTCTGCAATCATTATGGGATTGATATGGATGTGCCGGTTAAGGATATCCCTGAACACTTGCTTGAGAAGGTTTTATACGGATCAGCCAAGGACAGTATCTATTTCCGATATGAAAACGACTTTGGCCAGGTAAGGGAGAATTATATTCGTTTTGAAGGTGTCATCCGCAATGTGGAGCGCCGCTATAAAGAAACAAGCTCTGATTATATCCGGGAGCAAATGGAGAAATACATGGCCCAGCATCCATGTCCTACCTGCAAAGGCTACCGCCTGAAGCCGGAAACACTTGCGGTCCTTGTATCCGGAAAGCATATTGGCCATGTAACAGAATATTCGATTGAGGAAGCATTCAGCTTCTTTGAGAATCTTACACTGTCTGAAAAAGAAATGAAGATTGCCAATCTTATTTTCCGTGAGATTAAGGAAAGGCTTGGGTTCCTCATCAATGTCGGGCTTGATTACCTGACATTAAGCAGGGCAGCGGGAACTTTATCAGGCGGTGAAGCCCAGCGTATTCGCCTGGCTACACAAATCGGCTCGCGCCTGACGGGTGTACTCTATATTCTGGACGAGCCTTCCATTGGTCTCCATCAGCGTGATAATGACCGGTTGATTGATACGCTCAAAAATATGCGTGATATCGGCAACACCCTGATCGTGGTGGAACACGATGAAGATACAATGGTGGCAGCCGACTATTTAATTGATGTGGGCCCGGGAGCGGGAGTTCATGGAGGACAGATCGTCTCAGCGGGTACGCCTCAGGAGGTAATGGACGATCCAAACTCCCTCACAGGGCAATATCTGTCAGGCAAGAAGTTCATTCCGCTTCCAATTGAGCGCCGCAAGAACGACGGACGCTTTATCGAAATTAAAGGGGCTAAAGAAAACAATCTTAAAAATGTGAATGTTAAGTTCCCGCTCGGCACCTTTATTTCTGTTACGGGTGTTTCCGGTTCAGGAAAAAGTACGTTAATCAATGAAATTCTTCATAAAGGGCTTGCCCAGAAGCTTCATAGAGCCAAAGCTAAGCCGGGTGAGCATAAGGAGATAAAAGGTATTGATCACCTGGATAAAGTCATTGATATTGACCAGTCTCCTATCGGGCGGACACCTCGTTCCAATCCGGCAACCTATACAGGAGTGTTTGATGATATTCGCGATGTATTTGCTTCAACCAATGAAGCAAAAGTTCGGGGCTATAAAAAGGGGCGATTCAGCTTCAATGTAAAAGGTGGACGATGTGAAGCATGCCGCGGAGACGGAATCATTAAGATTGAAATGCACTTCCTGCCTGATGTGTATGTGCCATGTGAAGTTTGTCATGGCAAGCGCTATAACAGGGAAACACTTGAAGTTAAATACAAAGGGAAGAATATTTCGGAGATTCTCGATATGACAGTGGAAGATGCACTGGAGTTTTTCGAAAATATTCCTAAGATCCGCCGCAAGCTGCAGACGATATATGATGTTGGCCTGGGATACATTACATTGGGGCAGCCTGCGACAACCTTGTCCGGCGGTGAAGCGCAGCGTGTTAAGCTTGCTTCTGAATTGCACCGTCGTTCAACGGGCCGCTCCCTATATATTCTTGATGAACCGACAACAGGTCTTCATGTGGATGATATCTCCAGACTGCTAGTGGTCCTTCAGCGTCTGGTTGAAAATGGAGATACCGTACTGGTTATCGAGCATAATCTCGATGTCATCAAGGCCGCTGATTATATCGTCGACCTTGGGCCTGAGGGTGGAGATAAGGGCGGCACCATTTTAGCCGCAGGTACGCCGGAAAAAATTGCGGAAGTTCCGGAATCCTATACAGGCAAATATCTTAAGCCGATTTTGGAAAGAGACCGTCAGAGAATGAAACAGCAAATAAAAGAAAAAGAGGGCGTGACAAACGCTTAGTTACAGGGGCAGTACCTTTTTGGTACTGCTTCTTTTTTATGATAAGGAAGTATAATTTTAACTTTGAGAACTGTCTAGCTCCAGCGCCTACCCCCTCGAGTTGTCGGGGGTGGGCAAGGCGCTTGCGCTTTTCTTTTGGAAATGAGATTAAACAACTGGGATGCGGGGTAAAGAACATGCGTCTGCAGCAGCCCTTAATTATCTCAACCAAGAAAGGAACTTACACTATGAAAAATAAAATTTACCTTTTAGCAGGCATTATCCTGTTAGGGATCGGCATCTATCTTTCCATCACATTCCTTGGAGATGAGAAAAAAGCGGAAAGCAGCCAAATGATTGTTGCTTTTGGGGATTCACTTACCTATGGATATGGAGATGAAACAGAAGAGGGCTATATTGGGAGGCTGCAGAGCAAGCTGGATAAGGAATATCAGGATAAGAATTACTGCATAACAAATCATGGAGTGTATGGCTATAAATCGTCTGATGTTCTCCAGCAAATGCTCAAACCGAAAGTGGCAGATGATATCAAAAATGCAGATATGTTCATTGTATATATTGGCACAAACGATTTGCTGAAAAGCAATGGCGGGGATCTGTATCCGCTCCATCACGAAAATCTTGTTGAAGCTAAGGACATATATGAAGATAAACTGAATGGGATCCTGGAAACACTCGAAACCGCCAACAGTGATGCACCTGTTATCCTGATTGGACTATACAATCCTTATCCTGACGGCGACCGGATTGAAAAGTATATTGACCATTGGAACAAATCCATCAGAAAAAAAGCGGCAGAAGATAAACATATCACCTACATTTCCACCAATGAACTGTTCAAGGGAAAAAACAAAAAACAATACTTCGCTGATTCCCTTCATCCAAACGGAAAGGGTTATGAGCTGATTGCTGAAAAAATTATAGATAATTACTCATTTTAAGTTCTTGGTAAGTCTTATAAAAATTGCTTCTGCGTAGACTTTGTTTTCTTATATCTGTGAAAACGCTAATATGATATTTTTGTGTGTTGATTGGAGCGGAAGGTGCGAGATCCTCGAAAATGCTGCCGCATTTTCTTCGTGCGGTGATTATTCGTGGATGCTTATTCAAAGTCCTGCGGGAGTAGCGGGACAGGTGAGACCCCGCAGACGCAGAGCGTCGAGGAGGCTCACCGCCTGCCCCGCGGGTTTGCTGAGTGCCTGCAGCGGAAATCAACACTCCCACATCAACAGGCAATATCTCCTCCTTTTAATTGATAACACAATGTAATGTTCCAGCAAAATCTGTGTAACCAAGCAGCGTTATACTCCTATATAAGGGAAACTATTGTCTGGAAACAGAAGGGGAGGTCATTATGGAGGATTATTTAGCGAAGTCACTGGAAGAATGGAAAGAAGATATTTCTGAAGTTTTGGACCAAATTAATAATGAATACGAGGATGTTAAAAAAGAGCTGAAAGTATATTCCTACAAATACGGAATTACAAAGCAGGTTATCCAATCTACTGTGAACGAAGAGATCATTGATAATATCCGTGAAATGTATCATAAGCCTTTTGAAGAGAAGTATAACGAATTGAAAGAGTACATACGTGATTTAGATGAAAAACGAAAGGTTTTCCAGATGTTTGTCAATAAGATCGACGAAGTGAAAAAGAAGGAAGCGCCGCGCACCGACCTGGCAGCTGCCTATAAATAGCCAATAAACCGTCTTTGAATAAAAGGCGGTTTTTTTATCGCAGTCTAACGGGCAGTAAGACCCCCACTTCAAGACTTAGAGGAATCAAAGGAGGATAAGTGGGGGTCAAACTGCCCGTAAAGGCCCGATTGGTTCAACTAACAATCAGTGGGGGATAAGGAAAACCCCCACTGATTGAAGTTTCACTTTATAGAAAAGGCTATGAGACTTGAGGCCATGGAGCCCATCAGCCTGCAGATGTATTTTTAAGAATATGGAGGAAAATGCTCCGTTGATTTTCTATAATGAAGAGGGAGCTGAAACTTTTACCGCGCCAGTTCCGTATTACACAGATAAAGGAGCTGAGAACATTGGAAACAAGAAAGGTTCTATCTGCTTTAAGTTATTTTAGCATTATGTTCGCAGGATTTATTTTTCCGCTTATTGTATTTTTTGCTTCAGAAGACAGGGAAGTGAAGCGGCATGCAAAGAGTGCATTCTTATCACATTTGATCCCGCTGGTTCCTGTTCCATTCATTGTTTTTGCAGCGGTAACTCAGTTTACAGTATATGATCAGGAAATTCCGGTATTTTTTCTTGCAGCTGTCGGCATCACAATCATTCTGCTATTAATTGTATTTATATGGAATATCATTAAAGGGGTAAAAGTCCTGATACAGGAATAGAACTAATAGAGGAGGGCCAGAAAATGAAAGAGGAACGTAAACGTATTTTGAAAATGGTCGAGGATGGAAAGCTTACAGTTGATGAAGCTTTAACTCTGCTGGAACAGCTTGAGCAAACAAATCAGACGATGGAACAGAAGCAGGAGGACTTAATTAAGGAGCTATCTGCTGAGGTTAAGTTTGAAGAAGCTAAAAAAGGTGAGCCATATAGCTCAAAGCATCAAAGTGCCAAGGAGAAAATCATTGATTTTGTAGATTCAGCATTTAAGAAAGTGAAGGATCTGGATCTTGATTTTAATTTTGGGAAAAGTGTTGAAATCTCTCATATATTTCAGCATGCAGACGCATACTTAAAAGATCTGGACATTGATGTTGCCAATGGAACAGTTAAGGTAATTCCGTGGGAGCAAAGTGATGTGCGTGTTGAATGCAAGGCCAAGGTCTATCGTGTGGATAATCAGGATGAAGCCCGCAGGAATTTTCTGAAGGATGTTATTTTTGCCATTGAAGGGCAGAGGCTGAGATTTTCGACTCAGCAAAAATGGATGAAGCTTGAAGCAGTCATCTATATTCCAAAGTCTGAATATGAAAATGTGAAAATCCGCATGTTTAATGGGCCGATTGAAAGCCAAAACTTATCAGTGGAAAACTTTAAAGCGAAAACGGCTAATGGAAAAATAACGGTTAGTGATTTGAACAGCCGTAATGTGGAGGCTGAAACAGCTAACGGGCAGATTACCATTCAAAAAAGCCGGATCGATCATGTGGAAGCCGAAACGTTAAATGGCGCCATTCTGGCTGATGGAGACTTCAAAAAAGCTGAACTGCAATCCTTTAATGGAAATGTAACGTGCAGGGCAGAAAATGAGCGCTGCGAATGGATCGAAGCGAAGGCAGCGACGGGCAGCATCGATCTCTTTGTTCCGGATTTCGCTGCTGTCAGCGGAGAGCTTCGCACCAATCTGGGCAGTTTCCATCCTGACATTGAGGGTATTGAAGTAATAGAAGAAAAGAGCGAAGTGATTCAGAAAATGATGCGTTTTAAATCTGTAAAAGAAAGCGGCAGCGGACTTAAGCTGCGGGCTGACTCAAAGACAGGTGCCATCACGATCAAACGGTCAACAGCCTGGTAAAATGCGGTGGAAAGGGCGCCTTCCGCTTTTCTTGATAGAATGTATCATTTCTGAAGTTAGATTACTGTCTAGCTCCAGGCGCCATCGGCTCGAGGTCATAAGCCAATCCGGCCAAAAGGTTAAAGAACAACCTTTCAGCCGGCTCGTCTTATGCTTGAGGCCCGCAGGATGCGGGTCATGCAGACGTTGCCACAGGACGTGGCGGTTTTAGTCTGCGTTCCTTTATAAGCGGGCGCCTTCCGCTTTTCTTGATAGGAGGGATTTTTAATGAACAAATTAATTCGCTCCCGCAGCAACCGGAAATTAGCGGGAGTATTGGGCGGCTTATCAAAATCGATTGGAATAGACGCTACCATACTCAGGGTGATTTTCATTGTTTTATTATTTACAACTGGCGTTTTTCCGATGACACTCGTTTATGCCCTGCTTGTGTTTGTGCTTCCGAATGAAGAGGTGCGGTAGGTCATGAGATGGATCCTGGGAATCTTGATAAATGCGGTCCTGTTTGTAGCGATCGCAGGTTTTTTTAAGGATTCGTTTTACTTGTCGGGATTTGGGGCTGCCGTTGGAGCCAGCTTCATGCTTTCTATCCTGAACATTCTTGTGAAGCCAATCCTGATTATTTTAACTCTTCCCGTAACTGTTTTAACGCTCGGTTTGTTCCTGTTCGTCATCAATGCTGTAACGCTTATGATAACGGATGGGTTTATGGGTGATTCTTTTGAAATTGCCGGGTTTGGCACAGCGATTCTGGTATCGGTGATTATGTCTATCGTTAACCTGATCATTCAAAAAGCAATCCTGGAACCGGCGAGGGAAAAATAAATGCGTTAAAAAGCCAGCATCCATTATGCTGGCTTTTTCCTATTCAATGATCGTCGGATTAAAGCCATCCTTCTGCAGATTTCCAGCAAGCTTCTCGGCGAGCTGCTTTTCGGAAAAGGCAACTTGAACTTTGTATTGTTTGATTCTATCATGCTTTCTTAAGCCGTATTGTTCGGCAATTGCTTTTGCAATAGCCTGTGCACAGCGTTTTCGGTAAATGGGGGTCCGGAGAAGGGAGGCTTCCTCTTTATTGGTCATAAACCCGCATTCCACAAGAACTGCAGTCATCTTTGTCTCACGCAGCACATGGAAATCAGCTGTTTTAACTCCCCGGTCCCGCAAGCCTGTAGAACTGATTAAGTTTCGCTGGATCTTTTGGGCTAATGCCAATGCTTCTCTAGGCTTGGAAGGGTAGACATATGTTTCAATTCCGCCTGCGCTGTTCCATTCGCCTGTTCCGTACGCATTGGCATGGATGGACACATAGCAGTCAGCGTTTTGAGTATTTGCCAGGGAGGTTCTTTCGGCAAGCGGCACGTCCCGTTCATCGGAGTGGGCAAAGAAAACCTCTGTATTCTGATACTTTCCCAGCATTTCCTTTGCAAGGCTGGCGACTGCACGGTTGAATTCATATTCTCTCATTCCATCAGGGCCACGTTTGCCTGGGGTGCTATATCCATGTCCGGCATCCAATATGATCTTCATCTGATCGCTCCTTTCTGATAAAAATATCTTCATCTATATAATATGGACAAACCTTCCAAAAGGACATGGCAAAATGAAAATTAGGAGAAAACCCTAAGGGCTTTCTCCTATTTTGGAGCGCGCTGCATCGTATGAACAAATTTGTAGCGGTCTGCACGGTATGCTGATTTTACAAGCTCAAAAGGTGTGCCGTCCTCTAAAAAGGAAGTGCGGGCGATAAGGAGTACAGGTGATCCAGGGTCTACCTGCAGGTGGTTTACCTCCGTTTCCTTAGCGATTGAGGCTTCAATCTGCTGGGTGGCTTCCCTGATGGTAAGGGATAATTTTTCTTCGATATGCTGATAAAGTGACTTGTTGATGATTTCTTCCGTAAGCCCTTTAACGAGATTGGCAGGCAAGTAGGTGGTTTCCAGCGCCATTGGCAGGCTATCAGCCATCCGCACCCGTTTGATTTCATATACCGGTGTGTTTTCTTTTATATCAAGCTTTCTCGCCAGCTGAGGCTCGGCCGGAATGATTTCAAATGATATTAGGCGGCTGCTCGGCACCATGCCGCGCTCTTTCATATCTTCCGTAAAGCTGGTTAATCCCTGAAGCTTTTGTTCGACCTTCTGCTTGTTGACAAAAGTTCCGCGCCCTTTTTGCCTGTATAAATAGCCATCGTTGACAAGGTTATTTAATGCCTGTCTGACTGTCATTCGGCTAATCTGATATTGCTCCGAATACTCGCGCTCAGAAGGAATGGCTTCATCAGGCTTTAACTTGCCGTTTTCTATTAATTGTTTAATATACTCTTCCAATTGGTGATATATCGGGATGGGTGATTGCTTATCGATCATGGAAATTCTCCTATCACTATTAGTACTGATCATCAATCCTGACTGACGAGGCTAAGTGCTTCTTCATCAGCGATGATGGTTACATTCGGATGATGCTTCAAGGCTGACGCGGGAAACTGTTCATCAGGCTCTCCGTTAACCAATTGTCTGATGGCTTCTGCCTTGGCTGAACCTGATGCGAGCAGGATGATTTCCCGGCTATCAAGAATCGAAGCGATTCCCATTGTAATGGCTTGGGCTGGAACGTCTTCTATAGAACTGAAAAATCTTGCGTTAGCCTTACGCGTGCTTTCCGCAAGGTCCACGACATGCGTACGGCTGTTAAAGGCAGTGCCCGGTTCATTGAATCCGATATGTCCGTTGCGTCCGATTCCCAGCACCTGCAGATCAATGTCCACCAGATCCTTGATCAGCTGTTCATACCGTTCGCATTCCCTGGACATATCTTCTGCGGCTCCATTGGGAAGATGCGTGTTTTCGAGCTGGATGTCCAGATGATCAAATAGTTCGCTATTCATGAAATGCCTGTAGCTATTAGGATCAGTTGGGGGCAGGCCGATATATTCGTCCAAATTAATCGTCGTGGCTTTTGCATAAGAAGTGCCATTTTCCTGATGATCTTTAATCAGTTCGGCATAAACTCCTTTTGGTGTACTGCCGGTTGCAAGCCCTAATGTCATATCAGGCTGCCGGCGGACTTTATCAATCACCAGCCTGGCAGCTTTTCGGCTCATATCGTGATAATCGGCTGTTCGAATGATTTTCAATTCCCTTTCACCTCACGTTCGAAGGCTTTGACGCCTCGGCAGAAGGTCATGGCAACTTCAAGGTTCTCATCGAGTACAACCAGGTCCGCATCCTTGCCTTCTGAAATGCTGCCTTTCCGGTCGAAAATATTGAGCTGTCTGGCCGGGTTGCTGCTCGCAAGCCGGACAGCTTCATGCAGCTGTATATCTGTAAAGTCAATCATATTTTTTATGGAGTCTTTCATTTTTAAGATGCTTCCAGCCAATGTGCCGTCAGCAAGCAGTGCCTGGCCATTTTCGACCTTTACATCCTGTCCTCCAAGATCATAATGGCCATTTTTCAGGCATTTGGCTCTCATCGAATCGGTTATCAGGATCATACCATCAGCGCCTTTGGCGTTTAGTGCAAGCTTGATCATCTCTGGCCGGACATGGATGCCGTCTGCGATCATTTCAACGATCAATTCCTTAAATAAAAGCGCAGCGCCGGCAACACCAGGTTCACGGTGATGCATGCCTCTCATTCCGTTAAACAGGTGGGTCACCTGTTTAGCTCCAGCCTGAACAGCTTTTTCCATTTCGGTAAAAATGGCATCACTATGGCCGATTGAAGGGACAACGCCATTTTCACTTAAATAGCGGATAAATTCATAGCCATTTGCTTTTTCTGGTGCCAGTGTGATCAGTTTGATCGTCCCGTCTGCTGCTTCCTGCCAGCGCTTAAAGAGTTCAATATCAGGCTCAAGGATATGATCCTTCGGCTGGGCTCCTCCTCTTGCTTCGTTAATAAACGGTCCCTCCAGGTGAATTCCGATTACTTCCGCCTTGCCTGGAGTATTTTGTTCTTTTTGAAAGTGAGCCGCATTGATCAGTGCAGCTTCTATTTTCTCTTTTTCCTGTGTGATGGTTGTGGCCAGGAAGCTTGTAGTCCCTTCTTCAGGCAAAACGCCGGCCACTGTGTTCAGCGCTTCAAATGTAGCATCCATCGTATCGGCACCGCCAGCGCCATGTATGTGGACATCAATAAACCCCGGACTGATTGTGTGCTCAGGGGAAAGTTCTATAATTTCAGTATCCTGGCCGATGGCAGGAAGCTCCTCCAAGGTTCCAGTCTTCAGGATATGCTCATTTTCTATTAAAATAAAACCTTTATCAATCGTGCTGTTTTCCAGAAGGATTCTGGCATTTTTCAGTAATATACGGCTCATTTCAGTTCATCTCCGTTTGAATGATACTTTTATTATAAAAGGTTTGCGCTGAGATGTCTATACCAGTTCAAGGATTTAACTTTCTAACACTTCTTGGTCTATACAACTAAAAATAGGATAGAAGGCGATCGGACGCTTCCTATCCTATTTATTTGAGATTTAGGAGAAATACATACCAAAAAATGATTAATTTGTATCCGCAGCTGCTTCTCGTAAGTAGCCATTATGCTTTTTCAGAAGCTCGGCGGCTGCTTCACCTTTTAATCCTGTTAAAATCTGAAGAATGGCGGCCTTCGTATGATAGTTCTGTTCTTTAAGTGCAGCCCGGGCTTCTTCATCAGATGCACCTGTAGCCATTTTAACGATATTCTCAGCACGCTTAAACAGCTTCTCATTTGTCATCTGCACATCTACCATTAAATTGCCGTACACTTTTCCCAGCTTGATCATGGATGCTGTCGTTAGCATGTTCAGGATGAGCTTTTGTGCAGTGCCTGCTTTCATTCTTGTAGAGCCTGTAACCACTTCCGGACCTGTGATAGGTGCAATCGTATATTTAGAGATTTTCCCCATTTCGGAATCTTTGGTGCAGGCAACTGAAACAGTAACAGCACCGACTTCGTTTCCGTATTGAAGAGCTCCGATCGTGTATGGCGTACGGCCGCTCGCCGCAATGCCGACAAGCACATCCTTGTCCGATAATTGAATATTGGCGACATCCTGGCGTCCCTGTTCACTGTCATCCTCAGCACCTTCAACCGCCTCGGTCATGGCTTCCTTGCCCCCGGCGATAATGCCGACAACCATTTCAGGGTCTGTTCCATATGTCGGCGGACATTCTGAAGCATCGATAATGCCAAGACGTCCTGAGGTGCCGGCTCCAACGTAAATCAAGCGGCCTCCTTTTTTAAAGCTCTCCGTAATTTCATCCACCACTTTTACAATGTGAGGGATTTCTCTTGCGATGGCATTAGGAACAATTGTATCCTCCTGATTTATGATTGTAATAATTTCTTCTGTTGTCATTAAATCGATTTCCATTGTTTTTGGGTTTCGCTGCTCTGTATTCAGCTTTGTAATATTCATTATTTATCCCTCACTATTAATTGAAATTTAGTTCCTGTCTTAATCTGATTCAGCAGGGGCATATCTTCTTCTATTACTCTGGCGATTACATTCACGCGTTCATCATGAGGGAGATCTGCCAGTGTAATTTGCATCTCTCCTGCGTAGCGGCCGTATAGAATATTATCAACTGTGACACTGCCTTTTTTACGTTCCAGCTGGTTTACAGGTTCCCATTTATTTGATCCCTGCCCGGCATAGGATCTTGATTCAACCGACCTGACAACATCCCGGGCAGGATCCATCCGATTTGTATGAGGTTTGTTAAGAAGATCCTCATAGATTTGTTCGCCGATCAGCTCGATCCGGAGAGGCACGGCACCTTCCGCAATTTTCGCCAGCTGTGCAAGAGTCCTATCTTTTACAGAATGATCACCAATCAATACCTTGTCTGTCCAGCAGCTGTTCAGCAGTTCAGCCGCAGCAGCAGCAGGTGACGAGCCCCGGTGTTTTTCAAGAGTAGGCAAACCGGCAAAAAGGGGCCCGCGAAACTCCCCGTCTCCAGGTAAAAATGCCATGGTAGTTATCCCCATGCCTTTTAGGAGCTTATTTCGCTCTATTAAAAAGTCTTTATTCAAACCGGTTTCCGGCCGCGGGTAAAAGTTATGCCAGGCTTCTATATTATTGGTTTTTAATCCCAGTTCCATCCACTCATGCAATTCTTCAGCAGAGATCGTACTGGCATTGATACCAAGTTTCATTTTTTTTGAGAGTTCAACAATCTGTTCAGAAGTGAAGCCATAATCAGCCCGGATTCCGGTAAGGCCCCATTCGAGAAGTGTATCAATCGAATCCCAGTCCAATCCTAAATGGTCCAATGATTGGGGAGAAACATCTGCGAGGAGTTCCATATGATGCTGCTTTGCCAAAGCCCCAAGATTCTGAAGTAAATGTTTATAAGTGCTGTGGTCATCTTCGGGAATATGGAGGGATGTGAAAATGGAAGTGAGGCCGTGAGAAGCCGCCCTTTCTATCCATTCCGCATTTTGATACTGACGCTCTTCTGATAAGTAAACTGATATTCCAAGCATCCTGGTCACCTCTTTAAATCTGAATTTTGTAAAAACGGGGACTCATAAGTAAAGAAGGAGGAATGGCTCCTCCTTCTCCTAAATTAGAAAATATAAAATCTTGAGTATGGATAACTGTCTAGCTCCACAAGGAACGCTTCGACAGCATTATCATCCACGACTAAAAGCGTTAGCTTTTAGGAGGAGCGCCTAGCCCCTCGAGGTGTCGGGGTGGACAAGGCGCTTCCGCTTTTATATATTTTTAGCCATTTCCTCTTTGAATCCGAACAGCCATGTGAACAGGAAGCCAAAAGCATAGGCAATTAATAGGCCAATCAGATACAGTATGATTTGATTGGTGTGAACGAGGAAGGCAAGCGGTATGCCGGAAACCCCGATGGCTACTGTAGCAATTTTGAAGAACGCCTGGAAAGCACCGCCGACAGCAGCTCCAAGACATGCTGTCAGGAATGGGCGTCCCAGCGGCAAGGTAACCCCGAAAATAAGCGGTTCGCCGATTCCAAGCATTCCAACCGGAAGTCCGCCTTTAATGACTCTCTTCAGACGGGCATTTTTTGTCTTGAAATAAATGGCGAATGCCGCACCTACCTGGCCTGCACCGCCCATTGCAAGAATCGGCAGCAGCGGGTCATCGCCGATTGAGTTAATCAATTCCATGTGAACTGGTGTTAAACCTTGATGCAAACCAGTTACAACTAAAGGAAGGAATGTTCCGGCAAGTACTAATCCAGCCAGAATGCCGCCGACATCAAGTATGCCAAGCAGGCCTTTAGTAATGATATCTGACAGGAATCCGCCAACAGGCTGCAGGATGAAGAAGGTTGCAAAGCCTGTAATTAATAATGCAAGTGTCGGTGTTACGATTATATCAACAGCTGAAGGAACGACTCTGCGGATTCTTTTTTCCAAAAAGGCCACCAATGCAGCAGCGAGCATGACTCCGATAAGTCCTCCGCGGCCCGGCACCAGCGCTTCACCGAACAAAGTGATATTGGCAAGGCCTGGATTAATTAATAGAATACCGGCCGCACCGCCCAGAGCAGGAGATCCTCCAAACTCCTTTGCTGTGTTAATACCAACAAATACCCCCAGGTAACCGAATAAACCCCAGCCAATCAGATCAAGCATTTGCACAAGAGTAGATTCCGGATCTCCGCCTGATTTGATAATTACATTATTGATCCCTGCTATCAAACCGGAAGCAACGATAGCCGGGATCAGCGGGATGAAGATACTTGCAATTTTTCGTAAAAACAGTTTGAAAGGTGTAGCGTTTTTCTCATTGAGTCCGGCTTTCGTCCGGGCTGCCAGACCCTCCAATGAAGTGTCAATCTCTTCTTCATCATCAACGGAAGAAACATTTTTGCCTGTCATTCTGGAAACTTCGTCAGCTACTTTGGTGACGATTCCTGGTCCCAGTATGATTTGGAGTGTTTCTGCTTCCACAACACCCATAACGCCGTCAATATCCTTGATGCCATTCAGATTGACTTTGCTTTCATCGACTGGCTTCACGCGAAGACGGGTCATGCAGGAGGCCAGTTCCGCAATATTGCCTGTGCCGCCCAACTGCTCCGTAATCTCTTTCGCCAAACGTTCTTCTTTACGCATGAGCTTTTCCCCCTCTTTTTTTAAAATGAATAAACGTAATAAGAGCTAAAAAAATAAATGAATTCGCTTACATCCCCATCTTACCAAGGTTCAGTATAGTTGTCTATACCATTTATATATTTTTATATGGGCATGTCATCATATTTATACGCATAACAATCCTGAAAATTGTCCTTTTTAAACAGGATTAAGCATATGGGCCTAGAGTTAATTTTAAAAAATTCGATTTCAGAAATTTGGTTCTGCGTTAAAAAGTGCTAAAATAGAGTGAAACTTCATGAACTTAAAGAATTAAAGAGTTACATATAAAGAGATCATCCGGCAGTGCCAGCATTAAAGGAGGAACTTATTTTGGTAAAAGTGCGCACGAAAGATATCATAGAAAAATTTGGGCTTGAATTGATTGCCGGAGAGGAAGGCATAAACCGGCCGATTACAACGAGTGATATTTCACGTCCGGGCTTGGAGATGGCAGGTTATTTTGATTATTATCCGGCTGAACGCGTTCAATTGATCGGAAAAACGGAACTGTCTTTCGTTGAAAAGTTAACAAATTCTGAGCGGGAAATCCGGCTTGAACGCCTCTGTACAGATATTACGCCCGGCATAATCGTGACGAGAGGACTTGATATCCCTGAAGAACTGATTGAAGCAGCCGAGAGAGAATCGGTTCCGCTGCTTCGCTCCAAGCAAAAAACGACCCGTTTTTCCAGTTTGCTGACAAATTTTCTGGAAAGCAAGCTTGCTCCAACGACAGCTGTTCACGGCGTCCTTGTTGATATTTATGGGGTAGGGGTGCTGATAACAGGTAAGAGCGGAGTAGGTAAAAGCGAGACGGCACTCGAATTAGTAAAACGCGGACACCGCCTTGTTGCGGATGACTGTGTGGAGATCAGGCAGGAAGATGAAGATTACCTGGTGGGAAATTCACCGGAATTGATTGAACATCTGCTTGAAATCCGCGGTCTCGGCATTATCAATGTTATGACACTGTTCGGTGCTGGAGCTGTCCGCAGCTATAAGAAAATCTCTGTGGTTATGAATTTGGAGCTGTGGGACCCGAAAAAACAGTACGATCGTCTCGGCCTTGATGAAGAAAAAATGAAAATCATCGATACGGAGATTACGAAACTGACCATTCCGGTTAGACCCGGACGAAATCTCGCTGTCATCATTGAGGTGGCTGCCATGAACTTCCGCTTAAAGAGAATGGGAATGAATGCAGCCGAACAGTTCACGAACCGCCTCTCAGATGTGATTGAAGACGGAGACCATGATGATCGTTAATCTGTGATAACAGGTCAGCCATTTTTCAATCAAACGTTTGATTGAAAGCTGTTAATCCTCATCAGGCTTTAAAAAAGAATAGATAAAAGAGCGCCGCTGCGCTTTTCGAAAGGAGAAGTGATCATGGAAAACAATATTCAGCCGTTAGATCCGATTGCCATTTCCCTTGGGCCGATTCAGGTCCACTGGTATGGTCTGATTATCGGCCTCGGCATTGCACTGGCTCTCATTATCGCGATGAGGGAAGGGGAAAGAAGGGGACTCCCTAAGGACATCTTTGCCGATTTAATGCTGTGGGCTATTCCCATTGCGATTATTTCCGCAAGGATCTATTATGTTATATTTCAATGGGATTTTTACTCGCAGAACCCGGGTGAAATCATCAAAATATGGAATGGCGGAATTGCCATTCATGGAGCTTTAATTGGTTCTGTCATCACCGCTTATGTTTTCGCAAAGAAAAAGCATATCTCATTCTGGAAGCTTGCTGATATTGCAGCGCCAAGCATCATTTTGGGTCAGGCAATCGGCCGCTGGGGCAACTTCATGAATCAGGAGGCGCACGGGAGGGAAGTCAGCCGGGCGTTTCTGGAGAACATGCATCTGCCTGAATTTATCATTAACCAGATGTATATTAACGGAGCTTATTATCATCCGACGTTTTTATATGAATCCATCTGGAATATCATTGGATTTATCATCCTTATATTATTAAGAAGAGCAAACTTAAGGCGCGGAGAGCTTTTCCTCTCGTATGTTATCTGGTACTCGATCGGACGTTTCTTCGTAGAAGGCCTCCGTACCGACAGCCTGATGCTCACTGAGAATTTAAGAATTGCTCAGACAATATCTATCGTTCTTATTATTGTGGCGCTGGTTCTGATTTTTTATAGAAGAGCAGAAGGTCTTGCTAAAGCTCGTTATTTGGATAAAGCCGAGGGGAAATAACACACACAGGGGAGAGTATTAGAGATGCTGGTTGAATCATCCAAAAAGGGGCTGATGGCCGGCTTAAAGACAACATGGACACTCGGGAAAGTCATATTCCCGGTCACGCTGATTGTGGCACTGCTGCAGCATACGCCGGTGCTTCCATGGGTTATCAAGCTGATCACACCCCTTATGAATCTGATCGGGCTGTCAGGAGATGCAGCCATACCGCTTGTTTTGGGGAACTTCTTGAACTTGTATGCCGGAATTGGAGCTATCCTTACGCTCGATTTAACGGTTAAAGAAGTGTTTATTATTGCCGTCATGCTGTCGTTTTCACATAATATGCTGATTGAAACGGGAGTCGCTTTGAAGGTTGGCGTTAAGCTATGGGTCGTTCTTACCGTGCGTTTCGGATTGGCGCTGTTGAGTGCCATTGTTATCAACCTTGTTTGGCAGGGCGGATCCGAAACGGCTAAGTACGGATTTATTCCGGCAAAAGAAGAGCAGGTATCCGGGGCATTGCCAATCGTGCTGGATGCACTTCAGACGGCTTTGCTCGGCATTCTCCAGCTTGCCATCATCGTCATTCCGCTGATGATCATTATTCAGATTTTAAAAGATATGCAATGGCTTGCTGTCTTTTCAAGATGGATGGCGCCTGTGACCAGGGCACTTGGAATGAAAGAAAATACGTCTACAACCCTTGCAGCCGGATTGCTGATTGGCCTAGCTTATGGGGCGGGTGTCATGATCCAGGCTGTAGAGGAAGATGGCGTCAGCAAAAAAGATGTAACGATCGCATTTATTTTCCTTGTAGCCTGCCACGCAGTCGTTGAAGATACACTGATTTTCGTGCCGCTTGGCATTCCGGTCTTGCCGCTGCTGCTGATCCGCCTGGGTGTGGCAGTCATTCTGACACTGGTGGTGGCGATGATTTGGAACCGTGCTGATCTGGCAAAAAGAAAGGAAGCAACATATGAGCATTAACACACTATTATTTGATTTAGATGGAACATTAATTGACACAAATGAATTGATTATTTCCTCGTTTTTGCATACGCTCGGAAAATATTATCCTGACCGCTATCAGCGGGAAGATGTTCTTCCGTTCATGGGGCCAACCCTGCATGAAACATTTGAGTCCATCAACCCGGAAAAAGTGGAGGAGATGATCTCGGTTTACCGGGAGTACAATATTAAGAACCACGACGTCCTGGTGAAGGAATTTGCCGGCGTGTTTGAAACGGTTCGGACTTTAAAAGAATCAGGATATAAACTGGGCATTGTTACGACGAAAGTTTCCAATGTAGTTGAAAAGGGCTTAAAGCTGACTAATCTTGATCAGTTTTTCGATGTGGTTGTCACGCTTGATCATGTGGATAAGCCAAAGCCGGATCCGGAGCCAATCTTGAAGGCGTTGAGCCTGCTGGATGCGAAGCCGGAGGAAGCCATTATGGTCGGCGATAATTCACACGATATCGATGGCGGAAAAAACGCCGGCACGAAAACGGCTGGTGTTGCCTGGACAGCGAAAGGCCGCGAATTCCTCGCGCGCTTTGAACCGGATTATATGCTGGACAATATGGCTGACCTGCTCGATATCCTTGAGGCAGAAAATCAATGAGAAAAACGGAGCGTTTTCCGGTAGAGGGAGGCAATTCTCTCTGGCATGTGTATAAAACGGTTCCGTTCCTGAAGGTTGTCAAAAACTTTATTGTGATTCAGCTTGCGCGCTATACGCCATTTCTGGGAATGAAAAATTGGCTCTACCGTAATTTTCTGAGAATGAAGGTGGGGGACCAGACATCATTTGCACTAATGGTGATGCTGGATGTCATGTTCCCGGAAAAAATAAGTGTCGGCCGCAACACGGTCATTGGCTACAACACGACAATCCTCGCTCATGAATATCTGATTAAGGAATACCGCCTTGGCCAGGTTGATATTGGCAGTGAAGTCATGATTGGCGCTAACTCAACTATACTGCCGGGTGTCACAATTGGTGATGGAGCCATTGTTTCAGCCGGAACGCTTGTCCATAAAGATGTCCCGGCCGGAGCCTTTGTCGGCGGCAACCCTATGCGTGTCATCTATACAAAGGAAGAGCTTGCCGCTCGCTGGGCGGACGATCCGATATATGGTGCAGATAATAATAAAACTCCGCTTGCTTAGGCTGGCGGAGTTTTTATAATCAATAACTTCAAATAACCTATAGAAAAAAGAACAAACTATATAAGTAAGCTCCTTTTTAAAAAAAGGAGTCTTTTTTATCGCAGTCTAACGGGCAGTTAGACCCCTACTTCAAGACTCAGAGGAATCAAAGGAGGATAAGTGGGTGTCAAACTGCCCAATCTAGCTGCGGCTCCTAGGGGCTCGAGGTCATAAGCCAATCAGCTGATGGGAAGAAAAGCACTCCCCACCATCTGCTCGTCTTATGCTTGTCACCCCAAGGCAAGTCGCCTCGCTTTATAATGTAAAGGCCCGATTGGTGAGATACAGTGAAACTTGCCGACGCGCAGGCAGAGGCTTAGTTGAACCAATCGGGTTCGTAGTGTCGATTGATCGAAGCGCTAGCGGAGATCTTAGCGACACTAGAACGCGACTAACAATCAGTGGGGGATAAGAAAAACCCCCACTGATTGAAGTTTCACTTTATTTTTCAGTCTCTATTGGTTGACGGCGTGGTGAATGCGCGTTAAACTACATATAACTTCAATCTACTACCATATTAGCGAACTAAAGGATTCGGAATTTTTAAGTCATAGAGGTGAATGGTTTGAGCCGATTATTTATGTTTGAAAAGCCGTTAGGCATGAGAGATACATTACCTGATCTATACGAAAGAAAAGCTGCAGTCCGTACATCCATCCAGGAGGAAATGAAACGCTGGGGCTATCAGTTTATCGAAACGCCTGCACTCGAATACTACGAAACAGTAGGGGCGGCTTCAGCGATATTGGATCAGCAGCTGTTCAAGCTGCTTGATCAGCAGGGCCATACCCTGGTGCTCCGGCCGGATATGACAGCGCCGATTGCAAGGGTTGCAGCATCCCGTCTCTTAAAAGACGAGCTGCCGATCAGACTTGCGTATTCCGCCAATGTATACCGCGCACAGCAGCGGGAGGGAGGCAGGCCGGCTGAGTTTGAGCAAATCGGTGTTGAATGCATTGGGGATCATACGATCAGTGCGGATGGCGAAGGAATGGCGCTCATGATCTCTGCTCTAAAAGAAGCAGGGCTTCGGAACTTTCAGCTTTCAGCAGGCCACATCGGCTTTGTCCGTGACTTCTTCCAGCAGATTTTAGGAACGGAAGAACGAGTGGAGAACCTGACAAGATTTTTATATGAGAAAAATTATGTAGGATACAGGGAACATGTAAAGAATCTGGCACTTTCGTCCATTGATAAACAAAGGCTTCTTGATTTCCTTAAATTAAGGGGCGGTGAAGAAGTCATTGAGATTGCCTATGGCCTTCTGGAAAACGGCACAGGAAAAAAGGCATTAGCTGAGCTTGAACAGCTTTGGAGCATTATGCGGGACTACGGCCAGGAAGGCACAGTTAAATTTGATTTAACGCTTGTCAGCCATATGAGCTACTATACGGGCATTCTTTTTGAAGTATATGCAGGTAATGTTGGTTTCCCGATCGGAAATGGCGGCCGCTACGATCTGCTGCTTCAAAAGTTCGGAAAAGATACGGGAGCAACCGGCTTTGCCATTAGATTGGACCGTCTGCTTGAAGCGCTGGAAGACAGCAATGAGGCTGAACCTGTTTACTGCATTTTATACAGTCCGGAACGCCGCAAAGAGGCATTCGATTTTGCGAAGGAAGAACGTTCTGCCGGAAAGAAAGTGGTCCTGCAGGATATTAGCGGTGTTAAGGACATAGATGCCTGCACCAGCCAGTACGAGGACATTACCTTTTTAGTCGGAAAAGCTGGAAAGGAGAGCATAAAATGAGTGATGTTTTAACGATTGCGATGCCAAAGGGCCGCATTTTTGAAGAAGCAGCTGAATTGCTCCGCCGTGCAGGCTTTCAATTGCCGCCGGAATTTGATGATTCACGTAAATTGATAATCGATGTGCCGGAAGAGAATTTCCGCTTTATCCTGGCAAAGCCGATGGATGTGCCAACGTATGTGGAGCATGGTGTAGCAGACCTTGGGATTGCCGGAAAGGACGTAATGCTTGAAGAAGAGCGGGATGTCTACGAGCTTCTTGATTTGAAAATCAGTGCCTGTTATCTCGCTGTTGCGGGACTGCCAAACACCAGGCTGAATGATGTGGCTCCTAAAATTGCTACAAAGTATCCGCAGATTGCGGCAGCGTATTTCCGTGAACAGGGGGAGCAGGTGGAGATCATTAAATTGAACGGCTCCATAGAACTGGCCCCGATGATCGGGCTGGCGGACCGGATCGTGGATATTGTATCAACCGGCCGGACACTGAAAGAAAACGGGCTCGTTGAATACGAAACCATTGTCGGAATCACCTCAAGATTGATCGTCAATCCAGTCAGCTACCGCATTAAGGATGAACGAATCAGCGAGCTGGTTGGCCGGCTGACAGAAGTTATTTCAGGAGAAGAAATAAGCTCTTAAAAGGATGTAGAACCCCTATGAAAATTTTAAAAATTGATGACCAGATTTCAATTAAACGGTCTGTTGATAACGGAACAGAAGAACAGCGGGCGATTGTAAAAAATATAATTGAAACAGTCCGCCAAAACGGCGATCAAGCTTTAAAAGAGTACACAGAAAAATTTGATGGCATCTCTCTGGATGAATTAAAGGTACCACAGGCTGAAATAGGAGAAGCGTTGAGTCAAGTGGATGGGAAAATCCTTGAGATCATTAAAGAAGCTGCCGAAAATATCCGGTCTTTTCATGAAAAACAGCTTCGTCCTTCCTGGATGACAACAGAAGAGAACGGCACAGTCCTTGGCCAAAAGATTACACCGCTTGATTCAGTTGGCCTGTATGTCCCGGGCGGAACGGCGGCATACCCGTCATCCGTACTCATGAATGTGATTCCGGCAAAGGTTGCGGGGGTCAAGAGAATCGTGATTACTTCTCCTCCTGATAAAAAGACTGGAAAGCTGCCTCCGGCTGTTCTGGCAGCAGCACACATCGCCGGTGCGGAAGAAATCTATAAAGTCGGCGGAGCCCAGGCGATTGCTGCATTGGCATATGGAACCGAATCGATCCGGCCTGTCGACAAGATCACAGGTCCGGGGAACATCTACGTTGCCCTCGCAAAACGCGAAGTTTTTGGGGATGTTGATATAGATATGATCGCAGGTCCGAGTGAAATTGCGATTCTTGCAGATGAAACGGCACAGCCAGATGAGGCGGCGGCCGATCTGCTATCACAGGCTGAGCATGATCCTATGGCGTGCGCTGTGCTCGTGACACCATCTTCTGCTTTGGCAGAAGCGGTGTCAGCAGAAGTGGAACGCCAGCTTGCCGAGCTGCCCCGCCAGGAAATTGCCGCTGGGTCCATCAGGAATTACGGAGCTATTTATGTGACGGAAAGCATGGATGAAGCTGTTGAAACAGTGAACAGCCTGGCTCCTGAACATCTGGAGATTTTAACAGAAAATCCGATGGAGCTTCTTGGACGGATTCGTCACGCAGGAGCGATCTTCCTCGGAAGATTCAGCCCTGAACCGGTTGGCGATTATTTTGCCGGTCCAAACCACGTCCTGCCGACAAACGGGACAGCCCGTTTTTCAAGCCCGCTTAATGTGGAGGATTTTCAAAAGAAATCAAGCATTCTTTTATACAGCGAAAAAGCATTAAAAGATAACGCCGAGAAAATTGCGGCCTTTGCGCGTCTGGAAGGCCTTGAAGCCCATGCCAGATCCATTGAAACAAGACTAAGAAAATAAGCTGGAGGAATAATCATGGCCAGAACTGCTGAAATTTCACGTAGAACCAATGAAACGAATATCACTCTATCCTTAAATATAGACGGAGAAGGCAAAAGCGATCTGGAAACAGGCGTGCCTTTTATGACACATATGCTGGACCTGTTTGCCAAGCACGGACAATTTGACTTGAATATCGTTGCAAATGGCGACACCGATGTGGATGATCACCACACAACAGAGGACATTGGCATCTGCTTAGGCCAGGTGCTGAAGGATGCTTTAGGAGATAAAAAAGGCATCAAGCGCTATGGGAATGCTTTTGTTCCAATGGACGAAGCACTGGCTCAAGTGGTAGTTGACCTCAGTAACCGCCCTCACCTTGAGATGCGTGCCGAGTTCCCAAGCCAAAAGGTGGGGACATTTGATACAGAGCTAGTGCATGAATTTCTCTGGAAACTCGCGCTTGAAGCGAGAATGAACCTGCATGTCATCGTTCACTATGGACAGAATACACACCACATCATTGAGGCGATTTTCAAGGCGCTAGCTCGTGCGCTGGATGAAGCAACGACGATCGATCCGCGGATTAAGGGAGTTCCCTCAACGAAAGGGCTGTTGTAAATGATCGGCATCATCGATTACGGGATGGGGAATTTGTTCAGTGTCAGCAAAGCGCTTGAACGGCTGGAGGTTGCTTATTTCCTTTCTGAAAATAAAGACGAGCTTCTGAGAGCGGATGCCCTGATTTTGCCGGGTGTCGGCTCCTTCAAGGATGCAATGAGTATCTTAAATTCTACTGGCCTGGCAGATCTGGTTAAGGAGTTTGCTGATACAGGCAAGCCGCTCCTTGGCATTTGCCTTGGCATGCAGCTTTTATTTGAAAGCAGTGAAGAAAATGGACTGACAGAAGGATTGGAGCTTCTGCCTGGCCATGTGAGGCGGTTTTCCGGTTCAACAGCAGAAGGTGAAACGTACAAAGTTCCGCATATGGGCTGGAACCGTCTTGAATTCCTGCAGGGTTCGCCGATTTTAAAAGGGCTTGATGAAGATTATGTCTATTTCGTCCACTCTTATTTTGTAGATACAGATGATAAAAAAGTAGTTATCAGCAGGAGTTTGTATGATGTAGAAGTGCCGGCAGTGGTCGGCAGAGGCAATGTGTTCGGCATGCAGTTCCACCCTGAAAAAAGCAGTTCGCTCGGCATGGCGCTTTTACGCAATTTTACCGAGCTGGTTGAAGAAAGGATGTCTGTGAAATGAGTTTTACCATCTATCCGGCAATCGATATGAGAGGCGGCAAGTGCGTCCGGCTCCTGCAGGGGGATTATGATAAGGAAACGGTGTATGGAGACTCTCCGTTTGATATGGCCAAAAAGTTTGCTGATGAAGGAGCAGACTGGATTCATATGGTCGATCTTGACGGGGCAAAGGATGGGAAGCGGGTTAATGATCAGTATGTCATCCAGGCTGCCCGCGAACTTGGGGCCTCTGTCCAGATCGGCGGGGGAATCCGTACAGAAGAAGACATCCTTCATTACCTTGATAATGGTGTAAGACGCGTAATTATTGGAAGCATCGCCGTCTCCAATCCTGAGTTTGCTATTGACATGATCCGCAAATATGGCAAAGCCATAGCGGTAGGACTTGATGCGAAAAATGGCTATGTGGCCACTCACGGCTGGCTGGAGACATCTGAAGTCAAGGCAGTTGACCTGGGTAAGCGATTTGCCGACGCCGGTGCGGAAACATTTATATTTACAGATATCGCAACAGATGGAATGCTTTCTGGTCCTAACGTTGAAGCTGTTCGCCTGCTTGCGCGGGAAACTGGCAAAAGTGTAATTGCATCCGGAGGGGTCAGCCAGCTGGCTGATTTGGCGGAACTTCAGGAATACACATCTGAAGGTGTTGCCGGGGCCATCGTCGGAAAGGCAATATATGAAGGCCGGTTTACCGTTGCGGAAGCTTTGAAAGAGGTGAAGGCATAATGCTGACGAAACGCATTGTTCCCTGTCTGGATGTAAAGGACGGCCGTGTGGTAAAAGGGGTGCAATTTGTGCAGCTGCGTGATGCCGGTGATCCGGTTGAGCTTGCCCGATTTTATGATGGGCAGGGAGCTGACGAGCTGGTTTTCCTTGATATCTCCGCTTCTCATGAAGGCCGGAAAACAATGGTTGAAGTTGTGAAGGCTGTTGCGTCGGAGCTGGCCATTCCCTTTACAGTCGGCGGAGGGATAAACGCTCTTGAAGATATGAAGCGAATTTTGCGGGCGGGGGCTGATAAGGTTTCTCTTAATACAGCTGCCGTAAACAACCCTGATTTAATTACAGAAGGGGCAAATTTCTTCGGATCACAGTGCATCGTTGTGGCGATTGATGCTAAATACGATGAACAGCTCGGTTCCTGGCGGGTGTACACACATGGCGGACGCACACCGACTGATCTGGAGGTTATCGCCTGGGCCCGTGAAGCGGCAGAGCGCGGCGCCGGAGAAATTTTACTGACAAGCATGGACTCGGACGGAGAGAAAAAGGGATTCGATATTAAGCTGACAAAAGCAGTCAGCGAGGCCGTTTCGATTCCGGTTATTGCTTCTGGCGGGGCAGGAAACGCCGAGCACTTTGCAGAAGCATTTATTGATGGGAAAGCGGATGCCGCTTTGGCAGCATCTATTTTTCACTATAAAGAAACATCTGTGGCAGAAGTGAAAGCTTTTATTAAGGAAAAAGGGGTGGTAGTCCGATGAATATCGATGGTGTAAAGTTTGACGAAAAGGGACTGATCCCTGCCGTTGTGCAAGATGCGAACACAAAAGAGGTATTAACATTAGCTTATATGAATCGGGAATCCCTTTTAAAATCTGCGGAAACAGGGGAGACCTGGTTTTTCAGCCGTTCCCGCAATGAGCTCTGGCACAAAGGGGCAACAAGCGGAAACACGCAGAAAATTGTAGAAATGAAGCTTGATTGTGACCAGGATGCCATTGTGGTCTTGGCTGAACCAGCGGGACCTGCCTGCCACAAGGGAACAGTCAGCTGCTTTGAGGAAAGAGTATACGGGGAAGAGTCAGGCGGTTTATCTGACTACGAAATCCTTAATACACTTGAAAAAGTCATTGAAGAACGCGAAAAGACACGCCCAGAAGGAGCCTACACGACCTATCTTTTTGAAAAAGGCGTGGATAAAATCCTGAAGAAGGTCGGCGAAGAATCCGCAGAAGTCATCATCGCTGCGAAAAATCGTGATAAGGACGAACTGAAATGGGAAGCGGCCGACCTGATTTATCATTTGATGGTGCTGCTGCGGGAGCAGGAACTGCCTTTTAGCGAAGTCTTGAAAGTGCTTAATAAACGGCATGAAAAGAAAGAACCGGCCTCCGAATAGGGAGGGCGGTTTTTTGCGGAAATTTGCTTTGGGATGATTATCATTTCATCCTATCTCCTGTAAAGAATCCTGTTCTTTCCCATAAAGATCGTCCCAAAGTTCATAGATTTTCCTCCGGCCGTTTGCAATTTCAGGGTTGAATTGGATGGCAGCGTTTTGACGGACTGTATGAACGTTTCTCAGTGCCTGTTCAAGCTTCTTGGTGATGTCAGTGCTGCCTTTTCCAGCATATTTAGCAATCGAAATCCCTGCTGTTGTTCCCTGGGCCATGGCGATTTTTCCGCTTTCAATCCCAGTGATATTCCCGGCAACAAATAATCCTTCGATTGGAGTTTCCATTTTTTCAGAATGAAGCGGAACATGTCCCCCAAGTTCTGGTACGTATTGGAATGGGCAGCCGGCAACTGCTGTAAGCTCTGCTAACGGATACAAGCCGCCTGCAATACAAACGAAATCTGCTTCGTATATTTTTTCCGTACCTTTGATCACGTTTCCATTCGCATCAATATCCGCAGTGAGGACGCCTTCCACATGATCCTTTCCAATAATTTCAAGTGCTGCTTTTCTAAGCTGCAATGGTGTTCCATTCACCTTAACGCCGCTTTTAGGGTAAAATTTCATTCCTAATTTGCGGAATCCTCTATTTTTCATAAAGCGGCTGCCGAAACGCAAGATTGGTGACGGGGCAAGATGTGCTGCATTTAGGAGTGACTTCAAGACTTCCTCTGGTATTCCGGCATTTTGGCTAAGCGGACTCTTTTCTGGCAGCACAATATGTTCTACATTGATCCCGGCTAATTGGAGCTCGTTTAAAATGGCAAATGCCAGAATGTTTGCACCAATGATGATGCCTTTTTTGCCAACCTCGACCCGATGAACATTCGTCATGACCTGTGCAGCTCCGATGGACATAACACCTGGAAGAGTCCAGCCTGGCACAGGAATTGGGAACTCAGCAGCACCAGTTGCCACCAGCACATAAGGAGCTATCAGTGTTCCTGTATGAGTATGAACATTCCAGCAATCCTTATCTTTTTCAAGGTTATATACAGAAACGCCGCAGCGGATATCTACTGATAGTTTCTGTGCTTCGTTGTGCAGACGAGTTGATTCTTTTATTCCATTCCACCATTCTCCTGACGGTTCCTGGTGCAATTGGCCGATTAATCTGCCGCCTGGCCTGACAAATTCATCAATGACGGTTACTTTTAAGCCATACTCAGCACAGGCTATGGCACCAGCTAAACCTGCTGGCCCAGCTCCAATTACGATTACATCTATCATTGGTTCTCCACCATCCTTTTAACTATATTAGGATGATGTTTTCCTCTTTCAACAGCCATATTTTCCTTCACAGCCGTTAAACAGGCTCTTATATTGGCCTGTCCATTAACATATACACGGCATTCCATACAGTGGCCGATATTGCAATAAAACCCTCTTGGTGTTCCGCTCTCCTCATGAACTCGCAGTGTTCTCACACCGTTTGCCAGCAGAGCTGCAGCGATTGTTTCAGTTTCATATGCTTCATATTCTGTTCCATCAAAGGTGAATGGAATCTTTTTTCTATCATCTAATTTGCCTAAAACCGGATGATCTATAATTCTAGCCATTATTATCACCTGCCGTTCCAAAAGTTACAGGGCGAATTGGAGGCTGATATTTTAAGGGAATTTCACCTTCGCCTGTATTAGGGACGATACTTTCAATAATCCGATCGACCATGACCCTGCAAGTGCGTCCTCCACAAAATCCCATTCCAGCTCTTGTTCTAAGCTTCAATTCCCTGGATGTACACTGATGTTCTTTTGCAGTTGCGAAAACCTGCCCATAGGTAACCTCTTCACAGCGGCAGATCACAAGTGCCTCTTTGTTACTCATTTGGAAATCCTCCTCTTCAGGTATATGCAAAAATACAATGCAAAAATCGTACCAACTTTGAAGTCTGGATATTAAATCAGCTTAATCCAAGACGTTTGAGACGATTGTAGAGAGTCGCTCGGGTGATTCCCAGTTTTTTCGAGCATTCTAATTTGTTGCCGCCGGTTAATGCCAATGCTTTTTCGAGCACTTGCTTTTCATGCCGATCCATTTCTTCCTGAAGCGGCACAATGCCCGTTTTTATTTCTATGCTGTTTTCCTGAAGATCCATATCAGATGCATCTGGATAGCTCATTGCTGAGTGGAATGGCAAATATTCTTTTCGAATGACTCCATCTGTTGCAAAGACAACCAGACGTTCAACCACATTACGCAGTTCCCGAACATTGCCTGGCCAATCATATTGAAGCATTTCCTGCATAACTTCCTGGGAAAAATGATGGATCGGCCGCTGATAGCGCAGTGAAAAATCATTTAAAAAGTAATGAATGAGTTCAACGATATCCTCACAGCGTTCTTTTAATGGAGGGATTTTTAAACTGACCACATTTAGCCGATAATATAAATCCTCCCGAAATAGGCCTTCGTTTATTAATTCTTTTAAATCCCTATTGGTTGCAGCAATTACCCGGAAATTTGCTTCAATCTCTTTTTCACCGCCAACCTTGTAATATTTTCTTTCTTGAAGCACACGAAGCATCTTGACCTGCATTTCCAAAGGCATTTCGCCAATTTCATCCAGGAAAAGAGTTCCCCCTCTGGCAAGCTCAATTTTTCCTTTTTTTCCTCTATGATCTGCACCCGAAAAGGCCCCGCGTTCATAGCCAAATAACTCGCTTTCAAATAATGAAGCTGGAATAGCACCGCAATTAATTGATATAAATGGTGCTTCAGGTCCTTCAGTTGCCTCATGAATGGATTTGGCAAAGACCTCCTTTCCGACTCCGCTTTCTCCTAAAATCAATACAGTTGACCGGACAGAGCACACCTTTTTCGCCATTTCTACAGTCTTTTCCATCACCGAGCTTTTCCCTTTAATGTATCTAAAGGGATCGGAAGGCCTGTATTTCGCCATCTCCTGTTCTAAACGGTGAACCTCAGTCGACATATTAAATAATTTCTCATTAAGAACCACTTGGCTTGTCACATCAGTTTCCGATACAACCGCCCCGATAATTCGTCCATTAAAGTGAACGGGGTTTGAATTTATTAGAACAAAAAGATCAGATCTTGGCTGGTGATGCTTTCCCCTGATTCTTTTTCCTTTGTACAAGGATTCCAGGATTTGCAGATTCTTATGTTCAAAGAATTCTATTATTGGTTTCCCCACTATCTCATCTTTTTTTACAGAGAAGATTTTTTCGGCTCCCTCTGTCCATGTGCGGACACGTTCATCAGCATCAATCACTGTGACTGAAGCGTCCGATGTATGGATGACAGCTTCATAGAAAGCCTTTAATTGGTTGTAGGAATCATGCAAAAAATCAATGATTTGTTCATTTGTGATGCAGCCTAGTGCCTGACCGCTTGAATTTACAACGGCAACGGCTGCATGACGCCTGCAGGCATCAGCTAATGAAGAAAACGTATCATCTAAATAAACACTGACTAAGGCATTTTCATTATTTGTGTTAAGACAGATTAAATTCTTTTCAATTATTTCTTTGACTGAAGGTAATTCAAACATGACAGCCTCCTGGCATGTAAATTTTTTTATACACTGTTTAATATTTTATACACTATTTTATCAAATTTTTTGACAATTAAGAACAAAACAAAAAAATCTCTGTTTGGGCTATAAGGAGAATTATTAAAAGGTTCTTATTTCTTCAGAAGGTTTTGAAAGTTGGCATGTTATTTGCATTAAAAATTGATGTAACAAGACGAAGGGAAGTTGGTTTTGTGAGAAATCATTGTGACGTTCTGGTTATAGGCGGGGGAATCATAGGCTGTGCAATTGCCTATTATACTTCTAAATCAGGAAGAAATGTAACCGTTATTGAAAAAGGTGAATTTGTCAGTGGCACGTCATCCCGCTGTGACGGGAATATTTTAGCTATCGATAAAGATCCTGGCTTTGATAGTCAAATGTCACTTGTCAGTCAGAAGTTAGTAGATGAATTAAGCAGAGAATTAAAGCAGCCTTTTGAATATCGTGCGCCTGGAAGCATCCTTGTCTGTGAGACAGAAGAAGAAATGGAAGCCGCACAAAAGTGGGTTGACCGGCAAAAGGAGGCCGGCTTGCCGTTCAGGATGCTGGACAGACAGGACATTCGCCAGGATTCAAAGTATTTTGCTGATGATTTATTAGGCGGCTTAGAATGTGCAACAGATTCAACCGTTAATCCATACCTTCTTGCCTTTAACCTTCTTGAGGGGGCAAAGGAGATGGGAGCTAAGGCCCATAAACAAACTGAGGTTACTGGAATGAGAAGGGAGCCGGACGGTACATTTACCGTTGAAACATCTAATGGCACTTTCACCGCGAACTATGTTATTAATGCTGCAGGTGTATGGGCTCCATATATCGGAGAGATGCTGGACTTGTCTATTCCAATTAAACCAAGAAAAGGCCACATCATTGTCGCATCACGCCAGGAATTTATAGGACCGAGAAAAGTGATGGAATTTGGCTACTTAATATCAAAATTTGGCGGCAGGCGCCAGGTTGACCCGATTACTGAAAAATACGGAGTAGCCCTTGTTTTTGAACCAACTGAAAGTCAAAACTTCCTGATTGGAAGCAGCCGGGAATTTGCTGGGTTTAATACAAAGATCAACAATGAAATTATTAAATGCATTGCCAATCGGGCCATTCGATTTTATCCGAAAATGGCTGACATGATGGTCATACGTTCCTATGCCGGTTTGCGGCCCTGGACGGAGGATCACTTGCCAATTGTGTCAGAAGCAGAGGGAATTCCAAACTATTATATTGCAGCCGGTCATGAGGGAGACGGAATTAGCCTTGCCGCTGTTACTGGAAAAGTAATAGAGGAAATGCTTAATGAAAAGGAAACTTGCATCCCAATTGAACCGCTGAGATTTTCTCGATTTAAGGAAAGGGTGAGTACCTGATGAAAGCAAATCGAGTTTTTACGACCATTGATACGCACACGGGCGGAAACCCGACAAGGACATTGATTAGTGGGCTCCCAGAGCTAAAAGGAGCGACAATGTCCGAAAAAATGCTTCATATGCAAAAGGAATATGACTGGATCCGCAAGCTCCTGATGAATGAACCAAGAGGACATGACGTCATGTCAGGAGTACTTTTGACAGATCCATGTCATCCGGAAGCAGATATCGGTGTTATATATATCGAAACCGGCGGATATTTGCCAATGTGCGGACATGACACAATCGGTGTTTGTACAGCATTAGTTGAAGCGGGGTTAATACCTGTTCAAGAACCGGTTACTTCGATAAAAATTGATACACCAGCCGGCCTTGTTAAGGCAGAGATTAAGGTAGAGAACGGAAAAGCAAAAGAGGTTTCCTTCTGCAATGTTCCGGCCTTCCTGCTAAAGAGTGTCTCTGTCGATGTTGAGGGGATTGGAATTGTTGAGGCAGATATTGCTTATGGAGGCAACTTCTATGGAATCATTGATGCCCAATCTGTTGGATTAGAACTAACACCGGAGAATGCGTCAAAAATCATTGAAAAGGCTATCAAAATTAGAAATACAATTAACGCAAAAATGGATGTCGTTCATCCGCAATATCCATTTATTCGAAGCCTGACCCATATTGAGTTTTTCACTGAGCCAGCCCATGAAGAAGCAGATGTGAAAAATACGGTTGTTGTGCCTCCAGGCGGGATCGATCGTTCCCCATGCGGTACAGGCACTTCGGCTAAATTATCTGTCCTCTATTCCAAAAAGGAGATAGGGATCAAAGAAGAATTTGTACATGAGAGTATAGTTGGCTCTTTATTCCGCGGAGAAATACTTGAAATAGCAGATGTTCAGGGTGTAGAGGCTGTTATTACAAGAATCACAGGTTCAGCCTGGCTAATGGGAATGCACCGGTTCTTTTATAACGAGGAAGACCCGCTTAAAGAGGGCTTTTTACTTATTCCCCCAATGGAACATGAAATGGAGGATGTGAAATGAAAATTCAAAAGTCTTACACAGCAACTGATGTACACGTAGCAGGTGAGGCATATCGAATTATTAAGGATGGCCCACTTATTCATTATACAAGTATACGGGAGCTGAATGAGCAATTTTCGCTTGCCTATGAGGAGGAAATTAATTTTCTTTTAAATGAGCCCCGCGGATTTGCTGGACTAATGGGTTGTCTGGTCGTTCCGCCTTTTAAAAGCGAAGCCGATGCCGCTGTTATTTTTTTCGACCATAACGGAACCGTTCCGCTGCAATATGGCGGAATCGCAGCTGTCATAACCGCATTATTAGAGTGTGGCCAGCTAAAGGCCAAGTCTTCAGGTGAATACATACTTGAAACAATCAGCGGTGTTATTGGTGTCGCTGCAACGATGAAAGATGATGAAGTGAAATTAGTTAAATTAAAAAACGAGCCATGCCAGGTTGTGCAAACCAATGTGCCAGTGTCTTATTTAGATTTAAAGACAGAAGTATCTCTAGTCCAAGCCGATCATCTTTATGCGATTTTTGATAAAGCAGAGCTGCCTTTTGAGATTGAGATGGAGGACCTTCCAGTCATAAATCAATGGGGGCAGAAGGCGATTGAAGCCTTAGAAGGCAAACATGCCTTCAGCAGAGTGATCTTGATGGATCATTCGCAAAAAAATGAAGGCAAAATCAAAACGGTAACCTTCCGTCCGGATTGTTATATTGTGCGTTCTCCAGGATTTGGAACTTTAGCTGCCTGTTGCAGCTATTTAATAGAAAAAGGGGATATACCTCCTGATAGCCCAATTGAAAATGAAAGCATTTTCAATGGCAAATTGACAGCCGAGCTTTCAGCCCAATTTGAAGCAGGTTACGAGTTTAGTTTTTCAGCACGCGGATTTATTACGGGTATGCAGACATATGTATTAGACCCGGCAGATCCATTATTCGCAGGGTTTTTATTAAAATAAGAAACTATTAAAAATAGGGAGGAAAATTAAAATGACTGCAATTAGAGGAGCTTATCCAGTATTAATTACACCAATGACACAGGAGCAGGAAATTGATTGGGGCGGAGTAAAGAATAATGTCAATTACTTTGTCGATCAAGGTGTGGCAGGTATCGTCATCAATGGGAGTACTGGTGAATTTGTCAGTCTGTCAAGAGAAGAAAAATACCAGATGGTAGAAACGGTTATGAAGGAAGCAGGCGGCCGTATCCCTGTTATTGTGGGTACTGCTGCGGAAACAACAAGGGAAACAATTGAGTATACAAAGCAAGCTGAAGTACATGGAGCGGATGCTGCTCTAATCATTAACCCTTTTTACATGAAGCCAAAGGAAAATGAAATTTACCATCATTTCAAAGAGGTATCCAGCAGTGTCAATCTTCCGATCATGCTTTATAACAACCCATTTACTTCTGGTGTAAATATGAGCGCAGATTTAATGCTTCAGATTGGCAAGGATTGCGAAAATGTGACTCACATTAAAGAATCAAGCGGTGAAATCAGCAAGGTAAGAGATCTTGCAAGAAAAGGAAAAGGAGATTTTGAGGTATTCTGCGGTGCTGAAGAGCTTGTAATGGAGTCTTACTTAGTTGGAGCAACTGGCTGGATTTCTGTTGCAGGAAATATCGTGCCAAAGCTGGTTACAGATATGTATAACCATTTCCAAAAAGGTGAGTTTGAAGAAGCTTGGTCCATCAATGATCGTATTTTACCACTATGCGCGTTCCTTGAAGGATCTGGAAAGTATGTGCAAATTGTGAAGAGAGCCATGGAATTGACTGGCCAGGCTGGCGGGCCAGCGCGGTACCCTCGTTTAGGTCTATCACCGGAGGAAGATCAAAAGCTAAAAGACCTGCTTGCAAGTTTAGAGACAGTAAAAAACTAAAATAGTGAAGGAGTGAGAACATGCAAGCAATAAATTACAATCTGAAACCAAAAGTTCAAGAATTCCTTGAAGGTGTGAAAGGATTATACATTAACGGCAGCTATGTACCGGCGCTTAGCGGTAAAACGTTTCCCGTCGTTAATCCTGCAAACGAAGAGGTCATTGCAGAAGTAAGTGAAGCGCAAGAGGAAGATATTAACGCTGCGGTAGCTGCTGCAAGAAAAGCATTTGATGAAGGCGAATGGACAAAGATGGATGCCGCTGAACGCTCTCATCTAATCTATAAATTTGCGGATCTCTTAGAAGAAAATCGGGAAGAACTCGCTCAACTGGAATCATTGGATAACGGAAAGCCCTGCAGGGTCGCTTTGGCAGATGATGTTGACGGAACAATCCAGCATTTTAGATATTACGCAGGCTGGGCCACAAAAATATTTGGCAAGACAACTCAGGTTTCAAAGAACTATGTAACCTATACGGTACACGAACCGGTTGGGGTTGTAGGCCAAATTATTCCATGGAACTTCCCGCTCGCCATGGCTGCCTGGAAGCTCGGTGCTGCACTTGCAGTCGGATGTACGGTTGTGATTAAACCGGCAACTGAGACACCATTATCTCTTCTCTACGCAGGTAAGCTATTTAAAGAAGCAGGGTTCCCGGATGGTGTTGTGAATATTGTGCCGGGAACGGGCAGGATTGCGGGAGAAGCGATTACTGCACATAAAAATGTCGATAAGATAGCATTCACAGGATCAACGGCTGTCGGAAAAGAAGTAATGATAAAAGCTGCAGATCAAATTAAAGGTGTTACGCTGGAGCTTGGCGGAAAATCGCCAGCCATTGTTTTAGAAGATGCTAATCTTGAGGAAGCAATTGAAGGGGTATTTAACGGAACGATGTACAATCATGGGCAAAACTGCAGTGCCTGTACTCGTGTATTTGTCCAGAGAAACATATATGATCATGTAGTAAAAGCCTTAGCAGAACGGGCGAAAGCAATGAAGCTGGGAGATGGAATGAACCCTGAAACGGAAATGGGCCCGCTTGTGTCAGCCAAACAGCATCGAACTGTTCTTAATTATATAGAACAAGGGAAGGAAGAAGGGGCGCGACTTGTGGCAGGCGGGAATAAAGGATTTGAAAAAGGATATTTTGTACAGCCAACCATTTTTGCAGATGTACAAGATCATATGGTTATTGCACGTGAAGAAATATTTGGTCCAGTCATGTCCATTTTCGTTTTCGATACGATTGATGAGGTCATTAAACGGGCGAACGATAGTGACTATGGTTTAGCTGCAAGTGTCTGGACAGAAAGTATGAAAAAGGGGCATTACATTGCAAGCAAGCTGCAATCAGGTACAGTCTGGATTAATGATTTTGGACTTGAATGGGAAACAATGCCTTTCGGCGGCTACAAACAATCAGGAATCGGCCGCGAAATGGGTGGAGAGTATGGCCTGCAAAACTATACGGAAGTGAAAAGTGTATTTGTTAACATCAAGCATGATGAGTTTTTATAAGGACCAATGGGACAAACTGTGCACGGATTGATGGGAGTGGGACAGCGTTTTGTCCCATTCTGTCTATATTTATCTGAATATTACTAATATTACAGATTGAAAGAGATGGAACTATCTACTTAAAGTATAAAAAGGTGGGATAAGATGGAGGAATTAGTGAATAAAGCGTCGGGGATGGTTTGGAGTCTTGGATTGGTAGCTTTCGCGCTTGGAGCTGGATTGTTCTTTTCCATTATGACACGCTTTGTGCAATTTAGATATTTTAAGGAAATGATTAAACTTCTTTTTGAAAAGGGTAACCCAGAATCCGGTGTGTCCTCTTTCCAGGCGTTTTCAATGGCTTTAGCCGGCCGTGTCGGTATTGGAAATATCGCCGGGGTTGCTACTGCAATTGCCTTTGGCGGTCCGGGAGCGGTTTTCTGGATGTGGATCATGGCTTTATTAGGAGGAGCAAGTTCCTTTATTGAATCCACTCTTGCTCAAATCTATAAAGTAAAAGATGGTAATCAATACCGGGGCGGAACTCCTTATTTTATTGAAAAAGGTTTAAATATGAAATGGTTCGCGGTGTTTGTGGCGATTGTTGTTACCCTCTGCTACGGAATTTTAGTTCCAGGTATACAGGCCAATACAATTGCTGTTGGATTTGAAAATACCATTGGTCTCAATAAAAGCATCACTGGAATCATTCTTGTTGTATTACTTGGCATCATTATTTTTGGCGGCGTTAAGCGAATTGCCAATGTTGCGGAAAAAGTTGTCCCTTTTATGGCCTTAGGGTATGTGGTTATCACCTTTGTTCTTTTATTTGCAAATGCAGCAGAAATTCCAGCAATGCTTTGGCTGATTATTTCCAGTGCATTTGGTGCAAACGAAATGTTCGGCGGTATAATCGGTGCAGCGATTGCATGGGGCGTTAAGAGAGCCGTATTCTCTAACGTTGCTGGTGTAGGGGAAGGAACTTATAGTTCAGCCGCAGCAGATGTATCCCATCCGGCAAAACAAGGTCTTGTTCAAGCGTTCTCTGTTTATATTGATACCCTCATTGTTTGTACAGCTACTGCACTTATGATTTTAATTACCGGCATGTACAGCGTTACACCAGAAGGAAAGCAGCCGATTGTTGAAAATATCCAGGGTGTAGAAGCTGGACCAATGTGGACACAGGCGGCCGTTGAGAGCGTTATCCCTGGATTTGGCGGTTTGTTTGTTGCAATTGCTATCTTCTTCTTTGCCTTTACAACTCTGATGGCTTACTACTATATTTCTGAAACAACCCTTGTTTACCTTGGCAGAAAGAGAAGGCTAAAAGGACTTAAAGCAGGCTTGATGATTGTTTTCTTAGGAATGATCTACTTGGGAAGTGTCGAAAATGCATCCCTATTATGGGCGCTCGGAGACTTTGGATTCGGAAGCATGGCCTGGCTTAACTTAGTCGCTATTCTTTTCCTGACTAAAACAGCCTTAAAAGTATTTAAAGATTATGAAGAACAGAAGAAAGCAGGCATTGAACCAGTCTTCGATCCTGTTAAGCTTGGCATTAAAGGTGCAGATTTCTGGGAAGAGAAAGCGAAAGAAAGGAATTCAAAAGGCAAGAAGGCAATTTAAGAGAAATATAGCCGGAAACAAAGAACACTTTCCATTTTTTTATTCCAAAATTCTTATTGTACGTGGTGGCAGCCTCACTGCTGACTGCTGGAGCCCAAGTTGGGAACCGCCAGTCCTCCAGGCTGTCACCATGTTTATTTCAGCAGCTGGATTCCCAATCCTCACTTACTAAAGATGATACATAAAATAAATTTCAAGAAAGCTGACATCTTATGCTTCTATAAAATATCAAAAGAGGTCTCCTCATTATATCCAGACGATTAATAGATTTCCTCAGCCAAACTGCCGCTTAATCTCCGAAGTAAACACCATCACCGCTAAATCAACGCAATAAACCTTTAAAACATAACCGTGATAAGATTTCCAATAAAAAATCCCGCTTAAAAATAGTATTGTCATTTCTTCCCTTCTCCATAGGCTTGTTCGTGTGATATACTACTTTAGTTACTAACATTTATGGAGGATTTCATGAGTAAAGACTCTAAAGCTAGACACCAAAAGGGAAAGTTACTGTCATTTATCCCGAATGGTGAGTACTATTTTTCCAAAGGGATTAAGGCGTACCACCGCAGGGATTTTCATAAAGCGAAGAAATATTTAATGCGGGCTATGCAGCTTGAGCCGGGTGAACCGATGATTGTCTGCCAGCTTGCAATTGTTCATTCAGAAATGGGTGAGTATCAGGAGTCGAATCAGCTGCTTCATATGATATTGGAAGAGCTTGATGAGGATATGTCGGAATGCCATTATTTCCTTGCCAACAACTATGCTCATATGGGCCTTTTTAAAGATGCTTATACACATGCCAATACGTATCTGGATTTAGATCAGGATGGAGAGTTTACGGAAGATACAGAGGATCTGCTGGAGCTTCTTACGCTTGAAGCGGATGATCTGGATGACGAGCTGTACGAGCAGGATGATTTGATTACGAAGCAGGAACATGCACGGGAATTGCTGGAGTCCGGCCATTTTCCAAAAGCGGTTGAGATTCTGAACTCTGTTATTGATGAGTATCCTGAGTATTGGTCCGCATACAATAATTTGGCCCTGGCGTATTTTTACCTGGGAGAAGTGCAAAAGGCGTCAGATATTTTAGAGAAGGTGCTGGAAGAAAATCCGGGTAATCTTCATGCGCTTTGCAACAAGCTGGTCTTTGCTTTTTACGAGCGGGATTTCCGGCAGGTGCGCTTGTTAAAAGAGGCTCTGAAAAAGATTAAGCCGCTTTCGGTTGAACACCAGTTCAAGCTGGGTGCGACTTTCGCTCTGACCGGCGAGTATGAGGCTTCCTTTGCATGGCTTCGCAAGCTTCAGAAGAAGGGCTTTGAAGGGGATGGACCATTTTATTACTGGCTATCCTATTCCGCCTATTTCACCGGGCGTGAAGAGCTGGCGAAATCAGCATGGAAGAAGGCAATTGAAATTAATCCGGAAAAAGAAGGCTTCGAGCCCTGGAATGATGAAAAAGTAACCAGCAGCGGCTTTGAAGACCATTACTCTTCGATATTAAAAAAGCTGGAAAGCGACTATATTGAAGAGCGGTTATTCGGCCTCTTCCTAACATCCGTATCCAGCAGAAGAGATGAAATCCTCACCTCTGAAGCTATTTTACAAAACAATAAGTTTTCAGCTGTTGAGAAGGAGTACCTTTCATTCGTTAAAACTGAGCAGGAAGCGCCTGCCCAGGTTCAGGCTGCGCACGAAACAGCCCAGCTGTTTTATGAAAACTTCCACCCGATCGGCACGGTGGAAGCCGGACTTTATTTAATGTGGTTTACTATTTTTGCAGAATTGACAAATAACCGGCAGAATATTAAAAACAAAAATGCCTGGGCTGCAGCCATTGAGTATGTCTGGCATAAGCTTCGGAACGAAAAGGTTTCCCAGTCAAAGATTGCAGGAAGATACGGCATTTCCGCTTCGACGATGGGTAAATATGTAAAATCGGTGAATGACCGCCTTCAGTGAGCAGATATTTGGACGGAACACGTGCCAATTTTATAGGATAACAGTAAGAAGGTCATACTATAATATGCGTACTTATAAAGTGTTTGATTAATTACTGGATTTCTGATTACTGAAGGAGTGAATCGCTGTGACTGAAGAAAAAATTTATGATGTCATTATCGCTGGTGCAGGACCGGCAGGGATGACTGCTGCTGTATATACATCTCGTGCAAATTTGTCTACTCTAATGATTGAACGCGGTGTTCCGGGCGGGCAAATGGCCAATACAGAAGAAGTGGAAAACTATCCTGGTTTTGGCCATATTTTAGGGCCGGATTTATCCACGAAAATGTTCGATCATGCGAAGAAGTTTGGCGCTGAATATGCGTATGGAGATATTAAAGAAATCATTGACGGCGAAGAATACAAAACGGTTGTTGCCGGATCGAAACAATATAAAACACGCTCAGTCATTATTTCTACTGGTGCCGAGTACAAAAAGCTTGGTATTCCTGGTGAGAAAGAGCTTGGCGGACGCGGCGTATCCTATTGTGCAGTCTGTGATGGAGCATTCTTTAAAGGCAAAGAGCTTGTGGTTGTCGGCGGCGGTGACTCTGCTGTTGAGGAAGGCGTATATTTGACGCGTTTCGCCTCTAAAGTGACTATCGTTCATAGACGGGACCAGCTTCGTGCGCAGGCGATCCTGCAGCAGCGTGCGTTCGACAATGACAAAATTGACTTCATCTGGAACACGACAGTGAAGGAAGTTAACGATAAGGACGGAAAAGTGGGAAGCGTAACACTTGTTTCTGCTGAAACCGGCGAAGAAAGAGAATTCAAGGCAGATGGTGTATTCATCTATATCGGCATGGTTCCGCTTTCCAAGCCATTTGAAAGCCTTGGCATCACGAACAGCAATGGCTATATCGAAACAAACGAAAGAATGGAAACAAAGGTGGAAGGCATTTTTGCAGCAGGAGATATCCGCGAAAAATCTCTTCGCCAAATCGTTACAGCTACAGGTGATGGAAGCATCGCTGCCCAAAGCGCCCAGCACTATGTGGAAGAATTAATGGAAAGCCTGAAAGAGAAGAGATAATTTTTAGAAAAAATAGCCACTGGTTGAAAAGTTTTACAAAAAGTCATGCGGTTTTAATTCTCCTGTAACCTTGATGAAATAAAAATCGGGTAGTATAGGAATAGAAATTGACCCCCTTTTAAAGATATAATCCTTTTTAAAGCACAGGCCCATGCCTGTGCTCTTTTTTTGCGTAAATACAGTATGTTTTGAATAATTTTTTTAGAAATCTGTATTCATTGTGGCTCTAAGACAAAAATAGTATAATGAAAAGAATAAGAAAAGTACGTTAGCCAGCCTTTGCTTTTATGAAAAAGGCGGCAGCGGTATGATTTTGGAAATTAGAGGTGAAATGTGTTGCAGCGAGTCACGAACTGTGTGTTACTGAAAGACGATAAAGTATTGCTTTTACAAAAGCCCAGAAGAGGCTGGTGGGTGGCCCCGGGCGGAAAGATGGAGCCGGGTGAATCAGTGAGGGACTCGTGCATCCGTGAGTTCAGGGAAGAAACAGGCATCTATCTGCGCAATCCGAATATTAAGGGCATTTTTACGTTCATCATGAAGGATGGCGAAAAGGTTGTACAGGAGTGGATGATGTTTACTTTTCTGGCTACAGCTTCTGATGGGCTGAACCTGGATGAATCAGAGGAAGGCAAGCTTCGCTGGCATCCGTTTTCAGAGATAAAGAATCTGCCGATGGCTGCCGGTGATTCGCATATTCTGGAGTATATGATTCATGGCCAGGGAATGATTTATGGAACATTTACGTATACGCCGGATTTTGAATTACTTAGTTACAGGCTGGATCCAAGCTGAATTTGACAGATACAGGGGGAAACAAAAATGAGTACGGGTGCAGTTAATGATACTCAAATGGTGATTATTACGGGAATGTCAGGGGCAGGGAAAACAGTAGCCATCCAAAGCTTTGAAGATCTTGGCTTCTTCTGTGTAGACAATTTGCCGCCGACGCTGCTTCCTAAATTCCTTGAACTTATGAAGGAATCCGGGAATAAAATGAATAAGGTGGCATTGGTGATGGATTTGCGCGGCCGTGAGTTTTTTGACCACCTGTTTAAGGCGCTCGATGAATTGTCCGAGACATCCTGGGTCACTCCGCAAATTTTATATCTTGATGCGGATGATTCGACACTCGTCAGAAGATATAAAGAAACAAGACGATTTCATCCCCTTGCACCATCGGGATTGCCTCTTGAAGGCATCAAGCTTGAGCGGGAGCTGCTCGAGGAATTAAAAGGCAGGGCCCGGCTGATTTATAATACGTCACAAATGAAACCGAGGGAATTGCGTGAGAAAATTCTTACGGAATTCTCATTGAATAAAAAAACCATATTTACGGTTAACGTCATGTCTTTTGGCTTTAAGCATGGAATTCCAATTGATGCCGACCTGGTATTCGATGTCCGGTTCCTTCCGAATCCCCATTATATTGAACATATGAGGCCGAAGACAGGATTAGATGAAGAGGTTTCAGGCTATGTGCTGAAATGGACGGAAACCAGTAAATTTCTTGAGAAGGTTACGGAGCTTCTGAGCTTTATGCTTCCGCATTATAAGCGGGAAGGGAAGGCTCAATTGGTGGTGGCAATTGGATGTACGGGAGGCCAGCACCGTTCGGTAGCGCTGACGGAATATATTGCAGACTACTTCAGCAAGGATTACAATACGGCAATCACCCACCGTGACATCGACAGGAGAAAGGAAAACATCAAATGAACCGACAGCCAAGAATCGTCATCATCGGCGGAGGAACGGGGCTGCCTGTCCTCTTAAGGGGACTGAAGCAGTACCCTGTTGATATTACTGCCATTGTGACAGTAGCCGATGATGGCGGCAGCTCAGGAAGATTGCGAAATGATCTTCATATCCCGCCGCCCGGTGACATCCGCAATGTGCTGGCCGCTCTTTCAGACGTAGAGCCGCTCATTGAGGAGATGTTCCAGCACCGCTTTGCGACATCCAATGAATTGTCCGGGCACTCGCTTGGCAATTTAATTCTCGCGGCAATGACCTCAATTACAGGAAATTTTGTTCATGCGATTCAGGAAATGAGCAAGGTGTTAAATGTAAGGGGAAAGGTGCTGCCGGCTGCGAACCAGAGTGTGGTCCTTCACGCTGAAATGGAAGACGGGACTATCGTATCGGGAGAATCAAAAATTCCTTATTCCGGCAAAAAAATCAAGCGGGTATTTTTAACTCCTAAAAATATTAAAGCCCTGCCTGAATCACTGCAGGCAATCAGACAGGCTGACATGATCATAATTGGCCCTGGAAGCTTATATACAAGTATTCTTCCAAACTTGCTTGTTCCCAGGCTCGGACGTGAGGTCTGTCAATCGAAAGCAAAAAAAGTCTATATATGCAATTTAATGACACAGGCAGGCGAGACGCTCGATTATACAGCAAGTGACCATGTAAAAGCACTTTATGATCATATGAGCTGTGCTTTTATTAATACCATCCTGGTAAACAATGAAGAAATTCCTGCCCATATTCAGGAGCGGTACAGCGAGGAAATGGCGAGGCCTGTTGTGTATGATACAGGTGCTCTTGCCGAATTGGGCCTTGATATTATGCACGGTGAAATTGTCAGCCACGAAGGCGGGATCATACGCCATGATACAAAAGAGGTTGCCCAAATGCTTTATAATTTAATTTTACATGAAACCAATAGGCGTTTTAACGCGTAATATAAAGGTGTAAAAGGGCTTTTGCCAGTAAAAAAATAAACTGTGCATACGTTTGCTCAGTGAAGAATATCTTTTTATATGTCTCTGGCTAAGCACTTTTACGGATAGGGGGTGAAGGGATGTCTTTCGCTTCGGAAACGAAAAAAGAATTGACGAACCTGGAATTAAAAGACTGCTGCGGCAAAGCGGAATTGTCCGCCTTGATCCGGATGAATGGTTCACTTTCTTTTTCCAGCCGGAAATTGATCGTTGATATTCAGACGGAGAATGCAGCCATTGCAAGAAGGATTTACACGCTGATTAAAAGGAATTACAGCGTTCAGGTCGAGCTCCTGGTCCGGAAAAAAATGCGGCTGAAAAAGAACAATGTATATATTGTCAGGCTGTCGGAACAGGCCAGCATGATTCTTGATGACCTGAAAATTTTAAGTGAGGGATTCGTATTTACACACGATATCTCCAAAGAGCTCATAAAAAAGAAATGCTGTAAGCGTTCTTATCTGCGCGGTGCATTCCTTGCCGGGGGATCGGTTAATAATCCGGAAACCTCCTCCTATCATCTGGAGATCGCTTCACTTTACAAGGAGCATAACGACTCCCTTTGTGAACTGATGAATACGTTCGGGCTGAACAGCAAAACGCTTGAACGGAAAAAAGGCTATATCACGTATTTAAAGGAAGCCGAAAAAATAACGGAATTCCTGAATATTGTCGGGGCACATGCATCTCTGCTCCGGTTTGAAGATATCCGGATTGTCCGCGATATGAGAAACTCGGTCAATCGGCTCGTGAATTGTGAAACAGCGAACTTAAACAAAACCATCGGGGCGGCCTTGCGGCAAGTGGAGAATATCCGGTTTATTGACCAGACGGTTGGACTTCAGGTTTTGCCCGACAAACTGAGGGAAATAGCCGAATTGCGTGTAGCATACCAGGATGTCACCTTAAAAGAGCTTGGGGAAATGGTCTCAGGCGGAAATATCAGCAAATCAGGCATTAATCACCGATTAAGAAAAATAGATGAAATTGCTGAAAAACTCAGAGCAGGCAGCACCATAGATGCTCACTAATGGAGGCATCAGCAGGGAGGAGATATACAATGGCAGAAAAACAGGTAGAAGTTAAGCTGAAGACAGGATTGCAGGCCCGTCCGGCAGCGTTGTTCGTACAAGAGGCCAATCGATTTTCATCCGATATTTTCCTGGAGAAGGATGGAAAGAAGGTAAATGCGAAAAGCATTATGGGGCTAATGAGCCTGGCTGTAAGCTCAGGATCAGTCATTACCCTGAAGGCTGAGGGGAACGACGAAAACGAAGCTCTCGAAGCGCTGGCAAATTATATTCAGAAGGAAAACTAAAACAACTCGCATCGGGAAGATGCGAGTTGTTTTTTATGTCTTTTAATTATCCTTCTTCTCATCTAGAGAGTTTCTGGAAATGATTTGGTCAACCAAACCGTATTCAAGAGCTCGTTCAGCTGTCATAAAGTTATCGCGGTCTGTATCTTTTGCGATGACTTCAAGCGGCTGTCCAGTACGCTCTGAAAGGATCGTGTTTAATTTTTCGCGCAGGAAAAGAATGCGCTTTGCAGCGATTTCAATTTCAGTCGCCTGTCCCTGTGCACCGCCAAGTGGCTGGTGAATCATAACCTCAGCGTTTGGAAGAGCAAAACGCTTTCCTTTTTCACCCGCTGCAAGAAGGAATGCACCCATGGATGCAGCCATACCGATACAAATGGTTTGTACCTTTGGCTTAATGAATTGCATCGTATCATAAATAGCCATACCAGCTGTAATGCTTCCGCCAGGGCTATTAATGTAAATGGAAATGTCCTTTTCAGGGTTTTCTGCTTCAAGGAATAACAGCTGGGCAACAATGGAGTTTGCCACATTATCATCAATTCCGCTTCCGAGCATAATGATGCGGTCTTTTAAAAGGCGGGAGTAAATATCATAAGCACGCTCCCCGCGATTTGTTTGTTCAATAACTGTAGGGATTAAGTTCATTTTCCAATTCCTCCTTCAAGATAAGGTCAACATACAAGATGAACAAGCATGTTCTTCCAAGTAAAGAAAATTTTTTAACTGCTATGTATTATCATGATACACTGATGGTCAATTAAGGTCAAACGAATCGCATGGAAATAGCCCCTGATTCGTTCGACACTTTTTTCTGTGATGCTCTATCTCATTCCATGATACCCATTGTTCCGACTTTTAAAACTAAAAGGAGGCTTGCAAAGTGATTAAACATAGCATATAATTAGTTATCGTAGCGGCTGAGCGCTTGGTCAGCCAATTAATAAAATCTATGCCCTCGTGGTGCAACGGATAGCACGTGAGATTCCGGTTCTTAAGATGTGGGTTCGATTCCTGCCGAGGGCGCTAGCAAAACTCTTTGTCTGATATGGACAGGGAGTTTTTACTTTTTACGCTCTCCGCTAATGAATCCAGCCGATCCGTATATAAAAAAGTTTCTCCGCAAGTAAATGGGCCATACCCGCAAATAAAATTCCTCTATCCGCAAATAAAGTTAATAAACTTCCTAAATAGAAGACTTAATTTCAAAAAAATCCATAAAATCCGCACGTTTCACCATAAAGAATGAATATTCCCCACTCAGCCATGCATATTGTGAAGTATTCAGAAAGAAGTGCCGGTGCAATTGGGGATTGCCAGGATATTTCCATACAACATTTTCTGTGAATATTGTAAAATGGGGACAGGGGGAATGTACGATGAATTTGAAAGCTGGGTTATGGCAGCAGCAGACAATGAAATTAACAATGACACAGGAGCTGACGCAGGCGATTGCCCTTCTGCAATACAGCACACAGGAGCTTTCTGCTTTCCTGGAAAGCAAGGCGCTTGAAAATCCCCTTTTAAAAGTAGAGTCCGGTCATGTCCAGACGATGGATCCCCGTTATGACCGTGTCAAACCGACAAGGATAAAAGCCGAAAAAGATAAAATAAATTGGATTGAGCAGATTGGCTGCGGAAAGACCATGCTGCTTGATGAATATTTGAAATCGCAGCTTCATTTGAAATTAAACAGGGATGACCAAAAAGTGATTGAGCATCTTATTGATAGCCTTGATGAAAACGGTTACTTCCGGGCGGATCTAAAGGCGTCAGCTGATGCTCTTAAGATGCCCCTTGAGAAAGTGGAGCAGATGCTTGAAGAGCTTCAGGAACTCGAGCCTGCTGGCGTTGGCGCAAGGAATCTTCAGGAGTGCCTGTCCCTGCAGATCAAGAGATTGCCGGAAGAAAATGAACTGGCTGAAATCATTATAGATGAATACTTTACCCTTTTTGCCGAGAAGAAATGGAAGGAAATTGCAAAACAGCTCGGTGTGGAGCTTAAAGACATTCAGGCAGTATTCGATCTTGTTCAGACCCTGAATCCAAGGCCGGCTTCATCCTTCCAAAGTGAAAAATCCGCTTATATAACACCGGACGTGATTATTCAGTGGGATGGCAGCTCTTTTTCCGTCAGCGTGTTTGATGAAGTGCTACCTAAAATTAGTTTTAATGAACCTTATTTTAAAAAGTTTTCGGCAAGTGGTGATCGAAATGTCAGCCGCTTCCTGCAGGAAAAGCAGCAGGATTATCAATGGATTATAAGAAGCATTGAGCAGAGGAAAGAGACACTTGCGAATGTGACTCTTAAAATCGTTGAAAAGCAGCAGGACTTTTTCATTAAAGGGCCTGCATATCTGAAGCCGATGACAATGAAGGAAATATCAGATGAACTCGATATTCATGAATCAACAGTAAGCAGGGCTGTCCGGGAAAAATATGCGCAAACGCCATTTGGGACATATGAGCTGAGATCGTTCTTCTCCAGTACGATCAAAACGACTTCTGATGAAAATACGTCTTCACAGCAGGTCAAGACGATTATTGGTAAAATGATAGAAAAAGAAAATAAACAAAAGCCTTTATCCGATCAGGAGCTTGTGAAGCTGCTGAAGGAAAAGGAGGGGATGGTTGTCAGCAGAAGGACGATTGCGAAATATCGGGATCAGCTGGGCATCCCGTCATCATCCAAACGGAAAAGGTATGACTGACAAAGGAGATTTGCTGATTGAAACAGCCTGAGCTAGTGTTTTATACGCGCAGCAGATGCCCGCTGTGTGATAAAGCAAAGAGTGTGTTAATGGATTTAAAGAAAGAATATGAATTTAAGTTAATTGAGAAAGATATTGATGAAAGCGATGACCTGACTGAGAAGTACGGACTCATGATTCCAGTTGTTGAAATTAATGGGCGTGAAGTGCAATTCGGGCATATTGACCCCATTACCGTAAGTGAAGCGCTTACAGAAAAAAACTGAGTTTTATCAGTTGATTTCAATACTCACTCTTGCTATTATTGAGGAGAAGCAAGGGTGATTTTTTTTACGGTAAGTGGGACATAATATGTCTATGCGGGACAAAAAATGACCACATATGATGAAGGAGCTTTCCGGATGTACTCACTAATTGATATTCAAAAAAGATTATTGCCTGATATGCTTGCAGTTATGCAGAAGCGCTATGGGATACTTCATTACATAGGGCTGATGGAGCCGGTTGGAAGAAGAAGCCTTGCAGTCAGTATGGGTTTGACGGAAAGAGTGCTGAGAAGTGAGGTTGAATTTCTAAAAGACCAGAACCTGATTCGCATTTCAAGTACAGGAATGAGTCTCTCTTCCGATGGTACTGAATTACTCGAAGCTCTTGAAGGAATAATGAGAGATATTTCGGGTATAGCCGTAATGGAGCAGGAATTATCCCGAAAGCTTGGCATTCGCCAGGCGATCATTGTTTCAGGAAACAGCGATGAATCTCCATGGGTGAAGCAGGAGCTTGGCAGAGCCACAGCAATGTGTATGAAATCAAGGCTCAAAGGAAAAAATATCATCGCAGTTACCGGCGGGTCCACAATGGCAGCCGTAGCGGAGATGCTTACTCCTGATCTTGCTGAACGCGATTGGCTGTTTGTGCCGGCACGTGGCGGAATAGGCGAGGATGTTAAAAACCAGGCTAACACCATATGTGCCAAAATGGCTGACCATACAGATTCCAGGCACCGCGTCCTGTATGTGCCGGACCAGGTAAGCAGGGAGATGTATGAAAGCATTATTAAAGAACCCAATATTAAAGAAGTAATCACCCAGATCAAATCGGCAAGCATGGTTTTGCACGGGATTGGGGACGCTATTACAATGGCGGAACGCCGCAAAACCAGTGAAGAAGATTTGATTAAAATCAAGCAAGCCAAAGCAGTCGGTGAATCATTTGGCTATTACTTCAACGAAGGCGGCGAGGTTGTACATAAGGTTCAGACCATCGGCCTTCAGCTGGATGACCTATCACAAATTGAACATGTCATTGCAGTGGCAGGCGGCTCCACAAAGGCTAAAGCCATCGCTGCATACATGAAACGTGCACCATCTTCTACCATACTAGTGACAGATGAAGGTGCAGCAAAACAGTTGATAAAAGGGTAATCCCTTTTCAAATATAAAATTACCTTTTCAAGGAGGAAATAATCATGGCAGTTAAAGTTGGTATTAACGGATTTGGAAGAATCGGGCGCGTTGTTTTCCGTGCAGCTCTTAATAACCCTAACGTAGAGGTTGTAGCAGTAAATGACCTTACAGATGCAAACATGCTTGCACACCTTTTGAAATATGATTCCGTACACGGAACTCTAAATGAAGAAGTAACTGTTGACGGCGATTATCTTGTTGTTGGCGGCCATAAAGTAAAAGTTATTGCAGAGCGCGATCCTGCTCAATTAGGATGGGGAGATCTTGGTGTAGAAGTAGTAGTAGAATCTACTGGACGCTTCACAAAGCGTGCTGACGCTGCGAAACATCTTGAAGCTGGTGCTAAGAAAGTAATCATCTCAGCTCCTGCATCTGACGAAGATATCACAGTTGTCATGGGTGTTAACCATGAGAAATATGATGCTGCAAACCATCATGTAATCTCTAACGCTTCTTGTACAACAAACTGCTTGGCTCCATTTGCAAAAGTATTGAACGACAGCTTCGGAATCAAACGCGGTATGATGACAACTGTTCACTCATACACAAATGACCAGCAAATCCTTGACTTGCCTCACAAGGACTACCGCCGTGCACGTGCAGCAGCGGAAAACATTATTCCTACAACTACTGGAGCTGCAAAAGCAGTATCTCTAGTATTGCCTGAACTAAAAGGCAAATTGAACGGTGGGGCTATGCGTGTTCCAACTCCAAACGTTTCTCTTGTTGACCTTGTTGCTGAGCTTGACAAAGACGTAACTGCTGAAGATGTAAACAATGCTCTAAAAGCTGCTTCTGAAGGCGACCTGAAAGGCATCCTTGCCTACAGCGAAGAGCCATTAGTATCTGGCGACTACAACGGAAACCCTGCATCTTCTACAATCGATGCACTTTCTACAATGGTTATGGAAGGCAACATGGTAAAAGTAATCTCTTGGTATGACAACGAAACTGGTTATTCTAACCGTGTAGTTGACCTAGTTGACTACATCGCTCAAAAGGGACTTTAATCAAAAATATTCGTTTTGCGAAGCATTCACAAGCTGAATTTTTTCTCTGAAAAAACACCTCATCTTGTTGGATATTCAAATCGCTAACGTCTATAATGGATAAGGGTAAAAGGGGAGCAGGGAAACATTCCCTCTCCCTTTTGTTTTAAGTAAAACTATTTAACCGGGATGGTGCTTAGCTCCGTAACCTGGAGGCTTTTAGTCTATGAGCCATCAGGCAAGGCGCTTCCGCTTTTCTGGTAAGGAGGTCCTTTTGCTATGAACAAAAAAAGCGTTAAAGATGTGGAGTTAAAGGGTAAGCGTGTTTTCTGCCGGGTTGATTTCAACGTTCCGATGAAAGAGGGACAAGTAACAGATGAAACTCGCATCAAAGCAGCTCTTCCAACGATTGAATACTTGATGAACCAGGGTGCAAAAGTGATTTTAGCCAGCCATTTGGGCCGTCCGAAGGGTTCAGTTGTTGAAGAATTACGCTTAACACCAGTAGCAAAGCGTTTGTCCGAGCTTCTTGGCAAAGAAGTGAAGAAGGCGGATGAAGCATATGGCGATTCTGTAAAAGCGCTGGTTGACACGTTAAGTGAAGGCGATGTTATGCTTCTTGAAAACGTGCGTTTCTATGCTGGCGAGGAAAAGAATGATCCTGAACTTGCAAAGGCCTTTGCTGAGCTTGCAGATGTCTATGTGAATGATGCATTTGGAGCAGCACACCGTGCACATGCTTCAACGGAAGGAATTGCTCATCATCTTCCTGCTGTATCAGGACTCTTAATGGAAAAAGAACTTGATGTACTTGGAAAAGCTCTTTCAAATCCTGAACGCCCATTTACAGCTATTATTGGCGGTGCAAAGGTAAAAGATAAGATTGGCGTAATCGAAAATCTTCTTGAAAAGGTAGACAACCTGATCATTGGCGGAGGGCTGGCTTATACATTTGTAAAAGCAAACGGCCATGAAGTAGGAAAGTCACTATTAGAAGAAGATAAAATTGACCTTGCCAAATCGTTTATGGAAAAAGCGAAAGAAAAAGGCGTGAACTTCTACATGCCTGTTGATGTCGTGGTAGCAGACGATTTTTCTGAAGAGGCTAATATTAAAACTGTAGCAATCGAAGAAATTCCTTCTGATTGGGAAGCACTTGATATCGGACCTAAAACGCGCGATATTTACAGCGATGTAATTCAGAATTCAAAGCTTGTCATCTGGAACGGACCAATGGGTGTATTCGAATTAAATAAATTTGCAGGCGGCACAAGAGCAGTGGCTGAGGCTTTAGCAGAAGCAAACGATACATATTCAGTCATTGGCGGCGGTGATTCTGCAGCTGCAGTTGAAAAATTCCACCTTGCTGACCGTATGAGCCATATCTCAACAGGCGGCGGCGCTTCCCTTGAGTTTATGGAAGGAAAAGCCCTGCCTGGCGTAGTTGCTTTAAACGATAAATAATTTTGGTGACAGGCACCACCCGAAATCTGTCGAATATATGACACTAATAAAAATGCATGAAAGGACGTGCAACATGCGTAAACCAATTATTGCAGGAAACTGGAAAATGCATAAAACACTTCCGGAAGCGAAAGTCTTTCTTGAAGAAATTAACGGATTAGTTCCTGGGAAAGAGCAGGTAGATACAGTTGTATGTGCTCCTGCCTTATTCCTTGAGCGCCTGGTTGAAAACTCAAAGGATTCAGATGTTGAAATCGGCGCACAGAATATGCACTTTGAAGAAAACGGCGCTTTTACAGGCGAAATCAGCCCTGTGGCACTTGAAGATCTTGGCGTGAAATACGTAATTCTTGGTCATTCAGAACGCCGTGAAATGTTCAATGAGACAGATGAGGCTGTTAATAAAAAGACCTTGGCTGCATTCAAATACAACTTAACTCCAATCGTTTGTGTCGGTGAATCGCTAGAACAGCGGGAAAACGGCGAAACAATGGATCTTGTAGGCTCACAGGTTGAGAAGGCCCTAAATGGCTTAACTGAAGAGCAGGTAAAGCAGACTGTTATTGCGTATGAGCCAATCTGGGCAATCGGAACTGGCAAATCTTCAACATCTGCAGATGCGAATGAGGTATGTGCACATATCCGTTCAGTCGTGGCTAAGCAATTTTCACAGGCTGCGGCAGATGCAGTCCGCATTCAGTACGGCGGCAGCGTAAAGCCTGCAAACATTAAAGAATATATGAGCCAGCCTGATATTGATGGAGCTCTTGTAGGCGGCGCCAGCTTACAGCCTACAGACTTTCTTCAATTATTGGAGGCAGGCAAGAATGAGTAAATCTCCAGTTGCATTAATCATCTTAGATGGTTTCGCATTGCGGGGCGAGCGGATGGGAAATGCCGTTGCTCAGGCAAAGAAGCCAAACTTCGAACGTTACTGGAACACCTACCCTAACGCAACACTGACCGCGAGCGGCGAAGCAGTAGGTCTTCCGGAAGGGCAAATGGGAAACTCGGAAGTAGGACACTTAAACATCGGCGCAGGCCGGATTGTATATCAGAGTTTAACAAGAGTGAACGTGGCTATTCGTGAAGGACAGTTTGAGAAAAACGAAACGTTCCGTTCTGCGATTGACCATGTGAAAAAGAAAGGCACGGATCTTCATTTGATGGGACTTCTGTCAGATGGAGGCGTTCACAGCCATATTCAGCACTTATTTGCGCTGCTTCGCATGGCTGCTGAGGAAGGCGTGAAGAATGTCTATGTTCATGGATTCCTGGATGGACGTGATGTTGGCCCGCAAACGGCAGCAGGCTATATTAAAGAAGCGCAGGAAAAAATGAAAGAATACGGAGTCGGCGAATTTGCGACCATTTCCGGACGCTACTATTCCATGGACCGGGACAAACGCTGGGAGCGTGTTGAAAAGTCTTACCGTTCCATGGTCTATGGTGATGGCCCTGCATACAACGATCCATTGGATTTAGTTGAAGATAACTATAAAAATGGTATCTTTGATGAGTTCGTCATTCCATCGGTCATTACTGCAGAAGATGGGAAGCCGGTTGCAACGATTAAGAAGGATGATGCAGTTATTTTCTATAACTTCCGTCCGGACCGGGCAATTCAGATTTCGAACACGTTTACAAATAAAGACTTCCGTTCCTTTGATAGAGGGCCTGGACATCCTGAGAACTTGTTCTTCGTTTGTTTGACCCACTTCAGTGAAACGGTTGACGGATATGTTGCGTTCAAACCGACGAACCTTGATAATACCCTTGGTGAGGTTTTAGCGCAAAACGGAAAAACACAGCTCCGCATTGCTGAAACAGAGAAATACCCTCATGTAACGTTCTTTATGAGCGGCGGGCGTGAAGAGAAATTCCCTGGTGAAGAACGGATCCTGATCGACTCACCGAAAGTAGCTACCTATGACCTTAAGCCTGAAATGAGTGCTTATGAAGTGACGGACGCGTTGCTGAAGGAAGTGGAAGCTGACAATTTCGATGCGATCATCCTGAACTTTGCCAACCCGGACATGGTAGGGCACTCAGGCATGCTTGAGCCAACGATTAAGGCGGTTGAAACGGTTGACGAATGCCTTGGCAAAATTGTTGATCTGATTATTTCAAAAGGCGGAAAAGCGATCATCACAGCTGACCACGGAAATGCCGATGAAGTTGTTACGTTAGAAGGAAGCCCGATGACTGCCCACACAACAAACCCGGTTCCAGTCATCGTCACACAAGATGGCGCAGAACTCCGTACAGACGGAATCTTAGGAGACCTTGCTCCAACAGTTCTGGACCTGCTTGGACTGGAAAAACCGGCTGAAATGACAGGAACCTCATTACTGAAAAAATAACTGGTGACAGGCACCACCCGAATTTTGTCGATTACAATTTTTTATCATAAAGGAGAGAATTACTATGCCATTTATCGAACAAGTATATGCACGTGAAGTATTGGATTCCCGCGGTAACCCAACAGTTGAAGTTGAAGTTTTAACAGAATCAGGATTCTTTGGACGCGCGATTGTTCCTTCTGGAGCATCAACTGGCGAGCACGAAGCAGTAGAACTTCGTGACGGCGACAAGTCCCGCTATCTTGGAAAAGGTGTTCAAAAAGCGGTAGACAACGTGAACAACCTGATTGCAGAAGCTGTAATTGGTTTGGATGTAACAGACCAGGTTGGCATCGACCGCACAATGATCGCGTTAGATGGAACTGAAAACAAAGGAAAGCTTGGCGCAAACGCCATCCTTGGCGTATCCATGGCTTGTGCACACGCGGCTGCTGAGTCTGTAGGACTTCCTTTATACCGTTACCTTGGCGGCTTCAATGCGAAGCAGCTTCCAACACCAATGATGAACATCATCAACGGCGGATCTCACGCTGACAACAACGTGGACTTCCAGGAATTCATGATCATGCCTGTAGGAGCGCCTACTTTCAAGGAAGCCATCCGCATGGGTGCTGAAGTATTCCATTCATTGAAAAAAGTTTTATCTGGCAAAGGTCTTAACACTGCTGTAGGTGACGAAGGCGGATTCGCTCCAAACCTTGGTTCTAACCGTGAAGCTCTTGAAGTTATCATTGAAGCGATCTCTAACGCTGGCTACGAAGCTGGCAAAGACATTTACCTTGCAATGGACGTTGCTTCTTCTGAGTTCTACAACAAAGAAACTGGCAAATACGATCTTGCAGGCGAAGGCCGCACTGGCTTAACTTCAGAAGATATGGTTAACTTCTACGAAGAGCTTGTAAACGAGTTCCCTATCATCTCAATTGAAGATGGTCTTGACGAAAACGACTGGGAAGGCCATAAGCTATTAACTGACCGCATCGGCGGAAAAGTTCAGCTTGTTGGTGACGACTTGTTCGTTACAAACACTAAGAAGCTTGCTCAAGGAATTGAGCAGGGCGTAGGCAACTCAATCCTGATCAAAGTAAACCAAATCGGTACATTAACAGAAACTTTCGAAGCAATCGAAATGGCGAAGCGTGCCGGCTACACTGCAGTAGTATCCCACCGTTCAGGTGAAACAGAAGATGCTACAATCGCTGACATCGCTGTTGCAACAAACGCTGGCCAGATCAAAACTGGTTCAATGTCCCGTACAGACCGTATCGCGAAATACAACCAGCTTCTTCGCATCGAAGACGAGCTTGGCGATTTAGCTGTATACGATGGCTTAAAATCTTTCTATAACTTGAGCAAGTAATCTTGCTTGTGCAGCCGTCCCGGGTGGGGCGGCTGTTTTTTTGGCTTGGCCGGTAAAAGGGGCAGTTTGGCCGGTATTTTTCCAGATTTGGCCGGTAAATATTAAAAATTGGCCGGTAAATATTCATTTTCGGCCGGTAAAATGAAGTCCTTCAAAAAAATCGGCAGATAATTGGTAGCTTCTGTCCTTAAATGAACCTGAATAGGGAAGTTTCATTCCAGTAAGCAGCTTTTTTGCAATATTTGAGGAGGATAGATGGGTGAATTCCCGAAATTGCTGATTCGTTATGGAGGAACTGATTAAAAGGAGGTAATCATGGAGGGTTCTAATATGTGCTTCCTTATCAGCAGATTGGCAACTGCTGCATTTCCAGGTGCCCCGCACCCTTTTCATTGAAAATCTGCTGCATGCCGGACATTGAATCCCGGTAATAATCTCTTTTATATCTATGTCATAGTATTTCAGAACATTGTAATTAGCAGGAGTGTGTTCTTTAATAATAGCTCTGCTTAACTTTCTGATCTCTCTGTATGTTAATTTCTCTTCTGGATATTTCACTTTTAGCTTTTCTATCCTTTCTCTCAAATGGCTCGCATGCAGCACCTTTTCTAAGGCCATTTTGTGATAAGAGGAAGTCTTGATAACAGTAGACGGATTGCTGATTACAACAAGGTACTCAATGGGTGTGCGAATCTTTCTATCAGCCAACAATTTTGCAAGTTCCTTTTGCTGTCTTTCAGCTTGTATCAAGGGATCAAGAAACCCTCTTTCATTCTCATGCTTGCTCTGGATCAGCTGATTAAATGTGGGGTCAAAATAAATAGTACCGGAGATGTTCTTAATTTCGAGGATAATAAGGAAGTTTGAACATAGTAGTAGCACATCGATTTGATAGAAGCCGCCGTATCCGTTGGAAAGCCGAATATCCTTCAGAATCATGAACTCGGCTAAATCTTTTAAGAAATAATCTACGGCTTCTTCTCCACGAAAACCAGCCCTCCGCTTGATTAGATCATTTTCAATTAATGCTCTTTTCGAATGTGTTCCTGGCAGCCTTCTCAACAGTACCTCCATACTTCTTATAAAATCAGGAACCTTTCGTTCTTTTACTATCACAGGCATCAGTCCTTTCACAATATAAATTCTCTGAACAGCTATAAAAGTCCTTCCAGCTAACAGGTCCTGCCAAAATCTTATTGTGAATACCACCATAATGTGATAAATTAAGAATAATGTGATTGTACGTTTTCAGGAGGTGGCTTCATGCATACATTATTGATTACCCTTTTAGTCATTGTTTCGATTGGTCTTATTGTAGTTGTACTCCTTCAATCTGGTAAAAGCGCAGGTCTTTCCGGTGCCATTTCAGGAGGAGCAGAGCAGCTTTTTGGAAAGCAAAAAGCACGCGGTATTGATCTGGTTCTTCACCGCATCACGGTTGTTCTTTCTGTCTTGTTCTTTGTACTTACTGTTTTAGTTTCTTATTTTGCGATATAAATGAACGCAGCGCCTGGCCTTCAGAAGGTCAGGCTTTTATTTTTCTTCGGCTGTTTTCGCTTAAGAAAGCTTTTTATTGGCATGTTCCCCCGCTGTTTGCTAAAAATAAGGAATGCAGATTCAATCAAACGTTTGATTAATAAAATTATAGGAATCATAAGGTAAAAGGAGTTTTATCAATGAGAGTTGTTGCACCAAAACCGTTTACATTTGGAAATGGAAACAGAGCAGTCCTGCTGCTGCATGGGTTTACCGGAAATACAGCAGATGTCAGAATGATGGCAAGGTTTCTCGAAACAAAGGGCTACACCTGCCATGCGCCGCAATATAAAGGACATGGGGTTCCGCCCGAAGAGCTTGTTCATACAGGCCCGGAAGACTGGTGGAAAGATGTAATGGAAGGGTACGGATTTCTGAAAAATAAGGGACATAAAGAAATTGCAGTGGCCGGACTTTCACTTGGCGGCGTATTTTCCCTTAAATTGGGTTACACTGTACCTGTAAAGGGTATTGTCCCGATGTGCGCACCTATGTACATAAAAAGCGAAGAAGTCATGTATGAAGGAATTCTGAGCTACGCAAGAGAATATAAGAGACTTGAAGGAAAGACGGAAGACCAAATTGAGCAGGAAATGGAAGAGTTCCAAAAAACACCGATGAATACATTAAAGGCACTACAGGAGCTGATCGCGGATGTACGCAATCATGTGGATATGATTTACTCCCCGACATTTGTTGTACAGGCACGACATGACCATATGATCAACACGGACAGCGCTAACATCATTTTCAATGAAGTGGAGAATGACTTAAAGAAGCTCAAGTGGTACGAAGAATCCGGGCACGTCATTACTCTTGATAAAGAGCGTGACCAGCTGCATGAAGATGTATATGAGTTTTTAGAAAAGCTTGATTGGGAAGAATAATAACAAAAGAAAATCTCCCTGAGGAGGGATGAAGATATGGAAAATAATATACAACAGCTGATCGACAAGCTGCTTCATTATATGAAGGATGAAGCCTATAAGCCATTGACGGTCCAGGAGCTGGAAGCCGCATTTGGAATTGAGGATTCCACAGGCTTCAAAGATTTCGTTAAGGCGCTTGTTGTCATGGAGGAAAAAGGGCTTGTTGTCAGAACGAGAAGCAATCGCTATGGCCTGCCTGAAAAAATGAACCTGATCCGCGGGAAGCTTTCCGGCCATGCAAAGGGATTTGCCTTTGTCATTCCGGAAGAGCAGGGAATGGATGATATATTTATCCCGCCCAATGAAACAAATAATGCCTTAAATGGAGATATCGTTCTCGCGCGTGTGACGTCTGAGAGTTCCGGCCAGAGGCGGGAAGGCACGATTGTCCGCATCTTAGAGCGCGGTGTGACACAAATTGTTGGAACGTATACGGAAAGCAAGCACTTTGGATTTGTGATCCCGGATGATAAAAAGTTTGCCAGCGATATTTTTATCCCCAAAGCAGCATCAAAAGGTGCAGTTGAAGGGCATAAGGTCGTTGTAAAACTGACCACTTATCCAGAAGGCAGAAAGAGTGCAGAAGGAGAAGTTATTGACATACTTGGGCATAAAAACGACCCCGGTGTGGATATTCTCTCTGTTATTCACAAGCATGGCCTTCCGCTTGAGTTTCCTGATGAGGTGCTTAAGCAGGCTGAAGAAACGCCGGATACGATTGATCCAAGTGAGCTTGAAAACCGCCGTGATTTGAGAAATGAAGTTATTGTCACAATAGACGGTGCGGATGCAAAGGATCTTGATGATGCAGTAATGGTTAAAAAAATGGATAACGGCAATTACAAGCTTGGCGTTCATATTGCCGATGTCACATACTATGTCCGTGAGGATTCCCCGATTGACAGGGAAGCGGAAGAGCGGGCAACCTCTGTGTATTTAGTGGACCGGGTTATCCCGATGATCCCGCATCGCTTATCAAATGGCATTTGCTCATTGAATCCAAAAGTGGACCGGCTTACCCTTTCTTGTGAGATGGAAATCACATCGGATGGAGAAGTAGTGAATCACGAGATTTTCCAGAGTGTGATTAAAACAACGGAACGAATGACTTATTCAGATGTGAATAAGATTTTAGAAGAGCAGGACGAAGAACTTATCAACAGATACCAACCGCTTGTGCCGATGTTCGAACTGATGAAGGAGCTTTCTCTAATTCTCCGTAAAAAGAGAATGCATCGCGGAGCCATCGACTTTGATTTTAAAGAAGCGAAGGTCATTGTGGATGAAGAGGGCAACCCGACAGAAGTCGCATTGCGCGAACGCTCGATTGCAGAGCGCCTGATTGAAGAGTTTATGCTCGCAGCCAATGAAACTGTTGCTGAGCACTTCCATTGGATGGATGTACCGTTCATTTACCGTATCCATGAAGATCCGAAGGAAGATAAGCTTAGAAGATTCTTCGAGTTTATCACCAACTTTGGCTATATCGTAAAAGGAACAGCCAATTCCGTTCACCCGCGGGCCCTTCAGGAAATCATCGAAGAGGTTCAGGGAAAACCGGAAGAAATGGTTGTCAGCACAGTGATGCTGCGCTCTATGCAGCAGGCGAAATACTTTGAAGAGAGCCTTGGGCACTTCGGGTTATCAACAGAGTTTTACACACACTTCACATCACCGATCCGCCGTTACCCGGACTTAATTGTCCACAGACTTATCCGCACCTACTTAATTGAAGGCAAGCTGGATCAGGCGACAAGGGAAAAATGGAATGTACAGCTGCCTGATATTGCTGAGCACTCTTCCAATATGGAGCGCCGTGCAGTTGAAGCAGAACGCGAAACAGATGAACTGAAGAAAGCGGAATATATGGCTGACAAAATCGGCGAGGAATATGATGGGATCATCAGCTCTGTTACAAACTTTGGCATGTTTGTCGAGCTTCCAAACACGATTGAAGGACTTATCCATGTCAGCTATATGACAGACGATTATTACCGCTATGACGAGCGCCAGATGGCGATGATCGGGGAGCGTACAGGCAATGTCTACCGCATCGGCGACGAGATTACAGTCCGTGTCGTTAATGTAAACAAAGACGAACGCTCGATTGATTTTGAAATCGTCGGCATGAAGGGCACCCGCAGACGGGAAACTCGGGAAGCGCCAAAAGTGTTCAAGACTGGCAGCACCGAGAAAAAGCCGCGCAGAGGGAAGTCTGATCAGGGCAAAGGAAACAGTTCAGGCGGTCCAAGAAAGAAAAAAGAGAAAAAGCATTACGAAAATGCGCCAAAAGCAAAGCGGAAGAAAAAGAAGAGGTAAAAGCGGGAGGGCCTTAAAGGCTCTCTCTTTCCTTCCCGGCAAGGCTCCTCGTTGAGAGGGGCACGCAATTTTGCTATAATAGAGGAACCGCTAGAGAACGGATGCTGCATTTCCTGATAACAGGAAAGGGGAGCAAAGGGGGATTCAACATGCCAAAAGGAACTGGCAAAATGGTTGCGCAAAATAAAAAGGCCTATCATGACTATGCTATAGAAGAAACATATGAAGCGGGAATTGTTCTGCAGGGGACGGAGATTAAATCGATCCGAGCGGGCAAGGTGAATCTGAAGGACTCATATGCAAGAATTCAAAACAATGAAATCTATCTTTTCGGCATGCATGTCAGTCCTTATGAGCAGGGAAACCGTTACAATCACGATCCGCTAAGGACCAGAAAGCTTCTCCTGCACAGAAAAGAAATCAGCAAGCTGATTGGTGAGTCTAAGGAAGTCGGCTACTCGATCGTTCCATTAAAAATGTACCTCAAGAATGGTTATGCAAAAGTTTTAATTGGCCTGGCGAGGGGTAAAAAGAAATATGACAAGCGTGAGGATCTGAAGAAGAAAGAAGCCAAGCGTGAGGTTGAGCGTGCTTTCCGCGAAAGGCAGAAAATGTAAATCCAGAACCTTACAATTGAAAAATTTGTTCAGTGTGCTATAATAGTAATTGTCACAGCGAGTGACACAAACTTTAGCTCATCTATTTCGAGCTTATCCGAACGTCAGCGTGCTGAATAAGATTCGGCGCAGACCTATTATAATGGGGACGCTACGGATTCGACAGGGATAGTTCGAGCTTAGGTTGCGAGTCGAGGGGATCGGCCTCGTTAAAACGTCAAAGCCAATAACTGGCAAAACTCAAAACAACTTCGCTTTAGCTGCCTAATAGGCCTTTAGCGGTTCGCCCCTCCATCGCCCATGTGGTAGGGTAGCGGACTCACTCTTAGTGGGCTACGCCGGATTCCACCGCCTGAGGATGAAGGAAGAGAACAACCAGGCTAGCTGGCCGGACGCCCGTCGATAGGCATAAGGACCAGCGAATCGCGAATATATCGACTACACTCGTAGAAGCTTAAGTGCCGATATTTCTGGACGAGGGTTCGACTCCCTCCGTCTCCACCAAATACATATTTGGTGGTTTTTTATTGTCTTTTTTAACATTCTTCCTCAATTAATGTTTTCTATTTTCTTTTCAATTTTACTTCCGGTAACTTTCCATTTCCCATCCCACAGTGTAAAATAAGAATGTACGTTCCCTTTTTGAGTATAACATAACTTTTCCTGTTTATTAATAAAAAATTCAGATAATTGGTTGACTTTCCCAATAGTGGCAGTAGATAATACTTGTGAGTAATATAATGCAGACGGAGCTGTTATTTATGGGGCACAGAGGACGGAAAATAGGGGCCAGCGGGGAGCAGAGCCGCGCATTGCTTCTTGAAGTTGCCGCGGAGGAATTTGCGCAGAAAGGCTATTTTCATACAAAAATCAGCGATATTGTGAAAAGGGCAGGTTTGACACAGCCTTCTTTTTACCTTTACTTTGAAAGCAAAGATGCCATTTTCCAGGAGCTTACCGACCTGTTTCGCAGACGGATTTCTGAGCTTACTTCCAGGAGCCGCGTAGAAACAGGTGTTGATTTGTCATCATTGCCTGAACGAATAACCTCAGGTCTGACTGCTATCTTTTCATTTTTTAGGGAAAATAAGAATTTGACCCGCATCGGTTTTTTTATGGCTTCGGATGCCGACGAATTTAAGGAGATACTTGCTGGTCAAATTGAAGCCAACCTCTTGTCAGAACAGCAGGCAGGATACTTCAGGGAAGATGTTGATATGGGAATTGTCGCAGAGAGTCTGACAGGGATTATTGAACGCCTGACATTAACCAAATTATTTAAAGGGATAAAGACTCCAGAAGATTTAGCAAAAGAAATTGTCCATTTATTCCTTTATGGAATGATTAATAAAAGCAGCACTCAATGAAGACTTCTGAGGGGAACAGAATCTTTACGGGAGAGTGGAAAAAGGAATGGAAACCTGTGAGGGGAAAATTGATAAAGAATGGGTAGAGCTCATATTGACAGCCAAACAGCTGGGGTTAACAATTGAGGAAATACAGGACTTTATTAAACAATCCAAAAGTGAGTCTAATAAAGGCAGGATTCACGAAAATCATAAATAGCTTGATTATCCTCAGATCAATAGGAAGGATAGGAACAAATGAGGAAACATTGGATACGGGGCACTTTTACGGGACTGCTGTCTGGAACTTTTCTGGGTTTATTTCTGAAAATAATTGAGATATTCACAGGTATAAAAGTGTACACATTGCTATTAAATGTGGATTACTTTCCGATTTTAAAAAACTATCATTTTCCCGAATTAGTCGAATTTGGATTTCATCTGATCATTTCAGTTATAGTGGCAATCAGCTTATTATTAATAATAAAAAAATACTGCTGGAACAGGACCCAAATCATCGTCCGTACATTATTCATCACCTTTTCCATAGGATTTCTGCTTTATCCGACGACTGGATTATCTGATCGAACCCCTGAACTTACATCTTTACCTGCCCTATTTTTCTGGCTTCTAGGCCATCTGTTATATGGTCTGCTGCTTTCTACGCTGTTTATAAAAAAGGGGAATTCTTACTGAATTAGGGATAAAGGTCTTTTAATCCTTGTTAATATGTTTTATAGTGTTAGTAAAGATTTGTCTTATTAGGTGATGGAGTTCACCTTTAACCGCCTTTTGGCTAATGACTCCTGTCAGTTATGTGGTAACTGGCAGGAGTCTTTTTGTTTTGGGTAAACTAAGTGAAATGGAGGGTTCTGGATGGTTTATATACTGGTTGGCGCAGCGGGGTTTTTAGGTGCCGCATTACGTTACAGCATGGGTGTTTTTCTTTTTCAGGAAAGTGCAGTTTTTCCTTTCGCCACTTTGACGGTTAATCTTCTGGGAAGTTTTCTCCTGGCTTGGCTGACGACGGGCCTGATGGTTCGTTTTTCTTTGCCGGCTCATATAAAAACAGCACTCGGAACTGGTTTTGTGGGATCCTTTACCACTTTTTCAACTTTAAGCGTTGAAACGGCAGCACTCTTTCTCGATGGAAAAACAGCTTTGGCCGTTTTGTATATCGCAGCCAGCATTTTTGGCGGATTATGGATGAGCCGATTGGGGTTTCAGGTCAGGAAAGGAGAAGACGCCGGATGAGTACGTTATTTGTATTAATGGTGGGGATAGGCGGTTTCTTTGGAGCGATTTCCCGGCTTTGGGTCAGTCAGTTCGTTAGTAAAAGGTTTGTGTCGGGTTTCCCTGCTGCCACGCTTGTTATTAACTTAATTGGTTCACTTTTTCTTGGAATCATGGTGGGCTCAGGAATAGAAGGCAGCCTTTTTATGCTGCTTGGCACAGGATTTATGGGGGCATTCACCACTTTTTCTACATTTAAGCTGGAAGCCATACAGCTCCACATGGATAAAAGGAAAAAGGAGTTTATTCTTTATAATGTATTGAGCTATGGAGGCGGTATTCTATTTGCTTTTCTGGGTATTGAACTGGGAGTGCTACTCTGATGAAGAAAGGTTTTTTCCAATACGTATTTTAGGGAATTTCGTATGATAACCTGTCTTGCAGAATTATGTTATGATAACAAATAGCATCAAGGAGGTTAATCATATGTTCTGGGAAACTTACATGAAAGAAGATATATTAGTGGACTTGGGAATATCGATTGGAATTTTCCTGCTGTTTCTCTTTTTCCGGAAGCTTTTTGCCAAATATGTATTTACACTATTATTAAGGCTTAGCAGAAAAGCCCCAAATGACTTTTTTTCTCACGTATTTGTTTCATTTCAAAAGCCGATTCAGTGTTTGTTCATTATTATAGGAATCTATTTTTCTGTTGGTTATTTTCCTTATCTGAATCAGCATAATTCACTGTTCCTGGATATTATTAGAGCGTCTGTTATCATCATGCTCACATGGGGCTTGTACAATATGGCATCGGCATCTTCAGCCCTTTTCACAAGCCTAAAGGTTAAGTACGATCTGGAAATTGATGATATTCTCATTCCTTTCATTTCTAAGGCATTGAGATTCGTGCTTGTGGCAATTAGCATCAGCATTGTTGCTCAAGAATTTAACTATGATGTGAACGGTTTTGTGGCGGGACTCGGGTTAGGCGGAGTTGCCATTGCTTTTGCCGCTAAGGACGTACTGGGCAATTTGTTAGGCGGCTTCGTCATTATTACAGAAAAGCCGTTCACGATTGGTGATTGGATAATGACGCCAAGTGTCGAGGGAACCGTAGAAGATATTTCTTTCCGAAGCACGAGAGTAAGAACATTCGCCCAGGCGCTTGTTACTGTTCCTAATGCAACTTTAGCAAATGAATCCATTACCAACTGGAGCAAGATGGGAAAAAGACAGATCAGCTTTAGACTGCGTGTTACCCATGATACGACTAAAGATCAAATGGCGAATGTGGTAGGGCAGATCGAGTATCTGTTAAAAAATCATCCGGATATACATCCGGAAACCATTCTTGTTACCTTTGACGACTACAAAGAAAATGGGCTCGATATCTTCCTTTATTTCTTCACTAAAACAACAAACTGGGGAGAATTCCTTAAAATAAAGGAAGAAATCAATTTTGAGATCATGGACATCCTTGAAAATGAGCGTGTTTATGTTGCTATGCCTAGCAGGAAGCTATACTTAGATCCTGAAGGCGAAAATCAGCTGAAAAAAGATTCCAGGGTGAGACAGGAGTCGTAGTATATAAAAAGGCGGAACCTGGAGTCCGCCTTTTTTATTTTGAGAATATTTTATTCCATTGTTCGGCCTTAGCTAATGCAAAAGAATCTTCTTTCACTTCTTCCGGCTTTACTCCGCTCCCAATGATATAGTCCGCAAATTCCATCCCGACAAAATCAAAAATGTATTGAAATTGCTGAACAAGAGGGAGTCCTTTTACTTTCGCGCTGCTGCCTCCGGTAATGACAACGTAAGCTTTCTTCTTTGCCAGCTCTTCTTTCAGATTAAAGCGTTCATCCCTTAGGTACTGTGACCAGCGATCAAAGAAATCCTTCATCGGACCGCTCATGCCATACCAGTATAAAGGGGTGGCGAATACGAAAACATCATGTGTCAGCATCTGATGCACTAACTCTTCATAGTCGTCATCGACCGGCGTAAAGCCGCCATCCGCATGCCTCTGATCCACAATCGGTTTGATATTCAGGTCTGCTAGTTTTACCAGGGTGTGATCAGTCCCTTCCACAATCTTATTTGCCAAATACTCCGAGTTCCCGTTTTCTCTTGTACTGCCCAGCAAAGCTAATACTTTCATTGAATTCTCTCCTTCGACTATCGTCTTTGTATGAATTTTACATAAAAATATTGGGGGAAGCAAAAAAAGCATCTTTACATAAGTGTTAGTTCATTTTTACATTCTATTAATCTCTCATTTACATTAGGGTTCTATACTACTGCGTGTAAGATAATAAAGGGAGGTTAATAGAATGAAATTCAAGAAATTCACAAAAAGAACACTTCCAATCCTTGCTGCTTCTGCAGTTGCGTTTGGCGGACTAATGGGTTCAGTACAGCAAACAGAAGCAAAGAGCAAATCAGATGATAGAAAGATCAAAAATGTTATTTTCCTTATCGGCGACGGAATGGGCGTATCCTACACGTCTGCATACCGATATTTAAAAGACGATCCCGGCACAAAATTTGTTGAACGTACTGAGTTAGATAAATATTTGGTCGGCCAGCAAATGACTTATCCGGAAGATCCCGAACAAAATGTTACAGACTCTGCATCGGCAGCCACAGCCATGTCTGCAGGAATAAAAACATATAACAATGCAATTGCTGTTGATAATGACGGTTCTGAGGTAAAAACAGTTTTGGAAGCAGCGAAAGAGCAAGGAAAAGCGACTGGTCTTGTAGCTACATCAGAAATTACTCATGCCACTCCTGCCTCATTCGGGTCGCATGACGAAAGCCGGCAGAATATGAATGCCATTGCCGATGATTATTATGATGAGCTTATCAATGGCAAGCACAAAGTAGATGTTCTTCTTGGCGGGGGAACTGATTTACTTGTCCGCAAAGACAGAAACATCGCGGAGGAATTCAAGAAAGACGGATACAGCTATGTACCAAACCGCACAGAATTATTGGCGGATAAAAATGAACAAGTCCTTGGTCTGTTTGCAGAACGCGGCATGCCCAAAATGATTGACCGCACAGAAGACACACCTTCACTGAAGGATATGACTGCTTCTGCAATCGAGCGTTTGAACAAAGATAAAGACGGCTTCTTCCTGATGGTAGAAGGAAGTCAGGTAGACTGGGCTGGCCATGATAATGACATCGTTAGCGCAATGAGTGAAATGGAAGACTTCGAGAAAGCATTCAAAGCAGCGATCGAGTTTGCGAAGAAGGACAAGCACACCCTTGTGGTGGCAACTGCTGACCATTCAACTGGCGGCTATTCCATCGGTTCAGATGGCAACTATAACTGGTTCAGCGAGCCAATTAAAGCAGCGAAGCGGACACCAGATTTCATGGCTCAGGAAATTGCCAATGGAGCCGGTGTGGAAGAAACGCTAAAGGAATATATTGATCTTGATTTAAAAGAAGCAGAAATTCAATCTGTTAAAAAAGCTGCTGAAACAAAAAAGGCAGCTGACATCGATAATGCCATTGAAGAAATTTTCAACCAGCGCTCCCATACGGGCTGGACAACAGGCGGCCATACAGGTGAAGATGTGCCTGTGTATGCATTTGGCCCAGCCAGCGACCGATTTGCAGGGCAAATAGAGAATACTGACCAGGCTAAACTGATCTTTGAGATATTAAAGTCTAAAGTAAAGATTGAAGATAAATAAATGTTTATCTCCCGCTGCTTTCGGATGCAGCGGGAACTTTTTTACAATAACTGAAGGGGGATCATCATGATAAAAATAATCACAGTGATTACGCTCTTATCCACTGTCCTGTTCGGCTGCTCAAGTGCCCCGGAACAGCCTGCAGAGGTTAAAGCAGAAGTTCCGGCGGAAAACGAACCGGTGAAAAATTATGCCCCAAACCCTCAAGTTCCGGACGATCGGCAGCTGTGGAAAGAAGGGAAGACTCACATAGATGAAAAAGGTGAAATCACTTTAAAAAAAGCAAAAACTGTGGACGGAAACTATAAGATTGGCCCAATCGAAATGAAAATAACTGATGCCAAAGTGATGCATCTGAAGCCTGACTACAGTCTGGTTGACTATTTTCACACCTTGACCCATGACGAGGAATTCGACTTTGTTAAGGTTTTTGTAGAAATAAAGAACAACTCTGATCAAAAAGTGAATTTTGCCCCGGCAGCCTTCCTTGAAACAAGCGAAGGTGAGCAAATAACCTGGGAAAAAGATATGTATCTTGATGGGCTTAACGAAGAAATTGGGCCTAACGAAACCAAAGCCGGCAATGTTGGCTTTATCATTGAAAAATCGGAACTGAATAGTATTGAAATAACCACTAGCGACGTGTTTAGTGGTGAGAACAAGATTGAAGATGCAGAAAAGATTAAAATCGAATTTTAAGGGACAAGGCTCCAGAGATGGGGTCTTTTTGGCTGCCGCTGGCATGGAGAATGTAATTGTTGTTGGTTTTGATGCCGCAGTCCTCAGAATTGGGGGCTGTTTTTAGTTTCGCTCATAAAACCTCCGATTTCGCTGATATTATCTTTTTTTCGCCGATATTGTTAAAATTTTGCTGATAAATTCAAACCTAATCTTTCAAATGGAAGGAAATCATGCCGAAGAGTCGAATTCTTTCTGTAAAATAAATAGAGGAGTGATAAATTGATTGCAAAACCCAGGACAAAACCAATTACTTTGCTAAAATTGGAGGCATTATTGAAAAGATTGCCGGAAGTTCATCCAAAATACTCTTTGATAAAATCAGATTATGCCAAACAGAAGGCAGGATATTTAGGTGAAAAATTCCTTGAATATCCTTTAAGCTGCCTCCCCGGCAAGGATTATTTAATATTCAATGATTTAAGGCTTTTGAATGGCAAGCATTTCTTTCAAATCGATGTCCTCCTCCTAACCCCTTTTTTTATATCCATTCTCGAAGTGAAAAATATATCAGGTTCTATCTTCTTCAATTCCTTATTTAAACAAATAATCCGTACCATTGAAGGCAAGGAGGAAGGCTTTGCCGACCCGGTGGCACAGGTGAAACGGCAGACAGAGCATTTAAGGGATTGGCTGGAACGGTATGGTTTCCCCGCACTTCCGATAGTACCCCTGGTTGTTATCGCAAATGAACGCACCGTAATCAAATTTGATCCCCGCGATAAAATAACCCCTAATTTTGTAATCCCCTCTTCGGATATCATCAGCAACATGAGATTCTATGATAAAAAGTTCACATCCCCTTTCCTAACCCCGAGACAGGTCAAGAAATTATATTCCCGTCTGATAGCTGACCATACTCCAGTAGAAATGGATATTTTTCAAAGATATGCACTACAGAAAACTGATTTGATAAAGGGTGTCCAATGTCCAGGCTGTTTATCGTTTCCTATGAACAGGGTTCACGGTAACTGGAAGTGTTTAAGATGCAGCCATGTTTCTCAGGATGCACATAATCAAGCATTAAAGGATTATGCTCTGCTGATTAAAACCTCTATAACCAATAAAGAAGCCAGAGATTTTTTAGGCAGCATATCCAGTGATACGGCAAAGCGGATTCTTCAGCAAACTTGCAAAGTAAGTGAAGGAAATAAGAAAGGTAAACTTTATTTTATTCCTGTTGATAAAGTTTAATTGACAACAATCCTTCCCTATATTAAAGTTAACTACGTTAATAGTTAAACAGTTGAACAGTTAAATGATAGAATAATCACACTGTGAGGTGAATATATAAGTGAGTGTGCCAGACATTAAGGATTTGGTCGACCGGTATATTGCCGTTTCTTTTTCTGTTGAGAAAAAGGCTGCGTCACTTGTAAAAAATCAGATTGGCAGCGATCTGACCAATGATCAGCATTTTACTCTGAGGTACATAAATCAGGCAGGCTCTTGTACTTCGTCAGAGCTTGCGGAAGTGTTTGATGTAAAAAAGAGTGCGATCACAGCCATGATTACGCGCATGTGGGAAAAGGGTCTGATTCAGCGGACACGTGATGAAAATGATCGCAGGGTAGTCTATCTGACACTTACGGAAAAAGGGAATGAGCTGTACGTCAAAGCAGAAGAAAAGATTCATAATCTTGTAGAGTCACTGATAAACAGATTTGATCAGGCTGAAATTCAGCAGTTCATTGAAACCTTTGAGAAATTGGATAAAGTATTATCGCAGTCTAACGGTCAGTAAGACTGCCGCCTCTAGACTCCTGGCAATCGAAGAATATGGCGGAAGACTAACAATCTGCGGGGGAAAAGTACCCCCTGATTGAGGTTTCACTTTATCAGAAAACAAAGCGGGGGATTAAAAAGTGTATTCAATTATTAAAAGAAAATGGCTCGTCATTGCCGTCTGGATCGCAGTGGCTGCCGGCTTATTTATGGCAGCGCCAAACATGGCTGATCTTGTCCGTGATAAAGGGCAGATTACTGTTCCTGAAGAGTATTCATCCACACTTGCCGGGGATATCATGCAACAAGTGCAGAAACAGGAAGGCGGCGGGGATGAGACCCAGGTCGCACTTGTTTTTCATAATGATAAAAAGCTTACAGGAGAAGAAATCAAAGAAGCGGAGAAAGCTATCCGGACGCTTGAAGACAAAAGTTCAGAAATGGGAATTACTGAAATTCTTACACATTTTAATGAAGAAAGCTTAAAAGAACAGCTTGTTTCAGAGGATGGCAAGTCGATTCTTGCTTCTGTCAATGTAATCTGGAACGATCGTGAGCCAGCAGAGCTAAGTGAAGAGCTTTATTCAGCTATTGATGATGCTGAGGTAGATCATTATTATACGAGTGAATGGCTGATCAATGAAGATCTCATGAACAGTTCGCAGGAAGGACTGAAAAAGACGGAAGGGATCACAGTCGTCTTTATTCTGGTCGTTTTGCTGCTGGTATTCCGATCAGTGGTTGCGCCAATTATTCCGCTCCTGACAGTGGGATTCACTTATCTTGCTTCACAATCCATTGTGGCATTTTTAGTAGATAAGCTGGATTTTCCGATTTCAAACTATACCCAAATTTTCCTTGTAGCGATTCTGTTTGGGATTGGAACAGACTATTGTATCCTGCTGCTTAGCCGTTTTAAAGAAGAGCTTTCCTATAATGAAAGCACAGCGGACGCCATTGTGGCAACATACCGCAATGCGGGGCGCACAGTATTTTTCAGCGGCCTGGCTGTTATGATTGGCTTTGCTGCAATTGGCTTCTCGCAGTTTATTCTTTACCAGTCAGCAGCAGCTGTGGCCATTGGTGTAGCGATCCTCTTAATTGCTTTATTTACGATTGTGCCATTCTTTATGGCGGTGCTGGGACAGAAAATTTTCTGGCCTTCGAAAAAGAGTGCCGAGCATGGTGAAAGCAAGCTATGGGGTACGGCCGGCCGATTCTCGCTGGCGCGTCCATTCCTGGCATTGCTTATCGTGGCAGCTGTTTGTGTGCCATTCCTGGTGACGTATGACGGAGACCTTTCCTACAACTCCCTTGAGGAAATCGGCGGGGATGTTAATTCCATTAAGGCGTTTAATGCCATAGCTGACAGCTTTGGACCGGGAGAATCCATGCCGACGCAGATCGTCTTGAAAAACGATGAGGAAATGGATTCAGCAGAATATGTAGGCCTGGCTGAAAAAATTAGCCGGGAGGTTGAAAAAGTAGATCTGGTGGATACAGTCCGTTCTGTTACAAGACCAACTGGAGAGCCGATCGAAGACTTCTTTGTTGCCAAACAAGCTGAAACGCTTGAAGAAGGGCTTGGGGAAGGAAAAGATGGACTGAACAAAATTTCAGATGGCTTGAATGAAGCAAGCAGCGAACTGTCCAAATCAGAACCTGAGCTGCAGAATGCCACAAAAGGAATCAATGACTTGATTTCCGGCACTAATGAAATCAAGTCGGGTCTTGGTGAAATTCAGACAAACCTGGCAAAAATCGAAGATGGTATTCGTCAGGGATCTGCAGGTTCAGATCAAATTAAAGAGGGACTGGAAAAATCCAAGGCCGGTGCCGAAGAGCTTCTCGCTGGATATCAGCAGCTGCTAGTTGGGTATCAGTCAGGAGAAGAGGCCATTCCTTCCTTAATGGCGGGCTATAAAGAAATCCAGACGAACTTAAATCAGTTGTCGGATGGCATCAGACAGGCAAATGAAGCACTGTTTGGCTATGTTGAAACCAAGGACCCTGAGTTGGCCCAAGACCCGCAATACCAAGCAATTAAAGGTCAAGTAGCTGGCCTTCAGCAGCAGCTTCCAAAAGTTTCAGAAGGTATCAATGCTGCTAATAGGGGGTTAACACAGCTGCAAAACGGCTTGGCGGAGGCAAATAAAAACTTCGGAACCGCCATATCCGGCCAAAAGGAATTAACTTCAGGGCTCCAGCAGCTTATTAAAGGAATCGAAGCCCAGCAGGCAGGACTCAATCAGCTTGCAGACGGTCAGGGACAAATCGTTAATAATTTTCCAAAGCTGACAAATGGTTTAGCCGGAATCAATGGAGGGCAGGAACAGCTTCTTGCCGGATTTGGCGATCTTGGCGGACAAATCAGTCAGCTGACAGATGGCCTTGGCCAGAGTGCAGATGGGCTTGAGCAGGTATCTGAAGGACTCGGTTCTGCACAGGACTACCTGGCAGGTCTTTCAAACTCGGATAATATGGATGGTTTCTATCTGCCGCCTGAGGTTTTGGAGGATGAAGAATTTGCCCAGGTGTTTGATGTCTATTTGTCTGAGGACCGTAAAGTTATGACAATGGATGTTGTGCTTGAAGCAAATCCTTATTCTAATGAAGCCATTAACCAGGTAGATGAAATTAAGGAAGCTGTGGAAAGAGCGACACAGGGGACTAAGCTTGAAAATGCGGTTGTCGCAGTAGGCGGGATTACAAGTACCAATGCTGATTTAAGCACAATGTCTGATCAGGATTATTCCCGTACAGTCGTATTGATGCTGCTTGGCATTTCCATCATCCTTGTGTTCCTTTTCAGGTCTATCATCATGCCAATCTATTTAATTGGTTCATTGATTCTGACCTACTATACAAGTATGGCAATGAACGAAGCGATTTTTGTAAATCTGCTTGGATATACAGGCATCAGCTGGGCAGTTCCATTCTTTGCTTTCGTTATTCTCGTTGCACTTGGCGTCGACTACAGCATTTTCTTAATGGACCGCTTTAATGAATATCGTGACCTTTCAATCGCAGATGCAATGCTGTTATCCATGAAAAAGATGGGCACTGTTATTATTTCAGCTGCTGTAATCCTAGGCGGAACATTCGCGGCCATGATGCCGTCCGGAATGCTGTCGCTATTGCAGATCGCGTCCATCGTTCTGATCGGATTAATGCTTTACGCACTGGTCGTGCTTCCGCTATTTATACCGGTCATGGTCAAAAACTTCGGCCAGGCAAACTGGTGGCCGTTTAAAAGAAGTGCAAATTAATTAAGTTGAGACTGCCTTTATGGCAGTCTTTTTTTGATGGTTAAATTTAAGCAGAAGCATAAAGCCCCAATTATCAGCATTGGGGCTTTCAGCTAAATCTTATGGATTTGTCGACCACATGCCGGCTGTTTTAACAAACACCCGAGGGTTCAATTTCAGCTGTGCGACCATGAATTCTGCCAGATCTTCCGGCTGCATGACTTTTTCAGGGTTGCCGTCTGTCAGGTTTGTTTCAATCGCAAGGTCAGTGGCAACCGTGCTTGGCGTTAACGCGCTAACTCGGATATTGTGTTTTCTAACCTCAAGCATCAGGGACTCTGTTAAGCCTAAAACGGCAAATTTGGATGCGCTGTATGCACTGGTGACAGGCGCACCTTTCTGGCCTGCTGTGGATGCAATGTTGATAATGTCTCCGGACTTCTGTTCAATCATTTCAGGGAGAACGGCTCTTGTAACATTATAAACACCCATTAAGTTGACTTTGATGATGCTTTCCCACTCAGCGGGAGAAAGCTCCAGAAATCCTCCAAACTTGGCGATTCCGGCATTGTTAATCAGGATATCCACAGAGCCAAGGTCTGACTTAATATGCTCGACTGCATGAGTAACAGCTTCAAGGTCGGCAACATCGGCTGCAGCAGCAGATACATTCACATCGTACTGGCTAAGTTCATCCGCCATTTTTTCCAGATTTTCAATCGTGCGGCCAAGCAAACCAATATGGACGCCTTCTTTTGCGAGCGCTATGGCTGCTGCACGGCCGATTCCTCTGCCTGCTCCCGTGATGAGAGCTGTTTTGCCTTTTAATGTATGCATTGTTTTTCCTCCTCTAAAAAATCATTCATATACTACCAGAAAGGAGGTGAATTTCCTAATAAACCGCTTGCGCAGGTGGCACGTTTGAGGAAGCTGCAGGCATTATGATAAGATCACTGCAATGAAAGGGGGAGATCTAGTGAAGCTCAGTGTATTGGATCAATCAGTCGTGGCGAAAGGGGATACTGCCGCTGAAACTTTTCGTAAAACAGTCAATCTAGCTCAAATGGCAGAACAGCTTGGCTACACTCGTTTTTGGGTGGCTGAGCATCATAATTCGAATGGAATGGCTGGCTCCTCACCGGAAATTCTTATCTCACATATTGCATCAAGCACGAGTAAAATCAGGGTTGGTTCGGGCGGAGTTCTTTTGCCGCAATACAGTCCTTATAAAATTGCCGAAAACTTTAATGTTCTCCAGACATTATTTCCAGGAAGAATCGATTTGGGCGTTGGGAGGTCCCCCGGAGGATCCGCATCCACCCGGCTTGCCCTGACAGATGGCGTAAGGAAAAGTTTGAATGAATTTCCGAGACAGCTTAGGGATTTGCAGGGGTTTTTGAACAAGGAGCTTCCATAAGGACATCCTTATCAGCAAGTCAAAGCTTTTCCGGAGGCTGAAGACCCTGCACTATTGTGGCTTCTTGGAATCACACATCGCGGAGCAAGGCTGGCTGCGGAAGTGGGAGCTTCTTTTACGTATGGGCACTTTATCAATCCTGCCAATGGAAAGAGAGCAATGGATACATATTTCAGTCAATTCCAGCCTTCAGCAGCTTTGGCTGAACCGAAAGCAAATGTGTGTATTTTTATTGTATGCGCTGAGACACAGGAAGAGGCTGAAAAGCTGGCATTGAGCCAGGATATGTGGCTTCTGGCAGTTGAAAAAGGGAGAGATACGAGATTAATCCCAAGCACAGAATCTGAAAGTATCCAGCTCACACATGCGGAAAAGAAGAAAATAGCTGAAAACCGCAAAAGAATGCTGGTTGGTACTCCTCGAAAAATAAAAGAGGAATTGCAGCTGCTCAGCGAAATCTACGCAACAGATGAGTTTATGATCATCACCAATATTCATGATTTTCAGGGCAAGCTGAATTCATACACATTGCTGGCTGAAGCTTTCGGATTAAGTTGAGAATTTGTAATCCACAAATTGACTTACCGCTGTTTCAAAATGTGAATAACTAATTCATTGATTTTTTGAATTTTTCAGAAGTATCCACAATTAGAGTTGTTTTTTGCCCGTTTCATCCACACAGCGTGGATAATTCATGGAGGCAATAGAGTTATCCACATAGGCGATCATGTTTGAGACAAAAAGTTATCCCCAACATTCGCCTCTTTTATTTATCCACATAAGTGATTGCCTGTCTTCCCATCTGTTCCCATCCGGCAATGAACTTGTCCCTTTGGTATTGGGTGTTTTTCTCCTTAAGCGGGTCATTTGCATAGATATGATCTTCATCATAGCCTGTGACTAATACAGCATGCATTCTATAAGTTATTTTGACAGGGCCATCTTTTGTTTCCCAGGTTTCCCATTCCGATTCAGGCAATACGTCGTAAGTGCTGGTGATGATCACCCAGACTGGTCTGCCATCATCAAGCTGTTTAATTACTTTATCACCGCTGCCTGTCAGGTCTTCAATTTTACCGGGCATATAGCCTTCAGCCAGTTCTGCAGCAGGCTCATGGTATACGCCGAGTCCCGGTTCATCCAATGTTTGCATATTGCCAACAAAGCCTTTATGAATATTTCCCCGATAGCCATCTTTTTCGAAAGGAACACGGTTTATTTTGTCCGCTAATTCCATTTTGTCTGTCTCTTTTCCAGCATGATTCAGGAGCATACTGAGACTGGTTACCTCACATCCTCTTTCAAGCTCAGGCATTTGCGAATAATGAGGGGCATCAATTAATACTTTTCCGTCTCTTTGTTCTGAGGATTCGGTTTCACTGTGCTGGCCGGTAATCCAGGATGGTGAAGAACAGCCTGCCAGCAGGATGAATGTGAGTAAAATAGCTCTCTTCAAGATTCACACTCCTTTATGAAATTTCGCTTGTCAAAATAATTGGTATAAGCCTATTTCCCTATAGTGTGGAGCCTTAATCCTCATTCTGCATCAAAAAAAGCCCGGTTTCCCGGACTTAATTAACTTCGGCTTTCCCGCTGGATACAGAGATGCGGATATCATGTTGTCCTGATCCATGTTTGCCGGAAATATCATTTTTATCGCGCTTTTCATCATCCAATTTAAAATCGCTGCTGATATGGCCGCTGCTTGCTTTGCCTTTTAAGGTGAAGTCTGCATCATCAGGCAAGTCAAGGCGGACAAAGCCTGAACTGGCTTCAACCTTAATAGAGTCAATCAGTTTTCCGATCATTATATCGAGCTGTCCAGATGAGACCCCGGCATCAAGCTTGCCCTGGTAGTTGCGCAGCTTCACTTTGCCTGAACTCATATCTATTTCGCCTGAACGGGCAAATAAGTGATCTGCATCCATCATTCCCGAGGAGCCTTCATGTTCAAATTCATTCGTCTTAATATTGGCCAGGCTGACTTTTCCCGAGCTCATATTAACATCCAGGCTCTCAAGCTCGAAAGGCTTGCTCTCAGATTCACCGGCGAAATTCAAACGGCCGGAACCGATGTCAATGGACATGGATTTATTGAAATCTTCAGGAATGTAAATTTTCAGATTGCTTTTGCTGTTGAAAAACTGAAAGCCGTCCAGCCACTTTCTTTTATACTCTACACGAATTTCGTTTCCAGACTTATTTACGGTCACTTTGCCTTTACCGTCAAGCTCCGCTCTAACATCATTTCTCTTTTCAGGAATAATGACTGTATCTGAGCTTGATACATCTATACTGATAGTATTTGTCCTCTTGCTGAGAGAAGCTTCATTATTGCTTCCTCCAAAGCTGAGCCAGCTGCCCACGCCGGTAAAGAGCAAATAGGAACAGACTAAAATGATAAAAATGGTGAAGATCCTTTTCACTATGAACCCCTGCTTTCCCTCAATAATTTCTTAATTATATTTTATGCTAATCTCAATTCATGCACATTGAGCCCCAGGTTTAATTTCAGCTAAGACCTGAGTCTTACGGAATATAATATATAGCTTTTTGTCCGGCGAAAGATGTGCAAACTTGAATATATACACTGCAGCAGAAGTTGTAGAGGGGAGCTCTGCCTATAGTAACTCTCTAAAAAGAATTCTCTTTTCACTGCTAATATCTTATTATAAAAGGAAAAAACAGGAGAATCTATGAAAATCAAAAATGTTATTGGAAATGTCGGCAAGCCTGAGGTATGCGATAAAAAGCTGACTGCTGCTGAGGTGAAAATGATTAAATCGCATATAAAGATTGCTCCGATCTCAATAGATCACGAAACTGCTGCAAAAGAATTAATTTTGAATGGATTCCAGGAACGCTTCGGGTTTATTGACCATTCGTTAAATCCTGATTTGAACAGTCTTACAGAAACATACAGCGCTGAAGGTGCTCTTTTTCTGGCTGGTTTAATTGATACTGAACTGGTGTGTACGGGTGCAATTACCAATGAAGGCAATGGGTTGTGCAGGCTGCAGCGAATGTCTGTAAAAAAGGAATTCCGGGGTCAGGGCATTGCCCGAATGATGGTACGGAAACTGGAGGATCATGCTAAAGCAGCCGGTTACATAAAAGTTGTCCTGGAAACAAATATTGCCTGGGATAGTGCGGTAAACCTCTATAAAAGCTGCGGTTATAAGGAGTTTAAAATGGAAGCTGAGATGATCCATCTATCTAAAGAAATTTAGCGGATTTGCCTAAGGGCAAGTCCGATTTTTTTTTTAGAAAAAGCATGCATATGAAGTGCGATGTAACATAATATATGATATGATATATTTATGTTACATTAAAAAACGATAAAGACAGTGGAAGCGGCAAAAGTTAATCTTATTGGAAACAAAGCCAGCGACTCACTGTCACTTCTTTCTAATAGAAGCTCTGCACCATGCTAAGATCCGCAATGAGCTGCTGTCATAATCTCTCCTGGCATTTTCCTGTTGCAATAAAAGAAAACCTCAATAATGATAGAACATTGTTTATAACCTATATCCTTTGATTAAATCTGAATAAAGAAGGTGATCGTATTGGCTGAATTTATTTGGCACACAGATGCACTTATCCTGCTGGCTGCTATTCTTTTTATTATTGGTGTTATGACAACTAAATTTTCTGCACGGCTTGGCGTACCCGCTCTGGTTCTGTTTATCGCGGTCGGAATGGGATTGGGGCAATTCATTTATTTTGATAATGCGAGAATTGCGCAGATGATTGGGGTTTTGGCCTTTATCATTATTTTGTTTGAAGGTGGACTGCAGACGAACTGGAAAACAGCCCGGACGGTCATTGTACCCTCCTTATCATTGGCAACCTTAGGTGTTGTGATTACTACCGGACTTGTTGCTGTGGCAGCAAAGTTTATTCTCGGTGTTGATTGGCCTGTCGCGGTGCTATTTGGTGCGATTGTCGGTTCAACTGATGCAGCTGCCGTTTTTGCTGTATTAAAAGGGCAAAATATAAAGCCCAGGATTTCCGCCACACTTGAAGCCGAGTCCGGCTCCAATGATCCCATGGCAGTGTTCCTGACAGTTGCCATGATTGAGCTGATCATGACTCCCGGCTCGGGCATTTTCTCACTTGTTGGTTCCTTCTTTATCCAAATGGGAGTAGGAGCAATAGCGGGTCTCTTGTTTGGCAAGTTCGCAATATGGTCATTGAATAAAATTAACTTGGATTCAAGCGGGCTTTATCCTGTGTTTGCAACTGGTTTTGCCATGCTGACATATGGAATAACAGCTTATCTGGGAGGCAGCGGCCTTCTTGCTGTATATGTGGCAGGTATTATGATTGGGAACGCAGACATTGCTTATCGCCACTCTGTTTTCCGTTTTACGGAAGGCTTTGCCTGGATGATGCAAATTGCGATGTTCGTTATTTTAGGACTTCTGGTCTTTCCGAATGAACTTTTCCAATCTGACATTTTGCTAAAAGGCCTGGCTCTTTCAGCACTTCTCATATTTGTTGCCAGACCTGCTGCTGTTTTTCTAACCACCATTAAAATGGGCTTTTCGATGAAAGAATTGATCTTCTTATCTTGGGCAGGATTAAAAGGGGCTGTGCCAATTGTGCTGGCCACTTTTCCGCTGCTATCCGGCGTGGAAGGCAGTCACGAGATTTTCAATGTTGTCTTTTTCGTTGTCCTGACCAGCGCTCTTATTCAGGGATCAACAATTACATTGTTAGCTGAAAAGCTTGGTCTGACTGGGCCTGAAAAGGTTACTCCCATGCATTCCCTGGAATTGGTCTCCCTTGGGAAAGCAGATGCTGAAATGATTGAATTTGAAATTGAAGAAGATGCATTCATTATCGGTCAAAATCTGATGGAGATTCCATTTCCTGAAGGCGCACTCGTCAATGCAATTATTCGTAAAGATGAGTTAATTACTCCAACAGGCAACACCCAAATTGAGCAGGGAGATTTTCTTTACATTCTTACTAAGAGGAAATATAAAAGAGAGCTAAAGCTGCTGCTGAAAAAGAAAAAACCAGATGAAACTCTGGTTGAAGCAGAGGCGTAGTCAAATAGGGAGCCAGTGTGGAGAGGATCTGCACTGGATTTTTGCATTTTTTGCGGATAAAGAAGTTAAATTGAATCAAAATTTCGCTGTTATCTTCTATTTTTCGCGGAAAAATTTTGTGTGCAGCTGCGAAATGTCTAAACTATTAGACATCCTGACATCTGAAATGCTACCATAAGATCAGTTTCGGCCCAAAAGGTGGCAGGATCAAAAATAAAATAAAGGAAATACGGAATAACTCAGAAAAGGCTCGCTCAAGAATGCAGTGTGGCCAGGCAGACAATTAACTGCATAGAAATAATAAATACAATCCCACATTGGAGCTTGCTTTTTAAAATATCTAAAAACACTAAATGTAAAGGTAGATGAATTGTTTATTTATGAGTAAATTTAATGCTGATACAATCATTACGATGAAGGATATTGTACGTGAGGGTGATCCAGTCCTGCGTGAAGTAACAAAAGAAGTCACAGTGCCTTTGACTGAAGAAGATCGCGGAACGCTGATTGCGATGATGCAGTATTTGAAAAACAGCCAGGACCCTGCTGTTGCAAAAAAATATGGTTTGCGTCCGGGCATTGGGCTATCCGCCAACCAAATTGGCCTGAACAAGCGCATGTTTACTGCTTATTTTACCAATGAAAAAGGTGAGCCACAGGAGCATTATTTAATTAACCCGAAAATTATCAGCCACTCTATCGGTGTTATTTTTCTTCCAGAGGGTGAAGGCTGCCTGTCTGTAGACCGTGACGTAAAAGGGTATGTGCCCCGTTATGAGCGCATTAAGGTAAAAGCACATAATCTTGATGGCGAGGAAGTGACACACCGGTTTAAGGGGATTCCGTCAATCATAATGCAGCATGAAATCGACCACCTGAACGGAATAATGTTTTATGATCGAATTGATAAAAACGACCCGTTTAAAATTCCGGATAACTCAGTTATGAAGAACTTTTAGAAGCATAGGCCATGGGTTTATGCTTTTTGTTTTATTTTATGGAAACAGAAAGCGGTAAATATTTAATAACCACTTATAACAAACTATAACAAAAGGAGGATTAGTTAAATGAATGATACTACTGCTGAAACGAATATCAGGCTTAATGAAAAGCTGGAGGATCTGACTGTGCACTCCCAAATTAACAGCAAGACAGAAACAGAGGATGCAAATCTAAAATTGCAAGAAGCTATGAATCATCGTAATGAGAAACAAAACATGGCTCCAACCTATCTGTATAACAACACACCAGCGATTAAAATTTCAGGTGATGACGAATAGAAACCGGCTTCGATAAGGAAGCCGGTTTTCTTTTAAAAGATTAAAAAGTATAACTTTGAACTTCGATAACTGTCTAGCTCCAGGCGCCATCGGCTCGAGGTCATAAGCTTGTCTTGTTTCGGCTCCTAGGGACTCGAGGTCATAAGCCGCTCCCTTCCAGAAGGAAAAAACACCTTCTTACAGGGAACGTCTTATGCTGGTCGTCCCTGGGCAGTCGCCTCAACATTTCTTTCAATCCGTCCTAAAGGTTAAAGAACAACCTTTCAGCCGGCTTGTCTTATGCTTGAGGCCCGCAGGACAAGAAAGGCTTCGTCAGCATAAACATCGCACGACCAAAAGCGACAGCTTTTGGGAGGATGCGGGTCATGCAGACGTTGCCACAGGACGTGGCGGTTTTAGTCTGCGTTCCTAGGTAGGCGGGCGCCTTGCGCTTTTCTTAATCCAAATCAGTCTTATCCTTTTGATCTTTATTCCTCTTATTGCCTTTGCTGTTATCACCGCTGATCGGGGATTGATTCCCTCTTGGTGAATTTTGATTATTGCTGCCTTTATTGAACTTCTTTGTCATGGCGATTCTCCTTTCTTTGATTGCTACCTTATTTTTTCTAAATCACTCCTTTTTTATCCGGAGCGGCCTTCATCTTTCCTTTTTAAAAGGCATATACATTTAAAAGGATGGGGGGATCTTTAATGAATGAAATAGGATTGACGCCATGGGAGGAGCATGCCTTTTGGCTGGAGATTCTTGAAGACCATGCGATTTTTGTCAGGGACTATCTTTCTCCAACAGAAAGCAAGTATGTAAAAAGAGCGGATGAATACAGACAAGCCTTCCGTAACCTTAGAAATAGGCTTAATCAGTTATCTCCGTCTATACAGGCATCCTCTCAGGAGGCAATTGCCTTGGCCCTGGAGATATGGCCAATTGCAAACGGCTATTTTCAATTTGAGGGAAAGCTTCAGAATCTGAGAATCAATAATTTAATCAATCTAAATCTTTCGCCAACTTATTTTAACGGCACATTAAGTGAAAATCAGGAATATTTGCGTCTGCTGTCCTATTATGCAAAAGGACTCACACCGCCACAGCAATCCCTTTTTGAATTGCTGGATTTGTGGCTGGAGGATCAGCTGGGACACATCGTTCTTCTGAGAAATTCAATCGATCCAATTGAGGTATTTGTAGATGAACAGGCAGAAATTTATACCCGGATTTTTCAGGGTTTTATGGTGCAGAACCGACATATGAAAGGATATCTCCGGTTTACGCAGCCAGGGTTTCCGCGCCAGCAGGAAATGGCCCGGGATGTAGGGCTGGCTGTGATTGAAATGAATGAATACATTAAGGGAATAGTCCAGAAATACGCCGGCAAAAGGATTCTCAATAAAACAACCCTGAGATTTCTCGAACATCATTTCCCTGAAGCCTGCTATTTAATTAAAAAGCTCAGCTTCTATGCTCCTGAACTGGCGGAAGAGGCTTCTAAATGCTCATTGAAAAAACCATCTTATTCTTAGTTTCCTAAAGCCTTCTATTAGAAAGAGGGTTTTTTTCTTTGGCCTCCTATAAACTAAGCACTTTAGGAAAAGATAAAATAAAATCATTTCTTAAACAGGAGGCAAACAGATGAAAAAGACTTTTTTTAGTGCTGTTCTAATCTGTTTCGTTTTAATCATTTCAGGGTGCGGAACGAATAAAGCAAACCCGGACAATCAGGATGAGACTGCATCAGAAGAGGAGGGGCAGGATTTATGGGCAAAAGTGCAGGATGAGGGAAAGCTGTTAATAGGAACGGAAGGCACTTATCCGCCATTCACGTTCCATGACGATAAAGGCGAACTTACCGGTTTTGATGTGGACATCTCAAAGGAAGTGGCCAAAAGGCTTGGTGTGAAGCCGGAATTTCTGGAAACACAATGGGATGCCATGTTCGCCGGATTGGATTCAAAACGATTTGATATGATCGCAAACCAGGTGGGGATTCGCCCTGATCGCCAGGAGAAATACGATTTTTCGGATCCTTATATTTCTTCTGCAGCTGTTTTGATTACACATGAATCCAATGGTTCAGTTTCAAGTTTTGAAGACATAGAGGGTTTGAAAGCCGCACAGTCCATGACAAGCAATTATGCTGATCTGGCAAAGTCTTATGGAGCAGAAATTGTAGGAGTAGACGGATTTAACCAGGCGATTGAGCTGATTAATTCAAAGCGTGCAGATGTTACACTCAACGATAATTTGTCTTTTTTGGATTTTAAAAAACATAAGCCTGACGCTCCAGTCAAAATCGCAGATGAATCCGAAGATGCATCCCAAAGTGGACTAATGTTCAGAAAGGGAAGCGATACATTGGTTGATGAAGTCAATAAAGCATTGACCGAAATGATAGAGGATGGCACTTATTTGAAAATTTCAGAAAAATGGTTTGGCGAAGATGTACTTAAGTAGTATTTTTGCCAACCCGGAAAGGATCGAAAGACTTATAGAGATTGGCAAGAATTCATTCCAGCCATTGCTGGAGGGTGCCATTATTTATACCATCCCATTAACTCTGATTTCATTTATATGCGGGCTGGCATTGGCAATATTTACGGCACTTGCCCGTATTTCAGGAAATAAGGCACTGGAGACAATAGCCAGAATTTATGTATCAGCCATAAGGGGCACGCCGCTTCTTGTGCAGCTGTTCATCATTTTTTACGGGCTTCCGACGGTTGGTGTCATTATAGATCCTTTCCCTTCAGCGATCATAGGATTTTCGCTGAATGCAGGGGCGTATGCCTCTGAAATTATCCGGGCTGCCATCCTTTCGATCCCAAAAGGACAATGGGAAGCGGGATATTCCATAGGCATGTCTTATTCGCAGACGCTTAAGAGGATTATCCTTCCACAGGCTTCCAGAGTATCGATACCGCCGTTATCCAACTCATTCATCAGTCTTGTAAAAGATACATCTCTGGCTTCCATGATTCTGGTTACAGAGATGTTCCGAAGAGCACAGGAAATAGCCGCAACTAATTATGAATTTTTGCTTCTATATACGCAGGCTGCCTTCATATATTGGGTGATTTGCTTTATGCTCTCAATCGTGCAGGGAAGGCTTGAACGCCGTCTGGACCGATATATTTCTTCATGAAAAGAGGCAAGGCTATTAATGATTAATATTAAGGATTTGCATAAGCAATTTGATCAGCTGAAAGTACTGAAAGGAATTAATTTGGAAGTGAAGAAAGGAAAAGTGGTTGTAGTGATTGGGCCATCCGGCTCCGGAAAAACAACCTTGCTTAGGTGCTTAAATTTACTGGAGCAGCCTACTTCAGGCCTGCTTGCTATTGGCGATCAAGTCCTCGACTTTTCTAAGAAGGTCTTGAAAAGGCAAATACCTCCTTTCAGGCGCCTTACGGGAATGGTTTTTCAGAACTATAACTTATTTCCGCATATGACTGCACTCGAAAATGTCATGGAGGGGCCGGTTACAGTGAAAGGCGAATCAAAAGAAATGGCAAAGGAAAAGGGGGAAATGCTTTTAAGAAAAGTTGGTTTAGCGGATAAAACTGCCTATTATCCTTTTCAGCTTTCAGGAGGCCAGCAGCAGCGGGTAGGGATTGCACGGGCTCTTGCAATGGAGCCAAAGGTTATGCTATTTGATGAGCCTACATCGGCACTGGACCCTGAACTAGTTGGGGAAGTGCTGAAGGTAATGAAGGATCTGGCCGCTGAAGGAATGACAATGGTGGTCGTTACTCATGAGATGAGATTTGCGAGGGAAGCAGCAGATGAAGTCATTTTCATGGACGGCGGTATTGTTGTGGAACGCGGCAGACCTGAACTGATATTCTCCAGTCCAAAAGAAGTGCGCACTAGCCAGTTCTTGAATATAATTCAATAAACAGGCCTCTGCAGAAAGGCAGGGGTCAATTTTATAAAAAAAAATGCTTCCTTAACAGGAAGCGGAAAAAAGGGGGATTTACACTTGTAGGATTAGTATGTCCGGGCAGAGAAGTTCTTATTCATATTTTCTAAAAATAATTAATTCATTTAAACATATTCAAGGGTGCCCTTTTGCCGCGGGGTTTATTCCATGGTATTCGTGCTATACTGAAAATAGAATCCGGTGGGAGAGGTGTTAAAATGAAGGAAAATATTTTAATTTGTGTAAGCAATCCCAATCATGCGGAAAGACTGGCCCAGAGAGGAAAAAAACTGAAGGAAGCTTTTCAGGGAGAGGGCTATATACTCTCAGTAGAAAACCGGAAACAGGAAGAGTTTAATTTTAACGAGCTTCAGACAAAATACTTGTTCGAAAGTTTAGCAGAGCAATACGGGCTGAAGATGCTCTCCAAGTATGCCGGGGGCAAAAAAACAGCCAAGGTGATTGCTGATGTGGTTCAGGAGTATAAAATTACCCAGATTATTCTTGGACAGGCAGTTCAAACCAAGCTGGAGCGGATGGTAAAGCCTTCCCTGGTTAATGAATTATTCCAGCTGCTTGATGGAGTGGATATTCATGTCGCAGAAGTTTCCAGAAAGATTTATGATCCTTCTGATGTTACGGATAAAGGGCTGCCGGCCCAGATCGTCAAAAAAGGCTCGGATTATCATCTAATCATTGGAGAAAGCCACGAGAATGGTATAAAGGGCATCTTCTTTAAAGAATTATCCTCCGACTTCTCAAATGGTTTTTTTGTTATAGAAAGGGAAAATAACCATGAAGTGCTGCGAATTCACCATGGTGTTGTCGATAGTAATATATTAGAAGATAAATAAAAAAGAGCCGGCCCGCCAGCCGGCATTTTACATATTTAAATTAAGTCGTTAACATAATAAACTTTTCCGCTCTCAATCTCCTTATGCAGCAGACCGGCCAATGCGCTTGCCACAGTTTCCGTATCCCTTAGCATTCCTTTCTCTTTATATTCCTGGAATTTCTCCAGATCATGGAATGCTTCCTTCGCTGAAGAACGAATGGTTCCCTGCATATCTGTGTCCATGACACCTGGACTAAAGGCAATAATCTTATGGCTGCTTCCTGCTGTCTGCAATTCCAATGCAGCAGTTTCCGTGAACATATTTATTCCGGCCTTAGTGCTGCAGTAAGCACTCCACCCCTGTATAGGTCTTTCCGCAGCGCCTGAAGTTATATTAACAATGACCATTTCACTTGAAACTTCACGCAGCAGGATGTTCGAAATCATTATAGGAGCAATCAGATTAACGTGAGCATTTTGTATTAATGCCGCATGATTGAGATTCCCGGCTGTACCGATTGGATCTATGACCCCTGCGTTGTTAAATACATATACGGTCTCAGGCTGTTTTTCCTGCAATAATGCTGTCAGTTCGCTGAAAACAGATTCAAGCTCATCCGGTGAGGACAGGTTGCAGAAAAATTGGGCATAGAATACTTGTTTTTCTGCAGAAAGTTTCGCCAATTCCGGGTTTTCGGTCCTTGATACAGATATGATTCCTGTCCCTTCAGTGATCATTCTCCTGGCAATGGAAGCTCCTAACCCTTTTGATGCGCCTGTTATAATAGCCAATTTCACTTTCATCACTCCTATTTTCTGCTTCATTATCTACTATTAAAGCAGAAAACAATTATTTTTTCCTGTATCGGCCATTGTGTTCCCGTCTGAATGCCTTCATTTCATCCTCTATTAAATTGATAATGGAGAGGGTGATTCCTGAAAAAAGGCAGGCAACCGTAATCGTGCTTATGCCAAACAGAAGGTAAAGAAAACAGGTGCTGAAAAAAGTAAACAGGAGACAATAATGGCAAGCGCTAATCTTTCGCATTGACCGGTTCTGCCTTCCAGTAATAATCGCTGAACACATCCGCAAATGCGTTAATGGAATTATTCAGTTCATCCAGATTATTTTCCACACCTCCGAATTCCAGCAGAAGGGCCCGTTCGGAAAGATCCTGGTTATATATGCCGTTGCCTTCACTTTTTCCTTTCACAATGACCCCCCTGCTAATTCCTTTATATTTTGCTTCCAGTGCCTGGTGGAGCTCTGTAGCCACTTGTAAGTTCTGTTCATAGTTTTTGTGCTCCTTGCCGACGACAAAAAACAGTCGGGCGTATGACTCCTGGCCAATTAATGCGGTTGTTTTCCCGCGGGGCAGCGAATCCCTGTGGATATCAATCAGGAATTTAACATCTTTATTCTCTGTCATGGCAGTCTGGACAGTTTCTCTGGACATCGCATAGGAATTTTCCCAGTTCCAGCCCTTCTTTTTCAGTTCTGCGGCTATGTTGGTTTTATCATGCTCAGCACCTATGCCTTTTCTCGCCAATTCTTCACTAAGCTTTTTCCCGACAGCAATAACATTCACCTGTTCATTGGGGCTGACGGCCTCATCTGTATTCTTTACATCTTTTAATAATGGAGCAAACGATTCCCAGCTGTGGGAATGGTAAATGAAAACCCCTTTTTTGTCCGGAATTACCGGGGGAGCAGCATTTTCCTCACTTTGGCCGTTATTCATAGCCAATTCTTTTTCTTTTAAAAGAACTTCAAGTGGAGGGGCGGATTCCACTGGCAGGTTGGTGAAATCGGTTCCCTCTCCGGCAACGGCAATACCGGTATCAAAAATTGAAAAACCAGGGAGCTCCCGGCCAAGGAACGTTCTAATATCCTGCGGCTGTGTATTGGTTGCCAGCTTAAAGAGGGTTCCGGACAGTGAGTAGCTTTCGGCAGGAGCTTCCTTATAAAAATAATGATTTTCAGCTTTTAAAAAGTGAATGAAGAGCTGGTCGGCTTTAATATCCTTCAGCAGCACATTCATATGTGACGAAGAAAAGGCAGCCGGATAAAGCGTAACAGCCCCGGCAAGCGCCACGACTGCACAAATACTGAAAAGCCAGCTGTTTATATAAAAGAAAAGAGAATGGAAACTTAATTTAGAATTCATATCAATCCCTCCACTCTCTAAATATATGACGGATAAGTTGAATTAGAAGATAAGGGACGAAAGGGAAATCGGGCTGTTGGACGAATTTATTATAAGAGCCTATTAAAAGGAGATGTCTGAAATGGTGCAGCAGGTATTAATGGAAAAAGACGAACATAAAAAAATGGCCATCAGTTTATTCAACAAAGTATGGGACTTAATGGAGAATCCTGATAGAACGGAAGATGAAAACCTGGAAATGATACATATGGTACATACATCCCGCTATCATTGGGGAATTGCAGGTCAGCCTGTTAACCTTTCAAGGGGAGAGTGGCAGATATCCAGGGTATATACAGTCTTAAACCGGGCTGAGCCTGCTCTTTTTCATGCTAAAAGAAATCTGGAAATTTGTCTTTCTAACAAAATTGGGGACTTTGATTTGGCATTTGCCTTTGAAGCTTTGGCCCGCGCCTGTCAAATAGCCGGCGATGAAGAAAATGTACAGAAGTATAAAAAGCTTGCTTTCGAGGCAGCAGAAGACATCGCCAAAGAAGAGGACAAAAAAGTGGTCCTGAATGATCTTGCATCCATATAGTATAAAATACATAATAAAAAGCAATCCTTTGTACTAAATCTCAAAAGGCCTGAAAGGGCCTTTTACTTTTTGAAAAGATTTCATTGTTTTATCACAAATAGCTTTTATAGTTATCTTATCAAAGAACAATATAGATAAAGAGAGGGACATTAAATTGAAAAAGATATTATTCAGCATAATGGCGGGTTTACTGGTTCTTGGCGGATGCAGCCAATCTGAAGAAGAAAAGCCAGCAAAAAAAGACGAAGTGCCGCAAATCATTGAAGCTGTCATCGAGGTGTCTGAAACGATTAACCCTGGTGAGGAGGCAGCCCTTGCTGTCACTGTTAAACAAGGCGGTGAGGCTGTAACAGATGCAGATGAGGTGAAATTTGAAGTCTGGCAGGAAGGACAAAAAGAAAACGGTGAAATGATAGAGGCAAAGCACGGATCAGAGGGTAAATATACTGCTGATCATGCTTTTACTGAGGAAGGCCTTTACTATGTTCAGTCCCATGTAACAGCAAGAAGCCAGCATACTATGCCAATGGTTTCGATACAAGTTGGTGAAGCAAAAGCGGAGGACTCAGGAACGGGGCATGATCAGGAAAATGAGGGCCATGAAGAAGGCCACTCTCACGGGCATGGCGGTGAGGTATCCATTGAACTGCAGGCCCCTGACCAAATCCAATCAAACGAACAAACACAATTATCTGTCCTGGTTGATAATGAAGGGGAACCGCTGGGGGATGCTAAAGTAAAACTTGAAATCTCGCTGAATGGTGCAACACCTCAATGGGTGAACATGTCTGAAACAGAACCGGGCAAATACACAGCCGGCCATCAGTTTACAAATGCAGGCACATACACCATCACGACACATGTGGAAAAAGGCGACGACATTCACGAGCACACAGAAACTGAATTAACGGTGCAATAAATACTTTTCAGCGGGGAGGATTAATTACCCCGCTGATTCTTTTAGTTTACGAGATAAAGTTTTGGCGGAAACTTCCGACACAAAACTCCCGAAAAGTCTGGTGAAAGTCCGAAGTCGGTGCAACTTCCGACACAAACCACAGGATAAAGTCAGTTTGAGTCAGAAGTCAGTGCAACTTCAGACACAAGCGGCAGGAAGCGGTCAGTTTGAGTCCGAACACGGTGCAACTTCAGACTCAACTCCCCGGAAAAATCCGATGAATGTCCGAACTCCCTCCCCGCCCCCCATGAGCCTTCTGACTAGAGCACCCATGAAACTGGCACAGATACCCTACTCCCAGTTTCATGATAATATAGAAGGAGAGATTACAGAAAAGCAGGTGTCAGAGAGATGTCAGATACACATTTGCATTTTAATACGGGGATTGGGGTCCAAAAGCCTAATAGCATTCGGAATAAGGATATCAGCTGCCCTTTTTGTGCAAGGGAGGAGCTGACCGAAATCATTGCCGTAGAGGATTCAATTATTTTGCTGAAAAATAAGTATCCTGTTCTGGAAAACTCCTATCAGACGGTGCTGATTGAAACGGATCAATGTGATGGTGAGCTGTCTGTTTACCCTGAGGAGCATTTGGTCAGGTTAATTTCATTTGGTTTAAAACATTGGCTGCTTATGGAAGAAAGCGGGGAATATGAATCTGTATTATTTTTCAAAAACCACGGGCCATTATCCGGGGGAAGTATCGCCCATCCGCATATGCAGATTGTGGGATTGAAAAACATTGATTACAAGGAAAAAATCCAGGCGCAGGATTTTGAAGGGCTCCTTATTCATGAGGAAAGCGGCACGGTGTTCACTTTATCGACTTCCCCGAGAATCGGCTTTTATGAGTTTAATGTGAAGCTTGCTGATCAGGATGATATTCCGTACTTTGCGAAATGTATCCAGACTGCCGCGCATTATATTCTGAATGCCTTCCCTTTTCCAAGCAATAGTTATAACTTGTTTTTCTACAAGCTGGGCAGGGAGATTTACGCGAAAATTGTTCCGCGCTATATTACAACGCCTATTTTCATCGGATACAGCATCCCCCAGGTGCCTAATAATCTCGAGTGGATGAGAGATGATATAAAAGTGAGATATTTCAGCGGGGAGTTTAAAACCGGGTCTTAATACCTTTTGCATACGAATAGTGTATCTAAGACTGTGCTGAATATGGCTGTAAATAACCATTCTCAGTAATCGTAAAAATTTGAAATAATAACCATTCGCTTTTAGAAGTTGTGATTTATCTCTATAAAAAATATAATGAAATATTGTAGCGAGGAATAATTGTGAGGTACATATGCTATTCCTTGCACTGTGCTCCGTTATGCCTTAAAAGGTAAATGGTTTTGTTTTTTAAAGGAGAAGAATAATCATGACCTCAAATCGATATACACCTCCTAAGCTGGATTGGGGCTTAGTATTAATATTGATGCTGCTATTCCTGGTAAGTGCCATATCTATTTACAGCGCACAGACTACAGGACAATATACAGAAAACTTCCTTTTGAAGCAGGTTGTCTGGTATGCCGTTGGAACAGGAATCATCGCTGCCGTAATCACACTGGATTCCGATCAGCTAAAGAAGATTTCCTGGTATGTGTATGGCCTGGGCATTGTACTGCTTGGATTCCTGGTTGTGGCGCCAGCAAGCATAGCTCCTGTCATTAATGGGGCAAAAGCATGGTACAAGGTTCCTGGGATGGGATCCCTTCAGCCAGCTGAGCTTGTTAAAGTGTTCATTATTCTGGTATTGGCCAAAACGATTGACGAGCATCATCAAAAAAATCAATTCAAAACCATACAGACTGATTTATGGCTGCTGATTAAATTGGTTGGATTAACAATGGTGCCCCTGCTGCTGGTTATGCAGCAGCCCGATTTAGGGACAAGCCTTGTATTTCTGGCAATCATGCTTGGCATGATCTTCATTTCAGGAATCAGCTGGAAGCTGCTGGCCCCTATATTTGGAACAGGAGCGGCTCTGGCAGGCACCATTTTATATTTTGTTTTATGGCATCCGGATATCCTTGAGAAGTATCTGGGAGTAAAGGAATATCAGTTTGCGCGCATCTATTCCTGGATCGATCCCTATAATTACCAAAGTTCAACCGGGTTTCAGCTGACACGTTCTCTCCTTGCCATTGGGTCCGGTGAAACAAGCGGGAAAGGATATGGAACGAGGGAGGTCTACCTGCCTGAAAGCCATACTGACTTTATTTTCAGTATTGTAGGTGAAGAATTTGGCTTTGTAGGGGCAAGCATTGTGGTCAGCCTTTTCTTTCTGCTGATTTACCATATTACCAAGATTGGCATGGAAACGAAGAACAATTTCTATACCTATATTTGTGTGGGTGTTATCAGCATGGTAACATTCCATGTCTTTCAGAATATCGGAATGACCATCGGCCTTTTGCCTATCACAGGCATTCCGCTTCCTTTCATCAGCTATGGAGGAAGCTCGCTGATGGGGAATATGCTGGCCATGGGACTGATATTCTCGATTCGCTACCATTATAAAAAATATATGTTCTCAACTAGTGATTAAATAGAAAGAGCGGGCTTATTAAAGCCCGCTCTTACTCAATAATGCCGGTTTCTTCAATTGTTACATTGCATTTAACATCAAATCCAAGTGTTTTATAATCATCCTCCCACTTTTTATAATCAAAATTCCGGTGCTGCGTTTTCTTAATTTGACCCAGCCCAACTGGATCAATCCCAAGCTCCTGAAACATTTTCAATAGTCTGAGACATTCCTTTTCAATCTTTCTCTCCAGCTTCTTTTCAACGTCACCAACCACTTCTGACGCTAGCTTATTGCCGGTATACTCACGGATAATGCCTTCTATATTAATGTGAATGGTAGCGTGATTATCAGTAATCTTAATTTTATGTTTGGATTTTATACTTTTTACAGCAGCAATATCGTCTTTTTTTAATTTAACGTCGAAATTTCCTTCACTATATTTGTCAACCAGCAGCTTAAAAAAGAACAAATCCTTTACAGGCAGAATTTCTACCTCCTTATCCTGATCAAAAAGGCTAACTCCAATGATCTCCACTTTATCATCCCCAATCTTTTTGAGGCGGGGAAGAAAAGTATCTTTCCCTTTTTCGTAATAATTACGGGATAAAATGTGGAGGTTGGTTTTCGGTATATCCCGGTGCTCGATATTATGCTGTATCAAGTTATAAATGTAAGTTGAATTTCCCCTTGTTCCATACTCTCCCTTCATCACATCTTCCGCTTTATCTTCCGAGGTCGCAACAAATACCCGTGCTCCTATACTTGCGTCTCTTTGAAAAGAATCTATCAGATCATAGATCCCCTTTTTGGAAATCTCAGGTCCGAAGACGGCCACCTTTAACCCGCCTGTCACTACCGGCTCCGATGATTGCCGGGTCACATCTAGTAAAAGATCTTGCCGGAGTTTTCCGTTCCCTGAAAAGGTCTGGTTAATCACACTTTTATCAGGCTGGAATTCCTGAAATAATACTGTCCCTCTGTATTTGTCTTTTGAATCCTCTGCTAAATCGTAGCCAACCCCTACTTCAATGTTAATATCATCCAGTATTTCTTTGTCCACACAGCCGGAAAGCAGCAGCAAAAGACCGATAAGCAGCAGTTTTTTCATTTCTTTTTCCCCTTTTTTAGCTTTTTGGCTATCATGACAGCAGCGAAAAGCAAAGGAATATAAATAAAGTTAAAAATAAATCCCATTTTACCAACATAGTCATTAAGCATATTAATTTTTTCCCTTGTATCCAAAAAAGTAATAATGGATTGCACTGCGGCAACAACAAAAAACACGCCCACTTTATGGCGGATATTAAAGACCCTTTTAACGAGCCGGGAGGCGATCCATACGGATATGCATATATTAGGAAGAATGATTAAGTTCCAGTTGGCGATTCCAATATATTCAAAACGTTCAACAAAGGGCATCTCCACTATTTTCCACATTGTTAAACTGGCCCAAATTTGTTTAGACAGCTGTTCTTCGGAAAAATAGGCAAAGGTAATGATGGCTAAAATTGTATATATAAGAGTAGTTGTCATTACGGCCAAATGAGCCCATTTCTGGGATTTCCTTGGTTCTTTAATAAAAGGATAGAAAAAAATGATGCTTTCAAACCCAATAAAAGTAAGGGACATATTATAAGAAGCTGTAAGCATCTCTTTTATGGAATGATCCCAAATGGGCAGCAGATTGTAAAAGTTGGAGAATTTAATCGCCCAGCCAAATGTAAGGAGAAGGTAGGCCGGCAAAATAAGCCCGAAGAATGCGATACCCACGACAGTCCTAAATCCCCCAAAAATAATGTATACACAAAGCGCCAAAAAGCCGAAGGAGAACCAGAAGGTGTTGATTTCCGGAAACATCCAAACCTGAATGACTTCTATAAACGTCCTTAAAACTGTTAAGGAAAACAGGATAAAATAGCCAATGAAAATGGCGCTGAGTGCTTTGCCAATAAAGTTTCCTGCAACGTATTTATGTGCAGTTACAATATCACCGCCAGCAGTCTCGCAGATTTTATAGATTAACCAAATAATTACATGAATGCATCCGCCGGCAAATAAAATGGATATCCAGGCATCATATCCTGCATCCATTGCAATAATCCTCTGATAACCCAACACGCCAATTCCGATTTGTATGGACATGACCATATAAAATACTAAAAAGGGGGATATTTGTAATCTCTCTGGTATAGGCTGTTCCTTCATCTGGTTCACCTCCATATGATAATCTCAAAAGGCTCTGAGCAGATACCTGCTTCATTATTCATCAATATCTTTTTTCTTTTTTGCTTTTTTCTTGTTAAAACGGATAGGATTTTTAGTTCTTAAAAAAATCGGCCTTTTGGATTGTGCTTCAAATGGAAGCCGGATAAGGGCATCCTTCATATCCACCACCCGAGGGGGGTAGAGCGGTTCAAGGAATGGCCTTCCAAGTGAAGTCAGCCTGGTTAAATGAGTCAACAGTACACAGAAGCAAAATACAATTCCGAGCAGGCCCCATAACTCTGCGAAAAACAGAAAAGGAAAGCGAAGCAAACGAATCGTATTGCCCATCCTGTATACAGGTGTTGTAAAGGAAGCGAGAGCTGCAAGGGCTACAATAATTAGCAGGACGTTACTCGTCAGGCCTGCTTCTACTGATGCAGTTCCTATTACAATTCCTCCCACGATACCGATTGTCTGGCCGACCTTCGTCGGAAGACGTGCTCCAGCCTCGCGAAGCAATTCAATCGTAAGCTCTAAAAACAGCGCTTCAAGAATAGGAGGAAGTGGAATCTCCCGCCTTGATGTGATTAAGGTACTCATCAAATCCTTTGGAATCAATTCATAATGATATGAAAGAGTTGCTACATAAATAGGTGTAATCAGAATAGAAAACGCAACCGCAAACAAGCGGATAAGCCGGAAAAACGAAGATAAAATATAATTTAAAAAATAATCTTCAAAAGAGCTGAAAAACTCAACGAGGGTGGTTGGCGTTATTAATACATGGGGTGAACCGTCAACCACAATTGCGATTTTTCCCTCTGCCAAAATCCCCGCGACCCTGTCAGGCCGCTCAGTATCAAGCAGCTGCGGGAAAGGGGAATTGGAGTTATCGCTAATCAGCTGGACAATATAAGAACTGTCTGTGATGGCATCAAACTGTACGTTCTTAAGTCTCTGCCTGACAGTGTTTACATTATCCTCATTCGTGATATTTTCCATATAAAGAATTGCGACTGAAGTCTTTGACAGGCTTCCCAGTGTGAATTCTTCAATGATCAGTTCTTTTACGGGCAGACGTTTCCGGATTAAATTTAAATTTTGGCCCATCGATTCTACAAAGGCTTCCTTAGGCCCGATAACAGAAAACTCAACCTCAGGCTGGCTTAGACCTCTGACTATTTCTTTTTGCGCAGCTATAAAGCCGAAATGTTTGAGCTCTGTCTCAATTGTCAGCATGACGTATCCATTCATCAGCTTTTGTTCAATTAAAGAAGGGTCGTCGCAAATCTGCACATCAGCCACAGGGACAAGCTGTTTAATGTCCTCGATTTCCCGGAATTCGTCTTCGAGCAGATTAGGGAGAATACCATCCTGAATAATATTTTCATCGATTAATGTAGCCATGAAAGTAAGTCCAAAACGCACATTCGTTTTTTGGTTATAATAAAAGATTTTTTTAAAGTCTTTGGATTTAATGAAGGATTGCTCCCATTCCTTATGCTCTATATCCTCTTTAATCCGTTTATTCTTCAACCATTTTCTCATAGGTAAATCACCATCATTTTCGGCATTACGCTTATTGTTGCCGGTTTTGGAAAACTTATGAATGGAAGGCAATAAAAAAAGGTTTAGGTGTCGGGGAACTTTAAGAAGATAGTGAGGGCAAATAAAAAAGGAACCTGGGTCAGGTTCCTTTTTTATTAAGCTCCGGTGCCTGACCACTCGAGTCTGTTAGGCAGGCGCCGAATTTAATATATATTTGAGCTCTCATAAAAGAGGGGGTATTATGGGAGCGCAATCACAAGTTTTGCATTACTTCACAAGGTATTTCTCAATGTCATCCAATAGCAGGTTAGCAGCAATAACGCCTCCGGCAGTATTCCAGATGGTGTCGCTTACTTCATGTACATTGCCTTCCTGAGCTACTTTAAGGTTTTTGAATAATGGATCTTCAATCCATTCTTTAGCAAGTTTATTTGCTTCGCCATCCCCTGTTTCATATGTGAAGTAGAATAATACATCTCCATCCATGGCAGGAATGCGCTCTTTCGTAGCATTCTTTTCAGCGAAGTCATCAACATTCTGGCTTTCCGGACGCGCAAGTCCAATTTGGTCAAGAATGACGCCTGAGAAGGAGTCTTTATGGTAGATGCGGACATCCCCAGCCATGAAGCGGACAATGGAAACTTCCTGGTCTAATTTATCACCAAGGCCCGTTTTAATTTCTTCGATGCGGCTGTCATAATCAGCAAGGACTTTTTTGCCTTCTTCTTCTTTATTGATTGCTTTTGCGTAAAGCTCGAAATTTTCCTTCCAGTCTCCGCGCAATGTTTCAGCAAAGACAGTAGGAGCAATGTCATTTAATTGATCATAGATTTTTTCCTGGCGCATCTTGTTGCCGATAATAAGGTCCGGCTGCAGCGCTGCGATTGCTTCTACATTTACTTCACTTTCTGTACCAACAACCTGAACATCTTTCATATCATCAGCGATATGGTCATACCACGGATCGCCAGTCCAGGACTGAACGGCACCAACTGGAGTAACCCCCATGGAAAGTAATGCTTCAGTACCTTCGTTTGTCAAAATGACTACTTTTTCAGGTGCTTTATCAAGCTTGGTTGTCCCCATTGCATGCTCAATTGTATAGCTAGTATCTTCTGTTTTAGTTCCTTCTTTTTCCTTATCGGCTTTCTCATCCTGTTCGCTGCTATTCCCGCAGGCTGCCAGGAACAAGATTGTGAAAACTGAAAGAATGGCAAGTAAAGACTTGAATTTCATTATGTACTCCTCCATTTTGTGTTGTTAATGATAATCATTTTCATTTGATACTTTTATACTAATGTGAACGCTTTACGTTGTCAATAGGTAAATGAAAATCATTTTCATTTAATTTTTTAAATGACCAATGAAAATGATTTTCAAACTCATTGACAGCTATTCCTCTGTACAATAGACTGAAAATATAACTAAACATTATTAAATAGACGCAAGAAGGGTCTCGCTATGCTATTAAAAACAAATTCTCTGAGATGGGCTGGGCTAATTGCAGCTGCTCTCCTATTATTAGTATTAATGTCTTTCAGTATTGTATACGGATATACCGACACAACCTGGAAGATGGCAATTGATGCATTTACAAACTTCGATGGAACGAATGAACATATAATCATTCAATCTGTCCGTCTGCCGAGAGCTCTGATTGCAGCGGCGGTAGGGGCAAGCTTAGCGATTGCGGGTGTCCTGCTCCAGTCATTAACAAAGAATCCTCTCGCTGCTCCTGAGATCTTCGGGATTAACGCAGGTGCCGGATTTGCAGTTGTCATTACAGTAACGCTATTTTCCATCAGTAATCTGCAGGTCTTTACATGGGTATCATTTCTGGGAGCAGCTGTTTCATTTATATTTGTATATATTATCGGCTCCATCGGCAGGGAAGGGCTGACGCCTATGAAATTAACCCTTGCCGGTGCGGCGATGAGTGCCATGTTTGCTTCGATGACACAAGGCTTTCTCGTCATTAATGAGACTGCCCTTGAGCAGGTGCTGTTTTGGCTGGCGGGGTCTGTATCCGGAAGGAAGCTTGAGACCCTCGCAGCTGTATTCCCATATTTACTGGCCGGCTGGATCTTTTCACTCATCATTGCTGGAAAATTGAATGTCCTGTCAATGGGTGAGGACGTTGCAAAAGGGCTTGGCCTGAAAACAGGATTGCTTAAATTGGGTGCAGGCATTGTTATCGTTCTTCTGTCAGGAGGAGCGGTAGCTGTCGCAGGTCCCATTGGTTTCCTCGGAATTGTCATTCCACATTTGACCCGGGCTGTCGTTGGCATTGATCACCGCTGGGTTATTCCTTATGCGGGTCTTCTCGGCGGAATGCTCCTTCTGATTGCAGACATAGCATCCAGGTACATCATCATGCCGCAGGAAGTACCTGTCGGCGTCATGACCGCCGTCATTGGAACTCCTTTCTTTGTGTATATTGCCAGAAGGGGGTTCAATAAATAATGAAAAAATATTATAACCTGCGCCTTTTTGGCGATAAGATATCTTTTTTAGTAAACCGGAAAGCACTTATCACATTTTTATTATTGGCAGCAGCGGCTGCTGGAGTCTTCGTGATCAGCACCGGTACAGGTGAAATGAAGATCAGCCCGCTAAAGGTAGTACAGGTATTCTTTGGCGGGGGCTCGGATATGGATAGACTGATCATTCAGTCATTCAGACTTCCAAGAATCATCGTTGCCTTAATGGTGGGAATGGCGCTTGCTGCTGCGGGGGGAATCCTGCAGGGTATTATAAGAAATCCGCTTGCATCTCCTGATATTATCGGGATTACAGGGGGAGCATCTGTAGCAGTTGTAGGTTTTCTTGCTTTCTTTAGTGATAAAAATAATGCATTAACTGTAAGTATTAATTGGATGCCTCTTGCAGCTTTTGCGGGTGCTGCTATTTTGGCTTTCCTTGTTTATTTTCTAGCCTACAAGGATGGAGTGTCGCCAATACGCCTTGTTTTAATTGGGATTGGGCTTGCAAGCTTAATGAAGGCACTCACCACCTTGATGATGGTCTTTGGGCCAATTTATCAGGCCAGCCAGGCGAATATCTGGATAACCGGGACAGTTTACGGTTCGAATTGGGATAATGTAGCAATTTTAGTCCCGTGGACACTCGTGTTTCTAGTACTTGCGTTTATTCTGGCGCGCAATGTTAATATCCAGGAACTTGGCGATGATATTGCCATGGGTGTAGGCAGCACTGTACAGAAATACCGTTTTCTGCTGCTGATGGTCAGCACGGCATTAATTGGCGGCGCTGTCGCATTCGGCGGAGGGATAGGCTTTGTCGGCTTAATGGCTCCTCATATGGCACGAAGGATGGTAGGCTCTGCTTTTGGTGCTTTGCTTCCGGCTTCTGCTCTGATTGGCGGCATCCTGGTCATGGCAGCCGATCTGATAGGCAGGACTTTGTTCTCGCCGCTTGAAATTCCGGCGGGGGTGTTTACTGCCAGCATCGGCGCACCTTACTTTATTTACCTGCTTTTCAAGACAAGAAACGCATAAGCTGGAAAAGCTTGAAACTCGTATGATACAGGCAACTGGAGAGCCTATAGATATAAATATTAGGAAAAGGAGAGGGCAGAGATGACAGCAGGGCAAGCAATCGCTACAAAAGACTTAACCTTGTCATATGGAGACACCATTATTATTAATGAACTGGACCTGGAAATACCTAAAGGGGAAATCACTGTATTTATTGGTGGAAATGGCTGCGGGAAATCGACATTGCTAAGGTCTATTGCCAGGCTGCTAAAGCCGAAATCTGGTGCTGTATTATTGGAAGGTGAGGCTGTAGCCAAACTTTCCACGAAAGATGTAGCCAGAAAGATGGCGATTCTGCCTCAATCTCCTTCAGCTCCGGAAGGGCTCACAGTTCTTCAGCTTGTCAAACAGGGAAGATACCCTTATCAAACATGGCTGAAGCAATGGTCTACTGAAGACGAATTAAAAGTCAGAAATGCTTTGAAGGCAACAGGAATGGAAGAATTGAAAGACCGGACAGTGGATTCGCTATCAGGGGGACAGCGTCAAAGGGCCTGGATTGCCATGACTCTGGCACAGGATACAGATACCATTCTGTTGGATGAGCCAACAACCTATTTGGATATGACACATCAAATTGAAATACTTGATTTATTATTCGAGTTGAATGAAAAGGAAAAGCGTACCATCGTCATGGTGCTTCATGATTTGAATTTGGCCTGCCGCTATGCTCATAATATTGTTGCGATAAAAAATCAAAAGGTTTTTGCTCAGGGCAAGCCGGAACATGTCATTAATTGCGGATTGGTTAAAAACGTGTTTGGCATGGAATGCGAAGTAACGATTGACCCATTATTCGGCACACCGCTATGCATCCCATATGGAAAAGGGCGATGTATTTTAAAGGGGCAAGGACTTCAGGGATGATTAAATTAACAGGCGAACAGGAAGAAGCTCTCGGGCAATTCAGACTTGCCCGGAAAGGGAAGAGCTCTCCTTTAACCATTAAAGTGGAAAATTTGCTGGACCCAACTCAAACGGGTGCATATCTGGAAGCAGTGAAAAACCAGTTAGGAGCACCTGATAACAAAACGGCGGCTTCAATTTTAATAAAAAGGTATGCCTTTTTGCCTGTCATTTACTTATACTGCATGACGTCCTGGAATGTGAAATTGGATATCAGGCATGAAAATATTACAATTGTCAGTCAGGAAAGAGATGGGCTGTGGCTTCCGGGTTTTCGTTTTGTCCGCCTTCAGGGTCAAGGGGCTGGGATGGATAGGGATCAATGGAGAGAGGATGCGGTGAGGACTCTATTTAAGGGCCATATCTTTCCGCTGATCAATAGAATAGCTAGCGAAGGAAAAGTCTCTAGACTAATTCTTTGGGAGAATATAGCGATTTATCTGTTCTGGCTTTACGATAAGATTTTACCCTTGGAAATGCATTCAGAAAGGGCGGCTGAAGATTATAGGTTTATCCTGGAGGAAGCTCCGGGCAATTTATTCGGCTGTGAAAATACGAATCCCTTAAAGAAATTTGACAGCAGGAAAATATTGAGTGAAAACACCGGGGAAATGGTGCGGCCCAGAAAAACATGCTGCTACTCTTACTTGACCAGCAGCGGTAAACGATGCGGGACTTGTCCACACTCCTGCAGCAGTAAAAGGAGGATTCCTGATGAATGATCAATTGAAGGAACAGCTGGATGGCCTGCTTGAAAAATATACCGAACTCCTAATCGGCGAGGCCTCTCCGGAGTTAAAAGAAAAGGTTGAAGCATGGGCACTGTACTCTTTTATTGCGAAATCCATGCCGCCTTTAGCCAAGCACTGGAATGATACATATCCTGATGCAAAAGAAGAAATGAAAACTCTCATATCTGAAATTAAAACACTGAATGAAGAGATGAGAAGCAAAAAAAAGTAAAGACATTTTGTATTTAAAAAAACCGCTGCCATCAAAAGCAGCGGTTTTTTTAAGCATATTGCAAATTCGATAATTGTCTAGCTCCACAAGGAACACTTCGACAGCATCATCATCGCACGACTAAAAGCGTTAGCTTTTAGGAGGAGCGCCTACCCCATCGAGGTCATAAGCCGTTTCCTTGCAGAAGGAAGAACGCCTTCTTCCAGGAACCGTCTTATGCCTGAGGCCCGCAGGACAAGGAAGGCTTCGTCAGCATAACCATCGCACGACCAAAAGCGGTAGCTTTTGGGAGGACGTGGCGTTCTTAGTCTGCGTTCCTTCGGGGACAAGGCGCTTCCGCTTTTCTTATTGCATCTGGCCATTGCCATAAGGCAATTGATTCGTATAGCCCTGGAACTGCTGATAAGATTGCTGGAGTTTTTGCTGGTCTGCGGCTTCAACCTTATACCAGCCTTTTTTGAACATTAGGTTATAGAATTCTCTTTGCTGGTTTTGTGTTTCATTAAATGCCGCAAGAATATCCTGATACAGGCTCTGGTGGCTTGCCTCATTTAAGGCAACCGAATAGGCATCTGTCATATACTTTTCAGTAGTCAGAATATCATTTGTAAAGTCCCGCTCATTCATTTGCGGTGTTTTATTCACCTGTGTTTCGGGATTTTGAATCGTATTTGGATTCTGGTTCTGGTTCATTTTCAAGACTCCTTCCTATTGCATTCCCATAAAGTTTTGCTGACTTTGCTGGTTTAAATGAACAAGCAGCTGCTCATAGTGACGCTGATGCATTTGGCCGCATTGCTCGAAATGTGTTTTTAGCTCCTGGTCCTGGCATTGCTGCGCGTAAAAATGCGCTTTTTTACAGGCAAGAAGATTCCAGGAAAGCATGTCTGTTAAGTAAAGGGAATCTTTAGTGGAAATGACAGCAGGAGGCTGCTGCATAATACCCTGCTGATTCTGCATGTTCATATTTTGCTGCATAATTTGTTCCTCCAATTCTAATAGCGTTATTCGAACATATCTTGCCTCTGAAAAATATTTGCTATTCTGCTGAAGATGATTTACCTATATGCATAATGCAAACTTTAAGGCAGCCTGACTCTAAAACGGATCATCGCTTATATTGATTATTTTGGCTGTTTCTCTTTTTAGGACCTTCCCTTTCAACAGTCGGGCCCGCATCTCCCTGGACACTTGCAGCGCTGACTCCTGCCTTAGAAGGATCTTTTTTCATTTTTCCCATTTCTTTCACCTCCGCTCACGAACTAAGAATGTTTCCTTTTTAGAGTGTCCAAAACACTTATCACAAATTGCACAAAAAAATTACAGCTGGACACCATTAAATTTCAAAACATTTTTAAATTTCCGCTTAAAATCGTTGCGTAAATTTTGCAAATATTTTATAGTTATAATTAACAGAACTCATTCAGAAGAGATGCATATTTTTTTTGAAAATAAAATGAATGAGTATTCATTCAAAAAAGCAAAAGGGGGAAATAAAGTTGATCCAACAAATAAAAAAGGCGGCAGTATTAGGCTCCGGAGTCATGGGATCGGGGATCGCAGCCCATTTGGCCAATATCGGAATTCCAACACTTTTACTGGATATAGCGCCTCGCGAATTAACGGATGCCGAAAAGGCAAAAGGGCTTACTCTTGAAAATAAAGAAGTCCGCAATAGAATCAGTGAAGGAAACCGCCAAAAGCTGTTAAAACAAAAGCCTGCTCCATTAACTTCTAAAAAAAATATAGCTTTGATTGAGGCAGGAAACTTTGAAGATGATATGGAGCGTCTGAAAGATGTCGATTGGATTATTGAAGTTGTTGTGGAAAACCTCAGCATAAAAAAGCAGGTATTTGAAAAAGTAGACCAGCACCGCAAGCCAGGGAGCATTGTCAGTTCCAATACGTCAGGGATATCTGTTGAAGCAATGTCAGAAGGGCTCTCGGAAGATTTTCAAAAACACTTCCTGGGAACACACTTCTTTAATCCTCCCCGCTACTTAAAGCTTCTTGAAGTCATACCTACTAAAAACACTTCTTCTGAAGTGCTGTCATTTATGAAGCAATTTGGCGAAGATGTACTGGGAAAAGGAGTAGTTGAAGCAAAAGATACACCGAACTTTATCGCCAACCGGATCGGCACGTATGGCCTGCTGGTTACAGTGCAGGAGATGCTCAAGGGCGGATACAGTGTTGACGAAGTGGATTCCATAACAGGTCCGCTGATTGGCCGGCCGAAAAGTGCTACCTTCAGAACACTTGATGTAGTAGGCCTTGATACATTTATACACGTGGCAAACAATGTTTATGACCAGGTGGACGGTAAAGAAAAGGAAGTTTTTGAAGTTCCGGACTTCATGAAAGTGATGCAGGAAAAAGGCTGGCTCGGAAGCAAAACAGGGCAAGGATTTTTCCTGAAAAAGGGCAAAGAGATTCTGGAGCTGAATCCGGAAACTTTGGAATATGGCCCGCGCCAAAAGCTTAAGACAGCTTCGACTGAACTGGCCAAACAGGAAAAAGGCACTGCAGGAAAATTGAAAGCGCTTGTATATTCAGATGATCGTTCTGGCCAATTATTGTGGAACATTCTCAGCCCGGCCCTTCTCTATTCAGCACAGCTTCACGGAGAAATAGCTGATGATGTGACAGCGATAGACCGGGCGATGAAATGGGGCTTTGGCTGGGAACTTGGCCCGTTTGAAACCTGGGATGCTATTGGAGTAGAGAAATCGGTTCGAAAAATGGAGGAAGCAGGCGAAGAAGTGCCGGCATGGGTAAAAGAGATGCTGGAAAAAGGCATTAATTCCTTCTACAAAGAAGAAGAAGGACAGAAATATTTTTATCATAATGGCGAGTACAGATTAATCGAGGAAAACCCTAAAGTAATTAATTTAAAACAGCTTAAGAAGCAAAAAGGTGTTATTAAAAAGAATACCGGTGCAAGCCTTGTTGATATAGGCGATGGGGTTGCATTGCTGGAGTTCCATTCGCAAAGCAATGCCATTGGATTGGATATTATCCAGATGATCAACTTTGCGGTAGATGAAGTGGAGAAGAACTACAAAGGGCTTGTAATCGGGAATCAGGGCAAGAACTTCTGCGTAGGTGCCAATCTTGGAATGATTCTCATGGAAGCGCAGGATGACAATATTTATGAACTGGATATGGTAGTCCGCCACTTCCAGAATGCCATGATGAAAATTAAGTACAGCGCGAAGCCGGTTGTTGCCGCTCCATTTGGCATGACACTTGGCGGGGGGGCTGAGGTATGTCTGCCTGCTGCACATATTCAGGCATCAAGCGAAACATATATGGGGCTAGTTGAAGTGGGTGTCGGCCTGATCCCGGGAGGAAGCGGAAACAAGGAGCTTTATTTGAAGCATCTTGAAAATATGCCAAATGGTGTTGAATTTGACCTTCAAAAGGTTGCGAATAAAGTGTTTGAATCGATTGCAATGGCAAAGGTTTCAACATCTGGCGAGGAAGCAAGAGACAATAACTTCCTGAACCTGGCAGATGGCATCAGTGTAAATGGGGATCATCTCCTTTATGATGCAAAGCAGGCTGTCCTTGCGCTGTATGAGAAAGGCTATAAGCCCCCTGTCCGCAAAAAAGTGCCTGTTGTCGGTGAAACAGGTTATGCAACCCTTCTGCTTGGAGCACAGGCAATGCTTTACTCCGGCTATATCTCAGAGCATGATTTGAAAATTGCCAAAAAGCTTGCCTATGTAATTGCAGGCGGAAAAGTGCCATACGGAACAGAGGTTGATGAGCAATACTTGCTTGACTTGGAGCGCGAAGCATTCCTTAGTCTTGTTGCGGAACCAAAATCACAGCAGCGCATGCAGCACATGCTTTTAAAAGGGAAACCATTGCGCAATTAAGTGATAGAGTGGGACATTAATAGAAAGAGAGGGAACATGATGAGAGAAGCGGTTATAGTTGCAGGTGCCAGGACACCGGTCGGAAAAGCCAAAAAAGGTACGCTTGCAAATGTCAGGCCGGATGACTTAGGAGCGCTCGCAGTAAAAGAAACCCTAAAGCGTGCAGGAAATTATGAAGGAAATATCGATGATTTAATTATCGGATGTTCTATGCCTGAAGCAGAACAGGGGCTGAACATGGCCAGGAATATCGGCGCCCTTGCCGGACTTTCACATGAAGTGCCGGGAATAACGATCAATCGCTATTGTTCCTCAGGCCTGCAGGCTATTGCCTATGCATCTGAAAAAATCATGATTGGCCATGCAGATACAATTATCGCTGGCGGTGCAGAATCTATGAGCCTGGTGCCAATGATGGGGCATGTAGTCCGCCCGAACGCCAAACTGGCGGAAACAGCTCCTCAATATTATATGGGTATGGGACATACAGCTGAAGAGGTTGCAAAAAAGTATGGTATTACACGTGAAGACCAGGATGCATTTGCTGTCAGAAGTCATCAGAAGGCTGCGAAGGCAATTCAGGAAGGCAAATTTGCAGATGAAATTGTACCTGTAGACGTAACGTTCAGAACTGTTGGAAAAGACAATAAGCTGACAGAAAAGACAATCCAATTCAGCCAGGATGAAGGTGTTCGTGCAGATTCCACAATAGAATCACTTGGAAAACTGCGTCCCGCATTCTCGGTAACCGGCAGTGTCACAGCTGGAAATTCATCTCAGACAAGTGATGGAGCAGCAGCGGTAATGGTTATGGACCGGGAAAAGGCAGAATCATCAGGATTGAAGCCAATGGCTAAATTCAGAAGCTTTGCCGTAGGCGGTGTTCCTCCTGAGATTATGGGTGTCGGCCCGGTTGTGGCCATTCCTAAAGCATTAAAGCTTGCAGGGCTGGAGCTTTCGGATATCGGTTTATTTGAATTGAATGAAGCTTTTGCATCCCAATCCATTCAAATTATCCGTGAGCTGGGATTGGATGAAGAGAAGGTAAATGTTAACGGAGGTGCTATTGCACTCGGGCACCCGCTGGGCTGTTCCGGAGCCAAGCTCACTCTGTCTCTAATTCATGAAATGAAACGCCGCAATCAGCAATTCGGAGTAGTAACAATGTGCATCGGAGGCGGCATGGGCGCAGCCGGAGTATTTGAACTTTTATAGGATGAATCGAAATTTGGAGAGAAGCCCACAGGCTTTTCTCCGCAAAAACAGAATGGAGGAAAGTAAATGTCAAATCAAACTGAAAATCTTATCAAAGGCGGAAGCTTTTTAATCGAAGATGTTTCCTATGACCGGGTTTTTACACCTGAAGATTATACAGATGAGCAGGTTATGATTGCTAAGACGACTGAAGATTATGTAGTGAATGAAGTTGTACCGCAAATTGAACATCTTGAAAACCATGAATTTGACCGTTCTGTAAAACTATTGAAGCAAGCTGGAGACCTTGGCCTATTAGGCGCAGATGTTCCAGAGGAATACGGCGGACTTGCATTAGATAAAGTAAGCTCAGCACTTATTGCAGAGAAAATGGCGCGTGCAGGCGGCTTTTCCATCTCTCACGGCGCCCATGTCGGCATTGGCTCTCTTCCGATTGTTCTATTCGGAAATGAAGAGCAAAAGCAAAAATACCTTCCTGAACTTGCTACAGGCGAAAAGCTTGCCGCTTATGCATTGACAGAGCCAAGCTCAGGTTCTGACGCTCTTGGAGCAAAAACAACCGCCAAGCTGAATGCTGAGGGCACACACTATGTATTAAACGGTGAAAAGCAATGGATAACAAATGCAGGCTTCGCAGATGTATTCGTAGTATATGCAAAAGTTGACGGCGAACACTTTTCTGCATTCATCGTTGAAAGAGAATTCCCAGGTGTATCTGTAGGGGCAGAAGAAAAGAAAATGGGAATCAAGAGCTCTTCTACCCGTACGTTAATTCTTGAAGACGCCAAGGTGCCAAAGGAAAACCTGCTGGGTGAATTCGGCAAGGGCCATGTGATTGCTTTTAATATCTTAAATATTGGCCGCTATAAGTTAGGTGTAGGAGCAGTTGGCGGAGCGAAGCGTGCATTCGAACTGGCTGTTCAGTATGCGAACCAGCGCCAGCAGTTTAAGACACCTATCTCTCAATTTAATTTGACTAAAGAAAAACTGGGCACAATGGCTTCAAAGATTTATGCAGCGGAAAGTGCAGTGTATCGTACAGTAGGTTTGTTCGAGGACCGTATGAGCAAGCTTACAGATGAGGAAATAAAAGATGGCAAGGAAGTCGCAAAGTCAATTGCTGAATATGCCATTGAGTGCTCCATGAATAAATTTTTCAATACGGAGGTCCTCGACTACGTAGTAGATGAAGGTGTTCAGATCCACGGGGGCTACGGTTTCATGGCTGAATATGAGATTGAAAGAGCTTACCGTGATTCACGCATTAACCGTATTTTCGAAGGAACAAACGAAATCAATCGCCTATTAGTACCAGGCACGTACCTCCGCAAAGCACTAAAGGGAGAGCTTCCGTTATTCCAGAAAGCACAGGCGCTGCAGGAAGAGCTCATGATGATGATGCCTGAAGAGCCTGGCGACGAGCCGCTTGCACAGGAAAAATATCTGGTTAAGAACGCGAAGAAGATCGGACTGCTTGCTGCTGGTCTGGCAGCACAAAAGTATGGAAAGGCTCTTGATAAAGAACAGGAAGTACTTGTAAACATTGCGGATATTATTTCGAATGCTTATGCAATGGAATCTGTTGTTCTTCGCACTGAAAAGGCCATTGAAAAAGCTGGCCTTGAAAAGAGCAAACAAAAGCTCCTGTACACTCAAATCTTCTGCCAGGAGGCATTTAACGAAATCGAGCAGGATGCAAAGGAAACACTTGTGGCAGTTGAAAACGGCGATGCACTGCGCATGATGATGTCAGCATTGCGCAAATTCACACGACACACGCCAGTCAACGTGATTACAAAGAAGCGTGAAGCATCAGAAAAACTGATCGACGCGGAACGTTTTACCGTTTAATCTGACTTAGCTCCCTTCCGATGAAGGGGGCTTTATTATTGTAAAAATAACCATTCAAAAAATTTTTCCGGCTTGCAGGAACAAATAGAAAAATGTCGAATATTAAATTGGTGATCAAGGTTATGCTTTGTCACCCTTTTATGTTACTATTCAATTAAAAGGCAGCAATTTTGGATAAGCCTGAATTTGCTAAAATGGGTGGTGAAAAAATGGCGTTGACTTTTTATTGGTATCCTAAATGCGGGACATGCCGTAAGGCCAAGAAATGGCTTGACGAACATAATCTGTCCTATGAAGAAATACATATAACAGACAATCCGCCTTCTCGAAGCGAACTTGAAGCGCTTTATAAAAACAGCGGTTTGGAACTAAAGAAGTTCTTTAATACGAGTGGCCAAAAATATCGGGAGCTCGGCTTGAAGGACAAAGTAAAAACCTCTTCAGATGAAGAACTGCTCGATATTCTGGCAACAGACGGCATGCTGATCAAGCGTCCGCTGCTGACAGATGGAGAGAAAGTAACAGTGGGCTTCAAAGAAGAGGAATATGAAAAGAAATGGCTTTCCTAATAGCTGGAAGCCACATTAACCATGAGATCGATTTACTGATCATAAATTGAAATATTAATATGGAGGGATACATAATGAGCACACCAAAAGAATTACGTTATTCAGAAGAGCATGAGTGGGTAAAAACAGAAGATGGGAAAGTACGTATTGGGATTACGCATTTCGCGCAATCAGAACTTGGTGACATTGTATTCGTTGAGCTTCCTGAAGTTGGCGATGAGCTAAGTGCAAACGAACCATTCGGAAGCGTAGAATCTGTAAAAACAGTTTCTGAACTTTATGCGCCTCTAAGCGGTAAAGTGGTTGAAGTAAATGAAGATCTTAACGACAACCCTGAGTTCGTAAACGAGTCTCCATATGAAAAAGCATGGATGGTTGTGGTGGAGCCTTCAGATTTAAGCGAAGTAGAAAGCTTGATGACTGCTGAGCAATATGAAGATATGACAAACGAAGATTAATTAGAGAGCCGGTTCACTTCCGAACCGGTTTTTCGTTTTTTAGGGTAAATCATGTCCAGCTGCTTCAGTATTTTTGTTCTTACCTTTAATTGCTATTTTTCTTTTACAGAGACAGGGCAAAACTATAGGTACCCAAATGCATGAAAGGAATGATTACCCATGACATTGAAGCAGCAGAAAATCGATATAACTGACCGGGTTGTCGGCAAAATTAACAATAATGGGATAGATCTTTATCTTGAAAACGAAAAAATTGGCCAAATCAGCCTTCCGGAAGGCTCTTCTTTCAACTTGTCCCATCATTTTGAAACCGAACACCAAAAAATATACCAGAATGTCTCCGTTCCAGATAAAGCGCAAGCGCGCTACACAGACTGTGACGAAGGCGGCTGGTGCTGACTACTGTAAACAGCGGAATTATTTCCGCTGTTTATTTAATAGGCTAAAGTGTTATGACCGGGCATACAATGAATTAGGCTATTTAAAGAAGACATAAAAATATTTTTCTTTAAAAACATTTCCTTTCCTAAACCTGGCTAGGAATATATAAATCAGCACGGCCCTAACCTCCAAAATGGGCAGGAGATTCACACCATAACCGAGAATAATGAATATATTAAGATAAAAACAATGCATTACTGGCTTTTAGCTTAAACGAACAGTTTCAAAATAACTCCTTTCAGGTGATGACGATGAACGATGGAATTCCGGAAAAAGTGATTATTGTCGAGGGAAAGTCAGATAAAACAAAGGTTAAAAGCATTATAAGAGAGCCCGTTGAAATTATCTGCACAAATGGAACAATAAGCATTACCAAACTGGATGAATTAATTGACACACTGTTTGATAAGGATGTATATATATTGGTGGATGCCGATTCAGCAGGTGAAAAGCTGAGAAAACAATTCAAAAGGGAATTTCCAGAGGCAGAGCATCTATATATCGATAGAATGTACAGAGAAGTAGCGACAGCACCGGAACACCATTTGGCAACAGTGCTGCTGGGAGCTAACATTGACGTTTATACACAATATCTGGACAGATAAAGTAAGGATGATAAAATGCAGGAATGGTCGCAGCAGGACATTGAGGAAGCGATTAGCGGAGAAGAAAAAACGATTCTTATCTATTTGTATACGCCTATGTGCGGAACCTGCCAGATGGCAGGAAAGATGCTGGCAGTTACAGAGCAATTGCTGCCAGGTCAAAAAATGGGGAAAGCGGACTTAAATTATATGCCGCAATTGGCTGAAAAATGGGGAGTGGAAAGCGTACCCTGCCTCCTCATCTTCAGAAAAGGAACTTTACATGAAAAATTATATGCTTTCCGATCCGTACCCTATTTATTGGATAAAATCAGAAGCATCGATTAGCAGAAACCAGGAGCAAAGCAGCCTGGTTTTTTGCATGTTTTAAAAAAGCCTTTTCACTATTCAAAATATATTTACAAACCCATTCCGAAAGAGTATGATACTTAGGGAATCGAAATAAAAATCATACAGTGCAGGAAGGGATCCGCATGGCATTTTACAGGGAGTGGGCTGGTCAATTTAAAGGTTATAACCGCAACATAAAATTGGCTTTTATGGCGAATATCCTTACACAAATTGGTTTTGGGATATTCATGGTAATTTATAATTTCTACATAAGGGAGCTCGGCTACTCAGAAAGTGTTAATGGACAAATCATATCCATGACTGCTCTCGCGACAGCAATGATTCTTGTGCCGGCAGGGATCGCCAGCGACCGAATTGGCAGAAAAAAAGCGATGATGTTTGGTGCAGTTGCAACAGGTGTAGTTATGCTCTTCAGAAGTATAGTTGAAATGCAGGAGCTCCTGATTTTATTTGCATTTTTAACCGGGCTGACAACAGCCTTTCTTCAGGTATCCGGCATACCATGGCTGGCTGAAAATTCAAAGGCTGATCAAAGGGTTCATTTATTCAGTATCCACTTTGCTATAATGACGGGCGCAAATGTGATAGGGAACTTAAGCGGTGGCATCTTAACGGATGTATTTTCTTTGTTTACGGATCAGCTCACCAGCATACGCATCACCCTTCTGATTGCAAGTGTGTTTTTCATAGCCGGCTTATTTCCAATTTTGCGTTTCGCAGAGGTTTCGAAAGATCGAAAAGGTGCAAAGGGCATAAAAGGCTGGTCATTCAAAAATCTCTCAGCTAAAAATGACGGTGTCAAAATTATCGCGATGTTTGCTTTTGCTCAGCTGCTGATTGGAATTGGTGCAGGACTAGTTATTCCCTATCTGAATCTATACTTCGCAGACCGCTTTGAAGCCTCCAATTCAGCTATTGGCATGATTATTTCATTAGGGCAGGCTGCCACGGCCTTTGCCATGATTATCGGACCGGTTGTGGTAAGAAAAGTGGGAGAGGTAAAAGCTGTTGTGATCCTGCAGCTCATGTCACTTCCTTTCCTGCTTTTAACCGCTTATACTGAAAACCTTTGGCTGGCTGCCATTGGCTTTTTGTTCCGGCAGGCGTTGATGAATGCGGGAAATCCTATACAAATGTCATTGATGATGTCAAAGGTAAATGATTCGATGAAAGGACTGGCAAACTCAGTCAATCAGATGGTGTTCAATCTGGGCTGGGCTGTAATGGGCCCGGTTTCAACAGGAATCGTCATGAGATATGGAGATTATTGGGGATATGCACTCGTATTCACCATTACAGCTTCGTTATACTTGATTGGCTCTCTCTACTTTTTCTTTGTATTCAGAGGCTATAAAAAGACAAAAACTGCAGCAGCCTCTGTGAAAATAGTATGATCTGACATATTTCTCGGGAAATGAAAAGGCAATGCCAATTAAACAGGCAATGCCTTTCTGATTTTGTCGAATGAAAAATAAAGGATTAAAGCACTTTATTACTGAATATTAAAGTCAATTGACCCCATTAAAAGAGGTGAGGCTGTGAGGAGTTTACCTGATGTATTTATCCGGGAATTAAAGGCTAAAGGGCATCTTGGATTTTTCTTAAGAAGTTCAAACTTTTCTCTGCTTATTAAGGCGGGAAACACATGCATTCCTTTGAAAATTTCGAATGGGGAAATACAGAAGGCAAGCCGCATCAGCCATTTTGATGTGGAAATCTCGGGATCGGAAGAAGCTGTATTGTCACTGATTACAGGAAAAGTAAAGCTAAGGGATGCCATTTCCCAAAACGAAATAATGCTTGAAACCTCTTACAGAAAAAAATTGCTGCTCGAGTCTTTTTTCTGTTTAGGGAAAATTTCACTGCACAATACTTGACCGTTTTTTTTATAGTATGATAATATCGTTTTAATATTAATTAACTGAATATTCTTATCAAGAGAGGCGGAGGGACTGGCCCAGCGAAGCCCGGCAACCGGTAAAGTACACGGTGCTAAATCCAGCAGAGCAGAATGCTCTGGAAGATAAGAAGAGTCGATAAAGCCCTCTTCTTATGAAGAGGGTTTTTCTGCTTTTAAGAAATGAAATACAAACATTTTTATAGAGGAGAGATAGCGATGACGGACAAACAGAAAAATTACCGCTTTGAAACAATTGGAGTACATGGGGGGCTGAAGCCTGACCCTGTAACTGGCGCGAGGGCGGTCCCAATTTATCAGAATAATGCTTATCAGTTCAAAAATACAGATCACGCTGCAGATCTCTTTGCCCTGAAAGAACCGGGATATATTTATAGCAGGATACATAATCCAACTGTCAGTGTGTTTGAGGAAAGAGTGGCCATGCTTGAAGGAGGAGTGGGTGCGCTGGCTCTTGCCAGCGGCCAGTCTGCTATTACACTTGCCATTTTAAATATCGCCGAAGCTGGTGATGAAATTGTTGCCGCATCCAATTTATATGGGGGCACTTATAATTTATTTGCAGTTACACTTCCCAAGTATGGAATAAAGGTAAAACTGGTGGATCCAAAGGATCCGGAAAATTTCCGGAGCGCCATTACAGATAAAACAAAGGCTGTCTTCGCCGAAACGATTGGAAACCCCAGCCTGAAAATCCTGGATATTGAAAAGGTTGCCGCAATTGCCCACGAAAACGGTGTGCCGCTGATTGTCGATAACACTTTTGCTACCCCTTATCTTTGCAGGCCTATTGAACATGGAGCTGACATTGTCATACACTCAGCGACAAAATGGCTGCTCGGCAATGGGACCACAATGGGGGGAGTTATTGTAGATGGCGGAAAATTTGACTGGAATTCTCCTAAGTTTCCGGGCTTTACAGAGCCTGATCCGAGCTACCATGATATTGTCTATAGCGAAGCAATTGGCGAAGCTGCTTATATTATCAAAGCACGGGTACAGCTGTTAAGAGACTTAGGACCTGCAATGAGTGCGCAAAGTGCATTCCAGTTCACACTGGGTCTTGAGACTCTGCATGTGAGAATGAAGGAGCATGTTGCCAATACCAAAAAGGTAGTGGAATATCTGGAGGCGCACCCAGCCGTTAATTGGGTGCTCTATCCAGGTCATGAAAGCCACCCGGACAAAGACTTGGCAGATAAATATTTGCCAAAAGGAGCCGGGGCAGTGGCTGTATTTGGAATTGCGGGCGGACGAGAGGCTGGAGCCAAGCTGATCAATAGTTTGCAGCTATGGGCACATGTGGCAAATGTCGGGGACGCAAAGAGCCTGATTATCCACCCTGCAAGCACTACTCATCAGCAGCTGGATGAGGAAGGGTTAAAAGCTGCAGGAGTGCCGGAGGACCTGATTCGGATTTCGATCGGCATCGAAAATGCAGAAGATTTAATTGAAGACCTGGAACAGGCGATAGAAGCAGCTGCAGGTCTCACATCGCTAGCTGCAAAAGCGTAAAGGAAAATTTACCATTCACTTTTTTCCGAAAGTTTGAAATTTCATCGTTGACACCTTTTTAATGGCTATGATACGATAGCAAACGTAATTAAAAAACTGCTTAATTCATTTAAAGTATTAATTTAATATAGAACGTTACACTCTTATCAAGAGAGGTGGAGGGAAGTGCCCTATGAAGCCCGGCAACCGTCAATTAGTTGAAATGGTGCCAATTCACTCAAAGCATAGCTTTGATAGATGAGAGAAAGGACTAAATTTTTTTATGCCTTTCTGCTCATGTGCAGAAAGGCATTTTTGCTTTTGCGCATGAAAGCCTATATAGAGTGAAAAATAGGGAATAAAAGCAGTCTATTAATTATTATCTGTATCTTTCGATAAAAGAGGTGACTATCACGTTGATTTCTATAAAAGATGTACAGAAGATTTTCTCTTCAAAAAGCGGTCAGGTAAAAGCAGTTGACGATGTAAACCTGGAGGTAAAAGAAGGAGAAATTTTCGGTGTTATCGGATACAGCGGTGCAGGTAAAAGTACCTTAATCCGCATGCTGAATGGGCTGGAGCTTCCTACCCATGGCAGTGTAACAGTAGCAGGCAATGAGGTTTCAAAGATAAAGGGAAGCAAGCTAAGAAAAGCACGGCAGGAAATAAGCATGATTTTCCAGCACTTCAACCTGTTATGGTCGAGGACAGTAAGAGAGAATATTGCATTTCCGCTTGAAATCGCAGGTGTTTCCCGGCAGGAAAGGCTCAAAAGAGTAGATGAGCTCATTAAACTCGTCGGTCTGGAAGGAAGAGAAGATGCCTATCCTTCCCAGCTTAGCGGGGGTCAAAAGCAAAGAGTTGGGATTGCCAGAGCCCTTGCCAATAATCCAAAAGTGCTGCTTTGTGATGAGGCAACATCTGCCCTTGATCCGCAGACAACAGACTCCATTTTGGAGCTGCTTGTTGACATCAATGAGCGGCTGGGCTTAACCATTGTCCTCATTACACATGAAATGCACGTAATCCGTAAAATCTGCCATCGGGTTGCTGTTATGGAAGGCGGACGGATTGTGGAAATCGGCCCTGTATTGGATGTCTTTAAGAATCCGAAAGCTGTGATTACAAAGCGCTTTGTCCAGCAGGTGACAGAGCCTGAAGAAACGAAGGAAACAATTGATCATCTGGTCGATTTGTATCCAAAAGGAAAAGTAGTCCAATTAGGATTTGTCGGTGAATCAGCTGAACAGCCATTGATTACAAACCTGATCCGTCACTTCCAGGTAACTGTTAATATTCTGCAGGGGAAGATTTCCCAGACGCAGAATGGTTCCTACGGTACCTTATTCATCCATGTTGATGGAGAAGCAGAGGAAGTTGCAAAAGCGATTGAATTTATCCATTCTCAGCAGGTGGGCGTGGAGGTGATTTCCAATGCTTAATGAATGGTTTCCAAATGTGAAATGGGACTCCATGTGGGAAGCTACTGTGGAAACTCTCTATATGACAGCTATTTCTGTTATTGCAACGTTTATTTTAGGAGCGATTTTGGGGCTGCTGCTCTTTTTGACCTCAAAGGGGAATATCTGGGAAAATGCAGCAATCAATAAAATTATCTCTACGTTCGTCAATATTTTCCGTTCGATTCCATTTATTATCCTTATTGTATTACTGATTCCATTTACGAAGTTTTTGCTTGGGACAATGATTGGGGAGGATGCAGCTTTGCCTGCATTAATTATTGGTGCTGCCCCGTTTTATGCCCGAATGGTGGAAATCGGCTTGAGGGAAATTGACAAAGGGGTAATTGAAGCGGCCAAGTCAATGGGCGCAAAAACAAGCACGATCATCTGGAAGGTTCTGCTTCCGGAATCAATGCCCGCCCTTGTTTCGGGAATAACCGTGACAGCTATCGCGCTGGTTGGCTACACAGCCATGGCTGGTGTAATCGGCGCCGGGGGTCTAGGAAATCTGGCTTATCTGGAAGGATTCCAGCGGAGCCGAAGTGATGTAACGCTTATGGCGACCGTCATTATTCTAATCATCGTATTTATCATCCAGTTTATTGGAGATATCATTACAACAAAATTAGACAAACGATAAGGAGAGATTGACATGAAAAAATGGTTATCACTTGTTCTTGCACTGGCAGTTGCACTTGTACTTGCAGCTTGCGGCACTTCAGAAGAGGGCGGCAATGCCGGTGAAGGCGGAGATAGTAAAGAAAGCAAAAAGATTACAGTGGGGGCTTCCAATGTCCCTCATGCTGAAATTCTTGACGAAGCAAAGCCATTACTTGAAGAAAAAGGCTTTGAACTTGATGTTGTGACATTCCAGGATTATGTATTGCCAAACCAAGCTCTTGAATCTAAAGAGCTTGATGCAAACTACTTCCAGCACATTCCTTATCTTGAGTCACAAAAGGCTGAGCATGGATATGATTTTACGAATGCAGGCGGAATTCATATTGAACCAATCGGTGTGTATTCCCAAAAGTATAAGAACCTTGAGGAGCTTCCTGAGGGTGCAACAATCATCATGAGCAACTCTGTCGCTGACCATGGCCGCATCCTTTCCATGCTTGAAGCTGAGGGACTTATCACTTTAAATGCAGATGTGGAAAAAACGGAAGCAACACTGGAAGATATAAAAGAAAATCCGAAAAAATTAAAGTTTGATACTGAATATGAAGCATCACTTCTTCCTCAGATCTACAATAATGGAGAAGGAGACGCAGTCCTGATTAACTCCAACTATGCAATCGATGCAGGGTTAAATCCTCTTAAAGATTCAATTGCCATCGAGGACAAAGAATCACCATATGTAAATGTGATAGCAGTCCGCACAGGTGATGAAGAAAAAGAAGGAATTAAAGCTCTTATAGAAGTGCTTCGTTCAAAGGAAATCCAGGATTTCATTCTTGAAAAATATGAAGGTGCCGTTGTGCCGGTATCTGAGTAAAGGCAGAAAAGCAGGCGTTCACAGCGCCTGCTTTTTTTTGTGGATCAGCAGCCCCACTTCCCGTATAGATTGAAATGCAATCAAACATACTAACCTTGATACTATTTGAAATGGAGTGGAGATCGATGGAACATTATCATGAACCTTCAAACTCAATAGAAGAAGCCCTGCATGATTATAAAGTCGGATTAGGAGTTTTCACTGAAAAAATGCCTGATTTGGCAAAGCATTATAATGCTTTTACAGAAGCCTGCTTTAAAGAAGGGGTTTTATCTCAAAAAGAGAAGCAGCTGATCGCGCTCGGCATCAGTTTATATTCTCAGGATGAATATTGCATTATTTACCACACGAAAGGCTGCATTGATCAAGGGGCATCCGAAGAAGAGATTCTTGAGGCAGTAGGAGTAACAGCAGCTTTTGGTGGCGGAGCGGCCATGAGCCAGGCGGTTACGCTCGTCCAGGAGGCCATGACCGAATTGAATCAGCAAAATCACTGAAAATCTTCTCCTGCTTGGCAGCAGGAGTTTTCTTTTGCAATGGTGATTTTTCAGAAAATTTATAAAAACAACCATTAATCCAGAGCATTCAGCCAGTATTCTAAGGATAGGAAGTATGAAAGCGTTTCACCAGTTCTCATTCCTTATTTTGCTAAAAAAATCAGGTTTTTTCCGCTTTGTGCGGGGTATAGTGTGAGTGTTAAGATTTTAGATGTAAAACCAAATGCTGAAAAGCATAAAAACCGAAAGGATTGATTCATTATCAGTCAGTTACAGCTGAACTACACGAGTGAAATGGAAAAAGCTATGCAAGCTGCCCATGGAGTTGGATATGAAGTGTACAGCCGGAAACATGATATTCGAATGGAAGTTGAAAAAAGACGTGAAGAAGATTATCTTCAAAGCCAGCGATTAGTTGCAGATCTTGAAAGAAAAATTCATTCCTAAGTTAAAGGTATATATAATAATGAAGTAAATAGTAACCAGTGCCAATGATGCACTGGTTTTCTTTTTGCAATACATGAAATTACAGTACCGGGAAAAAATAGACAGGACATGCTGGTTTCCGGTAATTTCACTCTTTGATGACAAAGATTTTATATGATAAAATTTATATTTACAGGCTTTCTAAACTTTTTCGTTTGAAAAGTTTGTTAATGGTCTCAAAGAGTTGCTATGATATTTGATTTGTTATAAGATTGTAATGAGAATAAAATGAGAATAGAGATTTGCGGATGAAACCGATTTACAAATCTTCTTTTATTGACGGAGGTATATATTATGGCAGGATCAGTACTTACAATTAAAGACCTTCATGTTTCTATTGAGGGAAAAGAAATACTAAAGGGTGTAAACCTTGAGATTAAAGGCGGAGAAATTCACGCAATTATGGGGCCGAACGGTACAGGTAAATCTACTTTATCTTCTGCTATCATGGGCCATCCAAAATATGAAGTAACACAGGGAAGCATCACTTTAGATGGTAAAGATGTTCTTGAAATGGAAGTTGACGAGCGCGCACGTGCCGGCCTGTTCCTTGCAATGCAATATCCAAGTGAAATCAGCGGCGTAACAAATGCCGATTTTTTACGTTCTGCAATTAACAGCCGCCTTGAAGAAGGAAATGAAATTTCTCTTATGAAATTCATCCGCAAAATGGACAGCAAGATGGAATTCCTTGAAATGGATCTTGACATGGCTCAGCGTTATCTTAATGAAGGTTTCTCAGGCGGAGAAAAGAAGCGCAATGAAATTCTTCAATTAATGATGCTTGAACCTAAAATGGCTATCCTGGATGAAATCGATTCCGGTTTGGATATCGATGCATTGAAAGTTGTTTCAAAAGGAATCAATGAAATGCGCGGAGAAGAGTTTGGATGCTTAATTATCACACACTACCAGCGCCTTCTTAACTACATCACACCTGACCATGTTCACGTGATGATGCAGGGCCGCGTTGTAAAATCAGGCGGACCGGAGCTTGCACAGCGCTTAGAAGCTGAAGGATATGACTGGATTAAGAAAGAATTGGGCATTGAAGACGAAACAGTTGGGCAAGAAGCGTAAGCGTTAGGGGGATCACTATGACAACGGAAATAAAACTACCATTTGATAAGGAATATGTTAGTTCCTTTTCAAAAGATATGGGCGAGCCGGCATGGCTGACAGAACTCCGTCTAAATGCGCTTGCAGACGCGGAAAGCCTGCCAATGCCAAAGCCTGATAAAACCAAAATAGCTAAATGGAACTTCACACAGTTCGAAAAGCACATTGTCGGAAGCGAAGACTTTGCGTCTCTAAACGACCTTCCTGAGGATGTAAGAAACCTGATTGATACAGAAGCTGGCGATCAGAATTTATATATTCAGCGCAATAATAGACCAACTCATTTGTCTGTATCTAAAGAACTTCAGGAAAAAGGTGTTATTTTCACAGACATCTTTACAGCGGCAAGAGAACACAGCGAGCTTCTTCAGAAATATTTTATGAAGGATGGCGTCAAAACGGACGAACACCGTTTAACTTCTCTGCACGCGGCTCTTTTAAACGGCGGAGCGTTCTTGTACGTTCCGAAAAATGTGGAAATTTCAGCGCCAATTCAGGCTGTATATATCCATGATGATAAAGAGGCAAACCTATTCAACCATGTATTGGTTGTAGCTGATGATAACAGCTCAGTTACTTACGTGGAAAACTATGTTTCTGTAGTTGAGGAAGCGAACGGCATCTTCAATATTGTTACAGAGGTCATTGCCAATGCAAATGCACGAGTACAGTATGGTGCAGTTGACACACTTGCTAAGGGAACAACAGCTTATGTGAACCGCCGCGGGGTTGCAGGCCGTGATGCCCGCATTGAATGGGCTCTTGGACTTATGAACGATGGCAATACAGTTTCAGAGAATACAACTAACCTTGTTGGAGACGGTTCTTTCGGGGATACTAAAACAGTTGTTGTAGGACGCGGAGAACAGACTCAAAACTTTACAACGAAAGTAGTTCATTTCGGAAAGAATTCCGAAGGCTACATTTTAAAGCATGGGGTTATGAAAGACTCTGCTTCATCCATCTTTAATGGAATCGGTAAAATCGAGCATGGGGCTTCCAAGTCAAATGCCGAGCAGGAGTCACGCGTACTGATGCTAAGCGAAAAAGCGCGTGGGGATGCCAACCCGATTTTATTAATCGATGAAGATGATGTAACAGCAGGACACGCAGCTTCAGTTGGCCGTGTGGATCCATTGCAGCTTTATTATCTAATGAGCCGCGGTATCTCCCAAAAAGAGGCTGAACGTCTTGTTATTCACGGCTTCTTGGCGCCTGTTGTTAATGCTCTTCCGATTGAAGGCGTTAAAAAGCAGCTGACTGCCGTCATTGAAAGGAAAGTAAAATAATGAATGCCCGTGAGATTCGGCAAATGTTTCCCATCCTGGATCAGGAAGTCAATGGAAAGCCTCTTGTTTATCTGGACAGTGCCGCTACTTCCCAAAAGCCTGTTCCGGTAATTGAGGCGATTGATAAATACTACCGGGAATATAATTCGAATGTTCATAGAGGCGTCCATACGCTAGGCACGAGAGCAACGGATGGCTATGAAGGTGCCAGGGAAAAGGTGCGTAAATTCATTAATGCCAAATCGACTGAGGAAGTTATTTTTACAAGAGGAACAACAACTTCCATCAATACAGTTGCAGCAAGCTACGGACGTGCTAACCTGTCTGAAGGCGATGAAATTGTGATCTCCTATATGGAGCACCACAGCAATATCATTCCGTGGCAGCAGGTAGCTAAGCAGACGGGTGCCACATTAAAGTACCTTCCCTTGCAGGAAGATGGTACCATCTCCCTAGAGGATGTCAGGACAACCGTAACAGCTGATACGAAAATCGTATCTATTATGCAGGTGTCGAATGTGCTTGGTGTTATGAACCCGATTAAGGAAATTGCAAAAATTGCCCATGAGAACGGCGCAATTATGGTTGTGGATGGTGCGCAAAGTGCTCCGCATATGAAAATTGATGTTCAGGATCTGGATTGTGATTTTCTTGCTTTTTCCGGTCATAAGATGTGCGGCCCTACCGGCATTGGTGTTCTTTACGGAAAGAAAAAGCACCTGGAAAAAATGGAGCCGGTTGAATTTGGCGGTGAAATGATCGACTTTGTCGGCCTCTATGAATCAACATGGAAGGAGCTTCCGTGGAAATTCGAAGGAGGCACGCCAATTATTGCAGGTGCCATTGGATTAGGTGCTGCAATTGATTTCCTTGAACAGATTGGCCTGGACGAAATTGAGGCGTACGAGCACAAGCTGGCCGCTTATGCTATGGAAAAAATGTCTGCTATAGACGGAATGACCATTTATGGGCCAAAAGAAGCCTCAAAAAGGGCCGGCCTGGTTACGTTTAATATAGACGATGTTCATCCACATGATGTGGCAACTGTATTGGATGCAGAAGGAATTGCAGTCCGCGCCGGCCACCATTGTGCACAGCCGCTGATGAAGTGGCTCAAGGTCTCGGCAACTGCACGTGCCAGCTTCTATCTGTACAATACGGAAGAAGATATTGATAAGCTTGTTTCAGGGCTTGTCAAAACAAAGGAGTATTTCAGCGATGTCTTCTAAAAATTTAGATACCCTTTACCGCCAGGTTATAATGGATCATTATAAAAACCCTCGTAACAAAGGGGTACTTGAAGATGACAGCCTGACGATCAATATGAATAACCCTACTTGCGGGGACCGGATTCAATTGACGCTGAAGCTTGAGGACGGCAAAGTGGCTGATGCGAAATTTGAAGGCGAAGGATGTTCCATCTCCATGTCCTCAGCTTCCATGATGACCCAAGCCATCAAGGGTAAAAATATTGAAGAAGCCTTAAAGCTTTCCAAAGTTTTCTCGGACATGATGCTGGGAAAAGAATATGATGAAGATGATCTGGATCTTGGTGATATCGAAGCTCTTCAGGGAGTTTCCCAATTTCCTGCCCGAATCAAGTGCGCCACTTTGGCATGGAAAGCAATGGAAAAAGGCGTTGGCACGGAGAAAGAAGAACAGGAATAAATTAATCAAACGTTTGATTAAAAACTTTTTCGTCTGCCTTGTGTGCTAAAAAACTATGAATTGATAGGGTGTGAACCCTTTCCTATATGAATGGAGGAATACGACGATGGCAAAAAAGATGCCTGAGATCGGCGATTACAAGTATGGTTTTGCCGATAAAGACGTTTCCATTTTCCGATCAAAACGCGGTTTGACAAAAGAAATTGTTGAAGAGATTTCAAAATTGAAGGAAGAGCCACAATGGATGCTTGACTTCCGTTTAAAATCATTGGACCATTTCTACAACATGCCTATGCCGCAATGGGGCGGAGATTTAGCGTCATTAAACTTTGATGAAATTACGTATTATGTAAAGCCTTCTGAAAAAACTGAACGCTCTTGGGATGAGGTTCCTGAAGAAATCAAACAAACGTTTGATAAATTGGGTATTCCGGAAGCGGAGCAGAAGTATCTTGCTGGTGTTTCTGCACAGTATGAATCAGAGGTTGTTTACCATAACATGCAGGAAGACCTTGAAGCGAAAGGAATTGTGTTCAAAGATACCGATTCCGCTCTTCGCGAAAATGAAGATATTTTCCGTGAGCACTGGGCAAAGGTTATCCCTCCAACAGACAACAAGTTCGCTGCATTAAACTCAGCGGTTTGGTCTGGCGGATCGTTCATTTATGTTCCTAAAGGGGTTAAAGTTGATACGCCGCTGCAGGCATATTTCCGAATTAACTCTGAGAACATGGGGCAGTTTGAGCGTACCCTAATTATTGTTGATGAAGGCGCACATGTCCACTATGTAGAGGGCTGTACAGCACCTGTTTATACAACAAACTCACTTCACAGTGCTGTTGTTGAAATCATCATCAAAAAAGACGCATACTGCCGTTATACAACCATCCAAAACTGGGCAAACAATGTATACAACCTGGTTACGAAGCGTGCGGTTTGTGAATCAAACGCAACAATGGAATGGATTGACGGAAACATCGGTTCAAAACTGACAATGAAATATCCGGCAGTTATTCTTAAAGGAGAAGGCGCACGCGGCATGACCCTTTCCATTGCATTAGCAGGCAAAGGGCAGCATCAGGATGCAGGTGCGAAAATGATCCACCTTGCACCAAACACGTCTTCAACGATCGTATCGAAATCGATTTCCAAGCAGGGCGGTAAAGTAACATACCGCGGAATCGTTCACTTCGGCCGCAAAGCGGAAGGTGCACGCGCCAATATCGAGTGTGATACGTTAATTATGGATAACCAGTCAACTTCAGATACGATTCCATACAATGAAATCCTGAACGACAACATTTCTCTTGAGCATGAAGCGAAGGTTTCAAAAGTATCTGAAGAACAGCTATTCTACCTTATGAGCCGCGGAGTTTCAGAGGAAGAAGCAACAGAAATGATCGTAATGGGCTTCATCGAGCCATTTACGAAAGAACTTCCAATGGAATACGCAGTAGAAATGAACCGCCTGATCAAGTTCGAAATGGAAGGTTCTATTGGTTAATAATAAATTTTTAAAAAATGATTGAACGGCTATGCCGTTCAATCATTTTTTTGTTTAAGAGACTCTACTAAGGCAGTTAGTCAACCTGTATCTTTCCACTCCAAGTCCTGCCGATTTCTTTATGTCTTCATTTAGGATTTCCATCTTTTATAAAATGAATGATAACTAAAGTGTTAGGTGAAAATAAATAGCAGGTGATGAGTTTATGGAGAATATCATATCTTTCCTTCCAAAATGGGAACATTTATTAGGTGCATGTTTAGCTTTTATAATTCCCTATTCTATTTCCAAAGTTTCAAAATGGTTACGATCAATAAAATCCAGTTAAAGATTTAGCATCCTCTTAATCAAAATTTCTACACCTAAAGTGTAACTTAAAACTTACCAGTCTCGAAAAAATATTTTATGTAAGCAGGTGAGGGAGATGAATCAATGGGCTTGGCTGCAAAAAAAGAAAAAACAAACGAAAAATGCTCATCAACAAGTAAAGATACATGGGACAGATGTATTCTTTTCATCTAGTTTGGATTCTAACCTCGAGCAAATACAAAATATTTTAGGAAATAACCCTGATATCGCGATTCGCAGATTTAATATTGACTTATATAACGTTAAAGCAGCTGTCGTTTTTATTAAAGGGCTTGCCGATAAAGAGCAAATTCATGAACAAATATTAAAGTCAATCATGTTAGAACTTCAAATGCGAGAATGCTATGTAAAACAAGACAGGGCCACCGGCTCGCACATCAAAGAAATCATTAAAGACCATGTTGTAACGCTAACCGATGTCGAAGAAAACAACAAGATAGAAGACTGTGTGATAGGGGTTTTGAATGGAGATACGGCATTACTAATTGATAACGTCGATACATCCCTTATACTTGGAACAAAAAAATGGCCATCAAGACAAATTGAAGAACCAATTACAGAAGCTTCTGTAAGGGGGGCAAGAGAAGGGTTTGTCGAAAATATCTTTGTGAATATGTCTTTAATTCGAAAGCGAATTAGAGATCCCCATTTAGTTTTAGACAAATATACAATCGGACGCAGAAGTCAAACACCGGTTATCATGGCATATATAAAAGATATTACAAATGACAGCATCATCCAAGAAGCTAAAAAACGATTAGAAAAAATTGATATTGACCAAATACTTGAATCGGGGATTATTGAGCAGTTCATTGAAGATGATTTTTTATCACCGTTTCCACAACTCATAACAACTGAAAGGCCGGATAAAGTAGCAAGTGGATTATTAGAAGGACGTGTAGCCATCTTAGTTGATGGGACGCCTTTTGTATTGCTGCTGCCAGTCACGATTACCTCTATTATTCAGGGGCCGGAAGATTATTATGAACGATGGTTTGTTGGCACCCTCATTCGCTTCATGCGGTTTGGAGCAGCGTTTGTCTCTTTATTTGCTCCTTCATTATATGTAGCACTTATTTCGTATCATCCAGGGTTAATTCCAACTGATTTAGTAATTTCGATTGCAGGAAGCAGGGAAGGAGTGCCATTTCCAAGCATTGTAGAAGCATTATTGATGGAAATCACAATTGAAATACTGCGGGAAGCAGGTGTAAGGCTTCCTAAACCAATTGGACAAACAGTTGGAATTGTAGGAGGGCTTGTTATTGGGGAGGCGGCTGTTACAGCGGGCTTAGTCAGCCCAATGATGGTCATTGTTGTGGCAGTTACGGCAATTTCTTCCTTTTCTTTACCGCAGTATGGGGCGGCAATAGCTATTCGAATCTTACGCTTTGGAATGATGCTTTCAGCTGCTGTATTAGGGTTATTTGGAATTATTATGTTTGCGATGGCCATTACGATTCACCTTGTCAAGCTTAAAAGTTTTGGTGTTGAATATACCTCTCCATTTGTTCCGTATCAATTTAAAGATTGGAAGGATGCAATACTTCGATTACCATATAGTGTTCTTAAAGAGAGACCTGAAATGTTAAAACCCAAAGACTCCACTCGGATTAAATAAAGGAAGATCATAGTGAATGGTTCAAACGAAAAAATTACACCTACACAGGCTACAGTCGCTTTAGTAATGACAATCATTGGTGTGGGGATTGTAACATTACCCCGCGTAAGTGCAGAGGAAGTTCAAACGCCTGATATTTGGATCAGTATGCTTTTTAGTGGCGGAATCACATTTGTTGCTGCTTTTTTTATAACCAAGTTATGCCTTCGATTTAAAGGAATGACGATTTATCAATTTAGTCCTATATTGGTTGGCAAATGGGCAGGTCTTGTTTTTAATCTATTTATTATGATGTATTTTATATTAGTTAGTGGATATCAGGCACGATCAATGGCTGAAGTGCTTCGCGCTTATTTGCTGGATAAAACTCCGATAGAAGCAGTGATTATCGTTTATATCGCAGTAGGCGTGTATATCGTGATCAGCGGCATATATCCTATTGTAAAATTGCTTCAAATTTACTTTCCGGTTGTTTTGGTATTTATTTTTTTTATGCTGGGTCTTAGTGTGACAAATGTTGATCTAAATAACCTTCGCCCTGTCTTAGGTGAAGGATTTAAGCCAGTTGTCAACGGGATTAAGCCAACAACTTTATCTCTTGCTGGAATTGAAAGTTTTCTTATTTTAATCGCATATATGCAACGTCCACAACAAGCTATGAAAGCTGCAGCCGTGGGAATATTTATCCCGTTATTTTTGTATATCCTGATCGTAATAGCTGTTATTGGCTCATTAACAGTAGATGAGGTTAGGCAGTTAACATGGCCGACGATCGAACTGGTCAAATCAATTGAAATGAAATTCCTCCTTTTAGAAAGGTTTGAAAGCTTTTTTATCATTCTTTGGGTGATTACAACGTTTACATCCTTTATAATGAATTTTTATTTTGCTAGTTTAGGTTTGAGTCAAGTTTTTAAGAAAGCGTACAAACCTTTTGTGTATGGTCTTATACCATTCATTTATCTATGTGCGATGTATCCGGAAGATATAAATGGAGTTTTTAAATTAGCTGACTATATTGGCAACATGGCCATCATAATTACAGGAATTATCCCCATCCTTTTTTTAATAATTGCCTTCATAAGGAGGAAACGAAATGCGAAGAATTAAAAAAAGCATCTTGATATGCTGCTGCATCTCGATTCTTTTTATGGGAGGGTGTTGGGATCGCGTTGATATTGAAGATATAGGTCTGGCCTGTGGTGTCGGAGTGGATTATCAAGAATCTTCAGCAAAACACATAACTCCTGAATTTACAATTCAAACTGTAGTACCTAAAGTATTGGCTGGAGAGAATGGAGGCGGCGGCAGTCAAGCAGAGCCATTCCAAAACTTAACAATCGATGAGTCCTCTTTATTTGAAGCGGGCCGTGAAGCTTCCACGGCTACAAGTCGCAGTCCGAATTATTCCCATTTAAAAGTATTGGTCATTAGTAAGGAAGCAGCACAATCCATTAATTTGCTCCAATTATTGAATTTTTTCTTTCGCGACCATGAAATAAGACGGACAGTTCATGTATTGATCTCAGAGGAGAGAGCAAGCGAAATATTAAGCATAAAAGGAACAAAGGATCCAGTACCTGCTTTAAAGCTATTGTCTATAACTGAAAATATGAAAACGAAAACAGCAAAAATGCCCCCAAAATTATCCTTAGGCGATTTCTCGGAAAAAATGTCGGCCAGTTCAAGTTTTTTGGTTCAGAAAGTACAAAAATTTAAAGGTGGAGTTCAAATCATTGGGGCAGCAGTTATCAAAGGGAATACACAGAAAATGATTGGGGAGCTTAATGAAGATGAAACCTTTGGCATTAATTGTATTACAGGTGAAGCAAAAGCAGGTGCCGTAACAGGAGTCGATAAAGAAACGGACAAAATCATTACATATGAAATTGATCAGCTAAAAAGTTCAATTAGGCCTAAGGTTAATGGAGAGGACATTTCGTATACAGTAAACATTAATACTGAAGGCCGATTATCTGAAGATTGGATTCCAAACAGTGATGCTTTTAATGAGAAGTTTATTCGAGATGCAGAAAAAACAATTGAAAAAGAATTTATGCGATTAATGGAAGCTGGATTAACCAAGACCCAAAAAGAATTAAAAGTAGATGTCGCTGGATTTGGAGAGAGTTTACGAATCAATCAACCGAAAGTGTGGAAAAAAGTAAAGGGAAATTGGGAGGAACGGTTTCCTGAAGCTTCAATTAATATTAACGTGAAGGTTAACATTAAACAATTCCAGACTCAAGGCAGAAAAATGAATAAATCGAAATAATAAAAGTGCAAAAGGAGCAAAACCTTCAACTAGCTTATACTCGCCCCTTTAATTTATATAAGTAGCAACTTCCCAATATAGGGTAAAATCAGAGGAGTAACAAAATAAGAATACTTCACAGCCATAGGACGCTTTCTTAGAGTTAAGGAGGAAGCGTCTTGTTTTATATATGGCAAGAACTTGGAGTTCAATAAGATCAATGCTTAGCAATCAATTGTTTATTATTTTAAAGGAAGTTTAAAAAATCCTATGGTAAACTGGATTAAAAATCTTGGAAATTGAAACTTTTAATAAATTATAATCATATAGAGTTTCAGTACAAAATTTTCCGTTAAAAGAAAAGTAGAGTAAAAAAACGGAGGTGTTTCAATGATTATCATCGGCGTAACAGGCTGGGGCGACCATGATAGCCTATATACGGGCAATGTTTCACCTAGAGATAAGCTAAAAGAATATGCGGGCCATTTCCCTACTGTGGAGGTGGACTCTGCTTTTTATGCGGTGCAGCCAAAGCGTAACTCTTCCAAATGGGTAAAGGACACGCCTGAATCTTTTCAATTCATAGTAAAAGCCTACCAGGGCATGACAGGTCATCAGAGAGGTGAAATCCCTTTTGAAAGCAAAGAAGAAATGTTTGAAGCGTTTAAAGATTCATTGGAGCCTTATATCGAATCCGGCAAACTGGCTATGGTACTGTTTCAATTTCCGCCATGGTTTGACTGCAAAAAAGCCAATGTCGATTTCCTCCGCTGGTGCAAGGAGCAGATGGGGGATATCCCATGTGCCCTGGAGTTCAGGCATCAATCATGGTTTCGTCCGGAGTTCAGGGAAAGCACATTAAGCTTTATGAAAGAGGAAGACTGGATTCACAGCATCTGTGACGAGCCGCAAGCCGGTGAAGGTTCAGTTCCGACAGTTCTGGAAACAACCAGTACTGACAAGGTGCTCGTTCGTTTTCATGGACGCAATTTTCACGGCTGGCAGAAAAAGAATGCGGACAACTGGCGGGAGGTCCGCTATCTTTACCGCTATAACGAAAAAGAACTGACAGAATGGGCAAAACATCTGAAATTGCTCGAGAAAAAATGTAAAAATGTATTCGTCGTTTTCAACAACAACTCTGGCGGTGACGCGGCAGACAACGCTAAACAAATGATCGAAATGCTGGATATCGAATATCAGCAGCTTGCTCCAAGACAGCTTGATTTATTCTAAAGCGGGTGACAGGCACCTACACCACTTCAGCCAACTGGTATAGGTGCCTGTCACTTTCACCCTTTTCCTTGTCCGCACATATTGTGTAAGGGAAAAGGAAAGGAGTGGGTGCAGGTATGATTGATTTGAAGCCGATTGATATAGATGGCCACACTTTTTTGAGTGTTTCAGTGCAGCTGCCGAAGACCAATCTGCTGGTGGTAACGAATGATAAAGGGTATATCATGTGCGGAGCTCTGGATGTAGCTTTGCTGAATGAGAAGCTTAAGGACCGAAAAGTAATTGCCGGCAGGGCTGTCGGTGTAAAAACGATAGATCAGCTGTTAAATGCCCCGCTTGAATCTGTCACTTATGAGGCGGAGGAACTGGGTATTGTTAAAGGAACCATTGGAAAAGAAGCACTTCTAAAAATGATTTAAAGGCATGCCTGAATAGGGCTGTCTTTTTTTAATGCATGAGCGCTCTGCACATAAATTACTCTATCCGAACGTAAAAACAGGTTATCTTCATATAAATCTTTCTATCCGGAAATATATCATAAACTTACTCTCATGCCGGAAATTTTGTCGTATAATGTAAATAAAACCAAATAATTCCCGAAATATAAGGTAGCACCGAAAAAAGGATAATGGGAGATATATATGAGATTAGCAGCAACCAATACAATTGAGACTGGCAGTGTTTTGGCCAAAGCTATATATAATGACAAGGGTCAGGTCCTTTTGCAAGAAGGTGTGGAGCTGGCTGATAAATTAATACATAAACTGCAGGAAATGGGTATTACCTATGTGTATATTAAGGATTTGCGCACTGAGGATATCCAATATAAGGACCCTCTGACTCCCAAAATGCGCAAACAGGCTATCGAAACCATTGAAACCGTTCTGAAGGAAGTACAAGCAAATAAAGAGTTATCAGGCTCTCTGGTAATTGAGAATGCCTCCAAGCGGCTCTCAGGGCTGATACGTCAGCTACTCATTGAAATAAGGGGAAATAAAGAGCTTCTTACGATCCTATCAGATGTTTATACATATGATCACTATATCTTCACACACTCCCTGAATGTAACTCTGTATTCACTGGCAATCGGGATGAAGCTTCAGCTCCTGCCAAAGGAACTTGAAATCCTGGGGCTGGGTGCTATTCTTCATGATGTCGGAAAGATGAAGGTGCCTGCAGATATTCTTATGAAACCGGGTAAATTGACAGAGGACGAATTTGAATCAATAAAGAAGCATCCGGAAGATGGATTTAATATATTAAGAAAGGTAGAGACGATCCCTCTCCTCGTTGCGCATTGCGCCTTTCAGCATCATGAGAGATTAAATGGTTCAGGCTATCCGCGCGGCCTGCAGGGGAAGGAGATTCATGAATTCGGCAAGATAATTGCGATTGCCGATGTGTTTGACGCAGTAACATCCAACCGCATTTACAGACAGGCTATGCTCCCGCATGAAGGCCTGGAAGTTCTGTATGCAGGGGCCGGAAAATTATTTGATAAGAAAGTCATTGAAGTTTTCCGGCAGGCGGTTGCCGTGTATCCAGTTGGTGTTACAGTCGAGCTGAATGACGGAAGAAAAGGTGTTGTCTGCCGGCAGAATCCGGGTCTCAGCGACAGGCCTGTCATCCGCATACTTGAAGAAAAGGGCAGGAATGTGGAGCCCTATGAAGCGGATTTAGGGCTTGAATTGAATTCTGTTATTACAGGCTGTGATACGACTTTAGTACAACAATAAAGTGAAACTTTCTTCAGTGGGGCTTTTCTTATCCCCCACTGATTGATAGTTGAGGCCCACATGACAAGGAAGGCTTCGTCAGCATGAGCATCGCACGACCAAATGCGTCAGCTTTTGGGAGGAAGTGGGTCACAAAGACGTTGCCACAGGACAAGGAAAGCTACGGCAGCGATACATCGCACGACCGAAAGCGGCAGCTTTTGGGAGGATGTGGCGTTCTTAGTCTTTGTCCTTCTTACTGTCCGTTAGACTGCGATAAACTATTTTAAATTTTTGAGCCTAGTTCCCTCCTTTACAGCATACATATAGCTTGTAAAGGGGGGATTTGTTTTGGCAAAATTTCGCGGCCGGCTGCCCCGGAAAGGTCCTCTTCCATTTCGCTATGTATTTCTTCTGACCTTTGTATTTTTTGTTATTTCAACAGCTGCCGGCCTCTGGATTATCAATGAAGGGCTTAAGCCAACACTCATGAGCTATGCCGATTCACAGACAAGGAAAATTGCATCATTGGTGATAAACAATGCGATTAATAAAAAAATTACCAATGTGATGGATTTAGAAGATATGTTTGAAGCAAGCGAGAGCGGTGTTGTCAGCATAAACGTGGAAAAGCTGAACAGAGTCAAAGCGGAAGTAACCGAACTGGTTCAGGATAATATTAAGAAAGCGGAAAAGGGCGATTTGGATGCGTTGGAGTCCTTTACAGATGTGGAAATCAATACGGAGGAAATGCAGCACTCAAATGGAATTGTCTATTACGTGCCGCTTGGCCAGGCAACCAATAATGCCCTCCTTGGTAACTTGGGTCCCCGTATACCGGTGAAGTTTAATGCAGTCGGTTCCGTTACCTCCAATTTCATAACTGAGACAAAGGATCACGGTATAAATAATGTGGAAGTGAAGGTGCTGGTCCGCCTGGACGTACAGGTTCAAATTATCATTCCTTTTGCCACCAAAATTATCACAGTACAGGAGGATGTGCTGGCGGCTTATGGCATTTACCCGGGAAAGGTCCCGCAATTTTACAATGGCGGAGGGGGCACCTCGCCATCAATAGAAATACCGGCCGGCCAATAACTCTTGCTAATAGGTTAGTATTTTGATAAAATTCTACTATAATTTCATAAAAACCTTATCATATCCGATGGGGTAGAGGTGCAGGATTCAAAAGTACGCTGTGTGAGGATGACAACGACGACCGCAGCCGAAAGGGAATGTTGCCGAAGCAGAATTAGTGAGTCAAAACTAATCATGCTGGGGTTACTTCGAATAGGAGTAACACTGTCATTATGAGGGGAAAGTATGAATATACTTTGTCAAAGCCCATCATAATGGGGAGCTACAGATCGTGATGGAGAAACTAATTACTTCAAAAGAGTAATGATAGATTTTTCTCTATCGTTACTCTTTTTTTATTTTGGTTTTCGTCATCATCCTTGTTGTTTCCCCTGATTGCAAAACGGACATGCCGCATGGCGGTGATCCAAAAAAACAAGAGGAGGACAAGAAATGACTAACACGATTTTCTCCCTGCTGCCGCCTTTGGTAGCAATCGCTATGGTTATCCTGACCAGGCGCGTATTGCTGTCACTGGGAGTGGGGATCGTTACAGCCGCGCTATTGCTGGCTGAATTCAGCATCACAGAAACTTTCAGCATCATTTGGGATGCTGTAAAAGGAATTTTTGTTTCAGACGGAGAGCTGAACACCTGGAATGTATATATTATTCTATTCTTGCTTGTATTAGGAGTTATTACTGCGTTTATATCTATCTCAGGCGGAAGCCGCGCTTTTGGAGAATGGGCGATGAAGCGGGTCAAGACCCGTGCAGGCGCACAGATTGTCGGAGCTGTTTTAGGTATTATCATTTTCATTGACGACTATTTCAATGCTCTGGCAGTCGGTCAGATTTCGCGTCCGATTACAGACCGCCAGCGCGTATCCCGTGCAAAGCTGGCGTACCTGATTGATTCGACTTCAGCACCTGTTTGTGTGGTTTCACCGGTTTCGAGCTGGGGAGCATATATTATTGCGCTGATCGGAACAATCCTTGCTGCACATAATGTTACCGAGTATTCAGCTTTCTCGGCATTTATTCAAATGATTCCCATGAACCTTTATGTATGGGCTACTCTTGCTATTGTATTTATCGTGGCGATAAGAGGCATAGAGATTGGGCCAATGAAAGTGCATGAGAAGCGGGCGGTTGAAGAGGGGCTAGTAATGGATCCTGAGAAGCCGGCACCTGGTGAACTGAAGGACGACCTTCCAACAAGTTCTAAAGGATCTGTTGGTGATCTTGTCTGGCCGATTATAGCTCTTGTTATTGGTACAGTGGGCTCAATGTTTTGGACGGGTTCACAGGCGGTTGAAGGAAATGCGACCGTTTTACAAATATTTGAGAACACGGATGTCTCTAAATCCCTAATCCTTGGTGGCCTGGTGGGTCTATTGGTTTCGCTTGGTTTATTCTTCCGTCAGGCGTTCTCCTTGAAAGGCGTTAATCCAAATGTTTTTGGAAAAGGGGTATGGGAAGGCATTAAATCCATGCTTCCAGCTGTTTATATCCTGCTGTTTGCCTGGGCGATTGTTGATTTAATCGGCCGTTTGGAAACTGGAAAGTATTTAGCCGGTCTGGTGGAAAGCTCAAATATGAGCACATCATGGCTTCCGTTTTTACTTTTCGCCATAGCGGGAATTATGGCTTTCAGTACTGGAACCTCATGGGGATCTTTCGGAATCCTGCTTCCGATTGCTGGAGACATTGCTGCTGCAACAGATATGAATCTGCTATTGCCGGCTATGTCAGCTGTCCTGGCGGGTGCAGTATTCGGTGACCATTGTTCACCGATTTCCGATACAACGATCCTTTCCTCAACAGGGGCAGGCTGTAACCATATAGACCATGTGATGACTCAGCTTCCATATGCCTTGATTTCAGCAGGAATCGCTGCTGTTGGATATCTGGTCATCGGATTTACTGGCAGCACTGTTATCGCATTACTTACAGTAGCTGTTCTTGTAGCGGCATTTGCTTTCCTTGGCCGCGGTAAAAAAGAAGCCTGGCAGGAAAATAGGGCAAGTTAAACACTATAGAAAAAGGCTTTCTCTTTGAGAGAAGGCCTTTTTTTGGTGTTGTCCAACATAAATGAAAAGGTTCCCCCTGAGGGAACCCTTTTATTTATAGGTTATTATTTTTTCTATTTAAGTCTTCATCATCTGTAATGTGTTCACGGCCGCCCTCAAAATGCACTTCTTCTTTCTTGAGATTTTCCTTGACCTGCTGTGTTTCCTCAACTTCCCGTTTGCCTACGACAATTTCTTCGGTGACAACGGGCTTTTTGGAGACTTCCACACGCTCTTCTGTAATAGGAATCCTGATTGTTTCATCGTCCGATATTGGTGAGACGCCGGCGCCATCCGGATCATCCACTTTTCTTCTTTCTACATATACTTCTTCATGCTCGACAGGTATATTTATTGTTTTTTGTTCTTCTACAACGTCCTTCTGGATTTCAACTTCTCCGGCTTGTACACGTTCTTTCGACACATCGAGCTGTTCTTCCCGCAGTTTTAATGATTGCTCATCATCTGCAGTTGAATTTCTTAGTTCATCATATCCGCCTGTGTAAGTGCTGTCCTCTCTGATTTCTGCAGTCCCTGCACCGGAAAAGCCTTTTGGAGTATCCATACTTTCACTGTATAAAATGATTTTCCCCTCGTTCACATACGTTTCATACTTGCGGGCTTCATCCTCTGACATGCCCAGTTCTCTGAACTTTTCACCTGCAGAGTTGCTGCTCATGCGGTCATCATCAAACCAGGATGCCAGACTGTTTAAGAAACCTGCACTTTCACTGCTGTCTCTATTCTTAGTCTCGAAGGTTTCTGTATGAACACCCGTTTTATCTTCAAGAGATGTATCCAGATGTTCAGTCTGTGCAATGATCGAAAGCTCCTGAACAGGGTATCCGTCATTTTGCAGTTCTTGAATGGCATTTACTGCTTCCCTTTGTGAATTATAAACTCCGATAATATTGGTATCCATTTGTAAAAACCTCCTCAGTATTTCATTTATGCTTATGCTATATTTGGAAACTTTTAAGCACATTGGTTATATTCCCGGGGCCACGAAGAACAAACGAGGTTAATTTTAACATTCACAAAATATAATTTTGAATTATCTGAATAAAAAACGAAAGTTTTTAAGTTTTAGGAATAAATTTTACAAAGGAGGTGAGGACAGGGATAACGTGGTCAGTTTTGGTAGGATAACTCCTGACCGGGTGGAATCCAAATGGAAATTAAAATAGGAGTATATTAATTTTTATTGACGCTTTACTGTGGTATTGTACTAAAACTAATTATTTCGAAAAATATTACTATTAGGAAAATAATGTTTTGACAGAATAACAAAAACTAGCTATACTAGGCTTAGTCAGTTTTAATTATCTGAAAATATAAAAAGTTCCCATTGTTCTTTTTAATTGGGAGAATTTACAGGGGGTAGGATTTACTATGGATAATCGTCCGCAGTGGGGATCCAGAGCTGGGTTTATTATGGCAGCCGTGGGTTCAGCAATTGGTCTAGGAAACATTTGGCGTTTCCCGGCAGTTGCTTATGAAAATGGAGGGGGAGCATTCTTTTTTCCATATTTGTTTGCCTTGCTGACAGCAGGTATTCCGCTTTTGATCATGGAATTTACAATTGGCCATAAGTATCGCGGATCAGCGCCATTGTCTTATGCAAGATTAAGTAAAAAATACGAATGGCTGGGCTGGTGGCAGGTCGCCATTTCATTTGTGATTTCAACATATTATGCAGTTATCATCGCATGGGCAATGTCATTTGCAGGCTTCTCGTTTAACCTTAAATGGGGTGACGATCCAAATGGATTCCTCTTTGGAGAATATTTAAAGCTTGCAGAAACGCCTGGAGATGTAGGCGGAATTGTACCAGGAGTATTTATACCATTAGTTATTGTTTGGGTTGTGACGCTTGGAATCCTGTTTAAAGGGATCAAAAAAGGTATCGAAATCGCGAACAAAATTTTTATTCCTGTCCTTGTAGTTTTATTCTTAATTATTGTTGTTCGCGCATTGACACTCGACGGAGCTATTGCTGGTTTGGATGCATTCTTTAAGCCAAACTGGGAAATGATAGCGGATCCTAAAGTCTGGGTAGCGGCCTACGGCCAGATTTTCTTTAGCTTATCAATTGGATTTGCCATCATGGTAACCTATTCAAGCTACCTTCCAAAGAAAACGGATTTGACAAACAGCGCCTTCATTACCGGCTTTGCAAACTCCGGTTTTGAACTTCTTGCTGGTATCGGTGTTTTTGCGGCACTTGGATTTATGGCTGCACAGCAGGGTGTAGGCATTAATGAGGTAGTATCATCAGGTGTGGGATTGGCATTCGTTGTATTCCCGCAGATCATTAACGAATTCCCTGCTTTAAATGGCTTATTCGGTTCTTTCTTCTTCATCTGTTTAACACTGGCTGGCTTAACGTCGTTAATCTCAATTGTTGAAACATTTGTTGCCGGTGTACAGGATAAGTTTAATGTATCTCGTAATAAAGCTGTTCTTGTTGGCGGCGGTTTATCTGCTGTAATTTCCATACTTTTTGCGACTCAGGGCGGTTTATACTTCCTGGATGCGGCTGATTACTTTATCAACCAATTTGGTGTTGCGTTAGCAGGCCTGGTACAGGTTGTTATTGTTGGCTGGGTGCTAAAAGAGCTCAAGAATCTTCAAAATCATGCAGATGCTGTTTCTGATATAAGACTTGGTTCCTGGTGGAAGATATGCTTGACAGCTATTACACCAATCGTGCTTGGCTATATGATGGTTCAAAACATTATTACGAATATTAAAGAGAATTATGAAGGGTATCCTACCAGCTTTCTTCTCTTATCCGGATGGGGAGTAGCAATTGGAGCCATTATCTTAGGATTTGTGTTTATGGCTATTAAAAAGAATGATACACAGACTAAGCTTACAATACCAGCTGATAAGGAGGTATCTCAATAATGTCTATAAGTGCAATTACAATGATGGTGGTTGGGATGCTCATTATCTGGGGCGGCCTTGCAGCAAGTATCATGAATGCTGTGTCCAAAGCAAAAAAAGCTAAATAATAAATGAAGGACTGCCTGGCTAATGGGCAGTCCTTCATTTATTTTCTTCTGGCTTTAATCCGTTCCTGTCTTTCCCATAATCTTAAGTGTGGATATGGATCGTAGGACCATTCAGTATAGCCGTTGTCTTTGTAGATGCCATAATGAAGATGTGGCGGGAATTTGCCTGATGTACCCGGAGGCCCATATCCGGAGCTTCCTACTCCGCCTATCATCATGCCGGGTTCGACGATTTGGCCGACTCTGAGCTCCTTGGCAAACCCGCTTAAGTGGGCAAAATAATGGTAATTGTTATTAATGTCACGGATGCCAATTCTCCATCCTCCATATTTGTTCCAGCCCTTCATTTCCACTATTCCATAGGAGGTAGCCCGGACGGGTACCCCGTAATCAGCAAAAATATCGGTTCCCTCATGAATCCGTCTGCCGCCCCAGCCCCTTGCGTCACCCCAGGTATTTCTGTAGCTGTAATTGCTCCTCAAGGGGACGGGGAAGGCATGATCATCGAGATCAAGGCGGCCGAATTGTTTATAAATTTGGGCTTTGCCGATGACAATGCCAACAGCTTTATCCCGCTTATAATAATTCCACAATCCAATTTTTAAATTATCATGGTCTGTACCATAGGAGAGAAGGAAATTTGCAAAGGAATGAAGAACATCTTCATCACTTTTCAAGCTGGCTTTACCGTCCCCGTCCCCGTCAAATCCTATTCCATTGAAAAATTGAATGGATGCAGGGTTTTCATCAGCTGGATCCGGATTCAGAATTCCCGCCCATTCTTCAGGTTTAAAATAGATTCCTGTTATGCCTTCAGCCTTGGGAATGTCTCTTCTTGACTGCCGGACATTCCTTTCATATTGGTCAATCCCCGCAAGGTAATACCAGGGAATGTTCGTAACAGCTTCTACTCTTTTATATAAGGCCATTCTTTGTTTATATATATCAGCTGCATTTTCTTGCGCACTGACGGTGCATAAGGAAATCAGAAAAAACGATAAGGCCGCAGCAGCGGTAAATATAATACGCACGGAAATCCTCCCTTCTGTGATGGTCTGCTTATATAGTTTGTGATGAATGGATAATTTAATAAATATCAATTAATGGTAATACCAGAATCTTCGGCTTGTCCTCTTCAATTCATTATGATAAAGTGGCATCAGGTGAAGCCTAATCAGCTTAGTCGGAATTGTATGACTGGCTTTTTTAATGGGCAGAAAGTATAAATTCTGAAGTCAGAAAAATGGTCTAGCTCAAGCAGCGTAGCCCCCTCGATGTTTCGGGAGTGGCGGACAAGGGCGCTTGCGCTTTTCTTTACGTCTAGCTTCAGATTAAGGAGTGGGAAAAATGAGCAAGAAAGAAGAGTATTTGCGCAAGCCGGAATGGCTGAAAATAAAGTTGAACACAAATGAAAATTATACTGGCCTAAAAAAAATGATGAGGGAAAAGAATCTGCACACTGTATGTGAAGAAGCTAAATGCCCCAATATTCATGAATGCTGGGCAGTAAGAAGAACGGCTACGTTTATGATTCTTGGCGATGTTTGTACACGTGCCTGCCGTTTCTGTGCTGTCAAAACGGGCCTGCCTACTGAACTGGATCTTCAGGAGCCGGAACGCGTTGCTGATTCCGTGGCTCTTATGAACTTAAAGCATGCTGTTGTAACAGCTGTAGCAAGAGATGATCTAAAGGACGGAGGTGCAGCTGTTTTCGCAGAAACAGTTCGTGCCATCAGAAGAAAAAGTCCGTTTACTACCATTGAAGTATTGCCTTCCGACATGGGCGGTGTTTATGAAAACCTGAAAACACTTATGGATGCCCGTCCCGATATCCTTAATCACAATATCGAAACTGTTGAGCGCCTGACTCCAAGAGTAAGAGCACGTGCGAAATATAAGCGCTCTCTTGAATTTTTAAAGCGTGCAAAAGAAATGCAGCCGGATATCCCTACAAAATCCAGCCTGATGATCGGGCTTGGTGAAACGAAAGAGGAAATCATTGCAGTAATGGATGATTTGCGTGCTCATGATGTTGACATTATGACAATAGGGCAGTACCTGCAGCCATCCAAGAAACATATTAAAGTGCTGAAGTATTATTCACCTGAAGAATTCCAGGAGCTGAAGGACATTGCAATGAGCAAAGGATTCAGCCATTGTGAAGCAGGTCCTCTTGTCCGATCTTCCTACCATGCTGATGAGCAGGTAAATGCGGCAGCTAAACAAAAGCAGATTATGGGAGAAAAGGAAATTCAGCAAGCATAAATTAAAAAGAGTCCAGCGCCATCGCTGGACTCTCTTCTTTGAAAAGGTTTTCTGGGGAGGAAACTTTCCTGTTACCGGTTTCCTGCTTTTTTGACGGTTTCTCCAAGATCATCTTTATCCATATCATCGTTTCTTTCGCCTTGCATTTCACCGTTTTCATTTTCACTTTCACTCATTCTTTCTCCTTGAGGAGATTTAAGCATTTGTTTGATTAACTGGTTAATGCCATTTTCAGCATTACGTCCATCAGAGTCCACTGTTGCATAGTTCTCAACATTTTTCCTTAAAGAGGTATCATCACTTACATAGACATGATACCATCTTGGGACAACAGACATAGCCATCTTCTTGACCTGATCAGCTGTCTGATTTCGGTTTTTTGTGTCAGTATTATATACAATCAGGACTTCTTCATCTGTAACAAGAGTTGAAATATCGTCCACATTCGGAACTTCTGTGCAATATTTCCCGATAATATCTGCAACCTGTTCACGGTCAATGGCAGCATAGTGGTCTGCTGAAACGTTGTCTCCCATAATTGGGCTTTTTTGATGGCGTACATAGCCAAAGTCTTCACCCATATTGTTTCGGCCGTTTTGGCCGTTGCCCATATCCCTATTGTATAAATCAGCACGCTGGTCATTTACATTTACGGTATGACCGGTTTCTTCATAGATATCTTCTTTTGCGGCATTATTTTGGCAGGCAGTCAGTGCAGCCATGCCGCTAATGCCAAGAATGATTAGTGATTTCTTCACTATTAACACCTCCTCATTTATAGAGTTGCCACGTCTAAATTTTTTTCTCTTAGTAATTGATGGGGAATCAGTTATAATTTAAATAAAGACAAAATATTGGTTTGTTTTCATATCATGTTATTTTCAATATAATACTGTTACATATGCTCTTAAAATGAGGTGAAAAAATTGGTTAGCATTAACAATATCAGTTATGAATTGATCCAGGAAGAACGGGATGGTTTCAACGAGGAGGCATTCCGGGCCAGATATAGCGAAATTTTATCCAGATATGACTATATTGTCGGGGACTGGGGATATGGACAGCTTCGTCTCCGCGGTTTTTTCGATGATCAGAGCCAGAAGGCTTCATTTGATACAAAAATCAGCACACTTACAGAATACCTTTACGAGTTCTGTAATTTCGGCTGTGCCTATTTTGTTGTGAAAAAAGTTAAAAGCTAAAAAGGGCAGGGGAAACCCGGCCCTTTTTGCGCATGCGCCTTGCTTAAGTCTCTGTGTATGGCGGTTCTTCGTTTTTATCAGGATCGTCATGCGGAGGGTGCGCACCTGGCATTTGCCGCGGCAAGTTTTGGTGAAGGGACTTGAACTCATAGTTAAAGGCGCTGTAATAGCGCTGGCCCTCCCGCCATGGGGTGCTTTTATTCTCTACCGGTTCATCCGCATTTCTGGGAGCGCCATATGCCCCTTCAGGCAAGTCCTCGGGAATCAGGAAATTCCTTTGGGTTTCCACATTTGAGAAGTCGGTGTATGTGCGTCTTTCTTTATCGTCCATGCCATCACTCCTTAAGAAGTTATAGGAAGCAGGGTCTTTAAAGAAGAAAAAGGAGAACCCACCAAAATAGGTTCCCCTTTAGTATCTGTTTATTATCGTATATTAAACGATTTCCATCAGAAATGATTTAAGGTCCTCTGCATCTTCCTCAGAAAGCTGAAATACATGCTCAAGATAGCCTTCTTCCTTTAAGTCATCTTCTCCTATGATGGCAAAGCGGCTTCCCTGAATATCAAGGACCAATTGTTTGCCGTAATAGCGATCCGAACGAACGATAGCTAAATCGAATCGCTGGTTTTCCCCCATAAAGCTGACAAATCTGGTTTTTGTATCTTCAAGATCATCATATAAGAAAAAGCGTTCTGCCAAATATAACACTCCTTAGTTGTTTTATATACCGATTATAGCATGTCCTTATAAGGTTTATCCCCCCGGAACTGAAATAACTCAATGTGATCCCATTGAAGGTATTGAAAACTTTATATACAATATAAAGGTATAGAGAACTTTAGGATTTCGGGTGGCTGTGACGACACGGATGCAGCCGGATGCTCTAAACCAGGAGCCTGAAATCTTCATAGGAGGAACGAAGCGTTATGTATTTCGTAGACAGGGAAAAGATTGAAGACACACTTGGTTATCTGGAACAGCAAATCTCCCTTTTTGAAGAAGTGAAAGAGTGGACATCCCCTATTGAAAAGGCAGCCTTGGAGCGGATTGCCCAAATTATGATCGAAGCGATCCTTGATATTGGAAATACGATGATAGACGGTTTTATCATGAGGGATCCAGGCAGCTACGATGATATCGTGGATATTCTTGACGATGAAAAAGTAATCAGCAAAGAAATGAGCGAGAGCTTTAAACAATTCATTACATATCGTAAAATGCTCGTCCAAAACTACACAGATGTCAATCATAAGGAGCTAAAAGCAGCGATAAGCAGCCATATCCCTATGATTAAAGAGTTTCCTGACCGGGTCAGAGAGTATTTGATCAATGAACTCGGACCGGTTTCTGCATTTAAACCTCAATAAGGATCGGAGTAATCCGATCTTTTTCTCTAGGGCAGATTAGTCTTGATTAAAGAGAAGGGCGGTGAAGTTATGCATATTGGAGAAAACTCCACAAGAGATATGATTCTGAGGTTAATCAAAACAGCGGGAAAACGATCCATACTGGAAATGGCCCAGAAGTTAGGAATATCCGAAATGGCCGTCAGAAAGCATATTCAGGTTCTTGAAAAGGATGGATTTATTACATCTTCAATCCAGAGGCAAACAAAAGGGCGCCCTTCAAAGCTTTATCAGCTAACAGCAAAAGGAGAAGATCTGTTTCCGAAAAAATACAAGCAGCTAAGTGTTGAATTATTAACCGAATTAAAAAGCATGGGGCAGAGCCATTTAATTACTGAGTTGTTTTCCAGGAGAAAAAGCCGCCTCATACAGCAGTATGAGTTTCAGACAGCGGGGAAATCATTCTCCGAAAAGCTTCATATTCTGGAGGAACTCCTTCTGCTTGAAGGCTTTATGCCGGAAGTTCGGATAGAGGAAGGTCAGGTCCATCTCAAAGAATTCAATTGCCCATATATCGAAACAGCAGAAGAATTTAAACAAATCTGCAGATCTGAAAAGGAATTTATCAAAGATTTTCTTTCTGCTGATAAAGTTGATATCAAGTCCTGCATGGCTGCGGGTGATGGATGCTGTCATTATATAATAGAGCAAGATTAAGCGCGGGCTCCTGTTCATCAAGGAGTTTTTTTTTGTGGGATTGACTGTATCCCCTTAATCATGAAAAATTGCACAATTCACCTCGTTCCTTTAAGATATCCTTTATGGGCGAAAGCCAAGTTAAAAAGCAATAATTATAGGGATACTAATCAAAGCGCAGTTCATTATGGGAGGAATAATTTTGAAAAAATATAAAGGATACTTAATCGATTTAGATGGCACTATGTATCGCGGGACAGAACTGATTAGTGAGGCGGCCGACTTTGTCAAAAAGCTTCAGGAACTGGGTCTGCCTTATTTGTTTGTGACGAATAATTCGTCAAGAACACCAGGCCAGGTGGCGGATAAGCTTGTGAAGTTTGGCATTCCTGCTGAAGAGAGACAGGTATTTACAACGAGCATGGCCACTGCCAGCTACATATATGAACAGCAAAAAGATGCTTCTGTATATGTAATCGGAGAAGAAGGAATAAGGGAAGCGCTGTCTGAAAAAGGGCTAAGCTTTGCAGAGGAGCATGCAGACTTCGTTGTGGTAGGGATTGACCGCTCCATTAACTATGAAAAGCTGTCCATTGCCTGTCTTGCTGTCCGGAATGGGGCAACCTTCATTTCTACAAACGGAGACATTGCCATTCCGACAGAAAGAGGCCTTCTGCCGGGCAATGGCTCACTAACCACTGTCATCACTGTATCGACACAAACTCAGCCTGTTTTTATTGGCAAGCCGGAATCGATTATCATGGAGCAGGCTTTGAAGGTGCTGGGAACTGCCAAGGAAGAAACGCTGATGGTTGGAGATAACTATGATACAGATATCTTAGCAGGAATGAATGCCGGTATGGATACTCTGCTTGTCCATACGGGGGTAACAACGAAAGAATTATTGAAGGGCTATGAGAGGCAGCCGGACTTTGTACTCGATTCATTAGCGGATTGGGACTTCAAATAGGAAAAGGATGGAGAAAAGTCTCCATCCTTTTTTAAAAGATAAGAAAGTATAATTTTAACTTCGAAAAATGTTTAGCTCCAGCGCCTGCCCCGCTCGAGGTAAGGCCCCGGGACAAGGAAGGCTTTGTCAGCATAAACATCGCACGACCGAAAGCAACAGCTTTTGGGAGGACGTGGCGTTCTTAGTCTGCGTTCCTTCGTGGCCAAGGCGCTTGCGCTTTTCTTATTCCGCATTTTCAGCACTATGTGCAAGTCTGCTCGAAGCGGCTGCAGCGATAGCCCCTACAATATCATCAAGGAAGGTGTGGCATCTGCCTGAACTCTTATCGTTCAGATCCTTCAAAATGCCCGGCTTCAATTTATCGATATACCCGAAATTGGTAAATCCGATGGAACCATATACGTTTACTATGGATAAGGCCAGTACTTCATCTGCACCATATAATCCTTCATCTGTAGCGATAATCGATTGCAGCGGTTCCAGGAGTTTCTTTTCCTCGGCCAGCATATCCAGCTGAATTCCTGTCAAAATGGCGTTTTGCACTTCTCTTTTTGATAAAACACGCTCTACATTGTGAATGCAGTCCTTCATCTGCAAATCGGGGTGATATTTCTCCTGGAGGAAGAACACCAAATCAGCTATATCCTGTATTTCGACCCCTCTTTCATGTAGCCATTTACGTGCTGTCTGTTCTGTAAGATTAACTGCTTTTTTTTCTTCATTCATTGGCTTCACCTTTTCTGGTTTATAAGTGATTACGGTAACTTCATCAGGCCTTTAAAAGACCTGTGCTGTTTACTTTTAGATTCTTTTCACTATGTATATACCCTTTTTTTATCAAATATGCCCACTGCCGCTCAAACGGAAAAAATTCATTTTCTATATCATTTCCATGGTGCACAGTCTTATCCAAGAAAACAACAAGTTTTAAAGTCTTCTATCATATATATCCCTTAAAGATCTTTTTAACTTGAGGTGGTTTAATGTTTAGAATGCTTTTGAAAGAACAATTTGGCATAGAAGCAGAAGATACACTCAGAATCGGAAAATATGATGCATGCCGTAAGCAGGGGCATCTTTATTTGCTTGTGCCTGCTGGGCATACAGATGAAGAAGAGCTTGATGAACTGGACCGAATGGCAGAACACCTGTCCAATAGCGGAGATAGAAATATAAGCACTTTTTTGAAAACGAAGGAAGGCAAGCAGTCCATTGACTGGAATGATAGCCGTTTTTGCATTTTAGTTAATCGGCATACCATGAGCAGGAAGCAGAATCAGTTTGGCAGAAAGCTGGCAAAGTTCCATCATAGAGGCAGGAGCATTTCTTTTCCTGTGAAAAAAACGAGCAGAATCGGGCAATGGAAACAGCTTTGGGAACAGCGGCTTGACCAAATGGAAAAGGTATGGAATGAGATGCTATTCCAAAAACCCGAAAATGACTTTGAGAGAATGTTTTTAGAGTCATTTCCATACTATATGGGGCTGGCTGAAAATTCAATACAGTATCTTGTGGATACAGAGCTTGACGATGAACCCGGTATGGCAGACAGCGGAACCGTTTGTCATATTAGATTGACTTCTTCCACCTGGGGAGACAATTATTATATGAAAAATCCATTTGACTGGGTATTTGATCACTCGTCGAGAGATTTGGCGGAATGGACAAGGGAAAAATACTTCCGTAATATCAAAACGTATCAGCCGGAACTCCGCCAATTTTTATCGGAATATCAAAGTGTTGGAGGATTATCCTCTTTTTCATGGCGGTTATACTACGCCCGTCTATTGTTTCCCCTCCATTATTTTGAAACAGTAGAAAATTATTATGGCGCCGATTCTGAACAGCAGAAGCTGGTGCTTCAGGAGCGCCTGCAGAAATATCTCTGGCAGTCTGACGACCATGAGCGCTTTCTGGGAGGGTTTTTCGAATTTGCGGAAGTTCCGATCAAAAAACTAAGGATTCCTCTGGTGAATTGGATTAAGAGCTGAAAAAAGGCAGGGAATTCCCTCTTTCTTGGCGAAAGGAACAGTAAGCTGAGAATGTGAAAAGGGGATATTTCAATGAAACCATATGTATTTATCAGCAGGAAGCTTCCTGAGGATGTTATCGCCATATTAAAAGAAAAATACATTGTTGAAATGTGGGATCGGGAAGATATGCCGGTTCCTTACGATGTATTTCTGCAAGAAGCCGAAAAGGCGGATGCCCTTCTAACCATGCTGTCAGAGCAGGTAAATGAGGAAGTTCTGAAAGCGGGAGAGAAGCTGAAGGTTGTTGCCAATATGGCTGTCGGCTATGATAATGTGGACGTTGAAACAGCAAAGAGGCTGGGAATTACAGTGACCAACACTCCAGAGGTATTAAATGATTCAACCGCCGACCTGACATTTGCACTTGTGCTTGCTGCTGCCCGAAGAATGGTGGAGGCTGCGGAGTTTGTAAAGAAAGGCGATTGGAAGAGCTGGAGCCCGCTCCTTTTGGCAGGCCAGGATGTGCATCATAAAACAATCGGGATTGTGGGAATGGGGAATATCGGTAAAACAGTGGCAAAGCGTGCCGCAGGATTTGATATGGAAATCCTGTATCACAATCGCTCGAGGAAGCTGGATGCAGAACAGGAACTGGGAGCTCAGTACGTTAGCTTTGATGAGCTGCTCGAACGGTCAGATTTTGTTGTCTGTCTGACACCATTGACAGAAGAAACAAGAAATCTATTTAACCGAAATGCCTTCCGGAAGATGAAAAACCATGCTGTTTTTGTGAATGCCTCCAGAGGACCGGTAGTAAATGAACATGATTTATATGAAGCACTGAAGGCAGGTGAAATTGCGGCTGCAGGATTGGATGTTTTTGCGGAAGAGCCAATCGGCGCCGGACATCCGCTGTTAGAGCTGAAAAATGTGGTGGCCATGCCCCATATCGGAAGTGCAAGCATAGAAACGCGCTATAGGATGATGCAGCTGTGTGTGGAAAATATTGATCTTGTTCTTTCGGAAAAAAAACCGAAAACACCGGTGCAATAGAAGTGATGAAGGCATCCATAATGGGTGCCTTTATTGATGGATAAAAAAATTTTAAAAAATTAAAGCGCAATAAACCAGTATGTTAAGCGCTTCCACGTATTATTTTCGGAAAATTGCCTATTGTAAAAATCACTCTTGCCCCCTATAATGTCTACTATACAAATACAAATGTACTTACATAGTGAACACTTTAAGGGGGAGCTAGCGTGGAATCAATCTCAATCGGTTTATTAGGGTTAGGAACAGTTGGATCGGGTGTCGTGCAAATCATTGAGAAACATCAGGATAAGCTTATGCACCAGGTCGGCTGTCCGGTTATTGTAAAAAAAGTTCTTGTTAAAGATGTAAATAAAGACAGAGCCGTTAAAGTGGACAGGAATTTGCTGACGCTTAATCCTGAAGACATTTTAAATGATGCTGATATAGATGTAGTGATTGAAGTAATGGGCGGCATAGAAGAAACCAGAAACCATTTAAAGAAAGCTTTGGATAATGGCAAGCATGTGGTGACGGCAAATAAGGATTTAATGGCTGTTTATGGACCTGAATTGCTGGCTGCTTCTGCTCAAAACGGGTGCGATCTCTTTTATGAGGCAAGTGTTGCCGGCGGCATTCCCATCTTAAGAGGGCTGGTAGATGGTTTGGCTTCTGATAGAATTACAAAAATGATGGGAATTGTGAATGGGACAACGAACTTTATTTTGACTAAAATGAGCAAGAATGGGAGCGCTTATGAGGACGTCCTGAAAGAAGCTCAGGAGCTGGGATATGCGGAAAGCGACCCGACTGCAGATGTGGAGGGCCTTGATGCAGCAAGGAAAATGGCGATCCTGTCTACACTGGGTTTTTCCATGAATATTGACCTTGATGATGTAAAGGTTAAAGGCATTACGGATATTACGGAAGAAGACCTGCAGTACGGCAAGCAGCTTGGGTACATCATGAAGCTGATCGGGATTGCCCATCGGGAGGGGGAGAAGGTGGAAGTAAGTGTCCAGCCGACATTGCTTTCCGAGTCTCATCCTCTTGCATCGGTTCAGGATGAATATAATGCAGTATATGTTTACGGTGAAGCGGTAGGGGAAACGATGTTCTACGGGCCTGGGGCAGGGAGTCTGCCTACAGCTACAGCTGTGGTATCGGATCTTGTTGGGGTCATGAAAAATATGCGTCTTGGCGTCAACGGAAAAAGCGCGGCAGTTCCTCAATATGATAAAAAATTAAAAGATGCAGATGAAATTTATTCGAAGTATTTCTTAAGAATGCATGTAAAAGATGAAGTAGGGACATTTGCCAACATCACATCCATTTTTTCAGAGCATCATGTCAGCTTCGAGAAAATCCTGCAGCTTCCTTTAAAAGAAAAAGGGCTTGCTGAGATTGTGCTGGTTACCCACCAGGCATCCCTTCAGGATTATGAGGATATTTTAGTAAGTTTAAGAGATTTGCCGGCAGTTCAATCAATCAAAAGTTCGTATCGTGTGGAAGGGAGCGCCAGAGTATGAGATGGGAAGGCCTCATAAAGACATATAAAGACTATTTGCCAGTTAGTGAAAATACACCAATGCTTACTTTAAATGAGGGAAATACCCCCCTTATCAGGCTGGATAAACTCTCAAGGGACTGGGGCATTGACCTTTATGTAAAAACGGAAGGAGCAAATCCTACCGGGTCATTTAAAGACAGAGGCATGGTTATGGCTGTTGCAAAGGCGAAAGAAGAAGGAAGCGATGCCATCATCTGTGCCTCCACCGGCAATACCTCTGCAGCTGCGGCGGCATATGCAGCAAGAGCCGGCATGAGATGTGTGGTTGTCATCCCTGAAGGAAAAATCGCCATGGGGAAACTTGCACAGGCTGTTATGTATGGAGCGGAAGTCGTATCTATTGAGGGCAACTTTGACCAGGCACTGGCAATGGTGCGGAAGATAAGCGAAACAGAACCTATTACTCTAGTAAACTCAGTTAATCCATATCGTCTGGAAGGCCAGAAGACAGCGGCCTTTGAAATCTGCGACCAGCTTGGAGGGGCTCCGGATATCCTGGCCCTGCCTGTGGGCAATGCCGGCAATATTTCTGCCTATTGGAAAGGATTTAAAGAATACCATGAAGTGCGCGGCACTGGCCTTCCAAAAGTACACGGAGTACAGGCTGAAGGTGCAGCGGCTATCGTTCATAACCGTGTGTTTGAAAATCCCGAAACGATCGCCACAGCCATCCGAATCGGAAATCCTGCGAGCTGGCATTTAGCCAATGCAGCATTGTCAGAATCAAATGGAAAAATTGATGAAGTCAGCGACGAAGAGATCCTGTGCATGTACCGTAAACTTGCTTCATCTGAAGGCATTTTTGCTGAGCCGGCTTCATGTGCTTCACTTGCGGGAGTATATAAACAGCTTCGCAATGGGGAGATTCCGCATAAAACAAAAGTGGTGGCCATCCTGACTGGGAACGGACTGAAGGATCCTAATACAGCCATTGATTGCAGCCCTGTTAAGCCTGTTTTGCTGCCTAATGATGAAAAAGCAGTTGCGGACCATATCAAGGGAGCCGTTCACATATGAGCGAAGGTGAAATGGTTGTCATTAAAGTACCCGGCAGTACGGCAAATCTTGGGCCAGGCTTCGACTCGATTGGCCTTGCCTTAAATTTATATTTGACGCTTGAAGCAGAGAAGGCAGACAAGTTTGAAATGATTCCTTTATCAGAGCCGCTAAGCATCTACCCATCTGATGAATCCAATTTTATTTTTCAAGTTGCAATGGAAACCGCGAAGAAGTATGGTAGAGAGCTTCCGGGATGTAAAGTCCGCATTTCGAGCGATATCCCTCTCACACGGGGACTTGGGTCAAGCGCTGCAGCCATTGTAGCGGGAATCGAATTGGCTGATGTGCTTTGCGGACTCCAGCTGACACAGTACGAGAAGCTTGAACTGTCATCAAGAATGGAGGGCCATCCTGATAACGCAGGTGCCTCCCTTCTCGGAGGCCTCGTTATTGGCTGCCTGTCAGAGGAAGAGGTATCTGTTCAAAGTATTAAAACTATAGAATTTGATGTTATAGCAGTGGTTCCGAAAAACGAGCTCCTCACAAAGGAATCCAGAGGTGTTCTGCCTTCAGAATGGTCCTTTAGGGAAGCTGTCCAGGCAGGCGCAGTCGGAAATGTCATGGTAGCAGCCTTGCTTAGCGGGAATTACACCCTCGCAGGCAAGATGATGAGCGGAGACTTATTCCATCATCCTTACCGAAAGAAAATGGTTCCGCATTTGGAAGTCATTGAAAAAGCAGCACCTGGGCTCGGAGCATTTGGAGTTGCCTTAAGCGGTGCAGGGCCGGCAGTTCTCTGCCTGGCTGAGACAGGATGTGCTCCCGCGGTGGCAGAAGGGCTTCGGAGGCTGCTCCCGGAAATGGAAATCATGCCCCTTAAAATTGATCAGGAAGGCTGCACGGTTTTAAAAAAAAGCTTAGCTGAGCTGGAGATAGGCCATACAATATAAAAAAAGCGATGTCATGCAGACATCGCTTTTTGCAAAGGAAAAATTAAAAAACTTGTTCTACTTCGACTACACCAGGTACTTCTTCCAAAAGAGCGCGCTCAATACCAGCTTTCAATGTAATCGTTGAACTTGGGCAGCTGCCGCATGCACCAAGAAGGCGCAATTTAACGATGCCATCTTCAATATCCACTAATTCACAGTCCCCGCCATCGCGAAGAAGGAATGGGCGCAATTTATCTAATACTTCCTGAACTTGTTCAGTCATAGTTGTTTGTTCTGCCATGTGAAATCGACTCCTTTCCATACATTTATTATAATCAAATCAGTCTTAAAAATCTATTCAAAGAACGTAATTTCCACTCATTAGGAGAATATTTTTATTAGGCTGCTCATTGTTAATGTTGTAAAATGGAGGGAAGAACAAGTTTTGCATAGGGGGAGAGAAGAGTGAAAAAAGAGATTGAAATCACTGTTTATGGGGCGGAGCAGCTTTGTCCAAGCTGTGTGAACCTGCCATCATCCAAGGAAACTTATGAATGGCTGGAGGCAGCACTATCCCGGAAATTTGCCAATCAGCCTTTTAAAATCGTGTATGTTGACATTCATAATCCACCCGAAGAAGAGGACAAAAAAGAATTCGCACTTAAAGTGATAGAGGAAGATATGTTTTACCCTGTTGTCCTGATTGAGGATGAGATTGTCGGTGAAGGTAATCCAAAATTAAAAACGATCTATGCGGAAATGGAAAAGTATGGTTATCAGACAGTTTAATAAAAAATGAGCATCCAAACGGATGCTCATTTTATTTCTTAACCGTTATGGTATTTATACATCCAAAGTATTCCGGATTTCAGCAGGCGGGCGACGCGGCCTGTGATAGGACGTTCTGCAACCAGACCGAAACCGTGCTTTTTGCCCAGTGATCCAAGAACTCCTTTAAGCTTGATAACTGGCAATGTTTCAGGAAGCTCCTCGCCTTTCCAGCGTTTCAATAGAATTTGAACGATTTGCTCTGCCTGCCCTTCTGCAAGCTGTGCACTTGGTGCATGCGGAAGGCTCGCACAATCTCCTACCACATATACATGTTCATTCCCGGGAATATTGTGATGCTTGGTTAAGACTACTCGTCCTTGCGGGTCCTTTTCCACATTCATATCCCGAACCACTTTGGTCGGCTGGATGCCGGCGGTCCATACGATGGCATCACAGTGGATGGCTTCGTCATGATTATAAAGGGTTTTTTCTTCTACTTTTGTGATATTCGATTGGTTAATGATTTCAACATTATGCTCCAAAAACCAATTTTCAACATAGGTGCTCAATCTTTCGGAGAAGGCGGAAAGTATATGCTTCCCTCTATCAAATAATTTGACTTTTAAATCCGGACGGCTTTCATTTAATTCAGAAGCCAGTTCCACTCCGCTTAATCCTGCACCGACGATTCCAACAACAGAGCCTGGTGATAGATTATTTAAAGCTTCATATGTTCTTCGGGATTTCTCAATTGTCTGTATGCTATATGTGTGAATGTCAGCTCCCGGAACATTATGGTACTTATCTTCACATCCAAGCCCAATGATTATATCGTCATATGAAACAGGATCTTCGCCCTGAAGATATACCTTGTTTTCCTCGATGCTGATTTTTGTCACTTCACCGTATTTAATGGTCAATCTTTGGTGTTCAGGGAAGGATACACGCACATGCTGGTCAGAAATGGTGCCGGCAGCAAGAGCGTAATATTCAGTTTTTAAACAATGATAAGGCACACGATCTATTAGAGTAATAGAGACATCATCGGGAAGCTGGTTAGGCAAAAGTCGGGCAAGCGCCCTCATACCTCCATAGCCTCCGCCAAGTATCACAAGATTTTTCATAGTATATTTCCCCTTTATGTCCGTACTGATTGCTGTTACCGAACCTAAATATAACCGTTATTAGTTATCTTGAAAAAATAAATAAATGATATTATTAACCTCAAACCCATAAAAAGTATAACGAAATTGTGACAAAATCACAACACAAATCAGCAGGAAACTTGACAATAAACGACATGAAGTGGTAATTATGCATACTTATAAGAAATATTAATGAAATCACTTTCTTGCAGAATTCGGGTAAAAAAGGTAGCATTAACAGGGTAGAGAGGTGAAAGATGTGATTAAGCCAATCATCGAATTTTGCATCAGCAATTTGGCCAGCGGCTCTCAAAAAGCGCTTGAACAGCTGGAAAAGGATTATGATCTGGATGTCATAGAATATGGCTGTCTTGGGTATTGCGGCAAATGTGCAAGCACTCTTTTTGCGCTTGTGAACGGAGAAGTGGTAACAGGAGAAACACCAGATGAACTGGTTGAAAATATATATCAATATCTGGATGAAAATCCAATGTTTTAATATAGAAAAGGAGCGATTAAATTCGCTCCTTTTCTTATTCCTTAATTTGCTGCAGTTTTTTGGTCCTGTCTCATTTCATACCAGCGTTCTCTGGCCATTTCAATTAATTTGGGTTCAGTGGAGCGGTTTTGCAGCTCAATTACTTTTGAGAAATATTTAACAGCCTGTTCTGCCTGATGTGTCCTTCGGGATAGCTCCCCGATCAGATAAAAAATCCTCGTTTCTGAAATAGATGATCCTTTAAAATCATCTGACATATAAGACTCCAGATATTCCTTTAGAGAAAGCTTCAAAAAGCGCTGTTCCTGAATATCATTCTTCATATTGCGGTAAAGCCAGGCAAGTCTGACTTGTAAACCAGCCATAATAATATGCTTCTCCCTTTTTAAAGTCCCGCAATATATAGCCAGTTTATAGGTGCTGACAGCAGCATGGATGGATCGATCCTGGCAAAAATCCTGAGGAATCCAGGCTTTTGCTATTTTAGAATGAATCAAGTCCAGGGCTCCCGGCGGGAAATAAGGAGAAAATTCTTCTGATTCAGAGTAGCCGCAGTGCGGACAGGTATTTATATGATATAAAAGAGGGTTCGTGGTTGCATCAGCATAATTAGGGCAGAAATCACTGTCAAATTCAGCTGCTCTTACAAATCTGGAGCGGAGTTTTTTAGTGGTGAAACTCTGTTTGCAGACTCTGCATTCGCATTTTTTATCATAAGTCAGTTTTAATTGCTGCATAGAATGCCACCTCCGGAGATGATGAATGAGACTATTATACCACTATTGATGTAGTTATTGAGTATAAAGAACTATTGTTTAGGATGTATCATAGAAAAATTAAAAAATGTAAAAGCCGCTTAAGTTGAGCACATGCCTGTTACTGTATATACTATGTTTATAGAAGTATCCTTACATGACAGGAGGGAATAACATGGAAAAAGTTGTGGATATAACAGAAGCAGCAGCTTTGCATATAAAAGAAATGATGAAGCAAAATGAGGAAGAAGATGCATTCTTGCGCGTAGCTGTTAAAGGAGGCGGGTGCAGCGGGCTTTCCTATGGAATGGGGTTTGCACACGAAGTCGAGGAAGGGGATATCCAGTCAGAGCACTATGGAATTCAGGTTCTTGTCAGCAAGGAAGACGCACCTATCTTAAATGGCACAAAAATTGATTATAAACAATCCATGATGGGCGGCGGATTCACAATCGACAATCCCAATGCCATAGCCAACTGCGGCTGCGGATCTTCTTTCCGCACAGCTACAAATACAGGTACACCGGAAGAGTGCTAAAAAAACATTACTCATCAAAAGAGGACGGTCCCGAACGGGCCGTCCTTTTCCTATCTTATTTGCCGAACATGGAAGAGCTGTGCATTGGCTGCACTTTTGCTTTTGGATCAATGTAGGATTTTGCATGATTGACGGCAGTTGGCGCTTCACCGAAACCGCAGGCAATAAGCTTAACTTTCCCGTCATATGTGCAGATATCGCCGGCCGCGTAGATGCCTTCGATATTTGTTTCCATTCTGGAGTTAACCACGATGGAATTCTTTTCGATATCAAGACCCCATTCCTTAATTGGGCCAAGCGAGGAAACGAATCCGTAGTTAACGATTACCGCATCAACATCAAATACTTCTTTCTCCTTTGAAGCCACACCTTCAAGTACGACTTGGCTGATTCCTTCACTGTCACCAATAAGCTCAGCAGGAACATAAGGTGTTTTAATTTCTACTTTGGAGTTCTGCAGATTTTCTACACTGTGTTCATGTGCACGGAATTTATCGCGACGATGAACAATGGTGACTTTCTCAGCGATAGGCTCAAGCATTAATGCCCAGTCCACAGCAGAATCCCCTCCGCCGAACACAACGACTTTTTTGCCGGCAAATTGATTTAAATCATCAATAAAGTAATGAAGGTTTTTGCCTTCGTATTGAACGGCACTCTCAAGTTCAAGACGGCGAGGCTGGAAAGCGCCATTGCCGGCAGTGATAATGATAGTTTTTGAATAATGCACTTCTTTATTGGTGGTAAGCTTGAATGTTCCATCAGCCTGCTTCTCCAACTTTTCAACAGACTGCTCAAGTGATACAGTGGGCTCGAATTTAGCCATTTGTTCCTTAAGGTTATCAATCAATTCCTGGGCGCGGACTTTCGGGAAGCCGGCAACATCGTATATGTATTTTTCAGGATAAAGAGCAGATAACTGTCCCCCAAGCTGCGGCAAGCTTTCAATAATCTTTACTGATGCTTGTCTCATGCCCCCGTAGAAAGCAGTGAATAAACCAGTTGGCCCCCCGCCAATAATGGTTATGTCATACACTTTTTGATCTTCTTTCATGCAAAATCCCCCCACGTATGTATTGAAAATTCTATTCTTTATTTTAACATATATCGTTTGAAACCTCACGAATAGAGGTAAATATTATGAATGATAGGAATATTTCGAGTGGAATACATGAAAATAAAAACACGTATATTTTTTTAATTTTTCCTAAAATTTTTAAGTTTTTCGTCTATTTTTTTGGGGTTGAAAAACCCTATGAAGTAGAATAAGATTAATGGAGGAATAATGTTAATATTTTATGACAATTTTTTTGAGTTTTTTTGAACTAATTAGTGAATAAAATCACAAAGTTTTTTTATGTTTTTGGCTATAAAAAATATAAAGCAGTGGAAGATAAGAAAACATTAGAAAATACTTAAAAAAGGTGGAAGTGATACACTTGAGAAAGCCAAAGATTGTAATCCTCGGTGGAGGCTACGGCGGTTTGATGGTTGCAACCCGTTTGCAGAAATCTGTAGGAACAAACGAAGCGGAAATCGTTTTAGTGAACAAGAATGACTACCATTATGAAACAACATGGCTGCACGAGGCATCAGCCGGAACACTTCATCATGATCGTGTACGCTATGATATAAAAGATGTTATTGACCGCAACAAAGTTGAATTCGTTCAGGGCACTGCTCTTGAAATTAAAGCAGAAGAAAAGAAAGTCATTTTGGAAAACGGCGAAATTGACTATGATTATCTGGTTGTTTCACTTGGAGCTGAGCCGGAGACATTCGGTATCAAAGGACTTAAGGAACATGCATTTTCGATTGTCAATGTCAATGCTGCACGTCAAATCCGCGAGCATATCGAATACCAATTTGCTACTTATAATACAGACGCCGAGAAAAAAGATGAGCGCCTGACAATTGTTGTCGGCGGTGCAGGCTTCACTGGCATTGAATTCCTTGGAGAGTTGGCAAACCGTGTTCCTGAGCTTTGCAAAGAATACGATGTGGACTATCATAAAGTGAAAATCATTTGTGTGGAAGCAGCTCCAATGGTTCTTCCAGGCTTTGATCCGGAGCTTGTTAATTACGCTGTATCCCACTTGGAGAAAAAAGGCGTACAATTCATGATCGGAACAGCGATTAAAGAAGCTACTCCTGAAGGAATTATCGTTGGCAAGGGAGAAGATGAAGTAGAAGAAATCAAAGCTGCAACAGTTGTCTGGGCTGCAGGTGTACGCGGAAATTCTATTATTGAAAAATCCGGCATTGAAGCAATGCGCGGCCGTGTAAAAGTTCAGCCTGATTTGCGCGCTCCTGGCCATGATAATATGTTTATCATCGGAGACTGCTCATTAATCATCAATGAAGAAATTAACCGTCCATACCCTCCTACTGCCCAAATTGCTATGCAGCAGGGTGAAGTATGTGCAAGAAACATTACTGCTTTAATCCGTAATAAAACTGATCTTGAAACGTTTACACCGGATATTAAAGGTACTGTATGTTCTCTGGGCGAACATGATGCCATCGGTGTGGCATTCGGAAAGAAAATGGTTGGAACTAAAGCTTCATTCATGAAGAAGATGATCGATAACCGTGCACTTTACATGGTTGGCGGACCATCTCTTGTATTGAAAAAAGGTAAATTCAACGTTCTTTAATCAATCAGCTATCATTTATATATGGGGATGGACTCTAAAGTCTGTCCCTTTTTTTAATGGTGATTTTTTCGTGATAAAATGACGTAAAAGGGGGTGTGTGAATGGGAGTCGAACATAAAAGGGGAAAGGTGTGGCTTGCGGTTTCCGGGCTTGTTATTTCACCTGAAGGCAACTGGCTTGTTGTTAAAAAGAAATATGGAGGGCTTAAAGGCAAATGGTCTCTGCCCGCAGGGTTTGTGGAACCAGGCGAAACGGCTGATGAAGCTGCAGTCCGGGAAATAGAAGAGGAAACCGGGATAAAATGTACAGTGAAAGGCCTGCTTGGATTGCGTACAGGTGTCATAAAAGGAGAAGTCAGTGATAATATGATTTTGTTTTTGCTTGAAGCTGAGCCTGAACAATCATTAAAAGTTCAGGAAAGCGAACTACTCGATGTACAGTATCGCAATCCGAAAGAACTTGCAGATGATCCGGATGCATCAGTTCTTTTAAAATACATATTGGATACTTCGGATTCGTCCATCAAACCTTTAATTAACGGCATTAATCCCGGGGATACTTTCGGCTATACAGCTTATAAATTATTTTTATAATTTTCTGAAATTTAGAGAAAGAACGAGAAATCAGAAGTAAATAATGCTTGTATGCGTTTCCAACGATAGTTTTTCATGAAATATGGAGCTTTTCATTTATTCAAATCCTTGGTATATTATCAGAAAATTCAGTTACGAAAATTCAAAAGGAGATGAATGAAATGACAGCTAAGAAATATGAAAACAAAGAGTGTATGTATTGTTCCGGTAAAGGGTATTTTCAATTACTATTAGGCGGATCTGAAACCTGCAGCTGCTGCGGCGGTACAGGAAAGAAAAAGGAATAAAGTAAAACTTCAATCAGTGGGGGGCTTTATCCCCCACTGATTGTTAGTTGAGGCCCACAGGATAAGGAAGGCTTCGTCAGCATGAGCATCGCACGACCAAATGCGACAGCTTTTGGGAGGAAGTGGGTCACAAAGACGTTGCCACAGGACAAGGAAGCTACGGCAGCGATACATCTCACGACCGAAAGCGGCAGCTTTTAGGAGGATGTGGCGTTCTTAGTCTTTGTCCTTCTTTCGGGCCGTTACATTATAAAGCGAGGCGACTTGCCCAGGGGTGACAAGCATAAGACGAGCAGATGGTGGGAAGTGCTTTTCTTCCCATCAGCTGATCGGCTTATGACCTCGAGCCCCTTGGAGCCGCAGCTAGATTGGGCAGTTTGACCCCACTTTCCTTTGATTCCTCTGAGTCTTGAAGTGGGGGTCTTACTGCCCGTTAGACTGTGATAAAGTCAAACTTCGCGAGCAGCGAAGTTTTTCTTTTCATAACGGGTGTATTGACACACCCGCTTTTCTTGTTGACTCCCCAATCCACAATAAAGTAAACTAATTATTGATGTGTTAAGGGAGGAAACAAGTTCATGCAAATGACGATTTTCGTTTTGCCTATTTCGATGCTTCTGTTTTTTGTGCTGTTTTTTGGAATAGGTTTTATATTAAATATGCTATTAAGAATGTCTTGGATTATGGCTATTATTTATCCCGTAATTGCCATTTTTATCATTGATAAAGTTCGTTTCATTGAGTATTTTCAAAAACCGGAGGAATCGTTTTCCAGTCTTGGAGTAGAAATGTCCAGCCTCGCTTTGGCGGACATCCTTATACTCAGCAGCGGAATGGCAGGCGCCATTGTTGCCGGAATCACGATTAGACTGCTCCGTAAAAAAGGATATCGGATGTTTTAAATTAGTGTTGAAATCTCTGCCGGGTGTGGGGATTTTTTATTTTTTTTGATTAGTGTGATCAAATCGGGCAAGCCTATGGTATTACTGGCTTTATCCTGTCTGTAATTGGCTGATGGAAGCCTTTCTTTCCCATAAGTTATGAATATTTCTCTCGAAGAAGGGAAATGACTAACTTTGGGAGGAGTGTAAAAGATGAACATAATTACAAAATGGATGAAACGTACAGTAATGTCTGCCTTATTTATAGGTGCATTATTGACAACTTTCCATTCGATTTCCGGGGTGGAAGCAAGATCAATTGTACAGCTGCAGCAAAATGCTGAACAAGCTGGCAAAGATGGAAATTCAGATTTTGAACATACATTAAAATCGGTTGGCGTAGCATTTAAGTTTTTGAAGCAGGCCGTGAGCCTGGAACCGAAGATTTCTGCGAGTGAAGCTGTCGCAATTGAACAGGCGCCGACACTGGAGGAATCAATTGACTGGTCGCAGTATCAGAAAAAACAAGTAATTGCTACCGGATATACAGCTTTTTACGAGTCGACAGGAAAAAATCCGGATCATCCGTCCTTTGGCATTACATACTCAGGTGTTAAAGTTAAAAGGGACTTATACTCTACAGTCGCAGCAGATTTAAATGTTTTTCCGATTGGGACGATCCTGTTTATTCCTGATTATGGGTATGGTGTTGTAGCTGATAAAGGCGGTGCCATTAAGGGGAATAAATTGGATCTCTATTATGAAACGGTTGATGATGTTTATAATAATTGGGGAAAGAAAACGCTCGATGTTTACATTGTTGAAATGGGCGATGGAACCCTTACGGAAGAAGATTTAAGGTTACTGAATGAAAATGAAGCCATGCAGGTTTTCAGACAGCAATATATCAAATCTGAGAAAAAATAAACAGAAGACAGGCAAATCCGCAATGAACGGATTTGCCTTTTTGTATTATCAAACAGAAAATGCCTGCGGATGAATCTTTTCTGCTAATTTTATGGCGCCTTCAATCAGCCGCGGTGAAGGCCTGCAATACAGTTCTTCTTCCAAAACCAGGATTCTTTCCTGTTTTACTGCTCCCATTTCACTCCAGCCTGGACGATTCAGGACAATCTCCGGATTCACCTTTTCTCTTCTGACACCGACCCAGGCGAGACAGATATAATCCGGCTGCCGATTCAGGACATCCTCCCAATCAGTCTGGACACTTGCAAGCTCAACATCAGCAAATAAATTCCGTCCACCGGCTATTTCACTGATTTCCGTCAGCCAATTGACCTTGCCAGGAGTAAACACAGGCTTTGGCCACCATTCCCAATAGAGGCTTGGTTTTTTTTCAATCCTGCTTGAGATGTGCTTAAGTTCCTCTATTTTCTCCGTAAACTGTTTAGCCGCCAAAATCCCTCTCTCAGGCATCCCGATTTTTTCAGCAGTAAAAACCAGGTCATTTGCAATATCTGCGAGGCTTTGGGGATTTAAGACAATATGGGGAATCTGCCTTTTTTCAAGCTCTGCTACATTCTTTTCCATGCCGGGTACACTCAGGGAGGCAAGCACAAGGTCCGGTTGCAGTTCCTCCACTTTATCCATGTTAATAGACAAGTCAGGACCCAGCCTGGGCAGATTGGAAATTTGCTCCGGCCAATCCGAATAATCGTCCACGCCGGCAAGCATATCAGTCAATCCCAAGTATTCCACTAATTCAGTATTGCTTGGGCATAAGGAAAGGATTTTCATTTACATCACAACCTTTAGGAAAATAAATAATGAAGCCCTAAAGTTAATAAAATTCCAGTCAGGCCCCCAAAGAGTACTTCTATCGGCTTATGGCCCAGCAGCTCCTTCAATTCTTTCTGTTTTTCCTGGCCAGCTTTTTTCTGCCATGTCTTTGCTTCTTCAACGAATTTATTGAAGTCGGCAACAAGCTGGTTTAATACAATCGCCTGTTCCCCGGCCTGACGCCGCACTCCCGTAGCATCAAACATAGTGATAATGGCAAAAACGGCAGAAACAGCGAAAACAGCAGAGTCCATTCCGGTTTCAAGTGCCACCCCGGTTGAAAGGGCAGTTACTGCAGCTGAGTGTGAGCTTGGCATTCCGCCTGTACTGGTTAAAAGGGACCAATCCACTCTTCGGGTGGCAATAAATTGAATGGGCACTTTTACAAATTGGGCAAAGAAGATGGCTGCCAAAGCAGACCATAGGGGGAAATTTGTCAATAATTCCATGTGAGACCACCTTTGGGTTGTATGATACTCCATCTTTGAATTCTATTCTGCTTTCTGAAGTTGAATCGTGTTCGGACTCTGAGTTTTTTTTGCACTTTTTGTGTCCCAAGTTGAGCCATGTTCGGACTCTGAGTTGTTTTTTGCACTTTTTGTGTCTGAAGTTGAACCGGGTTCGGACTCTGACCAGCTCAATTCAGCAATTTGTGTCCGAAGTTGAACCATGTTCGGACTCTGACCAGCTCAATTCAGCAATTTGTGTCCGAAGTTGAGCCATGTTCGGACTCTGACCAGCTCAATTCAGCAATTTGTGTCCGAAGTTGAACCATGTTCGGACTCTGACCAGCTCAATTCAGCAATTTGTGTCCGAAGTTGAGCCATGTTCGGACTCTGACCAGCTCAATTCAGCACTTTGTGTCCGAAGTTGAGCCATGTTCGGACTCTGACCAGCTCAATTCAGCAATTTGTGTCCGAAGTTGAGCCATGTTCAGACTGTGACCAGCTTATTTCTGCATTTTTTGTCTGAAGTAAAACCATGTTCGGACCTTGACCAGCTCATTTCAGCTTCCTGTGTCCGAAGCTATACCTGGCTCGGATTCTGCAGATTCAGGAACTTCGTAATGTTATACTAACTAATATTCTCCAACAGATTGTTCCTTCCTGCAAGAGGGTCTGCTTTAAGTTTTTGTTAAACCGCGCTTTTTTTGAAAATATGCTGTTGCTGTCAGGGAAAGCAAAAGAATCCATTCAAAAGCATTCACGGCAGCGGCACTCTCAACTGGAATATCGATTGCGCTTCCGATAATCATCAAGACGGAACCCGCAAAAAACCAGAACCATCCCTGTTTGCGCCAAATAAATACAGATGCCGCCAGCAATACGGCGGAAATGATCAGCACCATTATCGGAGGGCCGCCCTTTGCCTCTGCGTTTGAATAGCTTAGAACTCCATATTCCCATTTCGCTTCAAGTTCAAGGCCGAAAGCCTCGGTGAAAATCTCCAGAAGAATCAATCCGGCAGTGAGCAGGTATGCAGCCCCTTTTAGTGTATCTGTTTTTGCCCAATCAATATCAGCTTGTTTTAAAGTATGCCAGGAATATAGAACAAGCAGCGGTGTAAAAAAGGCATGAATCCAGAATCGTGCATAATTCAGTAGCTTTAGAGTATTGCCTTCCCCGATCAAACTACCAGCAGCAAGAATTCCATTATCGTAAATCAATCCGAGAATTACAGGCAGCAGGAAGGCAGCACTAACAGGGCCGCTGTTCTTTACAATGAGAATGGCCCATATAAATAGCAGGATATACCCGGCTGTGAAAGCGGCAAATAATAGAGGATCCATTACATTCTCCTTTCTGTCTCTATTTTCTTTACCCAATAATTAATGATTATATTTAATCTCTTTTCTTTTTGTTAGGCTGTTTTCACAGTTTGTTGCTTGATTGATATATATTATTTGCTGAGTTGATTGGAGCGGAAGGTGCGAGACTCCGGCGGGAGTAGCGGGACAGGTGAGACCCCGCAGACGCGCAGCGTTGAGGAGGCTCACCGCCCGCCCCGCGGTTCGCTGAGCATCCTGGAGCGGAAATCAACGGGCCACATTGCTGATGAAAAACAACGATTTATACGAAAAGAGTTTTTTGTTAAAATGACTAGTACAAGATCCGGAAAATGGAGTGATTTCATGGAAGATTATCCTCTTGAGTACTATGAATTCTTTGTCAGTTTCAATGAAGGTGATTATTACACCTGCCATGATCTTCTTGAAGAAATGTGGATGACTGATAAAGGCAATTTGTTTTTAAAAGGCCTGCTTCAAATGAGTGTCAGCATTTATCACTATGAATATGGCAATGTCAAAGGTGCAAGGCTAATGATGGAGGCTGCACATGAATATTTACAGGCATACAGACCCGGACATTGGGGATTGGATCTTGAGCATGTGTACGCTTTTATTGAAGAATGCCTCTCTATATTTCCGAAAGATATCGACCGTCTTCCATTTGATAAGGTCGGTATTCTTCCTAAATTACCTCAGCTGGTACTGTATCTGAAGGATTAACAAAGCAGAAATTAGATAGTCGAAATAATTCAATATTTTCGATATAATAAGAGATAAATAGATTATGGGGGTGCCAGTATGTTTTCTGTTAAGAAAGAATTTGACGTTTCAGCCGAACAGGAATGCCTGATTGTTGGTGTTTTTGATAAACCAGCCAGGTTTGAGGGAATACTTGCCCGTGCAGATGAACATTTTGAGGGCCATTTGACAGAACTTGTGAAGAGCGGCGATATTTCTGCTAAGAAGAAAGCGATTGCAAAAATACATACTTTTGGAAAAATTGGGGCCAAACGATTTATTACAGTGGGTCTTGGAAAAGAAAAAGAATTCAGCTTTGAAGGTTTGCGTGAAGCTTTAGGAAAGGCATTCAAGGAAGTGAAATCGTCCAAGCTTCAAAATGCCGGTGTTTGTCTTGATACTTTTATTGGCGGTAATGTAGATGCGCTGGATGCAGCACATGCACTAAGCGAGGCGTTTGCCCTTTCCACCTATAAGTTTGAAGATTACAAACAGAAATCAAATGAACCGGAAAAGGAAATTGAGAGTATTGCTGTTTATTGTGAAGCTGCAGATGAAGAAGATGTAAAGGCTTCCCTTACAGTTGGATATGCCCACGGGAAAGGAACGAATTCAGCCCGCACATTAGTCAATCTGCCAGGCAATATGCTGACTGCCACTGACTTGGCAAATTACTCATCTGAACTAGCGTGGAGATACGGATTTGAAGTGGAGATCCTAGAAAAAGAGGACATGCTTAAGCTTGGCATGGGTGCTCTTTTGGCGGTTAACCAGGGTTCGGCAGAGCCTCCTAAGATGATTGTCTTAAAATATCAGGGCAAGGAAGAATGGAAGGATGTTATCGGTCTCGTCGGCAAAGGAATCACCTTCGATACAGGAGGCTATTCCATTAAGCCGAAGGACGGCATAGTCGGCATGAAATCCGATATGGGCGGTGCAGCGGCAGTACTTGGCGCAATGGAAGTCATCGGCGAACTGAAGCCTGAAAAAAATGTTGTCGCAGTCATTCCTTCTACAGATAATATGGTGAGCGGAACCGCGTTTAAGCCGGATGATGTCCTCACCTCCATGAGCGGAAAAACCATTGAAGTCCTCAATACGGATGCAGAAGGACGTCTGGCACTTGCTGATGCAGTAACATATGCGAAGCACCATGGAGCAGACTGCCTGGTGGATGTCGCAACCCTGACTGGCGGTGTCATTGTTGCACTGGGGGAAGAAACAACAGGTGCATTAACCAATAATGAAGAGTGGTTTGAGCAGGTGCTGGAAGCCTCCTATGAAGCTGGCGAACCAATCTGGCGGCTGCCTCTTTTTGAAAAAGATAAAGAAAGAATCAGAAGCAGCAAAATTGCAGATCTGAACAATTCACCCGGACGTGCCGGCCATGCGATCATGGGCGGAGGTTTTGTTGGTGAATTTGCCGAAGACACACCATGGGTGCACCTCGATATTGCAGGTACAGCCACTACAGGAAAAAGCCATGATCTTGGACCAGACGGCGCGACAGGCGTAATGGTGCGTACATTGGCATTGCTGGTTGAAAGATTTGAAACAAAATAAAAGTGAAATCAGAACTCCGGAGCAATCCGGAGTTTTTTTATTCTAGTAAAAATCCTTAGCGGCCGGCTTATCCAAAATAACATCCGTCTGGCGGAAACTCCCATCTCGAATCGGCTTAAAATTATTGACATAAAAAGCACTAGTATGATAATTTAATACATGTGTTTTAGTTCTCTACCGATTTAGCAGACTAAAGTAAAAGTGAAACAATGAATAGAAAGAGGGTTGCATCATGAATGCAGTTATACTTGCAGTTTTGATCATGCTTGTTCTCAGTCTTCTGCGCGTCAATGTGGTTCTTGCTCTTGTGGCAGGTGCATTGGCAGGCGGGCTCGCAGGCGGATTAAGTATAGATAAAACAATTGAAGTTTTTTCAAATGGACTTGGAGGCAGTGCAGAGGTTGCATTGAGTTATGCGTTATTGGGCGGATTTGCCTTGGCCATTTCCGCAACGGGGCTTCCGAATCTATTAGTGGAATGGGTCCTTGACAAGGTTGGGAAAGACGGGGAGTCCAAAGGGAAAACATTATCAAAGGCACTCATCGTATTTTCTATATTATTAATGTCTATTTTTTCCCAAAACTTAATTCCCATTCATATCGCGTTTATTCCCATTTTAATTCCGCCATTATTAAAGGTTATGAATGAGCTGCAAATAGATCGGCGCCTGATCGCGTCTGTACTGACATTTGGTTTAACGGCTCCGTATATTTTGCTTCCTGCAGGCTTTGGCCAGATATTCCAAGGAATACTTGCAGAAAATATGGAGAACAGCGGGCTGCCAGTGGAAATGGCTGACATCCCGAAGGCTATGCTTATTCCAGTAGTTGGTATGGCTGCCGGTCTTTTGGCTGCATTATTTGTTTATCGTAAAAAGAGAGATTATCGTCCATCAGAATTAATTGAGAGGGAAAAAGGCAATTACTCTAAAAAGGGCATTATTTTTTCACTCATTGCAATTGCGGCAGCTCTCATCGTTCAGCTTCAGCTTGATTCGATGATCTTTGGGGCGCTGACAGGTATTATAGTTATTTACATCAGCGGTGCAATTAAATGGAACGAGGCAGATCAGCTTTTAACTGAAGGTATGAAGATGATGGCATTCATTGGATTTGTTATGCTGGCTGCATTCGGCTTTGCTGATGTATTAAAAGAAACAGGTGATGTCGATAGCCTTGTTGCACAGGCGGCTGAGGTAATTGGCAATAATAAATCACTTGCAGCCTTGCTGATGCTTCTTGTCGGCTTACTTGTTACAATGGGGATTGGATCTTCATTTTCCACCATTCCGATTATTGCAACTATATTTGTTCCGCTTGCACTGGAGGTTGGCTTCAGTCCGATGGCAACGATTGCTCTAGTGGGAACAGCCGCAGCTCTTGGAGATGCCGGTTCTCCTGCGTCAGACAGTACATTGGGGCCAACAGCAGGCTTGAATGCAGATGGACAGCACAATCACATCTGGGATACATGTGTGCCAACATTCCTGCACTACAATATTCCGCTCATCCTGTTTGGATGGCTGGCGGCAATGGTCTTATAATCGTAAGCAGCTTCCCGGAAGGGGGCTGCTTTCTCATTTTTTTAGGAAATTATAAAATCGCGATTTGTATATAACTCTGTGGAAGAATTTATCTACGTCTAGCTTCAGCGCCTACCCCCTCGAGGTCACAAGCCTGTCTTGTTTCGGCTCCTAGGGACTCGGGGTCATAAGCCGTTTCCTTTCAGAAGGAAAAACGCCTTCTTACAGGAACCGTCTTATGCCTGTCGTCCCTGGGCAGTCGCCTCCACATTTCGGGCAATCCTCCCAAAAAGGCAAAGAACGCCTTTCCGGAAGGCTCGTCTTGTGCTTGAGGCCCCCAGGACAAGGAAGGCTTCGACAGCAAAAACATCGCACGACCGAAAGCGACAGCTTTTGGGAGGATGGGGGTCATGCAGACGTTGCCACAGGACGTGGCGCTTTTAGTCTGCGTTCTATCGTGGGCAAGGCGCTTCCGCTTTTGTTTTGTTATCAGCCCTTAAAGTAGGGTACGATAAAAGAAATGGAACGGAGGTGGCTTCAGTGTATTTTGGGAAAATCAGAAAACAGACCTCAGACCGGGTACCGCCCAATCAAAATGTGACGACTGCCTTTCCTGTATTGCATTACGGAAATGTTCCGTACTATAAGGATATGAGGGAATGGAACCTGCAAATATTTGGAGAAGTGGATAAGGAATTATCCTTTTCGCATGAGGAGATAATGAACCTTCCTCAGACTCTGTACAAAAATGATATCCACTGTGTCACGGGCTGGTCAAAGCTTGATAATGTCTGGGAGGGAGTCTCCGCCGCAGAAATTGCCAGGCTGGCAGGCGTAAAAGAAACAGCACAATTTGTGATTCTTCATGCGGAAGAGGGCTGGACCACGAACCTTCCCATTAAGGATTATCTAAAAAGCACCAGTCTGCTGGCACATACCCATAACGGTGAGCCCCTTACTCCCGAGCACGGATTTCCGCTGCGGGCCGTGATTCCGCATCTGTATTTCTGGAAAAGTGCAAAGTGGATTAGAGGCGTCGAGTTCTCTAAAACCGACAAGCCTGGTTTTTGGGAGAAGAACGGCTATCACAACTATGGAGACCCCTTTCGTGAACAGCGGTTTAGCTGGGATGATTAATAAGAATAAAAGCGTTGCATACGCTTTTATTCTTATTAAAATCCGAACAGCATTGTGAAAATATTTCTCTTTTTTAATTTCTTCCTGGGCTTCTCCTGATCAAAAACCAGAAGGGTATCAGAAGGGATGTCCCGATTTTTAACAGCTGTCCTGGCTTCAAGAGCCTCAATTCGTTTAAGCAGGCGTGCATTTTCTTTCTGCAGTTCCTCTATTTCGCTGCGGTGCTGAAGCAGCTGATAAGACACCACATCATCTGCTTTTCCATTCAGCCGCTTCTCAAGCTCGCTGATTTTTAAATATATTTTCTCTATTGCCGGAGCGGCAGCTGCTTCTACATGAACCGTACCCTTTCTCGTCTTTTTTCCCTTTACAGTAACGTCCTGCAATATTATCCCCTGATTAAGCTGATCCTGCACCTGTTTTAGCAGGCTAATGTCGTCTTCCGTAAATAAGTAATGACCCAATTCATTTCGTTCCGTGCGGAGTTCCAGTTGTTTAACCCATCGCTGAATAGTGCTTGGTGAAACCCCTAATAATTTAGCAGCAGCACTTGTATTCATACTGATCCCCTCCCGTTTTCACAAGGAATTCTACCCGTTTAACGTGAAGTCCTTCCCGGCTGACAAAACAAGTTTTCTTTCGCTAAAGAAAGTGCGGATTTTACATTTTTTTTATCGCAGTCTAACGGGCAGTAAGACCCCCGCTTCAAGACTCAGAGGAATCAAAGGAGGATAAGCGGGGGGCAAACTGCCCGTAAAGGCCCGATTGGTGAGATACAGTGAAACTTGCCGACGCGCAGGCAGAGGCTTAGTTGAACCAATCGGGTTCGTAGTGTCGATTGATCGAAGCGCTAGCGGAGATCTTAGCGACACTAGAACGCGACTAACAATAAGTGGGGGATAAGGAAAACCCCCACTGATTGAAGTTTCACTTTATTTCTGGTTTTGAAAGTTTTTCTGTGAACCAGCCTATTGTTCCGCCAATAAGAGCACCGCCAATAACATCGGAAGGGTAGTGGTGGCCTGCCCAGATGCGGGCGAAGCCTGTACATGCTGAAACCCACAGCAAAATACGGCCTATAAATTGGTTTCCGTAAAAAATGACGATAGAAGCAGCAAACGAAACTACTGTATGCTTGCTTGGAAAACTTGAGTCTCTTTTGGCTGGAATTAATAGGCCAACCTTATTTTTTATGAAGGGACGGGGCCTGAAATAACAAATTTTTAGAACCTTATTTACAAAGATTGCAATCAGAGAAGCAGCAGCAGCTTTTTTTGCGGCTGTTCTGGAAGGTCCTTTGGCCAGCCACATGCATGCCAGGACAAATAAAAATAAATACCTTGCCCTATTTGATAAAAGAATCATTAAATAATCAATAAATGCTATACGACCGGATAAACGGTTGATTGCCTTGAAAATCTTCAAGTCCATTATTAGTCTCCTTCTGCTCTTGTCATTGTCAGATGCCTGCTTAAGGCTCTCCTGTGATTTCCTATTGTTCATTTGCTTATTATTTGCAGCTAAGCATGAAAAACACCATTTGGGCTAACATAAAAAAATAAAGACCATGCATCAATGGCATGGTCTTAAAACTAAGCAGAAAATAAGTCTCTAAACACAAATGAAGCAAAACCCATATAAGCACTGACAGTGTAGTCGTATATAAAATAATTTGGATAATTCCATAAAGTCATCAAGTTACCTCCTTTAAATATTGAATCCCCTGCGAGGCAGGGGAATGATAAATATTATATTTTTCGCAGTGTAACGGGCAGTAAGACCCCCACTTTAAGACTCGGAGGAATCAATGGAGGAGTTGAAGTTTCACTTTATCCTGATCTTGCTGACAGCCATTTGTCCATATAGTCAGGAACTTTTCCTTCTGAAGTAAGGTTGGCATGCCCGCCCTGAAGGAGATGAAAAGTTTTATCAGCACTGGACACCAGGTCCATGACCGGAAGAATCTGCTCTTTTGGAACAAGTCGGTCATTATCTGACGCGACAGCGAGCAAATTAGCTTTAATATTACTGAGTGCGGCTTTCTTTTCTCCGATCGTTAATGTACCGTTCACAAGCTTATTGTCTTTTAAAAGATCTTGATGGATTTGCTTCAGTGCAGCCCCTGCAAATGGAATATGGCCATTGGTCCAATGGTTAAATCGCTTCCAGCGGGACGCATATGCTTCATCGTCGGCCCTGGCCAGAAGCGATAAATATGGAGAGTAATAGAGGGGGGAAGTAAATAGCCGCATACCTGATTTAATGGCAAAGGCGGGGATAAGTCCCCATGCATCAAAAGTGGTTTCCAGGCTGCCTTCTCCATTTCGCAGTTCATCTGCCCATTTATCAAAGACCGGGACAATGCTGAAATCAACTGGTGCAACAGACAATACTAAGTTTTTGACCGGTTCATCCGCAATGGCCGCATAAATGGCTGCAAAGGTGCCTCCCAGGCAAAAGCCCATCACAGTTATTTCGTCTGCTCCCGAGTGATATAAAGCTCTTTTTACCCCCTTCTGGATGTATTCAGTAATATAATCTTCCATCGTAATGTCTTTATCCTCATAGCCCGGAATCCCGAAATCCAGCAAATAGACATCATACCCGCTGTTAACCAAAGCTTCGATTAAACTGTTCTGTGGTCCCAGGTCTAAGATAAAGGGCTGATTGACAAGTGAATAGACAAGGAAAATGGGGATACTGTATTTTTTGCTGGAAGGGGCATAGTGCCAGAGAGTTGCCTTATTTCTTTTCCATACTGCAGTCCTTGGAGTTAAATTGATCTCCGGATCAGGCTGTAAAAGAGTTTTAACGAATCCAAACAGTTTTTTGGAAGCTGTATTTTGTTCCATTTATTTTTCCGCACTTTCAGCAGGGCTGCCAAGTGCTTTTTTTATTTCCTCAATAGATCTGGCCAAAGCGATGACTTTTTCGTCAATCTGATCCATTTTTTCTTCAGCCTGAACAGTTAGTTTTGCTGCATTTGCCACGTCGGTCTTGGTAGGAAAGTTAAGAGGGATGGATAGTGTTTCAATGGCGTCCCGGAGTTTTTTCATGCTTGCTGCAGTCACCTCGGAACGGGTGACTAAGTTTTTGAAAATATCTTCTTTGTTAATAGAGTTCTGAATAGATTCATTCAGTTCTCTTTCCACTTTTGTCCCTAACTTTTTTATTGCCTGCAATAGGGCTTCTGTATGGTTAATAGACATAAACTTTCTCCTTTCTATGAAGTTAGCTCTGTGAAACCTTAAAGGGATACCGTCATTCCTCCATCTACGACTAATACCTGTCCTGTCACGTAATCAGACGCTTTGGATGATAAAAACACAGCTGCTCCTTTTAAGTCATGTTCGCTGCCAAATCTTCCGGCAGGAATCTTTCTGAGAATGACTGAACTCGATTTTTCAAGGATTTTTGTAATTTTGGTAGGAAAGAAGCCTGGAGCAATAGCGTTTACTTGAATGCCGGCAGGAGCCAATTTTACAGCTAAATCCTTTGTAAGTGCGATAACTGCTCCTTTACTTGTGCTGTAAGGCACTGCATCAAGAAATGCCGAGTGAGTGCCCCTCATTCCATTTACGGAAGAAATATTAATGATTTTGCCGCTTCCCTGCTTCGTCATCACTTTTGCGGCAGCCTGAGAAAATAAAAACAGCCCCTTTAAGTTCACATCCATGACTTTGTCCCATTTATCAGCAGGCAGATCCAGAAAAGGTGCAACCCAGGATGTACCGCTATTATTAATGAGGATATCGATGCTTCCAAATGTCTCCAAGGTTTTTTGGATGACCTTCTGAATGTCTTCTTCCTTGGTGATGTCACATTCGATGGCCAGGGCCTTAACCCCTTTGGCTTCAAGGTTTTTTCTGACATGCTCACATGCTTCAATTCTGCGTGAGCAGATGACAACATTTGCTCCTGCTTCCCCAAGTGCATTTGCCATTTGCTCACCGAGTCCGCGTCCTCCTCCAGTGACAATGGCTGTTTTATTGCCTAAATGAAATAACTCGTTCAATTCCAACGTTATCCCTCCCTTATTTGTTAGTAATAAGCAATCCTGATATTTAAAATAGACTTCGATATAGTATAGACAAGTTCACCTCTTGTGGTGCTAAAATTGTATATTTGCCGTGTCCCAAAAATGTATAAGGAAGACAAAAACAGAAAAGGATGGATAACAAACGGGTGAGGGAGGCGAAAAGGTGGAAAGGGAGCAAATCGAGGAGCTTTTTGAGGAAAGCGGAAATCCCGGTTTAAACAGCAAGCTTGCCTATAAAGTCTGGATGACAGGGGTATGGGAAGAAGAGGGTGAAGACAGAATAGAAGCGTTTTTAAATGCTTATTCTTTTGAAGAAGAAGGAATAATAACTGACGAGTTTCTTTATCACTATCGGATATTTGCCTATATCCACGAGAGAAATGAACTGCCGTTATTTCCATTTTAGGGATACCGCCTAAACAAAAACAAACACAGATCAAGGGACCTGTGTTTGTTTTACATATATTAGCTAGCCTTATTTAACTGCTTATTTGCTGCTTTATAATGATTTTCAAAGAATTCATTAGTATCTTTAACAACCACTTTGCTTAAGAGAATTAATGCAATTAAGTTAGGAATCATCATTAATGCATTTGCCATGTCTGCGAATGCCCAAACAGTAGTTAAGTTGGCCACAGCACCGATGCCAGTTGCGAAGATGTAAATGGCACGGTATCCCATAATTCCTTTTGTGCCAACAAGGTATTCAAAGCATTTTTCACCATATACATACCAGCCGACGATTGTAGAGAAGCCGAAGAATATAACAGAGAATGCAACGATATATTCACCCGCTGTTCCAAGAACATGGGTAAAGGCTGCACTTGTTAATGCCCCGCCGTCAAGGCTGCCGTCATGTGCCACACCTGAGATCAATCCGCCTGTTGTGTCCCAGAAACCAGTCATGATTAGCACAAGGCCGGTCATCGTACAAACCACGATTGTAACAATAAATGTTCCAGTCATCGCAACAAGAGCCTGTTTTACAGGATGGTCTGTCTTTGCGTTCCCTGCAATTAGCGCTGCGGTACCAAGACCGGCTTCATTAGAGAAAATACCCCTTGAAACACCATTCTTGATTGCTTCGGATACGACAACACCGACAAAACCGCCTGTCGCTGCTACCGGATTGAAGGCATAGTAGAAGATAGTCTGGAAACCAGGAATGATTTGATCATAGTTAACAGCGAGTATCAGTAATGCTCCGCCGATATATAGAACAGCCATGACTGGAACAAAGAATCCTGCTACAGTACTGATGCGCTGAATGCCGCCAAAGATGATTAAGGCAGCCAACACAGCAAGTACGACACCTGTAACCCAATTATTAATCCCAAAAGAAGTATCCATAACAGCGGCAATCGTATTCGATTGAACACTGTTCCCGATGCCCAGTGCTGCAAAAGCGCCAAAGACTGCAAAGGCAACTGCAAGCCATTTAAACTTTTTGCCGAGGCCGCGTTCCACATAATACATCGGTCCGCTGGAGTACTCGCCATTTGCATTTTTTACACGGTATTTCATTGCCAGTAATGCTTCGGCATATTTGGTTGCCATTCCAAGCAAACCAACAACCCACATCCAGAAGATAGCTCCTGGTCCGCCGAGTGTAATCGCGGTGGCAACACCGGCGATATTACCATTACCAATGGTTGCTGCAAGAGCTGTCATAAGAGCCTTAAAGTTACTGACATCTCCTTCATCATTGGATGAAGCCTGTCCTTCTTTTGTAAATCCTAATTTAAATGCATATATCAGTCTTCTGAATTGAAGACCCTTCAGCATGAATGTTAAAAGAACACCCGTACCAAACAGCAAAATCAAACTTGGTGTGCCCCAGAGCACCCCGTTAATTTTATTAAGCGTCTCAAGCATAAATCATCGCCTCCTAGATGTTAACGCTTTCAAATACTGTAAGTAAAACTATTAATATGTGCTTTTTTTGTGAGCATGTCCTATTGTAAAATTATCTGAATATAACTTCAAGTCAAATTTAAAAAGTAAAACTATTAGAAATTTTATAAAAACAGGGAGGGGCCCCGCTCGAATTTTGTCGAATAGGCATGAGGGCTTTGGTAGAGTACAGGGTGGCATTGAGGTATAATATAATAGGATAGAAAAAGTGCAGTTTAAAGAAGTTTTACGATTGGGTGATAATTAAAATGGAAAAAGATCCGTTTAAGAGGGCATTTAGTGATCTGGAGGAATTGGTAGATAAGATCCGCGATGTCCTGGAATGCCCTGTTACAATAGAAGATGTTAATCATCGCCTGCTGGCATACAGTACACATGATGACCAGACCGATTCCGCAAGAATCGCTACAATCATCAGCAGAAAGGTTCCTGAGAAGGTGATTAATCGTTTATGGAAGGAACGTGTGATTCCGCAGCTGATGCAAAGCGGCGAACCGCTTAGAATACCTGAAATAAAGGAGATCGGACTGGGAAATCGGGTAGCCATTTCAATACGTAATCATAATGAAGTATTAGGCTACATCTGGGCAGTTGAAGAAGAAGCCGCTTTAACAGATAGCAAGCTGAATATGCTAAAGCTGGCCGCACAGTCTGCAAGGACGGAAATGTTAAGATTAAACGCCCAGAAGAAAAAAAGAGCTGAAGGCTACCGGGATTTTTTCTGGGAACTGCTAACCGGCCGTTTTCATACCCATGATGAAATCTCAGACAGATTTGAGGATTTAAGCATAAAACCGCCATCACCTTTTGCTGTGCTAGTCTTTAGGTTTAAAGAAGAGGTTACCTCTAAAATAGAGCAAAAGATCATCTATCTGATCACGACAAGCCAAAAGGTTCATATAACCTTCCATGCCGCGATGGGGAATGAATTCGTTATTTTAGCAGTGCCGCCTGAACCTGCTCTAGCTGAAAATACTTTTATTGAATTCATCCAGTTTTTCATTGATCAAATGAAATCACGTTTTGGCATCGATCATATTACCGGGGCAACAGGAACAACTTATCAGCACTTTGAAAAAGTGGAAAAAAGCTATCAGGAGGCATTGCAGGTCCTGCGTCTTAAAGAACAATTTCCGGAAGAGATCCATCATATTTATAGCTATCAGCAGCTTGGCCTTTTCCGCTACCTTGATGCCATCCTTGAAAAGAAACGGCAGGAACCGTATGAGCACCCTGCTATCGAAAAGATTACTAAATATGACCTTGAGCACCGGACCAATCTGCTCACTACTCTTGAAGCCTTCATCGATCATGACAGCAATGTGAATGAAACAGCTAAAAAGCTGCATATTCATATGAATACACTGAATTACCGATTAAAGAGGATAACCGATATTGGGAAAGTTGACTTGAAGAATACAAATACAAAATTTTCTTTATATCTTGAACTAAAAATCCGGAGAATGGAAAAGAAGAGCCCCCATTTGTAGATTTTCACAAATGGAGGCTCTTTTATTTTACCGATTTAACAATGACAGCGCTTTACTTAAATTATTATACTGACAATAGTAAATATCATAATTGATAGATTGAAAGGGGATTTTTCCATGATTATTGGAGTACCTAAAGAGATTAAAAATAACGAAAATCGTGTTGCTGCGACACCAGCAAGCGTTGACGCATTAGTAAAGTCCGGACATAAAGTATTAGTAGAAATCGATGCAGGAATTGGAAGCGGTTTCACTAACGAAGATTATACTGAAGTAGGAGCCGTTATCGTAGATACTGCTGCAGAAGCATGGGCAGCTGAAATGGTTATGAAGGTTAAAGAGCCGCTAGCTTCCGAGTATGGCTATTTCCGTGAAGGATTGGTTCTTTTCACATACCTTCACCTTGCAGCAGAGCCTGAGCTTGCAAAAGCATTAACTGAAAAAGGTGTTACAGCGATTGCTTATGAAACAGTGGAAGTAAACCGCACATTGCCTCTTCTAACTCCAATGAGTGAAGTTGCAGGACGCATGTCTGCTCAAATTGGAGCTCAATTCCTTCAGAAGACGAATGGCGGAATGGGAATCCTTCTTGCAGGTGTTCCAGGGGTATCACGCGGAAAAGTTACCATCGTTGGCGGCGGTGTGGTTGGAATCAACGCAGCGAAAATGGCAATCGGACTTGGCGCACAAGTTACAATCATCGACTTAAGCCCAGAGCGTCTGCGCCAGCTTGACGATATTTTCGGAAACAGCATCCAAACTTTAATGTCTAATCCTTTCAACATTGCAGAAGCCGTAAAAGATGCTGACCTGGTAATTGGTGCGGTTCTGATCCCGGGAGCGAAAGCGCCTAAACTTGTAACAGAAGAAATGATTAAAACAATGAAGCCTGGTTCAGTAGTTGTTGACGTAGCGATTGACCAGGGCGGTATTTTCGAAACTGTTGATCACATTACAACTCATGACAATCCAACATATGATAAGCATGGCGTTGTTCACTATGCTGTTGCAAACATGCCTGGTGCAGTTCCAAGAACATCTACAATTGCTCTTACAAACGTTACAATCAACTATGCTCTGCAAATTGCAAACAAAGGTGTTGTAAAAGCGATTGAAGACAATGCAGCACTAAAACTTGGCGTAAACGTTGTAAACGGAAGCATCACATACCCAGCGGTTGCTAAAGACCTTGGCTATGAGTATGTATCTGTCGAAGATGCGTTTGCTAAAGTAAAAGCAGCTAACTAATATACCAAAAATCCCCTTGGCCAAAAGGCTAAGGGGATTTTGTTTTGTGCAGTCAGGGCGCCTTCCGTTTTTCTAGTGCTGTCTAGCTCCAGCGCCTGCCCCCTCGAGGTCACAAGCTTGTCTAGTTTCGGCTCCTAGGGACTCGGGGTCATAAGCCGTTAACTTTCAGAAGGAAAAAACACCTTCTTACAGGAACCGTCTTATGCCTGTCTTCCCTTGGCAGTCGCCTCCACATTTCGGGCAATCCTCACAAAAAGGCAAAGGACGCCTTTATGGAGGCTCGTCTTGTGCTTGTCGGGGGTGGACAAGGCGCTTCCGCTTTTCCAGTGTTGTCTAGCTCCAGGCGCCATCGGCTCGAGGTCATAAGCCAATCCGTCCAAAAGGTTAAAGAACAACCTTTTAGCCGGCTCGTCTTATGCTTGAGGCCCGCAGGACAAGGAAGGCTTCGTCAGCATAAACATCGCACGACCAAAAGCGACAGCTTTTGGGAGGATGCAGGTCATGCAGACGTTGCCACAGGACGTGGCGGTTTTAGTCTGCGTTCCTTTATAAGCGGGCGCCTTCCGCTTTTCTAGTGCTGTCTAGCTCCAGCGCCTACCCCCCTCGAGGTCACAAGCCAATCCTCACAAAAAGGCAAAGGACGCCTTTCCGTGAGGCTCGTCTTGTGCTTGTCGGGGGTGAGCAAGGCGCTTCCGCTTTCCTGGCCGCCCACTCAAAATAAGGACATCTGCATATTAAATAGAGAAGGGATTGAAAATGAAGGAGGTTACCCTGCATGTATTATTATAGAGGCCCATATAGAAACGGGAACGAAAGGTTTTTCTTTTTAGGAGCTCCTTTCGTCGGCGGCTTGCTTGGCGGTTTCCTGGGAGGCGGGCTGGGAGCAGCTTTATTTGCTCCACGTCCATTTTACGGCCCTCCGCCTCCACCGCCTTTCTATGGCCCGCCAGGAGCACCATATGCCCCTTACGGCGGTGGCGGATACCCTGGCTATGGCCCATATGGAAACCCATATTACCGCTAAACACGTGGGAAGCTCTCTTGATTGAGAGCTTTTTTATTTACATCCATCTCAGTTTTAACGTTAAATCACAGCATTTCTGAGGATCCTCTTTGTCTGATTCGAAATGAAGTCTTAGCCCGTCGGGGGTATAGTCAACAGTAGGGACTCGCGAGATGCCTGTCGATTTCAGCAGGTTTTCGACTGCCGCCTTGTTGGACTGCTGGGCCGCTGACATCAGTTCATAAGAAAACTTTTTTGACTCTGCCATATTTACAAGCAATGTGCTGGCATCTCTCATGAGGACCTCCATTTTTTTTGCAGAGCTCATGAACATTTGGGGATCTACAGCAGGCAAGGTCCTGTAGAAATGCACAGGGTGATAATAAGTCTGATAGGCCTGGGGATAAGTCCAGCAGCTTTGCTGCTGAGGATTATATCCGGGCTTTGGATAGCGAAAATAATAATAGGGGTACATTCGGTTCTGCCCCTTTCGATTAATAATAAATGCACGCATTCCCAATATATGAAAACAAGGCTTTTCCTATGAAGGAACAAAATTGTTTCACACAAAGGTTAGGCATAGGAGGTGGATAGGAAGAGAATTTTTTAAAAGGATTGATATTATTAGAAAAGGGGTAAAAGAAGGGAATGAAGAATATATTAGTGTGGTAAATAATTGTGCATAGCTTACATAGATAGGAGGCCCCGAATGGAACTGGAACTGATTTTGGAAATCATTGAAAATAACGGATATTTGGGGCTGTTTCTCTGGCTTTGGGTAGGAGTTTTTATTTTTCCTGTGCCAAATGAATTGATTGTTATGACTGTTGGACTTTCTTCCTCTTTAAAAACGCTTCACCCTGCGCTTGCATTCATCGTCATTTATCTTGGCATTTTGGCGGCATTGTCAACCTGTTATACCATCGGGCGTTTGGTCGGAAGGCCTTTGCTAAAGTACTTTCATAAAAGCAAAAGGATGTCTAAAACGATTGATTCTTCTTTAAAGTTAATGGAAAAGTATCATGCCTTTTCCCTCTCCTTCAGCTATTTTGTTCCGGGTATCCGAAACTTCCTCCCTTTTTTATACGGCTTCAGTAAATTGCCATTTAAAAAATTCGCTTTATTTGCATACAGCGGCGCACTGATATGGCTGTCTTTAGCCTTCGCGATCGGCTACGTATTTGGAGATCATATTGACACTATCATCAAGCATGAAAAAGAAATACTGATTGGCCTGGCAGGCTTTGCTGCAATCTTCCTTATTTTCCGCATTACCAGAAAAAAACGCGGGAAGGAGCAGGAAAAGCTGCATGATCAGGGGCTGGGATTATAATATAAAAGGCAGCCAGATGCTGCCTTTTATATGTCTAGCTCCAGCGCCTACCCCTCGAGGTGTCGGGGGTGGGCAAGGCGCTTGCGCTTTTCTAACTTAGTACTGATTGCGGTGCTCTACCAGGTCGATGGCTCCAAGTACGATATGGGCGAGCCCAAAACCAACGATGGTATCTGATAACATATTGTTTGTTCTGCGGTTTTGTTTCATTGCATAGCCTGCCGCAGTAACAGCGGTGCCGAGAACAGCCGGAATTAATCCTTCGCGTACACGATCCATGACGGTCACCTCTTTTTTGAGATTGTCCAAGAGGACATCCATAGTTTGTTCTTATATAATGAAGTATAGTATGACAACATTTTACATAGCGAAAGGGGATTGGGGAATGGAATTGAAAGGTACTCTAATCGAAACACTCGGAATGGAAATCGTGTCACTTGAAAAAGGCCGTGTTGTTGCCACTATGCCTGTTGATGAACGCACCCGCCAGCCGTTTGGCCTCCTGCATGGAGGGGCATCTGTCGCCCTTGCAGAAACTGTTGCAAGCATCGGAGCATTTGAACTTTGCGACAAAGAAACGGAGTCCGTGGCAGGGCTTGAGATCAATGCTAACCATATACGTGCCAAAAAAGATGGGATCGTGACGGCTGTCGCAACAGTGCTGCATCAGGGGAGAACTACAATGGTCTGGGATATCAAAATAACAGATGAAAATGACAAACTGGTTTGCACATCAAGATGTACCATGGCAGTAATAAAAAGAAAATAAATAATAAAAAACCGCAAGAGGATTTCTCTTGCGGTTTTCCTATTTATCGCAGTCTAACGGGCAGTAAGACCCCCACTTCAAGACTCAGAGGAATCAAAGGAGGATAAGCGGGGTCAAACTGCCCAATCCAGCTGCGGCTCCTAGGGGTTCGAGGTCATAAGCCAATCAGCTGATGGGAAGAAAAGCACTTCTCACCATCTGCTCGTCTTATGCTTGTCACCCCTGGGGAAGTCGCCTCGCTTTATAATGTAAAGGCCCAAAAGAAGGACAAAGACTAAGAACGCCACATCCTCCCAAAAGCTGCCGCTTTCGGTCGTGCGATGTATCGCTGCCGCAGCTTTCCTTGTCCTGTGGCAACGTCTTTGTGACCCACTTCCTCCCAAAAGCTGTCGCATTTGGTCGTGCGATGCTCATGCTGACGAAGCCTTCCTTGTCCTGTGGGCCTCAACTAACAATCAGCGGGGAGAAAAGCACTCCCCGCTGATTGAAGTTTCACTTTATCGCAGTCTAACGGGCAGTAAGACCCCCACTTCAAGACTCAGAGGAATCAAAGGAGGATAAGCGGGGGCAAACTGCCCAATCCAGCTGCGGCTCCTAGGGGCTCGAGGTCATAAGCCAATCAGCTGATGGGAAGAAAAGCACTTCCCACCATCTGCTCGTCTTATGCTTGTCACCCCTGGGCAAGTCGCCTCGCTTTATAATGTAAAGGCCCGATTGGTTCAACTAACAATCAGTGGGAAAAAACTCCACTGATTGAAGTTTCACTTTATGATTGTTCCTTGCTGCTTGCCTTTTTCATATGTGGTGCATCTTTCAAGTCATCCTGTACACTTTTATCCCATAGCTCTACACCGGAGTTATAAGCTGCCCGGGCAATTAAATGCCCGGCTACAGGTGATGTCATGAAGATGAATATAATTCCGAGCAGCACTCTGGAATTGAAAAAGCCATCTTTAACATAAAAGAACAGCAGGGCTCCAAGCAGTATGGACATAACCCCCAGTGTAGCGGACTTTGATGCCGCATGGTTCCTGGTATAAACATCAGGAAGCCTGATAACGCCATATGCAGCGACAAGGCTTAAAAAAGCACCCAGTATAATCAGCACAATAATGACAATATTAGCGATCTCGTTCATTTTCGATAATAACCCCCTTCTCCAGATATTTAGAGAAGGCTACGGTCCCTATAAAGGCAAGAATCCCGATCAGAAGGATAACCTCCACATAAGCACTTGTATTAAGGGCGATAGAAATCAATGCAACAATTGCAACAAGATTTATGCCAATAGCATCAAGTGCAACCACACGGTCTGGCGTGGTCGGCCCTTTAATCACTCTGTAGATCAACCCGATGGTGGCAGCCGAAATGATAAGGATGGCACTTAGAACAACAGTATTCAGCATTACCGGCTCACCTCCAAGATTGCTTTTTCAAACGAGTTCCTGATAGAATCAATGGTTTCCTCTGCATCTTCAATATCAATTGCATGGATGTAAAGAATCTTATTATCCGGAGAAACGTCTACAACCAATGTCCCCGGAGTCAGTGTGATCAAATTCGATAGCACTGTTATTTCCCAGTCCTTTTTCAGAACAGTAGGGTAGGCGAAAATGCCTGGCTGCATATCAAGTTTGGGTCTTAACAATACTTTAAGCACGCCGATGTTCGCTAAGATAAGCTCTTTGATGAAAAGAAACAAAAGATTGATTACCGCTACAACTCTTAATAGATAAAAGCGTGAATCGAAAAATCTTCTGAAAGTAAAGATGATGAGCAGGCCAAAAAGGTATCCTTTAAGGAACGCAACCGGTTCGTATGATCCTGTTAAAAACATCCACATAAACCCAAGGAACACATTTAATAATATTTGAAATGCCATACTCAATACTCCTTTAAAACTGCTTCAATATATATTTCCGGATTTGCAAGAGTTTCAGCAGCCTGTAAGATATACGGATAAACGTACTCCGAGCCGGCTCCGTAGAAAACGGCAATGATAACAAGGATTACCGGGGCAATCAACATTTTGCCGACAGGTACTTTGTCTTCCCCTTTATAGGCGCGAGGTGTACCCCAAAAGCCATTAATGAAGACTTTCATGATTGAAAACAGCACAAGAAGACTGGACATTAAAACAATCCCTGCTCCCCAGTAATGTTCTGCTTCGAATCCTCCTTTAACAATTAGAAGCTTTCCAACAAACCCGCTTAACGGAGGAATTCCCGCAAGAGCAAGCGCTGCGATGAAGAAGGTCCATCCCAGACCGGGATAGCGCTTGATCAGCCCGCTTATCTTATGCAAATTGCTTGTTCCGGCAATTGCAATCACGATGCCGGCAAGTAAGAATAGAGCCGCCTTAATAATCATATCATGAATCAAATAGAAGATTGACCCGGTAAGGGAATCAGTCGTCATAGCTGATACTCCAAACAAAATTGCCCCTACAGCAATGATGATATTGTAGATGATGATTTTCTTAATATCCCAGTAGGCAATTGCCCCAATGACTCCTGCGATGATCGACATAATAGCCAAAAAGCTTAAGAGCTGATGGGTAAAGCCAGTATCGTGATAAAAGAACAGCGTATAGGTTCTTGTAATGGAGTAAACTCCGACCTTTGTCAGCAGCGCTCCGAATAAAGCCAAAACAGGAGCAGGCGGTGCATAGTAAGAGCCTGGCATCCAGAAATATAAAGGAAAAATGGCGCCTTTCAATCCAAATACGATTAAAAATAGTACAGCAATCACTGTAATGATTCCTGGGGGATTCCCTTGGCTTGCTTCGCTGATGCGGACGGATATATGCGCCATATTAAGCGTTCCTACTACAGAATAAAGATAGGCAACAGCTATAACAAACAGAGCGGAAGATATTACATTCACAAGGATGTATTTAATGGACTCCCTAAGCTGTGCCTTCTTTCCGCCTAATACAAGCAAAACATACGAAGCCATCAGCATAACCTCGAAAAATACGAAAAGGTTGAAGATATCCCCTGTTGTAAAGGCACCGTTTACGCCAACAATTAAAAAGTTGAATGCAGCATAATAGTAAAACTTCTCTCTGGCTTCCCCGATGCTCCAAAATGAATAAATCAGACATAGAAATGCGATTATACTGGTTGTAAGCACCAGCAGAGCTGACATCATGTCAGAAACAAGCGTGATCCCAAACGGAGCCTCCCAGCTTGAAACATCCAGCGTTTGGATCCCGCTGACTCGGACCTTCTGAACCAGCAGGGCTGAGAAAATGATCGCAATCACTGATGAAATGCCTGCAATCCATCTTTGCAGCATGATTCTTTTAGAAACGAAGATGAGAAGGACACCTGTAACTAAAGGGATCAGGATGGGCAATATTAAAAAGTTAATCATTTCCTTCAGTTCCTCTCATTCGATCCATATTATCAGTGCCAAGCTCCTGGTAGGCACGGTATGCCAGAACCAGGAAAAACGCAGTGACCCCGAAGCTGATTACAATTGCCGTCAGGATAAGAGCCTGAGGAATTGGATCAGTATAGGGTGCTTTTTCACCCAGCAGCGGGGCAGATCCTTCTTTTAAACCGCCCATCGTTAATATCAGCATATGTGCTCCATGGCTTAAAAGCCCGGTTCCGACAATAATGCGCAGCAAGCTTTTTGACAGCATGAGATAAGTAGCTGACATAAATAAAATTCCAATTACGAAAGCCATTAATATTTCCATTATTCATCCTCTCCTATCGTTTGAATAATGGTCATCGTAACGCCAACAACAACCAGAAAAACACCAAGGTCAAACAGTGTAGCTGTATGGAGGGAAGTGTCCCCCAGAACTGGCAGGTCAATATGTCCAAAGGCATGGGTAAGGAAAGGGACATTAAATAGCAATGCTCCCGTCCCTGTACCAATGGCAAAAAGAAGTCCGACTGCAATCATGTGAATATAATTGACAGGAAGAATCTTAGAGACAGTTTTCATATCAAAAGCCAGCAGCAGCAGCACGATTGCCCCCGATGTCAGCAAACCCCCAACAAATCCGCCGCCCGGCGTATAATGGCCGGCAAAAAAGATATGGATAGAGAAAAGAACAATGAGAAACAAAACTACTTTCGTAGCAGTCTGCAAAATAATATCATTTGTTTTCATTTTTCTTTCCCCCTTCCAGGCGAAGTTTGATCATTGCAAATATTCCAAGAGCTGCAATTCCAAGAACCGTAATTTCAAACATGGTATCAAAACCACGGAAATCAACAAGAATAACGTTTACCATGTTTTTCCCGGCTGCCTCCTTATACGTATTCTCGACGTAATATTGCGCAATTGAAGGAAACATCTTATTGCTGTGCGCAGATAGGGCAATCATCGTTACAATTGCACCCACTCCAACAGAAATAAGGGCATTCGTCATTTTAAATCCCATCCGCTCCTCATGCCGGAGCTTTGGCAGATGGTAGAAAGCCAGCAGGAACAAAGAGACAGAAATAGTTTCGATTACAAGCTGTGTTAATGCAAGGTCAGGGGCCCTGAAAATAACAAAGAACAATGAAACGGTATATCCGACTGCCCCCAGCAGAATGATGGATGTCATTCTGGACTTTACAAAAAGAATGGAAATAGATGCAGCAGCGATGACTAATGCCAGCAGGACCTCAGCATAATGGATGGTTGCCACATCGCTCGTATCGAATTTAAAAGCATCTTTCAGAACCAGGGTGGCAGCCAGAGCAACAATGAAAAATGAAAAAATATACACAAGATAGGTTCTGATGAATCCGTTCATATATAATCTTGTTAAGTTGAAGGAAGCCCTCTGTGATACTTCCAGCATAGAATCGTAAAAACGATTCAGAGCCAATTTTTCAGGGAAGAAATCATATACTCTTCTCCACTTTGGCAGAGTGACAAAGAGCAGAATTCCCAATGTAATAACACCTAAAGTCATGAACAGTTCAGGCGTAAATCCATGCCAGAAGTATATATGAGTATCATATACATACCCTTCAACAGGCATGATGGCTGCCTGTGCCGGAGAGATGAGCGTGTTTGAAATAATATTAGGGAAGAAACCGATAATGATAACTAATGAAGCCAGGATAATGGGTGAAATCAGCATCCCGATTGGAGCTTCATGCGGTTTCTTTTCTAATTGTTCAGGCTGGTACTTTCCTGTGAACGTTTTGAATACAAGGATCATGCTGTAAATGAACGTGAATACACTTGCCACCCAGGCAATAACAGGGAACAAGAATCCCCATGTATCCAAATTGAAAATATCCATTTCCAAAACACGGACCATACCTGTGAAGAACATTTCCTTACTTAAGAACCCATTGAAAGGCGGAAGCCCTGCCATGGAAAATGTGCCGATGATCGCCAAAGTAAAGGTAATCGGCATAAAGTTCATAAGACCGCCAAGCTTGCGGATATCACGGGTTCCGGTTTCATGATCGACAATTCCGGCTACCATGAAGAGACTTCCTTTAAAGGTGGCATGGTTGATCAAATGAAAAACAGCAGCTGTAGTGGCAACCGTAAAATAACTGTCATCCACTGTTTCAAAGTGAAGCGCTGCAGCGCCGATGCCGAGAAGGGACATGATCATCCCCAGCTGGCTGACTGTTGAGAAAGCCAGAATGGCTTTAAGGTCAGTCTGTTTGACAGCTGAAAAGGAACCCCAGAATAAGGTTGTAATGCCAAATCCAGCAATGAGCCAGAACCAGAGCGAATGCTCAGCAAATACCGGACTCATACGTGCTACTAAATAAATGCCGGCTTTAACCATCGTTGCCGAGTGCAGATATGCACTGACGGGTGTTGGAGCTTCCATGGCATCCGGCAGCCAGATGTGAAATGGAAACTGCGCGGACTTGGTAAAAGCCCCAAGCAAAAAGCAAAGGAGAGCAGGAACGAATAATGAATGTGAAAATATCTCATCTGATCCAGCGATAATTTCCGAAATGCTGAATGTGCCTGTCATCAAATAAAGAAGGATGATGCCTCCAAGCATAGAAAGACCGCCGAAAACGGTAATGATCATCGACTTCTGTGCGCCATATCTTGATTTCTCTCTGTGGTACCAATACCCGATTAGCAGGAATGAAGAAAAACTCGTGAATTCCCAGAAAGTATAAAGCACAATCAGGTTATCAGATAGGACAACCCCAAGCATGGCTCCCATAAATAGAAGCAAGTACACATAAAAGGTGTTCAGTTTTTCTTTATTTTTATCAAGGTAATAGATGGAATACAGAACAACCAATGATCCTATTCCGGTAATCAGCAAAGCAAAAAGCAAACCGAGACCGTCTACTTTTGCCGTGAAATCAATCCCCAGAGCGGGTATCCACGAAAAAGACTTTGTGACGGACTGCTGATTGGAGGTGATGGATAAATAAGAAATAAAATAACTGAATAAAAGGATTGGCAGAGGAAGTACAAACCAACCCGTATGTATCTGCCTGAACAGCTTGTACGCAATAGGCACAAGGATGGCAAGCAAAAATGGTGAAATTATTGCCAGGTGAAGCAAAGACAAGACATTACCCCCTTTAAATTAATTGCGAGTTATTCAACAAAGTATCCTATCAGGCAGCTTGATGAAGCCGCTATATGGCATCTAACGGTTCAGGATGGATATTTGGAATAATGTATTTTTCTTCCGCAGAATGTATAATCTATTCCTGCAATTAGTAAGCGCTTAATAAAAGTTTTTCCACCTTCCCCCATATTATCCAGCCAGGGCAGGCATGACAGTCGTGCCATATTCATCATTACTATCCGTTCATGCACCTCAGAACAAATTATAACCTAAAAAGAAAGTCTGTGCATTCTTCCAACCCTTATCGTTAAAGGATTTATCCATTCTTATTAAATAGGTAGAAACACGAATGTATCAGGAAAAATTTTTTTGAAAAAATATATAAAAAGAAAGCACATTTGTATAAAAAATCATTCATTCAAGCACACTATTAGTAGGTGGTGTTATGCATGATTAAACATAAAATTTCAGCAGCCATTACAATCTTTGCCCTGCTGTTTGCAGGCGCCTGGATATTGAACCACCAAACAAAAAGGGAATTCTATATTCCGGCAGACGAAGAAGTGGTCGAATTATTACCTGCAGATTATAAAATGGAAGCTGGAAAAGAACAAAAGCTGAAGGTGTTTGAGCCTAGGGAATATGTGAGGATACAGACGGCTTCATAAGAAAAAGAGGGTGTGCTTTGGCACATCCTCTCTTTCTGCTGTATTAAGTTTTACTGCGGCCGCGGTTTTGGAAAATCATGATGGCTAGCGGAACCGTAATGATAAAGGAAAGGAAGAATAGGAGGAGTAACTTGGAGAAGGGGGTAATGCTTTTTTCGATATTATCAACATACCGTTCAAAAAACTCCCTGATTGATTCATTGCCAAGCACATTGGATGCTGTCAGAAATTCTTTTTTGTCAAAATCATAATAAAAGAAATCTTTTTTCTTAAATATAAATAAGTCATCCCGTTTTTGTTCCAATTCCAAAAAAACAATGCCGATATGGGAAGTATATCTCTCAATAACCTCTTCATTTTCTGATGTTTGCGGGTCATCAGATGTAACGATCTTTGTTACCTGTCCCTGCATTCCGTACGCATCGATGACTGAAAAGGAGTTTTCGCTGTAATAATGGACTGTGCTTCGAAGCTGTTCCTCGAGTATGTCTTCAAACTCTTTTTCAGCATCAGCAGCTTTCGCAGGCATTAGGGATCCCACGAACAGCAGGACTGCAAACAAAAAACAGCACATTCCTTTTTTCATACCCTGCCCCCTTTATCTCTATTTGTCTCTTAAGATTACTAGAATATGGTTTATGTTTATGCTGGGAAGAATGGAAATATACAGCTTGCCGGGCGGGTTATTCCATAATAGATAGCTAGATAAGGAGAGCGATGGAGAAATTCCAGCATAAAAGCAATTTGATCAGAAAATTTAAACATTTCATGCTATAATATAAGAAATTAAGTCCGTTAAATCTTAAGGGAAAGCAGGTGAAAACATGGGGGAGGAACATCAATACTTATTTATTGATTTTGAGTTTACCATGCCTGATAAAGGCAATGCTTTCAGAGGTTTTTTTCCGGAAATTATCGAAGCCGGCATTGTATCAGTTATCAGCAATCAGGTTTGTGAAGAGTTCTCTTCATATGTAACTCCTGTCCGGTTTCCGATATTGTCCGAGCGATGCAAATCCTTTCTGCATATATCACAGGACCAAGTAGATCAGGGAATGGATTTTCTTGAATTGGTCAAGAAAATGAAGGATATGAACAGAAATCGTTCCTGCACAATCGTTACGTGGGGAAATATGGATATGAAGGTGCTTAGAAATAATTGTATCCAGGCTGGAGTGGATTTTCCATTCAGGGGCAGGGAAGTGGATCTTTCGATGGAATATAAGCGATTCTTTGGGGACCAAAACCAGACAGGATTATGGAAAGCAGTTCAGGAATACGGCAAAGAAGGAACCGGAAAACATCACCGAGCACTGGATGATGCCTTGACGACTTACAATATTTTCAGACTGGTAGAAAAGGATAAAAAGTATCTGCAAAGGCCGGAGCCTACAACAATTGGCGACCGGGTGGATTTCTCGAAGCTGTTTAATAAATTTGCCTGACAAGCCAAATCCATCAAAGCGATTTGGCTTGTATTCATTTTACTTAAAATAATCTTTCCCCAATGAGTCGAGATTTCTTATGCTTTGCTCAGCCCATGGAGAAGAATCTCCTTCCAGCTCCGTTCTCATTCTATCCAGTGCTATTTGAAGCGAATCCTTATAATCTGGTATTTCTTCTGCGAAAGGCTTTACCATTTGCTTAGGCACATTCGTCTGCTCTCTGTATGCAAGTGCGCGGCGTTCATGAAAAAGCATCACGTCCGCTTCTTTAGGATTATGCAAATCGCCCTGCATGGGATGCTTTAGGACCCCAAGCACTCTGACCAGGTAATGCTGCGGCCGGATATCTGTCACTTCCCCGATATACTTGCCTGTTTTATAGATGGCTGTTACTTTGTCGCCTATCTTTACTTCTGCCAACCTAACCTCTCCTTTTTCATTTTCTTTAGCCCTATTATGAAGCCTGAAAAAACAAAGTGCAAATTTTCAATAAATCAGGTAAGCTAAAAAATGATTAGTTTTTTATAGGAGGCTGAAAAATAATGAAATGGCGAATGTTAACTCCCATTCTAATTCTGATGTTTATCCTGTCAGCATGCGGGACAAGCACTGAAAAAGAAGCGGACAATGCAACTGGCTCTGAGACTGAAGAAAACCAGACAAATAACCAGTCAAGTGAAACTCCAGACAATTTTCCGCAGCTGACTGAAGAAGTGCAGGGAAATGAAAGACTGGTGGAAATGCAGACATCAAAAGGGAATATTAAAATTAAACTTTTCCCGGACCAGGCCCCGAAAGCTGTTGAAAATTTCATTAAGCACAGTGAAGATGGCTACTACGACGGCTTGATTTTTCACCGTGTCATTCAGGACTTTATGATTCAGGGCGGCGATCCTGAGGGAACCGGCATGGGCGGAGAAAGCATTTACGGTGAAGCATTTCAGGATGAATTCTCCAATGAGCTCTATAATATTCGCGGAGCTTTATCCATGGCGAATTCCGGTCCAAACACAAACGGAAGCCAATTCTTTATTGTTCAGAACACGGCACTTGATCCAAGCCTGAAAGAACAAATGGAAAAGGCCGGCTATCCGGAAGAAATCATTAAAGCTTATGAAAAAGGCGGTACACCTTGGCTTGACAATAAGCATACTGTTTTTGGACAGGTTGTTGAGGGAATGGATGTAGTCGACAGCATTGCAGCGGTTGAAACAGCCGAACAGGACAAGCCTGCGGAAGATGTGGTTATTGAAAAGATCGAGGTATTGAAATAAGTTCATTGGACTGTGCAGCCTTTGCTGATATAATAATTTAATGGACACTGCTTTTAGCAGAAAGGATGGATTAGAATGCTGCAATGGTATGTACTGTCACTGTTTTTGTATTTTCCTGAAGATAAATCAGAATACGGCCCGGCAGCTTTAACGTTTGCCATCTTCTTAATTGGGGCCATTCTTACCATGAGATTAATTATCCGTGTATCAAGGCGCGAAGCAGCCAAAGCGAAAGAGCTTGAAGAGCGCATTGACAGGCAAAATAGACAAGAGGGGAACAGCTGAGCGGCTGTTCTTCTTTTTTTGTGTAAGATCTAGCCTCAGCTTCCAGGAGTCGGGGGTGAGCATGGCACTTGCGCTGCTCTTGTTTATTAATAAAGTGATTGGGCAACACTAAAGGCAAATTGTCTTGATGGAGGATTCAATCATGAGAAAAGGCTTGATGCTTGGTGTTTTTCTTCTTCTGTCCGGCTGCGGGGAAGAGAATATTACAAATACAGAAGTCGAAATGTATAATGCTGCAGGTGATTCATTAGGCACCATTAAGGTGCAGGAACAAGCGAGCGGAGTAAAATTGACCGGTGATCTGAGCGGGCTGCCGCCGGGGGAGCTTGCTATCCATATCCATGAAGAAGCAAAATGCGAACCCCCTGATTTCAAATCCGCCGGAAATCATTTCAATCCTGATAATAAGGAGCATGGTCTGCTTCACCCAAAAGGATCCCATGCGGGTGATCTTCCCAACTTGATTGTCGAGGATGACGGCAAAGTTAAGATTGATTTTATGGCGCCTCAGGTCACATTAAAAGAAGACAAAACTTCATTGCTGACAAAGGAAGGGACCTCCATTGTCATCCATGACGGGCCGGATGATGGCATGACCCAGCCGGCAGGAGATTCCGGAGAACGCATTGCCTGCGGCCGTATTTCAAAAGATAAAAAAGAAGAAGGGCAGAAAAAAGCACAGGATGATCAGTCAACAAAAGAATAAATAAGTGAAGGCTTTCCGGGAAGGGAAAGCCTTTATCACTGGGAATTTTTCCGGACGATCCGTATAATGGAGTTAACCGTATAATGGAGTTAACCTTATAATGGAGGTTGGTTAAATGGGAATTTTCGATGGCTTTATCGGCAATGCCTCTGAAGCGGACATTAAGGAGGTACAGGACGAATTTTCAGCCGTCCTTGCCCCAAGTGAACAGGTTGAAAAAGCCTACAGGCTGGTCCGTGATTTATTCATTTTTACAAACAAGCGCCTGATTCTGGTGGATAAGCAGGGAATCACAGGGAAAAAAATTGAGTATCACAGCATCCCTTATAAAAACATTACCCATTTTAGCATTGAAACCGCAGGCAGCTTCGATCTGGAGGCCGAATTAAAAATTTGGATCTCAGGATCAGACGAACCGATTGAAAAACATTTTAATAAAAACTTGAACATCTACGAAGTGCAGAGCGTGCTTGCTGAATATGTACTATGAATCCCCTTGCTTTTTAAAACCAAGGGGATTTTGCTTGTAGTCTTGGAGGAGTTTTCATAAAATTAAATTATCTTAATAAAGGATGTGAGTGATGATAAACAAACTCCGTATCGAACCAAAGGAGCTGGAAATCCTCCGTTTTCTCTCCCGCCGCCTGAAGCTGCCTTTGAAAAATGAAAAACAGTATCTGCATCTAGAGAAGGGCTATGCAGGCGAGCAGCATTTTGACAGGGAGCTACAGGACTTACCAGACTCTTGTATTATTTTAAATGATCTATTGCTGGAAAACAGCAATACCCACTTCCAAATCGATACCCTCCTTATCGCCGGCAGCACTCTATTTGTCTTTGAAGTAAAAAACTACGAGGGTGACTATTGCATAGAAAATGAAAGATGGTACTCCCTTCCGTCCAAAACAGAAATAAAAAATCCCCTTCTTCAGCTGCAGAGATGCGAAACACTTTTGCGAGGACTCCTAAAAGAACTCGGCTTTCATCTTCCCATCAAATCACACCTGATCTTCATTAACCCCGGCTTTCAGCTTTATCAGGCTCCACTAAATATTTCCGCAGTATTTCCTTCACAGCTAAAACGATTTCTTACAAAATTAAAAAATACTCCAACTGCGGCGAAATCCAGAAACATGAAGCTCGCGGAGCAGTTAAATGCCCGCTGTATGAAAGAGAACCCCTACATAAGAATACCAGAATATAACTATGCCCAATTGCGGAAAGGGATCCCGTGTGATTCGTGTTCCTCGTTCTTGACCCCCTTTACTCAAGGATACTTAACGTGCGGGGAATGTGGTTTGAAAGAAAAGGCAGACACTGCGATACTGCGTTGTGTGAATGAATTTAGGGTTCTGTTTCCAGATAGGAAAATTACTACAAATACGATAGTGGATTGGTGCGGAGGTGTAGGGTCTGGGAAGACTGTGCGGAGGATACTAGTGAGAAATTATGAGAAAAAAGGAGGGGGAAAGCTTCATATTATCAAAGAAGGTAAAAACAGGAGAAGAGGTTTGAGGTGATTAAGTAATTAATCAGAGGGGATAACGCCCAAAAGTGGAGCGGCCAAAGAAACTGGTAGTTAATCAGAGGGAATAACGCCGAAGAAGGAGAGCGACTAAAGAAAATGGTAATTAATCAGAGGGGATAATGCCCAAAAGTGGAGCGACCAAAGAAAAATGGTAGTTAATCGGAGGGAATAACGCCGAAAAGTGGAGCGGCCAAAGAAACTGGTAGTTAATCAGAGGGAATAACGCCGAAGAAGGAGAGCGACTAAAGAAAATGGTAATTAATCAGAGGGGATAATGCCCAAAAGTGGAGCGACCAAAGAAAAATGGTAGTTAATCGGAGGGAATAACGCCGAAAAGTGGAGCGACCAAAGAAACTGGTAGTTAATCAGAGGGGATAATGCCGAAGAAGGAGAGCGACTAAAGAAAATGGTAATTAATCAGAGGGGATAATGCCCAAAAGTGGAGCGACCAAAGAAAAATGGTAGTTAATCGGAGGGAATAACGCCGAAAAGTGGAGCGACCAAAGAAAAATGGTAGTTAATCAGAGGGAATAACGCCGAAAAGTGGAGCGACCAAAGAAAAATGGTAGTTAATCGGAGGAAATAACGCCGAAATGGAGAGCGACTAGAGAAACTGGTAGTTAATCAGAGGGAATAACGCCGAAAAGTGGAGCGACCAAAGAAAAATGGTAGTTAATCAGAGGGAATAACGCCGAAGAAGGAGAGCGACTAGAGAAAATGGTAATTAATCAGAGGGGATAACGCCCAAAAGTGAAGCGACCAAAGAAATATGGTAGTTAATCAGAGGGAATAACGTCCAAAATGAAGAACGACCAACGAAAAGGGTACTTAATCAGACCGGCCACCGCAATCTCGCACAACGCAAAAAGCACGGCCTTCCAGCCGTGCCTCCACACACTATTACTCAAAGGCCCGCTTCAGCCTATCCAGTCCCTCCGCCAATACTTCATGCGTGCAGGCAATGTTCATCCGGACGAAGCCTTCACCGCCCTGGCCGTATTTCGGGCCAGGCTCCAATGCGAGTTTTCCTTTTTCCAAAAGCCTTTGGCGCAGTTCGGCATCACTTAATCCCAATTCGCGGCAATCCAGCCATAGGAGATAGGTGCCGTCCGGCTCCATCAGGCGAATACCGGGAAGGTGCTCACCAATAAATTCAGCTGCTGTTCGCTTATTTTCAGCGAGATAATCCATAAGACCATCGAGCCATTCTTCGCCATGGCGGTAAGCTGCCTCCATGCCAATGATGCCGAAGGCCGACAGCGTAAAGAATCCTTGCTTGTGCTGTTCTGCCTGGAATGCCTTTCGCAGCTTCTCATTGCTAATAATGGCAGCTGAAGCCTGGATCCCTGCAAGGTTCCAGGTTTTTGTCGGAGCTATGCAGGTGACCGTAATGTCTGCAAATTGTGGATCCATTGAAGCAATGGGATAATGCTTATGGCCTTTATAAATTAAATCAGAATGGATTTCATCGGAAAGAATAAGGCAATTATATTTTACGCATAGCTCCCCTATTTTCCTAAGTTCCTCTTCTGTCCACATGCGGCCTCCAGGATTGTGCGGATTACATAGGAGGAATAGTTTCACTCCTTCTTTCAATTTGTCTTCAAAATCGGCAAAATCAATTTCGTACCGGCCGTTCTCGAGCTTCAGCTGAGAATTAACGACTTTGCGGCCATTCTGTTTAATCATCTCAAAGAAAGGAGTATATACGGGAGACTGGAGCATTACTTTCTCCTCTTTTTCCGTAAAAGCCTGGATCGCAGTTGCGATGGAGGGAACCACTCCCGTGCTGTATAAAATCCACTCATTATTAATTTTCCAGCCATGCCGCCTGTAAAGCCACTGTCCGATAGAGTCTGCGGTTGAATCAGGAGCAAATGTGTATCCGTAGACTCCATGAGCTATTCTGTCCTCGATGGCTTTTTTTACTTCCTCGGGTGGCTGAAAATCCATGTCCGCTACCCACATCGGCAATACATCGGATCTGCCGAAAACCTCCCTGGTCCGATCCCACTTAACAGAAGCTGTATTTTCCCTGCTGATTTTTTGATGGAAATGAAAACGATCCAACTCTGTCACCGCCTTTAGAATTCTTTTATGTATCCTGACTCTATGATATGATATTGATGCTAAAAATTAAAATATTGCGGCTTCGTTCAGCCGAATAATAATCAGGTGATATAAATGGAAATTCAGCAAACGAATCTTTTGCTTGTTTATACACTGGATCAGTGGGATCCATTTAGAGTTGGGCCGGGCAACTATGACACTGAAATTGCAGATTCAGTTCAGGCAGTCCATGATTTGGATGATCAGGTGAAATTAGCCAGAAAGATTCAATCCATATATGAATTTTCCTTTGAGGAAATCATTCCATTGGAAAATTGCATAGAAATCTCCGGGCGTCTTCTTGAAATCAAGAATAATGGCTCCTGCGCTATGTAAAGTGAAAAAAGGCAGCTCTCCGACCCGGGGGCTGCCTTTTTCATCTGCACACTTGAACGGAATTTACAAAACTCCGAATGTGCTTTAGAACATCTTCCGGCCGCTCTTCCGGCACGAGATGACCGGTATCTTTTAACACCACCAGTTTGGAATTCTTTAAATCTTTATTCAGCCGTTTTCCGATATGAAGCGGAACGACCCTGTCGTGTTCTCCCCATATTAGAAGGCATGGTGTTTCTATTTTCCTTAATGCAGCAGCAGGCATATCGCCTTCCCTGTCGCGAATCATCCTGGTTAAGGCCCGGAAAATATCGTCTTCTAAAAAGGGCGACAAATAGCCATAGAGCATTTCATCATCAATCATGGAATGATCGTAAACAACATTTTTTAAATTCTGTTTTACCCCTGAGCGCTGAAGATATAATTTCACATACAGATGAAAGAACGGTATGTAGCTTGAAAAGATGATATGCGGCTTCATTCGTTTCATATACCCGGAACTGCACAGCAGTACGGCCTGGTCAACCAGATCAGGGTTGGAATGTGCAACATTTAATACAATCTGTCCTCCCATGGAATGCCCTATTAAAGTGACCTTTTCAAAGCCCAGTTTTTCTGATAAGCGGATAACCGTATCAGCCAGGTTTTTATAGGAGTAGACGAACTGCTGGGATTTCCCGCTTTTGCCGAAGGGCGGTAAATCCATCGAAACCACATTGAATTCCGTTTGCAGCAGAGGAATCAGCCTGCGAAAGCTAAAGGTGGACGAAAGAAAACCGTGCAGCAGAACCAGGGTATTCCTGGAGGACTCATGCTTATAGTATTCATAATAAACATCTGTTCCATTAATTGGCTCTGTTCCTGAAAATGTCGCTTGTTCCATGGGCCTTCCCCCTCCTAGACTCAGTTTCACAGTATTTTCCCCTTAATCTTAATCTTGACACATATGATTTTAAAGAAATTAATAAATAATGAAAGTGACACATTTATTTTTCGAAGTTTTTGCTATAATAGAACTATTTTATAGAGTAAATCACTAAAGGATGGGAGCGACAAGTAGTGAAATTAACTGAAAAGCAAATCGAAGTTCTTGAAATTTTAGAAAATAACAGTGCGCGAATCCCTGTTGAAGACATTGCGAAAATGGCTCAATTAAATGTGGCGGAAACTGAAACCATTTTAGATAAGCTCGAGGAAATGAAAGTGCTTGTGCGTTTTAATTCTGTTATTGACTGGTCAAAGGTGGATGGACATGAGGGAGTTACCGCTATGATTGATGTGAAGGTCGCTCCAAAGCGCGGGGTAGGATTCGATGAAGTTGCACAGAGAATTTACCGTTTCAAAGAGGTGAGGTCTGTCTATCTAATGTCCGGCGCCTATGATCTTTCTGTCATCATTGAGGGCCGTTCCATGAATGAGGTAGCCCGATTTGTATCAGAAAAGCTGTCGACTCTTGATTCCGTCTTGTCGACAACAACACACTTTATTCTAAAAAAATATAAGCATGACGGCACTATTTTTGAACAAAATGAAGATGACAAACGAATTGTGGTGTCACCGTAATGAAGGGAACAAAGTCTTATTTATCCAAAACGGTAGAAGAGCTGAAGCCTTCCGGGATTCGCCGCTTTTTTGACCTTGCTGCAGGAATGGAAGGAGTCATTTCCCTTGGGGTGGGTGAACCTGATTTTATCACACCCTGGTCAGTGCGTGAAGCAGCCATCCTTTCACTTGAGCAGGGATATACCTCTTATACGGCTAATGCCGGGTTAATGGAGCTGCGGGAGGAAATTGCAGATTATATGCAAAAAAGCTTCGGAGTTTCTTATTCACCCCAAAATGAAATTATCGTTACGGTGGGAGCGAGCCAGGCATTGGATATATCTCTAAGGGCAATCCTTGATCCGGGTGATGAAGTAATTGTGGTTGAACCAAGCTTTGTTTCCTATGTTCCCTTAGTAACTCTTGCGGGAGGTGTGCCTGTGCAGGTCCAGACTTTAAAGGAGAATGGGTTTAAGATTCTGCCTGAGCAGCTGGAAAACGCAATAACCGGCAGGACTAAAGCCATTATGCTTTGTTCGCCCAATAATCCGACTGGAACAATGTTATCCGGAGATGAACTGAACGCAATTGCACAAATAGCTGAAAAGTACGACTTGCTGGTTCTTTCTGATGAAATATATGCAGAGCTTGCTTATGATGATGAGTATACGAGTTTTGCCGCCATCAGAGAGATGAAGAAAAGAACAATCTTAATTTCGGGATTTTCAAAGGGGTTTGCCATGACAGGCTGGAGATTGGGGTTTGTCTGCGCTCCTGAGGAGATCTCGCAGGCAATGCTGAAAATTCACCAATATGCGATGATGTGCGCACCTACGATGGCACAGTTTGCTGCACTTGAAGCCTTGAAGACTGGCAGATCAGATGTTGAGGTTATGAAAAAGAGCTATAAGCGCAGGCGGAATTATTTTGTTCAGTCTCTAAATGAACTGGGATTAACCTGCCATATGCCGGGTGGAGCCTTTTATGCTTTCCCATCTATTGAAAGTACGGGACTTTCTTCTGAAGAATTTGCAGAAAAACTGCTGCTGGAGGAAAAGGTAGCGGTCGTGCCAGGCAATATTTTTGGCGAAAGCGGGGAAGGCCATGTGCGCTGCTCTTATGCCACCTCCATGGAACTTCTGCAGGAAGCGATCAAGAGAATTAGCCATTTTATAAAGCAGAATCAGAAAGCATAAAAAAAGGACAATCCACAACAGATTGTCAACTTCAAAAAGGGGGGAATACTAGAAAGCCTTATACTTCAAGGCTAACCAGTATTCCCTTTTTATATACTCTCTTTTATTAAACTTTTTGATCATATTTAATTTCATATAGCATTTGCATGACACGGAGGAAATCTTCCTCACTGAATTCCTTAGCTTTCCTTAAGATAAGCTTTGCTTTTTTTGTGCCAATTTCACGCACAAGCTGTTCGATTTCATAATCGATTCCTGACTGGCCCTTCTGCATTTCCTGTTCAAGCAGTTCGGAAGCTGGAATATCCAGGGCTGTTGAGATTTTTAAAACAGTCTGTGTATCAGGAATCTGATCTCCATTTTCGTATTTTGCAATCGTACCCGTCCCCACTCTCACCTTTAATGCGAGCTGCTGCTGGGTCATATTTGCGCGTTCGCGGCAAGCTTTAATGTTATGGCCTATATTTGACATATCCATCACTCCCACTAACAATTTCTTCTATCTTTATTTTATCATGTTAAACGCATGATCCTTTTTGTACTTCATGAACATTTAGTTAACAAACAAATAGAATGTCTACATATTGTTTGCGGATTGTTTTATTATAATGAATGAAAGTCTGTGATTCCCAATGGGATTAAAATGTCTGGGGTTTCCATTTGAATTCCTTTTGATATTTTGATCAAGTTGTGATATAATTTCTTATTGCGTATAAAGAGATAAAATTTGAATTTAAATAGGAGTGTTTTCATGTCTGAGAAAATCGAAGTAGGCAGTGTTATTACAGGAAAGGTAACGGGTATTCAGCCATATGGTGCGTTCGTAGCATTAGATGAGAATACACAGGGATTAGTCCACATTTCCGAAGTGACTCATGGTTTCGTAAAAGATATTAATGAGCATCTTAAAGTGGGCGATGAAGTAAAAGTGAAGGTTCTTTCTGTTGACGAAGCAGCAGGAAAAATCGGTTTATCAATCCGTGCAACAGAAGAAGCGCCACAAGCAGAAACGAAAGCAAGAAAGCCTCGCAAGCGCCAGGCAGCTCCAATCAAAATGGAAGACGAATCTGCACAGGGATTCAATACACTTAAGGATAAGCTCCAAGAGTGGATTGACCAGTCCCAGCGCGAGGATCTTATTAAGAAGTAATAAAAATGAAAACCGGGTTTTGCTGCCCGGTTTTTTATTTTTATTTGATGCAAAAAATATTTGCTTTTGTATGCAAAATGAGCGGGCGCTCGACAATATATTTTGCATGCTTACTTACATAAAACCGATGTAAATTAAATTTTTTTAGGGTAAATAGTCTGAAAAATGCTTGAATTTTATATCTTGGCATTAATCTTGCAATAGTTAAACCAACAGACGTGTAACTTTAAAAGGAGGAACATTATGAAAGAAACAACAGGAAAGAAAATTCCCTTCTGGTTTGCAGTGCTGCCGCTGCTGGTAATGATTGCTGCAATGATTATTACGATTGTTAAGTTTGAAGGGAGCCCACATGTGCCTTTAATTGCCGGAACAATTGTATCCGCTTTCATCGCATGGCGTTTTGGCTATAAATGGAACGATATTGAGGAGGGCTTCTATAAAGGCATTAAGTTAGCGCTCCCGGCAATTCTGATTATTATAATGGTCGGTTTGACAATTGGCTCCTGGATTGGCGGAGGAATTGTAGCGACCATGGTCTTTTACGGATTAAAGCTAATGACTCCATCCATGTTTTTAGTCTCAATTTGTATTATCTGTGCCATCGTCACTCTGGCAATCGGAAGTTCATGGTCTACAATGGGAACGATTGGCGTCGCCGGAATGGGAATTGGGATCAGCATGGGCATTCCGGCTCCAATGGTGGCGGGAGCTATCATCTCAGGCGCCTATTTCGGAGATAAAATGTCACCCCTGTCAGATACGACTAATTTGGCTGCAGGAATTACTGGTACAGATCTTTTTGAACATATAAAACATATGTTTTACACAACCCTTCCAGCGCTGGCCATTGCCATTATCGCTTACTGGTTTTTGGGAAGGCAATTTGGCGGGGATGATTTGAATAATGATAAAATTTCTGGTGTCATGAATGTTTTAGCGGAGAACTTTGTCATCTCCCCTTGGCTATTATTGGTTCCTTTAATTGTTATAGGATTAGTGGCAAAAAAAGTTCCTGCATTGCCCGCGCTTGCTATTGGTGTTTTCCTTGGCTGGCTTTGCCATATTTTTGTACAGGGGGGCGCTGCAGGGGATGCTGTGAATACACTCCAGGGCGGGTTTTCGATTGAATCAGGAAACACGATGGTGGACGAGCTATTTAATAGAGGCGGCATTGACGATATGATGTATACTGTGTCCCTTACGATAGTGGCGATGGCATTTGGAGGAGTTATGGAGCAGACCGGGATGCTAAAAGCCATTGTTGAACAGATCCTGAAATTGGCCCGTTCAGCAAGAAGCTTAGTAGCCACTACCGTGCTATCTGCTTTCTTTACCAATGTAGCCGCTGCAGAGCAGTACATTTCCATTCTGCTGCCGGGCAGAATGTACACACAGGCATTTAAGGATAAAAATCTGCAATCTAAAAATCTTTCGCGGGCCCTTGAAGATGGAGGTACCGTCACGTCCGTTTTTGTTCCTTGGAATACCTGTGCGGTGTTTATCATGTCAACTCTGGCGGTTCATCCATTTGAATATGCACCATACGCGATTTTAAATTTCACTGTGCCGATTCTGGCTATTGTCTTTGCGATGCTTGGCTACAAAATAACATTCATGAGTGATCAGGAACGAAAAGAAATGGAAGAGAAAGATCAATTAGCTTCTTAAATCTCAGGCTCCGTACCCTCGGAGTCTTTTTTGTTTTTTGAGAAGATAATAGGGTAAAGGTAAATTGATTTAGACTGTAAAATTTTGAATAGGAGCTGTCAGTTAGCAAAGAATATAGTTTGTTGAAAGGAGAGATAAATATGGCAGAGCAGACACTTTACGAAAAAGTAGGCGGCGGAGAATCTATTGAAAAGGTTGTCGATTATTTTTACGAGGAACTGGTATTGAAGGATCCGACCGTCAATCAGTTTTTCGAGCATACCGATATGGTAAAGCAGAAACGCCATCAATCCAAGTTCATCAGTTATGCTCTGGGAGGGCCTAATCAATATTCAGGCAATTCCATGGCAAAAGCACATGAGGGCATGAATCTGCAGCCGGAACACTTTGATGCGATTGCCAGGCATCTGCATGATGCACTTGCGCATTTTGGAGTGAGTGAGAGGGATATCGATGAAGCTTTGACTCGTGTTGCAGCGCTTCGGGACGATATTTTATACAAATAGGCTCCCCGTGGGGAGCTTTTCGTTTTTTATCGCAGTCTAACGGGCAGTATGACCCCACTTCAAGATTCAGAGGAATCAAAGGAGGATAAGTGGTGGTCAAACTGCCCAATCCAGCTGCGGCTCCTAGGGGCTCGCTTGTCACCCCTGGGCAAGTCGCCTCGCTTTATAATGTAAAGGCCCGAAAGAAGGACAAGACTAAGAACGCCACATCCTCCCAAAAGCTGCCGTAGCTTTCCTAGTCCTGTGGCAACGTCTTTGTGACCCGCTTCCTCCCAACAGCTAACGCTTTCGGTCGTGCGATGCTCATGCTGACGAAGCCCTCCTTGTCCTGTTGGCCTCAACTAACAATCAGTGGGGGATAAGGAAAACTCCCACTGATTGAAGTTTCACTTTATTCGGTTTTTGGCAGGTCCTCACGCCGGATTCAATCAGCTGTTTTCTTTCCTGACTCCGTACTTCCTCAGCCTATATTGAAGATTTTGCCGGCTCATGCAAAGGGATTTTGCGGCTTGGGTTATATTATTGCCATGGTGTTTAAGGACTTTCTTTAGATAGTAGGTTTCGGCTTCCTGTATATATTGTTCAAGTGATTTAATAGGCTTGTTTTTCTGAATCAGCAAATCCTCCAAATGACCGGTTTCGTTCGGCTCCTCCTTGAATTGCGGCTTATTCCGGAAATGAAGAGGCAAATGCACATAGCTGATGGTTTCTTCCTGATCAATCAGATTCATGGCTCCTTCGATAATATGCTCCAATTCCCGTACATTGCCCGGCCAATCGTATTGCTCGAATTTGCTCATTACTTCTTCATTGATTTCCGCTACATTCATTCCAAAGAGCTGATTGTATTTTTCTATGAAAAATTGTGCAAGATCCCGGATATCCTTTCTTCTCTTTCGGAGAGGCGGAATGAAGAGGGAAACAACACTCAGCCTGTAATATAAATCTTTTCGCAGGCGGTCTTCTGAGATAGCATCAATCGGGTCTTCGTTAATGGTTGCTATAATTCTAACATCTACTGTCCGGTCCTTCGTATCACCGACCCTGCGGACCGTTTTTTCCTGTAAAACTCTCAATAGCTTTGCCTGCAGGGATGGATTAAGTGAATTGATTTCATCAAGCAGCAAAGTCCCGCCATTTGCCTGTTCAAACAATCCAGGCCTTTCAATGGAGCCTGTAAATGCACCTTTTTTTGTGCCAAATAGAAGACCCTCTATCAGACTGTCTGGAAGAGCAGCGCAATTTTGAGAGATAAATGGTTTTGAAGATCGGCTGCTGCCATTATGGATGCTTTGGGCAAAGAGCTCTTTTCCTGTACCGGTCTCTCCGATAATCAGGACAGAAGAACTAGTCCGGGTTGCTCTTTTGCTCGCTTCAACCACTTCATTGATCTCGTCACTTGAGCCAATTATACTATCGAAAGTATAGCGGGTGTCTCCGCGTTTATTCATATTTTCTCTGATCAGCTTTTCAAGCTTGGTTACATCACGTGCGATTTCCATAGCGCCAATCTGTTCGCCATCTTCCATAATTGGAAAAGTATTATTAATCGTGGTAATTTCCTGCCCCTTATTGTTAAAATAGGTTTGTTTGGCATTTTTAATTTTGCTGCCATTTTTGAGCGCCTGAAGTAAGGTGCTGTCTTCGTTTTGGTTGAAAGAAAACACATCCAGAAGATTTTTATCCAATACATCTTCATAATCCATGCCTTCTATTTGAGCCATTTTTTTATTGTAGAAAGTTGTTCTTCCTTCCTCATTCACTACGTGGACACCAACATCTATTTCATCTAAAATCCGCTGAAAGATCTTGTTTTTTAGTTGGAGCTGTTCAATTTCCCTGTGATTCATTGTAATCTCCTTCACTCGGCAGTTTATTCAATAGTATATATTTAATTGAATATATGCAATGAAAATTTGCACAAGAAACATTGGGTTTTCTAAAAAAACGCAAAAAAAATTTGCTTCCAGCTTATAAGAATTGTCATTTATCAGCTTTTTATATTTGGCACAGTTCTTGCATTATAAAATGGTGGATGAAAAACGAATTTATTAAAGGGGGATGGCATCATGGTACAGCCGTACAAACATGAACCTTTCACAAATTTTAAAACAGAAGAAAACCGTGAAGCGTACTTACAGGGATTAAAAACAGTCGAAAGCTATTTAGGACAGGATTATGATCTATTAATTGGCGGAGAGCGCATTTCTACTGAAGATAAAATTGTATCAATCAATCCTTCTAATAAAGAAGAAGTCGTTGGCCGTGTGTCAAAGGCAAACCGCGATCATGCGGAAAAAGCGATGCAGGCTGCAGTCGAAGCGTTCAAGACTTGGAGAAAAGTAAAGCCGGAAACACGCGCAGATGTGCTATTCAAAGCAGCTGCGATTATCCGCCGCCGCAAGCATGAGTTTTCTGCCCTATTAACGAAGGAAGCAGGGAAGCCTTGGAACGAGGCAGATGCTGATACTGCAGAAGCGATTGACTTCCTTGAGTACTATGCACGCCAAATCTTAGAAATCAAAGACGGTGTTCCAGTCAATAGCCGTCCGAACGAATATAACCGTTATGACTACATTCCATTGGGAGTGGGGATCATCATTTCTCCTTGGAACTTCCCGCTTGCGATCATGGCCGGTACAACTGTTGCGGCAATCGTGGCAGGAAATGCTGTTCTTTTAAAGCCAGCTTCTACAACTCCAGTTGTGGCTGCGAAATTCGTTGAAGTGATGGAAGAAGCAGGCCTTCCGAAGGGCGTTCTGAACTTCGTGCCTGGCAGCGGTGCGGAAGTGGGCGACTACCTGGTTGACCATAAAGATACCCGCTTCATCTCCTTCACAGGATCACGTGACGTTGGTCTTCGCATCAACGAGCGTGCATCTAAATTAAACGAAGGCCAAATCTGGCTGAAGCGTGTCATCGCTGAAATGGGCGGTAAGGACACAATCGTTGTCGACAAAGAAGCAGACCTTGAATTGGCGGCGACTTCCATCGTGGCTTCTGCATTCGGATTCTCCGGCCAGAAGTGTTCAGCATGTTCACGTGCGGTTATCGTAGAAGATGTCTACGATCAGGTGCTTAACCGAGTGGTTGAACTGACTACCGAATTAACACAGGGCAATCCTGAAGACCAAAGCAATTACATGGGTCCAGTGATTGACCAGGGCGCATTTGACAAGATCATGAGCTATATTGAAATCGGCAAAGAAGAAGGCAAGCTGATGGCAGGCGGAGAGGGCGACAGCTCGAAAGGCTTCTTCATCAAGCCGACTGTATTCGCAGACCTTGCCCCGGATGCACGCTTAATGCAGGAAGAAATCTTTGGACCTGTCGTTGGCTTCACAAAGGCAAAGGATTTCGATCATGCGCTTGAAATCGCCAACAACACCGAGTACGGCTTAACAGGAGCAGTGATCACACAGAACCGAGAGCACATCCAAAAAGCGCGCGAAGATTTCCATGTTGGAAACCTATACTTCAACCGCGGCTGTACAGGTGCGATTGTTGGATACCAGCCATTCGGCGGATTCAACATGTCAGGAACAGACTCCAAAGCGGGCGGACCTGACTATATCCTGCTTCACATGCAGGCAAAGACGACTTCTGAAATGTATTAAAATCTGTAAAGTATGTATGGGATATTTAATATCCTGTACATGCTAAAACCTTAAATAGTTTAAAGAAGAATAGCTTAACGTTACAATAAAAAGGACTATTCTGAAAAAGGAGGAATTTTAATTGACTGAAGCGACAAAATCAAAATCACTAATTGAACAAACTGAAAAATACGGTGCACACAACTATCATCCGCTGCCAATCGTTATTTCCAAAGCGGAAGGTGTTTGGGTGGAAGACCCTGAAGGAAATAAATATATGGATATGCTAAGTGCATATTCAGCTGTAAACCAGGGGCACCGCCATCCAAAAATCATTCAGGCGCTGAAGGAACAGGCAGATCGTGTAACATTAACTTCACGTGCTTTCCATAACGATCAGCTTGGACCATGGTATGAAATGATCTGTGAACTGACAAATAAAGAGATGGCTCTCCCTATGAACACAGGGGCAGAAGCAGTCGAAACGGCAATTAAAGCTGCACGCCGCTGGGCTTATGACGTAAAAGGGGTTGCAGATAACCAGGCGGAGATCATTGCTTGTGTCGGAAACTTCCATGGCCGTACAATGACAGCGGTTTCCCTTTCTTCTGAAGAAGAATATAAGCGCGGATTCGGACCAATGCTTCCAGGCATTAAGCTGATCCCGTACGGAGACCTTGACGCTCTTAAAGAAGCAATCACTGAGAATACGGCAGCTTTCTTAATTGAGCCGATTCAAGGTGAAGCTGGAATTGTGATTCCTCCAGAAGGCTTCTTGAAAAAAGCATTTGAAACTTGCAAGGAGAACAATGTTTTATTCATTGCAGATGAAATTCAGGCAGGCCTTGCGCGTTCCGGTAAAATGTTTGCCTGCGAATGGGAAGATGTAGATCCTGACATGTACATTTTAGGGAAAGCGCTTGGAGGAGGAGTATTCCCGATTTCGTGTGTGGTTGCGAATAAAGATGTTCTTGGGGTATTTAATCCAGGATCCCATGGCTCAACATTTGGAGGAAATCCAATGGCTTGTGCAGTTTCAGTTGCTTCAATGGACGTATTGGTTGAAGAGAAGCTTGCAGAGCGCTCGCTTAAGCTGGGTGAATATTTCATGGGCAAATTAAAAGAAATTAATAATCCTGTCATTAAAGAAGTGCGCGGCCGCGGCTTATTTATTGGTGTTGAGCTGAATGAGCCGGCACGCAAATATTGCGAAGAGCTTAAAGAACAAGGTTTGCTTTGCAAAGAAACGCATGACACAGTTATTCGCTTTGCCCCGCCTTTAGTCATTTCTGAAGAAGAGCTTGATTGGGCAATAGAAAGAATCAATAAAGTATTAAGCTAATACAAATTTACGGACGTTGGCCCCTGTATCTGAATTTGTGATGCAGGGCCTCCGGTGATGGAGTATTGCTGTAATTTTCCTAAATATTAAAATCAAGAGGTGCCATGATGGGAGCTGCAGGAGTAGCTGGGAAAGTATCTGAACAAAAAATGGAAGAGGCTTTAAATTTATTTACTTCAACCCAAGTTGTGATCAAGGAAGCTTTGAACAAGCTCGGCTATGGGGATGAGGTGTATGAGCTGCTGAAAGAGCCGCTGAGAATGCTCACAGTAAGAATTCCGATAAGGATGGATGACGGATCGATAAAAATTTTTACCGGCTACAGATCACAGCATAATGATGCGGTGGGACCGACAAAGGGCGGTGTCCGTTTTCATCCTGAAGTAAATGAAGATGAAGTAAAAGCATTATCCATGTGGATGAGTTTAAAGTGCGGAATTGTGGATCTTCCTTATGGAGGAGGGAAAGGCGGCATCATTTGTGATCCCCGTTCCATGTCAATGGGGGAGCTGGAACGCTTAAGCCGAGGTTATGTTAGGGCAATCAGCCAGATCGTTGGCCCTACAAAAGATATACCTGCTCCGGATGTTTATACGAATTCACAAATCATGGCCTGGATGATGGATGAATACAGCCGCCTCCGTGAGTATGATTCTCCCGGATTTATCACAGGCAAGCCTCTTGTTCTCGGCGGGTCACAAGGAAGGGAAAAGGCTACTGCACAAGGGGTAGTGATCTGCATCGAGGAAGCTGCGAAAAAGCGCGGCATTTCCATTGAAGGAGCACGTGTGGCTGTTCAGGGATTTGGAAATGCAGGAAGCTTCCTGGCAAAATTCATGCATGATGCAGGCGCTAAAGTGGTCGCCATTTCAGATGCCTATGGTGCTCTATATGATCCGAATGGACTGGATATTGATTACCTTCTTGATAGGCGCGATAGCTTTGGAACGGTAACGACCCTTTTCGATAACACTTTGACAAACGAAGAATTGCTTGAACTTGATTGCGATATCCTGGTTCCTGCGGCTGTGTCCAATCAGATTACCGCTGCAAACGCTCATAATATTAAGGCTTCCATCATTGTAGAAGCAGCAAATGGCCCAACCACTCTTGAAGCTACAAAAATTCTTTCAGACCGGGAAATCCTGCTTGTTCCTGATGTTTTAGCAAGCTCAGGCGGTGTAACCGTATCCTATTTCGAATGGGTGCAGAACAACCAGGGGTACTATTGGACTGAAGATGAAGTTACAGAAAAGCTTGAAAAAGTGCTTGTTCAGGCTTTCGATAATGTTTACCAGACTTCACAGCAGAGAAAGGTAAATATGCGTTTAGCTGCTTACATGGTCGGCGCAAGAAAAATGTCTGAAGCCTCCCGCTTCAGAGGCTGGGTTTAATCCGGTATATAAATACTGATTCATTAAAAAAATCCTTGCACACAAAGTGCAAGGATTTTTTTGCATATATTAACGGGTTGGCCTAGTTTCAGGTTCTCTTTCCAGTTCTTCATTCGGTTTGAAGAGAAGGCCAAGGTTGATTAGGCCGGCGATGCCCACCAGGCCATATATGATTCTTGAAAGGGCTGAATCCTGGCCGCCGAAAATAGCTGCCACCAGATCAAATTGGAAAAATCCGATTAAACCCCAGTTTATAGCGCCAATTATTGTTAGTACCAGTGCAATACGCTGTATGCCACTCATGGTGTTTCCTCCTTATAGTATAGGTTCACTATTATGTTGCTGCACGAGAATAAAAAATATTCATCTTAATATTCGTTAAGGGCCATAATGTAAAGGAGTCCGAATATCGAATCATACTTTTTGCAATAGCTGAAAATTTGAAAGATAATGATGGGGAAAAGGAGATGGTGATATGCAAAATTTTACCTTTTATAATCCGACAAAATTAATTTTTGGGAAAGATCAGCTGTCTCAATTGCAAACTGAAATTCCTCAGTACGGCAAGAAGGTGCTTGTTGTATACGGCGGAGGAAGCATTAAGCGAAATGGTTTATATGATAAAGTGATGGCTGAGCTAACTGAAATTGGTGCTGAAGTATTTGAATTGGCAGGGGTTGAGCCTAATCCAAGAATCTCTACGGTTCGAAAAGGTGTTGAAATCTGTAAAAATGAAGGTGTTGATTTCCTGCTGGCTGTTGGCGGCGGAAGTGTAATCGACTGCACCAAGGCTATAGCTGCCGGTGCTAAGTATGATGGCGATGCCTGGGATCTGGTTATTAAGAAAGCATTTGCTGCAGAAGCTCTGCCGTTTGGAACGGTTCTTACACTAGCTGCTACCGGATCTGAAATGAATGCCGGATCTGTTATTACGAATTGGGAAACAAACGAAAAATACGGATGGGGAAGTCCTGTGACATTTCCTAAGTTTTCAATTCTTGATCCTGTTAATACGTTCACAGTGCCAAGAAATCAAACGGTGTATGGTATTGTCGATATGATGTCCCATGTGCTGGAGCATTACTTCCATCTTGAAGAAAATACTGATTTTCAGGATCGCATGTGCGAAGCCCTGCTGACTACCATAATGGAAGCAGCTCCTAAGCTTCTTGAAAACCTTGAAAGCTATGAGCATCGTGCAACCATTTTATATTCCGGCACGATGGCGTTGAATGGAATCTTGAACATGGGCTATCGCGGTGACTGGGCAACGCATAATATTGAGCATGCCGTATCGGCTGTTTATGATATTCCTCATGGCGGCGGCCTTGCTATTCTGTTCCCGAACTGGATGAAGCATAATCTGAACGTGAAGCCTGAACGCTTTAAACAGCTGGCTGTCCGTGTATTTAATGTGGATACGGCAGGAAAAACGGATGAAGAGGCAGCGCTTGAAGGGATCGAAAAGCTTCGTGAATTCTGGAGCAGAATTGGGGCGCCTTCCCGCCTTGCTGATTATGACATCGATGACAGCAAGATCGAATTGATGGCAGACAAAGCGACGGTCAATGGAGAGTTTGGCAATTTCGCGAAATTAAATCATGCCGACGTAGTTTCAATCTACCGCGCTTCTTTATAACATTCAGAATGGACTCTGCCAATGCGCGGGGTCCTTTTACATTTTCTCCCGTCGTCATTTATCGCAGTCTAACGGGCAGTAAGACCCCCACTTCAAGACTCAGAGGAATCAAAGGGGGATAAGTGGGGGTCAAACTGCCCAATCTAGCTGCGGCTCCTAGGGGCTCGAGGTCATAAGCCAATCAGCTGGTGGGAAGAAAGGCACTTCCCTCCAGCTGCTCGTCTTATGCTTGTCACCCCTGGGCAAGTCGCCTCGCTTTATAATGTAAAGGCCCGATTGGCGAGATACAGTGAAACTTGCCGACGCGTTAGGCAGAGGCTTAGTTGAACCAATCGGGTTCGTAGTGTCGATTGATCGAAGCGCTAGCGGAGATCTTAGCGACACTAGAACGCGACTAACAATCAGTGGGGGATAAGGAAAACCCCCACTGATTGAAGTTTCACTTTATGTGTAAAAAATATGTCAAAATTGGACACGCTTACAATATGGGATGATTCTTGATTAACTTTGGTGCTTTCGTTAAAGTGGAATAGAGATGACAGCAAATAATAAAAGCTGTTTAAAATTGAGAAAAATTGGAGGACATTCATGACACACGTTCGTTTTGATTACTCAAAAGCACTTCCTTTTTTTGGCGAACATGAAATTACATATTTGCAGGATGCAGTGAAGGTTGCTCACCACTCCCTTCATGAACAAACTGGAGCTGGCAGCGACTATTTAGGCTGGATCGATCTGCCTTCAAACTACGATAAAGAAGAGTTCTCCCGCATTCAAAAAGCGGCTGAGAAAATTAAGAATGATTCCGATGTTCTTATTGTCATTGGAATTGGAGGATCCTATCTTGGAGCGCGTGCGGCTATAGAAATGCTTCAGCACAGCTTTTATAATGCACTTCCAAAAGAAAAGCGCGGTACTCCGCAGGTACTGTTTGCCGGCAACAATATCAGTTCATCTTACATGAAGGATTTAATGGATCTGCTTGAAGGAAAAGATTGGTCCATTAATGTGATCTCCAAATCAGGCACAACAACTGAGCCGGCATTGGCTTTCCGTATTTTCCGCAAAATGCTCGAGGAAAAATATGGTGTGGAAGAAGCGCGTAAACGAATTTATGCTACGACCGACAAAGCGAGAGGTGCTTTAAAAACTCTTGCGACAGAAGAAGGCTACGAGTCATTTATTATTCCTGATGATGTAGGCGGCCGCTATTCTGTTCTTACAGCAGTAGGTCTTTTGCCGATAGCTGTCAGCGGTGCAAACATTGAAGATATGATGAGCGGTGCTGCACAGGCGCGCGAAGACTTCAGTAAATCAGAGCTTCAGGAGAACGCAGCCTATCAGTATGCTGCTGTCCGCAATGTTCTTTATAACAAAGGCAAAACGATTGAAATGCTGATCAACTATGAACCAGGTCTTCAATATTTTGCAGAGTGGTGGAAGCAGCTGTTCGGTGAAAGTGAAGGAAAAGACCAGAAAGGAATTTTTCCTTCATCAGCAAACTTCTCCACTGATCTTCATTCATTAGGCCAGTATGTGCAGGAAGGCCGCCGCGACCTTTTTGAAACGGTTATCAAAGTGGAAGAATCACGCCATGAACTTACCATTGAAGAGGCCGAAAATGATCTTGATGGTTTGAACTATCTTGCGGGTGAGACTGTCGATTTTGTGAATAATAAAGCTTTTGAAGGAACCATGCTTGCACACACAGACGGCGGAGTGCCAAACCTGATCGTTTCCATTCCAAAAATGGATGCCTATACATTTGGCTATCTGGTTTACTTCTTTGAAAAAGCCTGTGCAATGAGCGGCTATCTTCTGGGAGTGAATCCATTTGACCAGCCTGGTGTTGAAGCATATAAAGTGAACATGTTCGCCCTTTTAGGAAAACCAGGATTTGAAGAGAAAAAAGCTGAACTTGAAAAGAGATTGAAGTAAAGGTGAGAAGCGTCTGCCTGCGGGCAGGCGTTTTTTATTGGAGATAACAAAGTTCCATCTAATTCCTGACATTGCATTCATGATATCCCCCGCTTTGGAGAAACTAAGCAAAAAGCGAAAAAGGGGATGGATTCAGTGATTGAGATACCTTCAAAAGTGGAAGGAAAGCATTTTGATTTATATAAGCTGGAGCAGGCTTTGAAGCCAATTGGTTATTCGATTGGCGGGAACTGGGACTATGATCACGGTTCTTTTGACTATAAAATTGATGATGAGGTGGGGTACCAGTTCTTAAGGGTCCCATTTAAGGCAATTGATGGGCAGCTTGATGATCCAAGCTGTACGGTGGAGATAGGCAGGCCGTTTCTGCTTTCCCATAAGTACCAGCGTGGTCTGGATGACCACGCTTATACCGGAAATTTCAGCGCCTCCTTTGATCAATTCTCGGAGCCTGTGGATAAGGACGCCAGTTTTCCGGAAGAATTTATTGATCTCGGCAAAGCGCTTGTCGAAGAGCTGGAGTCTCTTTTATTAAGAGATTAACCAAGAATAACAATCAGCTGGTCCTGCTGAAGAATTTTAAATGGCTGGGGAGGATTAACCAGGGTTTCCTCCCCTCTTTTAACACCTAAAAGGAGGATGCCTTCATTCATAAGCTCTGCACTAAGTTCAGCAAAGGTTTTATTTTCTATTTCTTCCGATGCAGGCTGAAACGTTAATTTTCGTTTATCTAGCTGTCCCAGCAAATCAAGAAAAGAGGTAACGAGCTCCTGGGAAGATATGCTGTTGATCATAACGAAGCTTGTGAGCACATTCGTCTGGACAATTTCATCAGCCCCCGCTCTTTTGGCATTTGCTGCCTGTTCAGAAGTTAATATTTCCACGATGCATTGAACATCCCGATTCAACCCTTTGATTGCCAATAAGGTTAAGATTGAATTCATATCAGCATGCAATTCATCTTTATTCTGATCTGCTGTAATGATGACTTTTTGCGCGTCAAATATATTTGCCTTCATGAGGACATCATCTCTGTTGGCGCGTCCCTGAATAAAATGTACATTATTATGGGGGACAGGATTTGATTTTAATGTTTCATCGATTAAAGCAATGGAATGGTTCATCCCATCGCCCCCGAGTGTATTAACGATCTCCCGTGCCCGTTCATTCCACCCGATCACAACAATATGATTTTTGCCCCGATATTCAACTTTTCCTTCCAGAAAGTCATTCTGCCGGGTCACTGCGGCTGTTGCGAGTGAAATAAAATATGTAGACAGAAAGCCCGCTCCTGTTAAAATAAGCGCAATTCCTATAATGCGACCGGCTGTGCTTGTCGGATATAAATCTCCAAATCCCACGGTGGAAGCTGTAACCACAGCCCACCAGATTCCATCAAAAAAGGTCGGAAAGGAAGAGGGCTCTATAATATGTATTAATCCGCCAAAAAGAAAGATCACCAACAGGGCAATTAACAGAATCCTGATTACTAAAGGCAGACGGATGAAACTGTAGTAAATGTGCTGAGGCATAAAACATCACTCCTAATATAAACCATGGTGTTAAAAAAAACGGGAAATTAAAATATAAAAAAAGCCATGCCAGGTATATACTTAATTAAGTATATCGTCTATTGCACGGCTCAGCAGTTGAATATCCTTTGATATTTCATTTTTCACGTTGTCAATCTCGCACCTTTCATATTCATCCATGAGAAGGGAGAGTTCTCTCTTTAGTATGACAGCCTCGTGTTCAACATCCATGATGACTCCCTCCTTTAGGGGTATAAAGGACTAACAGGCAGTTAGTTAAATTTATTTGTAATGTTACAATTATGTTACCCGGATTCTTTACAATTTAAACGGTAAAAACGTCAATTATTAAACAAGAAATTTAGAACGAATATAGTTTACCCTCTTATTTTGCATGTAAACACATTGGCTTTAATGAATAGCTGGCAAGTAAAAAACAAAAAATCCTCGTGGTATACCCGAGGATTCTTAGAGACAGTTCTATTTTCGGATCAAGCTGTAAACCGAGGCCCCTATCAGATCTCCGGCTTCTTTCATCCGCTCGGCACTAATGTGCTCGATGGAATCCAGCGGAGTATGATAATACGGCTCAAGATTGGCTGTGACAGGCTCCCGTCTGATAAAGTTAACAGCCGGGATGCCTGCATCATGAAAAGAAACATGGTCGGATGCGCCCCGCTGATAAAGTACTAATTCAGATGGTGTGCCAATGCGCTCTGCAGTAGCAAGAGCAGTTTCTGTTGCAATATTTTCCTGGCCATCAAGGGTATTTATGTAAATCGCGGTTGCATTTTCCCATGCTGTACCTACCATATCCATATTGAAGTTTGCGATGCTCCGCTCTACCTCATTGCCGCTCAGCTGGCTGACATAATGCTTAGAACCAAGAAGCCCAATTTCTTCTGCGCCTACAAATGCGAAACGCAATTCTTTGTCAGCAGGATAACTTTTCAGAACTCTCGCCAGCTCTAGGGCAACAGCAGTACCTGATGCGTTATCGCTTGCCCCTGGAGCAAATGGGACACTATCAAAATGCGCAGAAATGTGGACAATATCATTTTCCCCGCCTTTATTAGGCTTAGGGTTCTTGATGGCAATAATGTTTTGCGATTTTATGTTTTGAAATCTCTTTACAGTCAGCGTTACCGTTTTGTTTTGTGATGCAATATCTTGAAGGAGTGCTTCTCCGCTTGCTTTCGTTATGCTTCCCACAGGAATAGTATAGGGACCTCCGATTGAGGGATTCATAGGTGCCGGCTGATCCACATTATTGTAAAGGAGGACCCCTGCAGCACCGGCATTTACTGCATTTGAAACTTTTTCAGAGAAAGGGATATCTCCGCGTGAAATGAGTGCTATTTTTCCTGATGCTTCCTCTGAGAAATCAGCTGCCCTGCCTAATCCGGCATCATATAATTCAGATGTAATTCCTTCTTCATGCGTCGATCCTGACCCGGAAGGAATGGTTACAAGAACCTCCTTCAGATCACTGGTATGCAAACCTCCAGCCATTTTATCAGGAATGCTGAACTCTTGTGTTTCGACTGTGTAGCCATATGACTCAAGGCGTTTGCGAATGAAATTTGCTGCTTCCTTTTCCGCTTCCGTTCCTGCAACCCGCGGACCGATGGTTTCTGATAAATACCTGACATCCTCCATCATGCGAGCTGCATCTACCCTTGCGATTACCTTCTGATCAAACGCTTTTGAGCTGGGGTTTTCTGCCTGGCTTTGTGCTGCCTCAGCACTCTGTACAAATTTAACAGGCACCCCATACAAGCTTGAAGCTGTCAGAACCGCTGCAAGCATCACAGAAGCTGCTTTCTTTCCAACTTTCATCTATTATTCCCCCCTCGACTAGTAGTCCAGCTATATGTATTCGCTTACATAGCTCTGCTTCCTTTTATCAAAGGGTAAAACGAATCGATTATCCCAGCAGATTTATTAATAATGGGAAAAAAGGAAGATATTAACTTTTTAAATTCGAGGAAATGGCAGCTGTAAAGTACTATATCTAAGATTCATACTTTTTTAGTCATGACTTTTGGAGGGGTCCGGTGGCTTGTTATCCCTTTTATTTTGGAAAATACAGGTCTTTCGGCTATCGAAACTTAAGTGATTATAATCTATTCTGAAAATTATAAAGTTTTATATAAGGGAGGATTTTTTATGAAAAAAGCTGCTTTAAAAGTGTTCATAACGTCAGCTATCGCTTTCCCGCTGATTGCCGGCGGGGCTTTGCCTTCAATTGGTAAAGACAGCCACAGCAGCATTGCCTCAGCTGAAACACAGATTAAAGTCGAAAATGGCATGACTCAGCCCGTTTTTTCCCTGGACGATGCCATTGTCGAAAGGGTTTTTGTTGAAACAGCAACAGACAGTGATTGGGATGGAAAGCTGGATCGGGTACGTGCAGATATTATTAGGCCAAAAGAAACAGAGGAAGGGTTAAAGGTTCCAGTTATTTATGAAATGAGCCCTTACCGTTCCGGAATTAAAGGTGTCCCGGTTTATGATGTGGATACAGAACTTAACACTGTGCCTGGAAAAGGGAAAGAAAAGGGGGAAAAGGGAAAACCGCAGGCAAATCTCCCGGGGTATTATGATGATTATTTTGTGCCCAGAGGCTATGCGGTTGTTCTGGCGGAAAGTGTAGGGACAGGCCTTTCTGACGGCTGCCCTACAACCGGGGATGAACATGAAATCCTTGGATCACGGGCTGTAATTGATTGGCTGAATGGAAGAACAAAAGCTTTCAATGCAGAGGGACAGGAAATAAAAGCTGATTGGTCAACAGGAAACGTTGGGATGACAGGAGTTTCCTATAACGGAACACTGCCAAATGCTGTGGCTGCCACTGGAGTGGAAGGCCTTAAAACAATTGTGCCCATTGCTGCAATCAGCAGCTGGTATGACTATTATCGTTCAAACGGTGCTGTGATTGCGCCAGGCGGGTATCAGGGTGAAGATGCGGATAATATGGCGGAAGCGATTTTAACCAGGAAAAGCCCTGAAGCATGCAGCAATGTCATAAAAGAATTAACGGAAGGCCAGGACAGGGAAACCGGTGATTATAATGAATTCTGGAGTAAAAGAGATTATACAAAGGATGCAGATCAAGTAAAAGCAAGTGTCTTTATTGTCCATGGATTAAATGACTGGAATGTTAAAACAAAACATTTTTCAGATTGGTGGCAGGCACTTGGCGAGAATGATGTTCCAAGGAAAATGTGGCTTCATCAGGGCGGCCATTCCAGCCCCTACAGCTTTAGACGTGATGTATGGCTTCCGACTTTAAATAAATGGTTTGATTACTGGCTGTATGATATAAAAAATGATGTCATAGATGAACCAATGGTTGATATTCAAAGAGAAGATAAGATATGGCATACAGAGGACAACTGGCCGGCTAAAGGAACCTCAGGCGCAAAATTGCATTTTAAACCGGCTTCCGATGGAGGCGGCAGCTTAGAATCGCAGCCTGTACCAAATAAGAACAAGAAAAACCAGCATTTTGTGGACGATGCAGCAATTAAGGCTGAAGAGCTGGCTTTGAATCCGGATTCTGCATTGGCTAATAGGCTTGTCTATTTGACTCCGCCTTTAGAAAACGATATTCGCATGAGCGGAACGCCAGAGGTTCAAATTCGTGCAAGCATAGACCGTAAAACAGCCAACCTAACAGCCCTCCTTGTTAAATATGGGGAAGGAAAGCCGGAAATTGTTACAAGAGGGTGGATGGATCCTCAAAACCTTCACAGCGAAGATAGATCCACCGGGCTTACACCGAACCGTGAATATACATTTACATGGGATATGCAGCCGGATGATTATGTGTTTAAAAATGGTGATCGTCTGGGAGTAGTTGTTTTATCAAGCGATTATAACTATACAATCAGGCCAAAGGCAGGCGCGAAAATAACCATCGATCCGGAAAGAAGTCATATAATGCTTCCTGTGCAGGGTGGAGTTAAAGCATTTAAGTAGAAAATAGAGGGATCATTTCTTGGTCCCTCTTTTCTATTTTAATAGACTGTTTTAGGAAAATAGTAGCATTGCCACAATTGAACTAATTGAATTAAAATAAGTTTTATCTTATAAATATACAAAGAATGTATCTGGAGGTACATAATGAATAAAAAGAAAGTTTTTTCAGGAGTTCTGGCAGCAAGTATTTTGGCATCTGTTCCATTAAGTTCCGCTCATGCAGTTAGTCCGAAGTGGGTCAATGTTAATGTGTCAGAGGAAAAGGACGGAAGTTTATTCAATAGCGAAAACTACGACTTTATGAAATTCTCAGTAATTGGGACAAAACTTGCAGAAATTGAAAAACAGTCTAATAGAGTGAAGGTGGAGGTAAAAGGAACTTCCGCTGATGGAAATCCACTCTATGTTGTCACCATTGCAGACCCTGGTGCACACGGCAAGTTCGGCAAATTTCAGTCTTTAAGAAAGCAAATGTTCAAAAACCCTGAAAAAGCCCAGGATTGGATTGCAAAAAATCAGGACTTTAAAGTTCCAATCATGATCAATGGATCGATCCATGGCACAGAGTTTGTGGGAAGCGATGCAGTCATGCAGCTGATTGAACGTTTTGCCACGCAGAATGACGAGCAGACAAAGGAGATTCTGGACAATAACATTCTAATTTTTAATGTGGTGCAGAACCCGGATGGCCGTGTGGATGCAACCCGTTTTAACGGTGAAGGAATTGATTTGAACCGTGACTTTATTACGCAGTCACAGCCTGAAACGCAGGAGACGGTATCTTTAATTAAAGAGTGGAATCCGATGGTGTTCCTTGATACTCACGGGTATGTGAAAAATTATGCGCCAAACAAACAGGGGTTGATTGAACCTTGTACACCGCCTCATAATCCAAACTATGAGTATGATTTATACCAAAAATGGGCTAATGATCAGGCGGCAGCTATGGAAGCTGAAATTATGGGGGACAAGGCTCTCTACACAGGCGCTCTTTATCAGAAAATGGAAGGCACCTATATTCCTCAGCGGGATGATTCAGCAGGCTGGGATGATTACCCGCCGATTTTCACACCGATGTACGCCATGTACCATGGTGCTTACGGCCATACGCTTGAAGCTCCGACAAATGATGAAGATGGCGTACGCTGGATGTACAATGCCATTATGGGAGCATTAAAATATGCAACAGAAAATAAGGACCAAATGATTACCGATCAAATTGAAATGTTTAAGCGCGGTATTAACTTTGATCACCCTTTCCATGAAGAGGGATATTTCCCAAAAGCGTACGTCCTGCCTGTGAATGAGAATGATCCAACAGTAACAAATAAGGCTGTGAATCATTTAATTAAGAATGATATCGAGGTTGAACAGGCTTCACAAGCCTTTACATCTGATGGAAGGACCTATCCGAAAGGCACTTATATCGTACCGATGGATCAGGCAAAGGCTGGACTGGCAAACACCATGCTTTGGGATGGAGAGGACATAACTGATGATACACCTGCCATGTATGATATTTCTGCCTGGAGTCTTCCGGAGCTATGGGGCTTTGAAGCGATCGCAGTACAAAGTGATGTAAAGGCAGCGGCTTCGAAAGTAAATAATGTAATAGAACAGGGCTCAATCAGCGGAAAAGGGCCTTATATAATTCCAAACAGCTCAGTGAAAGCAGTTCAGCTCGTGAACACGCTTCTTAAGCAAGGGGTAATGGTTAAACGCGACAGTGAAGGTAACTTCTACGCTGAGGAAACAGCAAATGCCATTTCAGCAGCTGTTAAGGATTCTGGCCTTAAGATTACTTCCGGGAAGGTTCCTGCTGAAGCTAAGGCAATTAGCGAAATAAGCGTAGCCATCTTAAAAGATGGGGGCATGAACAAGGCACAATCTCATTCAGGAACAAAACTGGCACTTGAAAGATTAGGCTTTAGTGTCACGGAATTAACTCCATCAGAAGTAGCGAATAACGGTCTTGCCTCACAAGATGTATTTGTTTACAGCGGAACGGAAAATTTAATTTCTTTAAATTTAAGCAATGCCAATAAAGAATTTGGCCTTAAAAATCAGGAAGAGCTGGCTGCATTTAAAGCATATGTAGAAAGGTTCGTTTCTGAAGGCGGAAAATATATTGCTGTAGGCGCCGGTGCTTCCCGTGCCACAAAGACTCTTGGCCTGACTGACGATGTTATTAATACTGGGGGATCCAACAGCAATGGAATCATTAAGGTAGATTATAAAGGCATTGGCGCATCAGCAGGCTACACTGGGGATGACCTTGGATTTGTTTACCGTCCAGTCTGGTATACTGGCACAGAAAATGATGAAGTGCTGGCAGCCATTGCTGATGAAGAAAATTTCTTTGTTGCCGGACACTGGAAAAATCACAGTGCAGCACAGGGCCAGGCTATCATGGTAAAAGAGCAGGATAAGGATGTTACACTAATCGGCCTTGAAGCGGGCTTCCGGGATCACACGGATTATCTCTTCCGATTGCTTTCAAACTCTATTTTTGAGGAGTAATTCGTTTTTCCGCGGCCGAATCATTTGACTAATATATGCATAAAACATATAATTAAGCTAACAAAATAGTTCGGATTCTTCCTAAAGGGGAGTAGCTTTCAAGTAGAGTCGTCAATACGGGATTTTAAATCTCCGGCTTTACTGGCAACAGATGTTGTTTGCGAGACCTTTACCATTTATTTGGTAAGGTCTCATTTGTTTTTAAGGCGCTGAGACCAATAAATGGCTCAGTGCCTTTTATTTTTTTAGGAGAGTCTGGAACAGGGAGGTTTAATAATGAAACTGTATTATGAGCTTGCAGACAGTGTAAAATTTTCAAGAAGTCTTAATTGGACCAGACTTCTTGAAATGGACGACAGCCTGGAATTTATTGGGGCGGGGAGAAGTGCCTTTGCTTTTAGGATTAAAGAAACCAATCTTGTATTAAAAGTCTTTTTTCCGGAATTTAAAAGAATTGCCAGGGAGGAAGCAGAGATCTACAGGGCATTGCCTGACCATCCATACTACCCTTCTTTATATGACTCTGGAGATAACTATATAGTCATTGATTATGTACAGGGGCTTACTCTGTTTGATTGTCTTGCGCAAGGGGTACCAATAAAAGAGGAGACAATAAGAGAAATTGATGAAGCCTTAAAACTGGCGAGGGAAAGCGGGCTAAATCCCTCGGATATTCACCTGCGCAATATTATTCTTACAGAGGATGGGCGTATTAAAATCATTGATGTTGCCCGATTTAAGCAAACAAAGAATTGTACACAGTGGGATGACTTGAAGCATGCATTCTATAAATTTTACAGAAGAAGATATTTTCCAAAGAAGATCCCTGTATTAATTATGAATACAATTGCGGCTCTTTATAAAAAGCGAATTGTTCGTTTGGGTTCATAAACAGTTTATTTGATAACGCATTTTTCTTTTGAAATAATAAAGTCCATAAAACATAAAGGGGCAGGTATCCATGAAGGTTCTTATCGTCGGAGCAAACGGGCAAATTGGGAAGCAGCTTGTCAAGCTGATAAATGAAGAGGATAAACATACAGCAAGAGCTATGGTCAGAAAAGAAGAGCAGGTCAGCCAGTTTGAAGAAATGGGCGTGGAAACGGCATTAGCAAGCCTTGAAGGATCAGTTGATGAGTTGGCTGAAGCAGCCAAAGGCTGTGATGCGATTGTTTTTACTGCAGGTTCAGGCGGAAATACCGGCTATGACAAAACTCTGCTGATTGACCTGGACGGAGCCGCAAAAACAATTGAAGCGGCAGAGAAGGCCGGGGTGGACCGGTTTATTATGGTCAGCGCTATCCAGGCAAATCATCGCGATAAGTGGAGTGAAGCGATCAAGCCTTATTACGCAGCAAAGCATTATGCCGACAGAATGTTGGAAAACAGCAGCTTGAACTACACAATCGTACGTCCGGGCGGCCTGACAAATGATCCGGGAACCGGCAAAATTAAAGCAGCGGAAAACTTGGAGCGGGGCTTCATTCCCCGTGAGGATGTAGCTAAAACCCTTTATGCTGTGCTGGATAAGGAAAATACCTATAAGCGGGCATTCGACCTGGTATCAGGCGATGAAGATCCAGAAATGGCAGTGCAAAAAATATAACTCTTTCCCGGTGTGTATGCACCGGGATTCTTATTGGATTCGGCTCTTCAATATACATTATTCATTGGCGAGATTATGAAGTATGGAAACGAAGGACTCAAACTGATGATTGCAAGAGGCTGGATGGAGAATCCGCCGGAATCTGAAGATAGGAAGTCATTCTACAAGTTAGATAGATAAATAATCTGTTGAAACGCGGCATTGGCAAATTCCAATGTCCTATTCGTTTTAATCTATGCTCAAAAGGGAATAGGGAGCTGTAAAAGGAATTACATAGTTTCATATTTTCCTCATATAAATGTTGTTTAAGTGTCACAGCTGTTAGGCTGGAACTGTGGGATAATGTGATGTAGTGAGCATTCAAGAGGAGTGAGTGAATGTATAAAAAACAGGAACGTATTTTGATGTGGCTTGCTTTTACAGTGGCTATCATTATGGGACTTTCTTTTATTGGACGTATTTTTGCAGGATAGGAAAAGGAGAATGTTAAATGGGGAATGAAGAATCAGTTTTTTTTAGCCGTGTTTTAACAGAGCTGACATTATCCTTTCATATCATATACGCAACTATTGGTGTCGGCATCCCGCTCATGATTATGATAGCGCAGTGGGTGGGAATCAAAAAGCAGGATGAACATTATATTCTGCTCGCCAGAAGATGGACACGCGGTTTTGTCATTACTGTGGCTGTCGGAGTTGTTACCGGCACTGCCATCGGCCTGCAGCTTTCATTGCTGTGGCCTAACTTTATGGAACTTGCAGGCAATGTCATTGCGCTTCCTCTGTTTATGGAGACTTTTGCTTTTTTCTTTGAAGCGATTTTTCTTGGAATCTATCTCTATACTTGGGATCGGTTTGAGAATCAGAAGAAGCATTTGCTTTTATTAATCCCAGTTGCAATTGGGGCATCATTCTCAGCAATTTTCATTACAATTGTAAATGCATTTATGAACGCGCCGCAGGGATTTGATATTGTGAATGGGCAGCTTGTAAATGTTAACCCGGTACTTGCGATGTTCACTCCTGCCATGCCGACAAAGGTGGCGCATGTCCTATCCACTGCCTATATGACATCAGCGTTTGTTCTGGCATCAATAGGTGCTTATCGGCTTTTGAAAGGTTCGAATCATATTTACCATAAGAAGGCATTAATGCTTACAATGAAAATCGGATTGATTTTCTCAATTGCTACAGCGGTAATTGGTGACTTCTCGGGAAAATATCTTGCAGAATACCAGCCTGAAAAACTGGCTGCTGCTGAATGGCATTTTGAAACAGAAGAAGGGGCGCCGTTAATGCTTTATGGTGTTCTTGATGAGGGTGAAGTGAAGTATGCAATTAAGATTCCATATGCACTCAGCATTCTTGCACACAGCAATCCGAATGCAGAGGTGATCGGACTCGATCAATTTCCTGAAGATGAAATTCCGCCGCTTTATATTCATTATTTATTTGACCTTATGGTGACCATCGGCATGTGGATGACGGCACTATCACTCATCTATGTGATGGGCACCTGGTTTAAAATGCGCTTTGTTTCGGCGAAATGGTTCCGCTGGCTGATTGTTTTGGGCGGGCCGTTATCAATCATTGCGATTGAAGCGGGATGGTGGTTTGCGGAAGTGGGCCGGCAGCCGTGGATTCTCCGGGGCATTATGCGTACTGAAGATGCTGCGACTTCAAGCGGCCAGGTAGACCTTATGCTTCTGCTGTTTGCAGGATTATATCTCGTGCTGGCAATCGGAAGCTTCATTGTCCTCACCAGAATGTTCCGCAAAAATCCGGTCGAGCAGGAATTGGCCGACCGTGAGCTGGAGAAAGAAGGTGAGCTTCGATGACGCTTGAGATCCTCGGAATTTCCGTCTTATGGCTGTTTCTATTCGGCTATGTCATCGTTGCGTCTATTGATTTTGGAGCGGGATTTTTCAACGCATACAGTCTATTCCGTGGAAAACAGCATATTTTAACGCGAATTATACAGCGCTATCTATCACCGGTTTGGGAAGTTACAAATGTATTCCTGGTGTTCTTCTTCGTTGGCATTGTCGGATTCTTCCCAAAAACTGCCTACTATTATGGAACGATCCTGCTGGTGCCGGCAAGCATTGCCGTAGTCCTGCTTGCCATTCGCGGTTCTTATTATGCTTTTACCACCTACGGTGGACTTAGACAGAAAAGGTGGACCTATCTGTATGGTCTATCAGGTCTTTTCATTCCTGCATCCCTGTCCATAGTCCTGACCATTTCAGAAGGCGGATTCGTTAGTGAGAGTGCAGCCGGACTGGAGCTTGACTATTGGACATTGTTCACCAGCCCGCTGACATGGAGCATTGTAGTGCTGAGTATAACAGCAGTACTATATATATCAGCAGTGTTCCTTACCTGGTATGCCAATAAAGCAAACGATGAACCGGCCACAGACCTGCTTAGAAAATACGCTCTTATTTGGGCAGTGCCTGCTATCGTTACAGCGACAGGCATCATTGTTGAACTGAGGGATCACAACCCTGAGCATTTCAGCAGATTAATGGACCTGTGGTGGCTGTTCGGCATCTCATTCCTGCTGTTTGCGGGAACGGTCTATCTAATATGGAAGAGAAGGTACTACGGTCTTGCATTCGGGCTGCTGACAGGGCAATTCTTTGTGGCTTTCTTTGCCTATGGGATCTCACATTATCCGTATCTCCTTTATCCATACCTGACCATTTATGACGGTTTCACAAATGAAGCTATGGCCATCGCCCTGGTCATTGCCTTCATAGCAGGCCTGGGATTGCTTCTGCCATCCCTTTATCTGCTGCTCAGACTGTTTCTGTTCAATAAAGACTATGTTCAGGGGAATCGTGATGACCATGCATAGGAGGGGAAATCATGGCTGAATTTGTGATGTTTTATGCACCGTTTATCGTGATCTTTGGTTCCATCGCTGCTGCTTTTTGGCTGGCGGGGAAGGATGAGCGGATAGAGGAATGAAAGGAATCCAGCTCACTTTTTGGGCTGGTTTTTTTGTGAAGAACTGACCAGGCAATCGCAGGACAAAGCTATTTTGGTTTTGGCCAGTCAATTTGATGGCGTTGCAGGGGAAAGGATGCTATATCAATATCTAGAACATGCACTTCAAAGAGAAAAATACCAGTTATTAAGTGCGTAAGCTAAGTTCTACTCAATCTTAAATATATTTTTTACAATAGTTTAACATGCCCTCAAGAATGTATTAAAGTTCCTTAAGTAAAATAGCAGTAAAGAATATCCAGGAGGGGTTGCATGAGGATTGCTGTTGCAGGTACAGGTTATGTGGGTTTGATTACTGGGGTTTGTTTAGCAGAAATGGGACATCACGTGGTTTGTACGGATATCAGGGAGGAGAAAATCCAGCTGCTGAAAACGGGGCGGTCACCAATCTTTGAGCCAGGGCTCGAACCAATGCTGAAACAGAATCTTTCCAATGGCCGTTTGGATTTTACAGCAAATCCCAAAACTGCTTATAAAGATGCAGACATCATCTATATTGCAGTGGGAACACCAGAAAACGAAGATGGAACAGCAAACCTTGATTACATACATGCAGCAGCGTATACAATTGGAGTCAGCATTGAAAAGGATGTCATCGTCTGTACAAAAAGCACGGTGCCTGTCGGGACAAATGAGAAAATCAAAGAAATTATTCAAAGCGTAAACCCTCCTCCTCTTCAGGCAGAGGTTGTTTCTAACCCAGAATTCCTGCGTGAAGGCTCTGGAATTATCGATTTTTTCAATGGTGACCGAATTGTAATAGGGACTGAATCCCGGGAAGCGGCAGCCATAATGGAAAAAATCTATCTTCCTCTCAAGATACCAATAATGAAAACAGATACGAGAAGTGCTGAAATGATTAAGTATGCCTCCAATGCTTACCTCGCAACCAAAATTAGTTTTATAAATGAAATAGCAGAAATTTGTGAAAAAGTGGGAGCGAACATCGAAGAAGTAGCATATGGCATAGGGCAAGATAAGAGGATTGGACCGCATTTTCTGCAAACGGGAATTGGCTACGGCGGCTCCTGCTTCCCAAAAGATACAAAAGCGCTTGTCCAAATTGCAGGGAATGTAAAACACAAATTTGAGCTTCTCGAATCGGTTATAAAGGTGAACAACCGCCAGCAGGCTTTAGCTGTCCTTAAAGCTAAAGAGATAGTGGGATCCCTAAAAGGCAAAAGAGTGGCTCTGCTGGGTTTGGCGTTCAAGCCTGATACAGATGATACCAGGGAAGCAGCATCCTTGGCCATTGTAAAAGCTCTTCTCGAAGAAGACGCTAACATTATTGCCTTTGATCCTGCTGCGATTCCCAATGCCAGAAAGGTTTTTGGGAATACAATTGAATTTACGATGGATATAAATTTAGCCATTGAAGATGCTGACATAGCGATTATTGCAACAGAATGGGACCATATCAAGCATTTTCCACTAGAAAGGTATACAGAGAGGATGAAATCTGCCATCATCATTGACGGAAGAAATTGCTACTCTCTTCAGGACATCAGCAAACATCCCATCACCTATTTCTCAATTGGAAGGCCTGCAATTATAGACCAGCCAAAAAGAATCAAAAATTGATCTTCCATAGGCAAATACTAAATGTCCAGCAAACTCTTTATGTGACCACTCTTTTTCTTCAGGCCACACTACAGCTGTTTTTTCTGTCATTGTACCTTTTGTTACTCATGCCAGCACTTTCTTACATTCTTTTTTCCCTTGGCGGTTCTTGCAGGACTATCTCGGGTTTACCTGGATGGCACTACCCTACAGATGTACTTGCAGGCGGTGTACCCGGCACTGCAACAGGCATTCTAAGTTACTCGTTCATTCTTTAAAAAAGAAGCGGGAAGTTCAAAATGGCAAGGAGGATCATATGAAAATTGCCTTTTTCACTGATACCTTTTATCCTGACATCAATGGAGCCGCCAGAACGCTTAAAAGATTTACAGACTATTTAAGCGACCGAAACATAGCAGTAAAAATATTTGCACCTGCAAATCAGCCAGATGAGTATGTTCCGTCCCATATTCACAGATTTAAAAGCGCTTCTTTTTTCCTATATCCAGAATGCCGGGTAGCTTTCCCAAATTACTTTCAAATCAAGGCGGAATTGGAAAAGTTCAACCCTGATTTAATTCATGTTGCTACTCCTTTTAACCTGGGCCTGAGCGGCATCTACTGTGCAAAAAAATTAAATATCCCCCTAGTAGGTTCCTATCATACAGATTTTGATTATTATCTTGAATTCTATGATCTTAAATTTCTATCCAGTATACTCTGGAAATACATGACATGGTTCCATAGCACCTTTAAAAAAACCTTTGTTCCCTCCACCGAAACATTACAGCAATTACAGCAGCACGGTTTTACAAACCTGGAAATTTGGCCGAGAGGTGTCGACTGCCAGCTATTTCACCCTTACTACGATAAGCTAAACGTCCGGCAGCAATATTCCATCCGAAAAAAATATCTTCTGACCTATGCAGGAAGGCTGGCACCTGAAAAAAATGTAGAGCTCCTTCTGGATATTGCAAAATCACTCCCGCCACATATTAGAGAAAATATTCACTGGCTAATTGTTGGGGATGGTCCATTGCGTGAACAGATGCAGACACATGCCACGGAAAATATGACATTTACGGGCTATCTCACAGGCAAGCAGCTCGCGGAGGTATATTCAGCTTCAGATATATTCGTCTTTCCATCACCTACAGAAACATTTGGCAACGTCGTCCTCGAGTCCCTTGCAAGCGGCACACCCGTTATTGGAGCAAACTCAGGCGGAGTGAAAAGCATTATTCGAGATGGAGTAACAGGACACTTGTGTGAACCGGGAAACGTACAGGGATTCTCTGATGCCATCATAAACCTTCTTACAAACCATAAAGTGAGGACCCAAATGGGATTTGAAGGCAGGGATCATGCGCTGACTCAGAAATGGGATAAAATCTTTAATGATTTAATAGGGCATTATGAAACGGTTATTGGGGGGAGCAAGGAGAAGAGGTATGCGTGAAGATCAAGTATTTGACCCTTGCTTTATGCAGGGGTTTCTTCAGGTTGTTGAGAAGTTAGAAAAATAAAATTATTAAGTAAAATAGCCTAGAAGTTGTTGACATTGGATTTGGGCGGTGGTATTTTTATTTTAAGGTTGTTCTTTATATAGAACTAATTGAACTTTTTATAGAAAATCAGACTGATAGCAAAATTTATTCATAATTTGTGGATAACTGTGTAGTTATATAAATATCGCTTTGTGTTCTTTTTTAAGAACGCTTAGTGTGTAATAGTGAATACATAATGTTTTCAGGAGGCAATAATGAGTGCAATCGCTGGTATTTACAACCTAAACGGAGAACCGGTTTCTATCGAACAAAGCAGCGGAATGATGAAGGCTTTCGAAAAATTCCCTGCGGACGATATACAGACATGGCATAAAGAAAACATCTTCCTGGGCTGCCACGCCCAGTGGATCACACCCGAATCCATCGGCGAACAGCTGCCATTCTATGACTACCAAAGACAGCTCGCCATCACAGCAGACGCCATCATCGACAACCGTGAAGAACTCTTCGAAAGACTCCAAATAGACCGGGAAGACCGAAAAAAAATCACAGACAGCCAGCTGATCCTGCTCGCCTACCATAAATGGGGAGAAGAATCTCCTAAATTTCTGGTTGGGGACTTTGCCTTTATGATTTGGGATGAGAAAGAGCGGAAAATGTTTGGGGCGCGTGATTTTTCTGGGGCTCGGACACTTTATTATTTTAGGGATAATCAGAGGTTTGGGTTTAGTACGACGATAAAACCCTTACTATCACTTCCATTTGTAGCAAAAAAGTTAAATGAACAATGGATAGCTGAATATTTAGCAAACCCGGGAATGTTTGAATCAGTTGATTCATCTATAACTGTTTATAGCAACATTCTACAGCTACCGCCATCTCATTCAATTTATGTTGAAAACGGGGTAATTTCTTTAAAGAGATATTGTACATTAACAGATGGAACAAAATTAAAATTAAATTCTAATGAAGACTATGTGGATGCTTTTCGAGAAGTCTTTCAAACTGCTATTCAATCAAAGATTCGCACACATAAGAAGGTAGGTGGAAATCTAAGTGGGGGTCTTGATTCAGGTTCCGTTGCATCTTTTGCCGTCAAAGAGCTGCATAAGAAAAATAAAAAGCTCTATACATTTAGCTATGTTCCTGTAGATGATTTTGTTGATTGGACACATAGAAGCAGAATAGCTAATGAAAGGAAGCTTATTGAGTCAACTGTAAATTATGTTGGTAATATTTCACCGAACTACTTAAGCTTTGAGAATAGGAGCCCCTACTCCGAAATTGATGAGTGGTTGGAATACTTAGAAATGCCCTATAAGTTCTTTGAGAATACCTTTTGGTTAAGAGGAATCTATGAAGAGGCAAGCCACCAGGGGGTAGGAATTTTATTAAATGGTCAAAGAGGAAATTGGACAATATCTTGGGGGAGAACTTTCGACTACTATGCTCTATTAATAAAAAATCTAAAATGGATAAGGCTCAATCAGGAAATGAAAAAATACAGTCAAATTATAGGAACAGGAAGAAAACGTATTTTGTCTGTAATTAACAAAAAACTAATTCCATTCATGTATCAGCACCATCCATTAGATAAAGAGTTTCCGATGTTTATTAATAAAGACTTCGCCTTTAAAACAAAAGTTTTAGAAAAACTGAAAGAGCATGGAATTGATCCAACAGGTAGAGTCGGCACAAATGCTTATAAAATAAGAATGCAACAGTTTCAAAGATTGTATTATTGGAATACAACTGGTACATATAGTGCTAAGTTATCCTTGCGTTATGGACTTCTTGGTAAAGACCCAACAAATGATTTACGTGTTATTCGCTTTTGTTTGTCAGTTCCTGAAGAGCAATATGTGCTTAATGGGCAAGATAGAGCTTTAATTAGGAGATCTACAAAAGGATACTTGCCAGATGATATACGCTTGAACATGCGTACAAGAGGAATCCAAGGAGCTGACGGTGTTCACCGAATGAAGAAGGACTGGGGAATTTTTGTTAAAGAAATTGAGCAATTATTAACAGATCCACTCATGCGAGAAATAGTAAATATTAAAGTAATAGAAAAGTGTATTTCTAGAATTGGAAATGACCCAAAACCTGAAAATGCATTTATGTTTGAATTCAAAGTAATAATGAGGAGTTTAATTTTATATAGGTTCTTAATGAGGATCAACTGAAGGGAGGTGACAATATGAAAAAAAATTGGCAAAAACCTGAGTTAGAAATACTTAACATAAAAATGACAATGGCAGGACCAGGGATAGCTACACCTGATGATGTCCAACCTGATCCTGATGCACCGGAGCATGATCAGGTGCACTATAGTTAATGCATAACAAGTCTTACCTAATTTACTGCCCTCGTGCCACCAATTGGATGAGGGCTTTATTAATCGAAAGTCAACAATAAATAGCTTAGTTTTTAATAATTAAAAGTCATAATAACCATGGGGGTAGTATGCAATTTACTCTACAAAAAGAGTGTTATAGAGCATTCGGACTAAACATTCAAAGTGAAATACCCTTACCAGAGTTACCCATTTTAACAAATTCAAGTGAAGAATTTGATACTGTAATTCAATTAAGGGATTTAAAGGAATTATGGAATAAAGAACCAGAACCGAACTGCTATTTTAAAGTGAGTGAAAATTCAGTCCTATTTCAGATACCTGATACCGCTATTTTTTTAGTGGAAAATGGAGAAAGAATTATTGTCTCCCCAAGGGATGGAGCAAGCGAGGATAAAATCCGGCTTTATGTTTTAGGTACTTGTATGGGGGCCCTTTTAATGCAAAGAAAAATTTTGCCTCTACATGGAAGTGCCATTGCGATTAAAGGGAGGGCATATGCAATCGTGGGTGATGCAGGTGCGGGTAAGTCAACTCTGGCTTCAGCCTTTTTAAACAAAGGATACCAATTATTAAGCGATGATGTCATACCGATAGCTCTCTCAAAAGAAAATATTGCTATGGTTACTCCTGCTTATCCGCAGCAAAAACTCTGGCAGGAAAGTATAACTGCATTTGGTATGGAACCAACAAAATACAAACCAATTTTTGAAAGAGAAACAAAATATGCTGTTCCAGTAACATCTCGGTTTTCATCTGAGTCAATTCCTTTATCAGGTGTAATCGAACTTGTGAAAACAGATAGCAATGAGATTGAATTAATTCCACTCTCTGGTCTGCAGCGAATATATACATTGTTTAATCATACTTATCGCAATTTCTTAATTGACAGATTGGGACTAAGAGAATGGCATTTTAGTTTGACATCGAATCTTGCTAATAAAATCGAGCACTACCAATTACAACGGCCAGTTAACCGATTTACAGCAAGTGAACTAACATTCTTGATTTTAAATACAATTGAAAGAGGAGAAAAAGAATGATTACAAATCAAAAAATCTCACTAGAGCAAAAAGTTATACAAGGAAAAGCCAATATTGTTAGTAATATGGGTAGTGAGAAAGTGATGTTAAGTATCGAAAATGGAAAGTATTATAACTTAGGAGAGATGGGAGGATGCATATGGGACTTGATGAATGTACCAGTTAACATTGTACAAATAATAACGATTTTGATTTCTAGGTATGATGTAGATCGTAAGGAATGTGAGGAGCAGGTAATCTCCTTTTTGAATACGTTATTGGATGAAGGCCTAATAGAAGTTATTGCCTAGATTAGAATTGGTATTTTTGAGGGGAAAACATATGAAAGTTTTATCCAAGCTAAATACGTTTTTATTCTTAGGTCCAAAAACAAAACTGCTTTTTTTGGAAGCCTTTCTTTTTTTAGGGTGGGCTCGTATTCTAAAAATGATACCTTTCAAAAAAGTAGCTCCTTCTTTAGGAGATCAAATGTATGAAACATCTGTTAAATATATTGCTGCCGATAATGAAAAAATTAAGAATGTTTCACATTCTATCCATATTATGAGTAGGTATACTTTCTGGGAAAGTGAATGCCTTGTTAAAGCAATAGCTGCAGCGAAAATGCTTGAAAGGCGAAATATAGATAGTACTCTTTATTTGGGAACCGCAAGAGATGAAGATGGAACAATGATTGCACATGCATGGCTGCGAAGCGGTCCTTTCTATGTTTCAGGTTCTGAAGGGATAGAAAAATTTACTGTCGTGGGTATGTTCGCTAGAAGGATTAGCAGTAATCAATCAGAAGGGGAAAGTTATGAACAATAATTTAAATCTCGATCTTTCAAAAGTTCCTAAAGAACTAAAACTAATACTCGAAGTTATTAATACTGAAAATCAAGGAAGTATTTCTTTTGAACGATACGTGGATATCGACTGGAATGTATTTCTCCAACTAGCTTTACATCACCGCCTCTATCCATTGCTATATTTAAAAATAATAAAAATGGATCCTAGTTGGATGCCTTCGAAAACGCTTGAGTCCCTGTCCAGGTACTATAAAAAAAACACCTTCCAGATGCTTCAATTGTGTGGAGAAATGGAACAGCTAAATAAATTATTTATGGAACATGAAATACGCCCTTTATTTTTAAAAGGTCCTGTTCTTGCTGCCGATCTTTATGGAGATATTTCAATGCGAACATGCGGAGACTTGGATATTCTTATCCCAATCGGGGATTTAGAAAAAGCTAATGCCCTTCTTGGAGAACTAGGATATGAACAAGATGAGTATATACAAACCTTATTAAGTGATTGGAAATGGAGGCATCATCATTTCACTTATTATCATCCCTCTAAAGGAACAAAAGTTGAAATTCATTGGCGACTTCATCCTGCTCCCAGCAAAGAGCCAAATTTTAATGAGTTGTGGGAAAGAAAAAGGGAAAGTTCAATTACCGGCTATCCAACATACTTTTTGGGCAAAGAGGATTTGTTCTATTTCCTTGTTACACACGGTGCACGTCATGGCTGGTCACGTTTGCGCTGGCTGATAGATATTCATCAGATCGTGAAGAATGGCTTGAATTGGGGAGCTGTTAATAAATTATTAAAAAGGTTTCACACCGGTCATATAGGGGGACAATCTCTAATTCTTTCATCACAATTGTTAAATTCAACATTAAATCCACAAATTCTGCCATTAATAAAGAGTGATCGCTCATATAACCTAGCAAAAGAAACAATATTTTATTTTGAAAAGATGGTGAACTTACATACAGACCCAGTACCTGAGGACATATCAAAATATCATACAAATTACTTGTTTTCACTGATGTCCTTTCAGCAAAAGTTCATTTTTCTTTTAAGTCTGCTGCACCCTTATTATACCGATGCAGAGACACTGCCTTTGCCCAAAAAATTTCATTTCCTGTATTATCCACTCCGTCCTGTCCTATGGGTTTGGAGAAAAACGAGGAAACAAGCATTATCTTAGGGGGGGGTTATGATGAAACAAGTTTTATATTTTTTCAAACAGTTATATTCCTACTCTGGGAAAAAACTATATATAAACCTCCTAGGTATGGTTCTTATTAGTTCTCTAGATGGAGTTGGCTTATTGCTGCTAATTCCGGTCATTAGTTATAGTGGTATTGTAAACTTTGAGGGAGGGACCTTGGCTGCAACAAAGGCCCTTTATTTTCTTCAGCAAATTCCAACCACATATGGGTTAGCCTTCATACTTTTAATGTTTTTGCTAGTTAATATTCTTCAAAATTTGCTTCAACGATATGTGACGATTCAAAACGTAAAGGTTCAGCATGGGTTTGCCCGATACTTAAGAATGGAGATTTATAGGGATTTGCTTCATGCGAATTGGGGATTTTATGTTAAAAAGAGGAAATCAGATCTCATAAATACAATTACTTCTGAATTGGCCCGTGTTCATGCTGGTACAAATATATTTTTACAGTTTATTACTGCCATTATTTTCACATTTATTCAAATTGGTATTGCTTTTTTATTATCACCTGAAATCACATTATATGTATTATTAAGCGGTTTGATTTTATCTGTTTTTTCCCGGGGATTCATAAAAAGATCCCGTTTACTTGGCGGGAAAACGTCTGAACTAGGGAGGATTTTTTTAGCAGGTGTTACAGATAATTTTAATGGAATAAAAGATATTAAAAGTAACACAATGGAACAATCCCGTATGAGTTGGTTTCAGTCAATTACACAGAGCATGTACGATGAACAAATGGAATATATAAAGCTAAAAACCGCTTCACAATTCTATTACAAAGTTGCTTCAGCTGTATTCATTTCTATTTTTATTTTTTTATCTGTGAATCTGTTTAATTCGCAGCCCGCTCAGTTAATGCTGATTATTATTATTTTTACAAGGTTATGGCCAAGAGTGACGGGGATTCAATCAAGCCTTGAACAAATAGCGACCACCATCCCAGCTCTAAAAGCAGTTATCCAATTAAAAAGTGAATCTCAGGCATCTAAAGAATTAGATGCTTTAGAATTTCAAAAAATAACGCCTCTAAATGTTATGAATGGAATCGAGTGTAAAAATGTATTTTTTCGGTATACCCAAAACGAAAATGTATACGCCTTGAATAGGATTAATGTATTCTTTCCTGCAAATCATATGTCAGCGGTAGTTGGGAAATCCGGAGCTGGCAAAAGTACTTTGATTGACCTATTAATGGGACTAAACCAGCCTGAAAAAGGCGATATTCTAATAGATGGAATTCCGTTATCAAAGGAAAACCTCTTAGCGTTAAGACGTTCGCTCAGTTATGTCCCCCAGGATCCATTTCTATTTAATACAACGATTAGAGAAAATCTAATGTTGATTCAGCCAAATGCAACTGAGGAAGAGATTTGGGAAGCTTTAGAGTTTGCTTCAGCTGACTTTGTTAAAAATCTTCCTCAAGGAATTGATACCCTTATTGGTGATAGGGGAATAAGATTGTCCGGTGGTGAACGTCAGCGTCTTGTCCTTGCGCGTGCTATTTTACGGAAACCATCGATCTTAGTATTGGATGAAGCAACAAGTGCACTAGATACAGAAAATGAAACAAAAATTCAAGAATCACTTGAAAAACTAAAAGGGAAAATGACAATAATTGTAATTGCTCACCGTCTTTCTACAATAAGAAACGCAGATCAAGTAGTGGTGCTGGATAAAGGAGAAATAATCCAAAGAGGTGAGTTCGGCAAGCTGGCAAGTGAAAAGAATGGGATGTTTAGCAATCTACTCGGAAAGCAAATGGAAACCGCGCTATAAAATTATCAGAAAAATTTGTATGTTGGTATTGACTTGTTCTTTATAGAGAACTAAAATAGGGATATGATAAAAATTTCCTATTAATTCTGGTGTAAAACCTATAAAAGTTGTTATCTAGAATTTTTTTTGATCTAACAGTTCTTTATTCAGAACAATTGAAAACATACCAATAAGGTGGTTACTATGAATCATTTTCAAGATCAAAGAGTAGCTAAAGAAATTAATTTAAAAGATCTGTTTAGGGTAATAAAAAAACGTATTTGGATTGTAATTGTTTTTGCTGTTATAGCAACAGCAGCTGGGTGGTTTTATAGCAATGCTAACAAGACGGTTCCATTATATGAAACTTCGACAAATATCATAATAAACGCTGAGACGGGTTATCGAAATACTTTACAGGTAATTATTAAAGACACAATAGTATTGGAAAAAGTAATTAGGGAACTGGAACTTCAGAGTTCACCGAGTTCACTTGCTGGCAGTATTAATGTAGGCAGCATAGATGATACCCAAGTAGTAAAAATCACTGTTACTGATACCAATCCAACGAGAGCTGCGGATATTGCCAATACAACTGCCAAAGTATTTATTGAAGAAATTCCCAACATAATGGGATTCGAAGATGTGAGAGTTTTGTCAGAAGCAAAAATAAATCCGATACCAATTAATGAAGATAATCAAAATAAAATTATTATTGCCGCTTTCATCTTTGGGATTATTGCAGGGATTGGTTTAATCTTCTTAATTGACTCTCTTGATGATTCAATTAAATCTGAAAAGGATATTGAATCTGTACTCGGCATCCAAGTGTTGGGAAGCGTTTCAAAAATAAATAAAAAGAATGTAAACAAAAGAAAGAACAGACAAACAAAATTAGAGTTTAGAGGTGAAACGATTGGTTTTAAGTAAAAGAAAATCAGAATCAGCCGTTAAGAAACGGAACTTGATTGCCTACACGAACCCTGAATCGATCATTTCTGAACAATATCGGACTATACGAACAAATCTCTATTTTATTAACGGAGAGAGAAAAAGCAATACTTTGCTGATAACTTCACCAGGAAAATGGGAAGGGAAGTCTACGACAGCTTCCAATATTGCCGTATCAATGGCCCAGCAAAAAGAAAAGGTTCTCCTTATTGATGGGAGTTTAAGAAACCCAAGTGTGCATCATATTTTTAAGACAGCCAATAATACCGGTTTAACAGATATTCTGACAGGAAAGGTCAGCTTTGAAGAAACAGTTCTATCTTCAGAAATTGGCAGCCTGGATATTCTAACAAGCGGCACAATCCCTTTTAATCCTGCTGAATTACTTGCATCAGAAATGATGAAACAGCTGCTGCAAAAAGTAAGCTCCCTTTACGACATCATTTTAATCGACTCTCCCCCAGTACTCGAAGTAACTGATACAAAAATTCTCGCCAATTTAAGTAATGGTGTTGTTCTGGTAGTTAGGAAGGACAAAACAAAAATGGAAAGTGCTATCGAGTCAAGAAAAGTTTTAGAGTATGCAAGATCAAAGATTGTCGGAGTTATTTTAAATGAGAAAAGCTAGTAAAAAAGTAGTATGTTCAGCTAGGAGCTGACATATATTTTTTAAAGATTTTGTTCGTTATTTAGAATTAAATGTTCTTTAATGTGGCGATGTCTCCTTGCCGTTATCAATGGAGGCACTCGGTCATGCTGTGGGTTGAAAGACCTTAGACGCCGGTCGTCGAAAGTGTGATGTGAGGAGGGGTTGAATGCCCCAATTATTAATAAAAATCTTCATAATAAGGTTTGGTCTAAACCCTATTATGAAGGTTTTTATTATTTATCAAAGGAGATGCAGGAATGAAAGAGATTGATAAATTTCCAAAGTCAATTAAGAAGGCTGTAAGGTATATAAAACAAGATGCTACTAGAGAACAGCTGGAAGAGATCAGGAAGCTGGTTGAATACGCCATACAGCGAAGAAATATAACGCTTGAATAAATGTAATCGAAAATCATGTAAAGGAGGGAAAACATGTCGTATCGACAAAGACTGTCGCTGTTTATTTTGGCTGATTCTTTTATTGTTTTGTCTGCCATTTTCCTGGGACGATTTTTAGTAGATGCCAGCATTTATGTGATTACTTTGCCTGTTTTAATTAGCTCCATCGGCATTATAGTAAGTCATCATTTATTTTCATTTAAATTTAAAATCTATCATAAAGCATGGGAGTATGCCAGTATTGGTGAATTAATCATCATTTTTAAAGTGGTTAGCTTATCCATTTTGACAGCAGTCCTGATCCAGCAAATACTGCTGCAGGAAATTTACTACAGGCTCCTGGCTGTAACCTGGCTGCTGCAAATGCTTCTTATTGGTGGATCAAGATTCTGCTGGAGAATTTATCGCGACAATTACTTAATAAAAAATAACAACAAAAAAAGGACCCTCATAATTGGCGCTGGTTCAGCCGGGACGATGGTAGCCAGGCAGTTATTAAAAAATAATGAAGCCGAACTGCATCCAATTGCTTTTATCGATGATGACCGCAGAAAGGATCAATTGCATATTCTAGGGTTACCTGTTGTCGGCGATATAACGCAAATACCTGAAACAGTAATTAAATTAGGTATTGAGAACATCATCATCGCCATTCCATCACTAAGCAGAAAAGAGTTAAGTTTGATTTTTCAGGAATGCGCTAAAACGAAAGCCAAAACCCAGATTCTGCCGATGCTGGAGGACCTGGTGACAGGGAAAATATCTGTGAATGCTTTCCGGGATGTAAAGGTTGAAGACCTTCTGGGAAGGAGTCCTGTTGATTTGGATATAGAATCTATATCTGAATATGTAACGAACAAAACAGTTTTGGTGACAGGTGCAGGCGGCTCAATTGGCTCTGAAATCTGCCGTCAAATATCAAAATTTAAACCGCAAAGGCTTGTGCTTTTGGGACATGGGGAAAATAGCATCTATTCCATTGAACTTGAGTTAAAAGAGAAATTCAGCCATCTGCCAATCGAGTTCTTGACGGAAATAGCTGATTTGCAGGACGCAAAAAAAATGATGTCTGTAATGAGTATGTACCAACCTGATGTGGTATATCATGCTGCTGCCCATAAGCATGTGCCTCTTATGGAGAGAAATCCCGAAGAAGCGGTTAAGAACAATATCATTGGTACCAGGAATGTCGCAGAAGCGGCCAGCTGGCATGGAGTGAAAACCTTTGTCATGGTCTCTACCGATAAAGCGGTTAATCCAACAAGTGTAATGGGTGCGTCCAAGCGTCTCGCTGAAATGATTGTTCAAAATATGGATCAAAACAGTGAAACGAAATTTGTTGCTGTCCGTTTCGGCAATGTCCTGGGATCACGAGGCAGTGTCATTCCCCTATTTAAAAAGCAAATCGAAAAAGGTGGACCGGTAACTGTCACACATCCCGATATGGTTCGCTATTTTATGACCATTCCCGAGGCATCAAGATTAGTCATACAGGCAGGTGCTTTAGCAAGAGGAGGGGAAATATTTGTGCTGGATATGGGAGATCCGGTAAAAATAGTAGATCTTGCAAGAAACTTAATCAAATTATCGGGTCATTCTATTGAAGAGATTGGGATAAAGTTTACTGGCATCAGACCCGGAGAGAAGCTTTTCGAGGAATTGCTAAAGGACGATGAAGTACAGGAGCAGCAGGTATATCCAAACATTTATATTGGAAAAACGGCAAATCTTTATCTCGAGGACATAGATGAAATCATACAAACCTATCATTCCCTTGATAAGGGAGCTTTAAGAGAAACACTTATTAATCTGGCAAACAACAAAGCTGCAATGCCAGAGCCGGTTATGTCAATCTCAAGTTAAGAAAGGCGGATTATATAATGAAGAAAGTAAGAAAAGCCATAATTCCTGCAGCAGGTTTGGGAACGAGATTCTTACCTGCAACAAAAGCCATGCCCAAGGAAATGCTGCCAATCGTTGATAAGCCAACAATTCAGTACATAATAGAGGAAGCCATTGAAGCAGGCATTGAAGATATCATTATTGTAACCGGAAAAGGAAAAAGGGCAATTGAAGATCACTTTGACCATTCCTTTGAATTAGAGCAAAACCTTCTAGAAAAAGGAAAGCTTGAGTTATTAAATGAAGTGCAAAAGTCATCACAGATGGCGGATATCCATTACATTCGCCAAAAGGAGCCAAAGGGGTTGGGCCATGCCATATGGTGTGCACGCAAATTCATTGGAAACGAGCCTTTTGCAGTTTTGTTAGGTGATGATATCGTGCAAGCCGAAAAGCCTTGTCTAAAGCAAATGATTGAACAATACGAGAGATACAATGCATCAATCCTTGGAGTACAGCAGGTTGCAAATGAAGAAGTGTCCAGATACGGAATTGTGGATGGAAACGAAATTGGGAATCGCTTTTACAGTGTTAATAACCTGGTGGAAAAGCCAAGGCAGGATGAAGCCCCTTCAAACCTTGCAATTATGGGAAGATATATTCTAAACCCTAGAATTTTCGAAATTTTAAGTGAACAAAAACCTGGAGCAGGCGGAGAGATCCAATTAACAGACGCCATTGCCGGCTTGAATTTGCATGAAGCGGTTTACGCTTATGACTTTGAAGGTGTCAGATATGATGTCGGCGAAAAAATGGGCTTTATCCAAACTACGATTGAATTTGCTTTAAAGCGAGGAGAATTAAGGAAAGATCTTTTAGATTATCTATCAGCTGTTCTTGATAGACAATTAATCAAATAGGGAGAAGCCTATGAGAAAAAAGGTGTTATTTTGTGCAACAGTTGACTACCATTTCAGTGCTTTCCATTTGCCTTATCTAAAATGGTTTAAAGAACAAGGATGGGAGGTTCACGTCGCAGCTGCCGGTGAGTTAGGTCTCCCTTATGTAGATAAGAAATTTAATATACCTATTCAAAGATCTCCCTTCAAGTGGAAGAACATTGTAGCATATAAGCAATTAAAGGCAATTATTGATGAAAACGAGTATAAAATCATCCATTGCCACACTCCGATGGGCGGTGTATTGGCCAGGCTGGCTGCGGGATCAGCCAGAGGGCATGGCACAAAGGTCATTTATACGGCACATGGATTCCATTTTTGCAAAGGTGCATCTCTATTAAATTGGCTTATCTATTATCCTATTGAAAGAGCGCTTTCTAGCCTAACAGACTGTCTTATTACTATTAATAATGAGGATTATAAACTTGCTGTAAAGCATAAGTTTAAGGCAAAACAGATAGAGCATGTTCATGGTGTTGGAGTGGACACAGAAAGATTTTCCCGAATAGAAGGATTTCACAAATCTGTCTTAAGAGCAGAGCATCATTATGATCATGATGCTTTTTTGCTGTTTTATGCAGCAGAATTTAACCGAAATAAGAATCAGCAGTTACTGATTAAGGCAATGGGATTGATAAAAGAACAAGTTCCCAGTGCTAAGCTGCTTTTAGCGGGCGAAGGAGTTTTATTGGAAGACTGCAGACAGCTTGCGAAGAAACTTGGAGTAGAAGATATGGTTCATTTCTTAGGTTTCAGGAAAGATGTGGAATACCTGGTAAAAATGAGTGATCTTGCTGTTGCTTCAAGTTTGCGGGAAGGCCTTCCAGTTAACATAATGGAGGCAATGGCTTGCGGCCTTCCAATAATAGCTGTGGATAACAGAGGTCATCGGGAATTGGTGCAAAATGATATAAATGGCTGGCTCATTGGCAGAAATGATCTAGAACTGGCAGATAGGATTATGACTCTTGCCAAGAACAATAATTTAAGAAGGCAGCTAGGCTTACAAAGCCGAAGAATTATTTTAGAAAAATACAGTTTGAATAGAACACTAAATGAACAAAAGATGTTGTATGCAAAACTCATGGATGAGATGGAGGTGGTTCAGTGGGCAGTCCATTAAGGGTATTACACGTTGTGGTTAATATGAATAGGGGCGGAGCTGAGACCCTGATTATGAATTTATACCGCAATATCGACCGTTCCAAGGTACAATTTGATTTCCTGACATGTAAACCAGGTGCCTTTGATGATGAAATCAGAAAAATGGGCGGGAAGATTCATAGAATTCCTTATGTATCAGAAGTGGGACATTTTAAATATATGCGGGAATTGGATCAATTCTTCTTAGGACATAAATATTATAAGATCGTTCATTCACATATGGATAAGATGAGCGGAATCGTTTTAAGATCAGCCAAAAAAGCAGGATTACCTATTCGAATTTCGCATAGCCATAATACACAAAGTGAGGGAGGGTTGCCTGCAAGGACCTATAAATGGATGGCAGGAAAACTCATTATTCCGAACTCAACAAGTTTTTTTGCTTGCTCTAATTATGCTGCTAAATGGTTATTCAATAAGAAATCCGGGCTTACTAGGATTTTGAAAAATGGAATAGAGTATGATAAATTCTCTTATTCTTCTGAAGTGAGGAAACAAGTACGGAAAGAGTTACAGCTAAATCAAAATAATTTTGTTTTAGGTCATGTTGGCAGGTTTGCTCATCAAAAGAACCATTCGTTTCTTATTGATGTTTTTGCGGATTTTTGTAAGGTAAATGAAAATGCAGTTTTGCTGCTGGTTGGAGATGGGCCATTGCGGAAAGACATTGAAAAAAAAGTTAGCGGTTTACATTTAGATAAAAAGGTTAAGTTTTTGGGAGTGCGAAGTGATATCAATCGGATTCTACAAGGGCTGGATGTATTTGTTTTTCCATCGTTGCACGAGGGTTTGCCGGTTTCGTTAATTGAAGCACAAGGTGCCGGACTGCCTTGTTTTATTTCAGACCAGGTTTCACCAGAAGTTGATCTGGGGATGAACTTAGTTGAATTCGTTTCCATAAACGAAAAGTCTCTTTGGAGGGATAAGCTGGAAAGATTGCCTTTATCAGATACTTCAAGAAGAAGCTTCAAAGAGCCTTTTAAAGCTAAGGGATATGATATAACTGCAACTGCACTTGAAATTGAAGCCTTTTATTTAACGGTAGCGGGGTGAATAGAATGAAGAAAAAGTTAACTGTATTTACCCCCACTTATAACCGTGCCTATTGTCTGGATAAATGCTATCAAAGTCTAATCCGCCAAACCAGCAAGGACTTTATCTGGCTTATCATTGATGATGGGTCTACAGATCATACTCAAAAATTAGTAAATGGATGGATAAAGGAAAATGAAATTGAAATCAAATATGTTTGGCAGGAAAACCAGGGAATGCATGGAGCCCACAACACTGCGTATGAGCTTATTGATACTGAACTAAATGTCTGCATAGACTCTGATGATTATATGCCTGTTGATGCGGTTGAAAAAATTAATTCATTCTGGGGACAATATGGCAGTGAAAAAGTAAGCGGAATAATTGGTTTGGATACAAATACAGATTTTGAAGTTATTGGCACTAGAATGCCTGATCATTTAGAGACGTCTACATTGTTTGATCTTTATAATAATCACGGTGTTAAAGGTGATAAAAAGCTGGTGTATCGTACGGATTTAACAAAACAATACCCCTACCCTATTTTCCAGAATGAAAAATATGTTGGGCTGGCTTACAAGTACTATATGCTTGATCAGCAATATGAAATGCTTCTCATGAATGAAGTACTATGCTGTGTAGAGTATCTTCCAGATGGTTCTTCTTTGAATATGTTAAATCAATATCGGAGAAATCCAAAAGGCTTTGCCTTCTATCGGAAAGAGTTAATGAAGCTCCCATTTGCCAGTCTTTCGTTCAAGTTTAGGCAGGCCATCCATTATGTGTCCAGCAGCTTGTTAATAAATAATAAGAGGTTTATAGCTGAAGCTCCGAATAAAATATTTACTTTCTTAGCCGTTCCTTTTGGAATGCTGCTCTATTTCTATATCAAATCAAAAACAGAGGCTGTAACCTAACAATTATGAATGGGTATCTTTTTTGAAAGGATAGGTAAAATGACGTTTTTATGGATCAATCTTTCTATCGTTTTTATTTGTTCTTTCTTAGCAAGATACTTCTCGAAACCAGTGTTAGCATTTGGATCCATCAAACCTTTAAAACTCAACAAAATCTTGCTGTTAGGAGTTTTATTTTCACTAGTAATTGTATCAGGTCTTAGATCAAACATAGGTGATACATATTTTTATAAACATATTTATGAAATGAATGATTTTACTTGGGACTACATAGCTTCTCAGAAAGATATCGGATTCGGAATACTCCAGATGTTTTTGAAACTGTACTCCGATGACCCTCAGATTATGATTCTAACTACGGCCTTAATTACAAATGTCCTTATTGTTTCTGTTCTCTCAAAGTATTCGAGGTTATTTGAACTCAGCACCTATGTATATATTACAGGCGGATTATTTCTAATATCCATGAATGGAATAAGGCAAGTACTGGCTGCTGCGATTATTTTTACAGGTACAAAGTATTTAATAAATGGAAATTGGCTTATGTATTTTTTTATTGTACTCTTGGCTTCAACTTTTCATCAAAGTGCAATAGTTCTAATACCCATATACTTTTTAGTAAGATATAAAGCCTGGTCCAAAGCCACTTATATTCTCCTGTTTTTTTCGATTGTAATCGTCATCGGATTTGATCAATTTTCATCCCTTTTATTTTCAGCAATAGAAGATACGCAATATGGCCATTATTCTAACTTTCAAGAAGGCGGTGCCAATGTCATAAGGGTGGCAGTAGATGCTGCACCTCTATTGATAGCATACCTGGGAAGAGATAAGTTAAGAGAAATATTCCCAAGTGGCGATTATATAGTAAATATGGCTCTAATTGGATTTGTTTTTATGATTATTTCAACACAAAATTGGATTTTCGCCAGGTTTTCAATCTATTTCAGTTTGTATCAATTAATTCTCATTTCATGGATTGTAAAACTTTTTAATAAGAAAGAACAAAGATTTGTATATTATGCATTATTAATTTGTTATTTTTTATATTTCTATTATGAAAATGTTGTCAGTTTAAACATTATATATAAAAGTGACTTTCTTGATAAATTACTTTAAAGGGCATGGGGGGAAGAGAATGAATAAGTTAGAACATCCGGTTAGAATCTTGCACATTGTCAGTTCAATGGGGCGAGGCGGAGCGGAAAGCCTTATCATGAATATTTATCGAATGATTGACCGTTCAGAAATTCAATTTGATTTTATTACGCATAGCAAGGGAGAAGAAGACTATGATGAAGAAATTAAATTGATGGGCGGAAGAATATATAGGATCGCCAGTCTGGGGGCATCTGGCCCGATAAACTACATGAAAAGTTTGGTCAAAATCATGTCGGCAAACAATTATGCTGCAATCCACGCCCACACCGATTATCAAAGCGGATTTCCGGCATTAGCAGCAAAGCTATGCGGAATAAGTACAAGAATTTGTCATTCTCATAGTAATAACTGGCTAAAAAATAGTAGCTTTAAAGAAATGTTCGTCCTAAGAGGATTGCAAACGATGATTAAGCTTTCAGCTACTAAATATTGCAGCTGCAGTGAAGAAGCGGCAAAGTTTTTATTTGGAAAGAAAAACGTATCAAAAGTACAAATCCTGAAAAACGGAATCAATGTAAATGAGTATACCAATATCGGTACTAGTTCTCGAATTCAAGTTCTGGAGGAATTACACTTACCCGAGACTGCAAAATTAATAGGCCATGTAGGGCGGTTTTCAGAATCAAAGAATCATATTTTTATATTAAAAGTTTTAAAAAAGCTGCTGGAAACCGATCCTAGTTTTATAGCCTTATTGATAGGTGAAGGGCCTCTAAGGAAAGTGATTGAAGAGAAAGCAGAAAGAATGGGGCTGAGCGAGAATATCAAATTTTTGGGAGTGCGGACTGATATACCAAGGCTAATGAAATCATTTGATATTTTCTTTTTTCCTTCACTTTTTGAGGGATTTGGCATTGTAATGCTGGAAGCACAGAGCACAGGAACACCATGTATTGCCTCTTCTTCTGTTCCAAAAAGTACAGATATGGAATTGGGGTTAGTACAATACCTTGACTTAGGTGATAACTTGGATAGCTGGGTTGATGCAGTTAAAGAAACTGTTAAAGCAAAAAGACCAAGCAAACAGGCAATAATAAACAACTTTACTAAGCTTGGATTTAATATCCATGAGAGCTTAAATGATTGGCTGGGCTTGTATGAAATGAAAATCTATGATTTAAGTTACGGGCGAGGTTAACATAATGAAGAAAAAAATATTAATTTCTTCTTTTGATTTGGCCATTGGCGGTGTAGAAAGAAGTTTGATAGGTTTACTAAATCATATTGATTACAGCAGATATGATGTAGATCTCATGCTGTTCAAGCAGGAAGGAGAATTTCTTCCCCTTCTTCCATCAGGCCCCAACTTGTTGCCTGAAGTTCCGCAGTATACAACATTCAGGAAGTCGATAAGCCAAATTGTGAAGGAAGGGAATTATTCGATTGGTTTTTCCCGGCTATTAGCAAAAATGCTTAGCTCCATACATGGAAAAGTAAAGAGAGTAGATGAACCAGGATATTTAACCATTCAGTATGGCTGGGAACTGACAAATCCTTTTTTGCCAAAATTTAACAAAGAATATGATGCGGCCATAGGATTCCTGTGGCCGCATCACTTTATAGGACAAAAAGTTAAGGCGAAGAAACGGATCGGGTGGATTCATACAGATTACTCTAATATTTATTTAAATTCAGATATAGAAAAACGCATGTGGGATAAGGTAGATGATATCGTAGCGGTCTCGGAGGAGTGTTCAAAAACATTTTTGAATCATTTTCCGGATTGCACAAAGAAAGCAACCGTCATAGAGAACATCCTATCGTCCCAATTTGTCAGGCAGCAAGCTGATGAGGATGTAACAGGAGAAATAAAGACCAACCCTGGAAGAACGATTCTTCTGACAGTAGGACGCCTTTCACATGCAAAAGGTTTGGATAATGCTATAAAAGCATGCAGGAAATTGATTAATGATGGTTATGATATTGAATGGCATGTGGTTGGGTATGGCCCTCTTGAAACTGAGTTAAAAAACTTAATCAGCGAATTAGATCTTCACGATCGATTCTTCTTATTAGGAAAAAAGGTTAATCCATATCCTTACATTAAAGCGTGCGATATTTATGTTCAACCATCCAGATATGAAGGGAAGGCGGTCACAATACGTGAAGCACAGATTTTGGGGAAACCTGTGGTTTTAACCAACTTTCCAACGGCAAAAAGCCAGGCACAAGATGGTGTTGATGCGTTGATCACTCCACCCAATATTGAGGGAATTGTAAATGGGATTAAAAGAATGATAGATAACAATGAACTGAGAAAAGCACTGATTTCAAATATTAGGGAAAAAGAATATGGCAATGAAAAAGAGGTAGAAAAATTATATAAACTAATTGAGGCTTAGGGCGGGGAGGTTGTAGAATGACTATTCTAGTCACTGGCGGTGCCGGCTATATCGGCAGTCATACTTGTGTAGAACTATTAAAAGCGGGTTATGATGTTGCGGTGGTTGATAACTTTGTTAACAGTAAGCCGGAAGCACTGAAGAGAGTTCAGGATATAACAGGGAAGACTTTTAAGATTTATAACATTGATTTGCTTGATGAGGAGAAGCTTGAAACAGTATTCATAAATAATAATATTGAAGCAGTTATCCATTTTGCTGGTTTAAAAGCAGTAGGTGAATCGGTTCATTTACCGCTTAAGTATTTTCACAATAACATCACAAGTACAGTAACTCTATGTAAGGTAATGCAAAAGTACGGAGTGAAAAATCTGGTCTTTAGTTCATCTGCAACGGTTTATGGGACGCCAGAAAAGGTCCCGATTGTTGAGAATTCACCTTTGTATGCGACCAATCCATATGGCAGGACGAAATTAATGATAGAAGAAATGCTCAGGGATTTATATGAATCAGATAATAGCTGGAGTATCGCCCTATTAAGATATTTTAATCCAATTGGCGCCCATGAGAGTGGATTGATTGGAGAAGATCCTAACGGAATTCCCAATAATTTAATGCCTTATATTACTCAGGTAGCAGTTGGAAAACTAAAGGAATTGAGTGTCTATGGAAGCGGCTATCCGACAAAGGATGGAACCGGAGTAAGGGATTATATCCACGTGGTTGACCTTGCAAATGGCCATTTAAAAGCACTTGAAAAAGTGGCAACTGCAACTGGAATTGAAGCCTATAATCTTGGAACTGGAAATGGCTATAGTGTGTTGGAAATGGTTGAAGCTTTTGAAGAGGCTTCTGGTGTTAACATATCTTATAAAATTACAGAACCACGACCTGGAGATGTCGCCATTTGTTATGCAGACCCTGCTAAAGCCCATCATGAACTGGGATGGAGGGCAGAAAAGGGAATTGAAGAGATGTGTACGGATTCCTGGAGGTGGCAATTCTGCAATCCTAATGGATTTGAAACAAAAAATAATATGAAATTGGAAGAAAATCCTCGCTTAATTACTAAAAGTGAGGATTTCTCTTTAGAAAGCTTAGTAAAGTGAGGAATAGTAATGAGCTTATCCAGAAAATTTTCGCAGGAGCAGCTAAAGGAATTACTGGAAGATGTTTATAAAAAGGTAAATCAATCAGAGTACATCAAAACAGAAGAAGTTTTGGATGAAATACAAAATAGGATTCGCAGCTTTATAGGAACATCAGAACAAAATTGGGAGTTGTAGGCTTTGAAAAGGCTGTTAGATCTTTTTGCATCTACTCTGCTGCTTATAATTTTCTTTCCAGTAATTTTAGCATGTGGATTATTAATAAAAATAAAATTAGGCAGTCCAATCCTGTTCAAACAAGAAAGGCCGGGGTTAAACGGCAAACCTTTTTATTTATATAAATTCCGAAGTATGACAGAGGAAAGAAATGACAAGGGTCATTTGCTCCCGGATCACACCAGGCTGACCTCATTTGGGGAATTTTTAAGAAGGTACAGCCTGGATGAGCTGCCTCAGCTTATAAACGTTATCAAAGGAGATCTTAGTTTGGTCGGTCCCCGTCCACTATTAATGAAATATCTGCCATTATACACACCAGAACAAGCGAAGCGTCACCTTGTCAGGCCAGGTATAACCGGATGGGCTCAAGTGAACGGACGCAACGCATTAAGCTGGGAGGAAAAGTTTGAGCATGATGTGTGGTATGTAAACAACCGAAACCTGCTGCTGGATCTAAAAATATTAATATTAACCATTAAAAAAGTAATCAAATCTGAAGGGGTAAGTCAGCCAGGAAATGCAACTATGGAAAGCTTTAAAGGTTCAAAGTCTACTTTGAAAGAGGGACATGGATGAAATTAGCCATAATTGGTCAAGGCGGACATAGCAAAGTTATTGAGGACCTTATTTCGTTAAATCACAACCATAAAATTGTTGCCTATCTGGATGATAAATATGAAGAATTACACATGAAACAGGAAATCTTTTATGGCCCCATTTTATCTGCTATAACACTAAACGATCTCTTTAGAGAATTGAAATTCGTAATAGCAATTGGAAATAACAAGATTCGAAGATTAATTACTGAAAGTCTCCAGCTTTCTAAAGAGAATTATGCAACAATTATCCATCCTGCTGCTATCATTAGCCAACGAGCAGAAATAGATCACGGTACAGTAATAATGGCTGGTTCTGTCATTAATGCTGGAGCCCGTATTGGTGCCCATACCATTATTAACACCGGTGCCATCGTAGAACATGACAATAGGCTGGGAGATTTTGTTCATATTTCTCCGAATGCAACCTTAACAGGAAACGTCCAAATTGAGGATGGCGTACATGTTAGTGCTGGAGCAACCATTATTCCAGGGATAGCAATTGGAGAATGGTCAGTTATTGGGGCCGGAGCAACTGTTATCAGTAATATTCCTTCCCATTCTACCGCTGTAGGAGTTCCAGCTGCAGTGAAAACAAAACAAGTGATTGAAGGTGTATAAATGATCCATACATCAAATAAAAGCAAAATTTATCTTTCACCGCCTCATTTATCCGGCAATGAGATCAAGTATATCCAGGAAGCGATGGAATCTAATTGGATCGCGCCGCTCGGACCTAATGTAGATGCTTTTGAAAAAGAAATAGCTCAGTATACAGGAGTCAATGAAGCAGTAGCTGTAAGTTCAGGGACAGCTGCAATTCATTTGGCTCTTTCTTTATTAGATGTAAAAAAAGGTGATACTGTTTTTTGTTCTTCACTTACATTTGTAGCAAGTGCCAACCCGATTCTTTATCAAGGAGCAGAACCTGTCTTTATCGACTCGGAGCCGGAAACGTGGAACATGTCTCCGGAAGCGCTTGAAAGAGCATTTGCAGAGGCAGCCAGAGAAAGAAAGATTCCAAAAGCGGTTATAGTGGTCAATTTATATGGACAAAGCGCAAAGATGGATGAAATTCTCGCTATTAGTAATAGATACGATGTTCCCATTATTGAAGATGCGGCTGAATCTCTTGGTTCAAGCTATAAAGGAAAGCCTAGTGGAACCTTTGGAAAGTATGGGGTATTTTCATTCAACGGGAATAAGATTATCACTACATCAGGCGGAGGAATGCTCATTTCAGATGATACAGAGTTATTAAAAAGAGCCCGCTTCCTGGCTACGCAGTCAAGAGATCCAGCCCCACATTATCAGCATAGCCAAATAGGATACAATTATAGGCTGAGCAATATTCTGGCAGGAATTGGCCGAGGTCAAATGGAGGTTTTAGATGAAAGAGTGATGGCACGAAGGTTAATATTCTCACAATATTTTCAAGAGCTCTCTCATCTTCCGGGCCTTCAGTTCATGCCAGAACTGGAAAACACATTCTCAAATCGCTGGCTCACCGCATTAACAATAGATGAACATGCAGCTGGTGTCTCATCAAGTACACTCTTGGAAGCTTTAACTGATGAAAATATTGAAGCCAGGCCAGTTTGGAAACCACTGCATCTGCAGCCGTTATTTAAAGATGTGAAATATTACTCTCATAAAGTAGACCAAAGTGTGTCAGATGAATTATTTTTGTCGGGCATATGCCTGCCTTCAGGATCAAATTTATCTGAAGAAGAACTCACAAGGGTAACTGAATGTATAAAAAGTACAATGAAAGTAAAGGTGTAGACCTAAACCAAACCCTAGGGATAAAGAGGTATCAAGAATGATAGGAAAAAATATTTATGAAATTCGCAAAAGAAGAGGTCTAACCTTAACAGAGCTTGCAGATAGGGCGGGGATTGCAAAGTCATATCTAAGCAATATCGAAAGAAACCTGAATAAAAATCCTTCGGTAAATGTAATGGAAAAACTGGCTTTGGTTTTGGATGTCGAGCTTAAGGAATTATTGAACACAGAGAAGCCAACCGAGACTCAAAATCACCAGCTTGATAAAGAATGGTTAGAATTTGTAACGGATTTAAAGAATTCGGGAATTGATAAGGAACAATTGGAAGAATATAAAAAATTACTGGAATTTATTAAATGGCAGAATATAAAGGATTTAAATAATTAATGTAAGTAAAATAAAGCAGCTAATTGTGGGTGAATTAAAATATGAAAAAAAACCTATTATTTGTTATAGACTCATTAGACTGTGCAGGTGCAGAAAAGAGTTTGGTAACGCTATTATCACTTTTGGATTATTCTAAATACTCAGTGGACCTTATGTTATTTGGGCATGGTGGTGTCTTTGAGAAATTAGTTCCTAAAGAGGTAAATATTCTAAGACCTTTAGAATATACAGCATTCACTAAATTAAACTTAAAAGAAGCCTTCTTCTATTCTTTAAGAAACTTTAAATTTAATTTGCTAGTTACAAGACTTAATTACTCCCTTCGAATTCGTTACCAACAATATGAAAATTCACAAATAGCGAGGATTTTTTGGCAGAGTGTTTCTAAAGTTATTGAAAGTAATCCAAAGATTTATGATATTGCAATAAGTTATGCACAAGGGGTCCCAACTTTTTATGTAGCTGAAAAAATAATAGCAAGAAAAAAAATAGGATGGGTTAATACCAGTTATAGGTTAAATAATCAAGAGAAGAACTTCCAAAAAACATATTATGATCAATATAATAAAATAATAGCGGTCTCTAAATCAGCTCATGACATCTTTTTAGAAACATTTCCTATATACACCAATAAAATAGATATTTTATATGACATAAATAACCCTGACTTTATCAATAACATGGCTAATGTAGGGCAAAGTTTTGAAGATAATTTTAATGGTGTTAGACTTTTAACCATCGGACGATTTGATGCCGGAAAAGGTTATGATATGGCACTTGAAGCATGTAAAAAACTGAAAGAGAAAGGTATTAATTTTAGGTGGTATGTTATGGGAAAGGGTCCCCTTATAGAGGTAATCAAAAAAAGTATTAAAGAAAATAACCTTTGTGACCACTTTATTTTAATTGGTGTAAAAGCCAATCCATATCCATATATAAAAAATTCCGATATTTATGTTCAGACATCTAGGTTTGAAGGGTTCGGCCTTGCAATCGCAGAGGCACGAATGTTAAATATACCAGTTGTAACAACCAGGTTTGATGCCGTATATAATCAAATGGTAGATGGTAAAAATGGTCTTGTTGTTGATATGAACGCAGAGGCTATTTGTGAAGGGATAATAAAATTGATAAATGATGCTGATTTAAGGGAAGAAATAATTGAATACTTGCAATCTGAGAAAAAAGGGAATGTTGAAGAAATTGATAAGTTCTATCAGTTAATAGGGTGAGGAAGAGAGTGTAATCTAATGAAAAAAAGTATACTTTTTATGCTCATAAATATGAATGTGGGTGGAACTGAAAAGGCGCTGCTTAATATGATATCAGAGATGCCGAAGGATAACTTTGATATAACTTTATTTATGCTAGAAGAGTACGGTGGGTTCCTGGATTCTATCCCTAATTGCGTAAATATAGTATATCTTAAAGGGGATGATAGCCTTAAGGTACTCTTAAAAAGACCTTTACATATATCAGCATTACATTTCTTAAAAAATGGCAAAGTCATAAAAGCTCTTATTATATTTTTTCTTTATTTTATTACTAAGATTACAAAAGAAAGGAATCTATTTTTTAAATATATTTTACGTGAATATCCAATAGGTAAAATTCAATATGACATTGCAGTAGCTTATGCTGGTCCTATGGACTTCATAAGCTATTTTATTGTCCACAAAGTTAAAGCTAAAAAGAAAATTCAATGGATTCATTTTGATGTAACAAAGATTGGGTTTAACAAGTATTTTGCAGAAAAAATATACAAGAAGTTTGATAAGATTTTTGTCGTATCAAAAGAAGGAAAAGATAAGTTGATTAGCGTGCTGCCAAAAATAAATGATAAAATTGACCATTTTCCAAATATTGTATCAACAGTGTTGGTTGAGAAAATGGCTGAAGAAGGCACGGGCTTTGAAGATCAGTTTGAAGGTGTACGTATCTTAACAGTTGGACGATTAAGTAAGGAAAAGGGTCAGGATTTAACCATTCCTGTACTTGCCAAACTGAAAAAAGAAGGATTTAATGTTAGGTGGTATTGTATAGGTGATGGAAGCGCAAGAAATGAATATGAACAACTTATAAAGTCGTATAATCTTGAAAACGACTTTATTCTATTAGGGGAACAAACTAATCCTTACCCATATATGAAACAGTGTGACATATATGTCCAGCCTTCCCGTCACGAAGGCTATTGTATCACTTTGGCTGAAGCAAGATGTTTTGATAATCCAATTATTAGCACAAATTTCACAGGTGCTGCTGAGCAAATATTGAATGAAGAAACAGGAATATTAGTCAGTTTTGATGAGAATCAAATGTATAAAGCTATTTGTAGAGTATTAAATGATGATAAATTAAGAAAAAAGATAAAGACAAACCTCCAAATAGATCTTATAAATAACAAAACAGCGAAAGAAAAGATATTTAATTTAGCGGTAGATTTTTAAAACCTCAAGTCATGTTCCATGTAGCTTGGGGTTTTTGCATTTATTTAAAATAAAAACCTTTTGCCGGGGGTTGAGGTGGAATAAAGATGAAAAAGAAGGTTTTATTTATGGTTTCTAGCATGAATATTGGTGGCGTTGAAAAATCATTGATTTCCCTATTATCGGCTATTCCAAAAGATAAATATGATATCACCCTTATGCTATTAGAGAAAAAAGGCGGATTTTTAGAATACATTCCTGAATGGGTTAAAGTAGAAGAATCTACATGGTTTAAAGATGTAAAACCAATAATCATGCAGCCACCTCAACAAACAGTTAAACATTTTCTTAATAAAAAGATGTTTCTAAAAGTTATTTCTTTTATTAATGCATATTTTATATCCAAGTACTTTAAAAATAGATACTTGTATTATCAAAATGTGTTAAAGGCTGTACCTAACAATCTAAATAAATATGACATTGCAATCTCCTACCAAGGTCCGACGGATATTATTGATTATTACATAGCAAATAAAGTATCTGCTAAAAAGAAAATATCTTGGGTTCACTTTGATGTATCTAAACATACGATCAACGAAAAATTGTATGAAAAATTATATCGGAGTTATGAAAAGATATATGTAGTATCAAAACAGGCTAAGAAGAACCTTATAGAAAAATTACCTGGTATAAATAAAAAAGTTGAAGTGTTTATGAATATAATTCCAAAAGAAGTTATAAAGGAAATGTCAAAAATCCCAGTGGGATTTGATAATGACTATAAAGGTCTTAAGATTGTAACAGTAGGAAGGCTTTCAAAGGAAAAGGGTCAAGATATTGCTATTAAAGTATTATCTCGATTAAGAAGTGAGGGGTATGAAGTCAGATGGTACTGTATTGGTGAAGGTATAGATGGTGCAGAGTATGAACAACTAATTCAAAGGTACAGTTTAAAAAATGATTTCATTCTTTTAGGAGCAAAACCCAACCCCTATCCGTATATCTTACAGTCTGATATTTATGTTCAAACATCTCGGCATGAAGGTTATTGTCTAACTTTAGCTGAAGCAAAGTGTTTAGAAAAACCTATTGTGACAACAAACTTTATTGGAGCATATGAACAGATTGATAATGGATATAACGGATTTATTGTAGGCTGCACTGAAGATGATGTTTATAAAAAGTTAAAATATTTAATTGATGATAAATATAAGCGAATGGAATTTAAAAATAATTTATCAAGGCAGGTTCTTAATGGAAACGAAGATTTTGAAAGGTTTCTATCCTTTGTTGAATAGAGAGGAAGTACAGTATGAATACTAAAATTAGTATTATTGTTCCAGTTTATAAAGTAGAACAGTATTTACATAAATGTATTGATTCTATATTAGCTCAAACTTTTAAAGAATTTGAATTGATACTTATTAACGATGGCTCTCCTGATAGGTGTGGAGAAATTTGTGAGGCTTATGCTAAAAAAGATACAAGAGTTAAAGTAATTCATAAAGAAAATGGAGGTCAAGCATCTGCAAGAAATATGGGATTAGATATAGCCTGTGGTAAATATGTTGGATTTGTTGATAGTGATGACTGGATAGAGCCAGATATGTATGAGTTACTCTATAGTCTTTGTGAAACTTATGAGTGTGATATTGCAAATTGTACCAGTAAAATTCATTATAAAGATCGACTAAAGATCAACGGTACACATTCATTAATAATACATGATAAAAAACAAGCAATGAAGGAAATGCTTAAGGGCGAGTTATATGATGAAGTTGTTTGGACAAAGTTAATTAAAAGAAGCTTATTAGAAGATATACGATTTCCAGTTGGTATAACCTATGAAGATACTGCTTTTACTTATAAACTAATTCATAAATGTAATAAGGTTTGTTGTATTGGCTCCCCCAAATATAATTATATTAAGCATGAAGGAAGCACAATGGATAATGCCGTAAAGAATATAAAGATTGATGCGGTTCTAGTGTATGAAGAAATGTATAAGTTTATTAGTAAGTATTACTCTGAATTAACTAGTTTGGTAGTTTTAAAATTATCAAATAGCTCACTTGTTGTTTTAAGAATGATCGTGGAAAATGGTGATTTCAACCAGCATAAGAAAGATTATTATAAGGTAGCAATGATATTAAATAGTTACTTCAATCAAACAATAAAACTTAATTACTTACCTAGAAATGTAAAGATATTATTAGCAGCTCTGAGAGTTCACCCAAAAATATATAAATTCCTTATAGGTTTTATAAATAAAGGATGGTTAATATGAAAAAATTTATATTACTAATTTACAATAAATTTGTATCTGCAAAAGGGAATTTAATGATTTTTTTTAATAAAGTTATTGCCAGAATAATACCACGACCGATGGTAAAAACAACTGATGAGACATTAACCAAATTAATAAATGGTAGTTTTTCCATGAGTAGATTCGGGGATGGTGAATTTGGACTAATGCAAGGGAAGAGTTTGTTGTTTCAACCTTACTCAAAAGAATTAAGTCAAAGATTAAAACAAATTATAAAGAGTAACAATAAACAACATTTAGTATGTATTCCCAATGTTTTTGATAATGTAGATTGGTGTACAGAAAATTCAAAGACTTATTGGATAAAATACTTAAATCGAAACCGTAGCAAAATATATAAAATAATAGGTAAGAGGAAACAATATTATGATTCCTTAGTTACTAGATTATATATAGATCATAAAGATAAAAGCAATGCTGAAGAAAGGTTTAGGAAATTTAAGAAGTTATGGACTAAAAGAGAGATAGTCATTGTAGAAGGTGATAAAAGTAGACTGGGAATAGGTAATGATTTATTCCATAATGCCAAATCAATGGAAAGAATAATTTGTCCATCTACAAATGCGTTTGATAAATACGAAGAAATTTTTGAAGAAGTTAAAAACCAAAATAGGTCAAAACTAATCTTAATTGCGCTTGGGCCAACAGCAACAGTTTTAGCATATGATCTATCATTATTAGGATATCAAGCCATTGATATTGGTCACATTGACATAGAATATGAATGGTTCTTGCAAAAGGCTACCGAAAAGCGTCCTATACAAAATAAATATATTGGTGAAATTCCTAACGGAACAGTGGTGAATGATATTAATGATGAGAAATATGAAAGCGAAATTTTAACCAGAGTTGGATAGTACAAGTTACTTTAAGGTTTTTTGTAAAAAATATAAAAAGGACTATTTTATATATGAGAACTAGTAATTCAATAAAGAATATTTCTATAAGTATTTTATCACAAATAGTTATTGTAATTTTAGGGTTTGTATCAAGGAAAGCTTTCCTAGACAGTCTAGGTATTGATTATCTAGGTGTTAATGGCCTTTTAACGAATGTATTATCGATAATGGCATTAGTTGAAGGCGGCATCGGGATAAGTATTGTTTACAACTTATACAAGCCACTTGCTGAGGATGATAGAAATAAGGTTATCGCATTAGTTCAATTATACAAAAAAGTTTATGGTATTTTATCAATAATAATTTTATTTATTAGTATATGTATATATCCCTTTTTAGGGACCTTAATAAAGAATGGCAATTCTATTGCTGATATTACATTAATCTATTCCTTGTTTGTTTTAAAGAATATAGTCTCATATCTGAATGCTCATAAGTGGTCCTTAATTAATGCGGATCAAAAAGGTTATGTACTAGCGAAAATTGATTTGATGTTTCAAGTTTTTACTTCTATAGCTAAGATAATAATCCTTATTACAACTAAGAGTTATATTCTTTATTTGATATTCGAATTAATAATTTATGTAATTCAAAATTTAATAAATGGCAGCATTGTTAACAAAAGATATTCATATATTAAAACTAAAGAAAAGTATCCTTTGGATAAGAGTACTAAAGAGAATTTAGTTAAAAATGTAAAAGCAATGTTTTTACACAATATAGGAGGTTTCCTTGTATTTGGAATAGATAATATTCTAATATCTTCCTTTATTGGATTAGCAACTGTAGGAATTTACTCGAATTATACAATGATCATTAATCAATTGGCAGCTTTAGTAAAACCAGTGCTAGGTGGAATTGATTCAAGTATAGGAAATCTAATTGCTACTGAAAGCAGCGATAAAAACTATTCGATTTTTAAGGTAACTTATTTAGTTAACTTTTGGCTCTATTCATTATGTGTGATAGTTTTATTTAACTTATTAGAGCCATTAATTAGTTGGTGGTTAGGAAGTCAATATATTCTTAATAATCTAACCTTTATAATAGTTTTGCTTAATTTCTACTTGACAGGAATGAGAACAGCAATTGCAACTTTTAAAAATAAAGCAGGTTTATTTGTCCAGGATAAGTATGCACCATTATTTGAAGGTTTTATAAATTTAATAGCATCTTTATTTTTAGTAAAATACTTTGGTTTAGCAGGAATATTTATAGGGACAACAATTAGTACTCTTACAACTGTGTTTTGGACGCAGCCAGTAATAGTATATAAGTATGTGTTTAAAAGATCTGTTTTTTTGTATTTCAAAAAGTATATTGTATTTGGATTATTAACATTAGCTGCTTGTTTTATTACAACAATAATATGTAATAGCCTAATAATTGGAGATAACTTTTTGGCCCTTGCTGGAAAGGGATTAATTAGTTTAATAGTACCTAATGTAATTTATATTGTCATTTTTTATAAAAGTAAGGAGTTTCAGTACTTAATTAATATTGCTCTTTCAGTATTGAAAATTAAGTTGCCGAGAGGTAAAACTAAGGCCGTTGGATAAGGTTTAAACTTTATTATAAGGAATCAAAAAAGATTAAAGTATAACTTTAAAGTAACGGGATAAAGAACAATTTTTAAAAGAATATAAAATGACTTCAGCAAACTCCTAAGCAAACAGATAATCTTTCTAGAGGTTATTTTGAACTTAATTTTGATCCAAATTTCTACTCAAATTAAATTTAACTTCTTTAAAAGTAGTCGTTTTTGCTTATTACCCTTTCTTTCAAATTATTAAAGAAAGGGATCTATTTAGAGTGAAGAACGTAAAAAAGTTTAGTAAAATAAATGACTAATATTATAAATATATACAATAAACCTATAAAAACAATAAGTGAAAGGGAAAAAAATGAATAATAATTCTACAATAAACTCTGTATTTTGGCTTCGCGCAATTGCGTGTATAGCTGTTGTTATGGGGCATAGCATTCAATTAACTAATGTTGAATTTAAACATTTAAGCAATGACTTCTACAGTTTATTTTTAAACTACCTCTTAGCAGCTGGTCTATTTGGCACACCTATATTTGTATTTATCTCAGAATTACTATTATCTAAAAAGTATCCTGTACAATTACCGAAAGGTTTTTTTAGAAAACGATTCGGTTACATATTATTGCCTTATATTTTTATGAATATTATTTATGCGATTATTGAGGTAAAAAGAATTAGCATAGAAACCATATTGCTTGAAATAGTGAAAAATATTTTCCTAGGGCACTCTGTATTGTATTTTGTTTTAATAATTTTCCAGTTTTACTTTTTACATGTAAAACTAAATAAATTCCTCAATAGATTTTCCCCTTCTGTTGTTTTGCCTTTAGCTTTATTAGTCAATGTTATTTATTTAGGAATATTTAATTTTACAAATCCACCCAATTTTTTTATTGCACAAGAAATTTGGAGATTTGGATATTGGTTACCTTTTATTGGCTGGGTATTCTATTTTTCATTAGGATTTTATTGTGGAAAGTATTTTAACGAATTTTTATCTCTTATAATAAAAAATAAATATATTATTTTGTTATTACCAGTTTTCACTTTCTTATTATTTGTAATTATTAATAAATACAATCTAATTAATTTTACAAATTCTAAAAGAATAGATATGGTTTTATATACAACGAGTGTCATTTTCTTAATAATTCTCTTTACAACCATTTTTATTAAAAAGGTACCTAAAATAATAATGATAATCAGTAACTATTCTTTTTGTATTTATTTAATGCATATGCTATTCATCCACCTAATAGAATTAGCATCCCCCCCTATGTTTTTTAACAAACTTAGCTATTTAATAATTGTACTGATTACTAGTATTACTTGTTCAATATTATCTGCACACATATTTAATAAAGCTGCCTTTGGAAAATATCTTATTGGTAATGTTAATAGATATAAATCCGATACACACAGACAAATCAGACAAAAAAAAGTAACTGAAATAGTATAGGGATTCCCTAAGTTCTTATTGGGCCACTAAAAAAAGGAGGTAGGATTCTCCATGAAATCATACCCCTTTTTACGTTCCGATTCACCCCTCGATTTAGTTTATGGAAAAATAAATTCTTCTATAGTTTAGAAATTGTATTGATTATGAAATAGAACCGTAAGTTTTAAACACTGCTTTAACTCCTATATTTTTCCAAGTTATTTGTTTGTCGATAACCGTTTCACCTAATACAGTAGGCCAAGGAGGAGCTGTTGAACCTGTTGAACCCTCATTTGTTAAAGACACAAAGAAATGGTTATTCATATATATTATAGTCCCTTTAAAGAGATAGGTATTTGGAGTCCATAAACGGTACGTATTAGCGATTCCTTCTGTTGTTGTAATCCAACCCATAAATCCTCCGCTAATTGGATTGGAATTTGGAATCAGCTGACCTTTTTTAAAGTATCCAAATGTAGGTTCTGTGGCTTGCCCGATTACTCCATTTATTTTGTTTCTATCAATACATATCAATCCGTTATTTGAAACATTCATGTTATCTATAAAATTGTCTGTTAAATCTATCCGCGCTGCTGAATTTGACTGTTTTATAATATCCATAGGTAAGCTTGCCTTAAACCGATTATCAGTCAATACTACATTTTGAGTGTTAGAATAAAATAATTCAATTACTGAGTTAGTCTTTGTATTATCAAATTCAAAAATATTATTAATAAATTCTATCCTAGCAGCCTGCCATATAAAGAAAGCTGGTTTGTCTTTTCCTTTGAACGTGCAATTTTTTACTTTTAGTAATTTAATATTAAAATCAGATTCAAAGAGATTGGAGGTACTCCATTCAAAGTGACATTCATCTAACTCAACAACTGCGTTTGGGTTAGTAACTACAACTATTTTTCCAGGATTAATAAATGTGCACCGTTTGTAGGTAGCATTCCCTAGTTTAGCCCCTTTACCATTTGTAAAGAGAATACCCTCTATTACCCAACCGTTTCGAACATTGGTAGTTGCACTAAATTCTCCACCATAAATTGTACAATCTCGTATCGTTTGAGGATATTCCCCTATTACTACCAATGTTCCCATAAAACTTTCATCTGCAAAGAATGCACAATCGGTTACAAAGCTACTATAGTCTTGCTTGTTCTGGAAATTAAGGCTGGAATTGTGAAAATAACTCCCAGATACTTCAACTCTCCTCGGAGTTCTATCCTCCCATTCAGGCTCTCCTATAATAAGTTGGCTGTTAAAAAGAATATTATTCGTAAATAATGTCTCTGCATATAAAAAGGCTCCACTGCTAATAAAGGTATTTCCTGCTATCTCAATTTTTGATGTTCCTACCATGTTTACAATGGGTCTGTCATGGAAAGTGTTATTTTTTATCCGAATATGCTTTCCATATACAAGGATAAGACTCCAATTTAGGTTATTATAAAAATTGTTATTTTCAATGAATATATGCTGATTCAATCCTCCACCATCTTCTATATCTAATCCACTGTTCGGTCCTGTACCTGCAACTCCGTTGTTAATAGTACCGTTATCATGTATGGTGCAATTTTTCAAATGCACGTCTTGACCAGAGAGCATAACACCAAGTCTTCTATTATGATGAAGGTTACATCGGTCAATATGGACATTTCTAGGGAAATCCTGCCACCTGACAGTTAAAGAGGTATATGGTGGAACAACACTTTGTCTTAGAGACATATACGCGTAATTTGCACCTTCGGGAATGGGTATCCTTTCAAAGAAAGTAGTAGATTTCAATTGAATAAATGTATTGTCGCTTGCATAAAACGCAACGTCAATGATACTTGCAGTTACAGGATCCCCTATTACTCCAAAGTCATTTCCTCCAAACACGAATGCTCTCCCGTTATTAATCATACTAGGGACTGTTACATCAATCTTAGTGGCAGATCTGATTCTGTTTGTATTGGTATTAAATGTTCCATCATTATTGATACCGCCCTGTACATATCCCCCATTATCTAAGAATGACCAATGGTTACTTCCTGGGTCACCTACATACCCTGTACCGCACTGTACAGAAATAGCATCTCCAGTCATACTATGAATATCTAAATTATCTATTGTAATATTGTTATTGCTATAACGTATTAGTATACCGAAACCATGCTCATGAGTACCTGGGTTTGTATGATAATCATGTGTATCTCTATCACCTTCAAGAATACCGTTAGTAATACGAATGTGCTCCTTACCTCGTTCTATAGCTATAAGTATATAACCAGATGAACCGTTTGTTTCCATTTTTAAGGTTGATCCATTTAGATTAATTGTCGTAAAACTTTGTGGTCTTAATGCCTCATCTTTACTTATTAGATACGTACCTTTTGGCAATACGACCTCTGAGTAGTTTTGTCCAGCTGCCCATATAAAAGCTTCGTTGATACCTTTTGATGTATTAATAGCATCGGTACCGTTATTTTTCACTCCCCAACGACTAAGTTCCAGCATATAAATACTTGCATTTGATAAACTTCCTTTCACTACCGATCCATTATATGTCAGTTCCCCTTGAGTGTTTTCTCCTATTTTGTCTAGTTGTACAGTGTTGGTATGAGTATGAAGTTCCAGGTGGGTATGTGTCTTTTTAGCTGTATCCTCTAATATGGCTTTAATTGCTGAATCATCATAAACAGAAATTTCTTGACCGTTAATTGATATATTTCCATTCTTAACCATCAGTAATCACATCCTCTTTTAGCTCCCCCTTGCGTCTAGGTCCATAATGCTATTCTAAATATGGGGATTATTTACTTCTCATATTTTTATATGCACCCATAGTAGATATGCTTGTACTTTTACACATAAAAATTAAATTTGGTTCCCTTGAAAGGAGTGTAATCTCCATATAGTAGACAAATAAAGCCTTCAATCTTATTACGCCTTCTTTAAACAGATAAATAATTACTTAAAAATACATTGTTGACTTATTATAAAATAGGAAATATTATTACTATTATATGAATGTTCTTTATAAAGAACCACGTTATCCTGTTCAAAGATATTTTCAGAAGAATATAAATGAAAAAACAAGATAATAAAATTATAAAAAGTCAGTAATCTGAATTAAACTAAGAACGAGATTGACATGTTCAAACATAGATCGTTGATTTGGAGTATCTCGGAAATCTAAATTAATATTCATGCTTACCACGCCACACCAGAAAGCTTATTTCGAAGTAATTTCCTAATTAGCAAGTGAGGGAATTGATATACGAAAAGCTGATGATTGAAAATCTTGACATTTATTCATATCCATAAGCCCTATATTAGATATTTTAATGGAAGGTGCCTATTCAATATAGAATGCGTAGGATTACCATTCAACTGTAATAAAGAAAGCATCTTTATTGTATTGGAGACATAAATAATGGAAGCTATCAATATCAGACTTCAAGTTGATTTTAATATGAATAAAGTTATTGAACAGTATATTTAAATTATCCAAATATGCCGAAATGATGACAGGTATAGTTTTAGTGGTAAAGTATATTATTTTTTCTCAAAATACTTTTTGGGTTTTTTTAAAATTCCCTTAAGACGTAACTCATCATAATTGATAGCAGGTGAAGTATGGTAATAATAAGGTGTTTTCTTTTAATTCTACCCTTTTTGTATATGGGTTTTATTTGGCTCCAATCAAGCCATTTTAACCCTGAGTCTGTTTCTGCATTATCAAGCCTTTTAGATATGAGGGTTATTTTGTTAATAGGAATATTATTAGAGCTGGCACATTTTTTTGAATTCGGTTTGTTTTATTTGTTACTCATAATGTCTTTCCTAACCCTTGGGAAACTGAACAATACAAAAGAAATTCTGGCTGCCAGTTTAGCCCTAGCTTATGGGTTAATAGATGAGATTCATCAGATATATGTTCCATTTAGATCTTTTTCTTATTTTGATTTGTTTAAAAACTGTATTGGCGTATGGGTGGTTTCATATATTGTTCATAGGTGTTATTTTATTAGGAAAAATTCTCGATTTGGAGCTGTCCTAAGGAAAATCACAAAACAAGATAAAAATAAAGCGGCCTTTTAACTATCAGTAGTCAGACAAAGACCACATTATTAGAAAAACTTTTTCGAGTGAATCTTACCATACTAAGTATTAATAAGGAATTTTGTCGAAAATTTGTTCTTTAAAAAGAACAAATAGTACTTTATAATTAACTATTATTAAATATATTTTTAATTCTTGTTTAAAGAACCCTAAGAAGTAATCGATTTTTTGAAAAAATATTGGAGTTGATTAAATGAAAACGCTGGATTGTCATGAAATAAAAGAAATTATTCGCCCAATGGTTTTAAGCCATCAACCAATTCGTTTTGAAACAGCTCATAGCTGGAATAAAGGGGTTGGGAACAAGGATCCTAATGGAGATGGCAATGGAGGAATTAATTATCCTAATGATCCTAGACCTCAAAAACCTGGAACAGGACCTGGTTCAGGTGGGGGTAAGAGAAATGGAAAAGGTAGAGGAAATAATTAGTTATTTTAAATAAGAGGTGAGTCTAGGTTATTCCCTTTTTATTTATATATAAGGAGTTTCGTAATTATGGAGTTACTTTATACGAAAGTCGGTACCCATGAGATAGAGATATCAACAGAATCAAAAGATTTTAAGGATTTCATTCAAAGGAATTTCAGTATCTTTAGGGGTAAAACAAGTGATCCAGACCTAAAAATAATTATTAAGAAAGGATTTGGAAAACCATTTGTTAACTACCAAGTTGAAGTTTCCAAGCATGAAGAAAAGATAAATTTCCAGCGTTCTGATTATCTGATTGAGACAGGATCGGACTACAGGTATTCTGTTATCTATGCTCATAATGAATTTGCTTTAAAGCACGCGATAACAAATTTATACAGTTCCTTCATCGTCTACCACAACTGGGGTCTCTTAATCCATTCATCCTGTGCCTTAGAAAATAGAAAAGCCCATATCTTTTCAGGTCAATCAGGCGCAGGAAAGTCGACGGCAGCGAAACTGTCTGCTCCAAGAGAGCTGCTTTCTGATGAGGCAACAATTTTAAAGATTGACGATGGAAAAGTAACTGTTTTTGACTCACCCTTTAGAAGTGAGTTTCAGGCAACTGGAACCAATAAATCAGCTCCACTAGCAAGCATACAGCTTTTACACCAGGCTTTACATAATAATAGAACGAACCTTAAAAAGTCTGATGCGCTAATTCAATTATTAGATAAAGTATTCTACTGGGCACATAGCCCAGAAGAAACCAAGCAAGTTATCAAGCTGCTAAATAAATTAGTAGAAACTGTTCCAGTATATGACCTTCATTTTCAAAAAAACAATCGATTTTGGGAGTTGATTTCTTAATGGCCAGATATGTTCAAAAAAGCAGCTATGAGACGACACATCTGGATAATGAGTGGATTATATTGAATACGGAAGAATATACGGTTACTACGTTAAATGATGTAGGGGGATTTTGCTGGTCTTTGCTTAAGGAGGAACAAACATCTGAGTCGCTAACACAAGCTGTAGGACGGGAATACCAGGCAACTGAAGTCAGTGAAAGAGAAATAGAAGAGTTCCTCTCTCATTTAATGGAATGCGGGCTGGTCAAATATGCTGTTTGACGGAGAAGTGATTAACTTATTAAAGAGGACCATCCAAAAAGACGGGTGCATTGATCTTCCTTCCGTGGGAGATAGTATGTACCCGTTAATTCAAAAAGGCGAAATTTGCCGGTTTATCCCTTGTGAACCTTCCTTATTAAATAAGGGGGATATTACATTGTTTTGGGCAGAATCTGGTCAATTAGTTGCCCACCGATTTTACCATGCAGAAATGATTCATGGCTTACCCCAATATGTGTTTAAAGGGGATACCAATCTTGGATTTGATCTGCCTGTAGGTAAGGACAAGATTGTCGGGAAGCTGCTTTATGTTCAGAAAGCAAGCCGGAAAGTAAACGTGGAGGACCTGCATGCCTATGCCTGGGGAAAGTTAATTTTGGCGATTCCTGTTTTATCAGGCTTATTAAGGAAGTATTTAAATAAAAGAAAAAGACCACAATTTTAGATTTAATTTGGAGTGTCCATATGAATACCACTAGAAGGCAGCGGCTGATCATGCTTATGAAGGAATATTTTACAATAAAGGATATTTTAAAGACGTTCACATTACTTAAGCCTTTTTTTGTAAAGCATAGGAATGCTTACTTTGTTTTATTTGGGCTATTGGCTGTGGATATTTTCTTGACGATTGCCTTCGCTGCATTTTTCGGAAAAATTGCCGATGCAGCCGTTCAGGCTGACTTTACCCAAATTAAAGCGTTAGTGCCAATCGGAATCTGCCTTGTGCTGGTCAGCATTGTTACATCTTTTATGGATATTTACTTTGAAACTGTGGCAACCAACGGCGTCAAAAAGGATCTTAAAAACCATTTATTTAGCCACATTTTACGCCTGCCTTCAAGTAAAGTATCGAATATGAGGTCAGGAGAAGTCATCTCTCATTTTACGAATGATGTACATAGTCTTGATGGAGTGATTGGTTATAGTCTTATCAATTTGGTGAGGCTGCCCCTTATTTTTATTGCGGTATTTATTTTTCTTATCCAAATCAATGTTACTCTTTCACTTCTTAGTTTGTTAATCACCCCTATTGCTCTTGTGGCTGGGCTGGTGTTTGGCTTGCTGCTTCGCCGGAATAGCAGATTGATACACAGTCTATTCGGAAAAATAAATACTCATATAAACGAGACATTTAATGGCATTGGGGTTATCCGTTCCTTTACCTTAGAAAAATCATCCTTTGAAAAGTTTAAAAGTAAAAATGAAGAGTTATTCAAACTTGAGAAAGAAAACGCAAAACTTCAGGGCTGGTTTTATTCAGGGGGAAGTTTAATCAGTTCTGTCACTTTTTATGTAAGCCTTCTCCTTGGAGCCTATTATGTTTCCAAAAACATAATGACAGTGGGGGCACTATTAACCTTTGTAAACCTTGTAAACCATTTGGTTTATCCGCTAACTGGTTTGGCTGGACAGTGGGCAGGGTTTCAGCGTTCGGTTACGGCAGTAGAGAGAATCATGGATGTATTGGAGAAACCTGCTGATACAGAGGAATTGCCATCTTATTCTGTTTCAAAACCATTGGAGAGTTTTATAGAATTTCACGACATCACTTTTAGCTATGATGAAAGCCATAAAGTGTTTGATGGTTTAAATTTAACCATCCCTGCCGGCAAAGTAATTGCGATTGTCGGGCCAAGCGGCGCTGGAAAAAGTACATTATTTAATCTGCTGCAGAGCTTTTATAAGCCGCAATCAGGTGGAGTATACATTGATCAAGTCAGCGTGGGAGATATTACTTTATCAAACTTGAGGAGCATGATTTCACATGTTCCGCAGGAAACCTTTCTATTTGCGGGGACTTTTCGTGAAAATTTAATGCTTGCTAAGCCTGGAATCAGTGAAACGGAAATGGTTTCAGCGGCGAAAGATGCGTATATACATGATTTTATCATGTCGCTCCCGGAAGGTTATGATACCGAAATTGGAGAAAGAGGCATTAAATTATCTGGAGGGCAAAAGCAGCGCTTAGCAATTTCAAGGGCAATATTAAAAAATGCATCTATTTTATTACTGGATGAAGCAACATCTGCCTTGGATAGTGAAACGGAATTCCATGTCAAAGAAGCATTGGGTGACTTAATGAAGGGCCGGACGACACTTGTTATTGCCCACCGGTTATCAACCGTTGAAAATGCAGACATCATTGTTGTTATGGATCAGGGAAAAATTGTCCAAACGGGATCCCATCAGGAATTAATTACTCAGCCGGGGCTTTACAGAAAGCTTCATAAAACCAAATCCCAAAGTAAAAAGTCTTCTGCCTTATCGCTTGCTTAACTGTTTTAGAAAGGATGTATTTTTATGAGCATGAGATGGATTCAGGCATTATACGACCCAGGCTTTCCACTGCCAGAAAATTTAAGCTTTTTTAAGAAGACATTAAAAGATATTATTCATTTCGGTGTCTCTTCACAGGTTTATTATCTATTAAAAGAACAGGGAAAGTTAAACCAAACGCCGGTTTATTTTCAGGAGCGATTGAAGGAGAAGTATAATGAGTCATTGTATCTTAATCTTTTTATTAAAAGTGAATTAGGAAAAATTCTAAATCACTTAGATAAGTTTGAAGTGGAAGCTATCCCGTTAAAAGGAGTGATCTTTGCCGAAAAGTATTTCGGGCATATTGGATCAAGGGGAACCTCTGATATTGATTTATTGATAAGGCCAAATCAACTTGAAAAAGCCATTAAGTCCATAACTTCCTTGGGCTTTACAGTTGAAGAGGAACCTATCCCATCTCATTTCCATTGCAGCTTCAGCAAAAAACTCCCAGGGTCGCAAATTCCATTAACAGTTGAATTGCATTGGAATTTGTTAAAGGAGAATTCTTCTTCTCTAAAGATTAATGAATTTTGGGAAAAAGCAAAGCCGATGCACCCATATAGATTCATAAGAGAATTAACGGATTACCATACTTTCTATATGATATGCCTTCATGGATGGCGTCATAATATGGATTCTTTAAAATATTTTATAGATATCATTCAAATGATAATATTTTTAAAAGATCATTTAGAATATGAAACCTTATTTAGGGATGCTAAGGACCACAAGACCTTAAAAAGACTAGTCAGGACATTATCGATTGTGTATAAAGAAAATCCTTATTTGCAGAATGTGAAAAAACTTCCGAAAAGGCGACCTAATTTTTGGCATTTAGATGCTTTTAAAAAAAACACAGATAAATCTTTAAGAAATTACATGGACTTCCTAGACTATCAATTTTTTAGCTATGATACTGTTAGGCATGGTTTAAGTGAATTTTTCGAATGGATAAGGTTAAATGATTTAAGGGGTCAATAAAAGCAAAAAGATGCAAGGCCTGAAAGGCCTTGCATCTTTTTGCTTTTTATGGAGAATAGGGGGCTCGAACCCCTGACCTCAACGCTGCCAGCGTTGCGCTCTCCCAGCTGAGCTAATCCCCCGGGTGGTGGTACAAGAAAAATTATAACCACATCGGGGCTATCTTGCAAGAGGAATTATTAAAAAATTTACTGCATACTATCGATTTCCATGCACTGTACTCCAGGAATACTTGAAACACTGTAATAAACATCTGTGGTTCTTCTTTTGTAGTCGACGGCAACGATCAGCTGCACAAGATGCAGATTCTCATCCTCTAAATCTTTAATGCGAATATGTTTTATAGATATATCAAGGTCTTTTACCGCTGGGATGATGTCTGCGATATTTTCTTTATCTCTTACTTTCAGCTGCAGGTTTATCTCTTTTTCCCTTAAACGTTTAGGACCAATTAAGCCCATTATAAAAGGAATTACCTCTACTGAAATAATCAGCAGTGCTACTCCAGCCATTGCTTCAATATAAAAGCCTGCTCCTACAGCAATTCCAATCCCTGCTGCCCCCCAGATTAAAGCAGCTGTTGTAAGACCCGAAATGCTGTCATTTCCGCGCCTTAAAATAACGCCTGCACCCAAAAAGCCAATTCCTGAAACAATTTGGGCAGCTAAACGCAGTGGATCCATCGTAATGTTGATGTCATCATTACCCGGAAACATATATGCTGATTCAATGGACACAATGGTCAAGAGGCAGCTTACTATGGAAATTACTAAGCTGGTCTTTAGGCCGACGGGCTTTCTTTTTAATTCTCTCTCCAGTCCGATAACAAGACCCAGTACTGCTGAAATCCCCAGCTTCATTAATATTTCTATCTCTAAACTGCTCATAATATCTCCCGCTTTTTAAAGTATTATATATCCAAAATAGGATCTAATAAAACCGTAGTAAAAGTTTGGCTGTACGTTGTAAAATGAAATATACCCTAATTATTAGGAAACCGTAACAAGGAGTATAAAAAATGTCTAATACAAAAATAAACCCTTATGTTGTCTTGGCAATTGGCGTCGTTTCTGTCTCTACTTCGGCAATTTTGGTGAAGGTATCCAGCGCTCCATCGGGAGTCATTGCTTTTTACAGATTATTTTTTTCTGTTCTTTTCATGTTGCCTGTATTTCTTATAAAGTATGTTCCCGAACTTCGTCTTATTACAAGGCGGGATTGGATCTTTTCTATCATTGCCGGTGTGTTTCTTGCCTTCCATTTTATTCTTTGGTTTGAGTCGCTGAACTACACCTCTGTAGCCAGTTCTACAGTTCTTGTGACTCTTCAGCCCCTTTTTGCGTTTGCAGGTACATATTTCTTCTTTAAAGAAAAGTTTACCTGGAAAGCAATATTAAGCGGGCTTCTTGCAATTGCAGGCAGTGTCATTATCAGCTGGGGAGATTTTCAAATCAGCGGGACTGCTTTGTTCGGGGATATACTGGCAATCATTGCATGTGCCCTTGTAACGGCTTACTTAATGTTTGGTCAGACAGTCAGAAAAAGACTTTCACTCATCACTTATACTTTTGTTGTTTACAGTATTAGCGCTATTACATTGTTCTTTTATGTGTTAATCGCCGGAGAACCTTTACTCCCGTATGGAACCAGTGATTGGGTATATTTTATCCTGCTCGCACTTGTTCCCACCCTGCTGGGACATACATTATTTAATTGGTCAATAAAGTGGCTCAGCACTTCCACCATTTCTATGGCCATCTTATTCGAGCCGGTTGGTGCTGCTGTTTTAGCTTATTATTTGCTTCATGAGTCAATTATATGGACACAAGTTCTTGGGGGAACAATCGTAATTGGAGGAATAACTCTCTTCTTATTAGATGAGAGAAGGATTCGAATGAAAGAATTGAAGAAAAAAACAACGGTTTCCGGATAAATGGGAGCTGTCTACAGGTATATTAGTGAAAAAATCTCCCTAAACGGGGAGATTTTTTTTATCTAAATACATAGGTCAGAGCTGAAAAAATAAAAGCAGCTGTAACTGAAAAGATGAAGGTGCCTCCGTAGACCTCTTCATCTGAGTCTGCAATTTTAATTCCCTCTGCATAAGCATAAGCAAACAAAAATACGGCCATGATTACTGATAGGTATAGTGCTGCGGTTTCCAGTATAATTCACACCTTCCGTTAAAAGTAGAGTTAATAGATATTATGAAAATTAACTCAAACTATTACTATTTCTTCTATATACTGGTTATATTTTAATTTTGAGTTTGTACTTCAATAAGCAGCTATTAAAATTTCTTATAAAAATTATTATTCTTTATGGTTGCTTTTAAAACTGTGGAAAAGTGAACAAAGTTATCCACAGACTGTGTGTAACTCTGTTGACAAGTGAAATAATAAGTATTTCACAGTGGATAAGTATGTGGGCATGTCTGATAAAGCTTTCGAATAATATTTTATTGATATAACTTATTATTGAAAGTTTAAGTTAAATACGCATTAATTTGATTTGTAGAACATGCACCTATAATGAGATCAGGGTGCATATTATTTAGATTTTCTGCCGCTTTATTAAAGGTATTCTCTAATAGGATGGTTCCGTATCAATCATCTAATAGAGAAGAGATTAATAACAAGATGCATCGAAAATATAAAAATAAACATTTTTGAAAAATTATATTGCAAACATTTAATGAATCATGGTATATTAATTCTTGTCCTCAACAAGGCAAGTTTGAAAGAGAAAAAAGTTGTTAAAAAGATATTGACTTGTTTGCGGGTAACATGTTATATTAATAAAGTCGCTTCTGGGCGACAAGGGAAAATATAACAAGAGAAATTGATCTTTGAAAACTGAACGAACAAAACGTCAACGTTTAATCATTAGTCTTTTTTGAAAAGACAAAACGAGCTTAATCAACTCTTATATGGAGAGTTTGATCCTGGCTCAGGACGAACGCTGGCGGCGTGCCTAATACATGCAAGTCGAGCGGACAGATGGGAGCTTGCTCCCTGAAGTCAGCGGCGGACGGGTGAGTAACACGTGGGCAACCTGCCTGTAAGACTGGGATAACTCCGGGAAACCGGGGCTAATACCGGATAACTCTTTTCTTCACATGAGGAAAAGCTGAAAGATGGTTTCGGCTATCACTTACAGATGGGCCCGCGGCGCATTAGCTAGTTGGTGAGGTAACGGCTCACCAAGGCCACGATGCGTAGCCGACCTGAGAGGGTGATCGGCCACACTGGGACTGAGACACGGCCCAGACTCCTACGGGAGGCAGCAGTAGGGAATCTTCCGCAATGGACGAAAGTCTGACGGAGCAACGCCGCGTGAGTGATGAAGGTTTTCGGATCGTAAAACTCTGTTGTCAGGGAAGAACAAGTACCGGAGTAACTGCCGGTACCTTGACGGTACCTGACCAGAAAGCCACGGCTAACTACGTGCCAGCAGCCGCGGTAATACGTAGGTGGCAAGCGTTGTCCGGAATTATTGGGCGTAAAGCGCGCGCAGGCGGTTCCTTAAGTCTGATGTGAAAGCCCCCGGCTCAACCGGGGAGGGTCATTGGAAACTGGGGAACTTGAGTGCAGAAGAGAAGAGTGGAATTCCACGTGTAGCGGTGAAATGCGTAGAGATGTGGAGGAACACCAGTGGCGAAGGCGACTCTTTGGTCTGTAACTGACGCTGAGGCGCGAAAGCGTGGGGAGCAAACAGGATTAGATACCCTGGTAGTCCACGCCGTAAACGATGAGTGCTAAGTGTTAGAGGGTTTCCGCCCTTTAGTGCTGCAGCAAACGCATTAAGCACTCCGCCTGGGGAGTACGGCCGCAAGGCTGAAACTCAAAGGAATTGACGGGGGCCCGCACAAGCGGTGGAGCATGTGGTTTAATTCGAAGCAACGCGAAGAACCTTACCAGGTCTTGACATCTCCTGACAACCCTAGAGATAGGGCGTTCCCCTTCGGGGGACAGGATGACAGGTGGTGCATGGTTGTCGTCAGCTCGTGTCGTGAGATGTTGGGTTAAGTCCCGCAACGAGCGCAACCCTTGATCTTAGTTGCCAGCATTCAGTTGGGCACTCTAAGGTGACTGCCGGTGACAAACCGGAGGAAGGTGGGGATGACGTCAAATCATCATGCCCCTTATGACCTGGGCTACACACGTGCTACAATGGATGGTACAAAGGGCTGCAAGACCGCGAGGTTAAGCGAATCCCATAAAACCATTCTCAGTTCGGATTGCAGGCTGCAACTCGCCTGCATGAAGCCGGAATCGCTAGTAATCGCGGATCAGCATGCCGCGGTGAATACGTTCCCGGGCCTTGTACACACCGCCCGTCACACCACGAGAGTTTGTAACACCCGAAGTCGGTGGGGTAACCTTTTGGAGCCAGCCGCCTAAGGTGGGACAGATGATTGGGGTGAAGTCGTAACAAGGTAGCCGTATCGGAAGGTGCGGCTGGATCACCTCCTTTCTAAGGAATATTTACAAGAAACGTGACGTTCTTTGTTCGTTCAGTTTTGAGAGTTCAATCTCTCAATGAAAGATTCGTTCTTTGAAAACTAGATAATGATTATGAAGAAGCAATAACCGAGTAATCGCCATTTTAGTGAATTCTCTCTATGTTAAATAGAGTTAAAAACCTTTGATACTGTTCATCTTCGATGAACCAGTCAAATACGGTTAAGTTAGAAAGGGCGCACGGTGAATGCCTTGGCACTAGGAGCCGATGAAGGACGGTACTAACACCGATATGCTTCGGGGAGCTGTAAGTAAGCTTTGATCCGGAGATTTCCGAATGGGGAAACCCCCTATCCGTAATGGGATAGGATCCTTACCTGAATACATAGGGTATGGAAGGCAGACCCGGGGAACTGAAACATCTAAGTACCCGGAGGAAGAGAAAGCAAACGCGATTCCCTGAGTAGCGGCGAGCGAAACGGGATTAGCCCAAACCAGGAGGCTTGCCTCCTGGGGTTGTAGGACACTCTATACGGAGTTACAAAGGAACGAGGTAAATGAACAGGTCTGGAAAGGCCGGCCAGAGAAGGTAAAAGCCCTGTAGTTGAAACTTCGTTCCCTCCAGAGTGGATCCTGAGTACGGCGGGACACGAGAAATCCCGTCGGAAGCAGGGAGGACCATCTCCCAAGGCTAAATACTCCCTAGTGACCGATAGTGAACCAGTACCGTGAGGGAAAGGTGAAAAGCACCCCGGAAGGGGAGTGAAAGAGATCCTGAAACCGTGTGCCTACAAGTAGTTAGAGCCCGTTAATGGGTGATAGCGTGCCTTTTGTAGAATGAACCGGCGAGTTACGATTACATGCGAGGTTAAGTTGATAAGACGGAGCCGCAGCGAAAGCGAGTCTGAACAGGGCGAATGAGTATGTGGTCGTAGACCCGAAACCAGGTGATCTACCCATGTCCAGGGTGAAGTCCAGGTAACACTGGATGGAGGCCCGAACCCACGCACGTTGAAAAGTGCGGGGATGAGGTGTGGGTAGCGGAGAAATTCCAATCGAACTTGGAGATAGCTGGTTCTCTCCGAAATAGCTTTAGGGCTAGCCTCATGTAGTAAGAGTCTTGGAGGTAGAGCACTGTTTGGACTAGGGGCCCCCATCGGGTTACCGAATTCAGACAAACTCCGAATGCCAAAGACTTATCCATGGGAGTCAGACTGCGAGTGATAAGATCCGTAGTCAAGAGGGAAACAGCCCAGACCACCAGCTAAGGTCCCAAAGTATACGTTAAGTGGAAAAGGATGTGGAGTTGCTTAGACAACCAGGATGTTGGCTTAGAAGCAGCCACCATTTAAAGAGTGCGTAATAGCTCACTGGTCGAGTGACTCCGCGCCGAAAATGTACCGGGGCTAAACGTATCACCGAAGCTGTGGATTGACATCTTTCGATGTCAGTGGTAGGAGAGCGTTCTAAGGGCGTTGAAGCCAGACCGCAAGGACTGGTGGAGCGCTTAGAAGTGAGAATGCCGGTATGAGTAGCGAAAGATGGGTGAGAATCCCATCCACCGAATGCCTAAGGTTTCCTGAGGAAGGCTCGTCCGCTCAGGGTTAGTCGGGACCTAAGCCGAGGCTGAAAAGCGTAGGCGATGGACAACAGGTTGATATTCCTGTACCACCTCTTTACCGTTTGAGCAATGGGGGGACGCAGGAGGATAGGGTAAGCGCGCTGCTGGATTAGCGCGTCCAAGCAGTTAGGCCGGTAACGAGGCAAATCCCGTTACCATACAGGCTGAGCTGTGACGGCGAGGGAAATTTAGTACCGAAGTTCCTGATTCCACACTGCCAAGAAAAGCCTCTAGCGAGGGAAAAGGTGCCCGTACCGCAAACCGACACAGGTAGGCGAGGAGAGAATCCTAAGGTGAGCGAGAGAACTCTCGTTAAGGAACTCGGCAAAATGACCCCGTAACTTCGGGAGAAGGGGTGCTCATTAGGGTGAATAGCCCTGATGAGCCGCAGTGAATAGGCCCAGGCGACTGTTTAGCAAAAACACAGGTCTCTGCGAAGCCGCAAGGCGAAGTATAGGGGCTGACGCCTGCCCGGTGCTGGAAGGTTAAGAGGAGAGGTTAGCGCAAGCGAAGCTTTGAATCGAAGCCCCAGTAAACGGCGGCCGTAACTATAACGGTCCTAAGGTAGCGAAATTCCTTGTCGGGTAAGTTCCGACCCGCACGAAAGGCGTAACGATCTGGGCACTGTCTCAACGAGAGACTCGGTGAAATTATAGTACCTGTGAAGATGCAGGTTACCCGCGACAGGACGGAAAGACCCCGTGGAGCTTTACTGTAGCCTGATATTGAATTTTGGTACAGCTTGTACAGGATAGGTAGGAGCCTGAGAAGCCGGAGCGCCAGCTTCGGTGGAGGCGTCGGTGGGATACTACCCTGGCTGTATTGAAATTCTAACCCGCGCCCCTGATCGGGGCGGGAGACAGTGTCAGGTGGGCAGTTTGACTGGGGCGGTCGCCTCCTAAAAAGTAACGGAGGCGCCCAAAGGTTCCCTCAGAATGGTTGGAAATCATTCGCAGAGTGTAAAGGCACAAGGGAGCTTGACTGCGAGACCTACAAGTCGAGCAGGGACGAAAGTCGGGCTTAGTGATCCGGTGGTTCCGCATGGAAGGGCCATCGCTCAACGGATAAAAGCTACCCCGGGGATAACAGGCTTATCTCCCCCAAGAGTCCACATCGACGGGGAGGTTTGGCACCTCGATGTCGGCTCATCGCATCCTGGGGCTGTAGTCGGTCCCAAGGGTTGGGCTGTTCGCCCATTAAAGCGGTACGCGAGCTGGGTTCAGAACGTCGTGAGACAGTTCGGTCCCTATCCGTCGTGGGCGCAGGAAATTTGAGAGGAGCTGTCCTTAGTACGAGAGGACCGGGATGGACGCACCGCTGGTGTACCAGTTGTCTTGCCAAAGGCATCGCTGGGTAGCTATGTGCGGAAGGGATAAGTGCTGAAAGCATCTAAGCATGAAGCCCCCCTCGAGATGAGATTTCCCATAGCGTCAAGCTAGTAAGATCCCTGAAAGATGATCAGGTTGATAGGTCAGAGGTGGAAGCGTGGCGACACGTGGAGCTGACTGATACTAATCGATCGAGGACTTAACCAAGTCATTGGTGAATACTCGGCAAACACTTCTTCATGCATTATCTAGTTTTGAGGGAATGAAAAAATGAAATTTCCTCTTGAAAAATCCTGAAAAGACGGTATAATAAAACTTGTCTTTGAAAAATAGTCTGGTGGCGATAGCGAGAAGGTCACACCCGTTCCCATACCGAACACGGAAGTTAAGCTTCTCAGCGCCGATGGTAGTTAGGGGCTGTCCCCTTGTGAGAGTAGGACGCTGCCGGGCATTAATAATGGAGGATTAGCTCAGCTGGGAGAGCATCTGCCTTACAAGCAGAGGGTCGGCGGTTCGATCCCGTCATCCTCCACCATTAATTTAAATGTACAAGCTGCCGGTGTAGCTCAATTGGTAGAGCAACTGACTTGTAATCAGTAGGTTGGGGGTTCAAGTCCTCTCGCCGGCACCACTTCAATTCTTTTTATAGAATATGAGCCATTAGCTCAGTCGGTAGAGCATCTGACTTTTAATCAGAGGGTCGAAGGTTCGAGTCCTTCATGGCTCACCATTTTTAATTTCATATTGCGGGTGTGGCGGAATTGGCAGACGCACCAGACTTAGGATCTGGCGCCGCAAGGCGTGGGGGTTCGACTCCCTTCACCCGCACCATTTTTTATGCGGAAGTAGTTCAGTGGTAGAACATCACCTTGCCAAGGTGGGGGTCGCGGGTTCGAATCCCGTCTTCCGCTCCATTTATTGCCGGGGTGGCGGAACTGGCAGACGCACAGGACTTAAAATCCTGCGGTAGGTGACTACCGTACCGGTTCGATTCCGGTCCTCGGCACCAGTAGAATTTAATAATGCGCCCGTAGCTCAATTGGATAGAGCGTTTGACTACGGATCAAAAGGTTAGGGGTTCGACTCCTCTCGGGCGCGCCATTATTAACGGGGAGTAGCTCAGCTTGGTAGAGCACTTGGTTTGGGACCAAGGGGTCGCAGGTTCGAATCCTGTCTTCCCGACCATTAATCTTTGGGGCCTTAGCTCAGCTGGGAGAGCGCCTGCTTTGCACGCAGGAGGTCAGCGGTTCGATCCCGCTAGGCTCCACCATAATTATTTTAGTATTTTGGCGGTGTAGCTCAGCTGGCTAGAGCGTACGGTTCATACCCGTGAGGTCGGGGGTTCGATCCCCTCCGCCGCTACCATTTAACTAAACAATGCTGGACCTTTAGCTCAGCTGGTTAGAGCAGACGGCTCATAACCGTCCGGTCGTAGGTTCGAGTCCTACAAGGTCCACCACTTTTCATTATTCGGAGGAATACCCAAGTCCGGCTGAAGGGATCGGTCTTGAAAACCGACAGGCGGGTCAAACCGCGCAGGGGTTCGAATCCCCTTTCCTCCTCCATATTTTATTCTTAATAATATTATCGCGGGGTGGAGCAGTCCGGTAGCTCGTCGGGCTCATAACCCGAAGGTCGCAGGTTCAAATCCTGCCCCCGCAATCTGGTCCGGTAGTTCAGTTGGTTAGAATGCCTGCCTGTCACGCAGGAGGTCGCGGGTTCGAGTCCCGTCCGGACCGCCATTTTTTTACAATATAAATGAATTTATGGCTCAGTAGCTCAGTCGGTAGAGCAAAGGACTGAAAATCCTTGTGTCGGCGGTTCGATTCCGTCCTGAGCCACCATTTCATAACTTTATGCGGGTGTAGTTTAGTGGTAAAACCTCAGCCTTCCAAGCTGATGATGAGGGTTCGATTCCCTTCACCCGCTCCAAAATGGGCCTATAGCTCAGCTGGTTAGAGCGCACGCCTGATAAGCGTGAGGTCGATGGTTCGAGTCCATTTAGGCCCACCATTTTATTTTATTGTTCCGCAGTAGCTCAGTGGTAGAGCATTCGGCTGTTAACCGAACGGTCGTAGGTTCGAATCCTACCTGCGGAGCCATATATGGGGAAGTACTCAAGTGGCTGAAGAGGCGCCCCTGCTAAGGGTGTAGGTCGGGTAACCGGCGCGAGGGTTCAAATCCCTCCTTCTCCGCCATATTGGCCCCTTGGTCAAGCGGTTAAGACACCGCCCTTTCACGGCGGTAACACGGGTTCGAATCCCGTAGGGGTCATACAAAAAAGCTGTCAACAATTTGTTGGCAGCTTTTTTGTTGTCTATGTTTGTATTTGTGTAACTCTGCTTTACAGTTCATTTCTGCTCCTGGTTAATCAAATTTCTCTTCTTCCCTGCTTAATCTATTGCCGGGATTATTCAAATCAATATCAGAAGATATTCCCGTATAGGGGCCTCTAAACATATCACCAGTGGCCATAATCTTTCCATCCGGTGCTTCAAATAGTGGGATCCTTATTTCCTTTTTGGATGCCTCATTCAATAAAAACTCCTCTTCTTTATTGCCCAAAATATTATTCTCCTTTCATTTTTTGCTTGCATATTTTGTTTTATTTTGTCTAAGTTTACCGGAGATTATGTCGAAGGCTGTAAAAATGGGGAAAATGCTATCGTATATTAGCGGAATATGAACGTTGTTGTCATAAAATTAAAAAAACTTTTACAAGGACTTTTCAAAGGTGCATCGAATATAACAGGAAAGTCAAAAGAAACGAGACTGGGTGGGGAGAAGGATGGTAGTGGATACTTTGTTTCCAACCGATTATCAGCTGCATTTGTTCCATGAAGGGACGCTTTATGAGAGTCACCAGTTATTTGGAGCACATGTAGTTTCAGACGGAGGAGCAGTGATTACCCGTTTTTGTGTATGGGCACCGAATGCTGAAATTATCAGATTAGTCGGTGATTTTAATGATTGGAATGGAGAAGGCTACACCTTACATAGAGTGAATAAGGAAGGTGTCTGGATTATTCAGCTGGATGGAAACATGGAAGGTGCCTTGTATAAGTATGAAATTACTACAAAGAAAGGAGCTATGCTTTTAAAGGCTGATCCTTATAGTTTTTTTTCAGAAGTAAGGCCGAATACAGCTTCTAAAGTATATTCGCTGGACGGGTATCAGTGGAATGACAGCAAATGGATGCAAAAAAAAGAAAAGAAGGCTATTTTTACAGAGCCTGCGGTCATTTATGAGGTCCATCTTGGTTCGTGGAAGCAAAAAGAATCGGGCAGTCCCTATACGTACCGGGAGCTTGCAGGGGAATTAATACCTTATGTGGTGGAGCATGGGTTTACACATATAGAATTGCTTCCTCTAATTGAGCATCCGCTCGACGCTTCCTGGGGCTATCAGGGAACAGGTTATTACTCGGTTACCAGCCGTTATGGCAGTCCGCATGATTTTATGTATTTTGTTGATCAATGCCACCAGCATGGTGTTGGGGTGATTCTGGACTGGGTGCCGGGGCACTTCTGCAAAGATGCCCATGGCCTTTATCAGTTTGATGGTTCGTATTTGTATGAGTATGAAACAGAAGGTGACAGAGAGAACCGGGTATGGGGAACTGCCAATTTTGATCTCGGCAAAAATGAAGTGCAGAGTTTCCTTATTTCCAACGCTGTTTTTTGGATGGAGAAATACCATATTGACGGCTTCAGGGTTGATGCAGTTGCTAATATCATTTATTGGCCGAACCGGGATGGAAAAACAGAAAATCCGTTTGGTACCGGCTTTCTTCAAAATCTCAATAAAGTGGTTTCACAATATGATTCTTCCTTTCTCATGATGGCAGAGGATTCAACAGACTGGCCGCAAGTGACTGCACCAGTTAATTATGGGGGGCTGGGTTTTCATTACAAGTGGAATATGGGCTGGATGAATGACGTTCTTACATATATGGAAACAGAGCCCGAGAGGCGATCTGGTGTGCATGGGAAAATGACATTTTCGCTTTTGTATGCTTTTACAGAGAACTTCATACTGCCTTTTTCACATGATGAAGTTGTCCACGGAAAAAAATCGCTGCTGGATAAAATGCCGGGCGATTACTGGCAAAAGTTTGCCCAATACAGGCTTCTCCTTGGCTATATGATTGCCCATCCCGGCAAGAAGCTTCTTTTCATGGGGAGTGAATTCGGGCAGTTTTCCGAATGGAAAGACAAAGAACAGCTAGATTGGCATCTGCTGGATTACGAGATGCATAAAAAAGCAAATGATTATGTGAAAGAATTATTAAAGGTCTATAAACGTTCCAAGCCTCTTTTTGAGCTTGATCATCTTCAGGATGGCTTTGAATGGATTGATTGTCATAATTCGCACCAATCCATCTTTTCTTTTATCAGAAAAGGCTCTAAAGAGAGTGATTATCTCGTGATTGTCTGCAATTTCACACCGGCTATATACCCAAAATACCGTATAGGCGTACCAAATATGGGTTCTTACCGGGAAATACTTAACAGTGACAATGATAGCTTTGGAGGATCAAATTGCACAAACAAGAGGGTCCTTAAGAGTGAGGAAATTGAGTTTCATGGCAAGCCGTTCAGTTTAGAGATGTCTATTCCGCCATTTGGCATTTCAATATTACGCCCTGTAAAACATCGGAAGGAGAGGAAGGGAAATGGGAAAGAAAAAGTGCGTGGCAATGCTATTAGCAGGAGGGAAAGGGAGCAGGCTTAGTTCTCTGACAAAAAGTCTGGCGAAACCTGCAGTTCCTTTTGGAGGAAAGTATAGGATCATTGATTTTACATTGAGCAATTGCACCAATTCGGGAATTGATACAGTCGGGGTTCTGACACAATATCAGCCGCTGGTTTTGAATTCATATATTGGCATAGGCAGCGCATGGGATCTTGATAGAAAGAACGGCGGCGTGACAGTGCTGCCCCCTTACAGCGAGTCATCAGAAGTCAAATGGTATACAGGAACAGCCAGTGCCATTTATCAAAACCTTAACTATTTAAAGCAGTATGATCCTGAATATGTCCTGATTTTATCAGGTGATCATATTTATAAAATGAATTATGAGCTGATGCTGAATTATCATATTGAAAAAGGTGCGGATGCCACTATTTCTGTTATTGAAGTACCTTGGCCGGAGGCAAGCAGGTTCGGCATCATGAACACGGATGATGAGATGCGGGTCGCAGAATTTGAGGAAAAACCAGCATATCCAAAAAATAATTTGGCCTCCATGGGAATATATATTTTTAATTGGTCTGTTTTAAAGGAATATTTGGAAATGGATGACCGCAATCCGGAATCAAGCCATGACTTTGGAAAAGATATCATTCCATTAATGCTTGACGAAAATAAAAAGCTGTTCGCTTATCCGTTCAATGGCTACTGGAAGGACGTTGGTACAGTTAAGAGCCTGTGGGAAGCAAATATGGATTTACTGGATGACGAATGCGAGCTGAATCTTTTTGATCATGATTGGCGGATTTATTCGGTGAATCCGAATCACCCTCCGCAGTATATTTCAACTCAGGCAGAGGTTGCAGAGTCATTGATAAATGAAGGCTGTACGGTTGAGGGCGAAGTTGAAAAGTCAGTGCTTTTTCAAGGGGTTCTGGTTGGGAAGAATTCGGTGATCCGTGAATCGGTCATCATGCCTGATGCTGTGATTGGCGAAAATGTCTATATTGAAAAGGCGATTGTGCCAAGCGGAATGAACATACCTGATGGCGTGGTGATTAGTGCTTCCGAAGAAGATGACGAAATCATTCTGATAACACAGGAAATGATACAGGGAATTTGTTCTTAATTTACAGCTGGATGCCAAAACGGATCCTGGCCAATAAACGGGAGGGAATGTCATGAAGAAGAGAATGCTTGGTGTAATAGACGCAACAACCTACCATGAAGGTTTAGAGGAATTGACAGTACACAGGTCGCTCGCAGCTGTTCCGTTTGCAGGCCGCTATAGGCTGATCGATTTTGTTCTCTCAAATATGGTCAACTCGGATATTGAGAGTGTTGCCATATTTCCGAAGTATCAATATCGCTCTCTAATGGATCATCTTGGTTCAGGGAAAAACTGGGACTTAAACAGAAAAAGGGATGGGCTATTCTTTTTTCCGTCTCCTTTGCTGGATAGTCCTAGTAAAGGGATCGGATCTTTCAATCACTTTGCTGCGAATTTGGATTATTTTTATCGCAGCAAGCAGGAGTATGCCTTGATCTCAAACTGTTTCACCGTTTTTAATATGGATTTCAGGCCTGTTCTGGATAGACATATTATGACGGGGTGTGATATTACAGTTGTTCGCCAGGATGGACGCTCGCTGGAAATGTACCTTGTAAAAACCTCGCTGCTTATTAGTTTAATAGAAAATAGAAACGAAACAGGATACACGTGCATGAGTGATGTTGTTACAGATATCCACCATTCGTACACGATATGCAATTATGAATATACCGGCTTGGCTGTCATGATTGATTCCATTGAAAATTACTTTGCTGCCAGCATTGGGCTATTGGAACCGGAGGCATGGAAAAATATTTTTCTGCGCAGCCAGCCCATTTACACAAAAGTAAAAGATGAACCGCCAACCCGTTATGTAAAAGGTGCGAGCGCAAAGAATTCGATGATTGCAAATGGATGCATGATTGAAGGAACAGTCGAGAACAGCATTATCTCCCGCGGCGTCAAAATTGGCAAGGGCTCAGTCGTGAAAAATTGTATAATCATGCAAAAAACCCAAATTGGCGAGAACTGTGTTTTAGACTCTGTTATTTTAGATAAAGATGTTAAGGTAGAATCCGGTGCCAGAATTGAGGGAAGAAGTGAAATGCCTCTGGTAATTCGCAAAGGTACCGTACAAGGAGCGCTGATGAACTCGTGAAAGTATTGTTTGCTGTTTCTGAATGTGTTCCATTCGTCAAATCCGGAGGTCTTGCCGACGTAGCCGGTTCACTCCCGAAAGAGCTTGCCAAACAGGGGACTGACGTACGGGTGATTCTTCCGAAGTATGGTTCCATATCAGATGACTTAAAAAAGAAAATGTCTAAAAAGTGCGAGTTTACAGTTCAGGTTGGCTGGAGAAACCAGTATTGTGGAATTGCAGAACTTGAGCACCAGGGAATTACATTCTATTTTGTGGATAATGAATACTATTTTAACCGTGAAAAATTATATGGCTATTTTGACGATGGAGAGCGGTTTGCCTATTTTAACCGGGCCGTGCTGGATGCTCTTCAGCATATTGATTATTGTCCAGATGTTATTCACAGCCATGATTGGCATACCGGGATGATTCCTTTTCTGCACAGGGTTGAGTATCGTGCGAAAAAGGGGTATGAATTCATTCGGACAGTCTTCACCATTCATAACCTTCAGTTTCAGGGGATTATGCCAGGGGCTGCTCTTGGGGATTTATTAGGGCTTGACTATAGCCAATTTCATCCGGATAAGCTTGAATTCTTCGGAAATATCAATTTTATGAAGGGCGGACTTGTCGCTGCTGATAAAATTACAACAGTCAGCCCTACCTATAAAGATGAAATTCAAACCGAGTATTACGGTGAGAAGCTGCATGATTTATTGAAGCGCAGAGCTTATGATCTGGAAGGAATCTTAAATGGAATTGATGATGAGTTTTATAATCCTGAGAAGGATCCATTTATAAAAGAGAACTATACCTTTGAAAAGCTTCAGATTAAAAAAGAAAATAAGATGGATCTTCAGAAAAAATTCAGCTTGCCGGTGAAGGAAGAGGTTCCTCTGATAGCCATGGTTACGAGGCTGACAAAGCAAAAGGGCCTGGATCTGGTTAAATGTGTGTTCCATGAGCTTATGCAGGATGACATTCAAGTCCTTGTTTTGGGGACTGGAGATCCTGAGTTTGAGCAATTTTTCAGGGAGGTGGAAGCGGCCTACCCGGATAAGTGCAAAGCATATATTGGGTTTGATGAAGGCCTTGCACATGAATTCTATGCAGGGTCCGATTTATTCTTAATGCCTTCCCAATTTGAGCCCTGCGGGTTAGGGCAGATGATTGCGATGAGATATGGCTCCATTCCCATCGTAAGGGAAACAGGCGGGTTAAATGATACTGTTCTTTCTTACAATGAAGTCACAGGAGAAGGAAACGGTTTTTCCTTCAGCCATTTTAATGCCCATGACATGCTGTACACCATTAGAAGAGCAATAAACTTTTACAGTGACAGCAAAACATGGGAGAAGATTATGAAAAATGCAATGGGTATGGATAATAGCTGGGCGCAATCTGCTTTCAAATACAATCAGCTATATGCAGGCCTTGTTTCAAGGAGTGAAAGCCATGTTTTCTGATCGCGATGAGTTCAAAGAGGAATTCCTGAAAAAATTGGAGATGACCTGTGGAAAAAGCTTCGGCGAAAGCACAGAAAGAGATCATTACTTCACGCTCGGAAATATGATCAGGGAACATGTGAGCACAGAGTGGATTAATACAAATGAGCGGTACCGCATCGACCGTGAAAAGCAGGTATATTACTTATCCATCGAGTTTTTATTGGGCCGCCTGCTTCATCATAATCTGATAAACCTGGGAATTGAGCAGGTTGTAAAAGATGGCCTGGCAGATCTGGGCATTGATCTCAACCGCCTTGAAGAAATTGAAGCAGATGCAGGGCTGGGAAACGGGGGACTGGGACGTCTTGCGGCTTGCTTTATGGACTCGCTGGCATCCTTAAACCTACCCGGCCATGGCTGTGGAATTCGCTATAAGCATGGCCTTTTTGAACAGAAAATTGTGGATGGCTATCAAGTGGAGCTTCCGGAGCAGTGGCTGCGAAACGGCCATGTATGGGAAGTCCGAAAAGCCGACCTGGCCATTGAGGTTCCTTTTTGGGGCAAAGTTGAAACGGCAGAGGACAACGGCAGGCTTGTGTTCCGCCATGTAAATGCGGAAACTATTTCGGCTGTCCCCTACGATATGCCTGTCGCCGGCTATCAAACAGATACGATTAACACTCTCAGGCTATGGAATGCTGAACCGTCACCTTATCCTGTAAATCATGATATTTTAAAATATAAACGGGAAACCGAATCTGTTTCCGAGTTTCTATATCCTGATGATACCCATGATGAGGGGAAGATCCTGAGGCTAAAGCAGCAATACTTTCTTGTTTCGGCCAGTATCCGTTCCATTGTGCGTTCCTATCGAAAGCAGCATGCCAGTTTAAGAGATTTCCATGAATATGTGAGCATTCATATTAATGATACACATCCGGTTCTTGCCATTCCTGAACTTATGAGAATCCTGCTGGATGAAGAGGGAATGGGCTGGGAGGAAGCCTGGGTTATTACAGTCCGGACGATAGCCTATACAAATCATACAACTCTTTCAGAGGCTTTGGAGAAATGGCCTGTCCGCATTTTCCAGCCTTTGCTGCCGCGGATTTTTATGATAGTGAATGAAATCAATGAACGTTTTTGCCGCGATCTTTGGGACAGATATCCGGGTGACTGGAAGCGGATTGAGGATATGGCGATCATCGCGCACGACCAGGTAAAGATGGCACACCTTGCCCTTGTCGGAAGCTCCAGCGTAAATGGTGTTGCCGCCCTTCATACAGAAATCTTAAAGAAGCGGGAAATGATTCAGTTTTATGAAATTTTTCCTGAGAAATTTAATAATAAAACCAATGGGATTACACACAGAAGATGGCTGCTGAAAGCCAATCCGCTTTTATCTGGTCTTATAAATGAGACCATTGGGGCAGGCTGGATTCGGGAACCGGAAAAGCTTCGCGAGCTGGCAGATTTTAAGAATGATAGGGTTTTCCTTGGTCAGCTGCATCAGATTAAGCAATTGAACAAGGAAAGATTGGCGAAGCGCATTCAGGAGCAGCAGGGCATTAAAGTTGATACGTCTTCGATTTTTGACATTCAGGTTAAGCGTCTGCATGCTTATAAACGCCAGCTGTTAAATATTCTGCATGTTATGCATTTATATAACAGGCTGAAGGAAGATTCCAATTTCCGCATGCACCCGCGGACTTTTATTTTTGGAGCAAAAGCTTCCCCTGGCTATTACTACGCAAAGAAAATCATCAAATTAATTAATACCGTTGCTGAAAAAGTGAACAATGACCCGCAGACAAGAGATGTTCTAAAGGTTATCTTTCTTGAAAATTACCGGGTTTCACTGGCAGAGGAAATTTTCCCCGCTGCAGATATCAGCGAGCAGATTTCTGCAGCAAGCAAGGAAGCTTCCGGTACAGGGAATATGAAATTCATGATGAATGGCGCTTTGACAGTTGGTACACTGGATGGAGCCAATATTGAGATAAAAGAAAAAGCAGGAGATGACAATATCTTCATCTTTGGATTAACGGCAGATGAGGTGCTCAGCTATTACCAGAATGGCGGTTATAATTCCAGAGAGTATTACCATCATGATAAGCGAATCCGCCAGGTCATCGACCAGCTTGTGAATGGATTTTTCCCGGATGCTGATGATGAGTTCGAGCCTATATTTGACTCCCTGCTGATGGAAAATGACCAATACTTTGTGTTGAGGGATTTTGCTTCGTACGTAAATATCCAGAAAGAAGCCGGGATGGCTTATGAGGATCGGGATCATTGGCTGAAAATGAGCTTAATGAACATTGCCGGCTCAGGCTATTTTTCAAGCGACCGCACAATCAGCGAATATGCGCGCGAAATCTGGAAAATCAAACCCGCTGGCGTTGAGTTGATGAATAAGTAAAAAGAAGAACAGCCCTTCTTGTGAGAAGAGGCTGTTTTTGTTTAGTAGTGCGAATAACGCCCAAAAGGAAAGTGCTCAAGTGAAAAAGGGAGTTAATCAGCGGGAATAACGCCCAAAATGAAAGTGGTCAAGAGAAAATGGGAGTTAATCAGGGGGAATAACGCCCAAAATGAAGGTGCTCAAGAGAAAAAGGGAGTTAATCAGGGGGAATAACGCCCAAAATGAAAGTGGTCAAGAGAAAATGGGAGTTAATCAGGGGGATTAACTCCCAAACTGTAGAAGCCTATGAGAAAATAGCAGTTAATCATAAAAAGGCGTTTTTCTGAGATTCTATAATCATTATTTACCCTTTACTGCGCCTAACCGGCATGGTACAGCAGCGGAAGGCACCTCCGGATTTAATAATTTCAGTAATGTCTACCTCAATGACTTCATAGCCCTTGGACCTTAGTTCTTTATTGACATTCTTATTAATGGGAAGGCTGAAGATTTTTTTATTGCCAATTGAGAGGACGTTCGTTCCGAGTGTGAATTGCTCCTCTTCCGACACTTTTATTAAATCATAGCGCGATTCCAGCATTTTTACTTTCTCCCCATGAATCTCTCCTGGAAAAATAAGAGCTTCCTCAGGTGAAATGATATTAAATACACAATCAAGGTGAAGATATGTATCAGTGAAGGGGACGGATACGACTTCATATTCAGGCATAAGGCTGCGAAGGTGCTCAATTGCTTCCTCGTGGGTCCGGCTGCTGACTCCGGCATATATAGTTTTGCCATCGATGAGAACGTCACCTCCTTCTATACGATCACCCGTAAGGTTGTAAAAAGGAACCTGATTTACTTCCAGCCATTGTCTCAGAACATTTTCCTCCCCCTGCCGGATATCAGCAGCCATTTCGGCAACATACACCTTTTCTCCAAGCGTAAATCCGATGTCACGGGTAAAAACCTGCTCAGGGTATTTTTCAAACGGGGGCAGTAAAACGACTTCGATCCCCTGATCCTTCAATGCACTGACAAAGTGCCTGTGCTGTTTCATCGCCACGTCGATATTAATTCCTTCTTTTTTATAATGCTTCTGTGTTTCGTTAATAGTATCCACAATCGTCATGTACTTCGGTTCACATAACACCACTTGTTCAAGGTTGTCATATTCTGAAAAGCATGCTGCTTTCATTTGTGCGGACATAATGAACCTCCCAGCAATTTATTCTAAAACTAATATTTCCTTTGTGGCAAAGTTTTACTCTGCAAAGCGAAAATATTAACAATAATTTCCACTACAAAAAAGGTTTAAAAACCCTGATAATGAAATCATTAGATATAAAGGGGGTAGCTGTTAAATGTACCAAATCGAGAGAGGATCAATGGAAGAAGTTTTGCTGCATCTTCAAAATATTGGACTGCAACTAAATGAATTCGAGAAAACAAGTGATTCTATTCCGGTGAAAAATTATAAAGAACTGCTGGAATTCAGCATCTCCATTGCCCGCCGCACAAACGACGTTTCCGATACGATTGATGAGATTATCCAGGATATCGAATCCAAACTATAAATATAAATAAGGGTATCTTATTTTGCCATTTGACATAAAAAAGCGATGCAGCTGCATCGCTTTTACTTTAATCCTTATCTTCATCCACATAGCCGTCAGTCTCATGATACGGCACATCCCCGAAAGGTGCTTCGATATCATTTTCATCCAGCATGGCTTCATACTCTTCCTGTTTCTTGGAAGGATAGATTTTTCTCTCCTTGCCTTCAAGGTCATTTCCGACAAATGTCTCATAATCTTCTGTAAAACCTTCGTCATCATGACCTTCATTATAAAGGGAATTGTAATCTTCATAGTCCCCCCTTAAATCAGAGGGTGTCTCAGAAGTGCCAAAACGGGCAACTTCCTGAAAGCTGTCTTCATTATCTACTACTTCCCTGAATTGATGATGCTGAAAGGTATTCCCATGAGCAGGTTCAAGCACATCTTCCTCAACAGGACGGTCTCCCGGCACATTTTGTTCAGGACTATGATCCTTACAGTAAAGGGTTGCCGGAATCACTTCCAGCCGCTCGTATGGAATATCAGAACCGCACTGTTTACACTTACCGTATGAACCATCTTCAATTGCCTTTAGTGCAGCATTCACTTTATTGAGTTCAGAGTCATGGTGCTCTTCTAATGCAAAATCCTTTTCGCGTTCATAAAGTTCAGAACCCATATCTGCGGGATGGTTATCATATAGAGATAGCTCTCCTACTGCATCTCTGGCGCTTGCTCCTTCCAGACTGCCTTCTTTATTGCCCTGCAGCTGGGACTCCAGTGATTCCTTTTCATCATTCAATTCCTTTTTTAAAGTGCTGATCTGTTCATTGGTCAACATATTATGTCACATCCTTAGTTTTGATGATTTTTATAAATGCCTGTTGATCTGATAGTCAAGCTTATAATAAAGCCGAGCTCTGACAGTTTTGCTCCGCCGGATATCAAATCTTAGTCCATATGGGTTTAGTATGGACGTAGTTTGCAAAATCATAACGGAAGAAGTAATTTTACGGCCTGCATCTTCCTTAAGTAAAAATTACCCGTTAAAAAGGGGATGAAACCAGGATGACGGCATCTGCTGATTTTTTCCAAACAAAAAACCCCTGCCTTAGAAGCAGGGGTTTATTAAATGATTATAGTAGATATCCGAGAAACAGGCCTACTGATAAAAGGAAGCCAAAGATTGTATTTGTCTGTGCAGTTGCTTTCATCGCAGGCATCATTTGCATCGGAAGTGTTTTGCCGATGAAGCCTTTCGTTGCTTTAATGGCCTTAGGCGCACTAAGGACAACGATAGCAAGCCATGGTGTTATGATGCTCATGGCGATTAATATGAAGACCCATGCATAAGACACGATGAACATACCGGCAAGCAGGTTAATTGCTCCTTTTTTTCCTAAAAGAATAGCCAATGTTTTACGGCCGAACTCCTTGTCGCCATCCAAGTCTCTGATATTATTGGCCAGCAGAATGGCGCCAACAAGAATCAATATAGGGAACGAAACTAAAACACTTGTTGCGGTTACGGTTCCTGCCTGGATATAGAAAGAAATAAGAATGATTAGCATGCCCATGAAAAAACCTGCGAATAATTCACCAAATGGTGTGTAGGCAATCGGAAGAGGACCGCCTGTATATAAATATCCTACTGCCATGGAGGCAAGTCCGATTGCTGCAATCCACCAGCTTGTGTTCATGCAAATATAGAAACCAAGCAATATCGAAATCCCGTAAAGCCCAAAAGCCAAATTCAGGACCGTTTTTGGTTTGATTCCTTCACGGACAATCGCTCCGCCGATTCCAACAGAGTCTTCCGTATCAAGCCCTCTTTTGAAATCATAATATTCGTTAAACATATTGGTAGCAGCCTGAATCAGCAGACTTGCTGCCAGCATGGCAAAAAACAGGCTGAAATTTATTTCGGTAAGTTCCATTGCAAGAGCTGTTCCAAGTAAAACCGGAACAAAAGCAGCGGTCAAAGTATGCGGCCTGGTCAGCTGCCACCAGACTCTCCAGTTCTTTGAGCCGGAAGCAGGCGGAAAATTGGTCTGTGCTTGTGGTTGCATGATAACTCTCCCCTTAATTATCTATTCTGTAATGGTATCAACCATTGCATCATTCAAACTTGTTTATTTTAACTGATTATCAGGGTATTGTCAAAGTAACCCCCCATAAGCCAACTATACCAAACACCTTAAGTTTAGGTAAATACCGCAGGAGTGTCAACGTATTATTGCCGTAAAATGTACCGGTATTTGCCATGGTTGTTATAACGTAACAGTTATTTACAGTGAACCAGAGTTAATTGATATTATAGATGCCGAAAGTAAGCTATAATATAAAGGATACAATAAAGGAATGGCAGGATTGACATCATTGACATTCCTTGAATCACAGGTGTATCTTAGAATAAGTTTAAAGTAGGATAACGGCAATTTAAGCTGTTATTGGAGGGATTTTTTTGGTTACGATACAAGATACGGAACTAAAAGAAGGGATCCAGGAGGCGATTGAAAGGGCCAAAGCCTTATCAAAGCCTGTTTTAGTGAGTGAAGTGAAAAAAATAAATCATATAGACCCCCTTTCTTTTTATGCGGCAGGAAAGAGCCGTTTTTTTGGTGAACGCTTTTTCTGGAAGGATCCTTCCAGTGAAGCTTATATAATCGGGCTTGGCATCTGCAGGCAAATCCAGTCAGACGAAAGTACAGACAGATTTAAACGGGTTGAAAAGGAATGGAAGCGTTTTATTAATAACAGTATTATTTTTAACCCTTATAATGAAAATGCAACAGGGCCCGTGATATTTGGCGGTTTTTCTTTTGACCCGCTGAAGCAGAAAACAAAGCTTTGGTCAAAGTATTCCAATTCCCTTTTTCATGTGCCGGCTTATATGTATAGTGAAATCAATGGACAAGCCTTTTTGACAACAAATGTTGTCTGTACACAGCATGATAGTGAATCACTTTTTGAAAAGATAGCCGCTGAAAGAAGCATGCTAATAGGTTCAATCAATGATTATCATCCTGAGAGTGCAAACACTCTTCAGGAAGAAGCGGATATCAATCCGGAAAAATGGATGGAGACAGTGGATGAAATTGTTGATGAACTAAAAACAGGATCCCTATTAAAAAAGGTTGTGCTTGCGAGGGAATCCAGGCTCATTTATGAAAAGCCGATTGAGATAGAAAGAGTTCTCCAGAATCTCATGAAAATGCAAAGTGAAAGCTTTATCTTTGCGTTTGAATCGAACGGTGACTGCTTTATTGGAGCCTCTCCTGAACGCCTTATAAAAAAATACGGGGAAAACGTGTTTACAACTTGTCTGGCAGGTTCCATCCCCAGAGGCAAAACGGAAGATGATGATCATATCCTTGGAGAAACATTACTGCATGATCAAAAGAACTTGACTGAACATCAATATGTGGTGGATATGATAAAGGAAGCTATGGAAGAATCCTGCACAGAAGTTGAACTGCCGAATGAGCCGCAGCTGATGAAAATGCGGGATATTCAGCACCTATATACCCCTGTAATAGGAAAGACCAGGGAAGATGCTTCACTTCTTGCTTTAGTCGACCGTCTTCACCCGACTCCTGCTCTTGGTGGCCTGCCTAAAAGAGAAGCAGTAGAAAAAATCAGAGAAGCAGAAGAGCTGGATCGCGGCTTTTATGCTGCTCCATTAGGATGGATGGATTTTAGAGGAAATGGCGAATATGCTGTGGCAATAAGATCCGGTCTAATCCAGGGGAATGAGGCATCCTTATTTGCAGGCTGCGGAGTGGTACAGGATTCAAATGCCGAAAGCGAATACCAGGAAACAAAGATTAAATTCCGGCCAATGCTTACGGCTCTTGGGGGTTATGAAAAGTGAATCATCAGGAAACTTTAACTTCATATATAGCCGCATTTGTGGCTGAACTAGTAAAAAGCGGGGTAGAGGATGTCGTGGTCAGTCCCGGCTCCCGTTCTACCCCGATGGCAATGGTAATGGCAGAGCATCCGGAGCTTCGTGTACATATTCATGTAGACGAGCGTTCGGCTGCCTTTTTTGCGTTGGGAATTGCTAAAGCATCCCAAAAACCGGCAGCTTTGCTGTGTACATCCGGAACAGCTGCAGCCAATTACTACCCTGCCATTGTGGAAGCCAGGTATTCCAGGGTGCCGCTAATCGTGCTTACGGCAGACCGGCCTCATGAATTAAGGGATGTAGGCGCTCCACAGGCGATCGATCAGATCCATTTGTACGGTAATAATGTAAAGTGGTTTGTTGAAATGGCCCCTCCCGAGAATTCAGCAGAAATGCTGCGTTATGCCCGGACAGTATGTGCGAGAGCAGCTTCCGCCGCTAAGAGTTCGCCGGCTGGGCCTGTTCACCTTAATTTCCCTTTCCGTGAGCCGCTAGTTCCCCAGCTGGATCGTGCTGATTTATTTGAGCTTAGTGAACGAAGAGAAGGGTATGTAAATATTCAGGGTGGCAAGCTTAGTTTGCCTAACGAAGAGTACAAAGAAATGGCACAGGTTTTAAACTCCGCACAAAAAGGGATTATAATTTGCGGTCATCTGGAAAAATCCGGCTTCCCGGCTGCCGTTATTAAACTGTCGGAAAAGCTGAACTTTCCGATCATTGCCGATCCATTATCACAGTTGAGAAGCGGACTGCACGATGGCAGCTTTATTATGGATGCATATGATACCTTTTTGAAAAATGACGATGCAAAAAAAGCGCTTAAGCCGGATGTCATAATTCGCTTCGGTGCTACGCCTGTATCAAAGCCATTGTCCATTTTCATGAAAGAAAACAGTACTGCCCGGCAGATTATTGTTGATGGGGGCGGCGGATGGCGTGATCCTTCACTGCTCTCGACTGAAATGATTCATTGCGATGAGCTGCTGTTCTGCGAATCTGTCACCTCGTATTTAAACACTTCCGAGAATGATGAATTCATTGCACTATGGAAAAAAATCAATGATCTTACAAGAGTAAGGCTTGCTGATATTAATGAAGCAGATGAATTGAGCGAGGGTAAATTATTTTTCCAGCTCGCTGAAATGCTGCCGGAAGGCTCGACATTATTTGTAGGAAACAGTATGCCTATTCGGGACCTGGATACTTTTTTCCATTTTAATCAAAAAGGCATTAAAGTAATGGCTAACAGGGGAGCAAATGGCATTGATGGCACTGTTTCAACTGCTCTTGGTGCCGGAATGGCATCCCAGCCGCTCTATCTTGTGCTCGGTGATTTAACCTTCTTTCATGATTTAAATGGTTTAATTGCCTCTAAGCTGTATGGAATTGATATCAATATATTGCTGATTAATAATAATGGAGGCGGAATCTTTTCATTCCTTCCTCAGGCGAATTACCCCAATAACTTTGAAAAACTGTTCGGAACACCGCTGGATCTTGATTTCAGCCATGCCATTAAGATGTTTGGCGGACAATATGATTTAATATCAGATTGGGAACATTTTATTTCAGCCTTCAAACGGAACATGGGCATACCTGGCTTGAAGGTATTGGAAATTACGACAAACCGGGACAGGAATTTAACCGAGCATCGAGAATTGTGGAATTCTGTTTCCCGGGAAATAAGTCGATTGCTGGAAGGGTGAATGCCGATGAAATATGTCATGAATGGAGTTCACTATCATGTCGATACGTGGGGTAAGGGATTTCCGCTCCTGCTTCTTCATGGCTTCACGGGAAATAGTGAGGGGTGGAAAGAGTTCGTTCCCTTCTGGGAAGGTCATTCGAAGACAATAGCTTTGGATATCATCGGCCATGGGAAGTCTGGAGCACCATCTGATATTGGCCATTATCAAATAGAAGAGTGTGCCGCTGTGATAAACAGTCTCTTAGAAGAGATGGGAATCGGGAAAATTGATGTTCTTGGATATTCCATGGGAGGGCGGCTTGCGCTGACTTTTGCAGTTAAATATCCTGAAAAAGTCCGAACGCTGATTTTGGAAAGTGCTTCCCCAGGGCTGAGGACAGAAGAGGAAAGGCATGAAAGAAGAGTGCAGGATGCCAGGCTGGCTGCCAGAATCAGGAAGGAAGGCATTGTGAATTTTATCGATTATTGGGAGAATATCCCCTTATTTCAAAGCCAAAGAAATCTTCCTGATCAAATCCGAACACGAATAAGAAACCAGCGTATGGCCAATTCTATTGGTGGTCTGGCAAACAGCCTGAATGGCATGGGCACCGGCACACAGCCATCCTGGTGGGAGGAGCTCGGTAATCTGAAAATGCCAGTCCTTCTATTGACCGGGGAGCTGGACCAAAAATTCTGCAGAATTGCAGAAGAGATGTCGAAAGCATTGCCAAATGTTCAGTGGAAGGCCGTTAAAAATGCAGGACATGCAATTCATGTGGAGAAACCTGAATTATTTGGTACAATAGTAAGTGGGTTTTTGTCGCAATTAGGGGAGATTAATACAAAAGCAGTAAAGATTTAGGAATGATGTCCTTTGCTGGCGCAAAGCTGTGCGGCAATTATCGCGCTATCTAATACAATACATATTGAGGAGGATTCATGTATGTCAGCTGTAGAATGGGTTGCAGGAAAAAAGTACGAAGAGATTATGTATGAAACATACAATGGAATTGCGAAAATTACCATCAATAGACCACAAGTCCATAATGCCTTTACTCCAAGAACCGTAATGGAATTAATTGATGCATTTGCGTACGCACGTGATGATGAAAATGTAGGTGTTATTGTCCTTACAGGTGCAGGAGATAAAGCATTTTGTTCAGGCGGAGACCAATCTGTCAGAGGACATGGCGGATATGTAGGAGATGATCAGATCCCTCGTTTAAATGTTTTGGATCTTCAGCGCTTAATCCGTGTCATTCCTAAGCCGGTTATTGCGATGGTAAAAGGCTATGCGATTGGCGGAGGCCATGTTCTTCATATCGTATGTGACTTAACGATTGCAGCTGATAACGCTGTATTTGGCCAAACAGGTCCTAAAGTGGGAAGCTTCGATGCAGGTTACGGTTCAGGATATCTTGCAAGAATCGTCGGCCATAAGAAAGCACGCGAAATTTGGTACCTGTGCCGCCAGTACGGTGCCGAGGAAGCTCTGGATATGGGGCTTGTTAATACAGTTGTGCCACTTGAGAAAGTGGAAGAAGAAACAATTAAGTGGTGTGAAGAAATTCTGGAGAAGAGCCCGACTGCTATCCGCTTCTTGAAGGCTGCTTTCAACGCCGATACAGATGGACTCGCTGGAATCCAGCAATTCGCCGGTGATGCAACTCTTCTATACTATACAACGGATGAAGCAAAAGAAGGCCGTGACGCATTCAAAGAAAAGCGCAAGCCGGACTTTGGCCAATTCCCGCGTTTCCCTTGATTTTGAGGGTATACTATTTTTTTCAGCTTGATGGCCAGTCCATCAGGCTGTTTTTATATGAAAAAATTGCATGAAATGAGGTTTTAGGATGGAAGCTCACATAGTACCGAATTTCCTTCAAAAACGGGCATTCTTAACACCTGAACGCCCAGCCCTTTCTTTTTTGGAAAAAACCTATACATTTTCCGAAGTATATGATCGTGCATACATGATAGCAGGGCAATTACAGGCAGCCGGATTAACGAGAGGCCAGTTTGCAGGTGTGCTGCTGAGAAATCATGAAGACAGTGTTTTTATCCTTTTGGCGCTGCAGCTAATCGATGTGAAGGCCGTTATATTAAATAATAGGCTGACTGCCGAGGAATTAATTTGGCAACTGGATGATTCGAAGTCCGCTTTCCTTTTAACAGAGAGTTCCTTTGATGGAATTAGCCAAAAGGCTGTAAACTCTTTACGGGGAATTTCAGCGATACATAAAGAAGAGCTCTTCAGGAAAGATCCTGCCGAGCCGGCATTAATAGAGGAAGTAAGTCTTAATGAGGTTTGTACGGTCATGTATACATCCGGCACAACGGGGAATCCGAAAGGCGTTCTGCAAACCTACGGTAATCATTGGTGGAGTGCAGTGGGGTCTGCATTAAACTTAGGGCTGAATGAAAACGACAGCTGGCTGTGTGCTGTTCCGATTTTTCATATTAGCGGCTATTCCATTTTAATGCGAAGCATTATCTACGGCATGAAAATGGTTCTTTTTGAATCTTTCCATGAGAAAAAAGCCATCAAAGCCATTTCCGGCGAAAAAGTGACCATCATGTCTGTTGTGAGTACGATGCTTACCAGGATTGCAGATGAACTAAAAAATGAGCAGCTGCCGGACTATTTTAGATGTATGTTATTAGGGGGAGGTCCAGCAGCGAAATCTCTTCTGGAAGTTTGCAGGGAGAAGGCTATTCCTGTTTACCAGACTTACGGAATGACGGAAACTTCTTCACAGATTGTTACTCTGGCCCCGGAATACAGTTTCAGCAAATTAGGTTCAGCCGGAAAGCCTTTATTTCCTTCCCAGCTGAAAATTGTTAATCCGAATGGGGAGCTTGCGGATCCTGGAGAAGCGGGTGAGATTCTTGTCAAAGGTCCGAATGTGACGAAAGGGTATTTAAACCGTGAAGAAGAAACTGCGAAAAAAATAAAGGATGGCTGGCTCTCAACCGGAGATATAGGCTATGTCGATCAAGAAGGATTTTTATATGTACTTGATCGGCGTTCAGACTTAATCATTTCAGGCGGGGAAAATATTTATCCTGCTGAAGTTGAGGGTGTTCTTGCTTCACACTCCCAAATATCAGATGCAGGGGTGATTGGCATGAAGGACAAGGTTTGGGGTGAAGTGCCGGTCGCCTTTATTGCCGGAGAAGAAAGCCTGGATAAAAAAGAAGTGACAGAGTACTGCTTAGAGAAGCTGGCAAAGTATAAAGTGCCTAAAAAGATCATCATGATTAATGAAATTCCCAGGAATGCTTCTAAGAAGATATTAAGAAGGAAACTCCGGGAACTGCTCGGGGAAAGCGGGAAATAGCATGGATATAAAAACTATTACTTTGTATAGAATTGCGATGCCTTTAAAAACGCCATTTTCCACTCATTTAGGAACTGTTAAGGACAGAGAGGGAATTATAGTTGAAGTAACTGATAAAGAAGGACGGAAGGGATATGGGGAAGGAGTCGCCTTTTCTTCCCCCTGGTATACAGAGGAAACGGTTGAGACGAGCTATCATGTGCTAAAGGAGTTTCTTATCCCTATCTTGCGTAATTCGGATATTAAGCATCCTTCAGATGCAGGACGTGTTTTTAATGACCTGAGAAGGAATCAAATGGCGAAAGCAGCGCTGGAAATGGCTTTATGGGACTTGGCTGCAAAAAAAGAAGATATTTCTCTTTCTAAATTTATAGGCGGTAAGAGGGAACAGATCCTATCCGGCGTAGTTGTTGGCGCCAAAACTAAGGAAGAAGTTAGAAGACAAATTGAAAACTATCTGGAAAGCGGCTATCAAAGGGTCAAAATAAAGATCAGCCCCGAAAATGATTATGAATTGATCTCAGAGATCCGCCGCTATTACCCAGATCTGCCAATCATGGCTGACGCCAATTCAGCTTACTCATTGGAGGATATAGACCAGTTAAAAAGGCTTGATGACTTCGGGCTTATGATGATTGAACAGCCGCTTGAATATGATGATATTGTTGACCATGCAAAGCTTCAGAAGGAATTGCAAACACCGGTCTGCCTGGATGAAAGTATTGTTACCTTTAATGATGCCAGAAGAGCTGTCGAGCTTGGAAGCTGTAAAGTTATTAATATTAAAATTGGCCGGGTTGGAGGTTTAGGGACAGCAAAGAAAATTCATGATTATTGCCTGGATAAAGGGATCGCAGTCTGGTGTGGAGGTATGCTCGAGTTCGGAATCTCCCGTGCCCATAATATTGCGCTGGCTTCTCTGGAGGGCTTTTCCATTCCCGGTGATATTTCTGCATCAGAAAGATATTGGGAAGAAGATATTATTCTCCCTGAAGTCACCGTAAAAAACGGGATGATTATGGTTCCTGATAAACCGGGTATTGGTTATGAGATTAATGAGAAAAGACTGAGTGAAGTAACAATCGCAAAGGAATGCTTTGTCTTGTAGAAGAAAACCGCCGTTCTATTTTGGAAGAACGGCGGTTTTCATTTGATTGCAAAAAAATAAGGCGCATACGCGGCGCCTTTTATGATCAATTATTGAGTAATTTCGTCTTTAATAAATGAATCTTCTTTAATGGCAAAGGAGCTTAATCCAGCAGCAGCGGCAAAAGCAGCTCCAAGCAAAATAACGGTCGATAACATATGTATCACTCCTATTAGTTATTGTTATTCTATACATTCCCGGTAAAAAAAATAATAAACTTATTTATATTAAAAAAAGCGGTGCAGCACATGCACCGCTTTTGCAATATGCATTAATGGCACTGCCGGAATTCGACAAAATACGGGCGGTGCCTGTCACCATTAATGCGGTTCGAACGTTTTGCAGTCTGTTTCTTTGGAGTCGTCTGCCGTTTTGCCAGTATGGCTGACTACGTATATCTGGTCTGCACTGCATCGGTTTCCATTTTTCCAGAAAGCACAGTTATTAACTTCACATAGTACGTCTTGTGCCATTTTCAAACACCCCTTAACAGAAAATTGTGACCACATTGAAATTGACAAATTTCCGGAGCATGTCACTTCTTTATTTTCTGCAGTGCTTTTTTTGTTCAGTCATGGCATTTGCAGGAAGATCAAGCCGGGTCTTTGGTTTGTTTTTGCCGAAGATATCGTTTGTCGTTCATGAAAAGGCTCCAAAAGTATATGAACCCGGGGAAAAGGATAAGGAATCCTGCGATATAGGTGGCAAATATGGCCCGGAATGAACTTGGATCAGTAAACGCAGAAGCAATAGTCACTTCAGGGTAGACGATATAGGGAAGATGAGCTTTTCCATATGCATAGCTGGCAGCAAGGTATTGGAGGGTTATGGCAATAACCGCCAATCTGGGAATTCCCCTAACTCCTTTTTTGTTTACGGATGGCAGGAACAGGGCAAGCCCTCCTATTAGAAACAATCCAAGAGACAGCAAAAGCAAAGGCATATCATCTATCATCTTTTCATAAATCCAAAATGCTTCTCTTTTCAAAGTAAACATAATAAGAAATGCCATTATGATTGAAATTGGCCCAAGCACGATTGCATCCCTGCGGTATACTGAGTAAGCTTCCATCTCTTCCGAGGCTTTTGAGTAGTCCGCGAGGAGAAGGGAAGACAAAAACAATGTGCTGCTGATTGCAAAGCCGATAAAAGCATATTCGTTCGGGCTTGTAAAAAGATGTGCCAGGTCCAGAGATTGCCTGCCATCACTAAATTCAACAAAGTCTCCATGGGTGATGGGCAAAACGCTGATGAGCAATCCGGGGATAAGAATTCCGGATAAGCCTGAAATATAGGTGAGCGGCTTCCTGTATTCTTCCGCAATGTTGGAAAACACCAGGAATGCACTGCGGATCGCCAGTAAGAGCAATATGATGCTTCCTGGTATTAGAAGTACAGTTCCCAGTGTGTAGGCTGCAGTCGGAAAAAGGCTATAAACTGCCACTACAATTGCGACGATAAAGGTATTTGTCACTTCCCAGGTAGGAGATAAATATCGGTTTGCCACATTTGTTGCCTTTATTTTAGGCCGATTAAAGTAAATCATGGACCAGAAGCCTGCGCCAAAATCCATTGTCGCCATAACCGCATATATGAAGACGAATCCCCATAACACTGTGATGGCCAGTAATTCTTCCGCCATTGGATTCACTCCTTCATGTGTTTGATCCGTATAGAGGAACGTTTTTCTGTTTGGCTCTATTTATGTCATCGATTACAGTATTCTTTTTAAAGTAATAAAGCATAACAAACACAACTGCTACTCCAAGCACTACATACACAAGGGCAAAAAGAATAAATAAAATCCCCAGATTCTCAGCTGTCGTAACAGAATCAGCGGTGGACAGCACCCGGTAGATGGTCCAGGGCTGACGGCCGGTACAGGCAAATACCCATCCGAATTCTATTCCAAGAACTGCGAGCGGGCCTGAGGCAACAAATGCCCACATGATGAACCTGGGAAAATGGTCTCTTTTCAGGAATTTATTCCATACGAAAGCAATAAGAGATAATAATATGAGCAATGAGCCTATTCCGACCATCGCATTAAAGAGGGTATGAACAAAAAGCGGAGGCCACTCTTCTTCAGGAAAATCATTCAGCCCCACTACTTCGGTGTCAAAGCTGTTGCCCGCCAAAAAGCTTAGTGCCCATGGAATTTCAATTCCCCACTTAACCCTCTGAGTTTCACGGTCTGTAAATCCTCCAATCGCAAGGGGAGCATAGGATTGAGTTTCAAACAGCCCCTCTGCTGCTGCTAGTTTTTCCGGCTGGTACTCATGCAGGTATTGAGCCGATTCATGCCCGTTAATAGCTGTTAGAAAAGAAAAAATTCCGCCGACAATCAAACTCAGCATAAGTGCTTTTTTATGAAAGTTATATACTCGTGTTCCGAATGGAGTTCTAAGCATTTTGAAAGCAGCAACTGATGCTACAACAAATGCCCCTGTTGTATATGCTGATAGTGCCACATGTCCTGCTGTAACGATAAAGCTTGGGTTAAAAAATGCAGCCCATGGATCCACATCGACAATTTCACCATCGACAATCCTGAATCCCTGTGGTGTTCCTTCAAAAGCGTGAACATTAGTTATCAATACAGCTGAGGCAAAAGCGCCAAGAGCTACCAGTATAAGGCTTGATATACGCATCCATGGAGGGATTCTTTCGGCAGCATACACATAAATTGACATAAATAAAGCTTCAATAAAGAAAGCATAGATTTCAATCTGGAATGGCAATGCCATTACCTTGCCGATAACCTCCATAAAACCAGGCCATAAAAGGGAAAGCTGAGTCCCTGCTATGGTTCCTGTCGGAATTCCTACTCCAAGCAGCACCGCAAATGCCTTAGTCCACCTTTTTGCCATAATGACGTAATCAAGATCCTTCGTTTTCTGGTAAAGAAGTTCCGCTGTCAGCATCATCAGCGGCAAGCCGACTCCAATTGTTGCAAAAATAATATGAAAGCCCATTGTAGTCCCAAATAAAGACCTCGCAATCAATAAATCACTCATTGCTTTTTCATCCCTTCAATTTCTTCAATGGAAATAGTTTCTGCAAAAAAAAAGACAACTATGTAATCTTTTCCTGAATTACCTAAATTAAGAGACAAAAAAACCTCCCAATGCGGGAGGCTGGTGTGCTTATTTATTCAGCGCTTTTTTCAATGAAGCCAAATTATCTTCCATAAGTGTAAAATATGTTTGATTTTCGGTAATATTTTCTTCTGTAAGGACAGATAAATTATGAAGCATTAGCGGTTCTGCGCCAATTTCTTTCTGCAGAATTTCAGTCAGTCTTGAGCTCACATTTTGTTCGAAAAAAACATATTTTAAGTCATGTTCTTTTGCTTCTGCTATGATTTTCTGCAGTTCTTTCTGAGTAGGCTCGCTGGAAGAATTTAAACCGGATACACTGATTTGATCCAGACCATACCGTTCTTCCCAATAGCCATAAGCTGCGTGTGAAACGATGAATTCCTTATGCTTTGCACTTTGAACTGTCTGTTCAAAATCAGAATGAAGATTATCAAGCTTCTTTGCAAGCTCCATATAATTTTGTTCAAACTGCTCTTTCTGATCAGGCATCTGTTCCACTAAAGCATCCTTAATTGATTCCGCCAATTCTTTCGAGTATAAAGGATCCAGCCAAACATGGGGGTCGATATCTCCATGGTTGTGATCATGATCCTCTTCAGATGATTCAGCTCCGTGTCCGTCAGCATGTTCATCTTCATGCTCAGCTTCATCAGCATGTTCTTCATGTGCAGGATCATGATTTACATCTGAGTGGACAAACTCAATATTTTCTCCAGCGGCGACCATTTTAACATTCTCATTTTTCAATGTTTCTTTTGCCTTTTCCACAAAACCCTCAAGACCCAGTCCTATAAAAATGAATAGATCTGAATCGGCCAGCTTCATCATATCTTTTTGAGAAGGTTCAAATGTGTGTTCATCCGACCCCGGCGGGTAGATGGTTTCAACTTCTATCGCTTCTCCTCCGATTTGTTCAGTAAAGTATTGTAGAGGATAAACGGTTGTATAAACCATAGTTTTATCGCTGCTGCTCTCCTCTCTCTTTTCACCTGTACAGCCAGAAAGAACAAGGATTAGCCCTAGAATATATATCAAAAATGACTTTTTCATTTTTTTTCCTCCTTTTTATAAAGCGTATCTATTACGATTTAAAGTACAGACCATATTTTAAGTAATGTTTATAATTATGACCTTTAATACGTAACCATTACGATTTCCCTTAGTAATCTTACAAAATATCCAGATAAAAAGCAAGGAAAAAAATTTGTTTGGAGCACCTACTTTATGTATCATAATTATAGAGGCCAGTGAAAGGTCTTTATTAGTATTGACATTTTTTCGTCAAGTATGGGAGCGAATAGCTCTTACAATCAAAGTATTCACAAAAAGACAGGGAGTGGAACAATTGAAACTTTTAGAAGAGATCTTAAACCATAACCAGCAATTTGTTGAAGAAAAAAAGTACGAAGAATTTGAAACAACGAAATTTCCTAATAAGAAAATGGTTATTCTGACTTGCATGGACACACGTTTAGTAGAACTTTTGCCAAAAGCGCTTAATGTAAGAAACGGTGATGTGAAAATCATTAAGAACGCGGGAGCCTTAGTAACCCATCCATTTGGAAGTATTATGAGAAGCATATTAATAGCTGTTTATCAGCTGCAGGCGAAAGAAGTGTTTGTTATTGGCCATCATGACTGCGGCATGAGTGGAATGAAGGCTGATGCGGTTGTCAGCAGCATGAAGGAGAGAGGCATTACTGACGATGCATTGGATACGATGACATACTCAGGAATCGCTGCAGATGATTGGCTAAGAGGTTTTGAAAATGTAGAGGATAGTGTATCCCATAGTGTACATATGGTGAAAAAGCATCCGCTGATGCCGGCAGATGTGCCTGTGCATGGGCTTGTTATTCATCCTGGCACAGGCAAGCTTGACCTTGTAGTGGACGGATATGAGGGTTAATTCTTTTTCTTTTTGGGCCATTGCTCTGGAACCAGGTCGACACCGCCCGGATGAAGGGGATGGCATTTAAGGATCCGTTTTATTGTCAGCCAGCCGCCCTTGAAGGCGCCGAATCGCTTAACTGACTCCAGCCCATAATGGGAACATGTCGGATAAAACCGGCATGTAGGAGGCTTGAGCGGGGAAATCACAATTTGATAAAAACGAAATATTGAAATGAGAATTTTTTTAAGCATGGCATTACCTTTCCCGGTTAAATCATATTTTCTTTTAAAATAACATATTATCATGGAAAAGTCATAATTTTCATATTAATTTGATGAATTTAGTCGGATATTATGCTATAGTAAAAGGAAAACTTTAGGGGAGTGTTTTATATGCCTTCAGTAGAAAGCTTCGAGCTGGATCATAATGCTGTAAAAGCGCCTTACGTGAGGCACTGCGGTGTCCATAAGGTGGGCAGTGACGGACTAGTGAACAAGTTTGATATCCGGTTCTGCCAGCCAAATAAACAGGCGATGAAGCCGGATGTCATACACACACTTGAGCATCTGCTTGCATTTAATATCCGTACTCATGCAGAAAAATATGACCATTTCGACATTATTGATATTTCCCCGATGGGCTGCCAGACCGGCTATTATTTAGTGGTAAGCGGTGAGCCGTCAGTTGAAGAAATAATTGATCTGCTGGAAGCTACAATGGAAGATGCAGTTGAAATTACCGAAATCCCCGCGGCAAATGAGAAGCAATGCGGGCAGGCAAAGCTTCATGATCTTGATGGGGCAAAGCGTCTTATGAGATTCTGGCTGCAGCAATCAAAGAATGACTTGAAACAGGTTTTTGCATAAAGTGAAACTTCAATCAGTGGGGGTTTTCCTTATTCCCCACTGATTGTTAGTCGCGTTCTAGTGTCGCTAAGATCTCCGCTAGCGCTTCGATCAATCGACACTACGAACCCGATTTGTTCAACTAAGCCTCTGCCTGCGCGTCGGCAAGTTTCACTGTATCTCACCAATCGGGCCTTTACGGGCAGTAAGACCCCCACTTATCCTCCTTTGATTTCTCTGAGTCTTGAAGTGGGGGTCTTACTGCCCGTTAGACTGCGATAAAGAAAACGGGCTGATTTTTTCAGCCCGTTTTATAATATTGGCGAAAGCAGCCTTGAGATGGATTCTTTCAACTTTATCTTCAAGGGCCTATTTCTGTAATCTCCTGCAGACAGGTTTGCTGATAGCTGGACATCTTCCTTAAAGCTCTCAGTCAGTTCTTTTGAAACATCCTGATCGTAAATAAAAGCATTTACCTCAAAATTGAGCCTGAAGCTTCTCACGTCTATATTCGCAGTTCCTACCGATGATACTTTTTCATCCACAATCAGGGTTTTTGCATGTATGAAGCCATTTTCGTATATATAAATATTTGCATTTACTTTTAGCATTTCCCCAATATAGGAGTAAGTGGCCCAATAAACAAACATGTGGTCAGGTTTATTTGGAATCATAATATTTACTTCCACACCTGACAATGCAGCTATTTTCAAGGCATCCAGAAGACTTGCATCAGGAATGAAATATGGGGTTTGGATATAAATGGACTTACGAGCAGATGAAATCATTTTTATATAACCATTTTTAATTTGTTCCCATTCAGAATCCGGACCGCTGGTAACAATCTGCATCCCTACGCTATCCTGAGACTCGCACAGCGGAAAAAACTCAGGAGCATAGAAAATATCATGGCGGTGGGAAGCCTGGTTCCAGTCCAGGATAAAGCGGGTCTGCAGAGAATGGACAGCACTTCCTCTGATTCTTAGATGGGTATCACGCCAATACCCGAACTTTGGATTCAGCCCGAGATATTCATCCCCGACATTAAAACCGCCAACATACCCAATCCGTCCGTCAATGATGGCAATTTTCCGGTGGTTCCGGTAATTGATTCTTAGATTGATAAAATGCAGCCGCGAAGGGAAAAAGGCCTCAATTTCTCCTCCTGCAGCAATCAGCTCTTTAAATGCCCTTTTATGCAGGCTCCTTGAGCCAAGTTCATCATAGAGAAGCCTGACTTTAACGCCTTCCCTGGCTTTTTCCGTTAAGAGAGTAATTAAGCTTTTCCCAAGATTGTCTCTCTTGAAGATATAATATTGCAGGTGAATATGATCGGTTGCACTTTTTATATCATCTACAAGTGAATTAAATTTTTCTTTCCCGTCTGTAAAAATTCTGACCTCGTTATCCTGGGTCAATACTGCATCATTGTTTACAAGATGCATGTAGATAAGGTCTTTGTATTTTTCAATGATTTCATTGCGAAAATGGAAATCCTTTTCCTTAATTCCTCTGATTTGGCTGTTCAGCAGTTCATCAATTCCAATTTTTTTGCGGTCTTCCCATTGGAACATCTTTCTTCGGGTTAAATTCTGTCCAAAGAAGAGGTACATGAAAAAACCAAGAAGAGGAATAAAGAATAAAACCATGAGCCATGCCCATGTGGCGCCTGCATCCCTTCGCTCCAGAAAGATAACAAACACAGCCAGGATAATATTTAATACTAAAAATACTGTAAGCATCATGGAGTATATATCCATCTTAATGTCCTCTCCACATGTATTTTTCCGTCCCTTTAAAAAGAAAACCTCCGGCTGTACGGAGGCTGTTTATATAATAGCGTATGCTTACGAACGGTTTTGGTTATCTTCTTGCTCCTCGTTAGCCTCTTTTTGTTCCTTGCCGCTGTCAGGAAGCGGATCAATCGGGTCTACCGTATGCTTGAATTGGTAAGCCTTTGAAGTAGTAATGACGCTAAGCAGCAGAACCACAATCACGATAATGATCGATATGACTAATACCGTATACATTTTTCTCCCCCTTTTCACTCAATATTCTACCATGAAAGCAGCTCAATAATGAAAAATTTAGCCATGGCCTTGTACAGGTTTTAATTCTGCCAAGGTGGGTATTCTATTGTTGGGAGGATGATTATTATGAGTAAAGAATTAGTACAAGCTGTTAACCAGCAAGTAGCAAACTGGACAGTTCTATATGTAAAGCTTCACAATTACCATTGGTATATTAAAGGGAAAAACTTTTTTACCCTTCATGCAAAATTTGAAGAGCTGTATAATGAAGCTAACGTACATGTAGATGAACTGGCTGAGAGAATCCTTGCTCTTGAGGCTAAACCGGTTGCAACGATGAAGGAAGTCCTGGAGACCAGTTCCCTTAAAGAAGCGACAGGAAAAGAAAATGAGGAACAAATGGTTCAATCTGTCGTTGACGACTTTGAAAAAATGGTGGACGAGCTTCAGGAAGCAATCGAGCTTGCAGAAGAAGCCAAAGATGAAGGAACAGGCGACATGCTGATTGCTGTAAAGCAAAGCTTGAAAAAACATATCTGGATGCTTAAAGCATACCTTGGATAATAAACAAAGACTGGCTGGAAAGCTGGTCTTTTTATTTTTGAAAAATAAGGGCTTTTTTCGCAAAGTTTGCTGCTATTTGTATTATATTTACTGAGTTGATTGGAGCGGAAGGTGCGAGATCCTCGAAAATGCTATCGCATTTTCTTCGTGCGGTGTCTAGTGCGGTGTCTACTCAAGGAAGCTTATTCAAAGTCCTGCGGGAGTAGCAGGACAGGTGAGACACCGCAGACGCACAGCGTCGAGGAGGCTCACCGCCCGCCCCGCGGTTCGCTGAGCAGCCTGGAGAGGAAATCAACGGACAATATTGATAAACGTAAAGCAATAATTTTAACGAAAAAGACCAAATAAAAAAGCGGCTTCACGCCGCCTTCGAGTATATGGATCGTTATTCTAAATTCGGATATGTATAGTTTAGTGTATGTTCCGGTGGTGAATGATCGGGCTTCTGCGCTGGCCGTAATTTTCACTGGCAAATTTCCCTTTTAAGCTCTCAATCAAATAAAGCCCCATTAAATCATATAATTCCTGATTATCAAGGTCCTTGATAATATTCAGCAGGTCTTCCCTGTCCATTTCCTCTAAGAAGGCAAAAGCGAGCATATCGATATCTTCTTCATCACCAGTCAGCTTATTCCTGTAAAGTTCATATAGCTCATCAATCAGTTTCATGGTAACACCTCCTTAAAAAAATCTCCGGTTTTCTATAGTATACTTAATTTAATACCCCTGATGCAGAAAAATATTCACCACATGTAAATTGGAAAGCTGACTTCCAATTTGTTTAACTTAGTATATGTCAGCTTAAGAAGAATGATCGTAATTTTGTATAATTTTATCATAAATGTGGGATACGATAACTATAGAAATGAAAAATATTGTGCTATGTAAAGAAAAACTGACCGGTGTTGAATCTGCGTCACAGGAATGAACAAAAAAGGGGCTGACAGGATTGGAAGGAAATAAAAAGACGTATTATATAACGCTTGGTTCGGGTGAGATTTCTCAAAGTGCTACTGACTCCACCTGGAATTATAAAATTGAGGCAAATGATGATGAAATTATTGCCTTAAGAGAATATTTTGACCAGAACTATTCAACAGAATGGCAAAATTTTTTCAGAGCCCATGTTCCTTATGTTCAATACCACTATGACCGTGAAAATGATGCCTATGATGACACAATGAAAAAAATATATGGGATGATTTATAATCTTGGAGATGATGAAGCAAGAAAGCATATTGAAAGCATGGGAATCCTGACAGAAGAGGAACATAAATAGAATAGCGGAAGCGCCTTGCTCACGTATGAACGCAGACTAAAAGCGCCACATCCTGTGGAAACGGCTTATGACCCTGAGTCCCTAGGAGCCGAAACAAGACAAACCGAAATGTGGAGGCGACTGCCCTTTTAAGGAATGCAGACTAAGAGCGCCACGTCCTCCCAAAAGCTGCCGCTTTCGGTCGTGCGATGTATCGCTGCCGTAGCTTTCCTTGTCCTGTGGCAACGTCTGCATGACCCGCATCCTGCGGGCCTCAAGCAAAAGACGAGCCCTGCAAGAAGGTGTTCTTTCCTTCTGGAAGGGCTTATGTCTCGAGTCCCTAGGAGCCGCAACAAGACAAGCTTGTGACCTCGAGGGGGTAGGCGCTGAAGCTAGACAGCTCTCGAAGTACTAAAATAAATAATAGTAGAAATAAAAAGCTGAGGCCGCACCTCAGCTTTTCTACATTTCCATTTCCACAGCTGTATCAAGAACTTCCTGTGGAACAGCAATAGCCTCAACTTTATTATAGTTTGAGTATTGGCCGTTCATGTTCTGCTTCATGGAGATTTTTTGGCCCTCAGCCGTGATTTCCATGTCCATAATCATATTCAGCACGCTTGGGTAAAAAGTTTCTTTATCAATCACAATTTCATATTCCACGCCTTTGATGTTCATGTTATCAAGCATTTCACCATTGGCGGCCAATTCAGGCGGGAGCGTTTCTGCTGCCGTTTCCTTCACGAAATCATTGAATTTTTCTCCATCGGCTTTCAACTTCAGGATATAGCTTTTTGTGTCCTGTTCAAAGGTGAAATCGTCCACAAATTCCTGCAGTTTCTTCAGTTCCTCACCAGGATTCGTCTGCTGGCTGGACATTTGAAGCAAATCATCAGACATTTCTTTAGGGAACTTCATCCATTGCTGACCGGCTGCATCATAAAGAAACATGCCTTCTTCCGTAAAATAGCTTTCAATATCATAGGATTCTGCTGCGCCTGCCATTGACATAGTCATTTTCTGATAAAAAGCCATTGGATCTGTGGTGACATCCATATCAATGACAGAATCGATATTCATATTTTCCCCTTCAGCACCCGAGCTCATTTCCTGGCTCATATCCATTTTAACTGAGAAGCTTTTTAGCTCTTCCGAAGCCTCCGTTGATTTCTTTAAAACTTCCTCCAAGGTCATTTCAGAAGATTCTTCAGTTTTTGCTTCTTTCTTTTCTGTGCCGGCTGCTGATTCATTAACTGGTTTGGCTGTTTCATTACATGCAGTCAGCATTAAAATCATGAAGAAGCCGGTAAGGATTGCGAGAGACTTTTTCAAGATATACACTCCTCTATTTATGTTAGTCACCTAATTTTACGGGCAAAAAAGGAGAAAAGTTTCAAAAATATGTAATTTGATACTTTAGCCCCAGAAGTTTTTAAAAACGTGATTAACCTTTATAATGAAAACATCAAAATTTACTTATCGAGTGAGGGAAAAGCATGGAAACCTTTTTGGATGAAAACGGCGGGAAAGTGCGCATGTCTTTTAATAAAAGAGCATTCGAAACAGAGCCTGAACACGTTTTGGTCATTTGCCGCTATGGTGATCAATGGCTGCTGACGAATCATAAAAAAAGGGGATGGGAATTTCCTGGGGGTAAAAGAGAACAGGGTGAGTCTCTTGAAGAGGCAGCCAGAAGAGAAGTATATGAAGAAACCGGAGCAGACTTAAATAGTCTGCGTTTTATTGGTGAATATGAAGTTAACTTGGACAATGAGCGTTTTGTCAAAGCTATTTTTTTCGCAGAGGTGGGAAACCTCAACAATACAAATCAATACTTTGAAACAAACGGTCCCATCCTGACAGGGGAAAACCTGCTTGAAGACAGGTGGAACAGTCAATACAGCTTCATCATGAAGGATAAGGTAGTTGAAAAGAGCCTAAAAAAAATTTTGAAGGAAAAATAAAAAACGGCATGCGGTTTGCCGTTTTTTTTATGAACCATTCTTAATTAGTTTTCTCTCCAGGAGCTCAACCAGCTGATACATCACTGTTGCAAAAACAGCAATTACAAGCAATGAAAGCATTACAAGGGTGAAGTTGAATACTTGGAAACCGTAAATAATCATGTATCCAAGACCTTTTGAGGATACAAGGAATTCGCCGACGATCACCCCTACCCAGGATAACCCCACATTCACCTTTAATGTTGAAATGATGGTCGGAAATGAAGCAGGCAAAATGGCTTCCCTGAAGATTTGAAATCGATTTGCCCCAAAGGTCTGAAGCACTTTAATATAATTGGGGTCTACTTCTTTGAAAGATGTATACACGACAATGGTTGTGATGATGATCGAGATAATCGCACCCATGGCAACGATCGAAGTAAAGCTCGGGCCTAAAGCAACAATTAAAATAGGGCCAAGAGCAACCTTTGGCATTGAATTCAGGACAACCAGATAGGGATCCGCTATTTTTGAAAGCATTGGTGACCACCAGAGGATGGCTGCCAGGAATGTGCCTAAAAATGTGCCCAAAATGAACCCAAATACCGTTTCTGACAAAGTGTAGCCTAAATCCACCATCAAGGTGCCATCCTGTAGTTTGGTTAAAAATAATCCCCATACTTTAGAAGGCGCACTGAAAATCAGCGGGTCAATCCATTGCTTTTGGCTTGCAAGCTCCCATCCTGAAAAAAACACGAAAAATATGACAGCCTGATAGAAGCGGACCCATTTCTTTTCACGGTTCAGCGACCGGATATATTTCTGGTGGAGGAATTTAACGTTCTCCTGCGGGCTCAAGGGACTCCAGCTCCTTCCATATAGTTTGAAAAATCGCTGGATATGCTTCATGATTTCTTGCGTTAAAAGGGGTCTCATCTCGTAATTCTTTAGGTATTACAAATGTCTTATGAAGCTGTCCGGGCCTTGCGGAGAAGAGAAAAACACGATCACTCATGCTGATTGCCTCACCAATATCATGGGTAACCAGTATGGCTGTCTTTCCGAAAGATTTAAGCGTGTCAGAGACCAGATCCTCAAGCTTTAGTTTGGTTTGATAATCCAATGCGGAAAAGGGTTCATCAAGCATAAGCAGCTTTGGGCCGGTTGCAAGTGTTCTTACAAGGGCAACCCGCTGGCGCATTCCCCCTGAAAGCTGCTTCGGAAACTGTGACTCTACACCTTTCAGTCCCATCTCCTGAAGGAGCTTCAGTGCATAAGCTTTTTTATCAGGAGTGAGGCTATTACCGATTTTCAGCCCCAGCAGTATATTTTCTTCAATGTTCTTCCAGGGAAAAAGATAATCCTGCTGAAGCATATAGCCAATTTCATTTTCTGCTGTTTCAACCCGCTTTCCTTCAAGTGTGACAGTGCCTTCTGTGGGTTCAAACAGGCCTGCTATGATGGAAAGCAATGTTGTCTTACCGCATCCGCTTGGACCGAGGAAGGAAACAAATTCTCCTTCCTCCACATCAAGCGAAACATCGGAGAGGGCCGTGACAGCAGAGGTTTTTGTAAAATAAGTGTGGTGGACAGCATCAACTTTCAGAAAATCCATGTCGGCCTCCTCTTTCGTTTAGTTACTTCATTACCCCTTCAGCAATCTCTGTGTTGACAAGTGTGCCATGCTCTAAGCGCTTAGGAAGCTCTCCTGCTTCTTCCATAATGTTCTGCAGATTATCCCATTCTTCAGTATCCAGAATAGGATCTGTTGCAAAAGATCCCTGACTCTTATAGCGGTCTACTACCATTTCAATGATTTCAAGCTCAGTGTTGTCAAAATATCCTTGAATAGCTTCTGCCGTTTCCTTCGAGCTATGCTGCTCAACCCATTGCTGTGCTTTATAAATTGCTCTTGTGAATTTCTCGACTGTTTCCTTATTTTCATCAATATAGCTTTGTTTCGTCATGAATGTGGTATAAGGTATATGTCCGGACTCGGTTCCAAAGGAAGCAACAATATATCCTTTTCCTTCTTTTTCAAATACACTTGCAGTAGGTTCAAAAAGCTGGACAAATTCACCGGTGCCGGAAGCGAAAGCTGGAGCAATATTGGCATAATCAATATTTTGGATTAAATCCAAATCCTGGTGCGGGTCAATGCCATGCTTTTTCAATACAAACTCGCCGGCCATCTGCGGCATGCCGCCTTTACGCTGCCCTAGAAATGTTTTGCCTTCCAGCATATCCCATGAAAAGTTATCGATTTTATTGCGCGAAACCAGGAATGTTCCATCCGTTTGGGTAAGCTGTGCAAAGTTAATGACCGGATCATTGGAGCCCTGTGCCGAAACGTAAATGGAAGTTTCTGAACCTACTAGCGCAATATCAGCGCTATCCGACAGGAGCGCGGTCATTGTTTTATCTCCGCCGGCTGTTGTTGTAAGCTCTACTTTAAGTCCTTCTTCTTCAAAGAAACCTTTCTCAAGGGCTACATATTGTGGAGCATAGAAGATGGAACGTGTCACTTCAGCAATGCGGACCGTTTGCATTTCATCCTTTCCGCAGGCTGCCAATGGAACGATCAGTATCACTGCAAGCATAAGCAGCATGCTGGTTTTCATCCATTTTTTCATAAGCCATAAGACCTCCCTTATGCTAAAAAGTCAGATTAAAAAGCCTAGGATATCGTATGAAGATCGAAAAAATGTGTGAATGCCCATGGAAATATTTTTAGAGGAAGGTCTAAAAGCTCAAACTAAAAGGAAGCCTCAAGAGGGAGGATGAGAAAATGGAATTCAGGAACGGCCAAATCATCAATAAACAGAGATTCCCTTCACCAAATCCGGCAATTGAATTATCTGTTGTTACTTATCAGGCAAATGGATTACATATAAAAGGCCTGCTGGCAGAGCCAAAGGGGGAGGAGCTATATGATGGATTCCTTTACCTGAGAGGAGGCATAAAAAATGTCGGGAAAGTACGGCCTTCCCGGATTGTCCAGTTTGCCTGTGAAGGTTTTATTGTTTTCGCGCCTTTTTATAGAGGAAATCAAGGAGGGGATGGAAATGAAGACTTTGCAGGGGAGGACAGACAGGACGCGTTTGCTGCGTTTACTCTTCTTCAGGAGCATGCCCGGGTAAAAAGAGTTCATATATTTGGTTTTTCCCGAGGCGGCGTAATGGCATTGCTTACTGCAATCGAGTTTCCGCAAGCCGCATCCATTGTAACATGGGGAGGGGTCAGTGATATGTTTCTCACCTATGTAGAGCGCAAGGACCTCCGGAGAATGATGAAGCGGGTAATAGGCGGAACTCCGACAAAGTTTCCGGAACGGTATAAATACCGCACCCCGCTTTTTCAGCTGGAGCAGCTGCAGGCACCTGTCTTAATCATTCATGGAAAACAGGATCATAACGTCTCGGTGGAGCATTCCTATCGCCTCGAAAAAAGGCTTAAGGCTCTTAACAAAAAAGTGGATAGCTGGTATTTTCCTGACTATACCCACTACTTTCCGCCAGCCGTAAACCGGAAGACGGTAGAGGATTTAGGTGCGTGGATGAAAAGTCATAAATGACAAATGATTTTCGCTTAAAGGCTTTCAGAGCAGAAAAAGGTGGGGTAAAATAGAGGAAAGTATAAAGAATGAAGGAGAGATACCAATGGGTATGCCTTTAGAGCTGAACACAATGATCGTGACAAAGGGAAGGGAAAAAAGACTTGATGAGAATTACTTTTCACTTGTCAAAGAAGGGTATAGATTATATCCGCTCGATATCCCGGTCGAAGTAAAAAGAACAATTGACGGCGACCTGAACGGAATGGGAGTCATCCGAAAAGTGGAGTGGGAAAACAGCCAGACACTCATTACTTATCAGCTTGTTTCCTTAAACTCAACAAACTAGAAGAGCGCGCCTGGACAGAGTCCGGCGTTTTTTTGTTCAATGTTTCTGCAAACTCAAAAAAAAGAATTGCCGCGCAAACGGCAATTCTTTCTCTATTATGCAATTGGTCCGCCTTTTTCTTCAATGTCAGAAGAAACGCTTGTAAACTTCTTGAAGTTTTCACGGAATTTAGCAGCAAGCTCTTTTGCTTTCGCTTCATAAGCAGCCTGATCTGCCCATGTTTTGTTTGGCTGAAGAACTTCATCAGGCACTCCTGTCACGTGCTGAGGAATTTCCAGACCGAAAATTTCGTCCTTGATTGTTTCTACGTTGTTTAGTTCACCCTCTAGTGCAGCTTCCACCATAGCACGGGTGTAGGCAAGCTTCATGCGTTCGCCGACTCCATACTCTCCGCCAGTCCATCCTGTGTTTACAAGGAAGACTTTTGCGTTATGCTCATCGATTTTCTCGCCTAGCATTTCAGCATAACGATTTGCAGGAAGCGGAAGGAAAGGTGATCCAAAGCATGTAGAGAACGTTGCCTGAGGTGATGTAATGCCGCGCTCAGTTCCTGCAAGCTTGGATGTATAGCCGCTTAAGAAATGGTACATTGCCTGCTCTTTTGACAGTTTAGAGATTGGAGGCAATACGCCAAATGCGTCAGCTGTTAAGAATACGATTGTATTAGGGTGTCCGGCAATGCTTGGGTCAACGATATTATCGATGGCCTGAAGCTGGTATGCCGCACGTGTATTTTCAGTTAAAGTGCTGTCATCGTAATCTGCAACCCGAGTTTCGCTGTTTACCACCACATTTTCCAGCACAGCTCCAAAGCGGATTGCATCAAAAATTTGCGGTTCTTTTTCACGGGATAAGTTGATGCATTTCGCGTAGCATCCGCCCTCAATATTGAAGACTCCATTCGCAGACCAGCCATGCTCGTCATCACCGATCAGCTTGCGGTTCGGATCTGCAGATAAAGTTGTTTTTCCTGTTCCGGATAAGCCAAAGAATAAAGCCACATCACCTTCACGTCCAACGTTTGATGAACAGTGCATCGGAAGGATTCCGTTTTCTGGAAGCATATAGTTCATAACAGAGAAGATGGACTTTTTCATTTCACCTGCATATTCTGTTCCGCCAATTAAAACAGTGCGGCGCTCAAATGAAATGATAATGAATGTTTCTGACTTTGTGCCGTCAACAGCAGGGTCTGCTTTGAAATTAGGAGCAGAAATGACTGTGAACTCTGCCTGATGATCCAATAGCTCGTCTTCTGCCGGGCGAATGAATAACTGGTGTGCAAAAAGATTATGCCATGCATATTCATTGATCACCTGGATAGGCATGCGGTGTTTTTTATCAGCACCTGCGAAGCCTTTGAAAACAAATACTTCTTCTTTTTCTTTTAAGTAATTGATTACTTTATTATAAAGATTAGAGAATGCTTCTTCAGAGATTGGCTGGTTTACGCTGCCCCAGTCCATTTTATCTTTATTTGATGCTTCTTCAACAATGTATTTATCTTTAGGGGAACGCCCTGTATACTTTCCTGTAGTAGCGCGTACAGCCCCAGTGGAAGTAAGGGACCCTTCATTGCGGTTTAAAACTTTTTCCACAAGCTGAGGAACGGATAATTGCACTTGAATGTTGCTGCCATTTAATAATTCACTCAATTCGTTTGATATGCTTACAGAGTTCATCTGATGAATACCTTCCTTTTTCCCGATTTTTTTATGAAAGTGATTACATCTCGAAATTAGTATAACACATTGAAATGATTAGTCTATACTATTACGAAACTTTTTTGTCTCTGTTATTAAATTGTCACAATTGGACAGGTAATCCACTTTAATCGCCTTATAACCGATATATGCTATTATAGAAGAAAGTGTTAATTTTACCATGGGACTGATCTAAAATGAAGACAATTGCCCTATATGATGGAACATGCTCCTTATGCAAGGAAACAAAGAGAATCCTTAAAAAACTCGATTGGCTGAATAAAGTGGAGTGGATTTCACTGCAGGAATATGAAAAAGAGCCTGGGTCTATCTCATTTTCCCGAAACGATTTGCGGAGGGAGCTTCATATTATTACCCCCTCCGGCAGCGTGAAAAAGGGGTACTATGCGGTAAGGAGACTGCTGTTCCTCTTTCCTGCATCTTTTTTCATTAGCATCCTTTTATATGTACCATTCACTGCAATTCTCGGCGATCCGGTATACAAATGGATTGCGAAAAACAGGCAAAAGTTTCTAAAGAAAAAGTGTGACGATGGAAGCTGTTCTCTGTAAAGGGGAAGCGTACATTTTTAAGCCGAAATTTAACGGTGAAAAATAATGAAAATCTGTTGACATGGTTCGATAAAATACGGTATGATTCAACCTTGAACGGATACTCTCTTATCCCGAGCTGGTGGAGGGACAGGCCCTATGAAACCCAGCAACCTGCTAAAGGCAATAATCAGCAAAGGTGCTAACCTGACGCAAGGACGTAATTCCTTGAACGATAAGAGTGAAAGGCGCGAATCGATTTGCTTTCAACCTTTTCACTAATGAGAAGGTTTTTTATTTTGCTTATCTAGCTCCAGCACCCCCGGGTGCTTACGCTTTTTAACTGGCAATGGGATGAACGGCTTTTGGAATGTACTATTTATGTGAGTTTTTGGCATGCTTATGAATTATGGATACCTGGCATTCTTGCCGGCGCTGTCTATTTTTCTAATAAAAACTCCATGTTTATTTCATACTACTAAGGGAATGAGTTCCGTATCAAACAGAGATCCATGAAATGACAGGGAAAAATTATTTTTCCGCTTCCCCATTTCTTATTTCTCGCTCAATTTTCTATTTATAAGGAGGAAGCCAGATGTCAACAAAACGTCGTTTGTTTACTTCTGAATCAGTTACTGAAGGTCATCCGGATAAAATCTGTGACCAAATTTCTGATGCAATCTTAGATGCGATTTTAGCTAAAGATGCGAATGCCCGTGTTGCTGCAGAGACTTCTGTAACAACTGGACTTGTATTAGTTGCAGGTGAAATCACAACATCTACATACGTAGATATTCCAAAAATCGTTCGTGAAACGGTAAAAGAAATCGGTTATACTCGTGCTAAATACGGTTTCGATTCAGAAACATGTGCAGTTTTAACTTCCATTGATGAGCAGTCTGCAGATATCGCAATGGGTGTTGACCAGGCACTTGAAGCACGTGAAGGGCAAATGAGCGATCAGGAAATCGAAGCAATCGGTGCAGGAGACCAGGGCTTAATGTTCGGTTTTGCCTGTAACGAAACGAAAGAGCTTATGCCTCTTCCGATTTCTTTGGCACATAAACTTTCCCGCCGCCTGACTGAAGTTCGTAAAGAAGAGATCCTTCCTTACCTTCGTCCGGATGGAAAAACTCAGGTAACGGTTGAGTATGATGAAAATGACAAGCCTGTCCGCATTGACACAATCGTTATTTCTACTCAGCATCACCCTGAAATCAGCCTGGAGCAAATCCAGCGCAACCTGAAGGAACATGTTATTAACCCGGTTGTTCCAAAAGAACTAATCGATGAGAATACAAAGTACTTCATCAACCCGACTGGACGTTTTGTGATCGGCGGACCTCAAGGGGATGCTGGTCTGACTGGACGCAAAATCATTGTTGATACCTACGGCGGATATGCACGCCATGGCGGCGGCGCGTTCTCCGGCAAGGATCCTACGAAGGTTGACCGCTCTGCTGCATATGCCGCACGTTATGTTGCGAAGAACATTGTAGCAGCCGGTTTGGCAGAAAAAGTGGAAGTTCAGCTTGCTTATGCAATCGGTGTGGCACAGCCTGTTTCAATTTCTGTTGATACATTTGGAACCGGCAAAGTGGATGAAGATGTATTAGTTGATTTAGTAAGAAAGCATTTTGATCTTCGTCCTGCAGGAATTATTAACATGCTTGGCCTTCGCCGCCCAATTTACAAGCAGACAGCTGCATACGGACATTTCGGACGTACAGATGTTGACCTTCCTTGGGAGCGTACTGACAAGGCAGAAATTCTTCGTTCTGAAGCTGAATAATAAATTTAAAAAGTGGGAGTTGCATTTACTATGTAACTCCCGCTTTCTTTTTTGCGTCTTTATACATATAGGGTGATAATTCACTTTTCGGTCTTTATGCTCTTTAGTCGTTTATAATTATATGTTATCGTGTAAACTTCGGATAATGGCTTAATTTTCCGCGCATGTTTTTTTTATAATCCACGTGCTAATTATAAATGATTAGTGGTAGTATTATAGGGTATGTTTTCTGAGACAAAGGAGCCGTTAAGGCTATATCTAAATATTGAGAATAGAATGGAGTAGGTGACGTACATAATGTGTGGTTTTATTGGTTGTGTACATGAAAAAGCACAAAATTACCGTGACGCAGATAAAGAACAATTTCAAAATATGAATGATATCATTACACACCGGGGTCCGGATGACTCAGGATACTATTTTGATGATCATATTCAATTTGGCTTCCGCCGGCTTAGCATTATCGATATTGAAAGCGGACACCAGCCGCTGACTTACGAGAATGAGCGTTATTGGATTATCTTTAATGGTGAAATCTACAACTATGTGGAACTTCGTGAAGAACTTCTCAAAGCTGGCCTAAGCTTTGAAACAAGCTCAGATACAGAAGTCATCATTGCCCTTTACAGCCATATGAAAGAAAAAGCTGTTGAAAAATTGCGCGGTATGTTTGCGTTTGTCATATGGGATAAACAGGAGCAGTCTTTATATGGAGCCAGAGATCCATTTGGGATTAAACCTTTCTTTTATTACGATAAGGGAGACCGCACGTTCTTTGGATCAGAGAAGAAGAGCATTCTATTGGCACTTCAGAATGATGTATTAAACTATGACTCCCTGCAGCATTTTCTGACCTATCAGTTTGTGCCCGAGCCAAACACAATGTCAGAGGGAATCCACAAGCTGGAGCCAGGCCATTATTTTACTAAAAAAATCGGTGCTCCGATGGATATTAAGCGCTATTGGAAAGCTGCTTTCCATCCAGTGCAGAAATCAGAAGCTGATTTTACAAAAGAAATTAGAGACGTGTTATTCGACTCGGTCAAAATGCATATGCGTGCCGATGTTCCTGTAGGTTCTTTCCTTTCAGGCGGAATCGATTCTTCCATCATTGCATCGATTGCGAAGGAATTCCATCCTGCTATTAAAACATTTTCTGTCGGTTTTGAACGCAATGGCTTCAGCGAGGTGGATGTAGCGAAAGAAACAGCAGAAAAGCTGGGTGTCGAAAACATCAGCTATATCATTACTCCTGAGGAATACATGAATGAAATTCCAAGAATCATGTGGCACATGGACGATCCGCTTGCCGACCCGGCATGTGTGCCGCTTTATTTTGTGGCAAGAGAAGCCCGTAAGCACGTAACCGTCGTTCTTTCGGGTGAAGGAGCCGATGAGCTGTTTGGCGGCTATAATATTTACCGTGAACCACAATCCCTTGAAGTCTTCAATAAAATTCCTGCCATCGGCAAAAAGCTTCTCCGTATGATTGCAAGCATGATGCCTGAGGGTATGAAGGGAAAAAGCTTTATTGAACGCGGTGTTACGCCAATGGAAGAGCGCTACATCGGAAACGCAAAAATGTTTACAGAACAAGAGAAGCGCAGTCTGCTTCATGTATATAAAGACAATTTAAATTATACAGATATCACGAAACCATTATATGAAGAAAGCCGCGGCTATGATCCGGTTGATCGCATGCAGTATATCGACATTCATACATGGATGCGAGGAGATATTTTATTAAAGGCGGACAAAATGACGATGGCTCATTCTCTCGAGCTTCGTGTTCCGTTTCTTGATAAAGAAGTTTTTGAAGTGGCTTCTAAAATACCGACCAGCCTGAAAACGGCAAATGGCACTACGAAGTATATTCTTCGCAAAGCTGCCGAAGGAGTCGTTCCGGATCATGTGCTGAACCGCAAAAAGCTTGGGTTCCCTGTGCCAATCCGCCACTGGCTGAAGGACGAAATGAATGAGTGGGCGAAGAATATCATCCGTGAAAGCAATACAGAGCATCTGATTAATAAAGACTATGTATTGCAGCTGCTTGAAGACCATTGTCAGGATAAAGCGGACAACAGCCGCAAAATCTGGACAGTTCTGATGTTCATGGTTTGGCATCAGGTATATGTGGAGAAAAAATACTCCTTTGAAAAAGAATACTTGTTAGATAAAGATTTGCAGCCTCTTAAAGGCTAATCAAAAGCGTCCATCAGGAATACCCTGGTGGACGCTTTTAGGTATAAGAATGTATAAATTTCTTAATTTAGATAATTGTCTAGCTCCAGCGCCTACCCCCTCGAGGTCACAAGCTTGTCTAGTTGCGGCTCCTAGTGACTCGGGGTCATAAGTCGTTTCCTTTCAGAAGGAAAAACGCCTTCTTACAGGAACCGTCTTATGCCTGTCGTCCCTGGGCAGTCGCCTCCACATTTCGGGCACCCCTCCCAAAAAGGCAAAGGACGCCTTTCCGGAAGGTTCGTCTTGTGCTTGAGGCCCGCGGGATGCGGGTCATGCAGACGTTGCCACAGGACGTGGCGGTCTTAGTCTGCGTTCCTTCGTGGGCAAGGCGCTTCCGCTTTTCTTATGGGACATAGGTAATAGCCTGCTTTCCCATCTGCACCCATGCTTTTTCAAAATCGGGTATGGGTGCTTTTTTATTTTTTTCGCCTGTGAGCGGGTCGTTGAAGTACATGTATTTCTGGTCATAGCCCGTTATCAGGACTGAATGCTCTTTATAGGTGATCTGAATTTTTCCGCTCGGAGTATGCCAGGTCTGAAAAAAGTCATCAGACAGCTGTTTATAGGCTGTGTTGATAATTATCCATACAGGTCTGCCATCTGACAAATGAATCTTTAAGTCTTCAAAATCGGATCCGGTAAGGTCTTCAATGGAGCCGGGCATGTACTTTTCCGCAAGCTCTTTTACGGGTTTATGATAAACACCCAGACCAGGATTATCAAAGGAGTACATATCGCCTATGAAGCCTTCATTCGGGTGTCCGAAATAGATTTTTCCGTTTTCTATACGATAAGGCTCAGGGTTTTTCTTTATTTCTTTAGCAAGTGTCATTTTATCAGCCTTGATCCCTGCATGCTGCAGGAGCATGGATAAGCTCGTGACTTCGCATCCCCTGGGGAGCTCAGGAAACTGATTGATTGCGGGTGCATCAATAATTATTTTTTCCTTGATCTTAATTACAGCCGTGCTGTTTCCAAGAAAAGCAGTGGCTTTCTCAGCTGGTTCAGAAAGCCAGGATTTTATTTTGTTCACGGCAGATGGAGGCTTGCTTCCTGCAAGATTGTCATAAACAAATGCTGCAGAAACAAGGATGAAGACAATTAAAAACATGGGTGCCGTTTTTATTATGGTTTTTCTAAATATCACAATTAATAATAAGAATAGGACAATTGCCCCGATATAAATCTTCAATTCCTTCACCCGCCAATAGCTATTGCCTTATATTTAATATCGGCCTATTTCTCATTCTATTAAGGCTGGAGAGTTATTTCCGCTTTTTCTGCAAAGACTTATAGTATTGGCCTTTTTCAGCGTATTCCCTGCTGATCCGTTCCATATCTTTAATATCTTCCGGTGTCAGCTCACGGATCACTTTTGCAGGCCTGCCGAATGCAAGCGTATTGGGCGGAATTTTCTTTCCCTGCGGAACAAGGCTGCCTGCCCCAATAAATGCTCCCTCCCCGATTTCTGCCTGATCTAAGACAATCGAGCCCATTCCAATTAGAGCTTTCTTGCGGATAATGCAGCTATGAAGGATTACCTGATGGCCTACTGTTACTTCGTCTTCCAGTATAAGCGGGTTATTCGGGCTCTGATGCAGGACGGAATTGTCCTGGATATTAACCTTCCTGCCGATGATAGTTGGTGCTACATCCCCGCGTATGACGGAGTTGAACCAGATACTGGAATCCTCCCCAATTTCAACATCTCCGGTAATGGTAGTGAAATCTGCAATAAATGCGGATTCTGCAATTTTAGGTTCTTTATCTTTATATGGATAGATCATCTGTAAACACTCCTGTATTAGTTGGATTATTTTGATTTTATCATATGAGGCATCATAAACGTTATTTTGGTAAAAGAGTTTTTTAAGGGGCTGATTCATGAACAATTTTTGCATCTAGGCTATAATATATTTACATAAGATCGTACGTAAAAAGGCAGGGAGGATTGACTATGTGGAAGTGGGAAACTGAAGGAGAGGCAAAAGGCGTTATTGTCATGGTTCATGGGGCAATGGAGCATCACCGCCGTTATGGCTGGCTGATTGAAATGTGGCGCTTGGCCGGTTTCCATGTCATTATGGGAGATCTTCCCGGCCAGGGAATGACTACAAGATCCAGAAGGGGCCATATTGATTCCTTCGATGAATATATCATTGAAGTTAAAGATTGGGTACAGGCTGCCTATGAATTTGAATTGCCGGTTTTTCTTTTGGGACACAGCATGGGCGGACTGATTGCCATTCGCTTGCTGCAGGAAGAAAGAATGAATCTCGCTGGAGTGATTTTGTCATCCCCATGTTTAGGTTTAGTTCAGCAGCCTTCGAAATTACTGAACTTTTTATCGCTTGGACTCAATTCAGTGATGCCCGGCCTGAAAATGGATGCAGGATTGTCAGTGGACATGGCGACGCGGAATCAGGATGTCCTTGATGCTGATATAAATGATTCACTGTATGTGACAAAAGTTTCGGTCAGATGGTACAGGGAACTTGTTTATGCCATAAAGCTGGCCTTTGAGAATCTTGATAATATCCAGGATGTACCCCTTCTCGTAGTTCAGGGCGGCGATGATAAAATCGTGAATAAAACAACTGTCAGAGAATGGTTTAACCTTGCGCCTTTCTCAGAAAAAAGGTTCAAAGAGTGGCCAAAGTGCTACCACGAAGTCTTTAATGAACCTGAACGTGAAGAGGTATTTGAATATGCGAAGGATTTCGTGAACAGCCAATTAAAGGCGCTGGGTTATGTGGTTTAATGATTTCCTTAAGATATTCACCAGACCTGATCAAAAGGAGGTATCTGCTGTCATGAGTGTCCCTTCCATGCCAATTAGCCTGATGTCACATGTCTATCGGAAGGTTCTGCCTGCTGTCCATAAGGAGCTTGCATATTGGAAGGGCCGGGCAGAAGCAATTCCTGATCCGGAGTTAAGAAAGCAGGCTCTTGCCAGCATTGAACATAAAACGTTTCACTGTGAAGGGGGAGCTATTATGTCATTGATGGCAAAGGAAAAATATGAACAAGCGATTAAGTTCATTGTCGCTTATCAGACAATCAGTGATTATTTGGACAATCTTTGCGACCGGAGCACCTCGCTTGATCCCGGAGATTTTGCCGCACTTCATGAGTCAATGGAGGATGCCCTGGCTATTGACGCAGAAGGGAAAAATTATTATCGGCTGAGAAGTGAGCAGGATGATGGAAATTATCTTGCAGATTTAGCGGCATCCTGCAGGGAAGTGCTGTCGAGTCTCGATCAATATCCCCATATAAAAAGACATCTGCTTGAATTATGCCGTTACTATTGTGATCTGCAAATACATAAGCATGTCGCAGTCGAAGAACGAGTACCCCGGCTGCAAAACTGGTTCGACCAATATCGTTCAGATATACCCGAGATGGAATGGTATGAGTTTTCTGCCTGCTCGGGTTCGACACTCGGGATTTTCTGCCTTGTATCATACGCACTGAGAGATGATTTTAAAGCGGAGCATGCGGTTAATATAAGAAATGGATATTTTCCTTACATCCAGGGCCTCCACATTCTGCTTGATTATCTGATTGATCAGGAAGAGGACAAGGCCGGGGGAGACTTGAATTTCTGCTTTTACTATGAAAGCGAAGAGAGATTGTTTTCGAGATTGAAGCACTTTGTTGCAGAGGCAGACAAGCATACGGAAAAGCTGCCTCATAAACATTTTCATAAACTGATTAATCGCGGCCTGCTGGGGGTCTATCTCTCTGATGATAAGGTCCGGAAGCAGCGGAATGTCAGAAGATTAGCCAAAAGCATGATCAGGACAGGCGGAATGGTGAGCTATTTCTTTTATGTGAACGGAAGAGCTTACCGGACAGTGCAGAAGATGATGCCTTCTGGTTTTGCAAAAGTCTTTGTGAAATAAGTAAAAGCCTGCAATTTTTTTTGCAGGCTTTTACATCATATTAACGTTTTTCAATTGCAACGATAAACGGCGGGTTATTTTTTTGATTAATAAACTGATACTGCAAAACATGGACGATGCTTTGATCCAGCTGCTTGACATATCGGAGCAGATAATCGCGCTCTACAGCACCTTCTATATGGCCGTGATAAATCACCAAAAGAATGATCCCTTCCGGAGCCATCAGTTCTAAAAGCTGATCGATGGCAGAAATGGTTGTCTGCGGACGGGTGACAATATCTTTGTCGCCCCCGGGCAAGTAGCCTAAATTAAATATGGCTGCTGTTATTTTTCCATGGTGGACAGGCGGTACATTCTCAAGAATGTGTTCATGACCTGTTTGGAAGAGGGTAGCCCTGTCTGACAGTTCGTGATCAGCCAGGCGTGTTTTTGTACTCATGACAGCCTCTTCCTGAATATCGAATCCATAAACTCTGCCGTTAGGTCCCACCAAATCAGCCAGAAATACGGTATCATGGCCGTTGCCCAGAGTGGCATCAATAACGATATCTCCAGGTGATATTGCTTTCTCAAGCAGCTGTCTTGCATATGGTAAGATTCTTTCAAGCTTCATGACAATGCCTCCACTTGACTTGGATTGTAAAATTTACCTTGCCAGCTGTTTCTTCGCTTTAATTCTGCATCAATGCCATTAAGGACTTCCCACTTATTAACACTCCACATTGGCCCGATCATCAAGTCGATTGGCCCATCACCGGTAATGCGGTGTACAATCATTTCCGGCGGTAAAATTTCCAGCTGGTCACATACTAAATTTATATATTCATCAAGAGACAGAAACTCAAGCATGCCCTTTTCAAATTGTTTAACCATCGGGGTTCCCTTTAATAAATGAAGGAGATGGATTTTAATTCCCTGTACATCCAGCTTCGCAACCTCCCGGGCGGTTTCCATCATCATTTCCGGTGTTTCAAGCGGAAGCCCATTAATAATGTGGGAACAGATGCGGATTCCATGTTTGCGGAGCTTGCTTACTCCCTCCACATAGCACTGATAATCATGTGCGCGGTTAATTAAAAGGGCAGTTCTTTCATGTACAGTCTGCAGCCCGAGCTCTACCCAGAGGTAAGTCCGCTTGTTAAGCTCTGCCAGATAGTCAACTACATCATCAGGCAGGCAGTCAGGGCGGGTTGCAATAGACAGCCCGACAACCCCTTCCTGCTCAAGCACCCGCTCATACATATCACGAAGCACTTCAACAGGGGCATGTGTATTGGTAAAAGCCTGAAAATAGGCCATATATTTTCCGTCTTTCCATTTATGATGCATTTTTGTTTTGATTGCATTAAACTGTGTGTCCAAATCATCAGTGCGGTTCCCGGCAAAGTCTCCAGAACCGGCGGCGCTGCAGAACGTACACCCTCCGTGTGCGACCGTGCCATCACGGTTTGGGCAATCAAATCCGCCATCAAGTGCCACTTTAAAAACCTTATGGCCAAATTCACTGCGCAAATGATAATTCCATGTATGGTACCGTTTATTATCGGATGCATATGGAAAAGGATTTACTTTATCCACAATTATCCCTCCTTAATCAAAGAGTAATCTATATTGTGAAAATCATTATGAGTGCTTTCATAAAATTAATCTTATCATGACGCAAAACCTTATAAAAGGGGAATTGGCAGGAAATACAGTGGTAAGGATTACGGAAAAATGAACAAACTAATTCATGAAGCATGCAAGCTTCTATACCCATTCTTCAAGGAGGGGAACATACCATGGCAACCCGTGAATCAATGGATACACTTCTTCAGCAGTGTGAGGATGCAATCCGTTTTGCGCAGGAGCAGTTTGAATCGGGAAGAACACAGGAGCATTACAATGATTTCGAATACTCCAATGCGCTTCAGTCTTTGGAAGCTGCTTATAATGATATAACCCAGATGGCCCATAGCGCCAACTCCCAGCAGCGGGAACAGCTTCATCGTATGAGGCTCCAGCTGCAGCAGCTCCAAAATCAGATGATAATTCTTCCTCATTAAGGAGTGGTTCACAGATGGTAAAAAAGCGATCAAAACAAAACAATCCGGAACAAAAGACCCGCAATGGCGCCAATAACCAGGATGTTGAATTTGGCCGGGACTTCGACGCGGTAAAGCAGTCGAAAAAGCACTATGAAAAATCAGGCGGACAGCCTGTTAAATCGAAATTTCATCCAGAACCGGAACAATCGTCATAAATAATTATGGCAAAGCCCCGATCCACCGAGGATCGGGGCTTTACTTTTCTGAATCTTTAAGTGAAAAAGAAGAAGTATTCTGTCTATTAAAATCGATTAAAAACCTATTGCAAGGACAGGAAAAACCAACTAAAATTATTTTGGATTTCGAAATAGTGTCCGGGAGATAATGCACCGGCTAAACATAAAAAATACGAAAAAAGGGGCGTTATCTTATGCCGCGGACCTTATGGCTTTTAATTATTGGGATGGCAGTGAATGTAACCGGATCTTCTTTTTTGTGGCCTCTTAATACAATCTACATTCATGACCACTTAGGCAAATCCTTATCGGTAGCCGGCCTGGTACTAATGGTGAACGCAGCTGCCAGTGTCGCCGGAAATTTAATAGGGGGGAGCCTCTATGATAAAGTTGGCGGCTATCGTTCGATTCTTCTTGGAATTGTCATCACAGTAATGGCGCTCCTCGGTTTGACCTTTTGGCATGGCTGGCCTGCATATGTGGTATTCCTTACCTTTGTCGGATTTGGCTCCGGGATTGTTTTTCCTTCTATGTTTGCGATGGCCGGATCAGTCTGGAAAGAAGGAGGACGCAAAGCCTTCAATGCCATCTATGTAGCCCAGAACGCAGGTGTTGCCATTGGTGCTGCTCTTGGCGGTCTTGTGGCCTCGTACTCTTTTCAGTTAATTTTTCTGGCCAATACTGTTATGTATATCATTTTTTTATTGATCGCTGTTTTTGGCTACAGGGGAATAAACACAGTTTCCGGTCAGCAGACCTCCATCCTTCAGGAAAATGGCATGGTTAAAAATCATACCAAGCTTTATGCGCTGCTCATATTATGTGCGGGCTATTTATTGTGCTGGGTAGGATATGTTCAATGGCAATCGACTATTGCCGCTTATACACAGGAGCTGAACATTTCGTTAAAGCAATACAGTTTGCTGTGGACTATTAATGGAGCCCTGATTGTCTTGGGGCAGCCGGTTATCAGTGCAATGGTAAAATGGTTTAAAACATTAAAGATTCAGATGGTCGCCGGAATGGTTATATTTATTGGCTCGTTTGCTGTTGCGGCGATCGCAGAACAGTTCTCCGCATTTGTCATCAGCATGGTTATTCTGACAGTAGGCGAAATGCTGATATGGCCAGCTGTTCCGACCATTGCCAACCAGCTTGCTCCTAAAGGGAGGGAAGGGTTTTACCAGGGAATCGTAAACAGCACAGCTACAGGCGGAAGGATGATCGGCCCTTTACTGGGGGGTATTCTGGTTGATCTTTATGGAATCTCCATGCTGTTTGCTGTATTAATGGTTCTATTTGTCTTTGCCATTCTGACGATTCTTGTATATGACCGGAAATTAAAGGAGTCTAAAGAATTGGCGCATGTTTCATAAGTATAAACCAAAGAATGAAACCTGCAGTTTGGAGCTGCAGGTTTTTTGTGTCTTGTAATTCATTTAACCTGCGCCTTCAAGAGAGTTCTCTTTTTGGTTAGCGCAAAATACAACCTCATTGAAGAAGCTTTTCAGAATCAGCCATCTCGCCGGATAAGTATGGATAAAGTCTTCAAGGACCTCTTCAGAATAAAGAAGCAGGATATCCAGCTCTGCTTTCTTTTTCTTCAAATCATACAATAGGGCATGTGGAATGGTGTAGTAGTCGTTCAGCTGCCATTGATTTAGCTTCACTGTATAAATATTATGGTTCTCAATATAGGATTCCAGTGCCTGTTTTTGCAGCTGAATACATTCTTCTTTGGGCTTGTTTAAGTATTGCCAGTGGGGATTGATCAAATATATGCCTTTCAGCTGAAACACCTCCCATGTCTGCACGGATTACTAATGGTATGGACAGTAAACGCAAATGGAATACCTATTGAAATGAATTTGTTGTCAGAAAAATATGATAAAATGGTGTTTATAATAGTAGAATGTCCAAAATGAGGGGATCAAAAATGAAAAGTGCATTATTTGATTTGCCTGTTCAAATGGTTGAAACCATTGTAGAAAACGCCTTTGGATGGCTTGTCGTTGTAAATAAAGAAGGAACGATCATTTACATCAATAAAAATTATTGCGATTTCCTTGAGGTGGAGAGGGAACAGGTTCTGGGGAAGCATGTATCGGGGGTTATTGAAAATTCACGAATGCATATAGTGGCAGAATCAGGAAAGGAAGAAATTGCGGACCTGCAATTTATAAGAGGCAACTATATGATAGCAAACCGCATTCCCATTTTTTCTGATGGCGAGGTAATTGGCGCATTCGGGACGGTTTTCTTTAGGGATACAAAGGAATGGATGCAGATGAACAGCCATGTAAAGAGCATGCTCACAAAAATCCAGAGCTATATCCAGGGAATTGATCCAAGTGTAAAATACAGCCTCGATGATATATTAGGAAGCTCAAGCCAGATTCACAGCCTGAAAGAAAAGGTGAAAATGGTGGCAGCCAGTGATATTTCCGTTTTAATCCGCGGGGAAAGCGGGACCGGCAAAGAACTGTTTGCCCACAGCATTCATCAGCTCAGCAACAGGAGCCATCAGCCATTTGTAAAAATTAACTGTGGGGCCATTCCTGAACATCTGCTGGAGTCTGAACTGTTTGGCTATGAAGAGGGAGCTTTTACAGGGGCGAAAAAGGGCGGTAAAAAAGGAAAATTTCAGCTCGCAGATGGAGGGACCTTGTTTTTGGATGAAATCGGGGATATGCCGCTTAATATGCAAGTGAAGTTATTGCGTGCCCTGCAGGAAGGCGAGATTGAAAGTGTTGGGTCAACTTCTCCGGTTAAAGTGGATGTCCGGATTATTGCTGCAACTAACAGACCGCTCGAAAAAATGATGGAGGAAAAGCGTTTTAGGGAGGATTTATTTTATCGAATTAATGTAGTGCCGTTCATGGTTCCTTCTTTGCGCGACAGGATGGAGGACTTACCCCTTCTAATCGACAGCTTTATCAAGAAAATAACGAAAAAATCAGGAAAGAGAATAAGTGCAATTGAAGAGGAAGTCATAGAAAAGTTTCATCAATACAGCTGGCCCGGAAATATCAGGGAGCTTGAAAATGTAATCGAGGCATCCATTCACCTGACAAGCAATGAAACTATCACCACAGAATCATTGCCGGATTATATGAAAGAAACTGCTGTATATCCGGTTGGAAAAAAGAATTTGAAGGATATTCTTGAGGAAACAGAGAAGCGGATTCTGTCACAAAGCTTGAGCAAATATAATAATGACCGAATAGCAGCAGCAAATGCTCTTGGCATCAGTAAATCGTCCATGTACGAAAAGTTAAAGAAATATGGAATTGTATAGGTTTAAAAAGTCCAGAAATCCGGAATATATTCCAGAATTCTGGACTTTTTTGATTCTAGGAATCTTTAATACTGATAACCCTTAGTTAGACGGAATTGTCAGAAAACTATTCTATTAAATTGGAGGACTTGCTCCCTGCCCGTTCCAGATTTCCGGAAAAATAATTCATTAAATGTTCACCATTCCCTTTACCAAGAAGTATTTTTTTGTTGGCACACTTCTTGCAATAACATTTCACAAGAAGTTATTTTTTTATCTTTTTTTGAAAACGTTTGCAAAAGGAGGGGTGACTTGTTAATTTTCTTATATTTAAAACAAAGGGGGAAATGAAATGCTAAGTATGATTGGGTTAATAGGCGGGCTTGCCCTGCTGATATACCTGACGATGCGGGGAATGAATCTGCTGGTGGTCGGTCCATTATCTGCGCTGTTTGTAGCTCTTTTTAGCGGTATGCCTTTATTTCCGCAGCTGGCAGGAGAAGGAGAGGCCAACTTGGTCGGGAACTATATGTCCGGCTTTTCGGGATTTGTCACATCATGGTATCTGATGTTCCTATTAGGTGCTATTTTTGGAAAGGTAATGGAGGATAGCGGTGCGGCTGACAGTGTATCCAAAATGGTCGTGGATAAGCTTGGAATGAAATATGCCGTTCTTGCCATAGTCGCGTCCTGTGCCATTTTAACTTATGGCGGAGTCAGTTTATTCGTTGTCGCCTTCTCTGTATATCCAATGGCGTTGAGTTTATTTAAGCAGGCAAATCTGCCGAGAAGATTTATCCCTGCAGCACTGGCATTTGGATCTGTAACATTTACGATGACTTCTGCAGGTTCACCTGAAATTCAAAACTGGATTCCGATTGAATTCCTAGGAACAACTCCATATGCGGGCTGGGAAGTCAGCTTAATTGTGGCTGTGTTCATGATGATCTTCGGCTACTGGTGGCTGAAGCGCATGATTACCAAGGCTGTAAACAAAGGAGAAACGTTTGAATCCCGCAAGCAGGATCCTGTAACAGAAAATAAGGATTTACCGCATCCAATTATGGGTGTTGTACCATTAGTTGTGGTTTTAATTATTTCCTTCGTTTTTCATGATTCACTTGCACAATCTGCACTTATTCTTGCCTTGCTGGGTGGAGTCATTGCCACATATCTATTGAACCGAAAGTATTTCACTAATTTCTGGAATGCTGTGTCTGATGGAACATTAGGTGCATTGATTGCTATAGGCAATACGGCTGCTGTCGTTGGGTTTGGCGGCGTAGCAAAAGCAGTGCCTGCATTTGCCACAGCAGTTGATTGGATGACGAGCATTCCTGGCAGTCCGCTGATTGGCGGTGCCATAGCCGTAAGTGTGATCGCCGGGATGACTGGGTCAGCTTCAGGAGGCCAGGCAATCGCACTGCCAATTCTTGCACCGCATTATATGGACATGGGCGTTAATGCAGAAGCCCTGCACAGGACGGTTGCCATTTCTTCCGGAGCTCTCGACTCTTTGCCGCATAATGGCTATGTTGTTACCACTGTACGGGCAATCTGCGGTGAAACCCACCAGGCAGCATATGGAGCAGTGGCTGCTGTTACGGTAATTGTCCCGCTGATTGGTTTAGCCATAGCGATTGTATTATTCTCATTCGGATTAGGAATCTAATTTCGGCAGGGGCTCATCAAACAGGGCCCCGGCTTTGTTTTGAAAGGAGCTTATTCATGGTACAAAATAAAGTCGTTTTTATCACTGGTGCAGCGCAGGGAATTGGCTATGAAATTGGCAAGAGGTTTGCCGAACAGGGCTCGAGAATTGTTCTGACTGATATTCAGGAAGCTGCCGTGAAAAAAGCTGCAGAAAACCTGCAGAATGAAGGTTTTGAAGCGCTTGGGCTAAAATGTGATGTCACATCAGAGTCAGATATACAGGCGGCCATTAATGAAACTGTCAGCCGATTCGGTGCTTTGGATGTGCTGATAAATAATGCAGGGCTGCAGCATGTTTCATTTATAGACGAATTTCCAACTGAGAAGTTTGAATTCATGATCAAAGTAATGCTGACTGCTCCATTCGTGGCTATAAAGCACGCGATGCCAATCATGAAAAAACAAAAATCTGGCCGGATACTTAACATGGCTTCCATCAATGGGCTTGTGGGGTTTGCAGGCAAGGCTGCATATAACAGTGCAAAGCATGGTGTTATAGGCTTAACTAAAGTCGCGGCGTTGGAGGCTGCTGAACATGGCATTACGGTTAATGCCATCTGTCCGGGCTATGTAGACACACCACTCGTAAGAAATCAGCTGAATGATCTTGCTAAAACAAGAAATGTCCCCATCGAAAAAGCACTGGAGGAAGTCATTTATCCATTAGTGCCGCAAAAAAGGCTTCTGAAGGTGGAAGAGATTGCAGATTATGCGATTTTTTTGGCTGGCGATGCAGCTAAAGGAATTACGGGCCAGGCGGCAGTTATTGATGGGGGCTATACAGTTCAATAAGAATGCGCATAGCAGTTTTTTAGAGAGGGCAGAGAATGCCCTCTTTTTCTCTTGTCCAGTAATGCGAATAAAACCTCTGAAACTATGGGTATATTGTTGATACTGAATTGATGGCAGATAATTGGTGGAGATATTGTGTATTTATTATTGGTTGTACTTGTCTATATTTTTTTTGCCTGGAAATTTGTTGATTGGAAAAGATGGAAAGAATACTATCCTACTGTCCAATTTTATATCATTGCCAACTTTCTATATAATTTTTTATTTTATAATCATACCCTATGGGCCTATAGAGCAGTTACGCTGGATTGGCTGAATCATACGTTTATTGAAATCACCTTCACTTTGCTGATTATTCCAGTCGTCGTCATGATTTACCTTCGCTATTTTCCGGAAAAAAATCTAAAGAAAAAGATTTTTTATACTGGCGTGTGGATCGTTTATTTCTCAGTGCTGGAGTATTTGTTTTCTAAAAAGGGATTGTTTATTTATGATAATGGGTGGAATTTCTGGTGGTCTGTGCTATTTAATCTCATCATGTTCATCATGCTGCGAATGCATTATAAAAAGCCGGGAATAGCTATGGCAGTTTCGCTTCCTATCATTGCGATTCTATTATGGCTCTTTCATCCGCATCTGATCGATTTGAAATAATGATTGGATGGTTTCGTAAACATTTTGCCCTAAAGAAAGTGAAACATGGTGCACAATTTTAAAAGCTTTGCATATTCTAAGTATTAAATTCCTGTCAGGATAAGCCTACTTGCATCCTGGCGGGAAATTTATTACAATAGTCATATTCTTATACTAAAATGCTTAGATAAGGAGCAGTAGTGGTGCAGCGCCCGTTTTAAGAGAGTTGACGGCAGGTGCAAGTCAGCCGGGCACATCATGAACTCGCCTTTGAGCAGCAAGTGTGAAATACCAGTAATGCTTGCCGTTTTCCGCGTTAAGGATGAATGAAGCGAGTGACATGTTCACTAATGTGGGTGGTACCGCGGGAGATTTATACATAATCCTCTCGTCCCTTTTTGGGATGAGAGGTTTTTTTATTTTATTTTCATTAATAGGAGGAAACAAAAATGAGTTTCAATCATAAGGAGATTGAAAAAAAGTGGCAGGGCCACTGGGAAGAAAATAAAACATTCAAAACAACTGAAGATAAAGGCAAGCGCAAGTTTTATGCGCTTGATATGTTCCCATATCCTTCAGGCGCTGGTCTTCACGTTGGCCACCCGGAAGGATATACGGCAACAGATATCCTTTCCCGCATGAAGCGCATGCAGGGCTATAATGTCCTTCATCCGATGGGCTGGGATGCATTTGGTTTACCTGCAGAGCAATATGCACTTGATACAGGGAATGACCCGGCAGAATTCACAGAACAGAATATCAACACCTTCCGCCGCCAGATCAAAGCGTTAGGCTTCTCCTATGACTGGGATCGTGAAGTAAACACAACAGACCCTGAATACTATAAATGGACTCAATGGATCTTCTTAAAGCTTTATGAAAAAGGGCTTGCTTATATCGATGAAGTAGCTGTTAACTGGTGTCCTGCACTTGGAACAGTACTTGCAAATGAAGAGGTTATCGACGGAAAAAGCGAGCGCGGTGGCCATCCGGTAGAACGCCGCCCAATGAGACAGTGGATGCTGAAAATTACGGCTTATGCGGATCGCCTGCTTGAAGATCTTGATTTATTGGATTGGCCAGAGAGCCTAAAGGATATGCAGCGCAACTGGATCGGCCGCTCTGAAGGAGCTGAAGTGACATTCAATATTGAAGGACATGATGGCACATTCACCGTATTCACAACACGTCCTGACACATTATATGGTGCAACATATGCTGTACTTGCTCCAGAGCACGCGCTTGTTGATAAGATCACAACAGAGGGGCAGCAAGAAGCAGTTCAGGCTTACATTGACAAAGTAAAGAGCAAGAGCGATCTTGAGCGGACAGATCTTGCTAAAGAAAAAACGGGTGTCTTCACTGGTGCGTACGCGATCAACCCGGCCAACGGCGAAAAAATGCCAATCTGGATTGCAGATTATGTTTTAGTCAGCTATGGAACAGGTGCCATCATGGCGGTTCCGGCACATGACGAGCGCGACTATGAGTTCGCCAAGCAATTTGATCTGCCTATTAAAGAAGTCGTTGCCGGCGGAGATGTTGATAAAGAAGCATACACTGGCGATGGCGAGCATGTGAACTCAGGTTTCCTTGATGGATTAAACAAAGAGGACGCTATTGAGAAAATGATTGCCTGGCTTGAAGAAAAAGGTATTGGCACCAAGAAGGTTACTTACCGTCTTCGTGACTGGTTATTCAGCCGCCAGCGCTATTGGGGCGAGCCGATTCCAGTTATCCACTGGGAAGATGGCACAATGACTGCCGTGCCGGAAGATCAGCTTCCATTAGTGCTTCCAAAAACAACGGAGATCAAGCCATCCGGTACTGGTGAGTCACCATTAGCCAACATTGATGATTGGGTTAATGTTGTGGATCCGGAAACTGGCAAAAAAGGCCGGAGGGAAACGAACACAATGCCGCAATGGGCAGGCAGCTGCTGGTACTACCTTCGCTATATTGATCCGAAAAATAGTGAAGCTCTTGCAGATCCCGAAAAATTAAAAGAATGGCTTCCGGTTGATATATATATCGGAGGAGCTGAACATGCGGTTCTTCACCTTCTATATGCCCGCTTCTGGCACAAGGTCCTTTACGATGTGGGAGTTGTCCATACGAAGGAACCGTTCCAAAAGCTATTCAACCAGGGTATGATTCTTGGGGAGAACAATGAGAAAATGAGTAAATCAAAAGGCAATGTCGTTAACCCGGATGAAATCGTAGAGAGCCATGGTGCAGATACTCTTCGTTTATACGAAATGTTCATGGGGCCGCTTGAAGCTTCCATCGCCTGGTCTACAAATGGATTGGATGGCTCAAGAAGATTCCTTGACCGCATCTGGCGATTGTTTGTGGAAGAGACTGGTGAATTAAGCCCGAGAATTCAAGACATTGAAGAAGGCAGCAGTCTTGAAAAGGTTTACCACCAAACGGTGAAAAAAGTAACTGAGGACTACGAAGGACTTCGTTTTAACACAGCTATTTCTCAAATGATGGTATTCATTAACGAAGCTTATAAAGCAGATGTGCTGCCAAAAACTTTTGCAGAAGGTTTTGTTAAAATGCTTTCACCAATCGCTCCTCATATTTCAGAAGAGCTTTGGTCAAAATTTGGCCATGATGAGTCCATTGCTTATGAAGCCTGGCCGGCATTTGATGAAGCCAAAATGGTGGATGACGAGGTCGAAATCGTGATTCAAATCAACGGCAAAGTCAAAGCGAAGCTAATGGTTCCGGCCGATGCAAAAAAAGACCTGTTGGAGCAAATCGCAATGGGTGATGAAAAAGTAAAAGAGCAAATTGATGGAAAAACTGTCCGTAAAGTCATTGCAGTACCGGGCAAGCTTGTAAACATCGTTGCAAATTAAGTTATATTGAGATGAACCACCTTTGTTTGATCAAGGGTGGTTTTTTTGTATATATGTTAAAGAAACTTCTCATTTTTTTTTTTTCGTGCCATATAGGGTATTATAGGAGTGGCAGCATTAGTAAAAGCAAAGTGCTATTTAAAAAGTTTTCAGGAAAGGGTGTTAGGATTGGACCGTATTGAAGAGATTACCACTGATGAATTGCAGAAAAAGCTGGAGGCTGGAGAGAAGCTTGAGCTTGTAGATGTTAGAGAAGATGAAGAGGTGGCTTCCGGAATGATTCCTGGAGCCAGACATATCCGCATGGGCACGATCCCTGAGAACCTGGATAAATTCGATAAAGACACTGAGTATATCATTATCTGCCGCTCTGGCGGCCGCAGCGGAAATGTTTGTCATTACTTGCAGGAACAAGGATATAAGGTTCGCAATATGGCTGGCGGCATGCTGAACTGGCAGGGGAAAACAGAATAAATTACAAACGGGGCCAATTAGGCTTCGTTTTTTTTAGTTTTTCAATTTTAAAAATTCGGAAAATTGACCAAGCTAATAAAAAATACTGGGAGGAGAATTCCTGTGATTAAGGTAAAATTATTCGATCACGAGCATGAAAAAGACCTGGAAAAGGATATGAATCATTTTCTGGAGAAGATTGAGGAGAAAAAGCTGCTGGATATAAAATATAATGTGGCCGCAGTGCAGGAGGATGAAGACGATCAGATTTATTGTTTCTCTGCCATGGTAATATATAGAGCCTGACTCTAGTGCATCAGGCTCTATCTTTATTACATGGTATGTGCAGCTGCATTTAATCCGGCTAACCGGCCTGTTACAAGTGCAGAAGTGATATTGTATCCGCCTGTGTAGCCATGGATGTCGAGGATTTCTCCGCAGAAGAAAAGACCTTCCATCATTTTTGAAGCCATTGTCTGCGGTTCGATTTCTTTGACGGAAACACCTCCGCCGGTAACAAAAGCTTTATCGAGAGGCAAAGTGCCGGTTACTTTAAACTGAAAAGATTTGCAGCCCTTAACAAAGCTTCTGATTTTTTCATTGGAAATAGCTGCCCCTTGTGCAGATGGATCAATTCCGTTCTGCTCAAGAAGAAACAAAAGATACCTTTCCGGAAGCAGCCCTTTTAAGAGGTTTTTAATGATTTTCTTCGGTTCTTCTTTAATCTTTTTGGACACTTCCTGAAAAAGAGGTTCTTCCTTTGTATCCGGGAGTGCATCCAGGTTCATGGTTACTTCTTTCAAATTCCACTTCTTCATCGCTTTCACCGCATACTGGCTGCAGCGCAAGACCGCCGGGCCGCTAATGCCGAAATGGGTGAAAATCATATCCATCCGATGTGTTATGAGCGCTTTTCCTTTAGGGTTTAAAACACTAAGTGCCACACTCCGAAGCGACAATCCCTGCAGCGCTTTTTCTTTAATAAAGCTCTCTGAAGATGTCAGCGGAACCTCAGTTGGGAAAAGCTCTGTAATCGTATGGCCTGCTTTTTCAGCCCATGCATAGCCGTCACCGGTTGAGCCTGTGTGAGGAACTGACTTTCCACCGACGGCTATCACAACAGAGTGTGCTTCATAAACATCGCCTGTTTTTAATTCTACCGATTTCACCCTGCCATTTTCATAGTGAACATCCTGAATCGGGCTGTCTGTTTTGATATCGACCTTCAGTTCCTTCAGCCTTGAAATTAAGGCATCAACAACCGATTGCGCTTTGTCGGTAACGGGAAACATCCGCCCATGATCTTCCTCTTTCAGCTCAATTCCCAAATTCTCAAAGAAGCGGATAATATCTTCATTGCTGAAGATGGAAAATGCACTATACAAAAATCTCCCATTGCCCGGGATATGCTTAATGATTTCATCTACTGGGAGCCTGTTTGTGACATTGCACCGGCCTCCACCGGAAATGGCAAGCTTCCTTCCAAGCTTGTTTCCTTTGTCAATGAGAAGGACCTTTGCCTTCTTTTCCGCAGCACCGATTGCTGCCATCAATCCCGAAGGACCTCCGCCTATTACTATTACATCATATTTCATGGTTTCACCAACTTATCTAAATTCGCTAAGTAAACAATAGATTCATTATAAATCAAATATCCTATTTCTAAAAATAATCCCTCATTATACGGTATTGCAAGTGGAATTTCCCCGGCAAGAAGAGTACACTACAAATAGTGTGTCTAAAAAGATAGAAAAATGACGAACTTAGCTTTGGCATTCATATACTTTTATAGTTTGTATGCTGCAGTTTTTTAAGGAAGGGATTATATGTCATCTAAGCTTATAAAGGGAACCTTCATCCTTACGCTTGGCACCATTATCTCGAAGGTTCTTGGTTTGTTTTATGTTATTCCTTTTTATCAAATAGTCGGGAAGGAAGGGACAGCCCTTTATTCCTTTTCGTATACACCTTATACAATCTTTATTAGTATCGCAACTGCAGGGGTTCCGCTGGCAGTTTCAAAGTTTATCTCTAAATATAATGCAATAGAGGAGTATGCTGTCGGCAGAAAGCTGTTCAAGTCAGGTTTGGTGATCATGACGGCAAGCGGAGTCATCTCATTCCTGATCCTGTTCTTCCTTGCTCCGGCTGTTGCCGAAATGACCCTGGCAGGGAAAGATGTGGAGGTAAGTGTTGAAGATGTAACAACCGTAATCAGAGCGGTATCATTTGCCCTGATTATTATTCCCTTCATGAGTCTGATAAGAGGATTTTTCCAGGGGCATCAGTCAATGGGGCCTACAGCGGTTTCACAGGTGGTGGAGCAGATTGTCCGCATCCTGTTTGTGCTTGCAGGTGCATATGTGGTCTTAAATGTGATGGAAGGCTCGCTCACTGCAGCAATCAGTGTCGCCACTTTCGCAGCTTTTATTGGCGGACTCGGAAGCCTCGGGGTGTTATTCTGGTATTGGTATAAGCGCAAGCCGCATTTGGATAAAATGCTTGAAGAAGATAAAGGAACAGTGGACATCTCTCTCAAGGAGATATATAAAGAAATCATTCTTTATGCTGCACCTTTTGTGTTTGTAGGTCTTGCAAATCCGCTCTTTCAGTTTATTGATCAGATTACATTTACAAGAGCGATGGATGCTATTGGCGAAGCAGGCAATGCTGTAGCATCATTTTCTGTCCTGAACTTTGAGACCCATAAGCTGGTCATCATTCCTGTCTCACTTGCCACAGCCTTCTCGCTGACGCTTGTGCCGAGTGTGACGAAAGCATTTATGGAAGAAGATCGGGCAGACCTAAACCGCCAGCTGAACCAGACGTTCCAGGTGCTTTTATTTCTGACTCTTCCTGCCGTGGCAGGTTTGTCCCTGCTTGCAGAGCCCGTTTTTACCCTATTCTATGAGCATAAAGATTTGGGTACTGAAGTGTTGAGAACTTATGCACCGGTGGCGATTCTCTTTGCTTATTTTTCGGTAACAGCAGCCATTCTGCAGGGAATCAATGAACAGCGCTTCACAATTTTGAGTTTGCTGACAGGCCTGCTTGTAAAGCTGTCATTGAATATTCCGCTCATAAAACTGTTCGAAACACAGGGAGCCGTTTTTGCAACAGCGCTTGGCTATATTGCGGCGATCTTAATTAACCTTTATGTAATAAAAACATATGCCAAATATCCATTTAAGCTTGTTTTAAGACGCGGTATGCTGATTGTATTATTTACTGCATGCATGTACATTGCTGCAGGCTTGGTTTATCAAATAACCACCAGCTTCTTATCGCCTGCATCCAGTGTCGGGGCAGTAATTATTGTCATCATCTGCGCAGCAGCAGGAGCCGGAGTTTATTTCTACCTAAGCTTCAGAACAAAACTAATCTATCTCCTGTTCGGATCAAGGGTTGATAGGATGCTGAAGAAGTTAAGACTGAAAGCATAAAAAATAAAAGGTCTCCATGATGGGGGCCTTTTCTAAAGAATTCCTAGGGTTTGTTTTAGTTGCCTTTATACCAAAGCACTGAGTTTATCTTCGCTGTGGGTACTTGATCCTCGAAAATGCTTGCGCATTTTCTTCCTGCGATGTTCAGTCGAGGAAGTTTATTCAATGTCCTGCGGGAGCAGCGGGACAGGTGAGACACCGCAGGCGCGAAGCGACGAGGAGGCTCACCGCCTGCCCCGCGGAAAGCAAGTGCCCGCAGCGGAAATCAACGGGCAGAATAATAAGGTATTTTATTATCGCGACTTTAAACGAAACCAGGGTGAATTTGGATTAATAAGGAGGGTCATTATGAGAATAGACAAAATGCTCGCCAATCTAGGCTACGGCAGCCGCAAGGATGTTAAAAAGCTATTAAAAGATGGAGCAGTAACCGTTAATGATGAGAAAGTAAAGGATCCAAAACACCATGTGGATCCTGAACAGGATGCCGTTGTCATCAACGGCGAAAAAGTTGAATACAAGGAATTCATTTATTTAATGATGAACAAACCGCCTGGCGTCATTTCCGCAACCGAGGACTCACAATCTGAGACCGTGGTGGACCTGCTCGAAATGGAAGACCTTGTGTTTTCTCCTTTTCCGGTAGGGCGTCTCGATAAGGATACAGAAGGGCTTTTGCTTCTGACGAATGATGGCCAGTTGTCCCATCGCCTGCTTTCACCCAAAAAACATGTCCCCAAAACCTATTTTGCAGTCATAGACAGTGAAGTTACAGCAGAGGATATAGCCGCATTTCAAAAAGGGGTTATATTGGATGATGGCTATGAAACTAAGCCTGGGACATTAAAAATTCTTAAGTCCGGCATCACCTCTGATATAGAATTAACAATAACAGAAGGCAAGTTCCATCAAGTGAAAAGGATGTTCGAAGCTGTAGGAAAAAGAGTCATTTACTTAAAGAGACTTTCCATGGGCCCGCTCGAGCTGGATGAGACATTGGAATTGGGAGAATATCGGGAATTGACGGAAGAAGAGCTTGATAAGCTGATGAATTATGAAGTGGGATAAGACAGAAAAATCGCCCTGAGAGCAGGGCGATTTTTTATTTATTATGCTGTTTTTGCTTTGAGTATTAAGATGACATCTTTACTTTCTTTTGAGTAATAGTCCATTTGCCTCTGCTCGGACTCTTAACCAAGTCATTGTAGGCGAGGACATTTAAATCTCTTTGAATGGTGCGAGGAGTGATGCCAAATTCCTCTACAAGCTCCTGAGTTGTTACAGTTCCGCGCTTACTTATAAACATGTAGACGGATTTTACACGGTTTAACATCCGGTTAGTCGAAGGTTTCAAAAAACCACTCCCTATCCTTTTTTCAAACCCCATGGCAATTTTCTGCAACCGACAGCTACATTGAAGGTTAACCTTCAATCGTATGTAGTTTTCTTTTCCCCAGACAACCCCTTTATACTCTGGTTTTTAGTCAAGATGTCATACCTCTGACTATATTGTAACGCTATTATCTGATTATTTCTACTTCAAGGCTATAATTTTACAAAATATTTATAATGGTGCTTCTTTTTTAGTCTTTGCGTTCCCCTCCTTTTTAATGTATGTTTAATTCCCTAAATTTCTGTAATTAAACTTCGATGCGAAAAGGCATTATTACTATACCTTATGGCAGAAGGGGCTTGTAATATGTACAGAAAATTCTAAAATATGCTCTAAATTTTCCTATATCCTAAAATTTGTTTTTTGATTATAATCAATTGGTATATTTATCGCAGTCAAATTGCCCGTAAAGGCCCGAAGAAGGACAAAGACTAAGAACGCCACATCCTCCCAAAAGCTAACGCTTTCGGTCGTGCGATGTATCGCTGCCGTTGCTTTCCTTGTCCTGTGGCAACGTCTTTGTGACCCACTTCCTCCCAAAAGCTGTCGCATTTGGTCGTGCGATGCTCATGCTGACGAAGCCTTCCTTGTCCTGTGGGCCCCAACTAACAATCAGTGGGGATAAGGAACCCCCCGCTGATTGAAGTTTCACTTTATCGCAGTCTAACGGGCAGTAAGACCCCCACTTCAGACTCAGCGGAATCAATGGAGGATAAGTGGGGGTCAAACTGCCCGTAAAGGCCCGATTGGTTCAACTAACAATCAGTGGGGGATAAAGCCCCCCCACTGATTGAAGTTTCACTTTATAAGATTGAAAGGAAGAAAAGTTATGGAAGCTCACACTCTGAGAGATCGCCTGGTATACCCGAAGGAAAGTATTTATTTTGCATTTGTTGCCTTATTTAGTATTGTGTCTTATATTTTTCTCGCATTTTCTATTATTGGGATTATTATTATTTTAACTTTGATCCTTGTATCTCTCTTGTTCCATGGGATTATGATGGGCGGCATCAGAAGAAACGGGGTAAGAATAAGTGAGAAACAGTTTCCGGAGATTTATGAAAAAGCAGTAATGACTGCGAAGGAAATGGGTTTACAGGATCTGCCGGATATTTACGTAATTGAGTCTGAAGGGGTTCTAAATGCCTTTGCCACCAGATTTTTCAGAAGAAATATGGTTGTCTTATATTCTGGTATTTTTGAGCTGGTTGAGCGGGGAGCTGAAAAGGAAGTGCTGTTCGTCCTGGCCCATGAGTTCGCTCATTTAAAAAGAAAACATGTTATCATAAGTCTCCTGCTCCTTCCTGCTATGTGGGTTCCATTCCTGGGGAATGCGTACCTGAGAGCATGCGAGTATACATGTGATCGTTATGCTGCCTTTTATATAAAGTCTTTTGAAGCATCAAGGGATGCTTTAACCATGCTTGCCATTGGAAAAGACCTTTATCCTAAGGTCAATAAACAGGCATATATGGAGCAGCTTCAAACAGAAACTGGATTTTTTGTCTGGCTGAATGAAAAACTATCCACGCACCCGCACTTGCCAAAAAGAATATATGCCCTATCGAAGTTTTTTGCCAATGAATCTACAGTTGAATTAAAAGAACCGAAGGGCAGAGTTTGGATTGGAGCAGCAGTGTCAGTCCTGTCTTTGACGATTTTATCCGGAGGACTCTGGTTTGGTTTTAAAACACTTGAAAAAATGGATTTATGGACTGAAACGGTTATGGGGATTGAAGGTGCCACCGCACTAATGAACGCAGCGAGCGAAAATGATACTGACATGGTTCACACATTATTGACTGATGGTGCGGATATTGAGGAAACGGATGCAGACGGCACTACTGCATTACATTGGGCTGTTTCTTATGGCCAGTATGACAGCGCTGCTCTTCTGCTCGAAAGTGGGGCTAACCCTAATGTGATCGATAACTATCAAACCTCTCCTTTAATGAGTGCGGTGTTCAATGAGGATATTGAAATGGCTGCGCTTCTTCTGGAGTATGGTGCTGATCCCGCTGTGAAAGATGCCGAGGGCTATACAGCCTATGATTACGCAAAGGACTTTGAAAATATAGAATTAATGGAAATCCTCCAGCCATAAAAAAACTGCCTCTTTGAAGGGCAGTTTTTTTATGGCTTTAAAAATATTAAATTAGTGCAAACTTTTTCCAGCGATATTCGTATGTATAGTCAGGAGGAGAGAAAATGAAGCTATTAAACGTTGAAATTGCATCAGCAGGCTATGAAAATGAAAAACCGATTATACATAATATTCAATTTGATTTACAGGATGGGGAATTAATCGGCCTTATAGGACCAAACGGCGCTGGAAAAAGCACAACGATAAAAACGATTCTGGGATTAATGGAGCATAAAAAGGGAGCAGTGGAATTTAAGGAGGGAGTGAAATATTCCTATATCCCGGAACGGCCCATTTTTTATGATGAGCTGACACTGTGGGAACACCTGGATTTTACAGCGGCAGTGGAAGGGTTGCCGGAATTACATTATAAGAAGAAAGCAGAGGAGCTCTTAAAAGAGTATAACCTGTCTGAACATGCTCACAAGTTTCCCGGGACTTATTCAAAAGGAATGCAGCAAAAGGCTATGCTGATTCTTGCGATGATTGCCGATCCGGATGTCTATATCATTGATGAACCGTTTATTGGGCTGGATCCCAATGCAATGAAACTGTTTCTGGAATCAATTGATCGGGAAAGGCAAAGAGGCTCAGGCATTCTCATGTCCACGCATGTTCTGGATACGGCAGAGAAAGTATGCAGCCGCTTCTTAATTGTGCATGAGGGGCAGCTGAAGGCTTCAGGCACATTATCTGATATCAGGCGGCAATGCGGTCTTCCTGCTGGGTCACTTTATGAATGTTTTCATCAGATCGCAGAGGGGAACCGCAATGAAAAGTAACTCTCTCTTTCTCAGAAGGCTAATAAACAGCTGGAGTTATCAGTTTGGTATTTTCCGTTCCATTGCAGATTGGACCATCATGGTTTATCTCATTGTTCCGGGAACTGTCATCTTTGGAATGATCTATCGCTCCTGGTGGCTGGAAACTCCGGAGTGGATGGCTGGCCTGCCATTGTTTCTCCTATTCTTTCTGTTCTATATTTTTTCATGGATGGGAAATTTCCGTCCATTTGTATTAGAGGCAGATAAGGTATTTCTGGTAAAAAATAAGACCCTCTTTATGGGAATGAGAAAATGGGGATTTGTTTACTCACTATTTTTTCAAGCAATGGGTACAGCAGCAATGATTGCTGTTTTTCTTCCATTTTTAAAGAATAGATATCTTTTGGAATGGAACCAAATCGCTGTCTTCCTGCTCTTTTTCATCTCACTGAAATGGTCTATTATGATAGTTTCTTATTTTTTGAAAAGGATTGAAGGGAAATTAAAAAGATATGTGATCACCTTTGCGCTGTTTGTACTCTTAAGCTGGTTCAGCCAGCTTGTATATTCACTCTGGTCTATCGGTGCAGAATTTCCGGTTATAATTGCATCAGCATTGCTGCTTTCGGGCGCACTAATAAAAGCTTCCCGGCTGCTGAAAAAAATCTCAGCCTTAGAATTTGAGGTTATGCTGGAACAAGAAGAAAAAACAAAGTATATAAAATGGATATTTATGATGGCTCCTGATCTGGAAAAGCCAGTTGTTTCAATGCGGACAAAACCGCTATTATTCAGAAACTCCAGAATGATCTTTAATAAGAGAACACCTATAACGGGACTGGCGGAATTATTTTTAAAGATTTTTATTCGAAACCCCTCGTTTATTTTCAGTTATTTTCAAATTATTTCCGTGAGCGCTGCCGGCATTCTTCTTATACCGCCTCTATGGATAAAGGTGATTGTATCAGGTGTCTTTCTTTTCCTAATGTATTCCTGGCTCTCCCTTACTTGGGATAAAGCCATTATGTCTCACCCCTTTACAAAAAAATACGGTGAAAAGGATTTTTACTTTACTGCGAGAAATAGGACTGTCTTAGCCCTTTTCCTCCTCGCCATTTTACTCTTAGGGCTGGTTTTAAGCGCCTCAACGCTTATCTTGGCAAGGTTCAGCTTTCCTGATGCATAATAAATGTATGTTTCATTAAACTATCCCATAAGCAAAAGGCGGACAAAATGGGTTATAATGGGGAAATCATAAATGTTCAAGTTAAGGAGGCAACTGTATGAACGTATTGGATTGGCAAAAAGAGGTTAATAAGAGAAAAGATGAATTAATAAAGGATACTCAAAACCTTTTGAGAATCAGAAGTCTGCTGGATGAAGAGAATGCAACAGAAGATGCTCCCCTTGGTGAAGGTGTAAAAGAAGCGCTCGATTTCATGCTTGCACTTGGTGAAAAGGATGGATTCACTGTAAAAAATGTCGGCAGCCTGGCTGGTCATCTGGAATTCGGCGAAGGCGAAGAAATTGTTGGAGTACTTTGTCACGTTGACGTGGTTCCGGAAGGAGATGGATGGACAAGCGACCCGTTTGGTGCAGAGATTCGCGATGGAAAGATCTTTGCCAGAGGGGCGATTGACGACAAAGGCCCAACGATGGCTGCTTATTACGCCATGAAAATTGTGAAGGAATTAGAGCTGCCTTTAAGCAAACGGGTCCGAATGATTATCGGAACAGATGAAGAAAGCGATTGGCGCTGTGTGGAGCATTATTTCAAACACGAAGAAATGCCTTCAATTGGATTTGCTCCGGATGCAGATTTCCCAATTATTTATGCTGAAAAAGGCATCTCTGATTTTGATCTTGTCCAAACTGGATACAACGAAGAAGCAGACAGAGAAGTATTGGCAGAGGTTGTCTATTTCCAGGCAGGAAGAAGATATAACATGGTTCCTGATTTTGCAAAAGCCAGTCTTGTGGTTCACCTTGAACATACTGAAGTGGTGCAAAGGTATATTAATTTCCTGAAAAAGACAGAGCTTGAAGGCAAGTATTACATAGATAATGGCGAGCTGATACTCGAACTCCAGGGAATCTCAGCACATGGGATGGAGCCTGATAATGGGAAAAATGCCGGTATACTGATGGCATCATTCCTGGCTTCTCTTCAGCTGGATGAGAAGGCATGCCAATATTTTCAGTTTGTATCACAATACTTATGTGATGATTCCAGAGGAAGAAAGCTTGGCATCGCCTGCACGGATGATATTACAGGCGACTTAACCATCAATGTAGGCAAACTTTTATATACGAAGGAAAATGGCGGCCGTTTAGGCTTTAATGTACGCTATCCCGTTACAAATGATATGGGAGAAACGAAAAACAAGCTTGAGTCTCTAATCGAAAACGAACATTTCAGATTGGAGAATTTCTCAGATGCCAAGCCTCATCATGTGGAAGAAGATGATGTTTTGATTCAAACACTGAAAAAAGTATATGAACAGCAGACTGGCGAAAAGGCAGAGCTTTTATCCATTGGCGGGGGGACATATGCACGCTCATTGAAATCAGGAGTTGCATTTGGCCCGCTCTTCCCAGGCAGGGAAGATGTCGCACATCAAAAAGATGAATATATGTTTATTGAGGATTTGTTAAAGGCTGCAGCCATTTATGCACAGGCGATTTATGAACTTGCGAAATAACTTTGAAACCTGATAGGATGGCTGAAAGGTTTTAAATACAGCTGACAGATAGACATACAAATCAAATACAGGGAGTGTCGGGAAATGGAATATGTCATTTTGAATGGTAATTTGATCGAACGTTCAAAAGCGAAAGTCGATATTGAGGATCGCGGTTATCAATTTGGTGATGGCGTCTATGAAGTAATCCGCGTTTATAACGGAAAAATGTTTACAGCAGATGAGCATCTTGAAAGGCTTCTTGAAAGCGGCAATAAAATAGAGCTGAACATTCCTTATTCCAAGGATCAGCTTAAACAGATGCTTATAGAAATGATTGATAGAAATAATCTTGAACTGGGTATTGTTTATATGCAATTTTCCAGGGGGACGTCTCCTAGAAATCATGCATATCCTGGTGCAGATGTTGCACCGGTGCTTACCGCCTATACCCGTGAAACCACTAGGCCGGTTGAATCAATGAGAAATGGAGTTAAAGCTATTCTGATTGAAGACATCCGCTGGCTGCGATGTGATATAAAGAGCCTGAATTTGCTGGGCAACATCATGGCGAAGCAAAAAGCAGCCCAATCCGGCTGCTTTGAAGCCATTCAGCATCGCGGAGATACGGTGACTGAGGGAAGTTCTTCTAATATAGCCATTGTAAAGGATGGAACACTTTATACACACCCTGCAACAAATTTGATCTTAAATGGCATTACCCGCCGCAAGATCAATGAGATCTGCAGGGAAAATGGAATAGCACTTAAAGAATCAGCTTTTACTAAGGAAGATTTGCTGGCAGCAGATGAAGTCTTTATGTCCAGCACCTCAGCTGAAGTTACTCCGATTATCGAGATTGAAGGAAAGCCGGTTGGTAATGGAAGTCCTGGTCCCATCACAAATAAATTACAGAACCTTTTTGAAGAGGCTATTGAAAAACAGTGCGGCAGCTTGACGGTTAAAATTAGATAATTCTTAAACGAAAGACCCCAGGAATATTTCCTGGGGTCTTTTACCTTAGCTTATTCAAACTGAAACAGATCGCTTGAAAGGTATCTTTCTCCGGTATCGCAGACGATGAATACGACAACATCATCCGGCTTTAGCCTTTTTGCAACCTGGATGGCGGCATAGCAGGCAGCACCTGAGGATGGACCGACTAATATCCCTTCTTCTCTTGCCATTCTGCGTGTGGTATCATATGCTTCTTCATCTTTGATTTGATGGATTTCATCATAAACATCCGTATTGAGAATTTCCGGAACAAATCCGGGACTTGTGCCGACAAGCTTGTGCCTGCCAGGCTTTCCGCCTGATAGGACGGGCGAGCCTTTTGGCTCCACTACATGCACTTCCAACCCCGTATAATGCTCTTTCAGAACTTCACCTGTGCCGGTAATCGTGCCGCCCGTACCTGCCGTGGCAACGAAGGCAGACAGTGGTTTGCCGATTTCCTTCATAGCCTCAATAATTTCGATGGCAGTTGAGTGGCGGTGCGCATCAGGGTTAGCGTTATTTTCAAATTGCATTGGCACAAAGCTGTTTGGAATTTCCTTAGCCAGTTCATTTGCTTTATTAATAGCACCGGGCATTTTGTCATCTCCAGGAGTCAGGACAACTTCTGCTCCATATGCTTTTAAAAGGTTGATGCGCTCTGCTGTCATAGTATCAGGCATAACCAGAATGGCCTTATAGCCGCGTGCTGCTGCATTCATTGCCAGCCCGATGCCGGTGTTTCCGCTTGTTGGTTCAATGATGGTTGAACCAGGTTTTAATTTGCCTGCTTTCTCCGCTTCGATAATCATATTATATGCCGCGCGGTCTTTTACACTGCGGCTTGGATTGTAGAATTCAAGCTTTGCATAAATGCTTGCGCCATTTTCAGGTGCCAGCTTATTTAATTTCACAAGTGGTGTATCTCCAATTAAGTCCGCAAGATTGTTGACAACTTTCATCTGACTCTCCCTTTCAAATATGACTTTATTTAATAACAAGGAAGTTTAATATATAGAACTATTATCTTTGTTATTTTATGTCCATTTGTTTATTTTCATCCTGATAAAGGAAATCTATATCTATCCGTAATATATCCATCATACTAAAACAGACTATTCCAATCAAATCAAAAGGAATTGGATGGATGACAAAAATAAGAGGACAAACAGAAACTATCTGCCAATTTCAACAGATGTTTGTTAAAATAAGTGGAAATATGGAGGAATATCAAGTGTCCAAACAAATGAATGCTCATTTTTTCTTTGCGGTGAAATTGCCGGATGAAACAAAGGAAAAGTTAAAGGAATATATGGAATGTGTAAGTCTCAAACTGCCTTTTAGCCGCTGGGTTCACCATGAAGATTATCATATTACTTTAGCATTCCTTGGATCGGCCCCTGAAGAAAAACTGCAGAAAGCATCCGGGCTTATCGCTGATTCCATCAGAAACGGAAAGACTTTTCCGCTGTACATCAGCAAACTTGGCGTATTCGGAAAACAAGAAGCGCCAAGAATTTTCTGGTGTGGAACACAGCAGGACAAACATCTTCAAGACTTAAGGTTGAAAGTATATTCAGCCTGTCAGGAAGCTGGCTTTAAGTTGGAGACAAGACCGTTTAAGCCTCATATAACCATGGCAAGAAAATGGGCCGGGACAGGTCCATTTCAGCAAAGTCTGCTCGATGCTAACAGTCCTTTTAAAGACGGGCACCTCGAGTTTGAGGCTTCAGAAGTTGTTCTATATCAAACTCATCTGGATAAATCGCCGAAATATGAAAGTATTGCCATCTTTCCGCTTTTGGCGGAATAAAATAATTACATACTTAAACAGTAAATGATAGATAGAAAGTTATTTACGAAAGCAGGGCTAGGAGAATGGGACAGTTAATTAAATTGCAGGATTATGTATCACGTTACCAGCAGGACATTTTTGTATATCCTTCCCGTTTTGTCAGGCTGAAAAAACAGCAGTGGGATAAATGGCATAAAACGTGGGAATCAAATGAATCCTTTACCCCTCGACCCGCGCAGCGTGATACTTCGGGCACAGCGGACTGGTCCGATGAAGAAAAAGAGCCGCTGATGGAAAAAATAAAGGGGTTATTAAAAAGGGGCAGGAATGAAGAATTTGAGCAATATGATCCTGTCGAAAATAAAGTGAAAAAGGAGGAAGATGTGCTTGAATTTGAAGCCTGGTTTGCTGTACGTCCAGAAACAATTGAGAATCTAAAACACCAGTTTCTGGACCAGCTTTACCGGTTCCAGATGAAATGGGCAACCTCCACACTAACGGAAAAATCCTTTCCCGAGAAGCACTACTATTATGATGAAAAGCTAAAATATTTTCTGCAGAGATATCCGGATACGTATCTTGTCATGTATAATCCGATCTTTTTATTGAAAAGGGCTCCTGTTGAAACAGAAATTATTGTCATAGGACCGACAGAGGTATGGTGCATCAGCTTTTTGGAGCAGGAAGATTCAGCGGTATTCACAGGTTCAAGGGATAGATTCTGGACAAAAAAGGGAAAAGGGGAAGAAAAAAAAGTCCTGAATCCGCTGCTTGCATTAAATAGAACAGAAAAAATTATCCGAAAAATATTTGAAATTCATTCTATTGAATTGCCGGTTAAAAAAGCTGTACTTACACGAAATGGCTATATTGATTATCCTGCAGCACCGGCAGATGTACAGCTGGTCGAGAAAAGGACCTATGATCAATGGTTTCAGGCAATGAGAAGTCAGCGTTCTCCCCTCAAGCATGCTCAATTAAAAGGAGCACAGGCACTGCTTCAATATTGCCAGACTGCATCAGTCAAAAGACTGGAGTGGGAGAATCGGAATGAATCCTGAAACGTTCCACGGGGATAATCCACTTATGTTCATTATTAATCCGCAGGCGAAAAATGGTTATTGCCTGAAAGTCTGGGGAAAGGTTGAGCAGAAGCTGCAAGAGGAAAATATCTCTTACTCTGCCGTCAGGACAGAATACCGCGGCCATGCCAGGGAATTGGCAAAGATTTATATAGAACAGGCAGGCGGACAAAGGTTGTATCTTGTTGCTGTGGGCGGAGACGGAACGGTTCATGAAGTGATGAATGGCGCGGCGGGTCATCAGAATGTGACTGTCGGGTTTATTCCGGGAGGGTCCGGGAACGACTTCTCGCGGGGCTTTGATATCCCTAAAGACCCGGAGGAATCTTTAACCGCAATACTTAAGGGAATTAGTCATTCTGTGAAGGGCGATATCGGAATGATTAGACACACAGATGGGAAAACAACATATTTTATTAATAATATGGGTGCAGGATTTGATGCACTGATTTCCCGGAAAGTAAACAGTTCAAAGATCAAGGGTATCTTGAATCAGCTTTCTCTGGGCAAATTTGTATACGCTCTCTTTCTTATAAAAGAGCTGTTTTTCTATAAATGCTCTGATCTTGAAATCATCATTGACGGAAAAAAACATCAAATAAGGTCAGCCTGGTTTATCACTATTTCCAATCAGCCATTCTACGGAGGCGGTATGAAGATTTCTCCGGATGCAAACCCCTTTGATGGAATTCTAAATGTTACGGTAGTCCACAATATATCCAGGATTAAACTTTTGTTTGTATTTGCCTCTGTCTTCAAGGGGAGACATATAGGATTTAAAGAAGTCGCAATCCTGCAGGGCAGAAATATCAGCATTCGTTCTTCACACCCCATCCCTGCCCACGCAGATGGCGAGATTCTGGGCAGCACACCGATTTCAGCATCTATTTGCCCGGAATTCATTTCAATAATTAAAGGATATGTTAAAGAAGGGTGATGACTTTTAGGAGAGAGCTGCTCTTAAATTACCGTCCTACTAAGCAAAGGAGCTGAGTTCGGAATGATAACGATTGAACGGACTTTTAATGCATACCTGGATGAAATGCACATCATTACGATTCTACTTCCTTTCAGCTATCATCAGGGACGTTCTTCCGGGTTCTCTCTCCTTTCAGACGTGGAGGAAGAGTTTCCTGTAGACATATTGCAAAGCAACCCGATTGAGGACGCCGTTAAATATACATGCAAAATAGACCATGATGTGGAATTCGGGAAACAATATTGGATAGTGGATGAACATGGCGGAAAAACAGACCTGCAAATCGGAGCGGTCATTCGAACAAGTGATTTTGATAAGAAGTTCTATTATGACGGACCTCTAGGTATATCATACAGCAAAGAAAAAACGTGCTTCAGGCTCTGGGCTCCGACAGCCGCAATGGTAAAGCTGAAGTTAAAAGGAGCATTGGAGGGGGAAGCGGAGCTTTTTCCAATGACAAGAGGCGAGAGGGGAGTCTGGAGCTGTGAAGCAGCCGGCGACCTCGATCGTTTTCTTTATTCTTTCCTGGTATGCATTAACCTGGAGTGGAAAGAAGCTGTAGATCCATATGCTGTGTCCTCGGCTATGAATGGTGAATATGGGGCTGTCGTCAATCTGGAAAGTACAAAAATAAAGAAGCCTGAGCTTCCACCGCTCCATCAGCCGACAGATGCTATCATATATGAAACACATATTAGGGATTTTACCATCCATCCAGGGAGCGGGGCACAACAGAAAGGCCTTTATCTGGGAGCGGGCGAGAAAAACACTGTTGGCAGTGATGGGGAGCCGACATGCCTGTCATATGTCAAACAGCTCGGTGTAACTCACATTGAGTTTCTGCCTGTCCATGACTTTGAAGGTGTAAATGAAAAAAGTCCAAAAGAAGAATACAACTGGGGTTATAATCCGCTCCATTTTAATGTCCCGGAAGGAAGCTATTCTTCTGATCCCCTGGATCCGTATTCACGGATTAGAGAATTGAAAGCTTTGGTTCAGGCTGTTCATTCCCAAGGGCTTAGAGTCATAATGGACGTAGTCTACAACCATGTATATATTCGTGAGCATTCTTCTTTTGAAAAAATCGTACCGGGCTATTTCTTCCGACATGATCAATATGGAATGCCTTCAAATGGCACCGGAGTTGGAAATGACTTTGCTTCTGAGCGCCTGATGGCCAGGAAATTTATTGCTGATTCCGTATCATACTGGATGAAGGAATATCAAATTGATGGTTTCAGATTTGATTTGATGGGTATCCTCGATATCGAATCGATGAATGAGGTTCGCAGAATTTCGGAATCAATTGACCCTGCTGTCATTATCATTGGAGAAGGCTGGGATTTGAATACCCCTATACCGGAAGACCGGAAAGCAAGCATCCGCAATCAGGAAAAGCTGCCGGGAATCGGCCAATTCAATGACTGGTTCAGAGATTCCATCAAAGGCAGCACCTTTAATTTATATGATAAAGGATACGCGTTAGGGAATGACCATTACTATGATGCGGCAAAGCAGGTATTGGCCGGAAGCATTGGCCTTGAAAAAAAGGAGAAAGGCATCTTCCTTTCCCCATCGCAATCAGTAAATTACGTGGAATCCCACGATAATCACACTCTATGGGATAAAATCCTGGTTTGTTCTGAAAATGCGGATTCGATTACACAGCAAAAAAAGCACCGATTGGCAACCGTAATGGTACTCCTGTCACAGGGAATTCCATTTCTGCATAGCGGGCAGGAATTTTATCGGACCAAAGGCGGGAATGGAAACAGCTACCGGGCTCCAGACTCCATCAATCAACTGGACTGGGAGAGAAAATCACGTTATTTCAATAATGTTGAATATATTAAAGGGATGATCAGCATTAGAAGGTCAATTCCTCTTTTCAGGCTTGCCGATGCAGAATTAATCCGGAATTCCATGCGGTTCATGGATATTAAAAAACCGCTAATTGGATATGTCTTAACCAGCTCTGATCAAAATGCCGGGTGCAGCCGCGCAGCAGTTATTATCAATCCTTCAGCGACGGAAGAAGAAATTCTGCTTCCGGACGGGGATTGGGACCTTATTGCAGATGAATATACCGCCGGCAATTCCACAATACGCAAGATAAGCACCAGATTGACAATTCCGCCAATAAGTTCATATGTGCTGGTTTGCAGAAAATAGAAATAGGCTGCTGCTTTTTTCTGCAAACATTACCCTCAATTAGAAAATACTGATATAAACACCTGAAAAAACATCATTTTTCCTGATGATATTCCGTAAACCTAAATAGATGCACTTGACGAAAAAAGCCAGTAAGAATAAAATTTATAAAGATGGCTATTGTGAGGAACTTACATCAATAGCTCTTTTTTTTATTTTTAGTTCCGTTACATTAGTGGTTTTATATTTGCTGATTACCTTTGTGCATTATTGGTGCTTTACTTAATTAACCTGATAAACAGCTATATTTGCAAAAATGCATTATAGTTGTATAGAACATAACATTACTAAGCAACGGCCTTTTTATCGGCCATGGCAAAATAAGTCTTGATGCAAAAAACAGGGCTTATTTTTCAACTCTTAATTATTTTTACTTCGAGAATTGTCTAGCTCCAGCGCCTACCCCCTCGAGGTCACAAGCCAATCCTCCCAAAAGGCAAAGAACGCCTTTCTGGGAGGCTCGTCTTGTGCTTGGGGCCCACAGGATGTGGGTCATGCAGACGTTGCCACAGGACGTGGCGAACTTAGTCTGCGTTCATATGGGTGGGCAAGGCGCTTGCGCTTTTCTACAATGGCTTATTAAATTGCAGGTGAACAATTTTGGAACATTTATTTGGACATGACTGGGAGATTGTTCCCGCCGGAGGGGCAACAGGGGAAGCTTTTTATGCAAAGAACGATGAGCAGAGGCTTTTTCTTAAAAGAAACTCTTCTCCTTTCCTGGCGGTTCTATCTGCGGAAGGAATCGTCCCGAAACTTATCTGGACAAAAAGAATGGAAAATGGGGACGTTATAACTGCCCAGCAATGGCTTAATGGACGGGAGCTGAAAGCTTCTGACATGAACCGGGAAAGCGTGGCAAAGCTTTTGAGGAAGATCCACTCTTCAAAGCCGCTGCTTGGTATGCTGACAAGAATGGGGAAGTCTCCGCTGCAGCCTGAAACTCTTCTGCATTTGATAGAGGAAGAGCTGGACTGTGATTTGAAGGAGCAGGCTGCTGTTATTCAGTCGGTCGATTTCCTTAAAAAAGAAGTTTCGCATATCCGCTGTGAAGAAAATACGGTGTGCCACTGCGATGTGAATCATAACAACTGGCTGCTTGCGGAAAACAACCAGCTGTACTTGATTGATTGGGATGGAGCCATGATAGCAGATCCCGCCATCGACCTGGGCATGCTGCTATATTGGTACATTCCTAAAGAAGAATGGCCGAATTGGCTTGAGCGGTATGGCATTCAATTGACAGAGGATTTGCTGCTCCGCATGAAATGGTATGTGATTGCACAGACTTTGACATCTATCCAATGGCATAAAAATAAATTCAGATTCCAGGAAATGGACAAGTGGCTTTCTTACCTGGATGAGCTTCTTTGAGATTTACGAAAATTGATCAATATCCTGTACCCATTGTGATAAATCATTCTGATGGGATTCAATGTGGGTATCCAATTGGGAAGAATTGATTCCATGCTGACTGTATTCATAAATTTCTTCTAATACTGTTTTTACGTTTTGATTAATGTTTCCGTTGATCATTAATGATTTAACCAGGCGTTCCAATTGTTCACATTCTGAAATAGAGCCACAGCAATCTGTCTGATGATTGCTTAAAATATCTTTTAATAAATTTAATTGATCGTGGTGTCCAAGCGGCATGAAAAACACCCTTTCTTTTGAATCTGAAAATAAGTGCAAAAGGAATTCACTTTTAGGTTGTGGATTCCTTTTTTATTTATTCATGCGGGGATGTAATTTAAGTGTTTAAATGCCATTAGGTTAAACTGCAGGCAAGGGATAAACCAATTTAAAAAATAAAGTTGCATCACAGTGATGGGCATGATATTGTTTGAACGATATTAATTTTTAGGAGTGTCAAAATGCGACAGCGAAATAAACCCTGGGCAAAGGATAAATTAGCCGAATATCCTCAATACGTAATTTCAGAACCTGAAAAATATAAAGGAAAGTGGAAGGAAGCATTCGATAAAGATCAGCCCCTTCATATAGAAATTGGGACAGGAAAAGGCCGCTTCATAACTGGTATGGCAAAAGCAAACCCGGATATTAACTATATTGGAATTGAGCTGGCTGAAAGCGTGATTGTCACCGCACTGGATCGTATCATTGAGGAAGAGCTTCCAAATATAAAGCTTTTGAATGTAAACGCAAATGATCTTCGGGACTACTTTGAAAAAGGCGAAGTCAATCGTGTCTACCTCAATTTTTCAGATCCATGGCCGAAGAAGCGTCATGCAAAACGCAGGCTGACTTATAGAAGCTTCCTGGATATTTATGAAGATATTCTTGTGGGTAAGGGAGAAATTCACTTCAAGACCGATAACCAGGGACTGTTTGAATCTTCTCTTATGAGTTTTTCCGATTATGGCATGCTGCTGACATTTGTCAGCCTCGATCTTCACAATAGTGACTTTGAAGGAAACATCATGACCGAATATGAAGAAAAGTTCTCATCAAGGGGAAGCCGTATATTCCGGTGTGAAGTGCAATACAGATAATTGAGTCTATCCATATGGATAGACTTTTTATTTTTTGTATTTGCGCATAAATAGTTTAAATATTTCTATAAGTAAGCGCTTAAATGTTATGATGTGGTAAAGGGAAAGTGAGCGCTTGCTCAGAAATCATAACTGGAGGGGATTTTCATGGAAACATTGAAGTTAAATAACTTAAAGCTGTCCTGGCTTCGCGGCGGTGTCACATATCTTGACGGCGGAGCCATGTTTGGAGTAGTTCCGAAGCCTTTGTGGTCAAAAAGATATCCATGCAATGAAAGAAATCAGATCGAGCTGAGAACAGATCCCATTCTTATTCAATTTGAAGGTAAGAATATTTTAGTCGAATCTGGTCTGGGAAATGGGAAACTGAATGAAAAACAGAAGAGGAATTTCGGAGCGCTTGAAGAGTCGTTTGTTGAACAGGATTTAGCGAAGCACGGTTTGTCTCCAAGGGATATCGATTATATCCTTATGACGCATCTTCATTTTGATCATGCCTGCGGACTGACGAAACCGGAAGAAGGAAAGTTCTCTTCAGTATATCCTAACGCCAGAATCATCGCATCACGGGTGGAATGGGAGGAAATGAGAAATCCTAATATTCGCTCAAGAAATACATATTGGAAGGAAAACTGGGAGTCCATTCAGGATCAGGTGGAAGTTTTTGATGGGGAGTGGACACTCGGCCCTATTAAAATGGTGCATACAGGCGGCCATAGTGACGGACATTCCATCCTGGTTATAGAAGATGAAGACGATACCGTCATTCATATGGCTGATATCATGCCAACACATGCCCATGCAAATGTTTTATGGGTCCTCGCTTATGATGACTACCCGATGGATTCCATCAGCGCCAAGGAAAAATGGATGGAATACGGGATGAAGAAAAATGCATGGTTCACTTTTTACCACGATGCTTTCTACAGGGCAGTCAAGTGGGATGAAGCAGGAAATATTGCTGAAAAAGTGGAAAAGCAAAAAAGCTAAAAAATCCCCATCCGGGGATTTTTTAATACAACTCGGCTGCTGGCGATTAATGCAGCGGGAAGACGTCCAAAATGGTTCCAGTCTCTGCATCAGCAATGAACTCATACTGCTCGGCTTCCTCACCGGAAAATCTTGAAATGCCGCCCTTATAGACCTGATATTTTAAATGTCCCTTTTCATAAGGTTCAGCTTTCATTTGAATCCATGAACCACTAATCGGACCTTCCTGCTTAAAGGCATCCTTTGCATTAGCTAAAGCTTTTTCCGGGGAAACAGAAGTTTTCTGCGAAAGCAATTCCCTTGCTGCGTATCCGCTTGCCAAACCAACTCCTACACCTAACATAAAAGATTTCCAATTCATAATTGCACCTCCCCAGGCTGATGATATAAGCAATTCATTATTAAAATTTTCTGTTTTCCAAATCTATCTTACCAAAAATAGGCTGGAACTAAAATAAATATTGCATTTCGTCAGTCGAAATTTCCTGGCTGAAATGGTGGAAAGACGTATGAAAGTTCTGTAAAATAAGATCATCGCAGTCTAACGGGCAGTAAGACCCCCGCTTCAAATCTAAGATGAATTAAAGGAGGATAAGTGAGGGTCAAACTGCCCGTAAAGGCCCGAAAAACGAACAAAGACTAAGAACGCCACGTCCTGTGGCAACGTCTTTGTGACCCACTTCCTGTGGGCCGCAACTAACAATCAGCAGGGAGAAAAGCACTCCCCACTGATTGAAGTTTCACTTTATACATATCTGCATAGACAATCTATTGATTGAAAAAGGAGAAGAATAAATGAACGAAAAAACTTTGCAGCTTTTTAAAACATTGACAGAGTTGCCGGGGGCACCTGGAAACGAGCATTTAGTCCGGAAATTCATGCGCGAACAAATCAGCCAATATACAGATGAAGTTGTTCAGGATAAGCTGGGGGGCATCTTCGGAGTTAAAAGAGGGGATGAAAGCGGCCCGACTGTAATGGTAGCAGGACATATGGATGAAGTGGGATTCATGGTCACAAGCATTACAGATAATGGCATGATCCGTTTTCAGACACTTGGAGGCTGGTGGAGCCAGGTCTTACTGGCACAAAGAGTACAAATTATTACAGATCAGGGACCTGTGACAGGAGTTATCGGTTCCATTCCTCCGCATCTTTTAGACGAAGCAAAGCGCTCAAAGCCGATGGAAATAAAGAATATGCTGATTGACATTGGGGCGGATGACCGTGAAGATGCCAAAAGAATAGGCATTAAGCCAGGACAGCAAATTCTGCCTATCTGTCCATTCACACCAATGGCGAATGAAAAGAAAATACTGGCGAAAGCTTGGGATAACCGTTACGGATGCGGCTTGGCTGTGGAGCTTTTAGAGGAAGTCCAGAATGAAGCTCTTCCCAATATCCTTTATTCAGGAGCAACAGTTCAGGAAGAGGTTGGCTTAAGAGGTGCACAGACAGCAGCGAATATGATCACTCCTGATATTTTCTTTGCGCTGGATGCAAGCCCTGCCAACGATATGACAGGGGATAAAAACGAGTTCGGGCACTTAGGCAAGGGAGCTCTGCTGCGAATACTTGATCGTTCAATGGTAACGCACCGGGGCATGAGGGAGTTTGTACTGGATACAGCCGAAACGAATAACATCCCATATCAGTATTTCGTCTCACAGGGCGGAACAGACGCCGGAAAAGTTCATGTATCCAACGAAGGTGTTCCCAGTGCAGTAATCGGCATTTGCTCCCGCTATATCCACACACATGCATCCATCGTGCATGTCGACGATTATGCAGCGGCAAAAGAATTGCTTGTTAAACTTGTAAAGTCTTGTGACCGTTCAACAGTAGAGACAATTCGTCAAAACAGTTAATCAGATGAGACAGCAGGTGCTGTCTCTTTTTCCTGTCAAAAGAAAGGAGCATTTATGAAAATCATCATTGGTTCAAAAAATCCTGCAAAGATTTCGGCAGTACAGGCGGCCTTTAGTGATTATGAAGCAGACATTATGTCCGAAGATGTGCCCTCGGGAGTGAATGATCAGCCATTTTCTGATGAAGAAACCATTAAAGGGGCCATTAACAGAGCTTTTGGAGCACTTGAAATATCCGGAGGTCAAATCGGCATTGGGTTAGAGGGAGGTGTGCAAAAAACAGAATATGGGCTTTTTCTCTGTAACTGGGGGGCTCTGGCGGAAAAAGAAAAGCCTCCGATTATTGCAGGCGGAGCAAGGATTCCTCTTCCTGATGCTGTTGCAGAAAGGCTATCAGCTGGCGAAGAACTGGGCCCTGTCATGGATGATTATGCACAAATAGAAAACGTCCGTAAAAATGAAGGAGCAGTTGGAATTTTTACAAATGGGCAGATTGACCGTGCTGCCATGTTCTCGCATGTCATGAAACTTCTTATCGGGCAATATGAATATAGAAAAAGGGGATAGCATAGCGCTACCCCCTTTTTTTATTCGGTTTCAAAGATGTACGACAAAACTTTCAATGCCTGGCTGACAGTTTCAACAGTAACATTTGCTTTGCTTGAAAGCTCTTTTAGAGGGTGGTGAAGTTCCTTTGGACGGATAAGGATCAGCGGCTTTCCAAGTGCGGCAGCTGCGCTTGCATCCATGGCGGTGTTCCATTGCTTGTACTTCTCACCAAATAATGCAATCACCAGATCTGATTTTTGCATTAGAAGCTGTGTTCTTAAGTTATTAATGCCTGAAGCAGCTTCATCTCGAAGTATTGCATCCGGCTGCGTCCCGAGAATTTCCTCTCCAATCATGTCAGAACGGTCATGATTTTCCATTGGACCTGTAAAATGAACAGGCAGCTGTAATAATTTTGCTTTTTCCTTTATTTCATTGCGCCAATTGGAATGTATTTCACCTGCTAAATAGACGGTTATTTCCATTCTTTTTCCTCCTTTATGCAATATTCTTATATTTTAACATTTCTTCTAGGAAGTAACGCAGTGAAAAGGCTGCCAATCCTGATATGAAGGGTTGTCAGACTATTGAGAAGAAATGTATGATAGGGAAGGATATGAGAATCCATGCAAGGAGGGGACAATAGAATGAGTAAAAGATTCACCGCAGCCTTGCTCTTATTTATTTCATTTATACTGCTCAGTGCCTGTTCAGCATCGTTGGAAGAAGAGCAAACCGCCGCAAAGAATGCTGCAGAGGAAGCATTTAACCAATCACCTGAAAAGACCAATCATAAGTTTGAAGATATAGAATATTATTTGCCTTTCGGCTATGAAGTAGAAGAGGAAAGCCCAAATAACATCATCTTAAAAAATGGTTCGAAACGATACATCCTTTTTTACAACCAGCATGAAGATTCGGACAGCAAGATTGTTTATGATGCTACCTTAAAGCAGAAAGATGAATTTGAAGTTAAAGAGACGTTTACAAAAGAGGGACATAATGGCTTCCTATTAATTAACAGCGGAAAGAAAGACGAACATGAATTGGTCGTTGGGATTGGAGGCGTAAAATTATCAACGCAGGCTAAAACCAGAAATTTATCCTCTGACGCCGCTGCGATGATGGAAATAGCCAATTCTGTTCAAATGAATAACTAAAACGAGGGGCGCTGCCCTTCGTTTTTTTGTTTTGTCTTAATAAGCAGCTGAATCTTTAATTTATATAATAGAAAGCCCCTGACAAAAGAACAATAAAAATACAGAAGATTTTATATTACAAGTGTCTTTACATATGTTATCTTATAAATGCAGAACTTTTACATAGGGGGAAAATTATGAGAGCTTTCCTGAATCGAAAAGGGGTTACCCTTTCAGCTAAAGTTTATTTTATAGATGCACTGAGCAGCATGGCGCTGGGCTTGTTTGCTTCGCTGATCATCGGGCTGATTATTAAGACAATTGGGGAACAGACTGATATCAAATATTTGCAGGAAATGGGCCTTCTGGCAATGGGGCTGATGGGGCCTGCCATTGGAGTGGCAGTTGCATACGGACTGAATGCACCGCCGCTGGTTGTCTTTTCAGCCATCGCAAGCGGGGCTGCAGGCGCGGCTCTCGGGGGGCCGGCAGGGAGCTTCGCTGCAGCCCTTATTTCCACGGAACTTGGTAAATTGGTCAGTAAGGAAACAAAAGTGGATATCATTGTAACACCGCTTGTAACCATTGCATCGGGTTATGTCGTATCTACACTTATTGGACCCGGAATTGACTTTGGGATGAAAAGCTTTGGCAGCCTGATCATGTGGGGAACCGAACAAAGGCCGATCCTCATGGGTATCATCGTCGCGGTATTAATGGGACTTGCCTTGACGGCTCCCATCTCTTCAGCTGCCATTGCGCTTATGCTTGATTTGCACGGAGTTGCAGCAGGAGCTGCCACAATTGGCTGTGCAGCACAAATGGTCGGCTTCGCTGTGAGCAGCTACAGGGAAAATAAAATGGGCGGTTTAATTGCGATAGGAATTGGAACATCCATGCTTCAGGTGCCTAATATTATTAGGAACCCTCGCATCCTTATTCCGCCTACAATCGCAGGTGCGATCCTCGCACCGTTTGGCACGACCATCTGGCTGATGGAAAACAATGCTGCAGGGGCAGGGATGGGTACAAGCGGGCTTGTTGGCCAGATTATGACTTTTACCACGATGGGCTTTGGCCCGGACGTTTGGATGAAGGTCATCATCTTGCATATTATTGGACCCGCTCTCATCAGCCTGATATTATCTGAATATATGAGGAAAAAAGGCTGGATCCAATATGGAGACCTACATATCAGCACAGGGGGCGGAAGGAAATGAAAAAATTGGAATCAATAGAGCAATTTAACGAGATGCGCAGCAGCGGGAAACACATTTTCATGTTTTCAGCAGACTGGTGTCCTGATTGCCGGGTGATTGAACCGGTATTGCCTGAAATTGAAGCAAAATATAGGGACTATAATTTCGTTTATGTAGACCGCGATCAATTCATTGATCTTTGCATTGAGCTTGATGTCTTTGGCATTCCGAGCTTCATTGGATTCAGGGATGGTCAGGAGCTCGGCCGCTTTGTCAGCAAAGACCGCAAAACTCAGGAAGAAATCGAGAACTTTATTCAAACTCTGGAAAACTAGGCCTGGCAATTATTTGATAAAACAGCTTCAGCGCCTGCCCCCTCGATTTCAGTGGCGGGCAAGTCACTTCCGCTTTTATGCCCTCCTGCATCTTTTTTGAGCAGGAGGGTTTATTAGTGTAAAATGATAGTCGGAAATCAATCCCCAAAGGAGGGGCTTATATATGAAAATGGATAGCAGGAAAATGAAAAATGAATTGGAGCAGCGCTTAGCAAAAGAGAACCGAACTTTCTCTTTTGACAGGGAAAAAGATCAGCTTAGAATAGAAAATAAGAACACGGGAAAGGGGATTACCATCTCTCTGCCGGGCATTATAGCTAAATGGCAGGAGCAAAAGGAAAAAGCGATTGACGAAGTCGTTTATTATGTGGAAGAAGGCCTGGAAGCAATGGTGGAGGATGCTCATTTATCCGGGCATGAAAAAAACATTTTTCCGGTCATTCGATCAACCTCTTTTCCGGGTGAATCACAGGAAGGCGTTCCTTTTCTGACAGATGAACACACGGCTGAAACCCGGATCTATTATGCCCTTGACCTCGGTAAAACGTATCGACTTATTGATGCACAGCTAATGGAAAAAGAGGGCTGGAATCCGGAAAGAATTAAAGAAACGGCTCTATTTAATGTAAGATCTCTCTCGACAGATATGAAATCGGATACTGTAGCAGGCAATACTTTCTATTTCTTAAATAAGAATGATGGATATGATGCAAGCAGGATACTGAATGATTCGTTCATTAAAGAAATGAGCAGGAAAGCAGAAGGAACCATGGCAGTGGCAGTTCCGCATCAGGATGTATTAATCATTGCTGATATTAAAAATGAAACAGGCTATGACGTTCTCGCCCAGATGACTATGAGTTTCTTTGCGAGCGGAAGAGTGCCCATTACTTCCCTATCATTTTTATACGAAAATGGAGAGTTTGAACCCATATTTATTTTGGGTAAGAATAAAAAGAAATAGCTTTTAAAGGCCACTTCAATGTGGTCTTTTTTATTGGCTGTTTTCGCAAGGTTTGTTGCTAATTGTATATTATTTACTGAGTTGATTGTAGCGGAAGGGGCGAGATCCTCGAAAATGCCTTCGCATTTTCTTCGTGCGGTGTTTTACTCAAGAAAGTATATTCAAAGTCCTGAGGGAGTAGCGGGACAGGTGAGACCCCGCAGACGCGCAGCGTCGAGGATGCTCAGCGCCTGCCCACGGTTCGCTGAGCATCCTGGAGCGGAAATAAACGGGCAGCATTGATAGGTGAAAATACAACAATTCATACGAAAAGAGTCTTTTTGTTAACCGTGCTGATCCATTCTGAAAAAAGGGAAATAAACCCCCAGGAGTGATTATTTGTTTTCGAATTATATAACAATCAATTATTTCTATTAAAAAGTAAAACAGAACTGTGAAAAAAGTCAGATGTCTGTACAAATAAATCTTTTAACTGCTCTGAGTCGAAAGTATGTCTGCAGCTCTTCGTTTGTTTGTAAATTTACCCATTCTGCCTTTAAAAGGACTCATTCTCGGATTTCTTATTCAAAATCTGTGAATAACTGCTAAAATAATAGAGATAGTCTAACAAAGTTTTTGATAGAAAGAGTTGATATAAATGAGCTGGATTAAGAAGCTGTTCCATATGTTTAAAGATAATGATGAAGACTATGAGGAATTTGAAGACCATGCGGATGAGCAAAATCAAGAGAAACAGCCTGCTTCTCAAAGTACAAAAGAAAGTTCAAGAGATATAGACGCTAAAGTAGTTTATCAATATCCTAAAGGCCAATTCCGTTTTCCGGTCATACCTGACCATGAAGCAGCCCGGGATAATAAGAGGCAGCAAAAGCAGGAGTATACACGCGGGCAGACGGTTAAAGAAACACCTGAAAAACGGCAGCCAAGGATAAGGGAAACGGAGCGGCAGAGAAAACCGGCAGATTCTCCATTTCATGAAAAAAGGGTGCCCCGTTCCGCAGAAAGGGAGCGGCAAAAAAAGACTGCGCCATCACCTGCAAGTGAAGAAAAAATCCTGACCCGCAACGAAAGAGAGGCTGCCAATAAGAAAAGGCCTTTCCAGCCAACAGAAATTCCATCCCCGATATATGGTTTTAAGAGACCAGGTTCAAACACTCCTAAGGATCAATCAGGGAACGGGGAACAGGAAAATAACCGCAGGGAAATTACATACGATGAGGTTATGCGCAAAATTCAGCAGAAGCCTCAAAATAGGCCGAAGATGACTGCTGCTGATTCGCCAAAAGAAAGAAAAACCGTCATTACTGATAAGCTGGAAGCTTTCCAGGGACAGGCTGCTGCATTGGAAAAAGAGGAACCGGCAGCAAAAAAATATAAAATAGGTGAAGCATCTGAATTAATGTTTGAAGTTCCAGAGGAAAACCAAGAAAAAGAACCCTGTGAAGTGGAAACACATGCAGCATTGGACGATGAGCTGGAACCTGTCATCCATCCTGATTCTTCCAAACCAGCAGGCAATGAGTTTTCAAACCATGAAGAGAGCATTGATCATGAAAAAAAATCTGAAGTCAGCAGATCGCTCGCAAATATGATTGAAGAGGCTCTTCATGAAGAAGAAACAGAAGAATACACAGAAGACACAGCAGAACTTTCCGGACAGGATGATTTAAATTCTAATGCGATCCCTGAACCAGAGGCTGAAGAGGTTCTAGAGGAAAGTCAATTAATCCAGGATATAAACATAGAATCAGAGAATGAAGATATGCCGAATCCAGTGCAGGAAAAAAATGTTCAAGAGGAAAAGCCTTCTTCCAGAGGGTCAATCCCATTCAACGTCATTATGCTGAACAATGACAGAAAAAAAATGAACCAGCAGGGAAAAATATCAAAGCCTGCAGATGAAAAAAAAAATAATATCACGGTGTTTCCATCTGAAAGCATCCAGCAGACTGCTGCTTCAGCGGAAAGAATTGAGGATTACCCGACTTCACCGGAATCGGACAGGATGAAGGAACAGCAGATATATCGGGCGGAAGATGACATTTCGTATTACCAATTCCCTTCGCGGACATTACTGACACCGCCGGTAATCATGGATGAAGCATCTGATTGGCTTTACGAACAGGAACAAATGTTAAACTCCACCCTGCAGAATTTCAATGTCAGGGCCAGGGTAGTCAATGTTACGCAAGGACCTTCTGTAACAAGATTTGAAGTGCAGCCTGAACCGGGGGTCAAGGTGAATAAAATCACGAACCTCTCGGATGATATCAAGCTTAGTCTGGCAGCAAGGGATATTAGGATTGAGGCACCAATTCCAGGAAAGCATACAATCGGCATTGAGGTTCCAAACCAGAGCAGCCGTCCGGTATTTATCAGTGAGATCATAAACACCCCTGAGTTCCAGAATGGAAGCTCCCCATTGACTGCTGTGCTTGGCCTCGATATCTCAGGAAAGCCGATTGTGACGGATTTAAGGAAAATGCCCCACGGTTTAATTGCCGGTGCAACGGGATCAGGGAAAAGCGTCTGTATCAACACGATCCTTGTAAGCCTTTTGTATAAGGCAAGTCCGGATGAATTAAAGCTTCTCCTGATTGACCCGAAAATGGTCGAACTTGCACCATATAATCGAATCCCCCATTTAGTCAGCCCGGTTATTACCGATGTAAAAGCAGCAACAGCTGCCCTGAAGTGGGCTGTAGAGGAAATGGAGCGGAGATATGAATTATTTGCCCATGCCGGTGTACGGGATATAAACCGTTTTAATGAGCTGGCTGAAGAGCATCAGCAATATTCAGAGAAGCTTCCATTTATGGTCATTGTGATTGATGAGCTGGCAGACCTGATGATGATGGCGCCGGCCGATGTGGAAGAAGCCATTTGCCGGATTGCACAGAAAGCCCGTGCATGCGGAATGCATCTGATTATCGCAACCCAGCGGCCTTCCGTAGATGTTATTACCGGCTTAATCAAAGCGAATGTCCCAACAAGGATTGCATTCTCTGTGTCATCTCAAATTGATTCAAGAACAATCATTGATATAAGCGGAGCGGAAAAGCTGCTGGGCCGGGGAGATATGCTTTTCCTTGAAAATGGATCCTCAAAGCCGGTCAGGCTCCAAGGGACATTTGTTTCAGACAAAGAAATTGATGATGTCGTAGCCCATGTACGCAGGGAACAAGAACCTGATTACTTATTTGAGCAGGAAGAGCTTCTGAAAAAAGCCCAAGCCATTGAAGAAGAAGATGAACTGTTTTTTGAAGCATGCGAGTTTGTTGTTGATCAGGGCTCTGCTTCCACTTCAAGTCTGCAAAGAAGATTTAAAATAGGCTATAATAGGGCAGCCAGGCTGATTGATATGATGGAAAAACAAGGATTCATTTCAGAAAATAGAGGCAGCAAACCAAGGGATGTCCTTATTACTGCGGCTGATCTTGAATCCATACAAGACACTAGTACATTAAATTAATCCATGGTATTCTTTACTTGCATGTTTAAAATAATATGAATAACTACTACGATAACGAAGAAAGCATTCATAAGCCGGCGTCCTGCCGGCTTAGGGGCCTGCTCCTTGCTACGCCAAGTCTGCAGGCAAGCCTGCTTTCTTTCATGTTTGTAAGGAGCTTGGGATGAAAGAGATTGAAATGAAGGTTAAGGGAGAAATAAAGCGTCTGACAAACCAGACTTTTAAATTTGATGAACGTGTAAGAGATGGCTGGTTTTCAGCGGTTTACTTCCTAAAGACCAGAGAAATTGTGAAGAAATATCACGTTGATAAAATTGTAACTATGCAGTTTTTTCAAAAGAGTCATGCCGTTCTATGCGGGACAGATGAAGTTATTGCGTTATTAAAAACATTTGCGGACCGTCCGGATGATCTGGAAATCCATTCATTAAAAGATGGTGACAAGATTTCACCCTTTGAAACAATAATGACCATAACAGGTAGATATCAGGATTTCGGCTATCTCGAAGGAATCATTGACGGCATATTGGCCAGAAGAACTTCGGTTGCCACAAATGTCTATAATGTGGTAAAAGCAGCAGGAGTTTCCGGTGTTCAAAAACAGGTCATATTCATGGGAGACCGGGATGATCATTACACCACCCAGGCTGGTGATGGATATGCAGCTTATATTGGGGGTGCAACAGCCCAGGCAACACATGCCATGAACGAATGGTGGGGCAAAAAGGGCATGGGAACAATGCCGCATGCGCTGATTCAAATGTTTAAGGGAGATATCGTTGCGGCTGCTGAAGCTTATCAGGAGACGTTTCCTGAAGACGATTTAGTTGCTCTTGTAGATTATAACAATGATGCAATCACTGACTCACTGAAAGTCGCAAGGGCTTTTGGCGATGAACTTAAAGGTGTCCGGGTTGACACCTCCAGAACGATGATTGATCAATATTTCTTAAGAAATCAGCATGTCCTGGGAACATTTGACCCGCGTGGAGTCAATGCTGAACTGATTTTTGCTCTAAGAAAAGCGCTGGATGACGAAGGCTTCGGCCATGTGAAGATTGTGGTGAGCGGAGGCTTCACCGAATCCCGAATCCGTGATTTTGAAGAAAAGGGTGTTCCAGTTGATACTTATGGTGTGGGAAGCAGCCTTCTTAAGATCACCATTGGGTTCACGGGAGATAATGTAATGATAGACGGCAAGCACGCTGCCAAGGCAGGACGCCGTTACCGCCCCAACCCCCGCCTTGAAAGAGTTGAATAACAGAGCAATACTTTTAAATGGATATGGTAGGCTCACTTCGGTTTTGCATTCTTCTCGTAAAGCTGAACAGCTCCAGGGCGGGAATAGAGAGCCTTCCTGATATCCAATGGTTTATATGTAATGTTTAGGGTATAAATAGCTGGCAATACGTTACATAGTTTTTAAAATCGATTAATGATATAATGTTTCAATACATTAAAGTGTAAGTTTATATAAATAACATCGAAACAGCATAGCAGCACAGTCACGGAAGCATGTCTTCTCAAGGGATATGCGCAAAACTAGATATATGTCATATACTGTTTTACAGATATACGATGGTTGGAGGTTCTTTATATGACTATTTACCATTTCGTAGGTATTAAGGGGTCCGGAATGAGTGCATTGGCACAAGTTCTGCATGATATGAACTATCAGGTTCAAGGCTCCGATTTTGAGAAACACTTTTTTACACAGGTGGCGCTTGAAAAATCTGGAGTAAAGATCCTTCCCTTTCAAAAGGAAAATATACAGCCGGGCATGACGGTAATCGCCGGGAATGCATATCCGGACACGCATGAAGAGATTGAGGAAGCAATGAAGCTTGGCTTGCCTGTTGTGCGATATCACCGCTTCTTAGGTGATTTTATGAAGAATTTCACAAGCATTGCTGTGACAGGAGCACATGGAAAAACATCCACTACAGGCTTGCTTGCACATGTTATGAGAGGTGCAAAACCAACTTCATTCCTTATTGGAGACGGTACGGGCAAAGGGGACGAAGAAGCTGAGTATTTTGTTTTTGAAGCTTGTGAATACAGAAGACACTTCCTTTCTTACTACCCGGATTATGCGATAATGACGAACATCGATTTCGACCACCCTGACTACTTTGCCAATGTTGAAGATGTTTTCTCTGCTTTTCAGGAGATGTCTTGGCAAGTCAATAAGGGCATTTTTGCATGTGGTGATGACGAACAGCTGCAAAAAATACAGGCTAAGGTGCCTGTCGTATTTTACGGTTTCGGAGAAGAAAATGATTTCCAGGCACGCAATGTTGTTAAGACGACTGAAGGAACAACATTTGACGTTTTTGTCCGCAATACCTTCTATGAGACGTTTTCAATTGCCGCCTATGGAGATCATAATGTCCTGAACTCTTTAGCTGTCATCGCTTTATGTCATTATGAAGAGATTGATGCGAAGATTGTTCAGGAACAGCTTCTTTCCTTTGAAGGGGTGAAAAGAAGATTTTCCGAGAAGAAAGTGGGCTCTCAAGTAATTATTGATGATTATGCCCATCATCCGACAGAAATTAAGGCAACTGTAGAAGCTGCCAGACAAAAGTATCCTGAAAAGGAAGTTGTCGCCGTTTTCCAGCCTCATACTTTTACGAGGACTCAGGCATTTCTTGAGGATTTCGCATCAAGCCTCAATTTGGCTGACAAGGTTTATCTATGTGAAATCTTTGGCTCTGCCCGGGAAAACCATGGAAAGCTCACGATCAATGATCTAAAGGATAAAATTCCTAATGCACAAATTTTAAATGAGGAAGAAACAGCTATCCTAAGAAATCATGAGGAAAGTGTAATTATGTTTATGGGTGCCGGAGATATCCAAAAATTCCAGCAGGCATACGAAAACCAAATATAATTTATAAAAAGGATGCTCCGCTCAGGAAGCATCCTTTTTTACATAGACTCGTGACCCTATTTTAAGTTCTCTGGATTTAACGCTTCCAGTTCAGCAATGACGAATCGCCCGTCTTTACGGATTAATACATCATCAAAGTAGATCTCACCGCCGCCATAGTCAGGGCGCTGGATGTTGACCATATCCCAGTGGATATTTGATTTATTGCCATTATACGCTTCGTCATAGCACTGTCCGGGTGTAAAGTGGAAGCTTCCGTCGATTTTTTCATCGAACAGAATATCCTGCATCGGATGAAGAATGTATGGATTAACTCCGATGGCGAATTCACCAATAAAGCGTGCACCTTCATCCGTATCAAAGATTTTATTGATGCGTTCACTGTCATTGGCTTCCGCTTCAACAATTTTACCGTCTTTAAATGTCAGCTTGACATTTTCGAATGTAAAACCATGGTATGGAGATGGTGTGTTGTAAGTGATAACGCCGTTCACAGACTCACGTACAGGGGCAGTATAAACCTCTCCATCAGGAATATTCATCTGACCGGAACATTTGATTGCAGGAATATCCTTAATCGAGAAGGACAGATCTGTACCAGGGCCGGTGATCCGGACTTTATCGGTCTTATTCATTAATTCTACAAGGCTGTCCATTGCTTTATCCATCTTGCCGTAATCCAAATTGCAGACATCAAAGTAGAAATCTTCAAATGCCTCTGTGCTCATTTTAGCAAGCTGAGCCATGGAAGCATTTGGATAGCGCAGGACTACCCACTTCGTTTTTGGCACGCGAATTTCTCTATGTACTTTCTGTCCAATTGTTGAACCATGGATTTTCATTTTATCATCCGGCACATCAGCCTGCTCGTTGATGTTATCTCCGGAGCGAAGTCCTATGTATGCATCCATTTTGCTCATAACATTTGCTTCAAATTCAGCCATCATATTGAATTGCTCTTCTTGTGCTCCTAAAAGCAGGGAACGATCCACCTGATGATCTTTTAAGGAAACAAATGGGTATCCTCCAGCATCGTATGCTTCCTTAACCAGAGCCGTCACCAATTCCTTCTGCAGTCCAAAATTTTCAATAAGGATTTTCTCGCCTTTCTGGAGACGGACTGAATAGTTAATCAAATTTTTGGCGAGTTTTTCAATACGGGGATCTTTCATGCATATATACCTCCATCAAAATTTATTTCTCCGACAACTCTTATTGTAACCGAAATGAATGGTTTTGTTTAACCTTTTCCAATTATGCTAATATTTACTTTAACTGATGAAAATACCCGAATGAGAAGGAATTTGGACGTTATAAGTTGAATCTATTAATGTACTCCTGGTTTAGAGGCAGTGCATCTGGGTAAAAAGTTAGTATACAGACAACCGGAGGTGTAGGAATTGGAAATAATTTTATACTTAAGTGTAGCAGTCATTGCTATTGCATTCCTTGTTTTGGTCATTTATTTGGCAAAAACATTAAAATCCTTGCAAGGTACATTAGATAACGTTTCACACACATTAGCAGGCCTTGAAAGGCAATTAGACGGTGTTACGAAGGAAACTACAGTCCTTCTGCACAAAACAAATTCACTGGCAACAGATATTCAGCAGAAGTCTGAAAATCTGAACAGTGTCGTAACTGCGGTAAAAGAAGTTGGTGACTCTGTCCGCAAATTTAATGGATCCATTCAGAAAATCACATCTTCTGTTAACACACAGCTTGAACAGAATAAAGATAAAATCTCACAGGTGGTTCAGTGGAGCAATGTTCTCCTTGAAATCAAGGATAAGTGGAAAATGAGAAAAGAAGACCCTTATCAGTACAATGTCGGCGAGAAACAAATGCTTCCGCCCGAACGCCAGAGAGAAAGAGCACGATACTAGAATAAGAGGAGGAAAAAGGAGAATGAATAGCCAAGACCGTACTCAATTTGATTCAAACCAGGTAAAAACTGAGGAAAATATCAATACGAAGGATTTTATGATTGGTGCTCTTATAGGAGGAATGGTTGGCGCAGCTACAGCTTTGTTCCTGGCTCCAAAATCAGGAAAAGAGCTTCAAAGTGATTTAAGCGAAAAAGCGGCCATCTTAAAAGAAAAATCAGGACAGTACCGCGAAACAGCTATGACAAAAGGAACTGAACTGGCTAATGCTGCTAAAGAGAAAACAAATGTGTTAACTCAAACAGTGACCAAGCAATCCAATGAGCTTGTAAATAAAGTGAAAAACTTAAAAGACTATCAAAATGGACAAGCTCCTTCAAACGGAACAGCTGAAGAAGAGGGAGCAGCTATCATTGACGAAACATTCCAGGCTGAAGGAAACGCGCCAGTCAATGATGCAGAAATCCAAATGAAGCTGGAAGAAACGAAAAAAGCTTTTGACGAAACCGAGCAAAAGTATAACTAAACTATTTGTTTAAACAACGGTGAAGTGGTACGATAACTTCACCGTTGTTTAATTTTAGGAGGAGAGAAAAATGAAAAAATTTGATAGTCATGAAGCATTCGATCAAGCGGTAGAGTCAGGAGAGCAGCTGCTGGTTTTAAAACATAGTTCCACATGCCCTGTGAGCGGTGCAGCTTATGAAGAATATGAAAGCTTTGTAAAAGAGCATAAAGATGTAAATACTTATTACCTGGTTGTTCAGGATGATCGCCCTTTGTCCAATCACATTGCAGAAGCTTTTCATATTAAACATGAGTCGCCACAGGCAATTCTGTTTAATAATGGAGATGTGGTATGGCATGCATCACATTGGAAGATTACATATGACTCCCTTTTGAATGCTGTAAAGGAAAACAGATAAAACCCATCCAATCGGATGGGTTTTTAATTTCTAGCTATATTTAATAGTTGAATGCTGTTTATTATTTATGGAAGGCCACACAATTTTAAGGTGATCACCAGGCTCTACAGATTCATGAAAGGATGTTTTTTTCCCATTTTTCAAAAGGATGAAGCCTCCGGAAGAGGAAGCAGGCATATCGACATTAACATGGCTGAATATATCCTGAAAAATAAAGGGGGATCTTGGTTTTTTCATAATTGTTATCGCATCTCCAGCAGAAATTACGTCATCTTCGGTGAGTACAGCTCCTTCTCTCTGAAATTCGAGTATTCCCCTGGACAGCTCTATTTTCTTGCTGTTAAAAATGACAGGGATACTCTCCTGAAGTGCCAGCTGCTTAATATCTGCTAATTCCTTTACGGTCAGAGTGTTTCCTTTTTCAATGCGAAGATTGTCACCATCCTCTACTATGCTGTGACAATTAGCCTCAAGGCCGTTTTTATAAAGCTTTCCGGAATGGCGCGGCAGAAAAGTCTCTTTTTCGTTAATGCTGATTCGAAAAGGCTTAAGCTCGTTTAATAAATTATTTAGACTTAAAATGGTTAAGATTTCTTCAGCTGTTTCCGATACCCTGCACTCCACTTTATCCCGATCAGCAAGAGTCTGCTCTAGCGGGACAACTTTTTCATTACAGGTAATGGCAGGATGGATTGTATACTGTTTTCCGTTAATAGTGATAGACTTTTCCGGGACTTCATCTATTAAATCCTTTATGCAAACTTCAGCAGGCAATCCGTCACGCCCTTTTGAAACGGTTATGATATCCCCTGATTTGATTTCTTCATCTAAACCACTTGGGAGGCTGTTGCGTGTAATGACAGGAGCTTCTCCATGGCTTCCAGGGATCGTAATGTTTTGCCCATTTAAATTGATAATCATAGCAAGTCCGGGCTTCCCGTAAAGCCTATTCATTTTAATGCCTGCTGCCAGCAGACAATCCCCGACTGTCAGTTTTTTAACATCAAATAGCCGGACAGGCTGATCGTTGACGTAAACAGTACAATATTGGACCGGGGCTTTTTTAGCGGCAATTGCGATTCCTATTGGGGTGACTAACTCAGGGCCTCGGTCTGTGTTATCCGGTAAATTCAGGCCGCCGATAGCATCAATCCCCCTAATGGCAACTCTGTTTGCCGGAAGGCCTAATCTGTTCGCTATCCTTTCAGGAAGTCCGGGTGTTAAGCTCCCTCCGCCTGCCAGCATGACGGCTTTTGGCGGCCTGTTGTTCAGCCGCAATATTTCCTCGCAGATGGAATTTGTCAAACGTACAAGTGCTGGAGAGATTTTTTCAATTGTCTCCTCCCTGCTGATTTCTGATTGGAAGCCGAGAATATCCGTGACAGTAATCGTATCGGATTCGTGCAAGTCTCTTTTTGCCTTTTCGGCTAGAGGGAAGTCCAGCAGAAGCTGGTCACTGATGGCTTCGGTGATCTCGTCGCCTGCTACAGGCACCATTCCAAAAGCAGTAACTGTGCCCAGATCTGTTATGGCAATATCGGATGTTCCGGCACCAATATCAACAAGTGCCACATTCAGCCTTCTCATTGAAGGCGGGATAAGGACATTAATAGCTGCGATTGGCTCCAGTGTTAAAGCTTCCATTTCCAGGCAAGCTCTTTGAAGAGCTGAGATAAGTGACTCTACTACAACTTTGGGCAGGAAGGTAGCAATGATTTCGACAGATGCCTCATCCCCCTGCTGATCAATCAGGCTTCCGATTTCTTCACCATCAAGACGGTAGTATAAAACCGAATATCCAACACAATAGTAATAATAGCTTTTTTCAGCTGCCTGCTTTTCTGCAGCGATTGCCTGCGCCTGCTGAACCGCACTTAATTCAAGGTGAAGTATATCCTGCTTTTTCATCATGGGTTTTCCTTTAATGGTGATGGAAGTTTTAGATCTTTCCGTTTTTAAAGCCCTGCCTGCCGCTGCTACACAAACTTTATTTAATGGGCCGTGTTTCACTTCAAGATCATCCCTGATTTCTGCTATAATTTTTGAAACAGCCGGAACATCATGGATCTGGCCGTCGAGCATGGCCCTCTCTGCATGCTCCCTAATCACGATGTCTTTCACATGGTATTGGCCGCCTTCTTCTTCCAGAATAATTCCGACAACCGTGCGAGTGCCGATATCCAGTGCAAAAAGCTTTTTTTGTTCGTCCAAAGCAATACACCTTCTTTTTAATTGTCTTAGAATGCTTATTTATGCCTTTAGATCGCTTTACTACTTAAAAGCGTTTAATTAATAAAGAAATTTTTCGTGACATGTCTGAATAATTCATATATAATAACCCTAATTATAAAAAATGTATCACATATCCATGGGCCGTAAAAGAAAAAGATGGAAATGCTTAACTCGTTGCGATTTAGTTGCGGGCTATGTACATGCATCCTGAAACCAGCACGGCTTAAATTGAGATTCGAAAGGAAGGGACAGGAAATGAGCAATAATGAACTAGATAAACTTCGTGATCGAGTGGATGAGCTGAATCTTCAGCTTTTATCTTTGATCAATGAAAGAGCTGAACTTGTTCAAGAAATCGGAAGAGTAAAGGAAACACAAGGGGTTTATCGTTATGATCCTGTCCGGGAACGCAAAATGCTGGATTTGATAAAAGAGCATAATGACGGTCCTTTTGAAAATTCAACAATTGAGCATATGTTCAAGGAAATATTTAAAGCAGGTCTAGAACTTCAAAAAGATGATCATAGAAAAGCGCTTCTAGTTTCACGCAAAAAGAAGCCTGAAAACACAATTGTGGACTTGAAAGGTGAAAAAGTAGGAGATGGCAATCCTCATCTTGTTTTTGGCCCGTGTGCAGTTGAATCATATGAGCAGGTAGCAACTGTTGCTGAAGCTGTAAAAGCGAAAGGGCTTAAACTTCTTCGCGGAGGAGCATATAAACCAAGAACTTCGCCATATGATTTTCAGGGTCTTGGCCTTGAAGGCCTGAAAATTTTAAAAAGAGTGGCAGATGAATACGATCTGGCAGTTATTTCTGAAATTGTAAGCCCTAATGATATTGAAACAGCTGTAAATTATATTGATGTCATTCAAATCGGTGCAAGAAACATGCAAAACTTCGAGCTATTAAAAGCAGCGGGTGCTGTAAATAAGCCAGTTCTTTTAAAGCGCGGAATTGCAGCTACAATTGAAGAATTCATTAATGCTGCAGAATACATCATGTCCCAGGGAAATGGACAGATCATCCTGTGTGAGCGGGGAATCCGCACCTACGAACGGGCAACACGCAATACACTGGATATATCAGCAGTGCCAATCCTTAAGCAGGAAACACATTTGCCTGTACTAGTTGACGTTACACATTCAACAGGCCGCAGAGATTTGCTTCTTCCGGCAGCAAAAGCAGCGCTGGCAATCGGCGCAGATGGCGTAATGGCAGAAGTTCATCCTGACCCGGCTGTTGCCCTTTCAGATTCAGCACAGCAAATGGACTTAAATCAATTTGACCATTTTATGTCTGAACTGAAATCTTCAGCATTGCTGAAAGTGTGATCATCGAATAAGAGCCGTTCGCGCATTCTGATTCGGCATCAACGGAACTATTCAATATACGGAGAGCCTTCTGCTCATGCAGAGGGCTCTTTTTTTCGCTTGTAAAGTGAAGTTTTAAGTTTTTTTCAGAAATATAAGCCTTGACATTGCGGCAATTCCTGGACTGTCGTATGATTAAATACATAATTGTTCATGTGTAACTGCTCACAAATTAGGATAAAAAATGAGTAGGTTATGTCGTGTTGCTGTAAAATATAAAGTAATAGAAGTGACCGCTATTCAAAAAAGGAGTGTCAGTAATGAATGTAACAATATATGATGTGGCGAGAGAAGCGAATGTTTCAATGGCAACGGTTTCTCGTGTTGTAAATGGCAACCCGAATGTTAAACCCGCAACAAGAAAAAAAGTAATGGAAGTAATTGACCGGCTTGGATACCGCCCGAACGCGGTTGCAAGAGGATTGGCAAGCAAAAAAACCACTACAGTCGGTGTGATCATTCCCGACATTTCCAGCACCTTTTTTGCAGAACTGGCAAGGGGCATAGAAGATATTGCGACAATGTATAAATACAACATCATTCTCAGCAACTCCGACCAGAATATCGAAAAAGAGCTGCATTTGCTTAATACTATGCTCGGGAAACAGGTGGATGGAATAGTCTTCATGGGCGGCAACATTACGTCCGAGCTTGTAGAAGAGTTTGAAAAGTCTCCGGTTCCGATCGTACTGGCCGGTTCTATTGAAGAAACGGGCAAAATTCCATCAGTCAATATTAATTATGAACAGGCAGCATTTGATGTCACAAAGTCATTTATTGAAAAAGGCCATAAAGATGTAGCCCTTGTGGTAGGGCCCCTCCGCGAGCCGATTAATCAGGAAAAGAAGCTTGCAGGCTATAAGCGTGCATTGGAAGAAGCTGAAGTATCCTTCCGTGATGAATTGGTGGTTGAAGGAGATTATACGTACGATTCAGGTATAGAAGCCTTTGAAAAACTGCTCGAGGCTGAACCTCGCCCAACTGCTATTTTTGCAGGATCTGATGAAATGGCTTTGGGAATTATCCATGGTGCTGAAGATAAAGGCTATGATGTTCCTAAAGACTTTGAGGTCATCAGTTCAGACAATACCAGATTGACTTTAATGGTACGTCCTCAGCTGACATCAGTTGTACAGCCATTGTATGATATCGGTGCAGTTGCCATGAGATTACTTACAAAACTTATGAATAAAGAATCTGTCGATGAGCAAATTGTTGTACTTCCACATCGAATTGAAGAACGAAGCTCAACAAAATAAGAAACATGCCGATATAAAAGACAAGCGGAAGCGCCTCGACCAGTCCCGACAAGCGCTGGAGGGCCAGAAGTTGAAGTCGTTCTTTGACTTCAGCATCTGGACCGAAGCGACTCGAGGGCTAGGCACTGCAGCTGGACAAGGGAAGAAAGAGAAACGCCTTAATATGAAAGGCGTTTCTTTCTGTCAAAATTTATCGCAGTCTAACGGGCAGTAAGATCCCCCTTTCAAGACTCAGTGGATTTAAAGGAGAAAGTGGCGATCAAACTGCCCAATCTAGCTGCGGCTCCTAGGGGCTCGCTTGTCACCCCTGGGCAAGTCGCCTCGCTTTATAATGTAAAGGCCTGAAAAGAGGAACAAAGACTAAAAACGCCACATCCTCCCAAAAGCTGCCGCTTTCGGTCGTGCGATTTATCGCTGCCGTTGCCTTCCTTGTCCTGTGGCAACGTCTTTGTGACCCGCTTCCTGTGGGCCTCAACTAACAACCAGCGGGGAGAAAAGCACCCCCACTGATTGAGTTTCACTTTATACTAAAACTTTTAGATAATGCAGTGGATCAGGGAGAGAGAGTATGAGAAAGTTCGATATGTTAACACCTGCTGGGTTATTGGCGGGCCTGGCTATGCTCATTTTTGGGATTATGTGGAATGGTGGAGCAGCTGGATTTTTATCATTTATTGACCCTTCATCAATCCTTATTGTTTTAGGCGGATTAATAGCCGGTTTGCTTGTTAGTTTCCCATTAAAAGATATCAGGCATATGCCCACAGTTTTTAAGCAGGTTTTTTCCAGTGAAGAACAAAGCGTTGGCGACCTGATTGGGATTTTTGTCAAACTCTCTGAGCGTGCCCGGCGTGAAGGGCTATTGTCGCTTGAGGCTGAAGTCGGGGAAGTTGAAGATTCTTTTATTCGGAAAGGCATTTATCTGGCTGTGGATGGCATAGAGCCGGATGTCATTACTGACATTATGAATGCAGAAATAATGGCGATGGAAGAGAGGCACAGAAAAGGCAGAAGTATTCTTGAAAGAGCGGGTGAGTACGCTCCTGCATGGGGGATGATAGGAACTCTGATCGGCCTGGTTCTGATGCTGAAAAATTTAAATGATCCCTCCACTCTTGGGCCAAATATGGCCATTGCCTTATTGACTACATTATATGGCTCACTTCTGGCCAATCTTATTTTTCTGCCGATGGCAGCAAAGCTGGCTTTGAAGACAGAGAAGGAAGTATTTTTAAAGGAGATCATTATTGAAGGGGTCATCGGTGTTCAATCCGGTCAAAACCCCAAAATTCTGGAGGAGAAGCTGAGCGCCTTTTTATCCTCTGAGGAACGGAGAGAGCTTGAGAGGGCAGTAAACGCGGGGGAGGCTTTGAATCATGAGGCGTAGGCGAAGATCTCCTAAGCCTCCTAAAGGTGCCCCAATCTGGATGGTGACTTTCTCAGATCTCGTTACATTAATATTGGTTTTCTTTATCCTGCTATTTTCAATGTCACAGATTGATTTAATGAAATTTCAGGCGATTTCTGACTCTTTCCGGGACAAACAGGTGCTTGATTTCCAGCCGTCCATCATTCCAGCGGAGAATCAGGGAGAAATGGAAGAAAATACGGAAAAAGAAGGCAGCGGTCAATTTGATTCGCTTGATGAGCTCCAGATGGAAATACAGTCCTTTCTGGATGTGAATGGTTTAGAAGAGGTTATAGTGGCAAACAGAACGGAGCGTGGTGTCGTTCTCGTCCTGCAGGAACAGGTTTTATTCGAATCCGGGGAGGCCAGTCTTATAGAGAGCTCCTACCCTTTCCTGGATAAAGTAGGAACCCTGTTAGCAAACATGCCCAACCTGGTGAAGGTGGAAGGACATACTGATGACCGGCCCATAACTACATATAGATATCCGTCCAATTGGGAGTTATCTGCTGCCAGGGCCAGTACAGTAATCAGATATTTAACAGAAGGGCATAACCTTGACAGCCACAGATTTATGGCTATCGGCTACGGGGAAACCCGTCCCATCGTTCCCAATTCCGGACCGGAAAATTGGGAGAAAAACAGGCGTGTTGAAATCATTATTTCTGATCCGAAATTTAATGAAGAGAACAATCAATAAACAGGTCTGGCTAAAGCCAGGCCTGTTTATTTGACTGTGAAGAAATGGCAGCCGGATGTTTCCGGCCAGTCACTTTCTTATTTAGACTCTGTCATTGATTTGTTCCGGATGGGATATAGAACCTTGTCCAATGTCCGGGCATTTTTTTCAGTTATTTCACTTTTACGGGGGATAGGGTTATATAAATCAGCCGGATCTTCCCATTCAGAGGGAAGAGGCACAGGTGCGTGTTCTTTCCACTTATTTATCCATTCCTCCGGGATATTGCCGTAACAATTAGAGTTTTCAGTCATTTCGAGCCAAATCATGGCCCATGCCCGGGGAACAACTCTCCAAATGTCATAGCCGCCGCCGCCGACTGCAATCCATTTCCCTCCGCAATATTCATGGGCAATTTCATGAGCCAGTTTCGGAATTTCCCTATAGATTTTTATAGTAGATGATAAATGGGTAAGAGGGTCAAGGTAATGTGCATCAGCCCCATTTTGCGTCAAAATTACATCAGGCTTGAAAAATTCCGCAACCTCCCGAAAAGCTGTACGGTATGCATGCAGCCAGGAGTCGTCTTCAGTAAAAGCGTCCACGGGAATATTAAAAGAGAAACCATATCCTTTCCCTTGTCCCCGTTCATTGATATTTCCGGTACCAGGAAAAAGGTATCGGCCTGTTTCATGAATTGATAGGGTGCATACATCCGGGTCATCATAAAATGACCATTGGACACCGTCACCATGATGAGCATCAGTATCTACATACAAAACACGGGCTTTATACTTTTCCTGCATGTACTTTATGGCTACTGAGCTATCGTTGTAAATGCAAAATCCGGAGGCTTTTCCCCTAAAACCGTGGTGAAGGCCTCCGCCAAGGTGCAGTGCATGCTTAGCACGTCCGTTCATAACGGCATCAACGGCTGCCAGGGTGCCTCCTACTAAAAGAGAGCTCGCTTCGTGCATATTGGAAAATATAGGTGTGTCCTCTGTTCCAAGACCATAGTTTTCACATGATTCCTCAGGAAGCTGTCCACGGCCGGCAAGCTTGACAGCATTCACATAATTTGGATCATGAATCAGGTGAAGCTCTTCATCCGAAGCCTGGCGCGGCGGGATAATATGACAGTCATCGATGGCATTTATATTTTTGAGCAAATCGAGTGTCAGCTTCAGCCTTATCTGATTAAAAGGATGATTTTTGCCGAATTTGTAATTCAGCAGGTCTTCCGAATAAACAAATACTGAATCATGTGTCATAGTGAAATCCCCGGCATATTTGGCCATAAAACGTGATGGCCTGCTTTTTTCAAATCTTCTACTACAAGTGTAGGATTCATTGTTTGTACCCTTATCACCAATATTTTAAATTTATCATCTGTTTTGTCAGGGTATACAAGGACACTCTGGATATTTGCCTTCCTTCTGCAAATGACTTCAGCGATTTCAAACAGCATGCCCGCCTTGTTCGGCACCTTCACTTCAATCTGCGAGCCTGGCTGATGAGCTCCCGTCAATTGAACTAATGTATGAAGCAAATCGGTTTCTGTGACAATCCCAACCAGCTTATTATCGTTTAATATGGGAAGGCAGCCAATCCGCTGCTCATAAAAAACCGCAGCAATTTCTTCAGCAAAATCAAGCGGATGACCAGTGATGATATCTGTCTTCATAATCATTTTTAACGGTCTCTGCAGATCTTCCTTAAACAGTTCTGTATGAAAAATAGAAGGTGTGGCGTCCCGAATATCCCTATCTGTTACAAGTCCCTGGAGTCTGCCATCTTCATCTGTTATTGGCAAATGCCGGATTCTTTTTTCACTCATAATTCTTATGGCATCGGCAATAGTGTCTTCTTTTGACAAAGCCGTGACATCCGTTTTCATAATTTCTTCTACAATCACTTTAAATGCCTCCTTATAAAATATATGGAGATACACTCATGCAGGAAAAGTCATAGCATGAACTATGTATTTACACTTCTATTAATACATAAAGCGATTCATAAAGCGCAAGCGGTCAAATTGCTGGACAGAATCCTGGTCTACTCTTTTTCCGATTCGGGCCATCAGGCAGTTTGCAGGGTGAGAACTGATTTCCGGGTCATCTGTGGCGTACCATTCAAGACCGCCTGCATTCATCATCTTTTCCATGATTTTTCGATATTCCCATACATTCAGGCCAGTTCCTTTTAAATCCCAATGCCAATAATACTCTGTCGTTATAACAATATAATCCTCCATAGCATCATCCATCATAGATACTTTCAGCAGGTTCTTGCCTGTTCCCGAACCCCGGAAAGCAGGAATCACTTCTATGGCACCCAATTCAATTAAATTATCCATCTTACCTTCAGACCAGCGTTCAAGGGGATCCGGATACAAGTAAGTAACATAGCCGACAATGGTATGTCTGTCACGGGCTACTATAATTCGGCCCTCAGGCAATCCCGCAATCTCAACCAGGGCTTTATGCTGCTGAGCCGGCGGCCTGAAAGCGACAAGATCTTTATGAAACTCATAATCTGCCAATTTTTCGGGTGTAATTGGCCCCTCAATGATTAATTTTCCATTGGCTGTTTTTAATTCCTTTGCATTATACGTTTTGTTATGTTCCATGTATTCACCACCCAGGTAGCATGATCAATGTATCTTCTATTATACATAAAAACGCGGATGATAAAGCGCTTTCACATAATTTTCTGTGTAATTTAAAAAAGTTTGTGACAATTTACGAGTCTGGTCATAACTACTTTTTTCTCCTTTAAAATTTTAAAAATTGAGAAAATATAATGTTTATACTATAATAATATCAAATCTAAATAAGGGGGAGAACTATTTATGAAAGTGGAAGCGCTGCCAGTAACACAAGGGGACTTCAATTTAAAAAATTATAATGAACTTTATGCAAATTTCAACTGGGCTGATGCGGAAAAAGAATTTTCCTGGAAAGAAACCGGCCGCATGAATATGGCCTATGAGGCTATTGACCGTCATGCGGAATCTTTCAGAAAAAATAAGGTTGCCCTTTATTATCGCGATGGGGAGAGAAATGAGAAGTATACTTTTAAAGAAATGAAGGATCTATCCAATAAAGCGGGAAATGCATTAAAAGCATATGGCGATGTTGAAAAAGGCGACCGGGTGTTCATCTTTATGCCGCGTTCTCCTGAGCTCTATTTTGCCGTATTGGGGGCTGTTAAACTGGGGGCTATAGTGGGTCCTCTATTTGAAGCTTTCATGGAAGGTGCGGTCCGTGACAGACTTGCTGACAGTGAAGCAAAAGTCCTGATTACAACACCTGAGCTTTTGGAACGGGTGCCTGTTGACCAGCTGCCTGCTTTAAAGCATGTATTCCTTGTTGGGGAAAATATAGAGGAAACCGGGCCATATGTCAATTTTAATAAAAGAATGGCTGAATCCAGCAGGAAGCTCCCAATTGAATGGGTTGACGGAAACGATGGGCTTATTTTGCATTATACATCCGGTTCAACAGGAAAGCCAAAAGGGGTGCTGCATGTACATAATGCAATGATTCAGCATTACCAGACAGCTAAATGGGTGCTGGACTTAAAAGAAGAAGATGTATATTGGTGCACTGCTGATCCAGGATGGGTAACCGGTACTTCATATGGTATTTTCGGCCCGTGGCTGACAGGGACTTCAAACCTTGTGGTCGGGGGCAGGTTCAATCCGGAGACTTGGTATAAAATGATTGAGGAGTATGCCGTTACAGTTTGGTATAGTGCTCCGACTGCATTCCGCATGCTGATGGGAGCGGGCGATGAAGTGGTGAAAAAATTTGATTTAAGCTCCCTTCGCCATGTCCTCAGTGTGGGTGAACCGCTAAATCCTGAAGTTGTCAGATGGGGTACAAAAGTCTTTAACATGCGCATCCATGATACATGGTGGATGACTGAAACAGGTGCACAGCTCATCTGCAATTATCCTTGCATGGAAATAAAGCCGGGATCCATGGGTAAGCCGATTCCGGGTGTAAAAGCAGCCATTGTCGATGATCAGGGAAATGAACTGCCGCCTAACCGTATGGGCAACCTTGCGATTAAAAAGGGCTGGCCTTCCATGATGCATGCCATCTGGAATAACGAGCAAAAATATGAATCTTATTTTATGCCTGGTGATTGGTATGTTTCCGGAGATTCCGCTTATATGGATGAAGATGGATACTTCTGGTTCCAGGGCCGTGTAGATGATGTTATCATGACATCTGGCGAACGTGTAGGGCCGTTTGAAGTAGAGAGTAAACTGATCGAACATCCTGCGGTTGCAGAAGCTGGGGTTATCGGCAAGCCGGATCCTGTCCGCGGAGAAATTATTAAAGCGTTTGTTGCTTTACGGGATGGGCATGAACCAACTGAGGAATTAGTGGAAGAAATTCGCCAATTCGTTAAGAAGGGCCTTGCTGCCCACGCTGCTCCGCGTGAAATCGAATTCCGCGACAAGCTTCCAAAAACCCGCAGCGGCAAAATCATGCGCCGTGTGCTTAAGGCATGGGAACTGGATCTCCCAACCGGTGATCTGTCTACAATGGAAGATTAAGAAAGTTCAAGGCCGCTGTTCAAAAACAGCGGCCTTCACGTGCTTTTAAAAGTATAAAACGAGAAAAGCAGAAATCCAATCAATGGATTTCTGCTTTTCATTTTAACCATTTTCAGCTGATGTCTCTCCATCTTCACCGGATTCTGATGGTTTTTCTTCCTTGGGCTTTTCTTCGGCTGGCGGATCTTTCGGTTTATCTTCCTTAGGCTTATCTTCCTTAGGTTTATCTTCCTTAGGCTTTTCTTCTTTAGGTTTCTCTTCTTCCGGCTTTTTGCCGATTTCCACTGCATTGGATGGAGCGGACTCTCTGCCGGCAATGTCAACGGCTGTTACATGGATTGAGCCGCTTCCAGCTTTAAAGCTAAGGGAGGAGCCGGCTTTTATGGTACCGACTTTTTTGCCTCCGTTATAAACACGGTAACCTATCACATCTTTTTCAGGGTGTGCGCCCCATGTAATGGTTTCACCCGAAGCCTTTATGCCTGGAGCTGCCGGGGCTTTACCGTTGTCTTTGAGCTGGTCAGCGCTAGTCAGTATGCTCTTCCAGCGTTCTTTATTCGGAATAAGAGTACTTAGATTTGATTTAATGCCGAATAGCTTTTGAATATATTCCGGATTGACTACCATTCCAGGTTCAGTAAACTCTTCTGGTGTTGAATCAAGTGCCATATATTTTTTATCGCCAATTCTTACAAGTTTTCCATTGCCGAGGCTGTCATCCACTTTTGTAGGAACAAATTTGGCATTGAATAAATCAGTCTCGACCAGGCCAGCCTTTGAACATGCCTCTGAAGGGAGCAGGCCGGAAATAGCACAGAATGAACGTCTTACGATTCCGCCCGGCATTTTAAAGCTTTCGCTCGGGTCCACAAGGTCAGGGGCAACATCATATGCTGCATTCATCAGGTCAGCCCACAGATAATTATTTCGCAGGCTATAGCTTAATGGGCCAGGAGCCTTCAATGATTTAGGCGTATCATAACCAGACCAGATGCCGAAGGTGACATTCGGGTTGGTTGCCACAAACCAGGCATCTATGAATTCAGTACCAGTACCTGTTTTCCCCGCCCAATCAGAACCGAACTTCAATCTGCTCTTAATCGATGTGGCAGTTCCGCTGTTAATAACGTCTCTCATCATATCGATTGTAAGGTACGCTGTCTGCGGGCTAAATACATCAACAGGCTCGGACTTATGCTGGAATATGACGTTCCCGTCTTTATCTGTAATTTTTTCAATCATATAGGCGTCAATAAATTTCCCGCCATTAGCAAATGTAGTAAATGCGTTTGTATTTTCTTCTACAGTTACACCGTATTCCAGTGATCCGATGGATGTAGACAAGTTTGTATAGTCAGGGCCGATAAGAGAAGTAAAGCCCATTTTTTCCAGGTAAGAAGCAGGCCGCTGTCCGACTATATCTTTATAGAGCTTTACAGCAGGGACATTGTATGAATGCTTAAGTGCATGTCTGGCCGAAACGAGCCCGCTATAGGTATTTGTATAGTTCTTTGGCCAAGGTCTGTTTAGTCCCGGAGCAAGGTGCAGCGGCACATCAGGAAGAATAGTGCCCGGCGCTGCCTTTCCCAGTTCTATTGCCGGAGCATAGACTAAAAGCGGCTTCATGGTTGAACCATTTTGCCTTAGAGCGCTTGTAGCATGGTTCAGCTGCTCGCGTTTGTGATCGCGTCCGCCGACAAAGCTGATAATTTTCCCGGTTTTATTTTCAATTAAGATCGCACCAACTTCTACGGGCTCCATGATTTGCTTGTTTTCTCCAGTTTCCGGATCCTTCACTGTCTCAGGTTTATCAGGGCCGTAATAAGGGTAGTTATCTTTGACCTGCTGCATCTTATCATAAATATCCTTGTTAATGGTCGTATGAATTTGGAAGCCATTCTGGCGGATTGTCCGGTCTGCAAGGGTTCTGTATTCCTCGCGGAGCTCGTCATCTTCTTTTAAGTCCTGTTCTTCATATCCGTCATTTTTTGCGAGAATTTTAGTCATGATTTTTACTGCACGTTCTTCTATTTCATACGTTAAATATGGATACTTTTCCAAAGGGCTCTCAGAAGCTGTAGTGAAATCCTTTGTCAAGTCATATGCCAAAGCTTCCTCGTATTGCTTCTGGTCAATCTTTCCGTCATCATACATTCTTTTCAGAACGGTTTTCATCCTTGAGAAACCCGGTTCCAGATTCTCTTTGACCGTTCCCTCCCTTGTAAAGGGAGTGTAGCCGAATGGACTCTGAGGAAGCCCTGCTATGAAAGCGGCCTGAGGCAATGTTAATTCTTTTGCACTCACCCCAAATATACCTTTGGCAGCTGCTTCAACTCCGGCAATATTACGTCCGGTTGCATTTCTTCCAAAAGTGGAAACATTGAGGTAGGCTTCCAATATTTCTTTTTTATCAAAGAATTTTTCCAGCCGCAAAGCAAGCAGAATTTCTTTTGCTTTCCGCTCGAAAGAAACTTCATTCGTTAAGATTTGGTTCTTTATCAGCTGCTGTGTCAGTGTACTTCCGCCGGATTGAACAGATGAATTTGTTACTTCCTGGAACAGTGCGCGCATTATCGCTTTTGGCACCACACCGTCATGTTCGTAGAAATACTCATCTTCAGTAGCTACTACTGCGTTAATTAAGTGTTCCGAAACATCATCAAGCTTAACTTCCTCACGTTCAAGGTCTGTTCTGAGCTTTCCGAGATATACATTATTTGCAAAGTATAGTTCTGATGTTTCTTCATAGTCATAAATATCCTTTTTCATGCTGGCATAGGATCTGATGGGCTCATCCTTTACAAGCGAAGCGAAATAACCAGCTCCGAGTCCCCCAGCGAATGCACCGCCAATCACAGCCAGGATGATAAAAAGCAAAGTAAGATTCCAGATGACCTGGTATGTTATACTTGCGCCTTTAGCGGCTTTCTTATTACCAAAAAGGCCCGGAGTCTGCCTCAATTTATCCATTAACATTTGAAACTTTTCTTTCATCGTATCAATCCCCCTAAAATCACATATATTATAGCACAATGTGACAGCCCAATATGACATGGTTCGCCATTTATCTGAAATTTCCTTTTTTGCACAGGAATTTGACATTTGGTTCAATTTTATGATAAAAATATTCTATCTTAGACTTTTAATATTTTACAGGCATTGATGGGAATCCAGTAATGCTTCTATCCCTGTTTCAGAAAGCCGGCGTTTGCTGCGAGCCGGTACAAATAGAAGGATGAATTACCTCCCTGAGCTTTCACTGTCAACCTGCACAGCAGTTATAGCAGTGGACGGATTATCCGTTATTCTGAAAGAGTGGAGGACATTTGTCCTCAATCTGGGTGGTACCGCGCAAAATGATCATGCGTCCCTGCATAATTGCAGGGGCGCTTTTTGTATGGTTAAAACCGTAAATGCCTTGAAAATAACCGTTGATAAGGAGGATATAAGATGAGCTTAATTGAAGATCTGCAATGGAGAGGAATTGTTTATCAGCAGACAGATGAAGAGGGTATTCAAAATACTCTTGGGAAAGAGAAGATTTCTTTGTACTGCGGTGTTGACCCTACTGCTGACAGCATGCATATCGGACACCTGCTTCCATTTTTAACGTTAAGACGTTTTCAAAAAGAAGGCCACCGTCCAATTGTTCTTGTTGGCGGAGCTACTGGACTTATTGGTGATCCAAGCGGCAAAAGCGAGGAAAGGAAGCTGCAGACTCTTGAAACAGTACAGCATAATGTGGACTGCATAAAGGGCCAGCTGAAAAGAATTTTTGATTTTGAAAGTGAAAACGGTGCAATTATGGTTAACAATTACGATTGGGCAGGCTCCATGGATATCGTTACGTTCCTGCGTGATTTTGGAAAACATGTCGGAGTCAATTACATGCTCGCTAAAGACACCATTTCTTCCAGGCTGGAAACAGGGATTTCCTTTACGGAATTCACTTATACCATCCTGCAGGCAATGGATTTCCTTCATTTATTTGAAAACCATAATTGTAAGATGCAAATTGGCGGAAGTGATCAGTGGGGAAATATTACAACCGGGCTTGAGCTTATCCGCAAAATGGCGCCTGAAGGTTCCAAGGCTTACGGCCTGACAATTCCTCTTGTAACGAAAGCGGATGGAACAAAGTTCGGCAAAACGGAAAGTGGCGCAATCTGGCTTGATCCTGAGAAAACATCTCCTTATGAGTTTTACCAATTCTGGATTAACACAGCAGATGCGGATGTAATCAAATACCTTAAATTCTTTACCTTCTTATCCCGTGAAGAAATTGAAAATCTTGAAAAAGCTGTTCAGGAAGAACCGCATCTCCGCAAAGCCCAAAAAGCACTTGCTGAAGAAATGACGCGTCTGATTCATGGAAATGAAGCATTAGAACAGGCTATCAAAATTACAGCTGCCCTATTTAGCGGAGATATAAAAAATCTTTCGGCTTCAGAGATTAAACAAGGCTTTAAAGATGTTCCATCTTATGAGCATTCTGAAGGAGAGGAATTGGGCATAGTTGACTTGCTTGTGGCTGCCAAAATCTCTCCATCCAAACGCCAGGCGCGTGAAGATGTGACGAATGGCGCTGTTTCTGTAAACGGAGAACGCGTAACAGAGCTTGATTACACTCTAACTGATAAAGACAAGATCGAAGGTCAATTTACTGTCATTCGCCGCGGAAAGAAGAAATATTTCCTGATTAAATACTAATATGCGAAAGCCCTCCTGTGACGGAGGGCTTTATTTATATATAATTGAATCAAAAATGGGTGGACAGATAGCTGATCCTGTTGATTAACGACGAAAGCAGGAGTCGAGGTTGTAAAGTGGGAGTTAATCCAGTAGATATAACAAAAAAACTGCCGAAATGCTTCGGCAGTTTAAATATTATTAACGAGAGTAGAATTCAACGATTAGAGATTCGTTGATTTCAGCTGGAAGTTCAGAACGCTCAGGCATACGAGTGAAAGTTCCTTCTAGCTTGTCTGCATCGAAAGATACGAAGTCAGGTACGAAGTTGTTAACTTCGATTGCTTCTTTAACGATGTCAAGGTTGCGAGATTTTTCGCGAAGTGTAATTGTTTGACCAGGTGCTACGCGGTATGATGGGATATCAACACGAGATCCATCAACCATGATGTGACCGTGGTTAACAAGCTGGCGAGCTTGACGGCGAGTGCGTGCAAGACCTAAACGGTAAACAACGTTGTCAAGGCGTGATTCAAGAAGAATCATGAAGTTTTCACCGTGCTTACCAGGCATTTTGCCAGCTTTATCGAATAAATTGCGGAATTGACGCTCATTTACTCCGTACATGTGACGAAGCTTTTGCTTCTCCTGCAATTGTAATCCGTATTCAGAGATTTTCTTGCGCTGGTTTGGACCATGTTGTCCAGGAGCGTAAGGACGCTTTTCTAATTCTTTTCCAGTACCGCTTAGAGAGATTCCAAGACGACGGGATAATTTCCAGCTTGGACCAGTATAACGAGCCATTTAAGACTCCTCCTTTTGTGTTTTTATTTGGGTAAAATAAAAACAGAAACAGATGCGCACAACAATCATGTTCATTTTGTTTTCATGTACCTTCGCCCTAGCAGCAGAGGGTTACACAGTACCCCATCCCCAGAAACATATAAGTCGCCAAAGGCGGCTGAAGCTGGTTGAGGAACAAAATGAGTACATCAAGGTGCTCACATAGGCTGCAATATTTTACACAAGGAGTATTATATAATTTTCAGAGGGTAAAAGTCAAGGTGATCTTTATTTTTTACTTCTTTTGATTTAAAGCATGTATTCATTATAAGGCAAAGTTTTTTTCTAAACCATATTTCACAGTAAATTAGAAAACTAGCAGGAGTCTCTTTGAAACTGTGATATAATAAAGAAAAATTTGGCAGAGGACTATCCTGCTGAAAACCGGAATTGAAACGAAATAGCCACATCTTTACCGGGATTATTAATTTTGGTCCGTTATAATATACCTTATTGGTTAAAAGATTCATGATCTGAGACATTTGATGGGTGATAAGAAGATGGATACACTTGAACGCCAAATCATACTTAATTTAAAAAGCCGATTTTTTGATATTATTGATACGGAGAACGGTTTCTTTCATTATGAAAAATTACTGAATGAAATGCTTTCTGCCATTCAAGCCCTTACCGAAGCGGATGAAATAACTCTCTGCGTTTTTAATGAATGGAAGCAGGAGTTTTTTGCAGAAGCTTCCACAAATCCGGAGGCTTTAGATTCACGTGTTTTTTCAGGTGATTTAAAAAGATGGGCTAAAACAAACAGTGAGTTCCAGAAGTTAGGCACGGAGATTACGGAAGAACAAATCATGATTCCTCTTGTAAAAGGAAACAAGCTGCTGGGCTGCATGATTCTAACAGGGGCATCAGGCTGTTTTCACACTTATCCAGAAAAAGTTTTTCAGGAACTTAGCGAAGAATGCGGGCAATTTCTTGATAAAGCTCAGGGTATGGCCAAAATTGCTTCTGAAGAGAAACGCTATAAACAGCTGTACCGCGTTACTGAGAAATTCCATTCTTCAATGGATATGGACATGGTACTGGGGGAAATTATCTTTACTCTCCAGGAAATGTACCCCACTTTTACCTATTATCTTCTGCTGTCGCAGGATAATAATAATCATGGTGATCTGCCTATTAGAGATCTTGAATATGACAGCGAAAACATCGCGGCCATGCAGGCTTATGTCACGGGGGCTGTTCAATTTGAAGATTCCCTGCAGGAAGTTCGCTCTATTCTGTATGCTCCCTTAAAAGGGAAACAGGGGGTTTATGGCGTGCTTCAGGTTATTGCACCTAATACCATCATATTCCCTAAAAATGAAATTGAATTTATAACGCTTCTGGCCAATACTGCAGGCAGTGCCCTGGAGAATGCACAGCTTTACCAGCAATCCAAGCGGCTTATAGCGGATCTTCAATTAATTAATGAAACATCCCATCGCCTGAACTCGAATTTGCGCCTTACAGAAACGATGAACTTTATGTCAGATCAGATTCTGCAGTCCTTTGATGCTGAAGAAGCCGGTTTCATCCTGATATCTGCTGATGCTTCTGATGTGAATATAATTCAGGGCAGTACTGAATTTTTTCATACCAAAGAGGCAGAAAGCTATATCCAGTATATGAAGGAAAAGATCATCAGGGAGAAAGAGTCTCTTTTTATTGGGGATTTTTCTTTACAGTCCGAGGGAGCGGCGGGCTGCTATAAATCCATTATGGCGGTTCCGATGACCCAGTCTGGAGTATTAAAGGGATTTGCGCTTGTCTTGCACAGTTCTCCTTATCATTTTTCATTTGAAACATTCAAGCTGCTGCAATCATTGATTCATCATTCCACCCTTGCCTTTACCAATTCAATGCTGAGAGAAGAGCTCGAAAAGATGGTTGTAACGGATCACTTAACAAAGCTTTATTCACGAAGCTATCTGGATGATCGCATACATCAGTCCATGAATGAAGATCATGAAGGAACCTTTATGCTGGTTGATATAGATGATTTTAAATTGATCAATGATACATACGGACATCAGGTAGGCGATGAAATCATTATTCAAGTCGCCAATTTAATTAACAGCAATATTCGCGGCACTGATATAGGAGCAAGATGGGGCGGTGAGGAGCTGGCTCTTTACCTGCCCGGTGTATCATTGTCAGCGGGTGCTCTTATTGCTGAGCGGCTTGTCAGAAAGGTATGCCAGATTACAGATCCCAAAGTAACCATTTCTTGCGGAGTTTCGCATTGGAGCAGGGGAAATATAGATTCATATGCTGCGCTTTTTAAGCGGGCTGACAGGGCTTTATATACTGCCAAGAATACAGGTAAAAATAAAGTGGTACTTGAGTCGGCAGCAGATACATTTATATAGGGGACTGCCTTATAAAGAGGCAGTCTTTATTAATATTTTTCCAAAACAAATTACTTTCAAAAAATATGCTATTATCATATGCTGAAAGAGGAGCTTATTATAGTAAATAATGTAAGCGTTTTCAACGAAGGGGAGAGTTATAATGGATAGAAATCATCGGTTTAACTTCGAGACGCAGGTCATCCATGAAGGATACGATGCAGAAAGCTTCAAGGGAAGCCTGGCGCCGCCTATTTTTCAGACGTCAACTTTTACTTTTGAGACTGCACAGCAGGGGGAAAAGCGTTTTGCCGGTGAAGAAGAAGGCTATATTTATTCCCGTCTGGGCAATCCAACAGTAAAGATGCTGGAAGAAAGAATGGCCGCCCTTGAAAAGGGAGAAGCTGCCCTTGCTTTTGGTTCGGGCATGGCCGCGGTTTCAGCTGTTCTGTTTGCTTTAACCAAAACAGGTGATCATATCTTATGTTCACAGGGAGTGTATGGTTGTACATTTGGACTCCTGGAGATGATGGAGGAAAAATATAAAATTAGCCATGATTATTCAGCTATGGAATCAAAGCAGCAGCTGCTTGATCAAATAAAGCCTGAGACTGTCTGTATATATGTTGAAACTCCAATAAATCCAACAATGAAATTGGTGGATTTGAAGATGGTTGCAGAAGTAGGGAGGGAGAAAGGAATTCCAGTTGTGGTTGATAATACTTTCTGTTCTCCATATTTACAGAACCCGATTGAGCTGGGATGCGATATTGTCATTCATAGTGCGACAAAATACATCGGGGGTCATGGTGACGTAATTGCCGGCCTTGTTGTAGGTAGCAAAGAATTTTTGGATGAAGTAAGGATGACTACTCAAAAAGACATTGGGGGCATTATTTCACCTTTTGATGCCTGGCTGCTGCTGCGCGGCTTGAAAACACTTGCAGTCAGACTTGACAGGCACTGTGATAATGCTGAACAGCTTGCATCATACTTATTGGCGCATCCAAAAGTGGAAAAAGTTTATTTTCCCGGAGACAGCAGTAATACAGATTTTGATATTGCGCAAAAACAAATGAGAAAGCCGGGCGGAATGATTTCCTTTACTCTAAAAGGAGATAAAGAGACTGCTCAGGAATTTATGAACAGGCTGAATCTAATAAAAATTGCCGTGAGCCTTGGAGATGCAGAGACATTAATTCAGCACCCTGCAACTATGACGCATGCAGTAGTTCCAAAAGAATTCCGTGAGAAAATGGGCATTGAAGATACATTGCTGAGGCTTTCAGTCGGCCTCGAATCATGGGAAGATATCAGGGATGATCTGTCCCAGGCTCTTGAAGAAGTCTGATAAAAAAGAGATGGCCGTTTTTAAATGGCCATCTCTTTTTTGAAATCTTTTACAGGAAGGATACAAGTACCTCTGAGAATTGTTCCAGGTATTTTTGGTCAAGTTCATCAAAACGGTTTTTTTCCGGGGAATCAATATCCAGCACACCGAGAAGCTTGCCATCTTTAATAAGCGGAATAACGATTTCGGACTGTGAAGCAGCGTCACAGGCGATATGTCCAGGGAATTGATGGACATCTTCAACACGGACAGTTTCCAATTGCTTCGCGGCTGTTCCGCACACTCCCTTGCCAAGGGGGATTCTTACACATGCAGGCAGACCCTGAAATGGCCCGAGAACAAGCTCGCCTTCTTCCATCAGATAAAACCCTACCCAGTTTGTACGTTCCAGAAATTGATTAAGAAGTGCTGATGCGTTGCTTAAATTGGCAATGCTGTTCGTTTCCCCTTCAAGAAGAGCGGAGAGCTGTTTAATCAATAATTGATAATTTTCTTCACGGGTTCCCTTGTATGATTCGACACTAAACATCACAAATCACCTAGCTTTCTCAAAGATATATGAATTTCCTGGCAGATGAACAGGAAATTAGAAGGACATTGTCGAGAACTTTATAAAGGATAAGACGATTTTAGCAAGAATGTTTAATTATCACAACAAATCCGTTTATGAATTCGCGTGTTTGGACAGAAACTTTACAAAAGAAAGTGAGGCGGGAACTTTGAAGAAAAATTCAAAAGAGGCAATTGTGTCTGCCGCTATCTCCTTATTTAATACGAAGGGTTTTTCTGGGACTTCCATCCGTGATATTGCAGGCAAAGCTCAGACGAATCCAGCGAATATCGCATACTATTTCGATAACAAACACGGGCTGCTTGAATATTGCTTTACTGCTTTTTTCGAAGGGTATATTCAGGAGATAGAGAAGGGGTTTTCATTTCTTGAGCAGGGGGCGGCTCTGAGCCTGAAAAAAATGGCGCAAAACATCATGGTTTATCAATTTGAGCATAGCCATTTAACAAGATTGATACTCAGGGAAATTTCAATAGATTCACAGGTGGTAAGAGAAATCATGTCCACTTATTTAGCAAAGGAAAAGTTTTATTTTGGCAGGGTGCTCGAAAGGGGCATGAAAACAAAAGAGTTCCGTAACCATTCAGCCAATTATATGATTATCCAGCTGAAAGGACTCCTGTCCATGCCATTTCTGAACACACATTATATGGCTGAAGTTCTGCATGTATTTCCTCATGAAAAATATTTCGCGGACAAATATACGAAAGAGATCTTCAACTGGGTTGATGGAGTCCTGTGCAATCATGCCGGAAAATCATATGCTGCTGTACTCTAAAGGTGTTTCATTCTATCAAGGCCCTGACCCATTTCCTTTGCCTGATGAGAATCGGATCCATATACCAGTGTAATGCCTTTTTGGGCCGCTGCTGCAGCAGCCCAGTCCGGAGGATAGGAATCCTTGCATAAAGGCTTGGCGAAACCGGCTCCATTATAGTCGAGTTCATAGCCATGAGTATGAACCTCATCAAGTATTTGGTTTATTTCCTCTCTAAATTCCCGATCAGCGGGATATTTTTTTTGAAATTTTTTCACCAGGGTGATATGCCCAATTCTTTTTGGTTTAAACGGTCCCAAATCTGCTTTTATAGATAAAAGCAGGGTGCGGAAATAATTCATATAAACTGCATCAATAGAACCATATTCTTCGATCATCTTTGCAAAAACATCCGGGCTGTAGTCCACGCATTCGTAGCGGCTGCCATGTTTTAGAAAATGTACAGATAAAATAGAATCATCCATGTATTTTCCATTTTTATCGAGGAATTCTGTAATCTCCCGTTCAAAGCCTTCAATGTAATCCACTTCAAGCCCCGCATTAATCCTGATTTTTCCGTGGTAATCTGCTTTTATTCTTGAAATATCAGTAAAATAATTTTCAAGATTCTCCTTGCGCATCGCACTGTCCCGGGCAGGTGCCGGGTCCTCAAAGCCATCAGGGAGCGGAGCATGTTCGGTAAAAGAAATCTCCTTAAAACCCAGACTTATTGCTTTTTCAACATAATCTTCCAATGAATCTTTTGTCCCGTGCGGGCAATAGGGTGTGTGGATATGGCCGTCTTTTAACATATAAAGACCTTCCTTTCTGCAATGGTTTAATTGATGCGGTACTCAAGTCTCTTTTTTATATATCTCCTAAATAAAGAAGGAAATCTTTTATAAAAAGCGAATTGTTTGTATTTGAACAGTTCATATAGTTCAATTAAAAAGGCGGTTTTCTGTTGCATATTATATATTAATTACTGAGTTGATTGCAGCGGAAGGTGCGAGATCCTCGAAAATGCATTCGCATTTTCTTCGTGCGGTGTTTACTCAAGGAAGCTTATTCAATGTCCTGCGGGAGTAGCGGGACAGGTGAGACCCCGCAGACGCGGAGCGTTGAGGAGGCTCACCGCCCGCCCCGCTGTTCGCTGAGCAGCCTGGAGCGGAAATCAACGGATAACATTGAAAGGCAAAAATAAGAATTTATACGAAAAGAGCCTTAAAAGAAACATTAAAAAATTATAGATGCTATAGTTATTTTTCGAAAATAGCATTTTAGACGAGATATAAAAGAAGAAATTCATAAAAAAATGAAATAAATAGTCAAAAAATGTCGTTTACATGGTATCATAAAAGCATTGAAAATAACATGTGAAATAAAGAAACGCCTCACACTATTAAATAAAAACTTTATATATACATGCTGGCTCGGGAACAGAACAGGGGGCTTTAAAATGGAATACATAATTGGAGCTATAGTCATTCTTTTATGCCTATATCTCACCGGATATTTTTTTAAGAAAAAACATTACAAAGAAATTGACAGGCTGGAAACATGGAAGATGGACATAACGGACCGCCCAGTTCTAGATGAAATGTCTAGAGTGAAAAAGCTGAATATGACGGGGCAGACAGAGGAATTATTCGAACGCTGGAGAAATGAATGGGATGAAATAGTTACATCGCAGCTTCCAGATGTGGAAGAATTGTTATTTGATGCTGAAGAGAGCATAGATAAATACCGTTTTAAAAATTCCAAGGAAATTCAGCAGAGAATAGAAAAAAGGTTAACTGAGATAGAAGAAAACATCAAAAACCTGCTTGCTGAATTGAATGAACTGGTAGGCAGTGAAGAGAAAAATAGAGCGGAAATTGAAGAATTGAAAGAAATGTACCGCCAATGCAAAAAGTCTCTCCTTGCACACCGCCATACATTCGGCAAATCTGAAAAAATTCTTGAAGAACAGCTTGATGAAGCATTGGCCAAATTTGAAGAATTCGATGACAAAACCGAAAAGGGCAATTACCTTGAAGCACGTGAAATCCTTCTTATAATCAAAGCGCTGATTGAGGATTCTCAAGCCAAAATGGAAGCTATACCAAGTTTGATGGTTGACTGTCAATCCAAGATCCCTTCCGAGCTGGAAGAGCTGAGAGACGGATACAAGGAAATGCTGGAGCAGGGATATCTGCTTGATCACCTGCAAATAGATAAAGAAATTGAAAGGCTTGAAGAACAAGTAAATGTATATGCAGGCTCCATTGATCAGGCACAAATCGAAGAAGTTCAAACAGGAGTCGAAGAGATTAAAGATAATATTGAACATCTGTACGATCTGCTCGAAAAGGAAGTACATGCCAGACATTACTTAAGCCAGCAGGATGAGGCAACAAGAACCATGCTTTATAATAACCGTGATATGAACAATAAGCTAAAGACAGAGATAGCGGCTGTCCGGAATAGCTATCATGTTCCAGAAAAGGATCTTGAAATTCAAATCCACCTGGAGAAAAAAATAAGCCAGCTGTTCAAAAAATTCGAAGTGCTGGAGCATAAGATTAACAGCCAAAATACTCCCCATACACTTCTGAGAGAAGAGCTGGCGGAAGTCAAGGAACACATTGAGGAGATTTCAGATGAGCAGACAGCCTTTGCCGAAAAGCTTCAGGCCTTACGAAAAGACGAAATGTCTGCAAGGGAAAAAGTAAAAGAATTAAGCAAGAAAGTGGCAGAAACAATAAGGCTTATCTCTAAAAACAACGTGCCTGGAGTTTCACAGGAATATAAATATTTGATCCAGGATGCGAAAGAAAGCATAGATAATGTGCTGGCTAAGCTCGATGAAAAACCATTGAATATTCCTTCGGTCCAGCAATATCTTGAAGTTGCGGTGCTGACTGTTGATAAGGCTGCTGATTCTGTGGGAGATATGATTGAGACGATTCTTCTAGCTGAGAAAGTCATCCAATATGGCAACCGATACAGAAGCAGATATCCATCTATTGATAATGGATTAAGGGAAGCAGAGGCTTCATTCAGAAGTTATGAATATAAAAAAGCATTGGAGCAGGCTGCCTCCTCAATTGAAGAAGTCGAGCCGGGTGCGATCAAGAGAATTGAAGAATTAATAACTGAACAATAAAAAAACAGATCCGATTATCGGATCTGTTTTTTTAAAAAGGAATCTATCCGGCTCCATGCGCCGATAAGCGTGCGCATGGAGCTTCTTGATCGCAGTCTAACGGGCAGTAAGGCCCCCACTTCAAGAGTCAGCGGAATCAATCGAGAATAAGTGGGGGCCTTACTGCCCGTAAAGGCCCAAATAAGGTCAAAGACTAAGAACGCCACGTCCTGTGGCAACGTCTTTGTGACCCACCTCCTGTGGGCCTCAACTAACAATCAGCAGGGAGAAAAGCGCTCTCTGCTGATTGAAGTTTCACTTTATCGCAGTCTAACGGGCAGTAAGCCCCCCACTTCGAGACTCAGCGGAATCAGAGGAGGAAAAGTGGGGTCAAACTGCCCGTAAAGGCCCGATTGGTTCAACTAACAATCAGCAGGGAGAAAAGCGCTCTCTGCTGATTGAAGTTTCACTTTATTATTCGTTCCCAGCAATTGTTTTTTTTGACTCCCCAACAGCAATTGCCAGGAAGTAGCCTATAACAGCTCCAGCAATGGCAGGCACAATCCAGCCGATACCCTCAGCAAAGAATGGGAGGAATTGAAGTGAGTCTGTGATAAAGGATACGTCCATTCCAGCTGTTTTCAAGCCATCCACAAAACTGATTAATCCTGTTGGAATTAATGCCCCGATATATACAACTGAGTAGCCATTAAAGGCATTGTGCATAAACGATAGAAGTATCAGCACGATGGCCAGAGGATAAATGATGATCAAAATTGGCAATGAAAGCTGAATCAACTGAGTTAAACCAATATTTGCAACCACCATACTGAACAATGAAAGGATGATTACAATGGTTTTATATGATATTTTGGGGAGCAGTTTATGAAAGTATTGCGCACAAGCGGAAACGAGTCCGATTGAGGTTGTCAGGCATGCTACCGTTATGGCGAGCCCAAGGATCACTGCTCCCGCTGATCCAAATAGAAAATGAGAAACGGCAGATAGGATAGCGCCGCCATTATCGAATTCACCTATAGCTTCCGCACTTGTTGCCCCGATATATGCAAGAGATAAATATACTGCCGCAAGACCGGCAGCCGCTATCAGTCCGGCAGTAATGCAAATTTTCATAAGTGAATGTTTATTTGTCACACCCATACCCTGTATTGAACTGATAACGATAATACCGAATACCAGAGCTGCAATTGTATCCATCGTCAAGTAGCCTTCAATGAAGCCTTTAAAGAACGGCCCCTCTGCATATGCTCCCACTGGAGCCTGCAATTCGCCCATAGGAGTAATGATGCTTTTTATAACCAGAACAGCAAGGATAATGAGCAAGGCAGGTGTGAAAATATTGCCAATTCTATCCACTAATTTCGATGGATTGAGAGAAAGCCATGCTGTGATGCCAAAAAAGGCTATGGTATAAACCAATAACGGGAAAGCACTATTGGAAGCGGTTTCAGACAAGAATGGAGTAACCCCAATTTCATAAGCAACTGTCCCTGTACGCGGGATTCCGAAAAATGGTCCAATGGCTAAGTACATAATAATAGTAAAAATCATTCCGTATAAAGGGTGTACGCGGCTTGCAATTGTCTGTAAATCACCATTTTTGGCAATGGCGATAATACCTAGCAACGGCAATCCAACCCCTGTAATTAGAAATCCAATAATAGCAGTCCATACACTTGTGCCGGCAGCTTGTCCCAGGAAGGGAGGAAAAATCATATTTCCTGCCCCAAAGAATAGGGCAAATAACATGAGTCCGACGGCGAGAATTTGTTTTGGTGCTAATGTTTTATTCTCCATATATATCCTCCTGAAATAGTTCCATATCATAATGTTTAGAACATTTTCATATTAGCACAGGAACTAAAAAAAATGTCGAAAAAATCCGAAGTCTTAATATTTAGTATTTTATAATAATGAAGTTGAAATGTACGGTGCTCAAATTACAATAATATCAGCTTTCCACGTGAAAATTAATCCATTCATTTGGTTAAACTTTTCAAACTTGCTTAATTTAAATAGTAAAGAATTGACTATTTGGTTCAAAGGCTTCAATTACATTTCCAATCTTCACTAGTTATGATATGATTTAAAGTTGGCTAAAGGGTTATCGGAACGGAAAGGAGAAGACCGTGATTTATTTAGATAACAGTGCAACAACTAAACCATATAAAGAAGTGCTTGATTCTTTTATAAAGGTTTCTTCAGAATATTTTGGGAATCCTTCTTCCCTGCACGAATTTGGAGGTAAGGCAGAGAGGCTGCTGATGCAAGCGCGTGAGCAAATTGCCCAATTGCTGAATGTTAAGAATAACGAAGTGTATTTCACATCCGGAGGAACAGAAAGCAATAACCTTGCTATAAAAGGAACTGCATTAATGCATAGAAAAAGAGGCAGCCATATTATCACCACCGGACTGGAACATGCTTCTGTAAGGGAGACTGCAGATCAGCTGAAGGAATTGGGCTATCGAATTAGCGTAATTGAACCGGACAGTAAAGGTATTGTCCATGCTGAAGACATTGAAAACGAAATTACACAGGAAACTGTCTTAGTCTCTGTTATGCACGTAAATAATGAAATTGGTTCCATTCAGCCTATAAATGAAATAGGTGAGATGCTGAAGAAACATGCGAGGGTCATATTCCATGTAGACCATGTCCAGGGAATCGGCAAGGTGCCCCTTGACCTTTATCAGGCCCACGTGGATCTGTGTACGATTTCGGCTCATAAATTCCACGGTTTGAAGGGGAATGGGGTTTTGTACATTCGTGATGGACTTCGTCTTTCGCCGCTGCTCTCCGGGGGCAATCAGGAATGGAAAATGAGAAGCGGCACAGAAAATGTAGCTGGCATTGTAGCAATGGCAAAGGCCCTAAGGCTTACGATGAATAATATGGAAAGTCACTTAAGCCGGCTTACATCCATTAAAACCTATATTATGGAGGAGGTGGGAAGTATTGAGGGTATTACAGTTCATACCCCTGAAAATAATTCTGCTCCCCACATCGTCAATTTCTCCATAAAAGGATTCAAAGCGGAGGTATTTGTACACGCTTTAGAAGAGCGCGGAATTTTTATTTCAACTACAAGTGCCTGCTCTTCGAAGAAATCTGCTGCCAGCAGTACCCTGATGGCTATGGGAATTCCTGAAAAGGATGCGAAAAGTGCAGTCAGGGTCAGTTTGTCTTATGATAATACGAAGGAAGAGGCAGAGACTTTTATACAGGCGGTAAAAGAGACCGTTATTAGGCTAAGAGAGGTTATGAAATCATGATAAATTATGACCGTATACTTATACGATATGGAGAAATCTCCACAAAAGGCAGAAACCGCAATAAATTTGTCGATAAACTAAGAAAAAGTATATACGATGTGCTGAATGAATTTCCCGGCATCAAGATAGAATCTACAAGAGACCGAATGTACGTTGTGTTGAATGGTGCTGATGGCAGGGAGGTTGCTGATCGCCTTAAAGGCATCTTTGGCATTCAGTCATTTAGTCCTGCTGTGAAAGTCAATAAAGATATCGAAGAAATGAAAGCAGCAGCATTGGCATTGTTTTTAAAACACTTTGATGAAGGAAAGACCTTCAAGATTACAGCTAAAAGAGCCGATAAAAGCTTCCCTTTAAATACTGACGAACTTAATCATGAATTTGGCGGACACCTCCTGAAGAATGTGCCGGGTCTAAAAGTGAACGTAAAAAAACCGGATATTAATCTGCAGATTGAAGTTCGCGAAGAAGCGGCTTACTTATCATGCGAAACCATTGAGGGGGCTGGCGGACTTCCTGCAGGTTCGAGCGGTAAAGCCATGCTTATGCTCTCGGGAGGAATTGACAGCCCGGTAGCAGGTTACTTATCCATGAAGAGAGGATTGGAAATTGAAGCTGTCCATTTTCACAGCCCGCCTTTCACCAGTGAGCGTGCAAAGCAAAAAGTAATTGATTTGACAGAAAAACTTGCGAATATTGCTGGAACCGTTGTTCTCCATATTGTCCCATTTACAGAAATCCAGCAGCTGATCCATCAGCAGGTTCCGTCGAATTATACTATGACAGCAACAAGACGATTAATGCTCCGGATCACTGATGAAATCCGCGATAAAAACGATGGCCTGGCCATTATAACCGGGGAAAGCCTTGGACAGGTAGCAAGCCAGACACTAGAGAGCATGTTTGCCATTAACGATGTTACGACAACCCCTATCCTGCGGCCGCTGATCACAACCGATAAATCAGAAATCATCGACATTGCCCAAACCATCGATACACACGATATATCGATCAGGCCTTTTGAAGATTGCTGTACCGTTTTTGTTCCTTCATCACCCAAAACAAAACCAAAACGCGACAAAGTCCGCCGCTTTGAAAGCTTTGTTGATTTTGAACCTCTAATCGCAAAAGCAGTCGAAGGGACCGAAAAGCTGGTTATTAAACCTCAATCGCGCAATGAAGAATCTTTTGGGGAATTATTTTAATTTACATTCGGGATAATGTTTAAATTGCTATATGGAACAGGTTTTATTTTGATGAGTTGATTGTAGCGGAGAGCGCTTGATCCTCGAAAATGCTGAAGTTCTTCGTGCGGTGTTCATTCGGAGAAGCATATTCAATGTCCTGCGGGAGGCTCCCGTTCCTCCCCGCGAAGAGCAAGTGACCCATGCTGAAATCAACGGGCCTCATCTAAATGCTAAAACAGCAATTGTTAATTTAACTTTTAAAAAATAATACAACAATTACCAATTAATTAGTGTATATGGCCATGTGATTCTACACATTCTATACTCACAAGGAGGTGAAAATCACATGGCAAACAACAACAGCTCAAACCAACTTCTAGTTCCTGGAGTACAACAAGCTCTTGACCAAATGAAGTACGAAATCGCTACTGAATTCGGTGTAAACCTTGGTGCTGAAACTACTTCTCGCGCTAACGGTTCTGTAGGTGGAGAAATCACTAAGCGTTTAGTTCAAATGGCTGAACAGCAATTAGGCGGTTTCCAAAGATAATTAAATAATATGGCTACAAGGAGCAGGAATTATTCCTGCTCCTTATTTTTGTGCAAAAATTATTTTTCAAAAAATAAATAATTTTAAATTTTATAATAATTTAGTATAATAATTTCTATAGATTACGCATCAGGATCAGACACCAGCAAATGAAATTGTCAGGGGGAGATTTGATGAAACGGGAAGACTTAATTGCACCGGAGAAATACAATCTCGTATCAGAAATGGAGCGGTTTGCCGGAAATAAGGACAAACTTGCAATAAAGTGGGAAAATGAGCAGGGAGAAAAGAAAGAGATTACATACAGTGAACTGATCCTTAATGCAAATAAAATTGGAAACGTTTTCTTGGAAAATGGTCTTAATAAAGGAGATGTTATTCTGATCATTGTTCCAAAACTGATTGAAGCATATCAGGTTTACATTGCATCATTGAAAGCAGGAATTGTCGTCATACCAAGTTCAGAAATGCTTCGAACGAAAGATCTGCAATACCGCATTAATCATGGCGATGTTAAAGCGATCGTAAGTTATTATCCATATGTTGACCAATTTAAAGATATTAAGGAAGCAGAAGTCCTGCCGAAATTTGTGATAGGCGGAAATGCAGATGGCTGGATCAGTCTGGACGAGGAAATGAAACAGTCTTCACCGGAACTTTCATTGGCTGACACATCCCGGGATGACATGGCATTTCTTTCATATACATCTGGAACAACCGGAAACCCTAAAGGTGTCGTACATACACATGGCTGGGCATTTGCACACCTAAAAACAGCAGCACCGAACTGGTTATGTATTAATGAAGGTGATACAGTATGGGCAACTGCTGGCCCCGGCTGGCAAAAGTGGATCTGGAGCCCGTTCCTTTCCGTTCTTGGTTCTGGTGCCACCGGAGTTGTCTACAATGGAAAGTTTGAGCCGAAAAAATACTTGCAGCTATTAGAAGATTATCAGGTAAATGTCCTTTGCTGCACACCGACTGAATACAGGCTGATGGCAAAGGCTGACAATATACATGAATACAAGCTGCCGGCCCTTCATAGTGCTGTTTCGGCGGGTGAACCGCTCAACAGGGAAGTGATTGATACATTTAAGAAGCATTTTAACGTGAATGTCCGTGATGGGTATGGACAGACTGAAAATACCCTGCTTGTCGGCATTACAAAGGATATGGAGCTAAAAGCTGGATCAATGGGCAAACCGACTCCAGGCAACAGAGTCGACATTATAAATGAAGACGGTGAAATATGTGCTGTGGGTGAGACAGGAGATATCGCTGTCCATATAGAAACTCCTGCACTCTTTAAAAATTATTATAAAGACCCGGAAAGAACTGCTATGCAATTCCGCGGTGATTACTATATTACCGGAGATAAAGCTAAGAAAGATGAAGATGGCTATTTCTGGTTTGAAGGACGCGGTGATGATATTATTATCAGCTCAGGCTATACGATCGGACCATTCGAGGTGGAAGATGCACTTGTAAAGCATCCGTATGTAGCAGAATGTGCAGTTGTAGGTAGTCCTGATGAAGTGCGCGGATCGATCGTTAAAGCATTTGTTGTATTAAGGGAGGGTGTCGACCAAAAAGATCCTAACCTTGTTTCCCAGCTCCAGGAGCATGTAAAAGAGCTGACAGCTCCTTATAAATATCCTCGGAAAATTGAGTTTTTATCTGAGCTGCCAAAAACGACTTCTGGAAAAATCATGCGTGTGGAATTGCGTAAAAAAGAAGCGGAAACTGCTTCAGCGCAAAACTGAATGCTTTGAAAAATACAGGCGGAATTCCGCCTGTATTTTTGTTATACTATGGTAAATGTGAACTTTTACTTATTAAAGGAGAAAAGATTATATGGGAACGCTATGGCACGGGGGGCCGATATATACCCTTCAGCAGGAAGGCCATCAAATAGAGGCCGTTTTTACAGAAGGCAGCCAAATTATTGAAGTTGGCGCTTTAGGAGATTTAAGGGGTAAGTATAAAGAAGAAATTCAAAAGGAGATCGATCTGCAGGGAAGCACCATGCTGCCGGGATTTGTGGATAGCCATATGCATCTCATCGGGCATGGCGAAAGGCTGATAAGGCTCGACTTATCTGAGCACACATCAAAGCAGGAAGTTCTTCAGGCTGTTAAGCAATTTTCTGAGACAATAGAAGAAGGAGAGTGGGTTATTGGGGAAGGCTGGAATGAAAATTTATGGGATCAGCCGGAGCCTATTTATGCTTCAGAGCTGGACCAATATGTTCCCAATCACCCTGTTATGCTGAAACGTGTGTGCAGACATGCTCTTGCAGTCAATTCTCTTGGATTATCCAAAGCAAATATTACTGAAGATACTGAATGTCCTCCAGGAGGAATAATTGAAAAAGATGAACTTGGAAAACTCAATGGACTTTTGAAGGATCAGGCCCAAGATCTTTTATACAATGTGATGCCTTCTGTCTCAGAAGGCTATTTAAGGAAGGCGCTTCACGCTGCCATTCATGATGCCTATAAGCTTGGATTGACAGGAGGACATACTGAGGATCTCAATTATTATGGAGGGTTCTCCCAGACCTATCAGGCCTTCAGGCAGGTAATTGAGGAGGAAGGTCTTTCTTTCCGGGCACATCTGCTGGTTCATCATGAAGTTGCTGATGAAATGAAGGAATCAGGCGGAGGATTTTTAGCGGGAAGTAAACATATAGAGTTTGGTGCTATGAAGATATTTGCCGATGGGGCTTTAGGGGGAAGGACGGCTTTACTAAGCCATCCCTATGCAGATGATCCATCCACTTCGGGAGTTGCTATTTTTTCACAGGAGCAGCTTGATGCCTTAGTGGAGAAAGCCCGCAACCATGAAATGCCGGTTGCCATCCATACGATTGGAGATTTGGCATTTGAAATGGCATTAAATGCAATAGAAAAGCATCCATTGGAAGGTCTGGGGCGAGACAGACTGATTCATGCACAAATATTGCGCAAGGAGCTTATTGAAAGGGCTAAAAAACTGCCTTTAATCCTTGATATCCAGCCGAGATTTACAGCCTCCGACTTTCCTTGGGTGATCGACCGAATTGGTGAAGAAAATATGGAGTATTGCTACGCATGGAAGACACTGCTGAAAGAAGGAGTACATTGTGCAGGAGGCTCTGACGCACCAATTGAGCCAGCCAATCCATTTCTTGGTATTCATGCAGCTGTAACGAGAACAAACATAGATGATCCGCATAACACAGTCTATTATCCAAGTGAGGCATTATCTGTGTATGAAGCAGTATGCTTATTCACAAAAGGCAGTGCATATGCTGCCTCCCATGAAAATGATAGAGGCGTCATACAAGAAGGGTATCTGGCAGATTTCACTATTTTAAATGAAGATATTTTTAAAATGCCAATAGGGCAAATTGCAGCCGTTACCGTTAACAAAACCGTTATTGATGGAAAAATAGTATACGAAAGATAAATGAAAATGTCAGGTGCCTATCCAATAGGTGCCTGACATTCTTTTTGGCAGGAAAAAATGATTGCAAACATTTTCAAGGCGGGCTTATAATATAAATATTTCGATACTAGAAAGAATTGAGGAAATGCAATGAAAAATAATGAAGTGCAAATGGGAGCTCTATACGCAGGGTTTGCGTACTTTTTATGGGGCATTTTGCCTATATATTGGAAGTTAGTGGATCACGTACAGGCAGATGAAATTTTGGCTAACCGGATTTTTTGGTCATTCTTCTTTATGCTGATTATTCTGCTGGCCTCAAAAAAGTGGAATGCTTTTGCTGCAACACTTAAAGGATTTAAAACAAACAAAAAGCAGCTTTTCGCCCTTGTGATTGCCTCCATTCTAATCAGCACTAACTGGTTTTTATATATTTGGGCGGTCAATACCGATCAGATGATTGAGGCCAGTCTCGGCTATTATATTAATCCTCTCGTAAGTGTGATTCTGGGCATGCTGGTTTTTAAAGAGAAACTATCACCTGCGCAATATGTATCTTTTGGGTTTGCGTTTGCCGGAGTTATGATTTTGACTGTCAGCTATGGGCGGTTCCCCTGGATAGCCATTGTTCTCGCATTATCCTTTGGCCTTTACGGGCTGGCCAAAAAGCTTATAAAAGTTGATTCGGCTATTGGCTTAACGCTGGAAACGTTAGTAGTGACTCCGCTCGCATTTATTTATATGGTGATGCTTTTTATGAATGATAAGCAGGCTTTTCTGCATGTTTCGATAAGCACAGACTTGCTTCTTATTGGGGCAGGCGCAGCCACAGCAGTGCCGCTCTTGTACTTTGCCAAAGGAGCTCAAAAGATACCGATGTCCATGCTTGGCTTTCTGCAGTATATTGCGCCGACAATTACGCTGATTCTGGGAATTTTCGTTTATCATGAGCACTTTACAAAACTTCACATGCTTTCCTTTATGTTTATCTGGCTGGCTTTAACGATTTACTCTGTTTCGAGGACAAAGCTTTTTGCCCATCGGGAAACAAAACTAAAGCGCGGAAAAGGTATTGGCATATAGAAAAAAGAGTTTCGCACAGATATGCGAAACTCTTTTTTCTAGGCTCTTCTCGTATAAATTGTTTTTTTGCCTTTCAATGTTATCCGTTGATTTCCGCTCCAGGCTGCTCAGCGAAACGCGTGGCGGGCGCTAAGCCTCCTCGACGCTGCGCGTCTCCGGGGGGTCACACCTGTCCCGCTGCTCCCGCAGGACGTTGAATATGCTTCCCTGAAAAAACATCGCACGAAGAAAATGCGATAGAGGATCTCGAACCTTCCGCTCCAATCAGCTCAGAAGTTAAATTTAGTACCTGTCTAATAGCAAAAAGCTTTACGAATACATCCTATTATTATAAAAATGTCCTCTTCACTTTTTGCCAAAAGGAGTTGTCCTTCAGTTTAACAGTCTTAATGATATTGCTGCTTAGTTTTATATCAATCTTTTCAACATGCTGAATGCTTAGGGCTTCATTGTCCATTCCCATTGTCGGATGGTCATTGCCATCTTGAACCACTTTGAGGGTCAGCTGCCGGTCTCCGCTCAGAATAAAGGACGATCCAAGTGTACGATAGCGGTTGTTATTCAGTGAAGCTAGTTCGCTCACCTGCATGCATGGCAGCAGCGGATCAACAACTGCTCCATTTACTGACTTATTATAAGCTGTGCTTCCGGTTGGAGTGGCAACAATCATTCCGTCCCCGCGGAAAGTTTCAAAATGAAAGTCATCGATAAAGACATCGATTACAAATGTTTTAATTATGGCAGAACGGATGCTGAATTCATTCAAGCACTGAAAGGATGTCTGGTCATCAACTGTAACATCGATAGTGGGATAGCGTCTTACCTCTACTTGTTCATTTGTCATTGCCTCCACCATCTTGTCTGTATCATCAAGATGGAAATCACAATACAGGCTAAGGCTTCCGGTCGTCGAAATTCCGGCATACAAACAGTCATCTCTATAGCCGGTTTTCCGGACAGCCTGCAAAAACGTACCGTCTCCCCCTATGCTTACAATGATATTGGCTTTTTTGAAGTCATTGACGATCGTAAAGGCATGCTCCTCAGCCAGGCTGTAAAGAGGAGCTACTTTTTCCATCGTTGCTTCATCTTTTTTGTGATAGAAGTATATATTGCGTCTTTCAGGCATATTCATTCCTCCAAGCAGTAAGAAAGTCTTTCCCAAATAATTCAAATTTTGCTATGATTATGGTTGTTGAATTCAGTTTACCTTTTTTTGAAACATTTTTAAAGTTTTATACGTATGAAGAATATGTGGCGAATAGGTTTTCTGGGAATCATAATCTGTCTAACAAGGCGGCTGATTATGTTAGGAGAGGGCATTTTAAAAGGAGGATTTCTTAATGAATGGAAAACGTTGGGCTGCACTGGGTATAGCAGCAGGTTTGTTTGTATTTTCCGTTGTGCTGAATTTCGTGACTGCATTTGCATTTACAGATTTTGAAAGCTCGGTAAATGAACTCTTTGCAGGAGGCAATGAAGCATTTTTGGAAGAAGTCATTGAAGAGGGAAATGCACAGAAAAAGATTGCTGTGCTGGACGTGAATGGAGTGATCCAGGATACGGGTGATGCAGCTTCTTTATTTGCAAGTCCGGGATATAATCACAAAGGGTTTATGGATAATCTTGACTATGTAAAAGAAGACAGTACAGTAAAGGCGATAGTCATTAAGGTTAATTCCCCAGGCGGAGGGGTAGTGGAAAGCGCCGAAATACATGATAAGATTATTGAAATCCAAAAAGAAACAAAGAAGCCGGTATACATATCGATGGGATCAATGGCTGCATCAGGAGGCTATTATATTTCTGCTCCAGCTGACAAGATTTTTGCCAGCCCCGAGACATTGACCGGTTCTCTTGGTGTTATCATGCAGGGCTATAATTATGCGGGGCTTGCTGAAAAATATGGTGTCGAGTTCGTTACGATTAAGAGCGGTCCATATAAAGATATTATGAGCCCTACCAGGGAGATGACGGATGAGGAAAGAAAAATTCTTCAATCCATGATTAATAATTCCTATGAGGGATTTGTTAAAGTTATTTCGGAAGGCCGCGGATTAACTGAGGCACAGGTGAAAGAAGTTGCTGACGGCAGAATTTATGACGGGCGGCAGGCGAAAGAACTGAATCTGATTGATGGTTTTGGCTATGACGATGATGTTATTGAACAATTAAAGAAAGATCATAAATTAAATGGTGCGCAGGTAGTAAAGTATTCTGAGAATTTCGGGTTCGGATCCATGTTCAGCATGGGTGCGCGAAAAATCATGGGTGATGACCTGGAAATGGCAGGCGTGATGAAGTTATTATCACAGCCAAACTCACCGCGTTTAATGTATCTTTATGCTGAATAGGAAGGGGGAGAAAAGATGACTTCAAATGATCCGAATGAAAGAGAGCTTGCCCATCCTGAGTTAAACCAGGTTGAAGGCGGGATCGAGTCAGCCTTTGATGAAGCAGATCCGGCTCGTAAGGAAACGGCCATACAGGCAGAAACCCTCCCCATTCAAAAAGCTTCGGCACCGATCAGGTTTGCTGGTTTCTGGATGAGATTTTGGGCTTATCTTTTAGATTTGGCTGTGGTTGGCAGTGTGGACCGGATATTGATCAATCCAATTTTTAGAGCATTGGATATTCCTTTGCATGAAAGCAATTTGTTTGCACCGATTTCCATAGCAACTGCCATTACGTTCTACGCTTATTTTGTGCTGATGACAAAGTTTTTTGGCCAGACGCTCGGGAAAATGGTATTTGGTTTAAAAGTAGTAGATCTTAAAGGGGAAAAGCTGACATGGGGCACAATTTTGTTCCGTGAATGGATCGGCCGTTTTATATCAGTGAGCATTTTTATCGGCTATGTCATTGTAGCCTTCCTGCCTAAGAAACAGGGACTGCATGATCTTTTTGCAGATACCTCTGTTGTTCATGAAAGGCAAAATGAACAAGTTATTTAAATGAGAAATGGAAGCCTGTCACCGCCTGGTGGCAGGTTTATTTTTGTTCAGTTGGGCATAATACAAAGCTGAAAGGGTGTGAAAAAAAGTGAAGTGGCTCCTGATTGCCGTAATTGCCCTCATACTTCTTTTAATTCTAGTTATGATAACAAAACTAAAAATATATTTTCATTTTTATCATGGAAACGATAATGATCATTTGAAAATCCAAATGAAAGCCTGGTTCGGGCTGATCAGGTACAAAATTGAAGTCCCGCTGATAAAGGTTGATGATAACTCGCCAACGATTGTCGTAAAGGAACAGACGGCTGCAGGGCCACAGGAAAATACTTCTGATAAAGATACTAAGCAATTCTCCGCGACGGATCTTATTAATAGTTTGCATGACACGAAAGCAATGCTTAATCATATCGTGTCTCTCCACAAAATTATACGGAAATTTCTAAAGCATGTAACCATCCGGAATCTTGAATGGCATACTTTTGCAGGCCTTGGGGATGCAGCCCATACGGGGATGATCACCGGGGCTCTCTGGGCAATAAAAGGGAGCATTTTAGGAATAATAAGTCATTATATGAAACTGAAAACGCCTCCCAGAATCACAGTTACTCCCCATTTTCAATTTTCCGTTTCACAAACAGCCATTTCATGTATGATTCATTTTCGGGTCGGGCATGCTATGTTTGCAGGAATTAAACTGATCAAATATTGGAAAGGCAGCCGGGCGGACTTCAGGACAAAGCCGCTTTCTGCCTTATCTGATGATGGGACTAAAACTGTCTAGAAAGAGGAGGAGCAATGAATGTCTGACCATCCTATTCAAGGGCTTATGACAACTGCCATGGAAAATCTGAAAGAGATGATTGATGTTAACACGATAATTGGGGATCCAGTAGAAACCCCCGATGGCAGTGTAATTTTAACCGTTTCAAAAGTTGGCTTTGGGTTTGCAGCAGGAGGAAGCGAATTTATGCTTGATGGACAATCAGGCGAGGAAAAGGGCCACCCGTTTGGCGGGGGGAGCGGAGGCGGTGTCTCCATCACACCAATCGCCTTTTTGATTGTAAATTCTCACGGGGTAAAAATGGTTCATCTTGATGAAAGCACTCATTTGTATGAGAAAATTCTTGACCTTGCCCCGCAGGCAGTCGATAAAATTCAGCAGATGTTTAATAATAAGAAAGAAACCGGCTCCGGCAGCCAGCAAGGCCAGAATCAGCAGGAAAACAGTGATGAGTACAACGGACCTAAACAGGATCTTGATATCTAAGAGGAGAAGGAAGTTAACTTTCCTATGGAGAGTTAACTTTTTTCTTGGAATGTATCCTTAATAATTGCAAAAAAGATTCTGAAAAGATATGATTTACACTGTACATAAGTGATTAAGGAGGACGATTTAAATGGCATCTATTACGTTCAAAGGAAATCCTGTAACATTGCTGGGTAATGAAGTAAAAGCAGGAGATAAAGCTCCTGAATTCAAGGTTCTGGCAAATGACCTTTCTGAAGTTACACTTGCTGATTCAAAAGGACAGGTACGTCTTATCAGTGTAGTTCCTTCTATTGACACGGGCGTTTGTGATGCACAGACACGCCGTTTTAACGAAGAAGCTTCCAAGCTTGATAATGTTAAAATTCTTACTGTAAGCGTAGATCTTCCGTTTGCTCAAAAGCGCTGGTGTGCAGCAGCAGGAATTGAAAATGTTCAAACTGTTTCCGATCACCGCGACCTGTCTTTCGGAGAAGCTTTTGGGGTAGCCATCCAGGAACTTCGTCTATTGGCCCGTGCGGTTTTTGTTGTTGATTCGAACGACACTGTGACATATGCGGAATATGTCAGTGAGGCAACAGATCATCCAAACTATGAAGCAGCAGTGGAAGCAGCTAAACAAGCGAAATAATATAGATAATTGGAAGCTCCGGATTCATTCCGGGGCTTTAATTTTTTTTTTGTTCCTCAGCACGAAACTTGTGAATGAACCAAAAGCCCGTTAAAATAGGAAAAAGAATAAGGACGGGAGGAATATGCTGTGAAAATAACTCCGGTTGAGGATTTATTTACGATTTTAAACGAAACGGCTGTAATTATGCAGGAAGAACTGCATTGTACATACTTAGAAGCTCTTGCTGAAACAGGAGAGAATTTATTTCATGAAAGTATTCTTCAGGATGAGCTCAGTGAATTAACAGTTAAAAGGCTCAGGAAGAGTTATGAAGCCATTGACTTAAGCAGCTGCACAAAAGAAGAAATCAGAAAGTCCTTTCAGCTTGCTATATTAAAAGGCATGAAAGAAAATGTGCAGCCCAATCATCAAATGACTCCTGATGCAGTGGGAATGCTGATGGGGTATCTTGTGGAAAAGTTCATTCAGGATAAAAGCTTCCGCCTGCTTGATCCTGCGGTAGGAACAGGAAATTTATTGACCACTGTTATGAATCACCAAAGCGGTAAAGTAATTGAGGCAAACGGGATTGAAATTGATGACTTATTGATTAAGCTTGCTTATATCAATGCCAATTTACAGGAGCACCCCATTCAATTCTTCAATCAGGATAGTCTTGAACCGCTGTTTATCGAATCTGCTGATGCCGTAGTAAGTGATCTGCCTGTCGGGTATTATCCGAATGATGTCCGTTCGGCCGAGTATAAGCTAAAAGCGGATGAGGGGCATTCCTATTCTCATCACTTATTTATTGAGCAGAGTATGAATCATGTTAGATCAGGCGGCTATTTATTTTTTATCATTCCAAATGGGATGTTCGAAAGTGATCAGGCTCCCAAGCTTCATGAATTTATCAAGGAAAATGCCTACATTCAAGGATTGATACAGCTGCCGCTCACTATGTTCAAAAATGAAAAAGCGGCCAAAAGCATATTCATCCTTCAGAAGAAAGGGGAAGGAGTCACTCCCCCAAAGCAGGCGCTCCTAGTCAACTTGCCAAGCTTATCTAAAACAGCAGAAGCAGAAAAAATTCTCAAGAAAATTGATGTCTGGTTTAAAGAAAGTAAATAAAGTAAACGAAAAGAAGCTGTGCATTTGCCGGCTTCTTTTTAAATGAAAAAATATAAGGAAGTATCAGAAAATATTTAATTTAACATGAAAACGATATCATTGCAAGGTGATTCTTGAAATGTTTTGCATACAGTGTTTAAATGGAAAATTGAGAGATATTAATTGTGGCCGATGCACAAAATAAAGTTGTATTACTTTATATCGCCGTATCACACATTGTTATATAAAAGTATGGGTTTAAAGTGACAGATCAGTCTCTTTGAACATTCTAAAGGAGCGGTAGCTTTATGGCAAAAATCATTGCAATTAACGCCGGCAGTTCTTCATTAAAATTTCAATTATTTGACATGCCGAGTGAAGATGTTATTACGAAAGGCTTAATCGAGCGTATTGGGCTGGATAACGCAGTCTTCAATATTTCTGTAAATGGCGAAAAAATCAAGGAAGTAACAGATATTCCAGATCATGCAGTAGCAGTTAAAATCCTTCTGGACAAATTAACTAATCTGGGGATCATTAAATCGCTTGATGAAATCGAAGGCATTGGCCATCGTGTTGTTCACGGCGGTGAAGCTTTCAATGATTCTGTAGTTATTACGGATGATGTGCTTGCAAAAATAGATGAACTATCTGAGCTTGCACCTCTTCACAACCCGGCTAATATTACAGGAATCAAGGCGTTCCAGCAGGTACTTCCAAATGTCCCTGCAGTGGCAGTATTCGATACTGCGTTCCATCAGACGATGCCTGAAAGCTCTTTCCTATATAGCTTGCCATATGAGTATTATGAGAAATATGGCATTCGCAAGTATGGCTTCCATGGAACCTCACATAAATATGTTTCAGAGCGTGCAGCAGAAATGCTGGGCCGTCCGCTTGACCAGCTTCGCCTCATCTCCTGTCACTTAGGAAATGGAGCAAGCATTACAGCTATTGAAGGCGGAAAGTCAATCGATACATCAATGGGATTCACTCCATTAGCGGGTGTTACAATGGGTACGCGATCAGGCAACCTTGACCCTGCTCTTATTCCATTCATTATGGAAAAGACAGGCTTGAACGCTGATGAAGTACTTGATGTTCTTAATAAAAAGAGCGGTATGCTTGGTGTTTCCGGCTTCTCCAGTGATCTTCGCGACATTGAAATTCAAGCTGTTGAAGGAAATGAAAGAGCAGAATTGGCTCTTGAAGTATTCGCAAACAGAATCCATAAATACATCGGATCCTATGCTTCCCGCATGTATGGCGTAGATGCTATCATTTTCACAGCCGGAATCGGTGAAAACAGTGATGTCATCCGTGAACGCGTTCTTCAGGGACTGGAATTCATGGGCGTTTACTGGGATCCTGCATTAAACAAAGTGCGCGGTGAAGAAGCATTCATCAACTACCCTCATTCACCAGTTAAAGTCATGATTATCCCGACAAATGAGGAAGTTATGATAGCGCGTGATGTTGTGAGATTGGCAAAATAGAATTCATAACAAGGCAAGGGCTTATCGCTCTTGTCTTTTTTTATCGCAGTCTAACGGGCAGTAAGACCCCACTTCTAGACTCAGAGGAATCAAAGGAGGCTAAGCGGGGGTCAAACTGCCCGTAAAGGCCCGATTGGTGAGATACAGTGAAACTTGCCGACGCGCAGGCAGAGGCTTAGTTGAACCAATCGGGTTCGTAGTGTCGATTGATCGAAGCGCTAGCGGAGATCTTTGCGACACTAGAACGCGACTAACAATCAGTAGGGGATAAGGAAAATCCCCACTGATTGAAGTTTCACTTTATCGGATTTATTGCCCATCAGCCGGGAGGAGAATTCCCCATCTTACTTATGCTATACTGAGTCCAAGAAAAAATGTTTTGGGAGGAATTGCGATGCCATTGAACGAACGGGAAGAAAGCGTTTTGGCAGGTATTCAGGAGTGGGAAAACAAGCTGTTGAGTTATGAGCCCAATGATTTGGAAATGGTTTATGATAAATCATTGGAGGGGTCTTTTTCACTGTTGCCAGAAGAAGTTCAGCAGCAATTTTTTTCGGCAATGGATAGCTGGCTGTTTCATCTTCATGCGCTTATTCAGGGTTCACAGCTTCAAATGGATGCGAAAGAGCGAATTTTGACGGCAGGACGTGTATTTCACTCTGATATCGAGACGATCGAAGATCTAAAGCAATTAAATATCGACCAGCTTCAATACATAGCTCAGCAGCAAATTGCCCGGCATCGTCTTTATTCTTTTGCACAGGGCGGCATTGCGGGGTCAGGCAGCTCTCTCATGCTGGGGGCAGATATTCCCGCAATGGCGGTTATTAATCTTCGTGCCGTACAGCTGATTGCCATGACCTATGGTTTTGAGGTTAATACTCCATTCGAAATGATGAGCTCTCTTAAGGTTTTTCACGCAGCCACACTGCCGCCGCGCATGCAGGGCAGTGCTTGGGAAGAATTAATGAACGAGCTGAAGAATCAGGAAGAATTCTATTTTTATGAAGGAAAAGAAGAGTTGACTGATATCACCTGGATTGAGCAGCCAATGAAGCAGCTTTTTAAAGGAATGGCTATTTTCTTTTTCCGCAGAAAATCGATTCAGGGTATTCCTTTTATCAGCATGGCTATTGGAGCAGGGACCAATTACCAGCTGACAAGAAAAGTAACAGAATTTGCCCATAAATATTACCAGATGAGATATCTGCATAGAAAGAATGATCAGCAGTGAAATCAAGGATAGATAGGATCTTTAAGTAAAGGTGGTCCCAAGTGAGTACAGTAGAGCATAAAAAAGAAGCGCCAAAAGAAGTTAGATGCAAAGTGATCACCGTGAGTGATACGAGAGATGAAGAAACGGATAAAAGCGGAAAGCTGATGATTCAGCTGCTTGAAGAGGCAGGGCATATCATTGCTGACTATGAAATCGTCAAGGATGAAAAAACTCTCATTCGACAGGCCGTATTAAAAGGCTGTGAAAACCCCTGGGTTGACGCTGTGCTAACGAATGGAGGCACAGGTATAGCCCTCAGGGACGTAACGATCGAGACGGTTAGAGAATTATTTGATAAAGAAATTGACGGATTCGGCGAATTGTTCAGGATGCTGAGCTACACTGAAGATATTGGGTCTGCGGCCATTCTTTCACGGGCTGCTGCAGGCACAGTGCAAAATAAAGCAGTTTTCTCAACACCAGGGTCATCAGGGGCAGTCCGCCTTGCAATGAATAAGCTGATCCTGCCTGAACTCGGGCATATCGTCAGGGAACTAAGAAAAGATTTATAAGAGGCCAAAAACCTTTCCGCTGCGGAAAGGTTTTTTTATGAATGCATCTTCCCTGAAATATCCTGATTCGTTCGATACCATAGCCACAAATCATTTATAACGGATGCCAGTTCTGAAATTTCACTGTTGAGTCTGCATGATCTTTCAAAATTGCCCTCATCTGACAGCTCAGCCTGTTTCCTGTTAATATCCGCTTCAAGCTCGGCAATGCGGTCAGGAATCCTGCCTCTTATTTTTTCCCATTGAAACAAAATCATCTGCTGTGTTTTTGGTGAATATTCATCCCATTCCCGGTCAAAAGCGGGTATAGGAATGCCAAGACGGCCATTATGTGAAAAATGCTCCTCCATTATGAATCCCCCAAACAATAATCTTGTTTTTATTTTACTATAAAGATGTTTTCGGTGCATGGTTGTTTTAGTATTCAAACGTTTTCTGCAGATACTACTATGGAACTAATATGAAGATAGATGAACTTGGTTCACAAGTACTGATTTAATAGAAAGGCTATGGTATTGGTTTACAGCTTTAATAGATATCGATAGTATATTGACTATTAAGAATATTAAAACAAATAATTGGGGGAGAATATGAAAAGATTTATAGCGCACTTAACAGTATTAGGCCTGGTGGTGGGTTTGCTTTTGCCTTACCCCGCTGCAGCCCTGGGAGAAGAATTGGGCAGAACAGGAAACAGCCCAATAGAGCAAGTATTTAAGCATAAAAAAGCTTTAGAATATCCAACTTTATCAAAATCAAAGAGCCCGGAGGATGCAGGCTTTTCTTCCAAAAAGCTCAAAGAGGTTGATAAGCTGATCGAGGAGGAAATCGAAAATGGTTTTCCAGGAGCGGCTTTAGTCGTTATTAAAGATGGCAAGATTGTTAAAAATTCTGCATATGGTTCAGCCAAAGTCTTTGATGAATCTGATCCTTTAAATCACCCGCAGAAAATGAAAACAAAAACTATGTTTGATTTAGCATCAAATACGAAAATGTATGCCGTTAATTTTTCACTGCAGCATCTTCTCAGTGAAGGAAAGATCAATCTTGAAGAAAAAATTCAGCATTATTTTCCTGAATTTAAAGATTCAGCTGACGATGAGATAAAAGGGAAAGGTGAACTCCGGATCATCGATTTGCTTCATCATACAGCCGGATTTCCTTCGAGCGTCCATTATCATAATCCTGAAAGAGCGGGAGAATTGTATTCCCAGGAACGCAGTAAAACGCTTTCCATGATTCTAAAAACTCCCCTTCAGTATGAACCTGGCACCAAACAGGTTTACAGTGATATTGACTATATGCTGCTGGGATTTATTATTGAAAAAATAACTGGAGAGCAGCTTGACCGTTATACTGAGAATCATATTTATAAGCCTTTAGGGTTAAAGCATACTTTATTTAATCCTCTCCGCAAGGGATTCAAAGAAAAGGATTTCGCTGCAACTGAACTTCACGGCAACACAAGGGATGGCGTTATTTCCTTTCCTAATATCCGGACCTATACCCTCCAGGGAGAGGTTCATGATGAAAAGTCCTTTTATTCAATGGATGGAATATCCGGGCATGCAGGTCTCTTTTCCACGACTTCAGATCTTGCTGTTCTGATGCAGGTGATGCTTAATGATGGGGGCTATGGAAATATAAAATTATTTGATAAACAAACAATTGATAAATTTGTAGAACCTTATGATATGAATCCTACATATGGGTTAGGATGGCGTTTGAACGGAGATTCAAGTATGGAGTGGATGTTCAGCGAGTATGCCGGGAAAGAAGTATTCGGTCATACCGGCTGGACAGGAACAGTAACGGTGATAGACCGCGAAAATAATTTAGCAATCGCTCTCCTGACAAATAAAAAACATTCTCCTGTCATCGATCCATTAAAAGATCCGCATAAGTTTCAAGGTGACACATACAGTATCAGTCAATATGGAAGTGTAATTTCAGCGGTTTATGAAGCTTTAAAACATTAACCTATACTGCAGGCAAAAGCTAAATACAGGGCTTTTGCCTTTTTTTATTGGAAAAATTGTATTTATTTTTATACATTTTTAAGAATAAGTATTGATTTTTAAATAAAAGGTTGTTAAAGTAAGAGAATAATAAATGAATAAAAACATAATTTGAATGTATATTTATACGTATATTCTAAGGAGGAAATATAAATGTCACAAAATAAAGTTGTTCTTGCATACTCAGGCGGTCTGGATACATCAGTTGCGGTTAAATGGCTGCAGGATCAAGGTTATGCTGTTGTTGCCTGCTGCCTTGACGTTGGGGAAGGAAAAGATCTGAACTTTATCCAGAAAAAAGCTTTAACTGTTGGAGCAGTACAATCTTATGTGATTGATGCAAAAGAGGAATTTGCTAATGAATATGCATTAATTGCACTTCAGGCACATGCTTTATATGAAAACAAGTATCCATTGATTTCTGCACTTTCACGCCCGCTGATCGCCAAAAAGCTTGTTGAAGTAGCAGAAAAAGAAGGTGCAGTAGCAGTCGCGCATGGATGTACCGGCAAAGGAAATGACCAGGTTCGTTTTGAAGTGGCAATTCAGGCTCTTAACCCTGATCTTCAGGTCTTAGCTCCGGTTCGTGAATGGAGCTGGTCACGTGAGGAAGAAATTGAATATGCAAAACAAAACAATATACCTATCCCAATTAACCTGGATTCTCCATACAGCATTGATCAAAACTTATGGGGCAGAAGCAATGAGTGCGGAGTTCTGGAAGATCCATGGGCTGCTCCTCCGGAAGATGCATACGATCTTACCGTTTCTCTTGAAAAAGCTCCTGATACACCTGATACGGTTGAAATCGGTTTTGAAAAGGGTGTGCCAGTCAGCTTGAATGGCAATAGCATGAAGCTTTCCGAACTTATTGCCGACCTGAATGAGCTCGCAGGCAAGCATGGGGTTGGGCGTATCGACCATGTGGAAAATCGCCTTGTCGGCATCAAATCCCGTGAAGTATACGAGTGCCCGGGTGCGATGACACTTCTGAAAGCCCATAAAGAGCTTGAGGACTTAACAATGGTTAAAGAAATGGCCCACTTTAAACCGGTTATTGAGAAAAAAGTGGCTGAACTTATATATGAAGGATTGTGGTTCTCTCAGCTTAACAATGCGTTAACGGCTTTCCTGAAAGAAACACAAACATTTGTAACAGGAACAGTCAGAGTAAAGCTCTTTAAAGGCCATGCAATTGTTGAAGGAAGAAAATCTCCTTATTCCCTATACGACGAAAATTTAGCAACATATACTTCAGATGATGAATTTGATCATAATGCGGCAGTTGGCTTTATTAAACTATGGGGGCTGCCGACAAAAGTGCAGAGCATTGTTCAAAACAGCAAGAAGGTGACAGTGTGAAAAAGCTATGGGGAGGCAGATTCACAAAATCTGCTGAAGAATGGGTAGATGAATTCGGAGCATCAATTTCTTTTGACCAGGAATTGGTTATGGAAGATATCGAAGGAAGCATGGCCCATGTTTCCATGCTTTCTAAAACAGGAATTATTACTGAGAAAGAAGCAGAAAAAATCAAAACAGGCCTTCAGCAGCTAAAAGAGAAAGCAGCCAAGGATGGACTGGATTACTCAGTAAAGCTAGAAGATATTCATTTAAATCTCGAGAGCCATTTGACTGAACTGACGGGACCTGTCGGCGGCAAACTTCATACAGCAAGAAGCCGAAATGACCAGGTGGCAACAGACATGCATTTATATCTCCGCAAGCAGGTGGAGCAAATTGTTGAATTGATTCAGGAAATGCAAGAAGAGTTAATCATCCAGGCTGAAAAGAATGTGGAAACCATCATGCCGGGCTATACTCATCTGCAGCGGGCACAGCCGATCTCTTTTGGCCACCATCTGATGGCTTATTTCTGGATGCTTGAGAGGGACAAAGAGCGCTTCACTGAAAGTCTAAAGAGAATTAACGTATCACCTCTTGGAGCTGGTGCGCTGGCTGGCACGACTTTCCCGATTGATCGTGAATATACGGCTGAGCTTCTCGGATTTGAAGGCATTTATGAGAACAGCCTGGATGCTGTCAGCGACAGAGACTTTATTTTGGAGTTCTTATCTTCAAGCTCCATCCTGATGATGCATCTGTCACGTTTAAGTGAAGAATTCATCCTTTGGTCAAGCCAGGAATTTCAATTCATTGAACTCGATGACAGCTTTGCAACAGGCTCAAGCATCATGCCTCAGAAGAAGAACCCCGACATGGCGGAGCTCATCCGCGGTAAAACGGGACGTGTCTACGGAAACCTCATGGGTCTCTTGACAGTATTGAAAGGTCTGCCCCTTGCCTATAACAAAGATATGCAGGAAGATAAGGAAGGGATGTTTGATACTGTAAAGACAGTCACAGGTTCCCTTAAAATCTTTGCCGGGATGATCCGCACCATGAAGGTTAAAACCGGGCAGATGGAAAAAGCGACTAAAAATGATTTTTCCAATGCTACTGAACTGGCGGATTATCTGTCTGATAAAGGCATTCCATTCAGAGAAGCACATGAGATTGTCGGGAAGCTGGTCCTTGTCTGTGTACAAAAGGGATGCTTCCTTGGAGATTTGCCGCTTGATGATTTCAAGAGTGCCCATCCATTGTTCGAAGAAGATATTTATGAAGTGCTGGATCCATATACAGCTGTCAAAAGAAGAAATAGTGCAGGCGGAACAGGATTCAAACAAGTATGCATCGCGATTGAAAAAGCGAAGGAATACGTCGTCAGCACTAAAGAGTTTGCCAATAAGTAATGTAAAAATGGCGCTGCAGCAGGCAGCGCCATTTTTTCTATTCTTCTTCTTTATCCGTTCTGACTACGAGGACATCACAGCGGGCATAGCGGGTGATATGTTCAGATACACTGCCGATGATGAAACGTTCAACCGCGTTCATGCCTGTTGCCCCGCAAATGATCAGGTCAACATTGTGCTTTCTGGCAATATCCTTTGGAACCTTCACTTTAGGAGAACCATAGTCAACTTCATATGTTACATTCTCGATGCCTGCATCCATAGCCGTTCTTTTGTATTTTTCCATTAATTCTGTTGCGAAACGGTCAGCCCTTTCAGCTATGGTACGGTCATAGGCTTCAACAGTGGCAAACGTGCGGGTATCAATGATATGTGCCAATACCAGAGAAGCGTTATTGCGCTTGGCAATTTCGATTGCCTTTTTAAAAGCCCATTCTGCTTCAGTTGAACCATCTACAGCGACTAATATGTTTTTATACTTCATGCCCATTTGAATCTCCTCCTTTACCTATATTATACATCTATAAAAATTGAATATCTGTAACAGAAAATCGAACAATAATAAGGCTGATAAAAATTTTATGAAAAGGAGCAGATGAAGATGGAAAAGAGGGAACCACAAGCAGGATCCGCATATTTCTTTGATGAGCAGGGTACTAATGAAGTTAGCGCACAAATCATGAATGCTTATAACAGCGGGGTTATTGATCAGCCAAATGCCGAGTTTGACATGGAAGCTCACGAACGGAATGAAGGCGATCTGCAATAAGAAAAGCAAGCTCTCATAAATAAATGAGGGCTTTTTATATGCGGGTTGGGAGGGAAAAATAGGCGAAGGAAATGTTTACTTTTCCCTAAAATAGCCATATAAAGTTAATAGCGGTATCACTAAAAATACGGAGGTATGCAGAATGCGTATCGGAGTTCCAAAGGAAATAAAAAACAATGAAAACAGGGTTGCCATGACTCCTGCCGGTATTATGAATCTTATCCAATTTGGCCATGAAGTCTATATAGAAACGGGTGCCGGGATTGGATCGGGCTTTACAGACAGCGACTATATGAGTGCAGGCGCACATATTGTTCAGACTGCGGAAGAGGCATGGGCCATGGAAATGGTCATGAAGGTGAAGGAGCCGATACAGAGCGAATATGTGTATTTTCGGGAAGGGTTAATTCTCTTTACATATTTGCATTTGGCTGCTGAACCTGAATTGACTAATGCTTTAATAAATAAAAAGGTTGCAGGCATTGCCTATGAAACTGTCCAGCTTTCCAACCGGACTTTGCCTCTATTAACTCCAATGAGTGAAGTAGCGGGAAGAATGGCAGCTCAGGTAGGCGCACAGTTCCTTGAAAAAAAACATGGCGGGAAAGGAATTCTCCTATCGGGGGTCCCCGGTGTACAGCGTGGGAAAGTTACTATAATCGGCGGCGGTGTAGCTGGAACCAATGCGGCAAAGATGGCAATTGGTCTTGGTGCCAAGGTGACTATGATCGATTTGAATCCAGATCGCCTTCGGCAGCTTGATGATATCTTTGGAAGAGAAGTAACTACTTTAATCTCAAATCCTTATAATATCGCTGAAGCTGTTAAGGATTCAGACCTCGTCATTGGAGCTGTACTGATTCCGGGTGCTAAAGCTCCTAAGCTTGTGACGGAGGAAATGATCAAAACGATGAGCCCGGGTTCTGTTATCGTGGATATCGCCATTGATCAGGGAGGGATTTTTGAAACAACTGATCGAATTACTACCCATGACCATCCCACATATGAAAAACATGGCGTCGTTCATTATGCGGTAGCTAATATGCCTGGGGCAGTTCCGAGAACATCAACTATTGCACTGACAAACGTGACGGTTCCTTATGCAGTTCAAATAGCAAATAAAGGCTACAAACAGGCTTGTCTGGATAATGAGGCTTTATTAAAGGGAGTCAATACATTAAATGGCTACGTGACATACAAGGCGGTAGCTGAGGCCCATAGCCTTGACTATTCAGATGCGAGAACACAATTGGAGCAGCAATAAGCTGAAGGCGCACGCTTATCTGCGATACTGCTCTGATTCAGAATTTATATAAAAATCCGGGGCTGATTAGCCCCGGATCTTCTGAAATTTGTTCTGCTCTCTATTTAATAATTTGAAGTTCTTTCGGGAATTTGGTCAAAATTTCTACTCCGTCTGCTGTTACAGCAAGGTCATCCTCAATCCTCACTCCGGCAACACCTGGGATATAGATACCCGGTTCGATGGTGAAGACCATACCTTCTTCAAGCAAAAGCGGGTTTGTTTCCGTTAATGAAGGGTACTCATGCACGCTCACACCCAGCCCATGGCCTAATCGATGAGGGAAATAGTCGCCGTATCCGGCTTCTGCTATCAGGTTTCTTGCTGTCAGGTCAATATCTGCGCAAGTGACTCCCGGCTTGCTCGCTTCCACCGCTGCAAGCTGAGCTTTTAAGACCGTATCATAAATTTCTTTCTGTTTATCATTGATATCACCGTAGGCTACAGTTCTTGTAATATCTGAACAGTAGCCATTCCAGACAACTCCGAGGTCAAACAGCACTAAGTCCCCTTTTTGAATCTTCGTCATTCCTGGTGTGCCATGAGGGGAAGCGCCGTTAGCCCCCGTCAGGACCATGGTAGAAAAAGACATTTCATTAACGCCTTTTTTCTTTAATGCGTACTCTACGGCAGCCAGAACATCCAGTTCCGTTTTTCCTTCCTGGATCTCGGCACAGCCTGTTTCAATCGCAAAATCAGCCAGTGCACATGCTTCGCGGATGATTTCCAATTCTTTTTCATCCTTAACCATACGAAGCTGGCGAAGCTTTGCTTCTGCCGAAACGAATGAAGCACCGCTGAACAGGCCGGAGATGGCTTCATAACGTTCCACATTCATATGCTCTTTTTCAATTGCTGTTTTATTTACTTTTCTGATTCTTTTATGTATGGATGTATGGATAAATTCCCAAGGGTTTTGAATATCGCTGTAGCCAATAATTTCATGGCTCCAGCCAGCATTCTTGGCATCTTCTTTTTCCATAGCCGGACATACGAGGAATGGCTCTTCCTCCTGGAAAACAGCCAGTCCAAGCAAGCGTTCATGAGGGTCGCTTAAAAAGCCGCTTAAATAAAATACATTATCCGGTGATGTTACAAAAGTGACTTGTATATCATTTTCCTTCATCCACTGTGACAGTTTCTGCAATCTGTTATTCATAGTGAACCTCCTTATATATTCATACTTTGAGAGTAGCAACTAAAAACGAAAAGCGCAAGCGCCTTGGTCACGATAGAACGCAGACTAAAAGCGCCACGTCCTGTGGCAACGTCTGCATGACCCCCATCCTTCCAAAAGTTGTCGCTTTCGGTGGTGCGATGTTTATGCTGACGAAGCCTTCCTTGTCCTGGGGGCCTCAAGCACAAGACGAGCCTCCCGGAAAGGCGTTCTTTGCCTTTTTGGGAGGATTGCCCGAAATGTGGAGGCGACTGCCAAGGGAAGACAGGCATAAGACGGTTCCTGTAAGAAGGTGTTTTTTCCTTCTGAAAGTTAACGGCTTATGACCCCGAGTCCCTAGGAGCCGAAACTAGACAAGCTTGTGACCTCGAGGGGGCAGGCGCTCCTCCTAAAAGCTAACGCTTTTAGCCGTGCGATGATGATGCTGTCGAAGCGTTCCTTGTGGAGCTAGACAGTTATCCAACTTCAGAAATATATCTTTAACCATAGGATTGTAAACTTTTTAAAGATTGCCAATTCGGGTATATATAAAAAGGAAGCAGGAATAACTTGTTTTTCGTTGAAGTAACTTACATAACTTAAAATAGGAGAGGAGCATCAAATTGAAAGTATCATTTCATGGCCATTCAGTAGTAAAAATCGAATCACAGGGAAAAACCATTTTAATAGACCCCTTTATTACCGGAAATGGTTTGACAGACTTAAAAGCTGAGGATCAGAAGCCGGACGTCATCATTGTCACCCATGGACATGGTGACCATCTCGGGGACACGATTGAACTGGCAAAACGCAATGATTCTCTTGTCATTGCCAACTTTGAACTTGCCACCTATCTTGAGTGGCAGGGAGTAAAAGCGCATGGAATGTCGATCGGCGGCGGATTTAATTTTGACTTTGGAAGAGTCAAGCTGACACCGGCGTTTCATGGAACAGGTCTCGAGACGGAAAACCAGGAAATCATCTACCTGGGGATGCCTGCCGGAGTGCTCGTCACATTAGAAGGAAAAACCATTTATCATGCAGGGGATACTGGACTTTTCTCTGATATGAAGCTAATTGGCGACCGCCATCCGATCGATTTGGCATTTCTGCCGATTGGAGACAATTTTACAATGGGACCGGATGATGCAGCATACGCAGCAGAACTCCTGGGTGCCAAAAAGGTTGTTCCCATTCACTTCAACACATTTCCGCCAATCAGGCAGGATCCTCATAAATTCATCAGCATGCTCGAAGGTGGAGTCGGGCAGGTTCTCGAAGCAGGGGAATCAATCGAATTGTAATATGAAAACGCAGCTTCTAATGGAGGCTGCGTTTGTTTTTTTATAACTAAATCCCTGCCTGTCCGCATACATTTTAGGGAGGACAGGATAAAGGAGGAAGCGAAATTGAACAAAAACCGATATTTGCTATGCTTGCTGCTTTGCGGCTTGATGCTTTATTATGCAGCTCCAAGAATGGGCGTATTTAATGGAGGGACGGAAGGGATCTTTGCCATCAGCTGGCTGGCCCTTGCCCTTTTTGTCATTGCCGGAAACCTGACTGCATTGCTGTATGCGCCGAAAAGAGCTGCTGCTTCGGGGAAGCAGGTGCGCAAATTGGCAGACAGGAAGCGGGCGCACTCCTTAGGCAGGTAATGAAGATTGCCGGAGTCAATTGTATCAAGGCCTCTTTACCCTTATAATGAAAATAAGGAATAATTTGTAGAGGGTGAAAGTCTTGGCTACTAAGCATGAGCAAATATTACAATATATTGATGAACTGCCAATTGGAGAAAAGATATCGGTCAGACAGATCGCCAAGGCGCTCGCTGTGAGTGAAGGGACGGCATACAGAGCGATTAAGGATGCTGAAAATAAGGGATATGTCAGTACAATAGAACGTGTTGGGACAATAAGAATCGAGCGGAAAAAGAAAGAGAATATTGAGAAGCTTACTTTTGCAGAAGTTGTTAATATCGTAGACGGCCAGGTGCTTGGTGGAAGAGCAGGGCTTCATAAAACATTGAACAAATTTGTTATTGGGGCGATGAAGCTTGAAGCGATGATGAGATACACGGATGCCGGAAATCTGCTGATCGTCGGAAACCGGACACAGGCACACGAATTAGCTTTGAAGGCTGGCGCTGCTGTATTAATTACCGGGGGATTTGATACCGAAGACCATGTCAAAAAGCTGGCCGACGATTTGCAGATGCCTGTGATCTCAAGCAGTTATGATACCTTCACAGTGGCGACTATGATCAATCGGGCTATTTATGACCAGCTGATTAAAAAAGAGATTGTACTTGTTGAGGATATCCTGACTCCTCTGCAAGAGGCGATTTTTCTGAAAACAACCGATACAATTGCAGATTGGATGACATATAACCGCGAAACCGGCCACAGCCGATTCCCGGTTGTCGATAATAATCTCAAGGTGCAGGGAGTAGTTACTTCCAAGGATATCATGGGACATGACAAGGAAACGCTTATCGAAAAAATCATGACTAAAAACCCAATGACAGTTGGCGGAAAAACGAGCGTTGCTTCTTCCTCGCATATGATGGTGTGGGAAGGAATTGAATTGCTTCCAGTGGTGGATGAAGCGAATAAACTCGAAGGCATTGTAAGCCGCCAGGATGTGCTGAAGGCACTGCAGATGATACAAAGGCAGCCGCAGGTGGGTGAAACAATTGACGATATTGTCACCAGCCAGCTGGTTATGACACGGGGGAAAACAAAAGGGGATGACGTCTATCGCTGCGAGGTTACTCCGCAGATGACCAACCACCTTGGAACAATTTCCTATGGAGTCTTTACAACCATTGTATCGGAAGCAGCAAACAGAGTGTTAAGAAGCTATAAAAAGGGAGATCTCGTAGTTGAAAATATGACAGTCTATTTTATAAAACCTGTTCAGATTGACAGTATGCTTGAAATCTACCCCAAAGTCCTGGAAGTAGGGCGGAAGTTCGGTAAAGTGGATGTTGAAGTTTTTAACGAAGGTGTCCTTGTGGGTAAGGCGATGATGATGTGCCAGCTGATTGACAGACATTAAAAGAAATGCGTAAGCGCTTTGCCCAGGAAGGAACGCAGACTAAGATCGCCACGTCCTCCCAAAAGCTGCTGCTTTCGGTCGTGCGATGTTTATGCTGACGAAGCCTTCCTTGTCCGCGGGCCCTCAAGCACAAGACGAGCCTTTCGGAAAGCCGTCCTTTGCCTTTTTGGGAGGATTGCCCGAAATGTGGAGGCGACTGCTCAGGGACGACAAGCATAAGACGAGCCCTGCAAGAAGGTGTTCTTTCGTACTGGAAGGGATTGGCTAGTCTTTCGTCCCTAGGAGCCGAAACAAGCCAAGCTTGTGACCTCGAGGAGGTAGACGCTGGAGCTAGACAGTAATCCACGTTCAAAGATAAGCTTTAATACTAATAAACAAAAAGCCGCTCAAAATTGAACGGCTTTTTTGCATGGCTTCTTTCAGAAGTCCGGATATCTTTAATTCTTCCTTGCTGCTTCAGCTTCTTTCACAGCATAAGGCGTGTAAAATTTGTATGCTTTTATGCCGCCCCATATGCTTAGACCGCCAATAAGAATAAACACAATCGCCACAATGAGAGCAGTTGTTGTATCGTATAAAAACAGCTGATTAAGGCCAAATATGGCAACAAATGAACCCAGGGCAATTCTGGACTTGGCTGATATCCATTGTCTTTCAGCCGGCTGTCTGCTTCTGAAGAACTTTACTTTGTAGAAAATATAGAAAGAAAAAGAGAGTATAATCAGGATAACAAATATAGGCATTCCATAACCTCCAAGTTTCGACAATCTCTTATTATTCTACCTTCATTTTTAAAAAAATGCCATAAGCGTGCAGTGTTTTCTTTTTCTTTTCATGGTGGTATGGTAAAAATATAGTATTCAGAATAAAAGGAGCGCGCCATGAAACAGAAGATATTAGATGAAATAATAAAATATGAAACAATCATTATTCATAGGCATGTCCGTCCGGACCCGGATGCGTATGGTTCACAGGGGGGCCTTGCTGAAATCCTTAAGGCTTCATTTCCGGAGAAAGCGATCTTTACTGTCGGGCAGGAAGAAGAAACACTTCATTTTATGAGAAGGCTTGATGAAATATCTGATGATACATATAAAGGTGCGCTGGTCATTGTCTGTGATACAGCAAATGCAGAGCGGATATGTGATGGCAGATATGGAACGGGCAGCAAGCTGATTAAAATTGATCATCACCCTAATATGGATCCGTATGGGGATTTAATGTGGGTGGATACAGATGCAAGCTCTACAAGTGAAATGATTTATGAGTTTTATCTTTTCGGCAAAGAACAGGGACTAAAAATGTCTGATGAGGCGGCTAGGCTTTTATTTGCTGGAATAGTTGGCGACACCGGCCGTTTTCTTTATCCAAGCACAACAGAAAAGACGTTTGCCTTTGCGGGTGAACTGATACATTATAATTTTTCACGTCCGGAACTGTTTGATAAGATGTACGAGCTGGACGCAAATATTGTTAAACTGAAGGGATATGTGCTGCAGAATTTTGAGATGAGACCCAGCGGGGCTGCTGTAATGGTCCTGAAAAAGGAATTGCTCGAAGAATTTAAGGCGGTACCTTCCAAAGCATCCCTGCTCGTAAGCACTCTTGGCGATGTGAAGGGAATAAAAGCATGGGTTTTCTTTATCGAGGAAAGCGATCAAATCCGTGTACGGTTCCGTTCTAAGGGTCCAATAATCAATGAAATTGCAAGGAATTATAAAGGCGGAGGTCATCCTCTTGCTGCCGGAGCTTCCATTTATTCATGGGATGAGATGGAATCCGTTGTAAGAGACCTTGAGGCTGTCTGCAGAGACAACTGATATATGATGCCCGGCAAAAAAAGCCGGGCATTAATCCAGCATTATATTCAATTCAATTGAGACAGTGGTATAGATGACCAATTCTTTAACTTCCACCCGGTACCTTTTTTCGTTTACGCGATGTGTCTTATTCTCTATGATTTTTTTGATCAGTTCACTGCTTTTATATACAGTATCCATGTCTTTGGCAATCATCATGCTGATATCCTCTTTTATTTTATCTTCCAGCTGGAAAACACTGAAGGAATCCAGTTTATATTTTTCGCCGTTGACAATTTTAATGGAAATATCCTGGACAGTCAGTTTTTTCTGGTTTTCTTTATTTAATTTTTTGAATTCCTCCTGCCAGATTTCTTTATCTTTTTCCAATTCATAAATAGCATCCTGCTGAAGCTTGATTTCTTTGCTGTATCTCTCCTGCCATTGCCCAAAGATAAATAAAAAAATAAACCAGCTGATAATGCCTCCCAGCGCCATTCCTGCAAAAAAACGCTGCCAGGATGGCAATCGGTAGTAAGGCGGTATCCTCATGCTGAAATGTTCTCCTGAGTCAGCCAGTTAATGAGCATGGCGCCGGTCTGGGCCCCTCCGAGAGCAGAAAGAATCAGCATAAATTGCTTGAAGATATCCTTAGTCTGTCCGTCCATAACGCCTCTTTCAAAGCTGTAAACTGTATCAAAGGTCCCTCCTATCGCTGCAATGATGGCCCAAATGCGAATCATATTGGAAATCTGGAAGATTTGATTTAAAGGAGGCTTTCCTGTCAGAAAAGCAGCCATGCCGCCAATGATTGAACCTCCAATCAAAACACCGAACGCAATGAAATAGCTCTCAATTAAAGTGGAGAAAAAGGGCTGGGTATTCATATCATCCATCCTCGCTGCAGGAATGGTCCTGCCAGAATTATCTTGATACTTCATCATATGGACAAACTTATTAAAATATGTTTTTTTAGGTGCTGTTAAAAAGAGAACATATTTTCTTTTTGGAAACGGGCGTTCTATAATGAAAATAGCAGAAATTAAGGGTGTGAGAAACATGTCATTTATTCACCTTCATGTATATAGCGCATATAGCCTGCTGTCGAGCACGGCAAGAATAGAGCAGCTTGTGACGAGCGCAAGGGAAAATAGGTTTCCTGCCCTGGCTCTGACGGACCGAAATGTCATGTACGGGGCAGTCGCCTTTTATAAAGAATGTCTTAAGCAGTCCATAAAGCCGATCCTGGGACTCTCTGTGGATGTGCTAAGCGAGATATCTGAAGGCGAAGCTTATCCATTGGTCCTCCTGGCTAAAAACCGGCAGGGGTTTCAGAACTTATTAAAAATCACGAGCACGGTCCAGACAAAAACTCCTGAAGGCATTCCTGTTAAATGGCTTAAACACTATGCCGGAGGATTGTTTGCTTTAACTCCTGGCATAAATGGGGAGATCGAACAATCTCTTATGGCAGGTGAATACGGCCAGGCAAAAAGAACAGCTGACCTTTTCAGCAGCATTTTCGAGCCAAATTCTTTCTTCTTCGCTTTACAGGATCATGGGCTGCATGAAGAAAAAAAAATCCACGTCCCCCTGGTTAACCTTTCAGAAGAAACCAGAATTGGCATGGCGGCTTCAAATGGTGTCTGTTACATAAAAAAAGAGGAAGCTTTTGCCCATGAGTGCCTGCTGGCCATTAAAAATGGTGAAAAGCTTCAGAATGAAGATAGAGAACGGCTGAAGAGCAATGAGTATTACTTAAAGTCATCCGGGGAAATGGCGGAACTGCTATCAGAGTATCCGGATGCTTTAGAGAATACGATTATGATTGCTGAGCAATGCAATGTAATGCTTGAGCTGGATAAACAGAATCTTCCTAAATACCCTGCTGCAGGAGGCATAAGTGCCGATGAGCTATTGGAAGAAGTGTGCTGGCAGGGCTTTGCTGACAGATATCCGGATGGAGATGATGAGCATAAGAATCGGCTGCGGTATGAGCTGAACATTATCAGAAACATGAAATTCAGTGATTATTTTCTAATCGTTTGGGATTTTATGAAGTTCTCGAGGGAAAATGGCATTTTAACCGGTCCGGGACGGGGATCTGCAGCCGGTTCGATGGTTGCTTATGTCCTCTACATAACAGATGTGGATCCCATTGAGCATCAGCTCTTATTTGAGCGGTTCCTTAACCCGGAAAGAATCTCCATGCCTGATATTGATATTGATTTCCCGGATCACAGAAGGGATGAGGTAATTCGGTATGTATCCCAAAAATATGGAGAATTGCATGTGGCTCAAATTCTTACATTTGGGACCCTTGCTGCCAAAGCGGCACTCCGGGATGTCGGCAGGGCATTTGGGCTTAATCCTAAAGAGCTGGACATGCTTTCAAAAAGAATACCTTCCAAATTGGGCATCACTCTCAAGGAGGCCTACAAAGAATCTGAGCCTTTAAGAAGATTTACCCAGGAATCCGATTTAAATCGGAGACTATTTGACACAGCTGTCAAACTGGAAGGACTCCCAAGGCATACATCGACCCATGCAGCCGGAGTTGTCATCAGCGAGCATCCGCTTGTTGAGGCCATTCCAATTCAAAAAGGGCATGAAAATGTTTATTTGACCCAATATTCAATGGAGCATCTCGAGGATGTCGGCCTTTTAAAAATGGATTTTCTCGGTCTTAGAAACCTGACATTAATTGAGAATATCCTAAGCTCTATACAGAGAAAGACAGGCATACAGATTGATATAAAACAAATTCCCCTGGATGATGAGGATGTATACAGTCTTTTGGGAAGAGGAGATACAACAGGTATTTTCCAGCTTGAATCTGATGGGATGCGCAGTGTCCTGACAAGGCTTCAGCCAACGCGGTTTGAGGATATTGTGGCTGTCAATGCTCTTTATCGCCCAGGCCCAATGGAAAATATCCCTCTTTTTATTGACAGGAAGCACGGAAGGAAGCCAATCATATATCCTCATCCTGACTTGAAGCCTATTCTAGAAAATACGTATGGAGTCATTGTGTATCAAGAACAAATTATGCAAATCGCTGCAAGACTGGCCGGATTTTCATTGGGTGAAGCAGATTTGCTTCGGAGAGCAGTCAGCAAGAAGCAAAAAGAAGTGCTTGACCGTGAACGTGTCCATTTTGTTGGGGGAGCAGTCAATAAAGGCTATCATGAGCAAACCGCTCATGATATATATGACTTAATCGTCCGGTTCGCAAATTATGGATTCAACCGGAGCCATGCTGTTGCATATAGCTTCATAGCCTATCAGCTGGCTTATTTAAAAACTCATTATCCGCTTCACTTTATGGCTTCCCTGCTGACTTCAGCTATCGGAAATGAAGGCAGGATTGCCCAATATATCGGAGAACTGAGGCAGATGGGCTTAACGCTCAGCCCGCCTTCCATTAATAAAAGCGGCTACTCCTTTCTGGCAGAGAAAAATTCTATCAGATATAGCCTGGCTGCTATAAAAGGAATCGGTGCTGCAGCTTTAAGAGATATTTTTCAGGCGAGAAAAAACAAGCGCTTTGAAGATCTGTTTGATTTTTGCATAAGAGTTTCAACAAAAGCAGTAAATCGCAAAATCCTTGAATCGCTGGTTCATTCAGGCAGCTTTGATGAATTTGGAGAAGATAGAGCTGTTCTTCTGGCCAGCCTGGATGTAGCTGCGGAGCATGCCCAGCTGGTTTTGCCTGAAGATGATCAAGCTGATTTCTTTGAGGATGATGAATTTTTTCCTAAGCCTAAATATACAGAAGTAGATCCGATCCGTTCCGAGGACAAGCTGAAATTTGAAAAAGATGTGCTCGGTCTGTATTTATCAGATCATCCTGTTTCAATTTACGAATCCTATTTTTCCCTGCTGGAAGCCTGTCCGCTGACTGAACTCGAAAAAACGGTTAAGAAGGCAAAAACTGTTGCTTATTTATCCGAAGTAAAAAAAATCCGTACGAAAAAAGGCGAGCCAATGGCGTTTCTTTCCTTGAGCGATCAGACGGGAGATATGGAGGCAGTTGTGTTTCCAAAGGTGTTTAACCGGTTTTCAATGCTCTGCTCTCAGGGAAACATCGTCTTAGCGGAGGGAAAGCTGGAGGAACGGGACGGAAAAAAGCAGATGATTGTACAGCAACTCGATGATGTGAAGGAAGCCATTGAAAAAATGCAAAATAAAGATCCCGTATTGTATTTAAGGATTACTGAGGATCGGGAGACAACGGAAAATCTTCGTTTGCTCAAAGAATTATTTAAGAAAAATGAAGGCAGTGTTCAAGTGGTTTTGTATTATGAAACCTCCCGAAAAACCATTCGCCTGGGTGAAGAGGATCTGGTCTCTCCGACAGAGGATTTCCTTAATTTACTTATGCAGCTGCTTGGCCGGAGTAACGTGGTTTTAAAGTAATTACCCTTTACAACAATAACAATTATGGTATATTTGTAAGAAGAAAAATAAACTGGTCTGACCACTGTGAGCGAAAGAAAAGCCCTGCTCATTCTGATTCTGAAACAGAACTGCAGCAGAGTTTAAAGCATGTATTCGTCAAGTCTATGTTTATATATAATCCTATCCGGAATATGAGGAGTGAAAATTTTGACCTTACGTGAAGAAGCTTTGCATATGCATAGAGCTAATAAAGGGAAATTGGAATCTAAATCTAAAGTACAGGTGCGAAATGCCAAAGACTTAAGTCTTGCTTACTCACCGGGGGTTGCTGAGCCCTGCAAGGAGATTTATGATAAGCCCGAAACTGTCTATGAGTATACGATGAAAGGCAACATGGTCGCGGTTGTTTCCGATGGAACAGCAGTGCTGGGACTAGGAAATATCGGGCCGGAAGCTGCCCTGCCTGTAATGGAAGGTAAAGCTGTACTTTTCAAAAGTTTTGCAGGAGTGGATGCATTTCCAATTTGCCTTAATACGACAGACGTAGATAAAATTGTTGAGACTGTAAAACTTCTCGAGCCTACATTTGGAGGCGTAAACCTTGAAGACATTGCTGCTCCCAATTGCTTTTATGTAGAGGAGCGATTAAAGAAGGAAACAAACATTCCCGTTTTTCATGATGATCAGCATGGGACTGCTATTGTAACTGTTGCAGGCCTTGTAAATGCCCTGAAGATTTCCGGGAAGAAAATGAATGAAATTAAGGTTGTCGCAAATGGTGCCGGTGCTGCCGGGATTGCCATTATTAAACTTTTATACAGCTACGGTGTTCGCGATATCATTATGTGTGACACTAAAGGTGCTATTTATGAAGGCCGCCCGCAAGGTATGAATGAAATTAAAAATGAAGTTGCAAAGTACACGAATCGCGAGAATGCGAATGGAAGCCTTGCAGATGTTATTAAAGGGGCTGACGTATTCATCGGGGTTTCTGCTGCCGGAGCCCTGACGGCTGAGATGATTGGCACTATGAATCAGGATCCGATTATATTCGCCATGGCTAATCCAACTCCTGAAATTATGCCTGAAGAAGCAAAAGCGGCTGGGGCAATGGTGGTTGGAACTGGAAGATCCGACTTTCCAAACCAGGTAAACAATGTGCTGGCTTTCCCTGGAATCTTCCGCGGAGCACTGGATGTCCGAGCAACTCATATAAATGAGAAAATGAAAGTGGCTGCTGTAGAAGCCATTGCTAATTTGGTTCATCAGGATGAATTGAATGCAGATTATGTCATCCCGGGGCCATTCGATCCCCGTGTCGCACCGGAAGTTGCAGCTGCTGTAGCAAAGGCAGCTATGGAAACGGGCGTTGCCCGCATTAAAGTTGATCCTGAAGAAGTGAAGGAAAAAACGAAGCAACTTGCAGTCATTGGAAAAGGTGAGTGATTCCATAAGTGAATCCACCTCAAAATAACACGAAGGTTTATATCGGCATTGTCAAACAGCTTAGGACCATGATTGAACATGATGGTCTTAAGCCTGGAGATCGATTGCCTTCCGAAAGAGAGCTGTCAGAGCGCCTGGGTGTCGGGCGCTCTTCCGTTCGGGAAGCATTAAGAGCTCTTGAACTTCTTGGCTTAATTGAGACAAGGAGAGGCGAGGGAACTTTTATGAGGGATTTTAGGGGGCATCAGCTCGTACAGCTGCTCAGCACGTTTATTCTTCAGGATAAGAAATCTATAAGAGATGTTAAAGAAACCAAGTTTCTTATTGAACTTGATTGTTTATGGCTAATTATTCAAAAGGCTGATGAAGATCGGCTACTGAGGTTCAAAAAATGGACCCTGGAATCAGACTGCACAGATGATGACTTTTTTCTTGAAATCGTCACACTTGCAGATAATCATCTTTTCCTCCGTATTTGGATCATTCTCAAAGATTATTACAATTCTTTGGATTTAGAGAAAATGATGATCACCAAGGAGCAATATGCAGAGCTGGTTGATACCTTGATTTCCAGAAAAGATTCCGAAGTTATTCGTGTATATAGAAATTTAAGAAATTTGTCGAAGGATTAACGACAATTTTTTGCAGAATTAATTTTGGATATCATCTATATTTAAATAATCAGACAAGCATAAATGAAGCCTAGAAAAGTTAGGCATTCATTTTTACATCAGTGGTCTGACCACTGATGAAATTAATGGAAATGATTTAGCTATTATCAGGGAGGTTTCATCTTGCTTAAAGATATTTTTACTAAGACGAAGAAGAAGAAATATGCTACCATTCCATCGGAAACGGCAAAGCAGGATGTGCCGGAAGGAATCATGACAAAGTGTCCTAACTGCAAGAAAATCATGTATACCAAAGAATTGGTTAAGAACCTTAAAGTGTGTTTCCATTGTCATTACCACCATACTATGAATTCAAAAGAGCGTTTAGCAAGCTTTTTGGATGCTAATAGTTTTGAAGAAATTAACGCGAACATGATATCTGAAAATCCTCTGAATTTCCCGGATTATATTGAAAAGCTGGAGAAGGATCGGGAAAAGACAAAGATAAATGAAGCGGTAGTGACTGGGACAGGCACTGTAAACGGCCAAAAAATTGCAGTAGCTGTTATGGATTCCACATTCAGAATGGGAAGCATGGGTTCAGTAGTCGGAGAGAAAATTACCCGTGCCATTGAAAAAGCTGATGAATTGCAGGTTCCTTTTATTATATTTACCGCTTCAGGCGGTGCACGAATGCAGGAAGGAGTCTTGAGCCTGATGCAAATGGCCAAGACAAGTGTCGCACTAAAAAGATTCAGTGATAATGGAGGACTCATTATTTCAATCATGACTCACCCGACAACAGGCGGTGTATCTGCAAGTTTTGCTTCACTGGGCGACTATAATCTGGCAGAACCTGGTGCGTTGATTGGATTTGCGGGACGCAGGATCATAGAACAAACGATCCGTGAAGAATTGCCGGAAGACTTCCAGACAGCAGAATTCTTACTAAAATGCGGTCAATTGGATGCAGTAATACCTAGAACAGAGTTAAAAGAAAAAATATCAGCTATTTTATCCATACATCAACCAGGAGGTGACTTCCAATGGCAGGAGAATTAGAATTTGAGCGTCCGGTTATGGAACTGAAAAAAAAGATTGCTGAATTAAAAGAGTTTACCAAAACAGCCGATGTAGACCTATCTTCTGAGATAGAGAAGCTGGAAGCCAGGTTGGAAAAATTAGAAGCCGATATATATGAAAATATGAAACCGTGGGATCGTGTGCAGATTGCAAGGCATCCCGCAAGGCCGACTACACTGGATTATATCTCTCACCTTTTTGAGGATTTTTTCGAGTGTCATGGGGATCGTGCTTTTGGTGATGATGAGGCGATTGTTGGCGGTATCGCAAAGTTTAGGGGAGTTCCGGTTACTGTCATCGGCCACCAGCGGGGAAAAGACACAAAAGAGAATATCCGCAGAAATTTTGGCATGCCGCATCCCGAAGGATACCGCAAAGCATTAAGGCTTATGAAGCAGGCCGATAAATTCAGGAGGCCTATTATCTGTTTCATTGATACAAAGGGTGCCTACCCAGGGAAAGCTGCAGAGGAACGAGGACAGAGTGAGGCAATTGCCAAGAACCTGTTTGAAATGGCAAGCCTCAGAGTCCCGGTTATTTGTATCGTCATTGGGGAAGGCGGAAGCGGCGGAGCTCTTGCTCTTGGCGTAGGAAACCATATCCATATGCTCGAAAACTCCACTTATTCGGTTATTTCTCCAGAAGGAGCGGCTGCTATTCTTTGGAAAGATGCAACCCAGGCAAAAAAAGCTGCAGAATCCATGAGAATCACTGCACCGGATTTAAAGGAACTGGGTGTGGTGGATGAGATTATTGAAGAAGTAAAGGGCGGAGCCCACAAAGATGTAAAGGTTCAGGCTGCGGAAATTGGAGAAGTCCTTACTCACTCATTGAAGGATCTGATGGATCTTACTGAAGACCAGCTGATCAATCACCGGTACAACAAGTTCAAATCTATTGGCGAATATTCGTTTTTAAAGGAATTTATTGGGGTAAAATAAAAGCGTGCTTTCGGGCACGCTTTTATTTTTTTCATAGCTGGCTGTGCAGAAAGCGAGGGCCGGCTCAGGCGCTGGAGAGTCGCAATAATACTGTCTTTATAGTAGAAAAAAGCAGTTTTTTCTATATAAAACGCTTTCAGTATCCCGACAATTCTGTATTTCTTTGAAATTGTCTGATTAAGTTGAGATGCTCCCTTCTTCATGGTATTTTAGAAATATTCAATAGCGTTTTGTTCAATAATAAGATAAGCATAGAATGCTCTGCTTTACATTACATATAGAGAGCCTATATTACATACAGAATTTTCGGGCAGGCATGTACATTCTTTATAGGCTGTTAAAATACAGCACAGCAAGAAAACACGCTTTCTTATGGTGATATAAAAATTTGAGGTGATTATTGTGAAGAAAATAGGAGTCTTAACAAGCGGCGGCGATTCTCCTGGAATGAATGCGGCTGTACGTGCAGTTGTCCGTAAAGCGATCTATCATAATATTGAAGTGTATGGTGTTTATGGCGGATATTCCGGCTTGATGTCAGGAAATATTAAGAAGCTTGACCTCGGTTCGGTTGGAGATATCATCCATCGCGGCGGTACTGTTTTGCATTCAGCAAGAAGCGAAGAGTTCAAAACAAAAGAAGGCCAGCAAAAGGGCATTGATCAAATGAACAAGCATGGTATTGAGGGTCTTGTCGTAATTGGCGGGGACGGTTCATACCGTGGAGCCAAAGCTTTGACAGAGCATGGATTTCCCTGTGTAGGCGTACCTGGCACCATCGATAACGATATTCCGGGAACGCAATATACTATTGGCTTTGACACAGCATTAAATACGGTTATTGATGCAATTGATAAAATCCGTGATACAGCTACTTCTCATGAACGAACATTTATCATTGAAGTAATGGGAAGAGATGCAGGAGACATCGCTTTATGTGCAGGATTAGCAGGCGGTGCGGAAACAATCCTTATTCCTGAAGCCGGCTATAGTATGGATGAAATTGCAGAGAGATTGAAAAAGGGACATGAACGCGGCAAAAAACACAGTATCATTGTAGTTGCAGAAGGAGTCTGCAGCGGCGTGGAATTTGCCAAGCAAATCAAAGAAACAACAAATTTTGATACACGTGTTTCCGTGCTTGGTCATATGCAGCGGGGCGGTTCCCCAACTGCATTCGACCGGGTGCTGGCTAGCCGCCTGGGAGCTTATGCAGTTGAGCTTATTCTTGAAGGAAAAGGCGGACGTGCAGTAGGAATTCAAAATAATAAACTGGTTGACCATGATATAATTGAAATATTGGATAGAGAGCATACACTTGACCTGGATCTTTACAAACTCTCGAAAGAGCTGTCTATTTAATTTTGTCACATAATAAACCAGCACGCGGCTCCCAAAAGCCGCCTGTGCCGGTAATCTAGCTGTATTAATTCAGGAGGTAAATTATAATGCGTAAAACGAAGATCGTTTGTACTATTGGACCTGCCAGTGAAAGTGTTGAAAAGTTAACACAGCTTATTGAAGCAGGCATGAATGTTGCCCGGTTGAATTTTTCCCATGGTGATTTCGAGGAACATGGCCAGCGAATTCAAAATATCCGTGAAGCTTCAGCAAAGACCGGCAAAACTGTAGCCATCCTTTTGGACACTAAAGGGCCGGAAATCCGCACAAATAATATGGCGGGTGGCGCGATTGAACTGAGCGCTGGGGAAAACATTATTATTTCCATGAACGAGGTTGAAGGAACAGCAGATAAGTTTTCTGTTACATACGCAGGCCTTATTGAAGATGTGGGCACAGGAAGCAAAATTTTGCTTGATGACGGTTTAATTGGTCTGGAAGTGACAAAAATTGATAAGGCCAACAGTGAAATCCACACAAAAATTTTAAATAGCGGAACACTTAAAAATAAAAAAGGAGTCAATGTTCCAGGTGTTTCTGTCAATCTTCCCGGCATAACAGAGAAAGATGCGCAGGACATCATTTTCGGAATTGAACAGGGCGTCGATTTCATTGCCGCTTCTTTTGTCCGCAGAGCATCTGATGTTTTGGAAATCAGACAGCTGCTTGAAGAGCACAATGCATCATATATCAACATCATTCCTAAGATTGAAAATCAGGAAGGTGTAGATAATATTGAAGAAATTCTTGAAATTTCTGACGGACTTATGGTAGCACGCGGAGACCTCGGAGTTGAAATTCCAGCAGAAGAGGTGCCGCTCGTACAAAAGAAATTAATTAAAAAATGCAATGCACAGGGGAAACCAGTCATTACTGCAACACAAATGCTCGATTCGATGCAGCGCAACCCGCGACCTACACGCGCAGAAGCGAGTGATGTAGCAAATGCCATTTTTGATGGTACTGATGCGATCATGTTATCCGGTGAGACGGCTGCGGGCTCTTATCCTGTCGAGGCTGTGCAGACAATGCACAACATTGCATCAAGAGCGGAATCTGCATTAGATCATAAAGAAATTCTGTCAAATCGCAGCAAAGATAATGAGCATAACATTACTGATGCAATTGGAGAATCAGTGGCACATACAGCTCTAAACCTGGATGTCAACGCAATTATCACTCCGACTGAAAGCGGCCATACAGCTAGGATGATTTCCAAGTATCGTCCTAAAGCACCAATCGTTGCCGTTACTTCTAATGACCATGTGTCACGGCGTTTATCTTTAACATGGGGTGTATACCCTCAAATTGGCCAGAAAGCATCTACAACAGACGATATGCTTGATATCGCCGTTGAAGAAAGCTTGAACAGCGGAATTGTTGCTTCAGGAGATTTAGTTGTAATCACAGCAGGAGTTCCTGTGGGTGAAGCAGGTACCACCAACTTAATGAAAATTCATGTAGTGGGGGACATTCTTGCTAAGGCACAAGGAATCGGGCGTAAATCAGCCTTTGGAAAAGTCGTTGTGGCAAGAAATGCAGAGGAAGCATTAGCGAAGGTAACAGAAGGCTCTATTCTGGTTACAATTGGCTCAGACCGTGAAATGGTGCCTGCGATTGAGAAATGCAGTGCGCTTATTACAGAAGAAGGCGGGCTTACAAGCCATGCCGCTGTTGTCGGCCTTAATATTGGTATACCTGTCATTGTAGGGGTTGAAAATGCAACAAGCCTTTTAAAAGATGGACAGGAAATCACAGTTGACTCTCAGCGCGGTGTAATTTACAACGGCCATGCAAGCGTATTATAATTTGAATTTGTAGAAGGAAGGGGGCTCCCTTCCTTTTTTTACTTTGCGGGACAAATAGTTATATTCTCAGTGCCTTGTCTGATATAATAATGGTAAGTCTTAAACAAAATAGAGGTGGCTTAATGCGCTACATTCTTTTGCTGATGATAATCGTTCCAGCTGCTGAAATTGGAGTTTTACTTCTTTCAGGCAACACCATTGGGCTATGGCCTACACTTGCGATTATCCTGCTTACAGGTGTTCTCGGTGCTTATCTCGCTAAAAAGCAGGGTCTTGAAGCAATCAGAAAAATCCAGGATCAGCTGCGATACGGGCAAATGCCTGGTGATGCTATTCTTGAAGGGGCCTGCATCCTTATTGGCGGGACGCTGCTTCTGGCACCCGGTTTCATTACAGATGCATTAGGTTTTACTTTGCTTCTTCCTTCTACAAGAAAAGTCCTTAAAAACATGCTTTATATAGGGCTGAAAAAATGGATGAACAAGGGAACGATCACGATAATCAGGTAAAGATAGCTATATATAAAGCCGCTCCGATTCATAGGAGCGGCTGGTTTAATTTACTGGAATATGACAATCCCATGGTTATTATCCCGCTCAGTGGAACTATTGCCATTGTGCGGTGACATTTAACTCTTTTGGTTAGGCAAGTGCCCTGTATCCAATCCTCAGCATAGCATGACTTAAGGGGATGCCAAAATTTATGACCCTAATCGGCTTTTTCATTGCCTTTTATAAATAACCAGATATCTCTGAATACCCCAGCTTTATGAAGAGTAGTGAGGAGGACAAGAGTAACCGGACCTGCAATCAGGCCCAGAAAGCCTATCAGCTTAAAACCGGCAAATAAAGCAATCAGGGTTGCTAATGGATCAAGCCCGATGCTTGATGAAAGAATCTTTGGCTCCATTATCTGGCGCTGGACCAAAACGATGATATAAAGAATGCCCAGCCCGAGTGCCCTGCTCATTTCTCCGCCGATTGCCTCAAATATAATCCACGGCACAAAAATCAGCCCTGTTCCGAGATAGGGAATAATATCTACAAGGCCAGTCACAAGTGCAATTGTGATGGCATAATCGACACGCAGAATCAGAAGTCCGGCAAGTATGATAACCGTAGTAATAGATACTAAAGTAGCCTGTGCCTTGACGAAACCAAATAAAGCCTTCTGCAGATCGGCAAATACGGTTCTGCCGCTTTTTTTTGCGCGGCTGGGCAGCATGCGGCTGAAAATACCTGAAAGCCTGTGCCAATCCTTGCTTATAAAAAAAGTGGCCAGCAGCGAGAAGATCAGGACAGTTGCAGCATTGGGAAACCATGAAAGAATGTTTGGGATTTTCTCGAAAAATGCCTGGATAAAATCTCCCAGTGTAGACCCAAATTGCTTCCCGACATTTTCTATATTCGTCATAATGGTATCCTGCTGTCCTGTTCCCAAGTTATTAAATAAACTTGCCAGCTGGTTATAAAGAGGAATGATTTGCCCTGCAAAGAATTGCTCAACAAAACCTATTAAGGTATCAAGGTGCTGAGGTACTACTTTTGCTAAATAATCGGCACCTGATACGATCTCAGCCACCAGCAATGTGATTAATCCGGCAAAAATGGCAAAGATAATAATCAGTGCAATGAGCACTGCAAGAGCCCTTGGTAATTTCCATTTAACCTCCATTATATTGACCAAAGGGTTAATTAGAAAGGCAATGGCCAGTCCAATAATGAAAGGATAAGTCACTTTGGATAAATATAGGAAAGCATAGAGACTTAAGATCACCACTCCAATGACAAAGAAAAATCTTACGGTCCGATAGATATATGCCGGGTTCAAGTAATAGCCTCCTTATTAAATTTGAACAGACTAAGTCATTGCAGCTTTACTTTATGTAATGTTATTAGTCATATCATACATCATTTTTTCAAGAGCTTAAAATAATTAGATATATTCTATTAGTACTTATTCTATTTTTAAATATCAGGCAAAGAACCCGGAAATTATTAAATTGATTTAAATTATGTTACGATAATATAGAAAGCTGGCAGGTGAATTAGCAGATGTTTTCCCAATCACTCATTTTTTTGTTTCTATTGCTGGGGATAGGTGTAATAGCAAAAAATCAATCACTGATCATTGCTGTCTTTGTTTTGATTGTCCTTAAAGCAGCCGGCTTGGATTCAAAAACTTTTTCATTTCTGCAGTCCAAGGGAATTAACTGGGGTGTAACCATTATTACCATTGCTGTCCTTGCACCTATAGCCAGTGGTGAAATCGGCTTCCGGGATTTAGGCGGAGCATTTAAATCTCCTTATGCGTGGGTTGCTCTAGTCTCGGGGATTGCAGTTGCGCTTCTGGCAAAAGGCGGCATCGTATTGCTGGCTGAAGATCCCCATATTACAACAGCTCTTGTTCTGGGGACCATTCTTGCTGTCTCCCTTTTTAAAGGCATTGCCGTCGGTCCTCTCATAGGAGCAGGGATTGCGTATATGGCAATGAAAGTCTTTGAGCTTTTTAAATGAAATGTTCTTAGATCCTTCATTGCCTTTGGGCAATAATGCAAATAAACTTTTCTTGAAAAATAATATTTTTTAACAAATTAAGTGCTTTTCATTCACAAAAGTCAGATAATTGTTTATAATAGGACTTGTAAGCGTAACCTATTTCACGGTACCTATTAAATTCAGTTAAGCTCTATTAAAATGTTATTAATATATTTATTTTTTCATTTTTGGAAAAATGTAAGCATTTTCTTTTTTTTTAAGTAAGTACCGAGCAACCGCTCGATTAATGCATGCCAATTGAAAGTTTATTTCTTCCATATATCGGGAGTTCACCAAATGATGGTTTCACCTTTCATAAATTTGGTCTGTAGATCGGCTGATAAAGCCGGCTTTTCATTGGCTGTCCTGCAGCCCTATAAAAGTGTCCCAAAAAGATAAAGCAGAATGTGGACATGACGAGGAAGCTTTTCTGAAAGATGAAAAATCAGGTTCGGCTTACTTATGTTTAATGTACAGACAAAAATGGGTATGGGGAAATTTTATTATGTAAAGGAGAGATTCGGTATGACAGTAACACGCGGTCTTGAAGGGGTAGTAGCTACTACTTCGTCTATCAGCTCCATCATAGACGATACATTAACCTATGCTGGCTACAATATTGATGATTTGGCTGAAAATGCAAGCTTTGAAGAGGTTATTTATCTTTTATGGCACAGAAAGCTTCCTGCTAAAACCCAACTGGATGAGTTAAAGAGTCAGCTTGCAGCAAACTACTCTCTTCCAGAGGAAGTTCTGAACCATTTTAAAACATATCCAATTGACAAAGTGCATCCAATGGCTGCCCTTCGTTCTGCAGTGTCTCTATTAGGACTTTATGATGAAGAAGCAGACCAGATGGATGAAGAAGCAAACTATAAAAAAGCAGTTCGCCTTCAAGCTAAAATGCCTGCTATCGTAACGGCATTTGCAAGAGTAAGAAAAGGCCTTGAACCAATTGCTCCTAGAACAGATCTTGGATTTGCAGCCAACTTCCTATACATGCTTACAGGCGAAGAGCCTGAACCAATCGCAATTGAAGCATTTAATAAAGCGCTGGTTCTTCATGCGGACCATGAACTGAATGCCTCCACGTTCACTGCACGGGTATGTGTAGCTACTTTGTCAGATATTTATTCAGGAGTTACAGCTGCTATTGGCGCATTGAAAGGACCATTGCATGGCGGTGCCAATGAGGCGGTAATGAAGATGCTTACTGATATCGGCACTCTTGAAAATGTAGAACCGTATATCCGTGAAAAGCTTGAAAAGAAAGAGAAAATCATGGGCTTTGGCCATCGTGTTTACCGTCAGGGCGATCCTCGTGCCAAGCACTTAAGGGAAATGTCTAAAAAGCTTACAGAACTTACTGGAGAACCACACTGGTACGAAATGTCCACGCAAATTGAAGCGATTGTTACCGGGGAGAAAAAACTTCCGCCAAATGTCGACTTCTATTCTGCTTCTGTTTACCATAGCCTGGGAATCGACCATGACCTGTTCACGCCGATTTTTGCCGTAAGCCGTGTATCTGGCTGGCTGGCTCATATTCTCGAACAATATGAAAATAATCGTTTGATCCGCCCGCGTGCAGACTATACAGGTCCGGGAATGCAAAAATACGTGCCAGTAGAGCAAAGAGGTCTTTAATAGGCTGAAAAAACAGATTAAAAGAACTAAAATGACTACTCAGCATTTTACTTTTTATCAAAAAATTGATGTAATAGAGAGAGCAGGGAAAAGGTTAGGGGCAAATGCCTTCTAACCTTTGATTCTGATATACTGATGCAGCATTATGCCGAAGACTATATAAATAAAAAGGCTGATGCTTGCACTTTTCAAAATGGAGGGTATAACAATGCAAGGTGAAAAAATCACAGTTACTAATGGTGTACTAAACGTACCAAACAATCCAATCGTTCCTTTTATCGAAGGAGACGGAACAGGACCAGATATTTGGGCGGCAGCTTCCCGTGTATTGGATGCATCTGTAGAAAAAGCATACAAAGGTGAGCGCAAGCTTGTCTGGAAAGAAGTGTTAGCAGGAGAAAAAGCCTTCAACCAGACTGGAGAGTGGCTTCCTTCTGAAACACTTGATGTGATCAATGAATATCTTATTGCGATTAAAGGTCCATTAACAACACCAATCGGCGGCGGAATCCGTTCTCTAAACGTTGCGCTTCGTCAGGAGCTTGACCTGTTTGTGTGCCTGCGTCCGGTCCGCTGGTTTGAAGGAGTTCCTTCTCCAGTTAAACGCCCTCAGGATACTGATATGGTTATTTTCCGTGAAAATACTGAAGATATTTATGCCGGCATTGAGTATGCAAAAGGTTCTGATGAGGTTAAAAAGCTAATCTCATTCCTTAAGGATGAAATGGGTGTTAATAAGATTCGCTTCCCGGAAACATCAGGCATCGGCATTAAGCCTGTTTCAGAAGAGGGAACGAGCCGCCTTGTACGTGCTGCTATTGAGTATGCCATTAAAGAAGGCCGTAAATCTTTAACACTTGTACATAAAGGCAATATCATGAAATTTACTGAAGGCGCCTTTAAGAACTGGGGTTATGAGCTTGCTGAAAGAGAGTACGGAGAAAAAGTATTCACTTGGGCTCAATATGACCGCATTAAGGATGAGCAGGGTGTTGAAGCTGCAAACAAAGCTCAGGCAGATGCAGAAGCAGCCGGCAAAATTATTGTTAAAGATGCGATTGCTGATATTTTCCTTCAGCAGATCCTTACCCGTCCAAAAGAGTTTGATGTTGTTGCAACAATGAACTTGAACGGTGATTATATTTCTGATGCGCTTGCTGCACAGGTAGGCGGAATTGGTATTGCTCCTGGAGCAAACATTAACTATGAAACAGGACATGCGATCTTCGAAGCAACACATGGTACAGCTCCGAAGTATGCTGGCCTTGATAAGGTTAATCCTTCATCTGTTATTCTTTCAGGTGTATTAATGCTTGAGCACCTTGGATGGAACGAAGCTGCAAACATGATCGTTAAATCTATGGAGAAATCTATTGCTTCTAAAGTCGTAACATATGACTTTGCGCGTCTAATGGATGGAGCAACAGAAGTAAAATGCTCTGAATTTGCCGACGAACTAATTAAAAACATGGAATAAAAAAGTAAAAGCGCCTTTAATAAAAGGCGCTTTTGACTAATATACTATTCATGCAGTGCTATTTTGTGTGCTTCCCTGAGGAAACTTCTTTTGCCGGGCAGCTGGCGATTCTCTGAAATTGTGTATATAGGAAGGCTGTTCCTTGTAACAGCCTCTTACATAAAGGATACAAATCCTGAAACTTTCATTTCCAAAAGGAGGAACTGCTCATGTCATTGAAACGCAAAAAGATTTCTGTAATCGGTGGAGGATTTACTGGAGCAACAACTGCATTCTTACTGGCTCAGAAGGAACTTGGTGATGTCGTGCTGGTCGATATTCCGCAAATGGAAAACCCTACAAAGGGAAAAGCTCTTGATATGCTTGAAGCAAGTCCTGTTCAGGGATTCGATTCGAATATCACAGGTACTTCAAACTATGAAGATACACAAGACTCTGACATTGTAGTTATTACAGCAGGTATTGCACGGAAGCCGGGCATGAGCCGTGATGACCTTGTACAAACGAACCAGAAGATTATGAAAAGTGTAGCGCAGGAGATTGCAAAACATTCTCCAAATAGCTATATTGTTGTGCTTACTAATCCAGTGGATGCGATGACTTATACAGTTTTCAAGGAATCAGGCTTCCCGAAAAACCGTGTAATTGGCCAGTCAGGTGTTCTTGACACAGCTCGCTTCCGGACATTTGTCGCGCAGGAACTGAATTTGTCTGTTAAAGACATTACAGGGTTTGTACTTGGCGGACATGGTGATGACATGGTTCCGCTAGTCCGCTATTCATATGCTGGCGGCATTCCTTTAGAATCATTAATTTCAAAAGATCGTCTAGATGCCATTGTCGAGCGTACACGCAAAGGCGGAGGAGAGATCGTCAACTTATTAGGGAACGGAAGTGCCTACTATGCTCCAGCTGCTTCCCTAGTGGAAATGTGTGAAGCTATCCTTAAAGATCAGCGCCGCGTACTGCCTTCCATTGCTTACCTTGAAGGAGAATATGGCTACGAAGGAATCTATCTTGGTGTGCCTGCAATCCTTGGAGCAAACGGAATCGAAAAAGTAATAGAGCTTGAACTGACAAGTGAAGAAAAAGCTGCCCTTGATAAGTCGGCAGATTCAGTTCGCAAGGTAATGGAAGTATTAGCTTACTAGGATGTTCTAATCTATGTGAAGAAAATCCGGGGATTTTTCCCGGATTTTTTTTACTGGAAGCCCTTTTGGGAAATAGTATAAAATGATATCATATAGAAAATAGACTGAATAATTTAAAATATTGAGCAGTCTATTTTTTTACAGTGATTATGTAAACGGTTACAACACTCGGAGGTGCTTAGCTATGCTGCTTGGAAAGAAAAGAAAATTGGGAAGAACCATTGAAGAAATATCTGTAGGCGAAAAATTGACGCTGACAGAAAAAATAGAAGACAAGGACCTATTGCTGTATCTGGGCCTGACAAACGATGCAAACCCTTTATATATTCAGCATGATTATGCTTCACAAACACCTTATAAAAAACCAATTGTACCAAGTGTTATGCTGAATGGCATCATAAATTCTGCCATATCAAAATATTTGCCGGGCCCTGGAAGCCATGTTTTAAAACAGGACATCGAGTACTCAAAGCCTGTCTATCATTATGGTACGGTTCAATTTTTATTTGAAGTAATAGAAGTGAACACCTCAAATCATACCGTGCAAATTAAGGTACAGGGAACAAATGAAGAGGACCAGACAGTTATTAATGGACAGCTCCTTGTATGCCCGCCATACAAGCCTCAGCCAATGGATGGAAATGCTTTGGACAATTTCTGATAGTCAAAAGATGTGCAGCATATGCACATCTTTTTTTATGAAATCCATCCTTTCCAGCAATTGACCCGAAAAACATCATGAAATATATTATAATAAAGATATGTGGCAAATAGGGGTTGATAGGCAGGAGGGATACCTGCTTTTTTTAAAAATCGCTGACAATCAATCAGCTGAAGTTCAAACAGGGGTAATTCATTCACTCGGAGGATCGTATGGATAAGAAAATTCTAGTTGTAGATGACGAACAATCTATCGTAACTTTACTTCAATACAACCTGCAGCAGGCAGGCTATGAAGTAATTACAGCCATGGATGGCCAGGAGGGCAAAGATCTGGCCATTTCTGAAAAGCCGGATCTTATTGTACTTGATCTTATGCTGCCAAAGCTTGATGGCATAGAAGTATGCAAACAGCTTAGACAGCAGAAAATAGCGACGCCTATTTTAATGCTGACGGCCAAGGATGATGAATTTGATAAGGTTCTTGGTCTTGAACTGGGTGCAGATGATTACATGACAAAACCTTTCAGCCCACGGGAAGTGGTTGCCAGAGTTAAAGCTATCTTACGGAGAACACAATTTGTGCCTGAGGCTGCCGAGGAGAAATCAGAAGATGGAGATTCTTTTAAAATTGGCGGCCTTAAGATCTTTCCACAGCATTATGAAGCCTATTTTGAAGAAGAACTTCTTGAATTAACTCCGAAGGAATTTGAATTGTTATTATATCTTGCCAAGAATAAGAGCCGTGTCCTTACAAGGGATCAGCTGCTTAGTGCAGTCTGGAATTATGATTTTGCAGGAGACACGAGAATCGTTGATGTACATATTAGCCATTTAAGAGAGAAAATTGAAGCAAACACCAAAAAACCTGTATATATTAAGACCATTCGCGGACTGGGCTACAAATTGGAGGAGCCTAAAGGAGAATGACAACCTTTCGCACCCGCCTGCTTTTCGCATTGCTTTCTTTAATTCTGGTTGTTTTAGTTGCATTAGGCCTACTTTTAGGCCAGCTTTTTAAAAGCTATTATTTAAATACATTTGATGCACGTCTGCAAAAAGAGACTGAAATGGCGGCGAGCTATATTGAGGGCAATGGAGGCATTGGATCCATTACTATTGAGAGAATCAATGAGCTGGGTGACATACTTGATGTGCGTGTAACTGCTACTGATAACAAGGGCAGAATATTAATGGATAGCAGCGTGAAAAGTGAGACATCACAAAGCAGGCACCAGGAAATCATAGTAGAAGTATTAAAAAAGAAATCTGTATATGAATCAGGATGGGAAGTGGCCGGAGGGTTTAATCTGCACTATTATTGGCAGCCTGTCATGATAAATGGCGAGAAGGAAGGCTATATTTTCTTGAGCACGAAGCTTGCTGAATTCCAAAAGGCCTATCAGCAGATTTGGTGGATTTTAGCTGTCAGTCTTGGTTTGTCTTTATTTCTGATTATTCTGCTCGGGTCAAGAATTACGGCCCGATATACAAAGCCTATTGAGTCAGCAACACAGGTTGCGATTGAACTTACTAAGGGAAACTATCGGGCAAGAACATATGAAGATCAGGAAGATGAAACTGGTATGCTGAGTAAGTCTATCAATGTACTGGCGAGGAATCTTCAGGAAATGGTGAAATCCCAGGAAATGCAGCAGGACAGACTGGGTGCTCTTATTGAAAACATGGGAAGCGGTTTAATTCTTATTGACAGCAGAGGCTATATTAATTTAGTGAACCGGCCATATAAAGAGGTTTTCAATGTAAACCCTTCCGAATACCTTTACAAGCTCTATTATGAAGTGATAGAACACAAAGGTATTACCGAAGTGGTTGAAGAAATTTTTATGACCGAGCAGAAAGTAAAAAAGCAGCTCATTATTCCCGTCAATATCGAAAGACGTTATTTTGAAGTATATGGAGTTCCGATTATCGGGACGAATGATGAATGGAAAGGGATACTGCTTGTTTTTCATGATATTACAGAACTGAAGAAGCTTGAGCAGATGAGGAAGGATTTTGTAGCGAATGTTTCTCATGAATTGAAAACACCTATTACCTCTATAAAGGGCTTCTCTGAAACTCTCTTGGATGGTGCAATGGAAAACAAACAGACTCTTAATGATTTCCTCAATATCATTTTGAAGGAAAGTGATCGTCTGCAATCTCTTATTCAGGAATTACTGGATCTGTCGAAAATCGAAAAGCAAGGCTTTAGCTTGTCCATTCAGCAGCTGGATCTGGCTGATGTGCTCGAAGATGTAGTAGCCATCATGAAAGGGAAAGCAGCGGAAAAGGAAATCGTTTTGGAATATAAGAGAGAGGATAAACCTGTATATATTGAAGGTGATGTTCACCGGCTTAAGCAGGTGTTTATAAATATCATATCAAATGCAATTTCTTATACGCCAAATCAGGGGGTCGTCTATATTTCGTCTGCAGATTCAGACAGCACAGTTCTAACCGAAATAAGGGATACAGGGATTGGAATTGAAGCCGGAGAAATTCCGCGTATCTTTGAACGTTTTTATCGGGTTGATAAAGCCAGAAGCAGGAACTCCGGCGGAACAGGGCTGGGGCTTGCAATCGTAAAGCATCTCGTTGAAGCACATAAGGGAACTATCTCGGTAAAAAGCGAGGTCGGCAAAGGCACCGCCTTTATTATTGAACTTCCGAAAAAAATATAGAAAAAGATGGATGAAGCGGCAGAATTAACTTTACATTATTTTTACAGGAGATTTATGTTCTCTTTACATTCCGCTGATAAAATCATAATTGTTAAACCCCTTCATCCAAGGAGCCATAGAAAAAGGTGAAAGCTGACCCCGCTTTCGCCTTTTTCACTTTCATCGACTTTCCTTCTTTCCTTAACTTTTGTCATATTTATGAAACCTTTACGTAAATAAATCGTATGAAAAGGTATAGAAAGTGCCAGGAAGGGGAGAAAGAAATGATCAGCTTAAAGCGGATTTATACAATCGCAGGCCTAATTATCGCAATTGTTATTTTAAGTATAGTTGCCTTTACAACATGGTATACCGTGGATGAATCGGATCAGGCAGTCATTTTAACATTTGGAAAGGTTGAGGAAGGTATTACGGAGCCGGGACTTCACTTTAAATTGCCGTGGCCTGTCCAAAGCGTGGAGAAGCTTTCGAAGGAAACATTTTCGCTGCAGTTTGGATATGAAGAAAAAGGTGGGGAAATAAAGGACTTTCCCGATGAGACAAAGATGATAACCGGGGATGAAAATATCGTTCTTGCAGATCTGGTTGTACAGTGGAAAATTACTGATCCGGAAAAATACCTATATAATGCTGAAGAGCCGGAAGAAATTCTATATGATGCTACTTCCTCATCCTTAAGAAGTATTATTGGAGGATCGAAGATAGATGACGCGCTGACCTCAGGTAAAGCAGATATCGAAGCGGATGTCAGAGAGCTACTAACCTCTTTAATTGGCAAATATGATATTGGCATATCAATTCTTGCAGTAAAACTCCAGGATGTCGAGCTGCCGAATGATGATGTAAGAAAAGCTTTTACGGATGTAACCGATGCGAGGGAAACCGCAAATACTAAAAAAAATGAAGCAGATAAATATAAGAATCAGAGAATGAATGAAGCAGAAGGTGAGAAGAAAGCCCTTATCTCTAAAGCGAATGGGGAAAAGGCAGCCCGTCTCGAAAGAGCACGTGGAGATGTAGCAGTCTTTAATAAATTGTATGGGGAATATAAAAATAATCCTGATATAACAAGAGAGCGTCTTGTCATTGAAACGCTTGAGCAAGTTCTTCCAGGTGCAGAGATTTACATTATGAATGACGATGGAAACACTATGAAGTATTTCCCGATCAGGCCTCTGGAGAAAGAACAGTCCAAACCGAAAGAGGAGGGGGGCACGGATAATGAGTGATCAAAATATTGTGAATATCAATGAACGGGGCGGAAATTTCAAGTGGAGAAGCTATACCAAACTAGGAATCATCCTGGTGCTCATCATTGCAGGCCTAGGGATATTGTTCAGCAACCTGTTTATTGTAAAGGAAGGGGAATACAAGGTTATCCGTCAATTTGGAGAGGTGGTCAGGATTGAGAGTGAACCTGGATTAGCTTATAAAATACCATTCATCCAAAGTGTCTCTACGCTCCCAAGATATCAAATGACTTATGACGTGTCTGAAGCTGAAATCAATACTAAGGACAAAAAAGTTATGATTATCGATAACTATGCAGTCTGGAAGATTGATGATCCCAAGAAAATGATCTCAAACGCCAGAACATTGGAGGGAGCGGAGGCCAGAATGGAAGAATTCATTTACTCCGTGACCCGCTCCGAACTGGGTCGGCTGAATTATGAAGAAATCATCAATGATGAAAAATCTTCACGAGGATCATTGAATGATCAAATCACCACAAAAGTGAATGAGCTGCTTGCAAATGATAATTATGGAATCACAGTAACAGATGTTCGCATTAAACGGACTGATCTACCGGCTGAAAATGAACAGTCTGTGTATACCAGGATGATTTCCGAGCGCCAGTCGACAGCCCAGGAATATCTGTCCAGGGGTGATGCTCAGAAGAATGTTATTATTGCTGAAACAGACAGGACCGTCAGGGAAATGCTTGCGAAGGCCCAGGCAGATGCTGAAGTCATTCGGGCAGAAGGGGAAGCGGGAGCCGCGAAGGTCTACAATGAAGCCTTCTCAAAAGATCCTGAATTCTATTCCTTATTCCGCACACTTGAATCCTATAAAAAGACTATCAATGGCGAGACTGTAATTGTTCTGCCTTCTGATTCGCCATATGCCCGTCTGCTGATGGGGAATACTAATTAGATAGCATTTAAATGGAAAGCCGTTATTTTTCTTTCTCTATCTGCTCATGATAGAATAAAGGAAAAATAACGGCTTTTTTATTGTGGGCAAGGTCACTTGTGCTTTTCAAGTTAGACAACTGTCTAGCTGCAGCGCCTGCCCCCTCGAGGTGTCGGGGGTGGACAAGGCGCTTCCGCTTTTCAAGTTAGATAACTGTCTAGCTGCAGCGCCTACCCCCTCGAGGCGTCGGGGGTGGACAAGGCGCTTCCGCTTTTCTTAATAAGGAGGAGATATTAGTTGGATAAAAAAAAGCTTGTTCTGATAGACGGCAACAGCATTGCTTATCGGGCATTTTTTGCTTTGCCGCTCTTAAACAATGATAAAGGAATACATACCAATGCTGTCTACGGATTTACCATGATGCTGCAGAGGATTCTGGAGGATGAAAAACCGACGCATCTCCTTGTGGCGTTCGATGCCGGAAAAACAACATTTCGCCATAAAACCTTTAGCGAGTATAAAGGCGGCCGGCAGAAAACTCCACCTGAGCTATCAGAGCAGTTTCCTTATATAAGAGAGCTTCTTGATGCTTATGGAATCTCCAGATATGAACTGGAAAATTATGAAGCGGATGATATCATTGGAACACTATCCCTCCATGCCGAAAAAGATGGATATGAAGTTAAAGTTATATCAGGGGATAAGGATTTAACACAGTTAAGTTCCGATTCTGTCACAGTCAGCATCACCCGCAAAGGAATTACAGATATTGAAGAATACACGCCAGCTCATATAGAAGAGAAATACGGAATAACGCCTGACAGGATTATTGATATGAAAGGCCTGATGGGGGATAGTTCAGATAATATTCCGGGTGTGCCGGGAGTGGGCGAAAAAACAGCCCTTAAATTGCTGAAAGAGTTTGGAACCCTTGAAGAGCTCTTGAAATCTGTTGATGAGGTGAGCGGAAAAAAACTGAAAGAAAAGCTGGAAGAATTCAGGGAGCAAGCTTTAATGAGCAAAGAACTTGCTACTATCTCGAGGGAAGCTCCCGTTGAAATCAAAATTGAAGACATTGAATATGAAGGTTTTGAAAAAGAAAAAGTTATAAGCATCTTTAAAGAACTTGGCTTTAACTCGCTGCTGGAAAAAATCGGCGGGGACACTGAAGCAATCGAAGAGAATCTGGATGAAATTGAATTTATCATAGCAGACGAAATTAAAGAAGATATGTTTTCTGATGAAAATGCATTTTATGTTGAGCTTCTAGAGGATAATTACCATTATGCAGACATCATTGGTTTTTCCGTTGCAAATGATAAAGGGAATTTCTACTTCTCCAAAGATAAGGCTTTAGAATCAGATGTTTTTAAAAGATGGGCTGAAGATGAAACGAAAAAGAAGACAGTGTATGATGCAAAAAGATCTGAAGTGTCACTCCGGCATCATGGGATTCATCTAAAGGGAGCAGACTTTGATCTCTATATTGCTTCATATATTATTAACCCATCTCAGAGTATTGAGGATATAGCATCTATAGCAAAAAATCATGGCTATCATGCGATTCAATCTGATGAAGCTTTCTATGGCAAAGGAGCAAAAAGGCGGATTCCGGAAGAAAAAGAACTTGGCGGACATTTAGCAAGAAAAGCAGCAGCTTTGATGACATTGAGGGAAAAGCTTGATAGTGATTTAAAGGAAAACCAGCAATCTGAGCTGTTTTATGACCTGGAAATGCCACTTTCTTTAATATTAGCAGATATGGAGTCAACTGGGGTTAAAGTGGATTTAGGACGCTTGAGGACAATGGGACAAGACCTGCTCTCCAAATTGGATGAAATTGAAAAGCGGATACATGAGCTTGCCGGGGAAGCTTTTAATATCAATTCTCCTAAACAGCTCGGTGTAATTCTTTTTGAAAAATTAGGGCTGCCAGTCATTAAAAAAACGAAGACAGGCTATTCCACTTCGGCGGATGTACTTGAAAAACTTGAGAACGACCATGAAATAATCCGGGACATCCTGCACTACCGCCAGCTTGGCAAGCTTCAGTCCACTTATATTGAAGGCCTGCTGAAGGTAGTTAACAATGAAACAGGTAAAGTCCACACCAGGTTTAATCAGGCACTTACCCAGACAGGAAGATTAAGCTCAACTGATCCAAATCTGCAAAATATTCCAATCCGGCTGGAAGAAGGGCGAAAAATCAGGCAGGCATTTGTTCCTTCAGAACCGGGATGGGCTATCTTTGCTGCAGACTATTCGCAGATTGAACTGAGAGTACTGGCTCATATTGCAGATGATGAAAAGCTGATTGAAGCCTTTAATGAAGATATGGATATCCATACCAAAACGGCAATGGAAGTATTCCATGTAAAAGCCGATGAAGTTACGTCCAATATGCGGCGCCATGCAAAGGCCGTTAACTTCGGAATAGTCTACGGAATCAGTGATTATGGCCTTTCCCAGAGCCTCGGAATCACACGGAAAGAAGCCGGAAAATTTATTGACCGGTATCTTGAGAGCTATCCTGGTGTTAAGCAGTACATGGATGATATTATCCATGAAGCAAAACAGAAAGGTTTTGTCTCGACGCTTCTTCACAGAAGAAGATATCTGCCAGAAATCACTAGCCGAAACTTCAACCTGCGAAGTTTTGCAGAGCGGACAGCTATGAACACTCCAATTCAGGGAAGTGCAGCAGATATTATTAAAAAAGCCATGATTGACATGGCTGACCGCTTAAGAAAAGAAGAACTCAAAGCACGGCTTCTGCTGTCAGTTCACGATGAACTAATCTTTGAAGCACCTGAGGATGAAATAGAGAAACTCAAAAAAATCGTGCCGGACGTAATGGAAAATACAGTAGAATTGAAAGTTCCGCTCAAAGTGGATTATTCCTATGGCCCAACATGGTTTGATGCGAAATAATAGTACATTGTATTTTTGAATGCAGAAAATTCATGACTAAGGAGGAATAACCATGCCGGAACTTCCTGAAGTTGAAACGGTCAGAAGAACATTGCAGCAATTGGTGATCGGCAAAACCATTTCACATGTTTCGGTTTTCTGGCCTAAGATGGTTAAGCATCCCGAAGAGCTTGCTCAATTCAAGGATGCTTTAGCAGGCCAAACCTTTCAGGACATTGGCAGGAGAGGGAAATTCCTAATCCTCTACACCTTTGACTATGCACTTGTGTCCCACCTGAGAATGGAGGGCAGATACGGCCTTTACTCCAAAGAAGAACCTGCTGAAAAACACACTCATGTCATTTTCCATTTTACAGATGGCACTGAACTCAGATACAAAGATGTTCGTAAATTTGGAACGATGCACCTATATGCAAAGGGTGAAGAACTTAAGGCACTTCCTCTGGCACATTTGGGACCGGAACCATTTGCAGAAGAATTTACGGTGGACGACCTTGCTGCCCGGCTTGCCCGGACCTCCCGCCATGTCAAAACAGCGCTTCTAGATCAGAAAACGATCGTAGGGCTTGGCAATATATATGTGGATGAAGCTTTATTCCGTTCTCGAATTCATCCTGAAAGAGCGGCAAATAGCTTAACAAGAACCGAATTGGAGACACTTCACAAAGAAATTGGAGATACCCTGAGAGAAGCGGTAGATAAAGGAGGAAGCACCATTCGCTCCTATGTTAATTCCCAGGGACAAATTGGCATGTTCCAGCTTGAGCTTTTTGTTTATGGGAGAAAAGGGGAAGGTTGCAAAGTGTGCGGAAGCACACTTGAGCGGATCGTAACCGGGGGCAGGGGTACAGTATTCTGTCCGGCTTGCCAGAGAAAATAATAATCCGGAATAGAGCTAAATTGCGTTTCGAATAACATTGGATGGGCTTCTTCCATATACTATCGTAGCGATTGACAGGGAGGAGCTCTATTCTATGGCGCATATATTCTCACTTTTGATACTTGCTTTTGCTGTCAGTCTTGACAGTTTCAGTGTCGGTTTAACCTATGGTTTAAGGAAAATGAGCATACCATTTAAATCGATCAGTATAATCGCTTGCTGTTCAGCTCTCACATTAATGGCCGCCATGACAATCGGCCATTTAATAGAAGCCTTTTTGTCCCCGGCTTTAGCTGAAAGTTTAGGAGGAGTCATTCTGATTTTTCTCGGTGCCTGGGTTCTATATCAATTTTTCAGGCCGGAAAAGGTGAAGGATGTCCTCCCGCATGAAAAGACAATTGTAAATCTGGAAATCAAATCTCTTGGGCTTGTCATTAATATTCTGAAAAAGCCCATGTCCGCCGATTTTGACAAATCCGGTGCCATCACAGGAATTGAAGCACTAATGCTTGGGCTCGCCCTATCACTTGATGCTTTCGGAGCGGGGATCGGTGCAGCTATGCTGGGGTACTCACCTTACTACCTGGCAATGACGGTCGCCGTTATGAGCTCTCTGTTTGTGTTTATGGGAATGCAGGTGGGGGCTGTTTTCTCAAAAAGCGGATGGGTCCATAAGTTCTCATTCATTCCAGGCATTATTTTGATCGTAATTGGGATTCTGAAAATCTAGCATTTTATTAGAAAGGAATTCACTATGTCACTGACTGTAGGTTTGACAGGCGGGATTGCAAGCGGGAAAAGCACCGTTTCATCTCTCCTAATTAAAAAAGGGTACACTGTAATAGACGCGGATATAGAAGCGAGGTTAGCTGTTGAAAAAGGTGAGGAAGCTTATCAGGAAATTCTCCGTCATTTTGGGGAAAGAGTTCTTCTCAAGGACGGTTCAATTGATCGTGCAGAACTGGGCTCCATTATATTTCATAATGAAACAGAGCGGAAAGCCTTAAATAGCATTGTACATCCTGCCGTCCGCAAAAGAATGACAGCCAAGAAGGAACAAGCTATCAGCCGTAAGGAACAGCTGATTATTCTTGATATCCCGCTTTTATTTGAAAGTAAATTACAATACATGTGCGACAAAACCTTATTAGTATATGCAGATGAAGATATACAGCTGCAAAGGCTGATGCAAAGAAATCAGCTATCCGAAAAAGAAGCGATGGCAAGAATTCAATCCCAGATGCCTTTAAAAGATAAGAAGGCATTGGCCGATGCTGTAATTGATAATAATGGCACAATTGAAGAAACAGAAAAACAATTGTGGGGTATTTTTAAAAAATGGAATGCTGTCTGAGGAGCCTTTGATAGGCTCTTTTTTGATGTGCTTAAAGCCTAATTAGTATGACAAAAATAATCAGCCATGCGACTGTAAGATAGACCATTACCATATAAAAAGCAGAAAGTGCATGGGCTGATATTTCTGAATTGTTGAACATTAAAAAATCCGCATTTTATTCATCACAAATGATCTTCAATATGTTATACTAATTACATCTTAGGGTAATAAAAAGTATAACACTAATGCGGAAGGGGCCGTAACATGAAGGCGAAAATAGCGATTAATGGTTTTGGAAGAATTGGACGTATGGTTTTTAGAAAAGCCATCCTTGATGAAAATCTTGAAGTGGCTGCCATAAATGCAAGCTATCCGGCTGAAACTTTGGCACACTTAATTAAATATGATACCAACCATGGACCATTCGAGGGAAGCGTTGTTCCGGAAGACAATGCTATTGTTGTGAACGGTAAAAGGGTTCAGCTTGTCAGCAGCCGGAATCCTGAAGAACTTCCCTGGAAAGAAATGAATATCGATATCGTTATTGAAGCTACAGGAAAGTTTAATTCCCGTGATAAAGCGGCTCTTCATCTTGATGCCGGAGCTAAAAAGGTCATACTTACTGCTCCTGGAAAAAATGAAGATGTGACTATTGTTATGGGCGTAAATGAAAGCGCATTAAAAATCGAAGAACATGATATTATTTCAAATGCATCCTGTACAACAAACTGCCTTGCACCTGTTGCAAAAGTCCTTGATGAACAATTTGGCATTGAAAACGGACTTATGACAACAGTTCATGCATATACAAACGATCAAAAGAATATTGATAACCCGCATAAGGATTTACGCCGTGCACGTGCCTGCGGACAGTCGATCATCCCGACTTCCACTGGTGCTGCCAAAGCTTTGTCACTGGTATTGCCTCATTTAAAGGGCAAATTGCATGGTATGGCACTGCGTGTGCCGACTCCTAACGTTTCCTTAGTGGATCTCGTGGTAGACTTAAAGCGGGACGTTACAATTGAAGAAGTGAATGCGGCATTTGCTACAGCTTCACAAGGATCGCTGCATGGTATCCTGGATATTACTGACGAACCGTTAGTGTCAATCGATTTCAACACAAATGAACACTCTGCCATCATTGATGGATTATCTACAATGGTAATCGGCACCAGCAAAGTGAAAGTGCTTGCCTGGTACGATAATGAGTGGGGCTATTCTTGCCGTGTCGTAGACTTGACAAAATATGTTGCACAGGAACTTTTTCAGGCATCTGCCGTAAAAGTTGGATAATTGCCAATCTCTTTTAATATAAAACTACCCATACCCTTAAAGCCTGCCATTCCCCGGCAGGCTCCTTTTATTGGACAAAACTAAATCCTGAGAAGGAAAATTCTTCAGAAATTTTGCCAAAAAAAATGTAAAACAATGTGTTGCAAAAAGAAATTAAACAAAGTATACTAATCCTCGTGAACTTCTTCGAGGTTTTGGTATGGTAGCTACTTAAAGGGTTAGGACCTCTCTGGACTAACTTTCCCCCGTGGTAGTTATAGACCAGTATAAATCTGGAATTTCATTAATTAATAGCTTAAAAGTTTAAAGGGGGAAATTTGAATATGGAAACTATGGGTCGTCACGTAATCTCAGAACTTTGGGGATGCGATTTTGAAAAGTTAAATGATATGGATTTTATTGAGCAGACATTCGTAAATGCTGCATTAAAATCTGGTGCTGAAATTCGCGAGGTTGCATTTCATAAATTTGCGCCACAGGGTGTAAGCGGAGTGGTGATCATCTCTGAATCTCATTTAACTATTCACAGCTTCCCGGAGCATGGCTATGCCAGCATTGATGTGTATACGTGTGGAGATCTTGACCCTAACATTGCTGCAGACTTTATTGCAGAAGCGTTAGGAGCTCAAACGCGTGAGAATATCGAAATTCCTCGCGGTATGGGTCCAGTTCAAGTTAAACAAGCTCAAGTACTTTAATACAGAATGACTCTTAGGCAATCCAGAGGTGTATCTAATACACCTCTTTTTATTTTGCCTAAAATCCATTGCCTTTAGTATCTCTATAAAAAATAGTACAATAAGGATACAAAAAATATATGGAGGAAAGAGAATGTCAATTTTTAGGCAGCTTGCCAGCCGCTATAAAAAGCAGTGTGAAACAAACGAAAATCACTCTGACCCTGAGCTTACTACAAGATACTATAGAACCAATACAGCACAAATGCTTCAGACGATTGAAGAGTTATTCAGAGCAGATCATAATGTAAACATTCTCAGCATTTCCAAAGAACACGGCGAGATTGCAGCAGAACTTAAAAAAGACAAATCCTGTTTTGCCATTGTGACAGTCGTGACTGTCAAGCCTTTTGAAACAGCTGTAGATATCAATATTTCAACTGAGCAGTCCTCACCGGCAGGTGTGCATCCATTTCTTAAAAGAGAAGTACTTTCGATATATGAAAAGTTAAATAAACGGCATGATTTTCTCGGTTCTGCAAGAAACGCAGATAAATAGTTGTACTTGTACTGTCAACTCCTTTTTTATAAGATAAGAGTATCAAATAATATTCGGTAATTAGTCTAAAGCCAACTTATAAAAAAATTCGGAGCTGATTGAATGAGATGCCCTTCATGCCAAAACAATAATACCCGTGTACTCGATTCCCGTCCTGTGGATGACAGCCGATCCATCCGCCGCAGAAGGGAATGCGAGAAATGCGGATACCGGTTTACGACTTTTGAGAAAGTGGAAGAAATTCCGTTAATCGTTGTGAAAAAAGAAGGTACGAGAGAGGAATTCAGCCGGGAAAAAATTCTGAGAGGCCTTATTAAAGCATGTGAAAAGAGGCCGGTAGCCCTTAAAGATCTGGAGGACATTACTTTTGAAGTGGAGAAAGAACTCCGCAGCAATGGTGTCTCTGAAATAAAAAGCGATGAAATTGGCGAAATGGTCATGGACAGGCTCGCAAATGTGGACGAGGTCGCATATGTCCGTTTCGCATCAGTATACAGGCAATTTAAAGATATCAATGTGTTTATTGATGAACTCAAGGAACTAATTAAAAAAGAACAATCATAATCAGGTCAGTTTTGCCGCTGCCGCTGATTTTTGATGAATTAGGCTGAGGGGCTGAAGGTTTTTCTTTGGCTCTTTTTTTTGCTGGATATGCTTTTGATGAACAGCCTAATAAAAAATTTAAATAGAAAAAGGTGAACACCATGGCCCAGCATTGGCAGGAGATGCTCCCCATTGATCGATATACAGTAGCAGCCAGCGGGCTTTTGCATGATTATGACCGGAAAGTGCTGACACTGTTATACCAGCCGCTCATTGGCTCTGTGTGCTTCAGTTTGTATATGACTTTATGGGCAGAGCTTGAAGAAAACCGGCTATGGTCATCTTCAAATTCACACCATAGTTTAATGAATTTCATGGGGATGGGGCTTAAGGATATTTATGAAGCCCGACTCAAGCTTGAAGGAATAGGACTTTTAAAGGTATATGTTAACAAGGATGAAGAGACAAGGTCATTCATTTACGAACTTCTTCCACCGCTGACACCTGAACAATTTTTCCTTGACGGTATGCTCAATATCTATCTTTATAAGAAGTTGGGGAAGAATCAATTTATGAGGCTGAAGCGCTTCTTCACAGATCAGAAGGTGCAGCCGGCAAGAGGGTATAAGGAAGTAACGAAGGCTTTCCAGGATGTATTTCAATCCGGGCACCCTGGTTCGTTTGACGATGAAGTGATACAGCTGATGAATGAAACAGATGAGGCGGGGTATATTGGAAGGCGGGAGCAGGAAGGCATTCAAATCGGCAGTGAAGATTTTAATTTTGAATTGCTTCAGGCAGGGCTGAATGAATCGCTTGTACCAAAAAAAGCCCTTACAGTTAAAGTAAAAGAATCCATCAGCAATCTTGCTTTTTTATATGGAATCGACCCTATCCAGATGAAAAATATTGTCATTAGCGCCGTGAATGAAGATAATGAGATAAACATTGATGAATTAAGAAAATCGGCACGTGATTGGTATCAATTCCAAAACCAGGATATGCTGCCATCCCTGATTGACAGGGTTCAGCCTGCCAGCCATCAATCTCAAAAAAAACAGCCTGAAACACAGGAAGAAGAATTGATCCGTTATTTGGAAATTACCTCACCAAGGCAGCTTTTAAAAGATATATCCGGAGGAGCGGAACCTTCGAAAGGCGATCTGCAGATTATAGAAGATGTCATGTTCCAGCAAAAGCTTTTGCCTGGGGTAATTAATGTGCTGATTCAATATGTTATGCTCAAAACAGATATGAAGCTGACCAAAGGGTATGTAGAAAAAATAGCAGGCCACTGGGCAAGAAAGAAGATTAAAACACCCCAGGAAGCTATTGAATTAGCTAAAAAAGAACATCGCCAATACCTTGATTGGGCAGAAGGGAAAAAAACAGCAGGCCCTACGGGGAACAAAAGGAAGCCGATCAGGACAGAGATGCTTCCGGACTGGTTTGATGATAATAGCAGCAAAGCCGCCAAGAAGGAACAGACCGGGCAGCAAAACAGCGAAAAGGAACAGTATGAGCGGGAATTGAAAAAAAGGGAACTTAAAGAAAAATTAAAAAAACTGCGATCACAGGAGGTGACTGATTGATGAAAAAAATTAATGAAACACTAAGACGCCTTGCAGGCAATGAAGGTTTTCAAAAAAGATATGAAATGATGAGGAGCCAAACGCTTAATCACCCTGAAGTGAAGGCTTTTATCCAAACTCATCGGGATGAATTGACATCTGAAATGGTTGAAAAGAGTCTTAGCAAGCTCTTTGAATATACACAGCAGAGCAAGGAGTGCAATAAATGTCCAAGCTTGGAGGGCTGTGTGAATTTTATGCAGGGCTATCATCCGGAACTGGTGATTCAAAGAGGATCAATCGATCTGAAGTATGATAGGTGCCCGCGCAAGATCATGCACGATGAAAAGCGGAGAAATGAAAAATTAATTCAGAGTTTATATGTGCCATCTGATATCCTTCATGCCACTTTTGATTCGATATATGATGATGACGACCGCATTGAGGCTGTGGATAAAGCAGCATCTTTTGTAATGGACTACCAGCCGGGGTCCAAGCAAAAAGGGATCTATTTTTATGGGAAATTTGGTGTAGGCAAATCTTATTTGCTTGGTGCTATTGCCAATAAGCTTGCAAGCCGGAAAGTATCCTCCATGATTGTCTATGTTCCAGAATTATTCAGGGAATTGAAAAATTCAATTGGTGATCAGACCCTGAACAGCAAGATGGAAACCATTAAAAAAGCACCTGTTTTAATGTTTGATGACATTGGTGCAGAAACCATGTCCAGCTGGACAAGGGATGAGATTTTAGGGCCGATTCTGCAGTTTCGCATGCAGGAAAGCCTCCCAACCTTCTTCACTTCCAATTTCGACCTCCAGGGCCTTGAACATCATCTATCCTACAGCCAGCGCGGCGAGGAAGAGAAAATGAAGGCAAGAAGAATCATGGAACGCATTAAATACCTTGCTGAACCGGTGCTTGTAGAAGGACCGAACAGGAGAGTATAATCTGAAAGCTGCCGATAAAAACATCGGCAGCTTTTTTCACAAGCATCAACGGACAAAATTAATAGGCGAAAAATAACAATTTGTTCTAAATACACATACCATGAATACCATCGTTTAATACATTAAAGACCAAACCCCACTTCTAAATTGGCCAAGTCCGCCATATACATAGAACAGAGATTTGTATAAAGGGGGGATTTGGTTGATCGAAATCATTTTCCAGAGCAGCACAGATGCGAGGAATTTCTATGAGCATCTTTTTGAACAGCTGCAGTCTTTTTGTCAATGTGATAATAATATTCTTCATTTTGAAGATCAACATATAGTCAGAGTTTCTGCTGAAAATAGCGGCAATGTCCTGAATACTGTTAAAACAGCATTCTTTCAATTTATCGTGAACCAGAAGCAGGATGATTGGTTTAAACGGATATTGATGGAGCATTATTATTATGATGATGAAGGCGAGCAGCAGCAGATCCTTGAAATTATTCACTCTATCCTGGAAGGAAGCCGTGAGGATCTTGCTGCGTTTGTCAGTGGACTGGATGTAAAAGAAAGCTTAAAAAACGCAATTGATCAGTTGTTTCAAAATAACATTTCCTTTTCTTTTGATTCATTCGTAAAATTCCGGATGCGCCCGCTTATGAATGAAATGACCAAGTATGTGGAAGTCTCCATCGATGAGTACAAAATGGAACAGGAATATCAGATGTTTATTCATACATTGAGAGATTTCCTGTCAGGCAAGCAGCCAAAAATGAATACGATCCATGTCCTTATGGATGAAGGTGTTTATTTTTATGATGATCAATTGTGTGAAATTAAACGCGGAGAGCTCATAAGGATGATTGACCGCAAGCTATTATCCAATCATCCTGTATATGTGGATTCTGTTACAATTGCGCCGCTGCTCTCTATAGCGCCTTCAGCTATTTATCTCTATTCAGATGATTTTGACCAGCCGCTGGTCAGAACAATCCGCAATATTTTTGAAGAAAGGCTTCAATTAAGCCCTCTTGCAGCTTTTTATCATTATCAAAACGTCCATTCTTATGCCGATGATGAAAAATGTAAAAGATACCCTTGATTTTCCTGAAATAACAAACTATAATAACGTACATATTACAATAATCAAGCAAAAGTTGCGATGAGGATACGGGTATTCTAATACGGTTGAAAGAGAGGGAAGGCAAGGCTGAAACCTTCCTAACACGATCTGAATGCTTACCGCCTCTGAACTCCAGCCAGGAAATGGGCTGGCGGGAAAAGACCGTTATCTTACTACAGAGTCGTTTGTCTTCTATGAAAGCGAGAAGTAGGGTGGAACCGCGTGTTAATATTAACTCGTCCCTTTTTTAGGGACGGGTTTTTTTATTTTTCAAGTGTAAAACGCGTTTTAGGAGCAAAATCTGAATCCAGCTCCAGCGCCTAGCCCCTCGAGGTCACAAGTCAATCCTCCAAAAAAGGAAAGAACGCCTTTTTAGGAGGCTCGCCTTGTGCTTGTCGGGGCTGATCGAGGCGCTTGCGCTTTATAAAAAAGGGAGGAAATATCATGTCAGAAGTTGTTAAAGTTTCGTTTCCAGATGGAGCTGTAAAGGAGTTTCCAAAGGGAACGACAACAGAAGATATTGCAGCTTCGATCAGCCCGGGCCTTAAGAAAAAGGCAATTGCCGGCAAGCTGGATGGAGAAATGTATGATCTTCGCCGTCCAATCGAAAAGGATGGAGCTATTGAAATTGTAACACCCGACTCAAGCGATGCGCTGGAGGTTCTTCGCCACAGCACTGCCCATTTGATGGCTCAGGCGATCAAGCGTTTATATAAAAATGTAAAGCTTGGAGTAGGCCCAGTCATTGAAGGCGGATTTTATTATGACATCGACCTGGAAGAATCACTTTCACCAGAAGATCTTCCAGTGATTGAAAAAGAAATGAAAAAGATTATTAATGAAAACCTTGATATTATCCGCAAAGAGGTCAGCCGCAATGAAGCGGTAGAGATGTTCAAGGAAATAGATGACGAATATAAGCTTGAACTGATCGAGGCTATCCCTGAAGAGGAAACAGTGACAATCTATGAGCAGGGCGAATTTTTTGACCTCTGCCGCGGTGTTCATGTTCCTTCTACAGGCAAATTGAAAGAGTTCAAACTATTAAGCATTGCCGGAGCGTATTGGAGAGGCGACAGTGACAATAAGATGCTTCAGCGGATCTATGGAACAGCTTTCTTCAAGAAAGAAGACCTGGCAGAGCATTTGCGTCTCCTTGAGGAAGCAAAAGAGCGTGACCACCGTAAAATCGGCAAAGAGCTTAACCTGTTCATGAATTCGCAAAAAGTAGGCCAGGGCCTGCCAATGTGGCTTCCAAAAGGGGCAACAATCCGCCGCAATATCGAGCGCTATATCGTGGATAAGGAAGAAAGACTGGGCTATGACCATGTCTATACTCCAATCATGGGAAGCGTGGATCTTTATAAAACATCCGGCCACTGGGATCATTACCAGGAAGACATGTTCCCTGTAATGGAGATGGATAACGAACAGCTTGTTCTGCGTCCAATGAACTGCCCGCATCATATGATGATCTACAAGAATGGCATCCACAGCTACCGCGAACTGCCAATCCGTATTGCAGAGCTTGGAACAATGCACCGCTATGAAATGTCAGGAGCCCTATCCGGCCTTCAGCGTGTACGAGGCATGACTTTGAATGATGCACATATCTTTGTAAGACCTGACCAGATCAAGGAAGAGTTTAAGCGCGTAGTACATTTGATCCTCGAAGTATATAAAGACTTCGATATCAGTGACTACTCATTCCGTCTTTCCTACAGAGATCCGCAGGATACTGAGAAGTACTTTGATGACGATGAAATGTGGGAAAAAGCACAAGCAATGCTTAAAGAAGCGATGGATGAAATCGGCCTCAATTATTTTGAGGCAGAAGGCGAAGCTGCTTTCTACGGTCCTAAATTGGATGTACAAGTTAAAACTGCGCTTGGCAAGGATGAGACACTATCCACTGTCCAGCTGGACTTCCTGCTTCCAGAACGATTTGACCTGACATATGTAGGGGAAGATGGAAAGCCTCATCGCCCGGTCGTTATCCACCGCGGAGTAGTTTCCACTATGGAGCGTTTTGTGGCATTCCTGATTGAGGAGTACAAGGGTGCGTTCCCAACTTGGCTTGCCCCAGTTCAAGTCCAGGTCATTCCGGTATCTCCTGATATTCACTTTGATTATGCGAAAAACGTCCAGGAGCAGCTTCAGGCTGAGGGCTTCCGCGTTGAGCTGGATGACCGCAATGAAAAAATCGGATATAAGATCCGTGAAGCGCAAATGCAAAAAACTCCATACATGCTTGTTGTTGGAGACAATGAAGCAGCTGAAAAAGCTGTCAATGTCCGCAAATATGGAGAGCAAAAGTCAGAAACTGTTTCATTTGGGGACTTCATTTCAGCACTAAAAGCTGAAGTTAAACGATAATAATAAAGTGAAACTTCAATCAGTGGGGGTTTTCCTTATCCCCACTGATTGTTAGTCGCGTTCAAGTGTCGCTAAGATCTCCGCTAACGCTTCGATCAATCGACACTACGAACCCGATTGGTTCAACTAAGCCTCTGCCTGTGCATCGGCAAGTTTCACTGTATCTCACCAATCGGGCCTTTACGGGCAGTTTGACCCCCGCTTATCCTCCTTTGATTCCTCTGAGTATTGACGTGGGGGTCTTACTGCCCGTTAGACTGCGATCAAAAAGGGCTGCATGTGCTGCAGCCCTTTTTAATAAGTTTTTCCATAGAACATTTAAGAGCCGGATGAGATAAACGAAAGAGCTGGCATTAAATTCATTTTGAAAAAATATTAAAATCGTATTGCCAAAAGCGATTAATTTTGTTATGCTTTTCTTCGTTGTGATAAAAGTTATTCGTTTGACAGGGAATCATTCTTTGTGATATAGTAGCTAAGGTAAATTGAATACAGTTTGAGGAAAAGAAGAAGCACCCGCTTCTCACCTGATTGACGCAAAGCGCAGTTGGCAGGTTTTACGTGAACATTTTCTGTTTATATACGTAAGTGTGGGTGTTTTCATCCGCACTTTTTTATTTGGTTAAAAACAGCTCTGATTCCGTCACGGAAGAGAAATGTTTCATAACTTGCGATTCAGCTTTGGTCCGGTGCAGCTTACAGCTTTAAAGTTGTCTGCTAAGCAGGCGCTTGCGCTTTTCTTGACCCAAACGTTGTGTTCGCATTAAACCTTGGAGGTGTCTAGCTATTAGCAAAGATATGTTGTTAAACGAGGGCATTCGCGCCCGCGAAGTCCGTCTTATTGACCAAAACGGCGAGCAGTTAGGTATTAAATCAAAATTCGACGCACTTGAAATCGCTTCTCGTGCCAATCTTGATCTTGTTCTGGTTGCACCGAGTGCGAAGCCTCCGGTAGCCCGTATCATGGACTACGGAAAGTTCAAATTCGAGCAGCAGAAGAAAGATAAAGAAGCTCGCAAAAACCAGAAGATTATCAGTATTAAAGAAGTTCGTCTTAGCCCGACTATTGAAGAGCATGACTTTAATACTAAACTTCGCAATGCTATTAAATTCCTTGAAAAAGGCGATAAAGTAAAAGCATCGATCCGATTCAAAGGTCGTGCCATTACGCATAAGGAAATTGGCCAGCGTGTACTAATTCGATTCGCACAAGCATGCAATGAAGTTGCAATAGTGGAATCACATCCAAAAATGGATGGCCGAAGCATGTTTATGGTCTTAGCACCGAAAAACGACAAGTAAGAGGAGGAATTCCCAATGCCAAAAATGAAAACTCACCGCGGCGCTGCTAAGCGTTTCAAAAGAACAGGTTCTGGTAAACTGAAGCGTTCTCACGCTTACAGAAGTCATATGTTCGCGAACAAATCTCAAAAGCAAAAGCGTAAGCTTCGCAAAGGAACTCTTGTTTCTTCAGGCGATTACAAGCGCATCCGTAACTTATTAGTAAATCTTAAGTAATATCTCGAAATTAGGAGGGAAATAATATGCCACGTGTAAAAGGCGGTACAGTTACTCGCAAACGTCGTAAAAAAGTCATCAAATTAGCTAAAGGTTATTTCGGTTCAAAACATACATTATACAAAGTTGCTAACCAGCAGGTTATGAAATCCCTAATGTATGCTTACCGCGACCGTCGCCAGAAAAAGCGCGACTTCCGCAAACTTTGGGTTACTCGCATTAACGCAGCAGCTCGCATGAACGGTCTTTCTTACAGCCGTTTAATGCACGGTTTAAAGCTTGCTGGCATCGAAGTTAACCGCAAAATGCTTGCTGAATTAGCAATTGCTGACGAAAAAGCATTTGCTGAATTAGCATCAGTTGCAAAGCAGCAGCTTAGCAAGTAATAATTTATACAATAGCCATTCCCTAGGGGGATGGCTTTTTAATTTACTTTTTATGGACAGAAAGCTTCTTTTTCATTTAAGCTCAATACAGACTTAATACATATAAAGGAGAAAGCTCATGATTAAAACAATTGCTCTTATCTATCTGATCATGAATGTGATTGGCTTTTACCTGATGAAGCTTGATAAAGAAAAAGCAAAACGGAATGAGTTCCGTATAAGTGAGAAGAACCTCTGGATCACAGCCTTTTTGAGCGGGGCAGCGGGAATGACTTTGGGTATGAAGACCTTCAGGCATAAAACGAAGCATGTTCAGTTTAAATGGGGACTGCCTTTTTTGGCATTGCTTGAAGCAGGGCTGCTATTGTACCTGGTTATTCAATTGTCATAAACAGTCAGTGCCATCCATAAGCTTTAGGGAACAGCAGGAAAGTCATCGGGGAGAGGTGAAGGCATGAATGATCAATTGACTTTATTGTTTGCTATGGCAGAGACTGCTGGAATTCTTGCTCCCATTGCTTTTATCTTTTTTCATATCATCCGGCAGTTTCTATTTATTCCGGTCCCGCTTGTCTGCATAACAGGGGGAGTTCTTTTTGGCAGTTTTTTTGGCTCTGTTTTCTCTCTTGCAGGGTTAATGATCAGCAGCATTCTATTTTATTTTCTAATCACAAAAATGCCGGGGACGCATGAAAAGCTTTCTTTATTAAAGAAGCGGTGGTTTGGAGAGTATCGGAATTTAACTGTCGGCCAGGTTGCAGTTTTAAGGCTTATCCCTTTTATTCATTATCATTTGCTGAGCTTTTGCCTGATGGAAAGAAACAAGGGATTTAATCAGTTTCTTAAAAATTCATGGATCACTAATTTGCCGCTGGCTGTTTTTTATACCGTTTTCGGAGAATTCATCAGCAGATTTACTCCTTCAATGATTGTCCTGATTTTGCTGTCACTTTCTGTTTTAGTATTTGTACTGAGGGAAAAGGTTACAGTTATTAAATGGAAGGAATTCTTCAAAACAGCATAAAAAAAACGTTCGGGGCTGCCGAACGTTTTTTAAAGATGATCTTTAATTTCCTCGCCTGGAGAAGCTGTTTTGTGCATGAACTCCTTCACAGGGCTTTTCCAGTCAATTTTTGCAGTAGGATAGGCCTCGGTTATCTTTCTTTCAATAAAAAGAAAATCCTCCCTTACCATCCCTTTAAGGGCCGATGTATTGTGCGGCCAGAGGAAAATGGAGACCACATCAAAAGCATTATCAGTGGTACCCAAATACTTTTCACCTTCAAACAAAACCCCTTTATACGTAATCAGGAAGTTCTTCCTGACATTTTCCTGGTCATCCCAAAAATAATATCGTTTCTGTTCGTGGGCAAGCTCTAGCTTTCTCTTGGAATTGAGCAGATATTTTACCGCTGTGTATATAAGAAAAAGAATCAGAGCAAACAATAGCATACGCAGGAGCCACATAGTAACCAGCCCTCCATCTTTATTTTCCTTACTATACGGATGAGATTAAAAAAAGTTTCAACTTTTTTGCGATTTGTTATAATTTTTTTGATGGGCATTATAATGTAAGTTAATCATTAATTTCAAATAGGACGGTGGAAAATGAATTATCAGCAATTATTCCAAATGCAAAAAGGGCTGGACAGCCATATAGAATCAAACCATGGTTTAGAGGAAGCAGATTTATTTGACCGGAAGATACTGGCGCTGCTTGTTGAATTGGGAGAGCTTGCTAATGAGACAAGATGCTTTAAGTTTTGGAGCCTTAAGCCTTCCTCCCCTCAGGATACAGTATTGGAGGAGTTTGTTGACGGTATACATTTCATTTTATCGCTTGGAATTGAATGCGGATTTGACGGGGATAAGGACCTTACTGTTCCTGTGGAAAAGACGGTTTCAGTGAATGGCCAGTTCTTGTCTGTTTATGAAGCTATCGGAAAGTTTCGGACCAGCCGTTCTTTAACAGATTATAAAGAGCTTATTGCAGTTTACTTACATCTGGGGGAAATGCTTGGATTTAACTCTTCGCAAATAGAAAAAGCATATATAGACAAGAATGAAGTAAATTATAAGAGGCAGGCTGAAGGATATTAAGTAATTTTTCCGCCTGCAGCCTGAGGGATTATCCGTCTGATAATTCTTTATATTGAATCCGATGTTCGGTATAATATGATTAAATAAATATTAAGGGAGTCGAAATGATGGCTAAATTAGATGAAACATTAACGATGCTTAAAGAATTAACAGATGCGAAAGGAATACCGGGAAATGAGCGCGAACCGCGCGAGGTTATGAAAAAATACATAATAGCCTATGCTGATGAAGTGACAACAGATGGACTGGGGAGTCTCATTGCTAAAAAAACTGGCAAAGAAGGCGGCCCGAAGATTATGGTAGCCGGCCACTTGGATGAAGTTGGATTTATGGTAACAAACATTGATGATAAAGGTTTCATCCGCTTCCAGACAGTTGGCGGCTGGTGGTCACAAGTTATGCTGGCACAGCGGGTGACGATTGTAACATCGAAAGGAGATGTTACCGGGGTAATTGGTTCAAAACCGCCGCATATTTTATCTCCGGATGCTCGCAAGAAACCTGTTGAAATTAAAGACATGTTCATTGATATTGGTGCTTCAAGCCGTGAAGAAGCGAAAGAATGGGGCGTAAAACCTGGTGACATGGTGGTTCCATATTTTGAGTTTACGGTTATGAATAATGAAAAAATGCTTCTGGCGAAAGCCTGGGATAACCGCATTGGCTGCGCAATTGCCATAGACGTGCTCAAGCAATTGAAAGATGCTGAACATCCAAATGAAGTTTATGGTGTAGGAACGGTACAGGAAGAAGTTGGTCTTCGCGGAGCCCGTACTTCTGCGCAAAAAATCGAGCCGGATATCGCATTTGGTGTAGACGTTGGAATCGCAGGCGACACACCGGGAATTTCTGAAAAAGAAGCCATGAGCAAAATGGGCAAAGGTCCGCAAATTATCCTTTATGATGCATCAATGGTCTCTCACAAAGGCCTGCGTGACCTTGTAACAGACACTGCAGATGAACTGAATATCCCTTATCAATTTGATGCCATTGCTGGTGGAGGAACAGATTCAGGAGCCATTCATGTTACACATAATGGAGTTCCATCCCTTTCAATCACCATTGCAACACGGTACATCCATTCCCATGCAGCAATGCTTCACCGCGATGACTATGAAAATGCAGTAAAGCTGATTGCTGAAGTGATTAAGAAGCTTGACAGGGAAACTGTTGATAAGATTACATTTGAATAAAATGAAAAAACTCCGGCTCTTTCCGGAGTTTTTTTTCGTTTTATCGCAGTCTAACGGGCAGTAAGACCCCCACTTCAAAACTCAGAGGAATCAAAGGAGGATAAGTGGGGGTCAAACTGCCCGTAAAGGCCCGATTGGTGAGATACAGTGAAACTTGCCTACGCGCAGGCAGAGGCTTAGTTGAACAAATCGGGTTCGTAGTGTCGATTGATCGAAGCGCTAGCGGAGATCTTAGCGACACTAGAACGCGACTAACAATCAGTGGGGGATAAGGAAAACCCCCACTGATTGAAGTTTCACTTTATTTAAGACTGCTCTCCAAGGTTTGAAGCATTTCCAGCTTGTCTTCTTCAGAGGAGTTTTTCCAGATTACCTCAAATAATACACCTAAGCCAGGCAGCATTTTTTCTTCCCCATTTTGAATGGCATCCACGATTGTATCTTTCAGTTCATCTTGAGAGTTGCCTGATACATTGTGTAAAATGGCATTGCGCAGGTTTAAATTCACCTTAATGCACTCCTTCCAGATTTAATTCGTTATTATCTTCTCTAATTTTGCTTTTATTATGTATTTCAAATAAGCTATAATGAAAAAACTGTACAGAAAAATTCCGGTTGTACGGGATTTTCTTTAAAAGGAGAGACCGTGTTGAAGCATATACAATCTGCAAAAAATCCAAAAGTTAAAGAATGGAAAAAACTTCTGGCCAGAAAAGAGCGTGACAAAACAGGTACCTTTTTAGTTGAAGGTTTTCATTTGGTGGAAGAAGCACTTAAAGCCAATCAAATAGCAGAAATAATCATTAGTGAAAATAAAAATATGCCTCCCGGCTGGGATTATGGCGACATCCCTGTAACAATGGTTACTGATGACATCATCGGACTGCTGGCGGATACGGAAACACCACAGGGAATTTTTGCTGTCTGCAGCCAGGAGCCATCCACTGAGGAAGTGAAAGGAAAACAGTTTTTATTAATTGATGCCGTACAGGATCCCGGCAATCTGGGCACGATGATCAGGACGGCAGATGCTGCTGGAATTGATGCTGTTATTGTAGGTGAAGGCAGCGTTGACGCATATAACCCAAAGGTGCTCCGCTCTGCACAGGGCAGCCACTTTCATTTGCCGATTTTAAGAGGAAATCTTTCTGACTGGGTCGTCAGATTGAAAGAAAGTAATGTACCTGTCTATGGAACCGCTTTGGAAAATGCCCGGGAATACACACGATATGAGTCCTCTGATTCCTTCGCACTTCTCGTTGGAAATGAAGGGAACGGGGTAAATAAAGAACTCCTCGCTAATACAGCAGCAAACCTTTATATACCGATATTCGGGAAAAGCGAATCACTCAATGTGGCGGTGGCTGCCGGAATTCTTCTTTATCATCTAAGAAAATAGAAAATGGGCGGCAATTTTATGAAAACCGTTTGAAACAGCCTTAAGAATGTAATATAATTAACAGCAAAATTATAAAAATAAAACGATGACGGAGACCAGTACCTTGCAGTCAGCCTTTTCAGGGAGAAAATGCCTAAGACTGAAAGCATTTTTACAGGAAATGCAAGAGAAGTTTCACCTCCTGAGTTGGCATCGGGACCATTGAAAAGTAATGTTGGCGCTCTGCTGAGCGAGCCGCTTCCCTTTTCGATGTAAAGATGTACCGGCATAAGCCGTTATCCCAATGAAGTGAACACGTGCATGAAGTACATATATGTGTTAAAAAGGGTGGTACCGCGAAACCTCGTCCCTTTATGGGGATAGAGGTTTTTTATTTTGGCCAAAAAAGTAAAAGTATTAATTTCAAGGAGGATTTTTAGATGCAAGAGCGTTTAAAGGAACTGCAAACTGAAGCGTTAGAAAAGATCAGCACAGCCGCTGATTTAAAAGAGCTAAATGATATCCGTGTATCCTATTTAGGCAAAAAAGGCCCGATTACTGAAGTGCTTAAAGGAATGGGGAAATTGTCTGCGGAAGAGCGTCCAAAAATGGGGGCCCTTGCGAATGAAGTCCGGGACAGCATTGCTGCCGGAATTGAGAAAAAGCAAAAGCACCTGGAGGAAGCGGCTGTTCAGGAAAAACTGGCTGCAGAAAAAATTGATGTCACTCTTCCGGGAAGACCTGTTAAATCAGGAAACCACCATCCGCTGACACGAATAATTGAAGAAATTGAAGATTTGTTCATTGGAATGGGTTATACAGTAGCTGAAGGCCCTGAAGTTGAAAAAGATTATTATAATTTTGAAGCATTGAATCTTCCTAAAGGCCATCCTGCCCGGGATATGCAGGATTCCTTCTATATTACAGAAGACATTCTTCTTCGAACCCATACTTCGCCGGTACAGGCAAGAACAATGGAGAAGCATGAAGGCAAGGGACCAGTTAAAATCATTTGCCCTGGTAAAGTATATCGCCGTGATAATGACGACGCTACTCACTCCCACCAGTTCATGCAAATAGAGGGCCTTGTTGTAGATGAAAACATCCGAATGACTGATTTAAAAGGAACATTGGAAGTCTTTGCAAAGAAAATGTTCGGTGATGACAGGGAAATCCGTCTTCGTCCAAGTTTCTTCCCGTTTACAGAGCCATCAGTGGAAATGGATATTTCCTGTAAGATCTGCGGCGGAAAAGGCTGCAGCGTATGTAAAGGCACTGGCTGGATTGAAATTCTTGGTGCCGGAATGGTTCATCCAAATGTCCTGGAGATGGCAGGCTTCGACTCTAAGAAATACACAGGCTTTGCATTCGGAATGGGTCCTGAGCGAATTGCCATGCTGAAGTATGGTGTAGACGATATTCGTCATTTCTACACAAATGATGTGCGTTTCTTGAAGCAATTTTCAATTCATGAATAATTAGAAAGCCCGGAGCTGGACAATAACTAAGGAGGATCACAAATGTTCGTTTCATATAAATGGCTGCAGGAATATGTTGATTTATCAGGCGTTACACCTGCAGAGCTTGCAGAAAAGATTACTAAAAGCGGTATTGAAGTTGAAGGCGTAGAGGTTTTGAATGAAGGCATCAAAGGTGTGGTTGTAGGGCATGTCCTTGAAAGGGAACAACACCCAAATGCCGATAAACTGAATAAATGTTTAGTTGATACAGGTGCTGGTGAGCCTGTACAAATCATCTGCGGTGCCCCAAATGTGGATAAGGGACAGAAAGTGGCCGTGGCTACAGTAGGAGCTGTTCTTCCAGGCAATTTTAAAATAAAGCGTGCCAAGCTGCGCGGCGAAGAATCGAATGGAATGATCTGTTCGCTTCAAGAGCTCGGCATTGAAAGCAAGCTGATTGCAAAGGAATACTCTGAAGGCATTTATGTTTTCCCTAATGATACAGAGGTTGGCCAGGATGCTCTTGAGCAGCTTAATCGTGACGACCAGATTCTGGAGCTTGGATTGACACCTAACCGTTCTGACTGCTTAAGCATGCTGGGTGTTGCATATGAAGTGGCAGCTATTTTAGGAAGGGACGTAAAGCTTCCTGCACCTCAAGCTGAGACTTCTTCCGAGAGGGCATCTGATTACATTGATGTTCAGGTGGACGCAAAGGAAGATAATCCTCTTTACGTTGCGAAAGTAGTAAAAAATGTAAAGGTTGGCCCGTCTCCTGTATGGATGCAGGCGCGTTTAATGGCAGCAGGCATTCGTCCTCACAATAATGTGGTGGATGTCACAAACTACATTTTGCTTGAATACGGGCAGCCGCTGCATGCTTTCGATTATGACCGGCTGGGATCGAAGCAAATCCTTGTCCGAAGAGCAAATGATGGCGAAGTGATTGTTACTCTTGATGATGCAGAGCGTGAGTTAACATCAGATCATCTTTTAATAACAAATGGGACAGAGCCAATTGCACTTGCGGGTGTCATGGGCGGGGCAAATTCTGAAGTGCAGCCTGACACTAAAAATGTGATTATCGAATCAGCTTATTTTAAAGGTGCAACAGTAAGAAAAGCATCAAAAGACCATGGCTTAAGAAGTGAAGCAAGTGCCCGCTTTGAAAAAGGTGTGGATCCAAACAGGGTTAGAGCTGCTGCAGAAAGAGCTGTTCAACTGCTTGCACAATATGCGGGCGGAGAAGTACTTGAAGGTTCTGTAGAAGCTGATGCACTGCAAGTGAAACCTGCCGTGGTGTCTGTAACACTTGAAAAAATCAATCGTGGCCTTGGCACGGAATTATCCATGAAAGAAGTAGAGGATATTTTTGCCCGTCTTCAATTTGCGACGAATACTGATAACGATACAATTACGGTTACAGTTCCCACTCGCAGAGGCGACATCACGATTGAAGAAGACCTGATTGAAGAAGTTGGCCGTTTATTTGGCTACGATAATCTGGCATCGACTTTGCCGATTGGATCGTCTACACCAGGGCATCTTACCCAATACCAGAATAAACGCAGATTGGTCCGCCGCTTTCTTGAAGGTGCGGGGCTATATCAGGCAGTAACTTATTCATTAACAAATGAAGCAAAAGCGGCTCAATATGCACTGGAAGAACGCAAGCCTGTGCAGCTGGCAATGCCTATGAGTGAGGACCGCAGCCTGCTTCGGTTAAGTATTGTTCCTCAGCTTCTGGAGGTATTAAAATATAATTCGGCACGCCAGAACGACAGCCTGGCTGTTTATGAAACAGGAGCAGTGTTCCTCTCCAATGGAGAAGAGGAATTGCCTGAAGAGCGTGAGCATCTTGCCGGTGCGGTTACTGGCCTATGGCACAGCCATCCATGGCAGGGAGAAAAGAAGCCGGTTGATTTTTACGTTGTAAAAGGTATCCTTGAAGGGTTATTTGAAAAGCTGGGACTTTCTGATAAAATTGAATTCCGTCAAGCGCAAAAGGATGGAATGCATCCTGGCAGAACAGCAGAAATATTGCTTTCCGGGGAATCAGTGGGATTTGTCGGCCAAATCCATCCAACTGTCGAAAAAGAACTTGATTTGAAAGAAACCTATGCATTTGAGCTTTCATTAAAAGCGATTTTGGAAGAAGAAGTTTCACCTTTGCAGTATGAAGCTATTCCGCGTTTCCCTTCAATCACAAGGGATATTGCACTTGTGGCAGATCAGGGAACAGCAGCAGGCGAGCTTAAAGGGATCATTAAAGAAGCTGGCGGCAAATTATTAAAAGACGTCCATGTTTTTGACTTGTACGAAGGCGAACGGATGGAGCCAGGCAAAAAATCGCTTGCTTTCTCCCTTAAGTACTTCGACCCTGAACGTACTCTGACGGATGATGATGTAACAAAAGCGCATGACAAAGTATTAGAAGCTGTGAAGGAAAAAGCCGGAGCAGTATTGAGAGGATAAATTGAGGAAGGCAGCCTAGGGGCTGCCTTTTCTTTGTTTGGCCGATAAACTCTGATTATTAGCCGAAAAGTACTCAATGGGATGAAGGTCTCTTAAACTGTAAAAAAGCATCCAATCTCCTTAGATTGGATGCTTCATTATCAGTTATATTTCCTGTTATACAGCTTCATTGCCTTTTCAGTATTCGCAAAGTGCAGTTTTACAAAAGAAGGCAATACCTCTCGTCCTTTTTCCTTGATAAGCCGGGCAGCCGCCTCATCAACCTTCGGACCTGCACCTTTAGTGAGCCGAAAACCGGCCTTTGTGCTCAGGTTTTCAAAGTGGCGCACAAACGCATACCGTGCCAGGATGGATGCTGCTGCAACAGCCAGATGAATTCCTTCAGCTTTTGTACTGAAAAAGACACGCTCCCTCTGTATGGTCTGCTGGTTTTTCAAATAGTTGAAGTAAATCTCTTCCTTGGCAAATTGGTCAATCAGAATGGCTTCAGGCTTTTCAGGAGAGATTTTCCCTAATACATGCCCGATTGCCTGATTGTGCAGCAATGCTTTGATTTTCCCCTGCGACATCCCTGATTGCTGAAGTTTATTATATTTTTCATTATGCAGTGTTAACAGGCTGTGGGGAACGATATCTTTGATCTGCTTTGCGATTTCAATGATTTTTTCATCTCCCAGATTTTTTGAATCCTTAACTCCAAGCTCCTTCAGCAAAGGAATTTGATCTTTCTTTACGTAAGCTGCAACCACCGTAATGGGGCCAAAATAATCCCCGGTACCCACTTCATCTGAACCAATAACAGAAAGGGAACTGATATTTTCAGGCAGGCTGGCTGCGGCAGGGCTGGCTTTTTTGCTGGGCTGTGCACTGCGGGCGGTATCTCCCCACTTTTTAGCCTCTGCTTCACATCCGCTCCCTTGGAAGAGAACCTTTCCTGATTTATAGGCAGTGATCGAACATCCTGGCACTTTTGCAGCAAATACGCTTCCTGGAGGCTGCTTGTCATTTAGGCTGCCTGAATAATGGGCCTTCATTTTTGAGATTTCACTTGTTTTTTTTAAAAGTACTACCTGGCTCATATTAATTCTCCTCATCTTAGTGTACTGTTGAATTTATTCCTTTATTTGGAAAAACCTTGCATTAACTGAGCTCATCTGACATGCTTTGACTTCCCACCAATATGCGTTCGTGTTATGATATTGATTAGGATTCTTTAAAGAAGGGGGCATGGACGTTGTCAGAGATACAAAGAAACCGAACAAGTGTAGATATTTATGGACAGCAATATGTAATAGTTGGCTCAGAAAGCTCCAGCCATGTTCGCCTTGTCGCTTCGCTGGTTGACGATAAAATGCGTGAGATCAGTTCGAAGAATCCTTCACTCGACATTAGTAAGCTGGCCGTGCTGACCGCAGTCAATGCAGTTAATGATTATATAAAGCTAACAGACCGTCTGGAACGGCTGGAAAACGAATTAAATAGAGTAAAGGACGGAAAGTAGTCATGCTGGATCTTGCAATTATTATTATTTTGGTTTTTGGTTTTTTAATAGGCTTGAAAAGAGGGTTTATCCTCCAATTAATTCATTTGACCGGATTCATTATTGCTTTCATTGTTGCCCGTATGTATTACGGTGAGCTTGCGCCTAAGCTGACCTTATGGGTGCCATATCCAAGCTTTAGCAGTGACTCGGCGATTAAGACGTTATTTGAGAATGGGGATCTTGAAGATGCTTACTATCGCGCCATTGCATTTGTCGTGATTTTTTTTGCGGTAAAAATATTACTGCAGATTATTGGAAGCATGCTCGATTTTGTTGCTCATCTCCCGGTCCTGAAACAGCTGAATGTTTGGGCTGGCGGAATTCTCGGATTTATCGAAGTCTATCTTATCATGTTTATTCTATTATACATAGCAGCACTCGTTCCAATCGAAGTCCTGCAGGGGCCGATCAATAATTCATTTATGGCAGAATTAATGGTTAAGAATACGCCTGTTCTCTCTAACCAGCTCAAAGAAATGTGGGTTGAATATATGGCTGCGTAACTTCTCTATTTCTAGAGAAGTTTTCTTTTTGAAAGACTGTTTATAAGTTTTGTGGATTAAAATCTACAAACCAGCTAATTCAACTGAGTTGGTTGGAGCGGAGGATGCTTGATCCTCGAAAATGCGTGCGGTGTTGCTCAGGGAAGGTTATTCAATGTCCTGCGGGAGGCTCCCGTTCCTCCCCGCGGAAAGCAAGTATCCGCAACGGAAAACAACCGGCAATGTTAAAAGGGAAAATAACTTATTTAAGTAAGAGGCTTTAGAGATAGCCATGATTTGAAGTTGCACTGCAAAATAAGAGATAATACGGATACGAATACAGTTACGGGCAGGTGGTTTTCATGAGTATAAATAAAAAAGATGTTGTCAGACTTTTAGAAACAATCGCTGTTTATATGGAGTTAAAAGGAGAAAATCCGTTCAAAACTGCCGCCTTCCGAAAAGCGGCACTCGCACTTGAATCAAATGATGAAAGCTTGACTGAAATCAATGATTTTACAAAGCTATCCGGCATCGGAAAAGGAACCGCTGCTGTTATAGAGGAGTACATCAAAGAAGGTAAGTCTTCTGTTCTGGATGAACTGAAAGAAGAAGTCCCTGCCGGATTAATTCCTCTGCTTCAGCTCCCGGGACTTGGCGGCAAGAAAATAGCCAAGCTATATAAAGAGCTGGGTGTCGAAAATGCTGCAGACCTTGAGGAAGCGTGCCGCAATAAGAAGGTCCGGGGACTGGCAGGCTTCGGGGAAAAATCTGAAGATAAGATACTCGCTGCCCTTGAAAATGCAGGAACCAGACCGGAACGGCTCCCGCTTGCATTCATGCTGCCGATAGCAGAAGGCATAGAAGCAGCCCTGGCTGAAATGAAGGATATAGAAAAGTATTCAAGGGCAGGAAGCCTAAGGAGAATGAGGGAAACAATCAAAGACCTCGACTTTATCATAGCTACTGACAATCCTGCTTCTGTCAAAGAACAGCTATTAAGTCTAGCCGGCGTCAAAGAAGTAATTGCTGCAGGAGATACAAAGGTTTCCGTTGTCTTTCAGCACTCCTATGATATATCGGCCGATTTCCGATTAGTTGAGCCGCATGAATTTGCCACAACACTTCATCATTTTACTGGATCAAAGGACCATAATGTCAGAATGCGCCAGCTCGCAAAAGAGCGTGGGGAAAAAATCAGTGAATATGGAGTCGAAAATACAGAAACAGGTGAAATTCTTACGTTTAATAATGAAGAGGAATTTTACGCGCATTTTGGGCTTCCGTTCTTCCCTCCTGAAATTAGGGAAGATGGGAAAGAAGTAGATGAATATACGCAAGACATGGAGCTCATTTCTCTTGAAGATATTAAGGGTGATCTTCATATGCACTCAACCTGGAGTGATGGCGCTTATTCCATAGAGGAAATGATCGAAGCGTGCCGTGCCCGCGGCTATAAATACATGGCTATAACAGACCATTCCCAGTACCTGAGAGTGGCGAACGGTTTGACAGCCGAAAGGCTTCTCAGTCAGAAAGAAGAAATAAAGCAGCTTAATGAGCAATTCGATGATTTCACCATATTATCAGGGGTAGAAATGGATATTCTGCCTGACGGATCGCTCGATTATGACGATGAACTTCTGGAGGAGCTGGACATTGTCATTGCTTCCATCCATTCTTCTTTTTCACAGCCGAAGAAAAAAATCATGGCCCGCTTGATAACGGCGCTGCAGAATGCCCATGTTGACATTATTGCCCACCCTACGGGAAGATTGATCGGCCGCAGGGAAGGCTATGAAGTAGACATGGAAATGCTCATCGAGCTCGCCAGGGAAACAAATACAGCCCTTGAGCTGAATGCAAATCCGAACCGGCTTGATCTTGCTGCCGAACATATCAGACAAGCTCAGGAAGCCGGTGTGAAAATAGTGATTAATACAGATGCACATAAAATAGACACTTTAAATCATATGGAAATCGGTGTTTCTGCGGCAAAGAAAGGATGGATCAAGAAAGAATCCGTTCTAAATGCCTTAGAAACAGAAGATTTGCTCAAATTTCTGAGAGAACGCCAGTAAGAAAATTGAGCATGAAAGGGGAAAGTCCTCATGCAAGAAAGAGTATTGAAGATACTTGAGTTCAATAAAGTGAAGGAACAGCTGCTGGAACATGTTTCTTCATCCTTGGGAAGAAAAAAGGCCTTAAATATTCTTCCTTCAACTGACTATGAAGAAGTAATCCGCAGGCAGGAAGAAACAGATGAAGCTGTAACAGTGCTTAGAATTAAAGGGAATGTACCTCTTGGCGGCATTTTTGATATCCGTCCTCATGTGAAGCGGGCGGTTATTGGCGGAATGCTTAGTCCCCAGGAACTTAACCAGATATCCAGCACGATTCATGCAAGCAGGCAGATGAAACGATTTATCGAGGAATTTGCCGAGGAAGAAAGCAGTCTGCCGATCCTGTTGGGCTATACAGATAAAATTATTGTTCTGGCCGATTTGGAAACATCTATCCGCAATGCGGTCGATGACAATGGGGAAGTTCTTGACAGTGCGAGCGAGACTCTCCGTTCCCTTCGAAATCAGCTTCGTACAAAAGAATCCCGTGTAAGGGAGCGGCTGGAGAGCATGATTCGGTCTTCCAGCGCACAAAAAATGCTTTCCGATGCGATTATAACCATCCGAAATGACCGGTTTGTCATACCGGTTAAGCAGGAATACCGGGGCCATTATGGAGGCATAATCCATGACCAAAGTTCATCCGGCCAGACATTATTCATTGAGCCCGCGTCCATTGTTCAGCTGAACAATGAATTACAGGGCATCAGGGTAAAAGAACAGCAGGAGATTGAACGGATACTTATAGCGCTATCAGGACAGACAGCTGAGAATAGCAGTGAACTGGAAACCATTGTAGATGTGCTCGGAGAAGTCGATTTTACGTTTGCGAAAGCCAGATACAGTAAACGCATAAAAGCCTCCAAGCCAAAAATTAATAATCAAGGGAAAATTTCATTATTCAAAGCCCGGCATCCGCTTATTCCAATTGATGAAGTGGTGGCAAATGATATAAAGCTGGGAGATGATTATTCAACCATAGTCATAACGGGACCTAATACCGGCGGTAAGACAGTTACCTTAAAAACAGTAGGGCTTTGCACATTGATGGCACAGGCCGGTCTGCAAATTCCGGCGCTTGATGGTTCTGAAACGGCTGTCTTCGGCAATGTTTATGCTGATATCGGAGATGAACAGTCAATTGAACAAAGCTTAAGTACCTTTTCTTCTCATATGGTTAATATCGTGGATATTCTTAACCAGGTTGATTTCAATAGTCTGGTTTTATTCGATGAGCTCGGTGCAGGCACAGACCCGCAGGAAGGTGCAGCTCTCGCGATTTCCATTCTCGATGAAGTATATAAGCGGGGTGCAAGAGTTATTGCCACAACTCATTACCCTGAACTGAAAGCCTATGGCTACAACAGAGAAGGAGTTATCAATGCCAGTGTAGAATTTGATATTGAAACGCTAAGCCCAACCTATAAGCTGCTGATTGGGGTTCCGGGCCGAAGCAATGCTTTTGAAATATCCAAACGGCTTGGGCTCAATGATCAAGTGATTGAGACAGCACGATCCTATATCGGAACAGATACAAATCAGGTTGAGAATATGATTGCTTCACTGGAGGAAAGCCGCAGACAGGCAGAGGCTGATATGGAAGAAGCCAATGACTTTTTAAAAAGCGCTGAAAAACTCCATAAAGATCTGCAAAAGCAAATGGCTGAATTTTATGAGCAAAAAGATGCTATGCATGAGAAGGCTGCAGAGAAAGCTGGAGATATCGTTGAGAAAGCCAAGGCTGAAGCAGAAGAGATTATCCGTGACTTAAGAAAGATGCGGATGGAGAAACATGCTGAAGTGAAGGAACACGAGCTAATTGAAGCAAAGAAACGCCTCTCAGATGCTGCACCCCAGATGAGCACAGCCAAAAATAAATTAAAGCCCAAGAATACTAAGCACGTTTTTGAAGCAGGAGATGAAGTTAAAGTTCTGAGTTTTGGGCAAAAAGGACATTTGCTTGAAAAGGTGTCTGAGAACGAATGGCAGGTTCAGATTGGTATCCTGAAAATGAAAGTGGCCGAAAAGGATCTGGAGTACATTAAAAGCCCAAAACCTGTGGAAACAAAACCAGTGGCAACGGTGAAAGGAAGAGATTTTCACGTCAGCCTTGAGCTTGATTTACGGGGCGAGCGCTATGAAAACGCGCTCTTAAGAGTCGAGAAATATTTAGATGATGCCCTGCTGGCTGGATATCCCCGTGTCTCAATCATTCATGGTAAAGGGACCGGTGCATTGAGGCAGGGTGTTCAGGAATATTTGAGAAATCACAGATCTGTAAAGAAAATCCGGTTTGGTGAAGCTGGAGAAGGCGGTACAGGGGTTACAATCGTTGAATTCAAATAAGCTTCCCTTCCCCTTATGATTATTCAAAGGGGAAGGGGATTTAATACCGGCGGGGAGAATATAAATGAAAGAATTTTGGGAAAATGAGTTTATCCAGACAGCTGCTTATTACAGTGTTGTCATTTTGTGTATGATTGTTTTTTTAGCCGTTTTTGAATTAGTCACCAAGTATCGCAATTGGGACGAAATAAAAAACGGGAATCTTGCTGTAGCGATGGCGACCGGCGGGAAAATTTTTGGGATCGCCAATATCTTCAGGCACTCCATTATGCATAATGATACCTTGCTGACAATGATTACCTGGGGAGTTTTTGGCTTCTTTCTTTTGTTAATAGGCTATTTCATATTTGAATTTTTAACACCAAAGTTTAGAATAGACGAAGAAATTGAGAATAATAACAAAGCTGTCGGCTTTATTTCTATGGTGCTGTCAATCGGTTTGTCTTATGTCATTGGTGCAGGTTTAGTATAAGGAGAGAATTAACATTGGAAAAGTTAGCAAAGGTTCTGCTGGTTCTTAGCGGATTATTTCTTCTTATTGGGGCCATTTATATATTTTTCATTGCATAATGTTTTTGTGAAATAGGGAAATGAAGAAATCGCCAATTCATATGGCGATTTTTTTTATTTTATTCATTAGAAGAATATTACAGATAGAGTGGACAGCCTATGCAAAAATTTCTTCCTAAGTGGAAGGTCTTATTCTAATTGTCATAGATCCAGCATTATATTATAATAAGAACGAACAGTTAGAATGTTCAAAAAGTTCAGTAGGAGGATATCGCTTTTCTGAAGTTTTAGCAAGAATGAAGGAGGGACAAAATGGCAGAAGCAAAACCATGGCTTAAGCAATATCCGGAAGAAATCCCCTCAACTTTGTCATATCCAAAACAGCCGGTACAGGATTATTTGAAAAATGCTGCAGAAGAATTTCCGGAAAAAATAGCAATCCACTTTATGGGGAAGGAATTCACATATAAATATATATACGAATCTTCCCTGAAGCTAGCTGCATATTTGCAGAGTCTTGGAATTCAAAAGGGAGACCGTGTAGCGATCATGCTTCCGAATACTCCTCAGTCCGTTATCAGCTATTACGGAATTCTGATGGCTGGCGGGATTGTTGTCCAGACAAATCCGCTGTACATGGAACGGGAACTGGAATACCAAATGAAAGACTCAGAAGCAAAAGCGATCATTACAATGGATATCTTATTTCCCAGAGTGACCAAAGTGATGCCGCATACAGAATTGAAGCATATAATTGTAACGGCAATCAAAGATGCACTTCCATTCCCTAAAAATTTAATATATCCTTTTATCCAGAAAAAACAATATGGAATCGTTGTTAATGTAAAGCATGAAGGTCATAATCATTTGCTGTCAGAAATATTAAAAAGACCGGCTGAGCCTCTTAGAATCCATGACTTTGATTTTGAAGAAGACTTGGCATTATTGCAGTACACAGGCGGCACGACCGGTTTCCCTAAGGGTGTCATGCTATCTCACAGCAACCTGGTATCCAATACAGCGATGTGCAAGGCCTGGCTTTATAAGTGCAGGCGCGGCGAGGAGACGGTGCTTGGCATACTTCCATTCTTTCACGTGTATGGAATGACAACAGTCATGATTTTATCTGTAATGGATGCGCATAAAATGGTCCTTCTCCCGAAGTTTGATCCCGAAACTACCCTGAAAACCATTCATAAACAAAGGCCGACCTTATTTCCTGGAGCGCCTACTATTTACATTGGGTTATTGAACCATCCGGATATAAAAAAATATGATCTATCTTCTATAGACTCCTGCATTAGCGGATCTGCTGCCCTGCCAGTTGAAGTCCAGCAGAAATTTGAAGAAATTACAGGAGGCAAGCTTGTAGAGGGCTACGGTCTGACTGAATCATCACCTGTTACACATGCAAACTTCTTATGGGACCGCCCCCGCGTCAAAGGCAGTATAGGTGTCCCATGGCCTGATACAGATGCAGCAATTTTCTCACTGGAGACAGGAGAAGCACTTCCGGCAGGAGAAGTTGGCGAAATTGCGGTTAAAGGGCCTCAGGTAATGAAAGGCTATTGGAAACGCCCCGAAGAAACGGACCAGACCTTAAGAGATGGCTGGCTGCTCACAGGTGACCTGGGCTATATGGATGAGAAGGGATATTTCTATGTAGTGGACAGGAAAAAGGATATGATTATTGCAGGAGGATTCAATATTTACCCGCGTGAAATAGAAGAAGTGCTATATGAGCATCCAGCAGTACAGGAAGTGGTTGCTGCCGGAATACCGGATCCTTATCGAGGAGAAACAGTAAAAGCTTATATTGTGCTGAAGGAGGGAAAAGTGGCAACGGAAGCCGAACTGGATCAGTTTGCAAGAAAGCATCTGGCAGCTTATAAGGTTCCACGGCTATATGAATTCCGCAGAGAGCTTCCTAAGACAGCAGTTGGAAAAATACTGAGAAGGGCGTTAGTGGATGAAGAAAAGAAGAAATTTAAAGAAGAAGAGGAAAAGCGGGCTTAGCTTCAGAGACCGATTTTCAATCGGCTCTTTATTTTTGAATCAATAAGCTTGTCCAGATATAAAGGAAATGTAATAATAAAATATATTTAAAGGGAAATTCTTGACACGAATGAATTGTCCTACTATTATAAAAATATGAATGATGATTCATTCATTTTAATTTAAAAATAATAAACCAAGTGGATTGGCTGATCCCGGCAGCAGGAAAGGAATTTACCCGCACTGCTGCCCGTTAGAAATCAATGCCCCGTTTATCGCAGTCTAACGGGCAGTAAGACCCCCACTTCAAGACTCAGAGGAATCAAAGGAGTATAAGTGGGGTCAAACTGCCCGTAAAGGCCCGATTGGTTCAACTAACAATCAGTGGGGGTTAAGGAAAACCCCCACTGATTGAAGTTTCACTTTATTCTGAAAGGAGGGAGCCACATGAAAAAAACAAAGCCTAAATACCGGCAAATTATTGATGCTGCTGTAGTTGTGATCGCTGAAAACGGCTATCACCAGGCTCAGGTATCAAAAATTGCCAAACAGGCTGGTGTCGCTGATGGCACGATCTATTTATATTTTAAAAACAAAGAAGATATATTAATATCCCTCTTTCAGGATAAAATGGGCTACTTTGTTGAGAAAATTGAGGAAAAAATTGCAGGAAAAGAGAAAGCTGCAGAGAAACTATTAATGATGGTAGAATCGCACTTTAAAATGCTCTCGGAAGACAAGCACCTGGCAATTGTAACCCAGCTCGAGTTGAGGCAGTCAAATAAGGACCTGCGCCATAAAATTAATGAGGTGCTCAAAGGTTATCTCACTTTAGTGGAAAGGATTCTTGATGACGGCAGGGAGAGCGGCGAATTCTCAGCTGACCTGGATATCAGGCTGGCGCGTCAGATGATTTTTGGCACTATGGACGAAACAGTGACCACATGGGTAATGAATGAGCAGAAATATGATCTTACAGCATTGGCAGGACCTGTTCATAAGCTTTTAATCAGCGGGTGCGGAAAACCTTGAAAATGTTAAAGTGCTCAATAATATAGTAGGAGGGATACGATGGAATACCTTAAATGGTCCCATAACGACTTCGTAGCGACGATTACAATTGAACGTCCGCCTGCGAATGCTCTTTCATCAGGTGTATTAAAAGAGCTTTCAGCTGTACTGGATGAAGTTGAAGATAATAGTGAAGTTAGAGTTATTCTAATTCACGGAGAAGGCAGGTTCTTTTCAGCAGGAGCTGATATAAAAGAATTTACAACTATTGAAAGCGGAGAGGATTTTTCAAGCTTAGCGACCTATGGACAGAATCTCTTTGAGCGAATGGAAAAGTTCCCTAAGCCAATTATTGCAGCCATTCATGGTGCAGCACTTGGCGGAGGCCTGGAGCTTGCGATGGGCTGTCACTTCCGTCTTGTAGCTGAAAACGCAAAGCTCGGTCTTCCGGAGCTTCAGCTTGGATTGATTCCCGGTTTTGCCGGAACTCAGCGGCTTCCCCGCTATGTAGGTACTGCTCGTGCAGCTGAAATGCTGTTCACAAGCGACCCGATCACCGGGCTTGAAGCAGTTCAATATGGTTTGGCTAACCATGCCTTTCCTGAGGAGCAGCTTTTGGAAAATGCCTATAAAATGGCAAAGAAAATAGCGAAGAAGAGCCCAGGCTCCATTAAGGCGGCTATTGAGCTATTAAACTTCGGAAAAACAGGACAATTCTACGAAGGTGTAAAGAAAGAAGCGGAATTGTTTGGAGAAGTATTTGTATCTGAAGATGGGAAGGAAGGCATATCTGCATTTATTAATAAGCGGGAGCCAAACTTCACCGGAAAATAGCAGTTAAAAGAATTGAGCTGAAAGATTACATTCATTCTAATAATCTATTATAATAGACATGTAAGCGTTTGATTTAATCTTCAGAAGATTCATTGGTTAAATTATGGTCTGTGAACGAGCGCCCGCTCAATTTTAAAATAAGCGGGCAGTTCCAAGCAGATGAACCTTTCTGTACGCATTAAATATTTTCAATCTTTCGAAGTGAAGAAATGTTTTAATTAATGGCTTTGTTATATGACAATGCTTAATTACTAGGAGGGAAATCATGAACATCTACGTATTAATGAAGAGAACATTTGATACTGAAGAAAAAATTACAATCTCCGGCGGCAAAATCAATGAAGATGGCGCTGAATTTATCATTAATCCCTATGATGAATATGCAATTGAAGAAGCAATCCAGGTTCGTGATGCGAATGGCGGAGAAGTAACAGTTGTTTCTGTGGGAACAGAAGAAGCTGAAAAGCAGCTCCGTACCGCTCTTGCGATGGGTGCCGATAAAGCTGTTTTAATAAATACAGAAGATGACGTTGAGAATGGGGATCAGTTCACGACGGCAAAAATCTTATCTGAATTCCTGAAGGACAAAGAGGCTGACTTAATCATTGCTGGAAATGTAGCAATTGATGGGGGTTCCGGACAGGTTGGACCGCGTGTAGCAGAGATTTTGGGAATTTCATATGTAACAACGATCACTAAGCTTGATATTAATGGCAGCTCTGCCACAGTAGTGCGTGATGTTGAGGGGGATTCAGAAGTAATTGAGACATCTCTTCCATTATTGGTCACTGCCCAGCAGGGTCTGAATGAGCCTCGCTATCCATCCTTGCCAGGAATTATGAAGGCGAAAAAGAAGCCTCTTGATGAGCTTGAGCTTGACGATCTTGATCTTGATGAGGACGATGTTGAAGCTAAGACAAAGACAATTGAAATCTATATGCCGCCTAAAAAAGAAGCAGGAAAAGTTCTTGAAGGCGAATTGGAAGATCAAGTTAAGGAACTGGTGAAGCTTCTTCATACTGAAGCTAAAGTTGTCTGATCATCATAACTGATTAATAATAACACAGGGGGTAAAACATATGGCTAGAAAAGTATTAGTGTTAGGTGAAGTCCGTGACGGTTCATTGCGTAATGTATCCTTCGAAGCTGTTGCAGCCGGTAAGACTGCATCAGAAGGCGGAGAAGTTGTAGGAGTTTTAATTGGTGATTCTGTAAGCGCTTTAGCTAATGAAATGATTCACTATGGTGCTGACCGTGTTGTAACTGTTGAAGATGAGAAGCTGAAGCAGTATACGCCTGATGGTTTTTCACAGGCTCTAATGGCTGTGATTGATTCTGAAAGTCCGGATGGCCTTATTTTTGGGCATACAGCAATGGGGAAAGATCTTGCTCCTAAAATTGCTGCCAAGCTTGAGTCTGGTTTAATCTCTGACGTAACAAGCCTTGAAGAAGCAGGCGGCAATCTGGTCTTCACACGCCCGATTTATTCAGGAAAAGCTTTTGAAAAGAAGATTGTGACAGATGGCCTTCTTTTTGCCACAATCCGTCCAAATAACATAGCTCCTTTGGAAAAGGATGAATCAAGATCAGGAGATGTTGCTTCTGTTGCAGCAGAAATCAAGGATCTTCGCACAATCATTAAGGAAGTTGTCCGCAAAGCGAGTGAAGGCGTTGACTTATCCGAAGCTAAGGTTATTATTGCCGGCGGCCGCGGTGTTAAGAGCGAGGAAGGCTTTGAGCCATTAAAAGAGCTTGCTTCTGTTTTAAACGGAGCTGTAGGTGCATCACGAGGAGCTTGTGATGCTGATTATTGCGACTATTCACTGCAAATTGGACAAACGGGTAAAGTGGTAACACCAGACCTGTATATTGCATGCGGTATCTCCGGAGCTATTCAGCACTTAGCGGGTATGTCCAATTCCAAAGTAATCGTAGCGATTAACAAAGATCCGGAAGCCAATATCTTTAAGGTAGCTGATTACGGTATTGTCGGAGACCTGTTTGAGGTTGTTCCACTGTTAACAGAAGAGTTCAAAAAGCTTAAAGTAAACGCATAAAGTACAAATGGGCGGCAGATGGCCGCCCATTATACATAAAGTCCATAATAAAGAAAGCGAATAATCTGCTTTACATAGGGTAAATTACGATCGAGCAGATTATTCGCAACATAGTATAAACGATGATATACTGTCGTTAGTATTTGAGTTAAATTTTAGGAGGCATATCAAATGGCTATTACACACGCAACTGACCAAAATTTCACTGCTGAAACTGGTTCGGGATTAGTATTGGCAGATTTCTGGGCTCCATGGTGCGGCCCTTGTAAAATGATCGCTCCTGTATTGGAAGAACTTGATTCTGAAATGGGCGATAAAGTCAAAATTGTAAAAATCGATGTTGACGAAAACCAGGAAACCGCCGGCAAGTTTGGCGTAATGAGCATCCCAACTTTGATCGTACTAAAAGACGGTGAAGTGGTGGATAAAGCGGTTGGCTTCCAGCCGAAAGAAGCTCTTGCTGAATTACTTTCAAAGCATGCTTAATCTATAAGAAATTTCCCGGTGTCCCATGCGGACATCGGGATTTTTTTATCGCAGTCTAACGGGCAGTAAGACCCCCGCTTCAAGACTCAGAGGAAACAAAGGAGGATAAGCGGGGATCAAACTGCCCGTAAAGGCCCGATTGGTGAGATACAGTGAAACTTGCCGACGCGCAGGCAGGGGCTTAGTTGAACCAATCGGGTTCGTAGTGTCGATTGATCGAAGCGCTAGCGGAGATCTTAGCGACACTAGAACGCGACTAACAATCAGTGGGGGATAAGGAAAACCCCCACTGATTGAAGTTTCACTTTATCATGTGTGTTTAGCAGTTATGCTGCAGGATTACCAGCTGATATAATAAGATGGGGATGCAGTGCTTTTATGCGGACTAAGCTTCCTGAGCAGCTTGTATGCCAAGTGATTATGAAAATTTTAAATATATGTTATATAAAATCTTTCCTAAGGAAGCCTTTCAATTAGAAAAATATAACCGGGGAGGTGGAGTGCCATGAATGAAACGATAAAAAATAAACTGATGCTGCTGCCTGCGCAGCCAGGCTGCTATTTAATGAAAGACAGGCAGGGGACCATCATCTATGTGGGGAAAGCCAAAATTCTCAGAAACCGGGTCAGGTCCTACTTTACAGGCTCACATGACGGGAAAACATTAAGACTTGTTAATGAGATCGTGGACTTTGAGTACATTGTCACATCTTCAGATATGGAAGCATTGATTCTTGAGATGAATCTGATCAAGAAATATGATCCCAAATATAATGTAATGCTGAAGGACGATAAAAGCTACCCTTTTATCAAATTGACGGCCGAACGCCATCCCCGTCTGATAACAACCAGAAAAGTAAAAAAAGACAGGGGAAAATACTTTGGACCTTATCCCAATGTGCAGGCTGCCAATGAAACAAAAAAGCTGCTCGACCGTATTTATCCTCTCCGCAAATGTTCAACTCTTCCGGACAGAGTTTGCCTTTATTATCACTTGGGCCAATGTCTTGCACCTTGCGTAAAGGAAGTAAGTGCAGATCAATATAAGCAAATGACAGATGAAATTGCGAAATTCTTAAATGGCGGATACAAAGAGATTAAAAAAGACCTTACTGCAAAAATGACAGCCGCTGCAGAAGAATTGGACTTTGAACGAGCAACAGAGCTCAGAGATAAAATTGCCCATATAGATGCAACGATGGAAAAGCAAAAAATGACGATGACAGATTTTACAGATCGGGATGTATTTGGCTATGCGGTTGATAAAGGGTGGATGTGTGTCCAGGTCTTCTTCATCAGGCAGGGCAAGCTGATCGAACGGGATGTATCAATGTTCCCGATTTATAATGAGCCGGAAGAAGAAATTTTAACGTTCCTCGGCCAGTTTTATACTAAAGCAAATCATTTTAAACCACGTGAAATATTGGCACCCGATTCCGTTGATGCAGTCATGGCAGAACAGCTTCTTGATGTGAAAGTGCTAAAACCGCAGCGCGGGCAAAAAAAGGACCTGGTGAAGCTTGCTTATAAAAATGCAAAAATTGCTCTCCAGGAGAAGTTCTCTTTAATAGAGCGTGATGAAGAACGGACTATTAAAGCTGTTGAAAATCTGGGTGATCAGCTTGGAATTTATACTCCTCACCGGATTGAAGCCTTTGATAATTCAAATATCCAGGGGTCGGATCCCGTTTCTGCCATGATCGTCTTCATTGATGGCAAACCGGAGAAAAGAGAGTACCGAAAATATAAAATAAAGTCCGTTAAAGGTCCTGATGATTATGAATCCATGAGAGAAGTCACGCGACGCAGATATACAAGAGTACTGAAAGAAGAACTGCCGCTTCCGGACTTAATCTTGATTGATGGAGGAAAAGGGCATGTTGAAGCTGTAAGGGATGTGCTAGAAAATGAACTCGGTCTGGATATTCCGATTTCAGGCCTGGTGAAGGATGAGAAGCACAGAACTTCACAGCTTTTATATGGTAATCCGCTTCAAATTATTCCACTTGCAAGGAACAGCCAGGAATTCTACCTGCTGCAGAGAATTCAGGATGAAGTTCATCGCTTTGCGATTACTTTTCACCGCCAGCTTCGCGGAAAAAGTGCCTTTCAGTCTATTCTGGATGAAATTCCGGGCATAGGCGAAAAGCGAAAGAAACAGCTGTTGAAGGCCTTTGGGTCTGTAAAGAAAATGAAAGAGGCATCAATTGAGGAGTTTAGAAAAATAGGCATTCCTGCGATTGTTGCAGAGGAGTTAAAGCAGAGGCTTGAGGAACAAAATGGAAACTCTGAGTCTTAAATGGATATAGACATAAAAAGTCAGACATGTTATACTAATTGAAACTTTATATCAATATCACTTTATAGCGATAAAGCGCATGTCCATATGTTTAAACTGAACTATTGGACATAATCGTTAAGTGAAGGTAGAGGTGCGAACTTCATCAGTAAAAGCTTGGAGAAGAATGAGCTTCCATGAAAAGCTTTGAAAGGGTATGTTCGCCGAAGTGGAGAAAATCTCATCATTTTTTCTGCTGGTTTTGCATTGAATAAATGCAGGATTGTCAGGACATTGCCGTCCTGGAGAGCTATCTCACTGTGTTTGCTCACATATACATTTTGGCTGCACAGCAATGGGATAGTTAAACTATTCCATTGCTTTTTTTATTGCCCAAAAGGGGTATTTTAGATTTAAGGCCATTGTCAAATACAGCCGAGTGGACTGTCTTGCTTCACTTACATAGGACGGCAATTCATAAAATTACGAGATCTTTAGAAAGAAGGGAAAGCTGTGGGAATCATAGTGCAGAAATTCGGAGGCACCTCCGTGGGGACTGTAGACAGAATACAAAATGCCGCTAATCGGGTAATTGAGGAAAAAAACCGTGGAAACGATGTTGTTGTAGTTGTTTCGGCAATGGGCAAAACGACTGATCAGCTGGTTGGCATGGCAAGGGAGATTTCCCCATCACCAGATAAAAGGGAAATGGACATGCTGCTTACAACCGGCGAACAGGTGACCATCTCTTTATTAGCAATGGCATTAAATGCGAAAGGGCATCACGCTGTTTCTTTTACAGGGTGGCAGGCAGGTATTAAAACAGAAGCAGTCCATGGTAATGCGAGGATAGTAAATATTGATCCAGCCACCATTCAGGGGGAATTAAATCAGGGGAAAATTGTAATTGTAGCAGGCTTTCAGGGGATGACAGAAGATGGCTCAATTACCACGCTTGGCCGCGGAGGATCTGATACAACTGCTGTTGCACTGGCTGCAGCACTTAAAGCTGATAAATGTGATATTTATACGGATGTTACAGGTGTGTTTACAACCGACCCCCGCTTTATAAAGAATGCCAGAAAGTTACATTCTGTGTCCTATGATGAAATGCTTGAGCTGGCCAATTTGGGGGCTGGAGTGCTCCATCCAAGAGCGGTTGAATTCGCTAAAAACTATGGACTTCCGATTGAAGTGCGTTCAAGCCTTGAAAAGGAAGCCGGAACAATCATTGAGGAGGAAGTAAAAATGGAACAAAATTTAGTGGTGCGCGGTGTGGCTTTTGAAGATGACATAACAAGAGTAACAATCATTGGTCTTCCTAATTCACTGACTGGGCTGTCTACTATTTTCTCGGCGCTCGCCAAAAACCACATTAATGTCGATATCATTATTCAGAGCATGACAGAAGCCCAGACAACTAACCTGTCCTTCTCAATTAAGAATGAAGATCTGACGGATACAGTGAAAGTTTTAGAAAAGCATAGAGATCAATTAAATTATGACCGCATTGAGTGGGAATCAGGGCTTGCAAAGGTTTCAATTGTCGGCTCAGGCATGATTTCAAATCCGGGTGTGGCTGCAGAAATGTTCGAAGTGCTTTCAGCGAATGAAATTCAGGTGAAAATGGTAAGCACGTCAGAAATTAAAGTATCAGCGGTTGTGGAAAACAGTAAAATGATCGATGCTGTTGATGCTTTACACGAGGCATTCAAGCTGTCTGTTTCTGCTGTTAAGGCTTAATTCCGAAGCTATAAACAATAAGCTATCAGAAATTGATAGCTTATTGTTTGTACGTATTAGATGTTACTCAGCAGGATCCTTTTTATCCCACTTCACAGTAATAAGGATTTTGCCGGTTTTCTTGCGGGGATGTTCAAATGCCTCACAAATAACTTCTTTTTGAAATTCTATCTGCTGGGCTATAAAACCAGCTTCGAGCTGAAATGTGCAGTTATTGTTTTTTTGCAAGCGGCCAGCAATCAGCGGGCTTGATAATATCATTTCAAGTTCATGTTTAGATTCGTTTGCGATGGAAAGGTTGCCCCAGCCGGCATTTGTGAAAAATTCGGCAATCTGTCCGGCTGTTTCCAGAGGATACATGCGTGCAAGCCTTTTGCCGGCCCAATATAAAATTTCGGGTGCTTCATTTCCTAAAAGGTCATGCAAAAGAACTTCCCGGATTAGTTCATACCCAAATACCGGTACAGACTGTATGTGATCTTCATTAGATTTCGCAGATGCTAATTCGCTCAATAGTCTCCCCTCTTTCTATGATTCTATTATATACAATATGCTTGGGGAGTTAATATCAATTCAGTAAAAAATAGAACGATTTGCATAGAAATAATTACTATTTCAGTATATTGGAGACCGGCAATTAGGTCATATTGAACCGCAGGATAATATATGTTTTTAACCCGTTAATATTTTTTAAAAATTTTATTAATATGGAACATTTTATGTATCCGTTTTCTTGACGCTCTATTATCTTGGGAGTAAAATGGACATGTCACATAATTGTAAGAAAATGAATAACATTTTCGAGATGATGTCCTGAGCGGGGGCTCAGCATCGTTTTTTTAAAATCAGGGGGGGAAAGTTTATGGCAGGTAATCGTGAGTTTTTTAATCGCAGATTGCATTCATTGCTTGGCGTAATACCAGTTGGATTGTTTTTGGTGCAGCACCTTGTAGTGAACCATTTTGCAACAGGGGGAGAGGAATCTTTTAATAATGCAGCGCATTTTATGGAAAGTCTTCCATTTAGAATATTCCTTGAAACGTTTGTAATCTATTTACCTTTGCTGTTCCACGCAATCTATGGCCTTTATATTGCTTTTACTGCGAAAAATAACACAAGCAGATACGGATATTTCCGCAACTGGATGTTTATGCTTCAGCGTGTTTCAGGTGTCATTACGCTGGTTTTTGTTGCATGGCATGTTTGGGAAACACGTGTACAGGCTGCCTTTGGAGCAGAAGTTAACTTTCAGATGATGGAGAACATCCTGTCGAATCCATTTATGTTCTGGTTCTATATTATTGGAGTCATTTCTGCAATTTTCCACTTTGCTAATGGGCTTTGGTCATTCCTTGTCAGCTGGGGACTTACAGTATCTCCTCGTTCACAAGTTATTTCCACTTACGTAACGATCGGAATTTTCATTGCACTATCTATTGTTGGCGTACGTGCTCTTACAGCATTTATTTAATAGACATGTGAGATTATTAGACTTGATCGGATAAAAAGGGAATTGGGCAGCTGCCCGGCTCCGCATTATTGAAAGCGCAAAGGCAAAATCAGCACTTTTGGCAGAATAAACGCCATCGGAAGGCCTCAAGGGGACCGGTAAGCGGGTGCTGGCGCTTTTCTTACAAGTATTAAGGGAGTGAGTCACGATGGGTAAAGGAAAAGTTATAGTTGTCGGCGGCGGACTAGCCGGTTTGATGGCGACAATTAAAGTAGCAGAATCTGGGACTCCGGTTGAATTATTTTCTCTGGTACCGGTTAAACGTTCTCACTCTGTTTGTGCCCAGGGCGGCATCAACGGAGCGGTAAATACAAAAGGGGAAGGCGATTCTCCTTGGATTCATTTCGACGATACAATATATGGCGGGGACTTCCTGGCAAACCAGCCGCCTGTAAAAGCAATGGCAGAGGCTGCACCTGGCATCATTCATTTATTTGACCGTATGGGTGTTATGTTTAACCGTACACCTGAAGGTCTGCTGGACTTCCGCCGCTTCGGTGGAACACAGCATCACCGTACTGCGTTTGCCGGTGCTACAACTGGGCAGCAGCTGCTTTATGCAATGGACGAGCAGGTCCGCCGCCATGAAGTGGCAGGATTAGTGACAAAGTATGAGGGATGGGAATTTCTAGGGGTTATAATCGATGATGACGGAGCTTGTAAGGGTGTCGTTGCCCAGAACCTGACTTCTATGGAAATTAAGTCTTTTGCTGCAGATGCAGTTATTATGGCATCCGGCGGACCGGGAATTATTTTCGGAAAATCCACTAACTCTGTCATAAACACAGGCTCAGCGGCTTCAATCGTTTATCAGCAGGGCGCTTATTACGCAAATGGGGAATTTATTCAGATCCATCCAACCGCCATCCCTGGAGATGATAAGCTTCGCCTAATGAGTGAATCTGCACGCGGTGAAGGCGGACGAGTATGGACATATAAAGATGGCAAACCATGGTACTTCCTTGAGGAGAAATATCCGGCTTACGGAAACCTGGTGCCTCGTGATATTGCAACGCGTGAAATTTTTGACGTTTGTGTTAACCAGAAGCTTGGCATTAACGGGGAGAACATGGTATATCTGGATCTTTCCCATAAAGATCCTAAAGAGCTTGATATTAAGCTTGGCGGAATCATTGAAATCTATGAGAAATTCCAGGGTGAAGACCCTCGTAAAGTGCCAATGAAGATCTTCCCTGCTGTCCACTATTCAATGGGCGGATTATGGGTTGACTATGATCAGATGACAAATATTCCTGGCTTGTTTGCAGCTGGTGAATGTGATTATTCACAGCATGGTGCCAACCGTCTTGGCGCCAACTCACTGCTATCAGCCATTTATGGCGGTATGGTAGCAGGCCCGAATGCAGTCAAGTATATCAGCGGATTAGATAAGAGTGCTGAAGATCTGCCATCATCACTATTTGACCGCCATGTAAAACAGGAAGAAGAAAAATGGAATAATATCATGTCTCTTGATGGCACAGAGAATGCATATGTCCTTCATAAAGAGCTTGGTGAGTGGATGACAGACAATGTAACGGTTGTCCGCCATAATGACAGGCTGTTGAAAACAGATGAAAAAATTGTTGAACTTATGGAGCGCTATAAAAACATTAATATTAATGACACTGCGAAGTGGAGCAATCAGGGTGCAAGCTTTACGCGCCAGCTGCAGAATATGCTTCAATTGGCACGTGTTATTACAATTGGTGCTTATAACCGTAATGAAAGCCGCGGAGCACATTATAAGCCTGATTTCCCTGAACGTAATGATGAGGAATTCATGAAAACAACAATGGCGAAGTTTGTTGATGCAAATTCCGCTCCGGCATTCCATTACGAGGAAATTGATGTAAGCTTAATTCCACCGCGTAAGCGTGACTATTCCAAAAAGAAAGGGGAGAACTAAACCATGCAAGAAACAAAAACGAAAACAGTCCGTTTTGTAATCAGCCGCCAGGATACTCCTGATTCAGCCCCTTATCAGGAAGAGTTTGAAATTGATTACCGTCCGAACATGAACGTTATTTCAGCCCTTATGGAGATTCGCCGTAATCCGGTTAACGTGAAGGGTGAAGATACTACTCCAATCGCATGGGATATGAACTGCCTTGAAGAAGTCTGCGGTGCTTGTTCAATGATTATTAATGGAAAGCCCCGCCAATCATGTACGGCACTTGTAGATCAGCTGGAACAGCCAATCCGTCTTGAGCCGATGCGCACGTTCCCGGTAGTCCGTGACCTGCAGGTCGACAGAAGCCGTATGTTTGATTCCCTGAAAAAGGTTAAAGCATGGATTCCAATCGATGGCACGTATGATTTGGGACCTGGACCGCGTATGCCTGAGAGAAAGCGCCAATGGGCTTATGAGCTTTCAAAGTGCATGACATGCGGTGTTTGTCTGGAAGCATGTCCGAATGTTAACAGCAAATCTGACTTTATCGGACCGGCTCCTTTATCACAGGTTCGCTTGTTCAATGCTCACCCAACTGGTGAAATGAATAAAGCTGAACGTCTGGAGCAAATCATGGGTGACGGCGGACTTGCCAATTGCGGAAACTCTCAAAACTGCGTACAGTCCTGCCCGAAAGGCATTCCTTTAACAACATCCATTGCGGCACTAAACCGCGATACAACATTCCAGTCTTTCAAAAACTTCTTTGGAAGCGACCAGATCTAAACTTGAAAAACCCCTTTCCTTTTGGAGAGGGGTTTTTAGTCTATATTCGCATAATCTATTATTTAACACAGATGAAAGGTTTTCAAATAATTCAAAAAACACTATAATGAAATACAACAGAGTGAATGCTCATTCATAAAAAATTGGGAGGGACCAGCATGAAAAAATTGAGCTATATAGACGATTTTAAAAAATGGGAAGAAGAATTCATTTTCTTTCATCCAGTAAAAGTCAGATTTTCTGAAACTGATATGTTTGGACATTTGAACAATACCATTCCATTTACATACTATGAAGAAGCAAGGATAGAATTTTTCAAAAGCAAGGGCTTTATGCAGGACTGGGTAAAGCATGATAGTGAAACCATACCAGTCGTAGCAGACCTCCAATGCGATTTTATCAGCCAGGTTTTCTTTGATGAAGAGATACAAATATACGTAAAAGCTGCTTCAATAGGGAATTCTTCTGTTGATCTTCATTATATGGGCAGGAAATCAGACGGTTCAGTTTGCTTCACCGGCAGGGGGACGATGGTGCAGATATCAAAGGTGACAGGCAAGGGTGTGCCTTGGACCGAAAATATGAAAGAAATGCTGAAAAGCGGGGTTAAAGTCCGAGCCTAGCGGCACAATGGCACATTTCCTGAAAATAACTTTCTCCTTTCACTAAATATAGTCACTTCGGCTGTTTTGCTGACATATGATATGGTGACTAAATATATACCCATCCCGCGGTTCATAGCTGGCGAAAGGCAAGGAGGGTTACAATACTTGAAGGAGAATGAATATACTCACAAGCCGTTACTCACCAAACGAGAAAGAGAAGTATTCGAATTGTTAGTACAAGATAAAACAACAAGGGAAATCGCTGGTGAATTGTTTATAAGTGAAAAAACGGTTCGGAACCACATTTCTAATGCCATGCAAAAGCTTGGTGTAAAGGGGCGATCACAAGCTGTTGTAGAGCTCCTTCGAATGGGAGAGCTAGAACTTTAATTTAGACCGGCTATCCTTCTGGGAGGCCGGTTATCACATTTATATAGGGAATATTTCATTATTGGATTTATTTCTGTCTTGAAATTTATGCGGAAAAAGGTGAAAATAAATGCACAAGGGCAGAAAACATCGTAAAAGCTTAAATGGGAGTGTTTATGAATGAAGCTGGAAGATCCTAAAACAAATGAAATAAATGATGTTGTAGCTGATATTGAAAAAGACTTAAGATACATATCCGGCATTATCAAGCAAAAGGGAAGGGAAATTCTAAGTGATTTTACCATTACCCCTCCTCAGTTTGTGGCATTGCAATGGCTGTTTGAAGAAGGTGATATGACTATCGGCGAGCTGTCAAATAAAATGTATCTTGCATGCAGCACGACAACAGATCTTGTTGACCGAATGGAGAAAAACAGCCTTGTGAAAAGAGTGAAAGACCCAAATGACCGAAGAGTAGTCCGGATTCATCTGCTTGAAGAAGGAGAGCGGATTATTGAAGAAGTTATTAAAAAACGCCAGGATTACCTAAAAGAGGTTCTTAAAAATTCTTCACATAATGAGGTCTTGTTCTTAAAAGATAACTTAATGAAATTACACCATGATATGCGCGGAGAATGAGGCGGTACTTTTGAAACAACCTATAGGAATAATTGACTCCGGAGTGGGGGGCTTAACGGTCGCGAAAGAAATCATGCGGCAGCTGCCAAATGAAGATATTGTATACCTCGGAGATACAGCACGATGCCCGTACGGCCCGCGGCCTGGTAAAGAGGTGAAATCCTTTACCTGGCAAATGACGGAGTACCTGCTGAAAAAAAACATTAAAATGCTTGTTATAGCCTGTAATACAGCTACTGCTGTCGCTCTGGAGGAAATACGCAGGGAACTGCCGATACCGGTTATCGGTGTCATTTTCCCAGGCGCAAGAACAGCTATTAAAGTGACGAAAAACCATATAATTGGTGTCATTGGCACAGAGGGCACAGTCAAAAGCAAGGCATATGAAAATGCGCTGATTCAGATAAACAGCAGGTCTGCCGTGCATAGTCTGGCATGCCCCAAATTCGTTCCTCTTGTAGAGAGCGGGGAGTACGAAGGTTCAGTTGCCAAAAAAATAGTGGCTGAGACGCTTCAGCCCTTAAAAGGAAAAGGAATGGATACACTCATTCTTGGATGTACTCATTATCCTTTACTAGAACCGATTATTAAAAATGTAATGGGTAAAGATGTAAAGGTCATCAGCTCAGGTGAGGAAACAGCAAGGGAAGCTAGTACCATTCTGCATCACCATGGCCTGCTTAAAGCTGTGGATGAAAATCCGGAATATAAATTCTGTACAACTGGCTCCACGGCCATTTTTTCTAAAATTGCTTCCAAGTGGCTTGGGGTTACTGTCGATGCTGTAGAAAAAATTTCCCTTTAATAAATGCAGACACCTTCTGAATTTTTTCAGAAGGTGTTTTTTAAGAAATCTCCACGTTACTTTTAGATTACTTTTTAAAAAAGCTCTGGTATCATGAAATTGAAGAAAAACTATACTTAATTGAGTTGGTGATCAATTTGCTGGCACAAGCCGAAAACTATTTAAAAAAATATTTTGGATATACTTCTTTCCGCCCCGGCCAACAGGAGATTATTCAGAATATCCTCTCACAAACCAATACTCTTGGAATTCTTCCAACTGGAGGCGGAAAGTCAATCTGCTTTCAAATACCCGCTCTTGTACTCCCCGGAACGGCCATTGTGATTTCTCCCTTAATTTCCCTGATGAAAGATCAAGTAGATGCCCTTAGCACTGCAGGCATCCCGGCTGCTTATATAAACAGCACGTTGTCTTCTGCCGAGTATCAGCACATTGTGGCTGGAATACGCAATGAAGAATATAAGCTCGTGTATGTGGCGCCGGAACGATTTGGGTCCATGGCCTTTTTGCAATTATTAAACGATATTTCAATCAATGCGATTGTCTTTGATGAAGCACATTGTATTTCACAGTGGGGGCATGACTTCCGTCCAAGTTACCGTTCCGTAGTCTCAGAGCTTAGCAATCTGCACCAGAAACCTGTAACTGCTGCTTTGACTGCAACAGCAACACGGGATGTCGCAGAGGATATCCGCAGGCTTCTAAACATCGGCGAGGAAAATACGTTTATAACTGGTTTTGCAAGGGATAACCTCTCCTTTCACGTATTGAAAGGTGTTAACAAAAGAGACTTTATATTACAGACCCTAAATAAACATAAAAACGAAGCAGGAATCATTTATACGTCAAGCCGCAGGGAGACAGACCAGCTGTACCAGTTCCTAAAAGGCAAGAACTGCTCAGTTGCTAAATATCATGCAGGCTTAAAGGAAGAAGAACGGAAAAAAGCACAGGATGCCTTCGTATACGATGAATCAAATATTATGGTCGCAACAAATGCTTTTGGAATGGGGATTGATAAATCCAATGTCAGATATGTCATCCACTATAATCTTCCGCGGAACATTGAAGCTTATTATCAGGAAGCGGGAAGGGCAGGAAGAGATGGAGAGGATAGCATATGTTATTTGCTGTTTGCTCCTCAGGATATCCAGCTGCAGAAATTTTTGATTGAGGAGAGCAGTCTGGATCCCCGGAAAATGGAGCAGGAATACAGCAAGCTAAAGGATATGGTTAATTACTGCCACACAGAAAAATGCCTTCAATCCTATATCATCGATTATTTTGATGAGAATGCCGAACCGATCCTCTGCGGCAAATGCAGCAGCTGCCTGGATGAACGGACAAGCATCGATATTACTCAGGAAGCTTTAATGATTTTTTCGTGCATTAAGCGGATGGAAGAAAGATTTGGCGTTACTTTGACTGCACAGGTTTTGAAAGGCTCAAGTAATAAAAGAATCCGAGAGCTTAATTTTAATAAACTTTCCACATTTGGGCTGATGAAAAACCGCAAAGAAAAAGAGATTTCAGAGATGATCAACTATCTGCTGGCTGAGGATTATCTGGTTTTAACAGATGGTAAATATCCGACCGTTAGGCTGTCAGCAAATGCAATTCCTGTCTTGAAAGGACAGAAAAAACTATCCATGAAAATTAGTGTGCCTGTATCTGTTCAGGAAGCAGATGAAAATATTGAACTTTTTGAGATCCTGAGGAAGCTCAGGAAAAAGATTGCAGATGAAGAAAATGTTCCTCCTTTTGTGGTGTTTGCTGATACCGCATTGAAAGAAATGTGCCGTTATTTTCCTGTGAGCAAAGACATGATGTTAAATATTAAAGGTGTAGGGCAAATGAAGTTTGACAAGTATGGGGAATATTTTATTGAGGCAATCAAAGAATTTGCCGAAGAACATAATATTTCCCCTATGCCTGCAGCAGATACGCCTTCAGTGTCAGAGGAAGTACAAGATGACCGTCCAAGCTACCAGATTACCTTTGATTATTATAAGAATGGAAATACCATAACGGAAATAGCCAAAAAGCGAAACTTTTCCCCAATAACGATTCAGGAGCATATCTTCCGCTCGATCAAAGAAGGCAATGCAATTGACTGGTCAGATATTTTCAATGAGACGGAAGAAAAGCTTGTTTTACAGGCAGCGGAAAAAGCAGGAAGAGAAAAACTGAAGCCAATTAAAGAAGAACTTCCGGATGAGATAGATTATTTTAAAATCAAAGCCGTCCTGGTAAAAGACGAACTGCAGAAGCAAAATTGAAGCTCCTTATTGGGGCTTCTTTTAATATGTCTCTATGGCAGCCATACTTCAGATTGTCCGAATTTGTCAAAAATCTATTCACACTTTTATCCCAAAAGACGGTCTAAATTACAGATAGGCTCGTATACATGTAGTACAAACTGTCTCAGGGGGGATTATGTATGTCTATAAATAAAAAAACGTCGATAGTGTCAGCTGTGCTGGTTTCATCTGTATTATTATCAGGCTGCGGATTGTTCGGAAGCCAGGGGAAAGAAAAGGTCGATCCGCCAAAAGCAGTATCTTACACCGATGAAGGCGAAAGTGTTGCTGAGGAAACAACAGGAAAAGAAACAGCTGAAAATGAAGAGGGTGTTACGGCAAATCTTAAAACAGAGCTTTACTTGATTGATAAAAATGGGTATGTTGTTCCCCAGACGATCGATCTTCCAAAAACGAATTCAGTTGCTACACAGGCGTTAGAGTACCTGGTGGAAAACGGTCCTGTTACAGAGCTTCTTCCTAATGACTTCCGAGCAGTCCTTCCGGCTGATACAAAAGTTTCTGTAAATATTAAAGATAAAGTGGCAACCGTCGATTTTTCAAAAGAATTTCAGGAATATGCTAAGGAAGATGAAAAGAAAATTCTCCAATCCGTTACCTGGACACTTACACAATTTGATTCCATTGATAAAGTTAAGCTGACATTAAACGGACATGAATTAAAAGAGATGCCTGTGAATGGCACTCCGGTCAGTTCGGCGTTAACGAGAGCCAATGGAATAAACATGGATACAACGGAAGTAGTGGATATCACGAATACGAAGCCGGTGACCGTTTATTATCTGGGCGGGGATGAAGAAAACTATTATTATGTGCCTGTTACCAAGCGTGTAAGCAATGATATGGACAATAAAGTTGAAGCGGTTGTATCCGAACTGATAAAGGGGCCGAACTATGCATCCAATCTGGTGACAGACTTCCTTCCGGATGTAGAGCTGCTTGAAGCTCCAAAAATTGAAGAAGGAAAAGTCACATTAAACTTTAATGAGAATGTTTTCAGCAGCTTCGAAGAGAAAATGATTTCCAAGCACTTGCTGAATGCACTCGTTCTTTCACTGACAGAACAAAAGGGTATAGAAAGCGTGGCTGTCACTGTCGATGGCGAAGCAGAGATTGTCAATGAGGATGGCCAAAAACTATCCGAGCCTGTAACCCGCCCTGAAAATGTGAATACAGGAAGTTTTTAATATAGCAGATTTTGTTATACTATATAGTAACAGGAAAAAGAGGTTGGCATATAATGCCGCCTCTTCTTTGTTGGTAAAATAGGCATGCCAATATTACTGGGCAAATGCCCAGGTTCAATATAAGCAAATGAAGGGGGAAATCGCTTATGCGCGCAGATGGACGTGAACCAAAGCAGCTTAGGCCAATACATATTGAAACTGATTATTTAAAGCATCCTGAGGGCTCTGTACTCATTACAGTGGGAGACACGAAGGTGATTTGTACAGCAAGCATTGATGAAAGGGTCCCGCCTTTTATGAGAGGACAGGGGAAGGGCTGGATAACAGCTGAATATTCCATGCTGCCGAGGGCTACAGAACAGAGAAATATCAGGGAATCAGCAAAAGGAAAAATTTCAGGGAGAACAATGGAAATTCAGCGCCTGATCGGCCGTGCACTCCGGGCAGTAGTAGACCTTGATGCGCTTGGCGAAAGAACGCTATGGCTTGATTGCGACGTAATACAGGCTGATGGGGGGACACGGACAGCTTCCATTACAGGAGCTTTTATTGCAATGGCACAGGCGATGGATAAGCTTTACAGCAGCAAGAAGCTTCCAAGCTATCCAATCAATGATTTCCTTGCGGCCACAAGCGTGGGGATTCTTACTGACAAGCAGGCTGTTGTGGATTTGAATTATATTGAAGACTCCTCTGCTGAAGTGGATATGAATGTCGTCATGACCGGGAGCGGGGAGTTTGTAGAGCTTCAGGGAACCGGAGAAGAAGCGACTTTCTCTTATGGACAGCTGCAGGAAATGCTTGGTGCTGCACAGGAAGGGATATCAGAGCTGCTTGAACTTCAGAAATCGGCACTTGGAGAGAATATCTCAGGAAGCATTCAAAGCAAAAGAGAAAAGCTTGCGGGGAGGGCATAATATGCAGGAAGTCATAATAGCTACTAAAAACGCAGGCAAAGCGAGAGAGTTTGAGAGAATGTTCAAGCCTCTTGGCTATCAAGTAAAAACCCTTCTGGATTATCCAGATTTTCAGGATGTTGAGGAGACAGGCAGCACGTTTGAAGAGAATGCCATTCTTAAAGCGGAAGCCGTGTCTAAAGCTTTTGGAAGAATGGTCATTGCCGATGATTCAGGGTTGATCATTGATGCGCTTGGAGGGAAGCCGGGCATCTATTCCGCCCGCTATGCAGGCGAGGAAAAAAACGATCAGAAAAATATGAACAAAGTTCTCGATGAGCTCGAAAGCATTCCGGATGATAAGCGCCAGGCGCGGTTTTATTGCGCGCTAGCAATCGCTGCTCCCGGAAAAAGGACTGAAACAGTTGCAGGAACTTGTGAAGGCCGTATCTTAAGAGAAAAAAGAGGGACTTATGGATTTGGCTATGATCCTATTTTCTATTCAGAAGAAAAAGGCAAGGCAATGGCAGAATTAATGCCGGAGGAAAAAAGCGAAATCAGCCATAGGGCGAAAGCTCTCCAAAAGCTGGAGGAGCTGCTTCCTTCTTTCCTGGCCGGAGCAGAAAACTCATGAAAGTTCTGATTGTCAGTGATAGTCATGGGTTAACCTCAGAACTCAGCCAAATTCGTGAAATACATCCTGATATGGATATAATGATTCACTGCGGAGATTCGGAACTTCAGGCAGATGATGAATCACTAAAGGGCTACGCTGCAGTAAGAGGAAATTGTGATTTTGACGCAGATTTTCCGGAGGACAGAATAGAAGAGGCTGGAGGATTCCGCTTTTTCGTCACACACGGTCATAAATATTCCGTTAAGTCCACTTTAATGAATCTGTCATACAGGGCACGTGAATTGAAGGCAGATATCGTATGTTTTGGCCATTCACATAGTCTGGGAGCAGAAATGTCTGAGGGGATATTGTTTATCAATCCTGGAAGCATTAGGCTCCCCAGAGGCAGGAATGAACGGACATATGTCATACTGGAAAACAGGGGAGAAGATGTTACACTGGATGTGTATGACTTTTCTAATGGAAAGATTCCTGATCTGACACAAAAATTTTCACTGGTAAAAAGATATTAATTTGAATATAATAATTGAGGGAAGCCCGGTCTTCCCTCAATAATAAAAAAATATTTTACAAAGTGTTGACTTCTTAACATTTGTTTAATATAATAAATCTTGTCGTTAAGTTAATACATCTCAATCACGAAAATAATATCAAAATGTCCCAGTAGCTCAGCCGGATAGAGCAACGGCCTTCTAAGCCGTCGGTCGGGAGTTCGAATCTCTCCTGGGACGCCATTTACACATCTGGAAACACTACATATCTTACCGAATTTTTACTCACCTTTTTGGTGGGTTTTTTTGTTTTAATTTTTAATGGCAGCAACCTGCCAGTTGTTTTTAAATTGCCTCTATAAACCTCATCAGATGTTTTTATCTCCCTTATCAAAAAAATATAAAAAAAATTTTGTCATATGAAATGTGAATATATCAACAATGTAAGCGGATACACGATAACAGATTAATCTAAATTATCAAATAATTCATTAAAAGGGTGTTGACGGCTGATAAAAATGGGCGTAAGATAGTCCTCAATATAAGAAATTTACACCAACAACTATAAACTTCATCCAAGTGAAATTTATCTCGCAATATGAAAATTTGGTTTTTTTTAATCTATCAATTCAATGGTTTAAAGCGTTATTGTGTTGAGGTTAAATCTCAGAATAGGAAAAGCGTAGAAGAGGATAAGTAGTTTTATGACAGGCATTCACAGAGAGCCGGATCTGCTGAAACCCGGTAATGCCCTCCTAAAATGAACTCACCTCTGAGCGCAGTCCTGAAAGTGTATCGACTAGGGGCTGCCGGGTGTTCTTCACCCGTTATCAAAACGAACAGCACATCGCTGTTCATGAGTGCACGCATCATAAGCGTGAATCAGGGTGGTACCGTGGAACAGGTGATCAAAGCCTTTTCATCCCTTATACCTACAATCGTTAGGTTTCTTTAGGGGTGGAAGGGCTTTTTATATTGGAGTTTAAAAACATGAGGAGGTTATCAACAAATGCTGCAGGAAGCTGCCTTAACAGAAACAAAAACGGAGACATATCCTGTCACCGGCGCTGATCTGTTATTAAAAGCCTTGGAGAAAGAAAATGTTGAAGTGATTTTTGGTTATCCTGGAGGAGCTGTTCTTCCACTTTACGACAAGCTGTATCATTCAAAGATTCTTCATGTGCTGCCGCGCCATGAACAGGGAGGAATTCATGCTGCTGAAGGGTATGCCCGGATATCTGGAAAGCCTGGTGTTGTAATTGCCACTTCAGGACCAGGAGCCACTAATATTGTTACCGGTCTTGCAGACGCAATGATGGATTCACTTCCGCTGATTGTATTTACAGGCCAGGTAGCAACGGGAGTCATTGGGTCAGATGCCTTTCAGGAGGCAGATATCCTTGGGATAACCACTCCAATTACAAAATACAATTATCAGGTCCGCAGCATTGAAGATATTCCGAGAATCGTTAAAGAAGCTTTTTATATAGCTTCAACCGGCAGGCCAGGACCAGTGCTGATTGATATCCCTAAAGACATCGCTGCAGGAGTTTCGAATCAGCCTGAGAAAGAAACGGAAGTGAATCTGCCGGGCTATCAGCCGACATTAAAACCAAATTACCTTCAAATAAGAAAATTAACAGAAGCAGTCAGCAGATCGAAAAAGCCTGTCATCCTGGCTGGTGCCGGCGTGCTTCATGGAAGAGCATCCAAAGAGTTAAAAGATTACGCAGAGCAGCAGCAAATACCTGTTATCCACACACTTCTTGGCCTCGGCGGATTTCCTGCCAGTCATCCATTGTTCATCGGTATGGCAGGTATGCACGGCTGTTATGCAGCCAATATGGGACTTACAGAATGTGATTTGCTGATAAATATTGGAGCCCGTTTTGATGACAGATTAACAGGGAATTTACAGCATTTTGCACCACATGCAACAGTCGCCCATATTGATATTGACCCCGCTGAAATCGGCAAAAATGTTCCAACGTCCATCCCGATTGTGGCAGATGCAAAAGAAGCTCTTGAGCAGCTGATTCTGCAGGATGGAAAGCCGCCGGCCCATAAAGAATGGCTGGAAACCATTTTGAGGTGGCAGGAGGAATATCCATATTACTATGATAAAGAATCCGGACGTCTGAAACCCCAGCAAGTAATGGAAATGCTTCATTCAAAAACGGAAGGCAATGCCATTGTTGTAACAGATGTGGGACAGCATCAAATGTGGGCAGCCCAATACTATCGCTTTAATAAAGCAGACAGATGGGTGACATCAGGAGGACTTGGAACAATGGGATTTGGTTTCCCTGCTAGCATTGGAGCTCAGCTGGCTGATCCGGAAGCATGCGTACTCGCCATTTGCGGAGATGGAGGATTCCAAATGTCAACACAGGAGCTTGCTATCATTCAGGAAATGAATCTCCCGGTGAAAATTATTATTTTTAATAATATGGCCCTTGGCATGGTCCGGCAGTGGCAGGAGATTTTTTATGAATCCCGTTTCTCTCACAGTAAAATCCCGGTACAGCCATCTTTCGTTAAATTGGCAGAAGCCTACGGGATAAAAGGATATGTCATCCATTCTAAAGCAGAGGCTGAAGAAGTATTGGATGAGGTGCTTCATAACCGTGAACCAGTGCTTATTGATTTCAGGGTTGATCCGGATGAAAACGTGTATCCGATGATTGCACCAGGAAAAGGACTTCATGAAATGGCAGGTGTAAAACCATGAAACGAATCATATGCCTGACTGTTATGAATCGGCCGGGTGTTCTAAACAGAATTACTAATCTATTTTCAAAAAGAAACTTTAATATTGAAAGCATTTCAGTCGGCCTGTCTGAACATGAAGGGATGTCGCGAATCACATGTGTGGTCCATGTTGAGGACTCCGGTGCCAGCGAACAAATTACGAAGCAGCTGAACAAGCAAATCGATGTGATAAAAGTAACGGATATCACGGATCAGTCGATTGTCGCAAGAGAGCTTGCCCTTATTAAAGTTCAGGCAGTCCCATATACAAGAAATGAGATTTACTCTTTAATTGAACCTTTCAGAGCTTCTGTGATAGATGTCAGCAAGGATAGCATGACCGTTCAGATTACAGGTGAATCTGATAAGGTTGAAGCCTTCATTGAACTCATTAAACCATATGGAATCAAAGAGCTTGCCAGGACGGGAACAACGGCCTTTCCAAGAGGAACACAGCGTACTTCACAGCAGTCCAAGTCATACTCTATTGTTTAAAAAAACCATTATAAATATAAAAAACTTATTCGGAGAGGGAGATAAAACATGGCGAAAATGTATTATAACGGAGATGCAAATGCAGCGTATTTAAACGGAAAGAAGGTAGCGGTCATCGGATATGGATCCCAAGGACATGCACATGCGTTAAATATGAGGGACAGCGGGGTTGAGGTTGTCATCGGCCTGCGGAAAGGGAAGTCATGGGAAAAAGCAGAAGAAGACGGTTTCCAGGTATATCCGGTCGGTGAGGCAGCTGCTCAATCTGATGTAGTGATGATCTTATTGCCGGATGAACTCCAGCCAAAGGTATACAAGGAAGAAATCGAACCCAATCTATCAAGCCAGGCATTAATGTTTGCCCATGGATTTAATATTCATTTTAATCAGATCGTGCCTCCAAAAGAATGTGATGTACTGCTTGTAGCACCGAAAGGACCAGGCCATTTAGTCAGAAGAACATATGAGCAGGATGCAGGTGTTCCAGCCTTGTTTGCAGTCCATCAGGACGTTACAGGGGAAGCAAAGGAACTGGCCCTTGCTTACGCTAAAGCCATTGGATCTCTACGTGCAGGTGCCCTGGAAACGACTTTTAAAGAAGAAACCGAGACAGATTTATTTGGCGAACAGGCAGTGTTGTGCGGAGGGCTGACTTCATTGGTGAAGGCAGGATTTGAGACTCTGACAGAAGCAGGCTATCAGCCGGAACTGGCATACTTTGAATGTTTACATGAACTAAAACTCATTGTTGACCTTATGTATGAAGGCGGCCTTGAAGGAATGCGCTATTCCATCTCAGATACAGCTCAATGGGGAGATTTTGTCAGCGGCCCACGGGTAGTTGACGCAAGAGTGAAAGAAGAAATGAAGGCAGTGCTGAAAGATATCCAGGAAGGGAATTTTGCAAAAGGGTGGATTTTGGAGAACCAGGCAAATAGACCGGTATTCAATGCCGTAAATCAGAGAGAAAATGAGCACCCGATCGAGCAGGTGGGAAGAGAACTCCGTAAAATGATGCCGTTTGTTAATAGCAGCAAGAAGAAAGAAGTGGTCGTAAGTGGCAATAATTAAAATATTTGATACTACATTAAGAGATGGCGAGCAATCTGCCGGTGTAAATCTTAATTTCTCGGAAAAATTAGAAATTGCCAGGCAGCTGGAGCGTTTGAACGTTGATATTATTGAGGCAGGTTTCCCGGCAGCGTCGAAAGGGGATTTTGCATCCGTACAGAATATTGCCCAGACGATTAAGAATTGCTCGGTCACAGGATTGGCAAGAGCAGTTATCTCTGATATAGATGCTGCATGGGGAGCTTTAAAGGATGGAGCTGAGCCAAGGATACATACATTCCTGGCAACCTCTCCAATCCACAGGCAGTATAAGTTAAGGAAGACGAAAGAAGAAGTGGTTGAAACAGCAGTTGAAACTGTTAAGTATGCTGCTTCCAAATTCCCGATCGTCCAATGGTCTGCAGAGGATGCTACCAGGACAGAACTGCCTTTTCTTGCAGAGATCATTGAAAAAGTCATCCAGGCCGGTGCAAGAATCATTAACATACCGGATACAGTTGGATACACAACACCACAGGAGTACGGTGAAATTTTCCAATATTTAAGAAATCATGTTCCTTCTATTGATAAAGTATCCTTGTCAGCACATTGCCATGATGACTTGGGAATGGCCATTGCGAATTCGCTGTCAGCTATAAAAAATGGAGCAACACAGATTGAGGGCACAATAAATGGAATTGGTGAAAGAGCCGGGAATGCGGCACTTGAGGAGCTGGCAGTAGCCCTTTATATCCGAAATGATCATTATCAGGCTTCAACCCGTCTGAATCTTCAGGAAATCAGCAGAACGAGCAGTTTGATCAGCAAGCTGACAGGTATGGTGGTGCCAGCCAACAAAGCAATTGTTGGCAGGAATGCTTTTGCACATGAATCAGGAATACACCAGGATGGGGTATTGAAGGAAAAAACAACGTATGAAATTATTTCCCCTGACCTAGTCGGATTTCAATCCAATTCCATGGTGCTTGGAAAACATTCCGGACGCCATGCATTTAAAAACCGCCTGAGTGAACTGGGGCTTGAAGTAGAAGATGAAGAAGCAAACCGGCTTTTCACAGTTTTTAAAGATTTGGCCGACCGCAAAAAAGAGATGACAGACGACGACCTTGCAGCAATCGTACTTGAAGAGAAGCTCTCCAAGGAGCAGAGGTTCTATGATTTGATCGGAATCCAAATTCAGTATGGAACGAACTCTGTTCCAACAGCAACTGTTACCCTGTCAGGATCAAATAACGAAGTAATCCAGGAAGCCGGTACTGGAGCAGGAAGCATTGAGGCGCTGTATAACACATTGGAAAAATGCCTGAATGGAACAGCTAACCTTCTGGATTACCGTATCCAATCCGTAGGGGCCGGAAGAGACGCTTTAGCCCAGGTTTATGTCAAGCTGAACTATGAAGGAATGGAAACAAGCGGCCGCGGTTTGGCCCAGGATGTGCTTGAGGCTTCCTCAAAAGCTTACTTGAATGCTGTTAATAGAGTCATATATATGAGAGAAAAAGTGCAGGCAGTAGAGGCAAATTGATCGGGGAAGCGGGAGATTCCGCAGACGGAGGCGGAAAGTCTCCTGTCCTTCCCCTGAAAAGCAAATGCGCCGCAGAAATAAAATATGAAAAAAATTTATAAAACAATAAATCAGACGGAGGGATTAAAATGAAAAAACGTATCGCAGTACTTCCAGGAGATGGGATCGGCAAAGAAGTGGTGAAGGGTGCAATTGAAGTCCTGCAGGCTGTTGGTGAACGGTTCGGACATCAATTCCAATTTTCATATGGCAGCATCGGCGGTTCTGCTATTGATGCAGCCGGAACACCGCTGCCTAATGAAACGCTTGAGCTTTGCAAAGAAAGCGATGCGGTCATGCTGGGAGCGGTTGGCGGGCCTAAATGGGACCGGCAGCCTCCCCACCTTCGTCCGGAAAAGGGTCTCTTAAGGATTCGCAAGGAATTAGATTTATATGCCAATTTGCGGCCAACTCAATATTATTCAAGCCTTTCCGATACTTCACCATTAAAAAATGAAGTAATTGAAGGCGTGGATATGCTGATGGTCAGAGAATTAACCGGCGGACTTTATTTTGGAAAGCCAAGCGAACGGACACAGCAAAACGGAAAAGATGCTGTTGTGGACACCTTGTTTTATCAAAAAGAAGAAATGCGCCGTGTCATTAAGCTGGCATTTGAACTTGCAGGAAAGCGGCGTGGCAAGGTGACCTCTGTTGACAAGGCCAATGTCCTGGAATCCAGCCGAATGTGGAGAGAAGTTGCAGAGGACATTGCAAAGCAATATCCTAATGTGGTTCTTGAACATATGCTTGTTGATAATGCCGCTATGCAAATGATTAAAAACCCGAAAAGATTTGATGTTGTCGTAACAGAGAATATGTTCGGTGATATTCTAAGCGATGAAGCCTCTGTATTGACCGGTTCTCTAGGTATGCTTCCTTCTGCCAGCATTTCGGAAAACGGGCCTTACTTATACGAACCAATTCATGGTTCAGCACCGGATATTCAAGGGAAGAATGCAGCTAATCCAATTGCCATGATTTTATCAGCAGCCATGATGCTCCGTTTATCCTTCGGGATGGAAGAGGAGGCTGAAGCGGTTGAAAATGCTGTTAATCAAGTGCTTGAAGCTGGCTATCGTACGAGAGATATTGTTTCATTTGGTAAAAAGGTTGTCACTACTTCTGAAATGATTGAAGAGGTGAAGGCTACCCTTTTGGATAATGAGGCTATTCTTAATATCATGGGGGCTTATGCATAAGAGCTGAGAGATGGATGCTGGACACTGGTTCAGCTGATTTTAAACTTGAGACACGGCCATCTTCGGCCGTGTTTCTTTTAAAAAGGAGTGGAGCAGAATGGGAAAATCAATAATAGATAAGATTTGGGAAAAGCATGTAGTCCACAGGGAAGAAGGAAAGCCGGATTTGATGTACATAGACCTTCACTTAGTGCATGAAGTTACATCCCCTCAAGCATTTTCCGGTTTAAGAATGAAAAACAGGAAAGTGAGAAGGCCTGATAAAACGTTTGCCACAGTTGATCACAATATTCCTACTGATAATCGCAAAGTCATCAATGATCCTGTTGCATTAAATCAAATGACGACTTTGGAAAAAAACTGTCTGGAATTCGGCATCCCTCTTGCCGGGCTGGATAGTCCTGAACAAGGGATTGTCCATGTCATCGGGCCGGAGCTGGGGCTAACACAGCCAGGCATGACGATTGTTTGCGGGGACAGCCATACATCCACACATGGAGCATTTGGATCAATAGCCTTTGGCATCGGCACAAGTGAAGTTGAGCATGTCCTGGCTACCCAGACTTTATGGCAGAGCAAGCCTAAAACATTAAAACTGGAGATAAACGGCGAGCTGAAAAAAGGTGTTACTGCAAAAGATGTCATCCTTTATATTATTGCCAAAAATGGAATTGGTTTTGGTACAGGCCATATTATTGAATATTGCGGGGAGACGGTTGCAAAAATGTCAATGGAAGAAAGAATGACGATTTGCAATATGTCCATTGAAGGAGGCGCAAAAGCGGGGCTTGTTAGTCCTGATGAAACAACGTTTGCGTATCTTCAAGGACGAAAGTATGCACCAAAAGGAGCAGGATTTGCGGATGCAGTCGAGAATTGGAAAGGGCTGGGATCTGATTCTGATGCACAATACGATAAAACTATTCAAATTGATGCCGCCGATATTGCGCCAATGGTCAGCTGGGGCACGAATCCATCAATGACTTCCAAGGTGAATGAACAAATTCCAAAACTTGAGGAATGCAAAAACGAGCTTGAACAAAAGTCACTATCAAGAGCTTTAGAATATATGGGACTGCAGGAAGGCCAAAAAATAGAAGACATTCAAATTCAGCACGTTTTTATTGGATCCTGCACGAATTCCCGGCTGGAAGACCTAAGACAGGCAGCTGAAATCATTAGAGGGAAGAAGGTTCATCCCCATGTCCGTGCACTTGTTGTACCAGGTTCACAGCAGGTCAAGAAGCAGGCAGAGGCAGAAGGACTGGACCTTATCTTTAAGCAGGCTGGGTTTGAATGGAGGGAATCAGGCTGCAGCATGTGTTTAAGCATGAATAATGATATTGTGCCAAATGGCGAGCATTGTGCGTCGACATCAAACCGCAATTTTGAAGGACGCCAGGGATCAGGGGCCAGAACACACCTTGTCAGCCCTTTAATGGCGGCAGCAGCCGCTATATACGGACATTTTGTTGACGTAGGTGCCTTGCTAAGTGCAGAGACTGTCCATTAAGAAGGAGGAGAACTAAATGAGCGGATTTAAAACACTTCAGGGAAAAGCAGCTGCAATGGATAGAGCCAATGTGGATACAGATCAGATTATCCCCAAGCAATTTCTAAAAAGAATTGAGAAAACGGGATTTGGACAATATCTTTTTTATGACTGGAGATTTACGAAAGAAGGGCTGCCTAACCCGGAGTTTGAGCTGAATAAGGCGGAAAATCAGAATGCTTCCATCCTCATTGCAAATGAAAATTTCGGCTGCGGCTCTTCCCGGGAGCATGCGCCATGGGCTTTAGGGGATTATGGCTTCAAAGTAATTATTGCACCTTCGTTTGCGGATATCTTCCATCAAAATTGTTTAAAAAATGGACTTCTGCCAATCACTCTGCCGGCTGAAACAGTCGAATATTTGCTCGAACGAGCCAAAAATCAGCCGTATGAATTGAAGGTTGATTTGCAGAATGGAATAGTTGAAGATGAATATAATTTTTCCGCATCATTCACAATTAATGAATACTGGAAAAAAATGCTGATAAACGGCTGGGATGAAATAGAGATTACTCTTCAATTGGAAAGCAGCATTTCAAGTTTTGAAGAAAAACGGTTTGCGGTAAAGTAGATACCTATGAAAGATTCATGGCATGAAACCATGAATCTTTTTGTTTTTGTTCTATTTCATGCTACACTAACTTCAAAAATAATAGTTGAGGCGGTTTTAGCATGGGAAAGCGGGAACAGAAAAAACAAAAAAATAAAATCATTCTATTTCCCGGCCTTGAGAAACGACTGCTGGAAAAGGGGCTTGAGTCCTTTCAGCAGAAAAGGTATAAAGAATCAATCAGGTTCTTTGAAGAAGCGCTGGATATGGAGCCTGAGAATACGGATGTTCATATTGGGCTCGTTTTGGCATATTATGAAGCCGGAGCTTTGGAAAAGGCAAAAGAACTGGCTAATAAAATGCTCCAGACAGGCATAGGGGATTACATACAAGTAATGGATCTTTATTTAATGATTCTTGTGCAGCTGCATCAATACAGTGAGATTGCAGCAACAATCGAGGTTTTGCTTGAAGAAAGGGAGATCCCGAAGGAGAAATTTGAGCATTTTAACAGAATGCTTGAGTTCAGCAGAAAGATGGCTGCTTCACCTTCTGAAACTGAGATTGAAGCACCCGATCTGGAGGAATTTAACGGCAGGAAGCTCGATCTGTTTTCCTGCCAGGATCAGCATGAACAAATGCAGATTGCTGCACAGCTGGCAGTACATAACATCAGGCCTTATCTCGAAGATATTAAAGCCTATTTGGAAGCGAAGGATGGAAATCCTTTTTTTAAAACGATGCTGTTAAATGTACTTTCTGAGCATGGGTATGAAAAATATGTAACGATTCGGAAGTTTGATAAAAGCCTTCGGGTAAATCCGGCTGAACTAGCACCTGTTCATCAGCAGCCGATGCTGTTAAAAATAGTCAATAAACTGGAAAATCAGCTCGAGCAGGAAGACCCGGTACTATTTGAAAATACAAAGAGCATTGCAGAAAGGCACTTTTTCCTGCTTTATCCGCATGAAGCCCCGCCGGAGAATGCTGCGTCCTGGGCAGCGGCATACCATATGCTCTCAAATGAGTATCATGGCTTAAACAGCTCGATAAGCAAGCTAGGTAATATTTATGATGCTCCTGAAGAGGAAATAGAAGAGGCTCTTGCCTTTATAAGAAAGATAGAAGAAATTTCTTATCCCAATATTTAGCCTTCAATGTTGAAAGACAGGGAGTGTGTGTTATAATATAATGGTTGTATTATGTGTATATATACATTTTAATTAAATGGATATGACTTGAAAAAACAAGAGATATTCATAACATTCTGTCATGAATGAAATGATAATAGATTTTTGGAGGGAAATGATTGTATGTCTGCTAAATTTGAAAAGTTAGAAGGGAACCGCGGGGTTCTTACAATTGAAGTAGATGCAGAGAAAGTAACCGAAGGTTTAGACGCTGCATTCAAAAAAGTAGTTAAGCAGGTAAATGTACCTGGATTCCGTAAAGGTAAAATGCCTCGCGGAATGTTTGAAAAGCGTTTCGGAGTTGAATCTTTATACCAGGATGCAGTGGATTATCTTCTTCCAGAAGCATATGCTAATGCAATTGATGAAACTGGCATTGAGCCTGTTGATCGTCCTGAAATCGATGTTGAGCAAATCGAAAAAGGAAAAAGCCTTATCTTCAAAGCTACAGTAACTGTTAAGCCTGAAGTAAAGCTTGGCGAATACAAAGGTGTTGAAGTTAAGCCGCTTGAAACAAACGTTACTGAAGAAGATGTTAACAATGAGTTAACTTCCCTTCAGGAAAGACAAGCTGAACTGGCTGTTAAAGAAGAAGGCAAAGCAGAGAACGGCGATACAGTTGTTATGGACTTTGAAGGATTCGTTGATGGTGAAGCTTTCGAAGGCGGAAAAGCTGAGAACTACTCTTTAGAACTTGGTTCAGGACAATTCATCCCTGGATTTGAAGAGCAGCTGATTGGTACTGCTGCTGGAGAATCTAAAGATGTTGAAGTTTCTTTCCCAGAGGAATACCATGCGGCTGAGCTAGCTGGTAAGCCTGCAACTTTTAAAGTAACTGTACATGAAATTAAAACAAAACAGCTTCCTGAGCTTGATGATGAGTTTGCTAAAGATGCAGACGAAGAAGTTGAAACTTTGGATGCATTAAAAGAAAAAATTAAAACTCGCTTAGAAGAAAGCAAAAAGCATGAAGCTGAGCACCATGTCCGCGACACTGTTGTTGAAGCAGCTGCTGCTAATGCAGAAATGGAAATCCCGGCTGCAATGGTTGATACTGAAGTTAACCGCATGATGCAGGAGTTCGAACAGCGTCTTCAAATGCAAGGCATGAACCTTGAACTATACTTCCAGTTCTCCGGACAGGATGAAGCTGCACTGCGCGAGCAAATGAAAGAGGAAGCTGAAAAGCGCGTCCGCGTTAACCTGACTCTTGAAGCAATCGCAAAAGCTGAAAACATCGAAGTAAGCGATGAAGAAGTTTCAGAAGAACTTAACAAAATGGCAGAAATGTACAACATGTCTGCTGACCAGATCACACAAGCTCTTGGAAGCCTTGAAGGCTTAAAAGCAGATCTTCAAATTAAAAAAGCAGTAGATTTCCTTGTGGAAAATAGCAAGACTGTTGCATAATAGAAATAGTAGTAAACAAGGCGCGAGTTTATCGTGCCTTGTTTTATACCATCAAGACCTTACATAATAAAAATCTCCCTTGTACCTTTTGCCTGGTGAAAAGTTTTACGGCATATTGCACATGGACAGGAATACAAATACATATAAATAGATAATTTAATTATCGGTCCAGAGGGCCGACTTAATTTAGCCATTTTTGGTTAAGCTTATGAAAGTACATATAAAATTCAGCCTGGTTTATCTTTGCGAAGTCCCATCACATGCATGCATACATAATTGAAATGTTTTAAGAGTTATCATTTCCTGTCCACTGTAAAAATGTGTTACAATGCAATACATAACTGCTGAAGGTTTTGATTTTTACGAAAGTGTGAATGATTAAAGAGGCCTGTTTTGCAAGTGCAATGACTCAGTGTCCGCTTTCATTCCCAACCTTTCTATGGCTGAACAAAGAACTAAATGCATGTGATTTCGCAAGCTTTATATATCGTTTTGAAGTTTTTTCAAGGGGTGAAGGATTTGTTTAAATTTAATGACGAAAAAGGGCAATTGAAGTGTTCTTTCTGTGGCAAGACACAGGATCAGGTCCGCAAACTTGTTGCTGGGCCTGGAGTATATATATGTGATGAATGCATTGAACTTTGCACTGAAATTGTGGAAGAAGAACTGGGAACAGAAGAAGAAGTGGAGTTCAAAGATGTGCCAAAGCCGGCTGAAATCCGCGATATTCTGGATGAATATGTAATTGGCCAGGAGCAGGCGAAGAAATCTCTGTCTGTTGCAGTATATAATCACTATAAGCGCATCAATTCCAACAGCAAAATTGATGAAGTTGAACTATCTAAAAGTAATATTGCCATGATCGGGCCGACTGGAAGCGGTAAAACCTTGCTGGCTCAGACATTGGCTCGTATTCTTAATGTTCCATTTGCCATTGCAGATGCGACATCATTAACTGAAGCCGGATATGTCGGGGAAGATGTTGAAAATATCCTCCTAAAGCTTATTCAGGCAGCAGATTATGATGTGGAAAAGGCAGAAAAAGGAATCATTTATATTGATGAGATTGATAAAGTTGCACGTAAGTCGGAAAATCCGTCTATAACTCGTGATGTATCTGGTGAAGGTGTGCAGCAGGCGCTGTTGAAAATTCTTGAAGGAACAGTTGCAAGCGTACCTCCACAAGGCGGCCGCAAGCATCCTCATCAGGAATTTATCCAGATTGACACGACCAATATCCTGTTTATTTGCGGCGGAGCCTTCGATGGCATTGAGCAAATTATTAAACGCCGTTTAGGCCAGAAGGTAATTGGCTTTGGTTCCGACCAGAATCAAAAAGAAATCGAGCCAAAGGATCTTCTTGCAAAAGTGCTTCCTGAAGACTTGCTGAAATTCGGATTAATCCCTGAATTTATTGGACGTCTTCCAGTTATTGCAAGCCTTTCCCAGCTTGATGAAGCGGCTTTAATTGAGATTTTAACTAAACCTAAAAATGCACTTGTCAAACAATACCAAAAAATGCTTGAACTAGATGATGTTGAGCTTGAGTTCGAAGAAGGCGCACTGGAGGAAATTGCTAAAAAAGCAATTGAAAGAAAAACAGGTGCCCGCGGACTGCGCTCCATTATTGAAGGCATTATGCTGGATGTAATGTTTGATCTTCCTTCGCGCGAAGATATTAAAAAATGCATTATTACGAAAGAAACGGTTATCGATAACGGTTCTCCTAAGCTTGTTTTGGAGGACGGTACAGTCGTAGAAGAAGAGCGCAAGACTTCAGCGTAATTGAAAAAATGGCCAGTCCCTGCGGGGCATGGCCATTTTTTTGCGCCTTTCTGACCCTTTTTCTTACCTTACTTTTAAATGAATTCCTTGTTTATTCCAACTCAGTCAGGGAGATACTAGCATTATTACCGAGAACAATAATGCAGGAGGGAACACAATGAGTTGGACGGGGATCGCTTTATTTATCCAATTGTTTTTTGGAATTGTCATTGGGCTTTATTTTTGGAATTTGCTTAGGAGCCAGCGGACACAGAAAGTTTCTATCGACCGTGAATCAAGGAAAGAAATGGATGTATTAAAAAAGATGCGTTCCATTTCATTAACTGAACCTTTATCAGAAAAAGTTCGTCCATCCAGTTTTGCTGACATTGTGGGGCAGGAAGATGGAATTAAATCTCTGAAAGCAGCATTGTGCGGACCCAATCCTCAGCATGTTATTATTTATGGTCCACCGGGCGTGGGAAAAACGGCTGCGGCCAGATTGGTTCTGGAAGAAGCCAAGAAAAATGCAAAATCACCCTTTAAGGCAGCTTCTGTTTTTATCGAACTGGATGCCACTACTGCGAGATTTGATGAGAGGGGTATTGCGGATCCCCTGATAGGTTCTGTTCATGATCCTATCTATCAGGGGGCAGGGGCGATGGGACAGGCGGGAATTCCGCAGCCTAAACAGGGTGCTGTTACAAATGCACATGGCGGTGTGCTTTTTATTGATGAAATCGGTGAGCTTCACCCCATTCAGATGAACAAGCTCCTGAAAGTGCTTGAAGACCGGAAAGTATTTCTGGAAAGCGCTTATTATAATGAAGAAAACACTCAAATACCAACCCATATTCATGATATTTTTAAAAATGGCCTGCCTGCGGACTTCCGCCTGATCGGTGCAACTACCAGAACACCTAATGAAATTCCGCCTGCCATTCGTTCCAGATGTATGGAGGTATTTTTCAGGGAGTTAGCTGAAGAAGAGATAGTAGCTGTAGCTGGAAAAGCTGCGGAAAAGGTCAATCTCGCTGTTAGTGAAAAGGGGCTTGGCATTCTTGCTAATTATGCAAGAAATGGACGCGAAGCGGTAAATATGATTCAAATCTCTGCGGGTTTGGCAATTACTGAGGACCGTGATTACATAAAAGATGAAGATATTGAGTGGGTTGTCCAATCGAGTCAGCTTTCACCGAGAATGGAGAGAAAAATCAATTCCCATTCTGCTGTTGGCCTTGTCAACGGACTGGCGGTATATGGGCCGAACACAGGTGCTCTGCTGGATATTGAAGTTACTGTGATTCCTGCAAAGGAGAAGGGCAGCATTAATATTACAGGCATAGTGGAAGAAGAAAGCATTGGCGGCCAAGGAAAGTCAATCCGGAGAAAAAGTATGGCCAGGGGTTCAATTGAAAATGTTATTACCGTTCTGAGATCGATGGGCGTCCCGGCTGACGAATATGATATTCATGTCAACTTCCCTGGCGGAGTTCCAATTGACGGTCCTTCAGCCGGCATTGCCATGGCGACAGGGATTTATTCTGCCATTTATAAACGGCCAGTTGACAATACTGTTGCTATGACCGGGGAAATCAGCATTCATGGGTATGTAAAGCCAATCGGAGGCGTATATCCTAAGGTGAAGGCTGCCAAAAAAGCGGGAGCACAGACAGTAATCATTCCAAAAGAAAATATGCAATCCATCTTAAAGGAGATAACAGGAATTAAGATCATCCCGGTATCTCATTTGAATGAGGTATTTGAGGCAGCGCTTCAAAAAGAGTATCTCAAAGAGCAGGCTGTAACTGCTTCAATCGAATTAAAGAAAAAAGAAAGCATATGATGTGTGGCCCGGTTTGCAGTTGCTGAAAGCCCGCTGTATAAACGCCTCCGCTAATCGCGGTCAGAAACTTCGGTTTGCAGTTTAGGCTACAAACCGAAGTTTTATTTGCGTAAAGAAGGATAAAGTGTAATTATAAATGAATATCATTGAAATACGGCTTTCCGCTATTTCTCTTTAATAGACACTGCTATTTAAATACGATAGAATTGTACAAAGAAATTATTAGCAATAATGGGGTTAAAAAGATGCATTTTGGAGGTGCAATGGAATGGCGAAAAAGAAAGAAATCATCGTCCCCCTCCTGCCGCTTCGGGGCTTGCTCGTTTATCCGACCATGGTTCTGCATTTGGATGTAGGCCGTGAGAAATCGGTTCAGGCTCTGGAAAAAGCAATGGTAGATGACCATTTAATTTTCTTAACAACACAAAAGGATATATCTATAGATGAACCATCAGAAGATGATCTTTATGGAATGGGCACGCTCACACGTGTCAAGCAGATGCTCAAGCTTCCAAACGGTACAATCCGTGTTCTTGTTGAAGGGCTTAAGAGAGCGCAAATCATTGATTTTCAGGACGAAACTGTACATTATTCCGTTAGTGTGAAGGTTTTTGAGGATCCTGAGACAAAGGACGTAGAAGATCAGGCATTGATGAGGACTATGCTTGAATATTTTGAGCAATACATAAAGGTATCGAAGAAAATATCAGCCGAAACTTACTCTTCTGTAGCAGATATAGAAGAGCCGGGGCGTATGGCAGATATCATCTCTTCCCACTTGCCTTTAAAGCTAAAGGAAAAACAGGAAATACTTGAAACCATTGATGTTAAAGAGCGCATGAATCAGGTTATTGAAATCATCCATAATGAAAAAGAAGTTCTGAACCTTGAAAAAAAGATTGGCCAGCGTGTAAAAAAATCAATGGAACGTACGCAGAAGGAATATTATCTGCGTGAACAGATGAAGGCAATCCAAAAAGAACTTGGGGATAAGGAAGGCAAGACAGGAGAAATCGCTGAGCTGACGGAAAAGATTGAAAACGCCGGTATGCCTGAACATGTCCAGCTTACCGCTTTAAAAGAACTGGATCGCTACGAAAAGGTTCCATCCAGTTCAGCCGAAAGCGCGGTTATCCGTAATTATATTGAGTGGCTTGTCACATTGCCATGGTCGAAGTCAACTGAAGATGACCTGGATATTCAGAGGGCTGAGAGAATCCTGAATGAAGACCATTACGGTCTTGAAAAAGTAAAGGAACGGGTTTTGGAATATCTTGCAGTGCAAAAGCTGACGAACTCCCTTAAGGGACCAATCCTATGCCTTGCAGGGCCTCCAGGTGTCGGTAAAACAAGTCTTGCACGTTCTATTGCAACATCGCTAAATCGTAATTTCGTCCGAGTATCACTCGGCGGAGTCCGGGATGAGTCTGAGATTCGCGGACATAGACGAACTTATGTTGGTGCCATGCCTGGCCGCATCATTCAGGGCATGAAAAAGGCAGGGACGATTAACCCTGTATTCCTGCTTGATGAAATCGACAAAATGTCCTCTGATTTCCGCGGGGATCCTTCATCTGCGATGCTGGAGGTTTTAGACCCTGAGCAGAACCATAATTTTAGTGATCATTACATTGAAGAAACCTATGATCTTTCAAAGGTCATGTTCATAGCCACAGCCAATAATCTTGGCACAATCCCTGGCCCGCTGCTGGACAGAATGGAAGTTATCACGATTGCAGGCTATACAGAGCAGGAGAAGATCCACATAGCTAAAGACCACCTGCTGTCTAAGCAAATTAAAGAGCATGGTCTTTCGAAATCCCAGCTTCAGATTCGTGAGGATGGACTTCAGAAGGTAGTCCGCTATTATACCCGTGAGGCAGGAGTCCGCGGTTTAGAGCGCCAGCTGGCTACTATCTGCAGAAAAACGGCTAAAATTATTGTATCCGGGGAAAAGAAGAAAGTGATTGTGAATGCAAAAAATGCTGAAGAGTTTCTTGGGAAGCCAAAATACCGATATGGTCAGGCTGAGCTTGAAGACCAGGTTGGCGTTGCGACAGGGCTTGCCTATACAACAGTTGGCGGCGATACCCTTCAAATAGAAGTATCCCTTTCTCCCGGAAAAGGAAAGCTCGTTCTTACAGGCAAACTGGGGGATGTGATGAAAGAGTCTGCTCAAGCGGCATTCAGTTATGTTCGTTCAAAAGCTAAAGAACTGGGCATTGATGAGAACTTCCATGAAAAGCATGACATTCATATCCATGTTCCCGAAGGTGCTGTCCCGAAAGACGGCCCATCTGCCGGAATAACAATTACAACCGCCCTGGTTTCTGCTCTTTCAGGAAAACCAATCCGTAAAGAAGTGGGAATGACAGGGGAAATTACTTTAAGAGGCCGGGTGCTTCCTATTGGCGGCTTGAAAGAAAAATCTTTGAGCGCCCATCGTGCAGGATTGACGAAGATCATCCTCCCTAAAGATAATGAAAAAGACATTGAAGATATCCCTGAAAGCATCAGGGAAGAACTTGATTTCGTTTTGGTATCACATGTGGACGAAGTCTTGAAACATGCCCTGAATGGCGGTGCACAAGCATGAAAGTAACCAGCTCAGAAATAGTCATCAGTGCTGTTAAGCCTGATCAATATCCTGAAAGTGATTTGCCGGAATTTGCCCTAGCCGGCCGTTCAAACGTCGGCAAATCTTCTTTCATTAATAAAATGCTTAATCGAAGAGGACTTGCCAGAATATCCTCTAAGCCGGGGAAGACACAAACCCTGAATTTTTACCTTATTAACGAAATTCTTCACTTTGTTGATGTTCCGGGCTATGGGTATGCAAAGGTATCCAAAAAGGAACGTGAAGCTTGGGGAAAGATGATAGAAACATACTTAACAAACAGAGAGCAGTTAAAAGCAGTTGTGCTGATTGTTGATTTGCGCCATCCCCCTACAAGTGACGATGTCATGATGTACAACTTTTTAAAGCATTATGAAATTCCCTGTGTTGTAATAGCCACAAAAGCGGATAAAATACCGAAATCCAAGTGGCAAAAACATATGAAAATCACGAAAGAAACATTGGATATCGATCCGAATGATCAGATCATTATGTTTTCTTCTGAAACAGGTTATGGGAAAGACCAGGCCTGGTCGGCATTAAAAAGCTATATGTAAATAAAAATCCCGCAGCATTTGCAGCGGGATTTTTTGTTTTCTCCATTCAGGTCTTTCGTCCTGGAAATGGGTATTTGAGATAACCTGTATTTCACTGCGCATTTGGTATTAACTGTATATTAATTTTGTCGAAAGGTAAGGAATCTCAAGGATACGGGAGAATATGGAGTTATGTTGGAGTCTGCAGATGATCATTTAATGAGAACAGCTTATATACTTTTATTTCATAAATTATCATAAAATATGAATTTTGAGAATATTCATAAATGATGATAGAGTTAAAGGGCACATAAAAAAGAGAGATACTGAAGGGGGAATTTAGACTAGTGAGACATTGGTTAAAAGGAATCATAGCAGCTGCTTTTGTATTGGTCCTGGCTGCATGCGGATCAGAAGAAGCTTCTAAAAGCGGAATGGATCTAGTAGACGAAGACAAATTTACATATGCGGCTTCGGGAGAGTTCAAACCTTTTAGTTATACAAATGATGATGGAAGCATGAGCGGCTTTGATATTGATGTAGCAGAGGCTGTAGCAAAAGAACTCGGGCTTGAGCCGGTTCAGAATAAATTTAAGTTCGGCGGTATAGTGGAGGGAGTTAAGTCAGGCCGTTTTGATGCAGCGGTAGCCAGCCACACCATTACCGAAGAACGTTTGAAAGCAGTCAATTTTTCAACACCATATTACTATTCAGGCCCGCAAATATATGTGCGTCCGGATAGCACGATTGAGACACTGTCTGATCTTGAAGGCAAGGAGATTGCAGTATCAAAAGGATCAACATACACATCAAATGCAGAGGAAGTGACAGATAACATTCAGTTTTATGACAGTGATGTTGTCGCCCTGGAAGCATTGAGCAAGGGAAAACATGATGCTGTTATCACTGATTTTGTTACAGGCAAAGAAGCAATTGGCGCCGGAATGAAAATTGAAGGCAAAGAGCTGCTTGGCCGCAGTGAGCAGGCAATTGCAGTTGCAAAGGATAATAAAGAGCTGCTCGAAAAAGTGAATGAAGCTCTTGAAACACTTCGCGAGAATGGAACACTCACAGAAATCAGCAAAAAATATATCGGTGAAGATATAACAGTTGATCCTGAGAAGGAATAACATTGCGGGCGGATGTGTATTAGACATTCGCCTGTTTTGTTTTTTTACACAGAATGAAATTGCCATCTGAAGGGGGATTTTTGTGGATTTATTTACAAAGTTTATTGATACATATCCCGTATTTTTAAAGGGGATGCTCTTAACCTTTCAATTAACCATTGTATCGGTGTTTATTGCTATTTTTATAGGGTTGTTTTTTGCTTTTTTAAAGATATCAAGAGTGAAAGTTCTGGAATGGATTGCAGACATCTATATTTTTCTTGTGAGGGGAACGCCTCTTGTTGTCCAGATATTCATTTTCTATTTCGGATTGACAGCGCTGGATATTTCACAGTTTTGGTCGGTTGTGCTTGGACTTGCTTTTCACAACGGTGCCTATATAGCCGAAATTTTCAGGGGCTCCATTCAATCCATCGACAAAGGACAAATGGAAGCAGGACGTTCACTGGGTATGACTGCCGGCCTTGCGATGAGAAGAATCATTCTTCCTCAGGCATTCCGCCGGGCTATGCCGCCTCTTGGGAATCAGTTTATCATTGCATTGAAGGATTCCTCACTGGCTTCCTTCATCGGCATGTACGAGCTCTTTAACGTGGCAACAACATATGGTTCCAATGAATATGACTACATGAGCTATTTGCTGATTGTAGCTGTTTACTATTTAGTACTTGTACTTATTTTCTCCATCCTTGTAAATATGATTGAGAAAAGAATGGCAAGCAGTGATTGAGGAGGAATGAGGAATGAGTGAATCGTACATGATCAAGGTAGAAAAATTGAACAAATCATTCGGGGATCTCCATGTCCTGAAAGACATTGACATAACAGTGAAGGAAAGCGATGTTGTTTGCCTGATTGGTGCCAGCGGGTCCGGAAAAAGCACACTGCTCCGCTGCTTGAACTTTCTTGAATTAAAGGACAGCGGCAATATCATTTTTGAGGGTGAAAAGGTTGAGAAAGAAACACATGACCTAAATAAAGTAAGAGAAAAAGTAGGAATGGTCTTTCAGCATTTTCATTTATTTCCTCATATGACTGTTCTCGAAAATGTGATGGAAGCACCTTTGCATGTGAAAAAGCTTCCTAAGGATCAAGTGAAAAACGATGCCCAGGAGCTATTAAAAAAAGTTGGGCTTTCTGACAAGGAGAATGTATACCCATCAAAACTTTCAGGCGGACAAAAGCAGCGTGTAGCCATTGCAAGGGCACTGGCGATGAAGCCCGATATCATGCTTTTTGATGAGCCGACATCGGCACTGGATCCGGAGCTGGTGGGGGAAGTGCTTTCCACAATGAAGGAGCTGGCCCTGGAAGGCATGACAATGGTCGTCGTCACGCATGAAATGGGCTTTGCAAGAGAAGTGGCAGACTGGGCTGTCTATATGCATGACGGAAGAATTGTAGAAGTGGGACACCCGGAGGACTTGTTTAACAATCCAAGAGAGCAGAGAACCAAAAATTTCTTGGATTCGGTTCTTTAGACAGTTTTAATGGTAAAAGACAGGGAAAAGCTAAATATCCCTGTCTTTTATTTTTTCTTTGATAGTAAAAAATATAATCCAATTAACATTAATAAGATTGGCCAAAACTGCCAAACATCAGAGACGCCATTTTCAAGAAGTCCCATCCACTCAGCTACTCTGTCATAAAACAGGAGCAACGCGGCAAGAATTAAGAATAAGATGCCCTGGAATAATCCTGCACCTGTTTTCTGATGCCGAAGGAGGAAGCCGAGAGCAATTATAAGAATGAATGTACCAATATGATCCGGCCAAATTTCGAGGCGGTTCACCACATGAAAATGCAGGCCAAATCCGGTTAAAATAACCCCTGGCAATATGGAGTCATAATCCCTGGCGCCATATCCCTGAGTTAAAAAGGCTGCTCCGACGATAATGAGAAGAGTCGGCCAGGAATAATAAGACTGTAAGGCAGTAAATCCGCTCTGCTGGAGAAAAAAGTAGGCTCCAAATCCGAGTAAAATAATTCCGGGGAAAATACGCTGATTTTTCATGAAAAACACCACTTCCAATAAGGTTCACTTGAATCCGGCAAGTTTTTTTGTTACTGTACATAAGGGAGTATTTGTCTATTTTAAGATTACCTTAATACAAGGCTCCTGTTTAAAATATAGTATCATATGTGTTCATTATCTGTTCACATTTAAGCATTAATTGAAAAAATAGAAATGATATAATTAATATTAATGAACTAGGCAATAATTCTGGGGGTGTCAATTTCAATGCATATCTTAGTCGTCGGTCTTAACTATAAAACTGCCCCTGTTGAAATCCGTGAACGTCTAACCTTTAATCCTTCACAATTGGGCGAGGCAATGAAGACTTTAAATGACAAAAAAAGCATTTTAGAGAATGTCATTCTGTCTACTTGCAATCGGACCGAAATTTATGCAGTTGTGGACCAGCTTCATACTGGCCGCTATTATATAAAGGAATTTTTGGCAGAACATTTCAATATGGATCAGAATGAATTTTCTCCATTCCTATTTATTTATGAAGGGGATGGGGCAATAGAGCATCTATTCAAAGTAGCATGCGGCCTAAACTCCATGATCCTTGGCGAGACACAGATTTTAGGACAGGTAAGGTCTAGTTTCCTGGGAGCTCAATCGGAAAATTCAACCGGTACCGTCTTTAACCACTTGTTTAAGCAGGCAGTAACGCTTGCTAAGCGTGCACACTCCGAAACGGATATAGGAGCAAATGCAGTATCTGTCAGCTATGCAGCAGTGGAACTGGCTAAGAAGATTTTTGGATCACTCGAAAATAAACATGTTCTAATATTAGGAGCCGGTAAAATGGGTGAGCTGGCAATCCAAAATCTTCATGCCAACGGAGCAAGCAAAGTAACGGTAATTAACCGTACATTTGAGAAAGCACAGAATCTTGCAAGCCGCTATGCGGGCCAGGCAAAAACGCTGCATGAGCTTCAGTGTGCTCTTGTTGAAGCTGATATTTTAATCAGTTCTACAGGGGCCAAAGAATTTGTTGTCACAAAGGAAATGATGGCTTACGCAGAAAGAATGCGTAAAGGCAAGCCTCTATTTATGGTTGATATTGCTGTTCCAAGAGACCTGGATCCGAAACTGGCAGACCTGGACAGTGTTTTCCTATATGATATTGATGATCTTGAAGGCATTGTTGAAGCGAACCTTCAGGAGCGTAAAAAGGCAGCCGAAAAGATTCAGCTTATGATTGAAGGAGAGATTGTTGAATTCAAGCAATGGCTGAACCTGCTTGGTGTTGTTCCGGTCATTTCCGCCTTGCGTGAGAAAGCACTGGCTATACAGAGTGAAACCATGACAAGCATTGAAAGAAAGCTGCCGCATTTGAGTGATCGTGATAAAAAAGTGCTGAACAAGCATACAAAGAGCATTATCAATCAGCTATTAAAGGATCCTATTTTACAAGCTAAAGAAATGGCTGGACAGAAAGATTCCGAACAGGCATTAGATTTATTTGTAAAAATCTTTAATATAGAAGAACTTGTTTCAGATCAGCAGAACGTGCACGCAGCAGCTAAACCAAAGCACGCATTCGCTCAATCACAGCAAACTTCCTTTCAATCATAAAAGGGGTTCTGTCCATGTTTGACATCTATATGACACGGCTGCATGAATTCACGGTGGTTCTGTATGCCTTATGTGTCTTATTATATTTTATTGATTTTCTTCATCATAACCGGAAGGCGAATAGAATTGCCTTCTGGTTACTTGCATTTGTATGGGTGCTTCAAACGGTGTTCCTAATTCTTTATATGATTAATACAGGAAGATTTCCCGTATTGACCATTTTTGAGGGCCTGTACTTTTATGCCTGGGTGCTTATCACTCTTTCTTTGGGAATTAACAGGCTGCTTAGAGTTGATTTTATCGTCTTTTTTACAAATGTTCTCGGCTTTATCATAATGGCGATCCATACATTCGCACCTGTGCAGATTGATTCGGCTGTCAAAGCGCAGCAGCTCATATCAGAACTGCTGCTGATTCATATAACAGTTGCGATACTTTCATATGGAGCCTTCTCGCTCTCCTTCGTTTTCTCATTGCTGTATCTTATTCAATATGATTTGCTGAAAAGGAAAAAGTGGGGAACGAGGCTGCTCCGGATAACGGATTTGTCAAAGCTTGAACATATGTCCTATGTATTAAATGTAATCGGTGTACCTATGCTGATGATAAGTTTAATTTTAGGCATCCAGTGGGCATACATTAAACTGCCGCATATGGTCTGGTATGACTCCAAGGTAATCGGTTCATTCATTGTCCTGGCTTTATATAGTATTTATCTCTATATGAAAGTAGGAAAGGGCTTATATGGAAAATCTTTAGCACTCTGGAATTTAGCATCATTTTTAATTGTATTAATTAACTTCTTTTTATTCGGCAAACTTTCATCTTTCCATTTTTGGTATTCATAGAAAAGCGGAGGCGACTGTTCAGCCCCGACAAGCATAAGATGGTCTGCGGCCGCGGCGCAGTTTGCCGCAGAGCAGAACAGCTTATGACCTCGAGGGGCTAGGAGCCGGAGCTGGACAAAGAAAAGCGGAGGCGACTGTTCAGCCCCGACAAGCATAAGATGGTCTGCGGCCGCGGCGCAGTTTGCCGCAGAGCAGAACAGCTTATGACCTCGAGGGGCTAGGAGCCGGAGCTGGACAAAGAAAAGCGGAGGCGACTGTTCAGGCCCGACAAGCATAAGATGGTCTGCGGCCGCGGCGCAGTTTGCCGCAGAGCATAACAGCTTATGACCTCGAGGGGCAGGAGCCGGAGCTGGACAAAGAAAAGCGGAGGCGGCTGTTCGCTGCCAGACATAATTGCAGGAGGCTGTCATGAGAAAAATAATTGTAGGTTCAAGACGAAGCAAGCTGGCATTAACTCAGACCAACTGGGTGATCAGCCAATTGAAAAACATCGATTCATCCTTTGAGTTTGAAGTGAAGGAAATTGTCACAAAAGGTGATAAAATTCTTGATGTTACCCTTTCAAAGGTCGGAGGAAAAGGTTTATTCGTAAAGGAAATTGAACAGGCCATGCTTGATGAGGAAATTGATATGGCTGTACATAGCATGAAGGATATGCCTGCTGTTCTTCCGGAAGGTCTGACAATTGGAAGCATTCCGGAAAGAGAAGACCATCGGGATGCACTCATTTCAAAAGGGCATATCAAACTGAATGACTTAAAGCCGGGATCTGTAATTGGAACAAGCAGCCTGCGCAGAGGGGCACAGCTTCTGGCGCAGCGTCCGGATCTCGAGATTAAGTGGATCAGAGGAAACATAGATACCCGATTATCCAAACTGGAAACGGAAGAATATGATGCAATCATTCTTGCGGCAGCAGGTCTATCCAGGATGGGCTGGGCATCGGATGCTGTTACGGAATTCCTGGAGCCGGAAATCTGTGTGCCGGCAGTTGGCCAGGGAGCACTTTCCATAGAGTGCCGTGAAAGTGATAAGGAGCTTCGGGCATTGCTGGATAAATTCACATGCCCTGAGACGAACCAGACTGTACGTGCAGAGCGTGAGTTCCTGCATAAGATGGAAGGCGGCTGCCAGGTTCCGATTGCAGGGTTTGCAACAATTAATGAAACAGGGGAATTGGAGTTAACTGGACTTGTAGGCTCTCCTGATGGAAAAGTGATTTATAAGGAGACATTAACAGGTTCAAACCCGGAAGAGCTTGGTGTTAAGGTGGCTGTTAAGTTAACCGAACAGGGAGCTAAAGAGCTTATCGACAGGGTAAAAGAGGAGCTTGACGGGCAATGAAACGGACTTCCCCTTTAGAAGGCATGAATGTTCTGGTGCCAAGAGGGAAAAAAGAGGCTCAGTCCTTTTCAGCTCTTATCCGAAGCTATGGGGGGATGCCGGTTGAGATCCCCCTGATTGCTTTCGAGCCTTTGCGGGATATAGCTTTATTTCAGGCCCATAAGAAAATTCATACTTATGACTGGGTGATATTCACCAGCAAAACTGCTGTGGATGCTTTTTTTGAAAATTTTAGTCTAAGCAGCCCCTTCCCTAAAATAGCGGTTATCGGCGAGAAAACTAAAAAATTGCTTGCCGACAAGGGATTAAAGGTGCAGTTTGTGCCCGGAGAATATGTTGCTGAAGGGTTTGTTGAGGATTTTTTGCCATTAGTAGAAAAAGGGATGAAGGTATTGATCCCTAAAGGAAATCTGGCACGTGACTATATCGCAGCATCTCTCTCAGAAAAGGGTGCAAATGTTGATGAAATTATTGTATATAAAACTGTTTTTCCACGTGAAAGCATCAGTCTGTTAAGAGATCAGCTTTCAGGAAAAGGGTTAGACATTCTTCCTTTTACCAGTCCTTCCACAGTGGATCATTTTATGGGGGCTGTTAAGGAGCTTGGATTTCTGAATGCTGTAAAAGACAGTGTGGTGGGCTGCATCGGCCCTGTGACTAAAGAACGTGCAGAGGCATATGGCCTGCAGGTACATGCAGTTCCGGAAGAATATACAGTACATAGCATGCTCAAGAGCATTAGCAGATACTTAGCAGAAACCAGGAGGGAAAATTAATGGATCTTCAATTTAACAGGCATAGACGCCTTCGTAAAAGTCCGAATATGAGAGCGCTTATTCGTGAAAACTTCTTGCGTACTGAGGATTTAATTTATCCGATTTTTGTGGCAGAAGGAGAAGGCATTAAAAGAGAAATACCTTCAATGCCGGGCATCTTCAACTTATCGCTGGATCATCTTGAAGAGGAAATGAACGAAGTCGTTTCTCTTGGAATAAAATCAGTTCTCTTATTTGGAATTCCTAAAGAGAAAGATGCATGTGGACAGCAGGCTTATCATGATCATGGAATCGTACAGGAAGCTACAAGATTTATTAAAGCTAAATTTCCGGAAATCATCATTATCGCTGATACTTGCCTTTGCGAGTATACCGACCATGGCCACTGCGGTTTAATTGAAAATGGGGAAGTGCTGAATGATGCATCTCTGGAACTGCTTGTGCAGACGGCTGTAAGCCAGGCTAAAGCAGGAGCAGACATTATTGCCCCATCAAATATGATGGATGGGTTTACAGCAGCCATCCGGGCAGGTCTTGATGAAGCCGGATTTGAAGATATCCCTGTTATGTCTTATGCAGTTAAATATGCATCTGCATTCTATGGTCCTTTCCGAGATGCAGCTGACAGCACACCGCAATTTGGCGACCGTAAAGCATATCAGATGGATCCTGCCAACCGCATGGAAGCCATGCGCGAAGCTGAATCTGATTTAATGGAAGGGGCAGACTTCCTGATAGTTAAGCCGGGAATGCCATATTTGGACATTGTACGGGACGTTAAGAACAACATCAATCTGCCAATTGTGATTTATAATGTGAGCGGTGAATATTCAATGGTTAAAGCTGCGGCACAAAACGGCTGGATCGATGAACAGAGAATAGTTATGGAAATGCTTACAGGCATGAAGCGTGCAGGAAGTGATTTAATTATTACTTACCATGCAAAAGATGCGGCAAGGTGGATTAAGGAACAAGGCTAAAACTGCAGATCATTAGTTAATGAAACTCCTTATTAAATTGAAAAGAGGGATGACATGCGCTCTTATGAAAAATCTAACAAGGCTTTTAAAGAGGCAAGCGAATTGATGCCTGGAGGAGTAAACTCTCCTGTACGTGCCTTTAAATCGGTTAATATGGATCCCATTTTTATGGAACGCGGACGCGGCTCTAAAATCTACGATATCGATGGCAATGAATATATCGATTATGTATTGTCCTGGGGCCCCTTAATTCTGGGTCATACGAATGAACGTGTGGTCGAGGGTATTAAAAAAGTAGCTGAAATGGGGACAAGCTTCGGAGCTCCAACTGAAATTGAAAACGAGCTTGCTAAGCTTGTTATTGAGCGCGTCCCATCCATCGAAGTGGTGCGGATGGTTTCTTCCGGAACAGAAGCTACCATGAGTGCTTTAAGACTTGCCCGAGGATATACCGGCCGGAATAAAATAATGAAATTTGAAGGCTGCTATCATGGCCACGGCGATTCTCTTCTAATCAAAGCCGGCTCTGGTGTAGCAACATTGGGGCTGCCTGACAGTCCGGGGGTTCCTGAAGGTGTTGCTAAAAACACGATTACAGTTCCTTATAATGATCTTGAAAGTGTAAGATATGCCTTCGAACAATTCGGAGATGATATTGCAGGTGTGATTGTGGAGCCGGTAGCTGGAAATATGGGAGTCGTTCCTCCACAGCCAGGCTTCCTTGAAGGCTTAAGGGAAATTACAGAGCAAAGCGGATCCCTGCTTATTTTTGATGAAGTAATGACCGGATTCCGCGTTGGCTACAATTGTGCGCAGGGCTATTTTGGGGTGACTCCGGACATTACATGTCTTGGAAAAGTTATTGGCGGCGGTCTCCCAGTCGGTGCATATGGCGGAAAAGCTGAAATAATGAAGCAGATTGCACCAAGCGGCCCAATTTACCAGGCAGGAACATTATCAGGAAATCCTCTTGCCATGACAGCCGGTTTCGAGACTTTAAGCCAGCTGACACCGGATTCCTACAAAGAATTTGAAAGAAAAGCAGACAGACTGGAAGAAGGGCTTAAGGCAGCTGCTGAAAAATATGATATCCCGCACACCATCAACCGTGCCGGATCCATGATCGGCATCTTCTTTACAAATGAAGACGTTATTAACTATGAAAAAGCCAAAACATCCAACCTAGAATTCTTTGCAGAATACTACAGGGAAATGGCAAACCAGGGAGTCTTCCTGCCGCCATCCCAATTCGAAGGACTCTTCCTCTCAACTGCACATACAGATGAGGATATCGAAAAAACAATCCTGGCTGCTGAACAGGCATTCTCCAAATTAAAATAAGCAAAACCTGACACTCATCATTTTTGATGAGTGTTTTTCATATTCCCATTAAGCGCTATTTTTCTAATCATAAAGTATCCTCATCCCTCATAGGATTGTTAATGACATAGTGATTAAACGCAAAGATTCGAAGGGAGGAGTCGCTTTGTCTCAGGGGAATCCATCGTGCTTACGATTTTCTTTAGAAGAATCAGTATGGTTTCAAAAAGGACAGGAAGTATCAGACCTGATTTCCATCTCGTTAGACCCCAATATAACGATTCAGGAAAGCGATCAATATGTAACAATCCAGGGAGCACTGGAACTGGCGGGTGAGTATAGACGCAGCGATGAAGAAGCATCCGAGGAAGAACAAGAGGATTTTGCAGTTACCAAGTTCGTTCAGACAATCGAAGAACGGGGAGAAGGAATTTGTGAATTCAAGCATTATTTTCCTGTCGATATCACCATTCCGAATAATAGAATCCAAAGCATTTACGATATTGACGTTGCGGTAGAGTCCTTCGATTATGTTCTGCCGGAAAGAAGCTGTATGAAGCTGACAGCTAATTTAACCATAACAGGATTATATGGCGATCAGCAGCATGTGCCTGTTCAAGTATGGGAGGAAGAAATTGAACCTGAAACTGAAATTGAACCTGAAATTGAAGAATTAGAGCCTCTGTACAGATCTCCTGAAGCGGTGGAGGAGACAGAGGAAGAAGAGCCGATTCTGCAGGAATGGCCGTCTTATCAGCAGGAAGAACAGGAGCAGGAGGAAGAAAGGGAGGAACGGGCATCCGCTGAGCAGGTATTCGCTGGTGCCGAGGAAGATATACGGGAAGAGGAACAGCTGGAAGAGCAGCCGGAGACAGCTGAGGTATATATCCCATTTGAGGCAGAGGCAAGAAAGCAGCCTGAAACGGAAGAGCAGGAAGTCATCAAACCTGCAGTGCCGGCAGCGCTTGAAGTAACACAAGACCAGCCGCAAGAAGAACAAACGCAAAAAACTGCACCGGAAATATCTTTCTCTTCTCAGCGCAGTGAAGAGGAAACACCGCCAACTGCACAGGAAATTTATCAAATGACGGAAGCATCTGAATCGGATAGCCCCTCTTTTGAAAAGAAACCTGTCCAGGCAGCTGCACAGCAAACCCCTGAGGAAACAGAGGAATCATCATCCTCTTCAGAACAGGAAGCTAAGAAAAAGAAAATCTCCAAAAAGAAAAGCATGTCGTTAACTGAGTTTTTTGCCCGCAAGGAAGAGTCGGAAGAACATGTTAAACTCAAGGTTTGCATTGTGCAGAACGGTGACACAATTGATGCCATTGCTGAAAGGTATGATATACCGGCTCAGCAGCTATTAAGGGTGAATCATCTGGAAATTAATCAGGATATTTATGAAGGGCAAGTGCTGTACATTCCTGTTGCGGTAGCCCATTAAAAGGTTAAAAGGCTGAGCAGGTATTGATAACCCGCTCAGCTATTTTTGTTTGACCAATATATATTTTTTCATTCTGGAAAGTGAGTGGTTAAGGTGGAAGAAAAAAATCGGCTGCAGAAAGTCTCTCCCATTTTAAAACATTATTCATTAGAGCCGCATTTTGTAGAGGATTTTGGGAGAGTTCAGAAGGTTTACAGCAGCAAAGGCGTGTTTGCTTTGAAAAAAATAAAGCCTCAGCGTGGAGCGGACTTTATAAGGCATGTACAAACACTCTTTCAAAAAGGCTATAACAGAATAGTTCCTATTTACCCAACGGTGGACGGGAGATATGCTGTGCTCCATCAGAATGAATTATTTTATTTAATGCCCTGGATGTCCAATGAAGAAAAGGAGGACAGATTTGAGCGGCATCAGCAGATGATTAGGGAATTGGCAAGACTCCACACATTGTCCTCACGGGAAGTTCCTATAAAAAAAGAAGACCGTACTGAACATTACGAAAATACCTTACAGGAATGGGAGAAGGAAAAGGAGTTTTTGGAGGGATTCATCGAGGCCTGCGAACGAAAAGAGTATATGTCTCCTTTTGAGCTAATGTTTTCCCTATACTACCATGATGTCAGCCAGGCACTAAAATTCTCCACAAACAAATTTAAGGATTGGTATGAAAAAACAAAGGAAAGTGAAAAAGCACGTACGGTCATCATTCATGGAAAAGTTTCAACCGAACATTTTTTATACGATGATAGGGGATATGGCTACTTCACAAATTTCGAAAATGCAAGACAGGGATCGCCGCTCCATGATTTGTTGCCGTTTTTATCAAGAACACTGAAAACATATCCAAAAAGATCGGAAGAAAGTGTAGAATGGATATACACATATATGAAGTACTTTCCCTTCAGGGACGACGAGATGCTGCTGTTTCAAAGCTACTTTGCTCATCCGGGTCCGATTATCAAAGCTTGCGAACAATATTATAAAGGGGAAGGAAAGAGAGGAGAGAGAAAGGCGGTTCAGCATCTGCAAAGGCAGTACTGGCTTTTAAAAAATATTGAATATGCTGTTATGAGAATCGATGAGATTGAGAGGCAAAAGCAGGAAGCCAAAGCCGCAGCAGAAGCTCAGACACAGGAAGGAGCCCAAAGCTGAAGAAAGCGGGCTCCTAAACCAATTGAAGATGAAAGGCGATAGCGATCAGGATGAACAGCGAGAGCAGCAGTACATCGAAGGTAGTAGGCAATAATATGGTTCTTATGCCTTGAAACACACAGAACGGGATAATGAATTGTGCACATACATTCCTGAAAGTTCTTAACCAGGGAGGCAGTGTGTATGGATTATATTTTCTTCTCATTTGTGCATACCCCTTTTCCCAATGTTCTTATATATATCCTATGATTCTTTTTTCCGTAAAGTGCCTATTTTCATTTTTCCCTCTATAACATTCACGCACCCGGCAATGAATAAGGGCAGATTAATCAGCACTTCAATGGAGACAGTGAATAATATATAAAAAACTGGGATATCCTTATTGACTATAACAGTCTTTTTTCGGTAGTATATTTTATATATAACTTTATATCGATGCTAAGACAGGGAAGAGTACAATGGCCATTTGCCTTTTAGAGAGGAAAACCAGCAGCTGAAAGGTTATCCAGGCAAAACCGTTGGAAGGTCGCCCCAGAGCATCTTTTGCGAAAGGCTTAAGCCAAGTAGTAAAAGACGGGAAATCCGTTATCTGCATAAGTGTCAATCACTATTTAGAATGTCTTTTGGGGATTTTCTTGAGTGGCTGAAAAAAAGGTGGTACCGCGAAACAAACTCCATTCGTCCTTTTATGGCGAGTGGAGTTTTTTTATTTTTGCTGATTGCTTTTAGAAAGGAAGTATGACATATGGATAACAATGAATTAACAATGCCGACGAAATATGATCCGCTGGCGATTGAAAAAGGAAGATATGACTGGTGGCTGGAAGGGAAGTTCTTTGAGGCAAAAGATGACGAAACGAAGCAGCCGTATACAATTGTAATCCCGCCTCCAAACGTAACAGGAAAGCTTCATCTCGGCCATGCATGGGATACGACGCTGCAGGACATCCTCACCCGAATGAAGCGTATGCAGGGTTACGATGTTTTATGGCTTCCTGGAATGGACCATGCAGGTATCGCCACGCAGGCAAAGGTTGAAGAAAAGCTTCGCAATGATGGAAAAAGCCGCTATGATCTAGGCCGTGAAAAATTTGTGGAAGAAACATGGAAATGGAAAGAGGAATATGCCAGCCATATCCGCCAGCAATGGTCAAAGCTTGGATTAGGGCTTGATTACAGCCGTGAACGCTTCACCCTTGATGAAGGCTTATCAAAAGCTGTTAGAGAGGTTTTCGTTTCACTTTATAATAAAGGCCTGATTTACCGCGGCGAGTACATCATCAACTGGGATCCGTCTACGAAAACAGCCCTTTCTGATATCGAAGTTATATATAAGGATGTTCAAGGTGCTTTCTACCATATGAGATATCCACTGACAGACGGTTCGGGACATATCGAAATTGCCACTACGCGCCCTGAAACGATGCTTGGCGATACAGCTGTAGCAGTACACCCGGAAGATGAGCGTTATAAGCATTTAATCGGCAAGACGGTTAAACTGCCGATTACAGGACGGGAAATTCCGATTGTTGCAGATGATTATGTAGAAATGGATTTCGGGTCAGGTGCAGTAAAAATTACACCGGCTCATGACCCAAATGATTTCGAAATCGGAAACCGCCACAATCTTGAAAGAATCCTTGTAATGAATGAAGACGGCACGATGAACACGAGAGCCGGTAAATACCAGGGTATGGACCGCTTTGAATGCCGCAAGCAGATCGTAAAGGACCTTCAGGAAGAAGGAGTTCTTTTCAAAATTGAAGAGCATATGCATTCTGTGGGCCATTCAGAGCGCAGCGGTGCAGTAGTCGAACCATACCTTTCAACACAATGGTTTGTAAAAATGCAGCCTCTTGCAGATGAAGCCATCGCACTTCAAAATAAAGAGGAAAAAGTGAACTTTGTTCCGGAGCGATTTGAAAAAACGTATCTGCGTTGGATGGAAAATATCCGCGACTGGTGCATTTCACGCCAGCTTTGGTGGGGACACCGCATCCCGGCCTGGTATCACAAGGAGACTGGTGAGGTTTACGTAGGTCATGAAGCTCCTGAAGACAGTGAAAACTGGGAACAGGATAAAGATGTATTAGATACATGGTTCAGTTCTGCATTATGGCCGTTTTCAACGATGGGCTGGCCGGATACTGAATCTGCTGACTTTAAGAGATACTATCCGACAGCAGCTCTTGTAACAGGCTATGACATCATTTTCTTCTGGGTATCACGAATGATCTTCCAAGGTCTCGAATTTACAGGAGAGCGTCCTTTCCAGGATGTATTAATTCATGGACTTGTTCGTGACTCACAGGGACGCAAGATGAGTAAGTCCCTTGGAAATGGCGTTGATCCAATGGATGTAATCGACCAGTATGGTGCCGATTCACTCCGTTATTTCCTTTCTACAGGAAGCTCGCCGGGACAGGATCTTCGTTTCAGTATGGAAAAGGTAGAGGCAACCTGGAACTTTGCCAATAAAATCTGGAATGCATCCCGCTTTGCCTTAATGAATATGGATGGATTAAAATTCGAAGAAATTGATTTAAGCGGTGAAAAGTCTGTTGCTGATAAGTGGATATTAACCCGTTTGAATGAAACAATTGAGACTGTTACAAGATTGTCTGACCGCTATGAGTTTGGAGAGGTTGGCCGAGTGCTTTACAACTTCATCTGGGATGATTTCTGCGACTGGTATATCGAAATGGCGAAGCTTCCCCTTTATGGAGAAGATGAAGCTGCCAAGAAAACGACGCGCTCCATCCTGGCATATGTTCTGGATAACACAATGCGCCTGCTTCATCCATTTATGCCATTCATAACGGAGGAAATTTGGCAGAACCTTCCTCATTCAGGCGAATCCATCACAGTTGCTCAGTGGCCAGCTGTAAACGATGAATACACAGACAACCAGGCTGCAAATGAAATGAAGCTGCTTGTTGAAATCATCCGTTCTGTCCGCAACAGCCGTGCTGAAGTGAACACGCCAATGAGCAAGAAAATTAAAATGATGGTTAGGGCTAAAGACCAGGAAATTCTTACTACACTGGAAAATAACAGTGCCTATATTGAACGCTTCTGTAATCCTGAGGAACTGGTGCTGGCTTTAGAGGTTGAAACACCTGATAAGGCGATGACAGCAGTTGTGACTGGTGCAGAAATTATCCTGCCTCTTGAGGGCTTGATTAATATTGAAGAAGAAGTGGCCAGACTGCAGAAAGAATGGGATAAATTAAATAAAGAAGTAGAACGGGTTCAAAAGAAACTTTCAAATGAAGGCTTTATTAAAAAAGCGCCTGAAAAGGTAATTGAAGAAGAGAAAGCAAAAGAACAAGACTACAGCGAGAAGAGAGCAGCTGTAGAAGCCCGCATTAGAGAGTTAAAAGGAGAATAATTAAAAGTTGCGGAAGGCGGGTCCATATTAAGGATTCGTCTTCCTTCCTGTTATAACGGAGGTGCATATAGATGTTTACTGCTTATGAGGAAGCTCTTGGATGGATTCATTCAAGGCTTAGGCTGGGGATGAAACCTGGTCTGCAGAGAATGGAATGGATGATGGAAAAACTCGGGCATCCGGAGAGAAGGATTAAGTCTGTTCATATTGGCGGAACGAATGGGAAAGGCTCAACAGTCACATTTTTGAGATCAATTCTTCAAGAGGCGGGTTATTCGGTCGGGACGTTTACATCGCCATATTTTGAGAATTTTAATGAACGCATTTCTCTTAACGGAACTCCAATTGGGGATGACGATCTCGTTCAGCTTGCTAATGATATATATCCGCTGGCTGTTGAATTGGAACAGACTGAACTTGGCGGCCCAACTGAGTTTGAAATCATTACCGCCATGGCTTTTCAATATTTTGGTCATATAAGACCAGTGGATCTTGTATTGTTTGAAGTGGGGCTTGGGGGCAGATATGACTCCACTAATATCATCTATCCCGTGTTATCAATCATTACAAGCATCGGGCTCGATCATACAGCCATACTTGGGGATACATATGAGAAAATCGCTTTTGAAAAAGCGGGAATCATTAAACCTGGTATCAGTGTTATTACAGCTGTTAAACAGGAAGAAGCCCTCGCTGTTATTCAAGATAAAGCTTTAGGTTTAAAGTCCCCGATTTATCAGCTGGGAAATGAATTTACTATTTCGGATCATAAATCCCTGGTCCAGGGTGAGTTTTTCTCCCTTGAGACAGTATTTCAGGAGTTCCGTGATCTTGAGACAGGGATGAGCGGGAAACACCAGATTGAAAATGCATCCCTGGCTGTAATGGCAGCAGAGCTATTAAATAAGTTTTATTCGTTCTTAATAGAGGAGAAACACATAAGAGCCGGATTGAAAACAGCCTTCTGGCCCGGCAGATTTGAAATTGTGTCTCATGACCCGCTGGTGGTAATAGATGGGGCACATAATGAAGAAGGGATATCTGCTTTAACTGCTGAGCTGGAGAAGCGTTTTGGAGATCGAAGCAAAAAGATTATATTTGCTGCGCTGGCTGATAAAAAGCTTGATAAAATGATCAATAAGCTTGACTCTGCTGCAGACTCCATCACCTTTACAGAATTTCACTTTCCGAGAGCAGCATCAGCTGAAGATTTATATAATCTCAGTGACAACAGCAGGAAACAATTTCACACAGATTGGAAAGAGCTATTGAAGACTGAAGTGTGCGAATCAGGAAAAAACAGTGTCCTTGTCATAACCGGATCCCTTTACTTCCTGTCAGAAGTGAAGCCAGTTCTTTTGAAACTTTTGGAAAACAAACAATGAAAATATGACAAAAGTTAGAAAATTTGATAAAATATTTTTATTATCAGACTATTTTCCTGAATAAATTGGAGGAGGGGAAAAAAGATAGTTAGTTCACGAGCCAAGAAAAAAATATGGTTATTATGGATACTGCTATTTCCCGCAGGTTCCATGCTAACCTATCATTTTTACCCTCCCGATCTTTCAGGACAGGGAATCAGTTTATTTGCCTTTTTTATTTTAATGTTTCTCGTTTCTTCCATGCCGATGGTTGTCAATAATACACCAATCTTTTTGATTCAATGGGTTTCCATGGCAGTATTCTTAACCTTTGGTCTTCTTGCTGAAATGGTTATGGTTCAGGTGGGTGTCCTGGTACTTCTTATTAGACTTAAAGTACAAAAAGACCAGTTGTTTCGTCTGCCGCTTAACTCACTTTTATTCTTTACGGTCTCTTTATTGAGCGGGCTGGCTTACTTTGCAATGGGAGGAAAAACAGGCATAGATTTGATTGCTGAACCCCGGTATTTCTGGGTTGCGGCCGCCTATCCGGTTATTCATTTTACACTAAATCAGATATTGATCAGTGTAATTCAGGCTGCCTTATACGGCAGGAGAATATCCTTTCTGGAAAAAGACCTGATTTGGGAAACGGTCACTTCACTCATAACATTCCCGATTGGCCTTATCCTTTACATTCTCTATGCTGAAGTGGGAATTCTTGCACTCCTGATTGTAGGTGTGCCATTTGTAAGTCTTTCAACCATACTTCATCTTTATTACTCAAGTGAAAAGGTGATTGATTACCTTCAAAAAGCCTCAGAAATTAGTCACAAAATGGCCGAGCATCTTGATGTTAATGAGGTTATGGAGCTTTTCATTTTGAAATTGAGCGAAATGGTTCCTGTTGATTATGCCTATATCCTTGATATCAAAGACAATGATGAACTTCACTCCATTTACCGGAAAGAGCATGAACTAATTAAGCCGAATGATCTTATGCCAACAAATAAAAATGAGGGAATCAGCGGATTGGTTTTGGAAACCGGAAAATCTGTCCTTTTTCATTCGAAAAATAAATGGAAAAGCATTGCTAAGGAATTTTTGCCTGAAGATGCTGAGAGCATCATTTGCGTTCCCATAGTCCGTAGTAATGAAATATTGGGGATTCTGCTGCTTTCATCCACGAAAAAGAGGGCATATGAAAAGTCGCAGCTCATGATTGTCGATATATTATGTTCGCATTTTGCAATAGCGATTGAGAATGCCAGGCACTATGAAGAAACAAAAGCCAAAAGCGAGCGCTGTGCGCTTACGAAACTATATAATTACCGCTATATAGAAGCGAAACTAAATGAAGAGTTCAGCAGATTGCATAATGGTTCAAGGGATCTCCTCTCTCTCATCATACTCGATATCGATCATTTTAAAAAAGTGAACGATACGTATGGGCATCAGAGCGGAAATGAAATCCTCTGTGAATTGGCTGATCGGCTGACAAATTTGATTGATACGGCTGGAATTGCTGCCCGATATGGCGGCGAGGAATTTATTGTCTTAATGCCTGATACCAGCAAGGAAGATGCAATAGGCTGGGCCGAGCTTATCAGACAGACCATTGCCAATCGACCATTTATACTCAAACAGACCATCGATGGAAGAAGCAGCAACACAAAAGTATATATAACCGCTTCTATTGGGGTAGCTGCTGCACCAGATGATGCCGATGATTCACTGGCCCTCATACGCCATGCTGACAGAGCTTTATATGTTGGAGCTAAGCAGGCTGGGAGGAATAGGGTTGCGGAATATGTGAAGTAAAATCCTTTTGCCTGTCAAAAGGATTTTTTTGGCAGAAGTAAACCTTTTTAGCAATTCAATATATGGTTCTTACAGGTGTATTGGTCTAATATTAGTGATATACATCATTGAAGTTTATAAAGATTACACATATACTGTCAAGTATATTCAGATTCCATTGATCATTTTTTGATTTTTTACAAATTTTAGAGGAGGAAACAAGCTGCGGGCATATAACAATATTGAGAACCTCTATAAATAGGACACTGAGGAAATCAGCTTTCTTGTGCCTACGCCGTTGCGTTAATATTTATGCTAAATCTCTTGATAATATTATTTTTATTTGGTTCCATACTAGGTTCCTTTTACAATGTAGTTGGCCTAAGAGTTCCTGAAAATCAATCAATAGTAAAGCCGAGGTCACATTGTAAACACTGTAAGCATACTTTATCATATTTAGAGCTTATCCCAATTCTTTCTTATGTATTTCTAGGTGGAAAATGCAGGCGCTGTAAGGAGTCAGTTTCAGCCTTATATCCGGCTGTTGAGCTTTTAACAGGTACTTTGTTTGCTGCTGCTCCATTAATTTTGGGGTGGACTTCAGAGTTGATTGTTGCCTGGACACTAGTTTCTCTTATGGTCATTATATTTGTATCTGACTATAAATATATGATCATTCCAAATAAAATTCTCTTTTTGTTTGGCGTGATCCTAACAGCAGAACGGATTCTAATTCCCCTTTCTCCATGGTGGGATAGTTTAGTTGGTGGGGTACTTGGTTTTTCACTACTTTTAATTATAGCTGTAATCAGTAAAGGCGGCATGGGTGGAGGTGATATAAAGCTATACTCAGTTATTGGTATTGCTTTAGGTGTGAAGCTTGTTTTGGTTTCGTTTTTTCTAGCAACTTTGCTTGGAGCATTTCTAGGTGGGATAGGCATGCTTTTAGGAGTTGTGAAAAAGGGAAAACCAATTCCATTCGGTCCTTTTATTGGTATGGGAACCATGATTGCTTACTTTTATGGCAATGAATTGATAGAATGGTACTTTCACTCAGTCTTATAGAGATACTCAGAATTGTAAAGAAGTTAATGAGTAAAAGATCTATATTTTTATTTCAAGATTTATATTATTTTGATATAAAATCAAATGCGGAAATGATAGACTCTCTGTTTACAATAATTCAGAGAAAATTCATAACCCGCTGTTTGTTTAAGATAAGAAAAGCGGAGCTGATGCTATTCTGATGGTAATTAAGGAATCCACAAAAAATAAATTAGATCCTGATATAATTTCAGTAACTAACTGAACAACCAAATGAAAAATTTGACGAAATCCTTCCGTAACAAGACGACAAAAGTCTTGTTATTTTTTTTTTTCATTATGTTAGGATGGAAACAATTCAGGAAACGGTGCGGAAGGGAGGATGAGATGTGGACAAGCCTAAAAGCGAAAAAACAATCACGATAAAGATTAATGGCAAGGACCGTCCGTTTCAGGAGAAAAAGGAAGAAATGAAGGAAAAATCATGGGATCCGAGGCAGCTGGATAGACAGAAAAAACAGGATCAAACTGAATTTTTCGCTTCCATACAAACAGCGGCCGGCAAAGAGGCGGATGACAGCTTTGACTGGATTCTGCCTGAGGAAACGGAAGATGAGGATATAAAGGAATATAAAATAGCAGCTCCTCCTAAATCACCAGCTAAAAATGGTCTGAGTACACTGGCCAGGAAATTCCGGGGAAGAAATAAGCAAGGATTCTTAACATCCATTTTTCTCGCTGTCTTTTTTGCGGTCCTTCTTGGGACAAGCTTCGGATTCATCATGCTGAAGCTGGTATTCACAGATCAGGCAGCAGAAACTGTGGTGGCGCCTCCAATCAATGAAAAACCGGCAGCAGCCAGTCAGCAGACTCCTGCAGGATCTGCGGGTTTAAAAACGATTGCAACATATGTAGTTCAAGGGGGCGTTTTTTCAAACAGCGAAGCAGCACAGCAAATCAAGGATGCCAACTCTCAAAAAGGGGTTTATAGCCAATCCATAACAATGGGAGAGCAAACTTTTCTTTTCTTAGGGGTATCAGGCAGCCTTGATGAGGCAAAGGAAATAGGAGCTGATCTTAAAAGCAAGGGAATTGATGTATTTGCTAAAGAAGTAACCTTTGAAGGCAAAGCAATTGAAGGAGTAAATGCCGAAGAGAAAAAACTGGCTGAAATTGCTCCCGCTTTATATCAAAGCCTGTCAGAAGGTGCAGCCAGTGCCACTCTCGGCAGCTCCATAACTCCTGAAACAGCTGAAAAAATAGAAAGCCACAGAAAGACAGTGAATGAACTGGAAACAGATCAAATTCAAAATAAAAGCCTGATTTCGGTAAGAGAAGAACTATTGAATGCTTCTAAGCAACTGGAAACTTACCAGCAGTCAGGTGATGCTGCATCAGCCGGTAAAATTCAGGAGCATCTGCTTGGGTTTCTTGCCGCTTATCAGTCACTGCTTCAGTCAGGCGGGCAGTAAGGACCCGGCATATTGTGCCATAAGGTTATAAGATTCGAATATTTTCTGGGAAATATCACATATTAAGCGGAGTCTGTTCGGGAAATTTAGACAGACTCTTTCTTTTTGTCATTATTTGATATAAAAATACCGTGAATTTCTTCTTTAAAATTGTTTGTCTGGCAATTTTTTGATACGATTAACCTGTATCTCCCAATATGATACATAAAGGTAAGGTGATTACATGCAAAACCTCATTTTAGCCTCCTCTTCCCCGCGGCGAAAAGAACTTCTTGAAAATCTTCATTTGCAATTTGAAGTCTCCAGCAGTGATGTCGATGAAAGTTTTGATCCAGTGCTGACACCAGGAGAGATCGTGAAGGAGCTTGCCCATAGAAAGGCAAAGGCTGTATTTAATAAGCACCCTGATTCATATGTAATTGGATCAGATACAGTTGTTGTTAAGGACGGCGCTGTTTTAGGAAAGCCAGACAGCAGCAAGGAAGCCTTTACTATGCTGAAAAGTCTGTCTGGAACCATTCATTCTGTTTACACAGGTGTATCTATCATGACGCCTGAAAAAAATGCCATTACATTTTATGAAAAAACTGATGTGGTGTTCTGGGAGTTAACAGATGAAGAAATTAACTCTTATATTGGCACCGGTGAACCGTTTGACAAGGCAGGGGCATATGGGATACAAGGCATTGGCAGCATGCTTGTAAAAAGTATAAGCGGAGATTATTTTTCTGTTGTCGGACTTCCTGTCTCCAGAACGGTTCGTGAACTGAGGAAAGCGGGATATTCGCTACCTTAATATACTTCATTCATCTTCAGCTCCCTGAGCCCAGAGTTTAGGGAGGACAATATGCAAACAGATTCTCTTTTAATTAAAGATTTTCCTCAGGATGAGCGCCCTCGTGAGCGCTTTGTCCAAAATGGTCCAGAGAGCTTGTCCAATCACGAACTGATAGCAATATTACTCAGAACAGGCACGAAAGATGAATCAGTTCTGCAATTAGCGAATAGGCTTCTTACCCATTTTGAAGGACTTCGGCTGTTAAAGGATGCATCCCTGGATGAAATAACGGCCATTAAAGGAATAGGATCGGCAAAGGCAATTCAGGTGCTGGCAGCAGTTGAAATTGGCCGGAGAATTTCAAAACTCACATATGATGACAGATATATTATCCGTTCGCCTGAGGATGGGGCAAATTATGTCATGCATGAAATGCGATTTTTGTCTCAGGAGCATTTTGTATGCCTTTATTTAAATACAAAAAATCAGGTGCTTCATAAGCAGACTATTTTTATTGGGAGCCTGAACGCTTCAATTGTTCATCCCAGAGAGGTCTTTAAGGAGGCATTTCGCAGGTCGGCTGCTTCCATCATCTGCATTCATAATCATCCGAGCGGCGATCCGACTCCAAGCAGGGAAGACATTGAAGTAACCAAAAGACTAGCAGAGTCCGGAAAAATAATCGGCATCGATGTGCTGGACCATCTGATCATCGGTGAAAATAAATTTGTCAGTTTAAAGGAAAAAGGGTATTTATAACACTATGTTTTTGTTTGACGTTAAGATATAATATTGGTTATGATTTTTGAGATGCCTTGCATTTTTGGAGGCGGATTGTACTAGAAAAATAAAAGAAAATTCCATTAAAAAACCTTACTTAGGAAAATGAGCAATTTGTATCAGAAAGGGAGATACCATTTATGTTTGGAATCGGTACTAGAGACCTTGGAATAGATTTAGGAACAGCTAATACGCTTGTCTATGTTAAAGGAAAAGGGATTGTTGTCAGAGAGCCGTCTGTAGTGGCACTGCAGACAGATACTAAAAATATTGTAGCCGTAGGTAATGACGCTAAAAATATGATCGGCCGTACTCCCGGCAATATTGTTGCGCTGCGTCCAATGAAGGATGGCGTTATTGCGGATTATGAGACCACTGCTGTCATGATGAAATATTATATTAAACAAGCCAATAAAAATAAGGGCTTCTTCTCAGGGAAGCCGTATGTAATGGTTTGCGTACCATCAGGTATTACAGCCGTTGAAGAGCGCGCTGTTGTGGATGCAACCCGCCAGGCAGGCGCCCGTGATGCTTATACCATCGAAGAGCCGTTCGCCGCAGCAATCGGAGCTAATCTGCCTGTTTGGGAACCTACAGGAAGCATGGTAGTTGATATTGGTGGGGGAACTACTGAAGTAGCGATCATTTCCCTGGGCGGAATTGTTACAAGCCAATCGATCCGCATTGCCGGTGATGAAATGGATGATGCGATTATTAATTATATCCGCAAAAATTACAACCTGATGATTGGTGATCGTACAGCAGAAACAATAAAAGTGGAGGTAGGCTCTGCCGGAGATCCGGAAGGCGTCGAAAACATGGAAATTCGCGGACGCGATCTGTTGACAGGCTTGCCTAAAACAATTGAAATTACTGCAGAAGAAATCTCAAAAGCATTGAATGATACAGTATATGCGATTGTGGATGCAGTAAAAAATACTCTTGAAAAAACACCTCCTGAACTGGCAGCAGATATTATGGACCGGGGTATTGTCCTGACTGGAGGAGGAGCGCTTCTTCGAAATCTGGACAAGGTGATCAGTGAAGAAACCAAAATGCCTGTCCTAATTGCAGAAAATCCATTGGACTGTGTTGCTATTGGAACCGGAAAAGCTCTTGACCATATCGATTTATTCAAAACAAAAGCTAAAGAATCCAGATAATAGAGTTCTGAATAAGTAAAATAATAAAGCCCATTCACTTCTTTAAAGTGTATGGGCTCAAATTTGGTTTTTTATTGAGCTTCAAATGATATCTTTGCAGATATATGTTATATTTTGTTGAGCAGTGCCTAAATGGCACAGGATTCCCTAGAAAAATACTATTCGAGGTGTAAAGGATGCCACAGTTCTTTCTGAACAAACGCCTGATTATTTTGCTTGTCAGCATTATTATTCTCGTGGCATTGATTGGATTTTCTTTAAAGGATAGAGAAAATTTGACCTGGCCTGAACAATTTTTAAAAGATACTACCGGGTTTATACAAAATGCTGTTTCCAGCCCTGTGAATTATGTGGCGGGATTCTTTGAAAATGTCGAAGACTTGCAAAATACATACAAAGAAAATAAAGATCTGAAAAAAAGGCTGGATGAACTTGCAAGACTTGAGTCTGAGGTTCAGAGGCTGAAAAAGGATAATACGGAACTTCGAGAAATTTTGGATAAGAAGGATTCTTTAAGTGAATTTGAACCAAAGCAGGCAACAGTAATAGGAAGAAATCCTGACAGATGGCATGAGCTGCTTATTATAAATAAGGGGAAAAATGCCGGAATTGAACCGAATATGGCGGTCATTACTTCAAAAGGCCTGATTGGCAAAGTAAAAAGCAGCAATACATTTACTTCAACCGTCCAGCTTCTTAGTTCAATGGATCCGACCAATCGCATCTCAGCTAAGATTCAGGCAGGCGAGAATAACTTTTTCGGTCTGATTGAAGGCTATGATGATGATAAGGGTCTTCTTTTGCTTAAGAAGATTCCTTATGATGCGAAGGTTGAAAAGGGTCAAAACGTTATTACATCAGGTCTGGGCGGTGTTTTCCCTGAGAGCCTTCCGATTGGGAAGGTTGTAGATGTTGTTCCAGATGAATTTGGTCTGACTCAAACCGCATATGTTAAGCCAGGAGCAGACTTCTATGATATCGGACATGTAATGGTCGTTAAAAGAGGGGCATCCCAGCCTGAACTAATGGAAATGGTTGATGAGAAGGAGGAGGAACTGTGAGAAGATTCCTTCTTCCTCTCATTCTCCTGGCCTTATTTATTGGGGAAAGCATATTTGTTCAAGTAACTCCGCATGATTTATTAGGCAGCGGAAAAATAGCAGTTCCCCGTTTTCTGATGGCTGCATTGCTTTTTTTGACTATTTTTGGCTCAAAAAAGCACGGAATTCTTTACGGCCTATTATTCGGGCTGCTTTTTGATATTGTGTATGTTGAAATTATCGGCATTTATTTGTTTCTATTTCCGGTCATTGCTTTTATTACAACCAAACTAATGAGAATTCTTCAGACGAATATAGCGATGGCTTCTATAATTGTTCTTTTGGGCATCACCCTTCTTGAGGCAGGTGTTTACCAGATGAACTTACTAATTCACCATACAGATATGGAATTTGCAGTCTTTCTTTCGTCCCGTCTCCTGCCTACTTTGATATTGAATGCCATTTTTATTATATTAGCTGTCTACCCATTTAAAAGACTTTCTGAAAAATTTGCAGACAGCTTAAACGAATAATTGTTGAAGTGATATAATTTTACAATTCAGAGAAAGAAACCGGATTACTCCGGTTTCTTTTAAATGAATCATTTTCAGTACCCTGTTTATTAAAGTTTGTTGCTTTTTCATAACTTAGTTTATTGCTGAGTTGATTATCGCTGTGGGCACTTGATCCTCGAAAAAGCTGACGCATTTCCTTCGTGCGGTGTTCAATCGAGGAAGCTTATTCAATGTCCTGCGGGAGGAGAGGGAAGTGTGAGACCCCGCAGGCGAAGCCGAGGAGGCTCGCATTCCTCCCCCCGCGTTCGCTGCGTGCCTGGAGCGGAACACAACAGGCAGAATTCACAAACTAAAACAAAAATCTTTGAAAAAAGAGCCTTTCAGTAAAAAAGGGATTTAGAAGGTTTCTGTCGAATTCTACCTTTATGGGCAAATAAGGATAAGGAAAATCGACATATTTTTTATGGGATTTCCCAAACTGGCTATGTTTATAGTAATAGCCTGTTTAAAAATAGAGTGCATCAGCACGAATGTGTTTCTTATCATTGAGGTGAACATCTTGTAATGAAAAAAAACCAAAACGTTACAATAAAAGGCACGAAAGATGGACTGACTTTGCATCTTGATGATTCCTGCTCTTATGGAGAGCTGAAGAAAGAGCTTGATAGAAAGCTTTCAGAAAACTCCAGATCTGTTGAAGACCGGCTTCTTTCCGTTAGGGTACAAGTCGGCAACCGTTATCTCACAGAAGAGCAGCAGGAAGAATTAAAGGAGTTAATCAGGCAAAAGAAGAACCTGATCGTCGAGTCTATAAGCTCCAATGTCATTACCAAAGAAGAAGCTGAAAAACAGAAGGAAGAAAACGAAATTGTATCTGTTGCGAAGGTAATTCGTTCGGGGCAGGTTCTCGAAACTCCTGGAGATTTGCTTCTTATCGGAGACGTAAATCCAGGAGGCACTGTTATGGCAGGAGGAAACATCTTTGTTATGGGTGCTCTAAAAGGCATAGCCCATGCCGGTTGCCATGGAAATAATGAAGCCGTGGTGGTAGCTTCGCTTATGAAGCCGTCCCAGTTAAGAATCAGCAATTGTATTAACCGTGCACCTGACAATGATCAGGAGGAAGAAAAACGGGAAATGGAATGTGCTTATATTGATGAAAATGATCAAATTACAGTAGATAGATTACAAGTTTTGATGCATCTAAGACCTAATATAACTAGATTGCAAGGGGGAAGCTAGGATGGGAGAAGCGATTGTCATTACGTCCGGAAAAGGCGGAGTCGGGAAAACGACTACTTCCGCAAATGTAGGTACTGCTCTGGCCCTTCAGGGAAAAAGAGTGTGCCTGGTGGATACAGACATTGGCCTTCGAAATCTTGATGTGGTAATGGGGCTTGAAAACCGCATTATTTATGATCTGGTCGATGTAGTGGAAGGCCGGTGCAAAATACATCAGGCTGTGGTTAAAGACAAACGGTTTGAAGATCTGCTGTATTTGCTTCCTGCTGCTCAAACAAGTGATAAGACGGCTGTTACACCCGAACAGATGAAAAAGCTGGTTGATGAATTAAAGCAGGATTATGACTATATTGTCATAGACTGCCCTGCCGGAATTGAGCAGGGGTACAAAAATGCGGTTGCTGGTGCAGATAAAGCAATTGTTGTAACCACTCCGGAAGTTTCAGCTGTACGTGATGCCGACCGGATTATCGGCTTGCTTGAAAAAGAAGAAAATGTAGAGGCTCCTAAACTGATAATAAATAGAATTAGAAGCCATATGATGAAAAATGGCGACATGCTTGATGTTGATGAAATAACTGCGCATTTGTCGATTGATTTAATCGGAATTGTGGCAGATGATGATGAAGTAATCAAGGCATCGAATCATGGTGAGCCTATTGCTTTAAACCCTAACAGCAAAGCTTCGGTTTCCTACCGTAATATCGCCCGCAGAATTCTTGGCGAAGCTGTACCCCTTCAGCCTCTGGAAGAAGAGAATAAGGGTGTATTTTCAAAACTGAAAAAGTTTTTTGGAGTAAAATAATAATATCTATTGAACCAAAGCCGGGGAGCCATCTCCGGTTTATTTTTTTATTCAAGACACCACTTCAAGTCATACTCTATTTGGACAACTCATAAACTTGTACAAATAGAGTTATATAGAAATGGTGGGGATATCATGAATTCAAGAGCGGATGAAATACGCAAGAGAATCGAGCGGAGAAAAAAGGACAAAGAGAGATTCTCCAAAAAGAAAGATTCAACGGTTCTTTGGACAGAAGATGAAGAGCGGTACGGCTTTAATAAGCTGCCCTCATACGAAAGCAAGCTTGAAGAGGGAAACCACCCTTTATTTCGCAAGGAACTATTTCTTTTCAAATTGCTTGCTTCTGCCTGTATTTTTTTATTCGCTGCCATACTTTTTAAAAACCAGGCAGCGACTTTTGATCCTGCAAGAGATTTTGTAAAAACAGCAATGGAGAAAGATTTTCAATTCGCCGCAGTTTCCGGCTGGTATGAAGAACAATTTGGTAAACCGCTGGCCCTGCTGCCATTTTCAGATGGCAAAAGTGAAGAGAAGAACGTTAAAGAAAACAGCGAATATGCATTGCCCGCTTCTGCAAAAATCCTGGAAGAATTTGATGATAATGGACAGAGAATAACAATCGAAACAGGAAAGGAAGCTTCCATTGAAGCAATGAGTGAAGGGCTTGTGCGGTTTGCTGGAAAGAAGGATGGTTTTGGAAATACGGTCATTATTCAGCATGGTGATAAAAGTGAGTCCTGGTATGGCAATTTGGCTGAAATTAATGTGAATTTATATCAATACGTCGAAAAAGGAACAGGTATTGGTACAGCGGGTGACGCCGGTGATGCTGAAAAAGGCTCTTTTTATTTCGCGATTAAAAAAGATGATGATTTTATAGATCCGATCCAGGTGATCCCATTTGAATAAAATAACAGGGTTAATTACACATATTCATATTCATCCTTTGTTATGGGCCGTTATCGGACTGTCTGTTGCAACTGCTCACTTTATGGAATTATGCATGCTGCTGCTGATTATCTTTGTTCATGAAATGGGCCATGCCGCTGCTGCATCCTTCTATTCCTGGAGAATAAAAAAGATTGCCCTCCTGCCATTTGGCGGTGTAGCGGAAATGGATGAGCACGGGAACCGGCCGCTGAAAGAGGAGATTATAGTCATTATAGCAGGGCCGCTTCAGCATATATGGATGATGGGGGCGGGGCTGTTATTTTATGAGCTTTCCTGGCTTTCTGCTGATATCTTTCATCTGTTTATTCAATTTAATTTAATGATATTAATTTTTAACCTGCTCCCTGTCTGGCCATTGGATGGAGGAAAGCTTGTATTCTTATGGCTTTCTCTTAATCAGGCATTTCCGGAAGCGCACAGAAAAACACTTTTCATTTCGGCTGCGGGTCTAATCAGTTTCATTATACTAACTTTGCTGACCTCTCCGGTTAACTTGAACATTTGGGTAATCCTCGCTTTTTTGGTGTTTTCGCTATATCATGAATGGAAGCAGAGCCGGTTTGTGTTTATCCGTTTTCTTCTCGAAAGGTATTATGGGAAGCACAGCGACTTTCGGACATTGAAGCCAATCGTTGTCCGGGAAGAGGAATTGGTTATTGACGTGCTGGAAAGATTTCAGCGAGGATGCAAGCACCCCATCATTGTTGAAAAGGACGGGAAAGAAAAGGGTGCATTAGATGAAAATGAACTGCTGCATGCATGCTTTGCGGAAAAAGTGCTGACAGCAAAAATAGGGGATTTGCTTTATGTTTACTGAAGAGCAAATTTTGATTAACATGAATAAATAATGTTTTAAAGTGAGGAAATCGTTTTGGATAAGTTAGTTGTAAATTATGCATCAAGAGAGCGCCGATTTGTGCATTTAAAAGATAATAGGGTCGAGAAGCTATTTATTGACCAGCCGAAGCATCGTTCATCAGTTGGGGATATATACTTAGGCACTGTTGCAAAAGTAATGCCTGGATTGAATGCAGCTTTTGTAGAGATAGGTGAAGATCAAAGCGGATTCCTTCACCGGGACAAACTGGCATCTTATGTTTGTTCTGCCGAGGATTTGCAAATGAAGGAAAAACGGAGCATTTCTTCCTTTGTCCATCAGGGAGAAAGAATACTTGTTCAAGTTGAAAAAGACGCTGCTGGCACGAAAGGACCAAGATTGTCTGGTTTAATTGAATTTTCAGGAGAGTCACTGATATATATGCCAAACGGCCGTTATGTTGCTGTTTCCAAGAAAATTGAGGATAGTAAAGCAAGAGAAAACTGGCGCCAATTTGGCTATCGTGCTAAAGAAGAGAATGAAGGTCTGATTTTCAGAACATCCTGCGTCAGCAGGAAAGAGAATGAGATTATGGATGAACTGGAAAAGCTCAGGCTGGAGTACAGGGACCTGTTAAGGGAAGCGGAAATGAAAAAGAAGCCGGGAAAAGTGTATGAAGCGGATTCTTTTATTAAGGAAATTATTGAAGAGGCGAAGAAAATGGCTGGCGGTGAAATCGCCGTGGACGATTTATCACTGAAGAATGTGCTAGCGAAAATCACGGGCCTGACAATTCAGCTATACACGGGCAAGGAAAATATCTTCTCTGCTTTTAATGCGGAAGCTGAGATTGATAAAGCGCTGAAACGAATTGTATGGCTTGAAAATGGGGCCTATCTTATTTTTGATGAAGCAGAAGCTTTAACAGTCATCGATGTCAATACCGGGAAGTTCGCCGGTAAACAGGACCGCAGAGACACTGTGCTAAAAACCAATGAAATGGCAGCTGAAGAAGCTGCAAGACAGATCAGGCTCCGTGATATTGGCGGCATGATCCTAATCGATTTTATTGATATGAAAGAAGCATCCGACAGGAAGCATATTCTTGCCATAATGGAAAACGCGCTGAAAAAAGATGAAAGACGCACGAATCTTGTTGGATTCTCCCCTCTAGGGATCCTTCAGATGACCCGCAAGAAAACGAGACCGGCCATTTCTGAATCACTTACCGAAAGGTGTCAATTATGCGAGGGCACCGGAAGAGTGCTGAGTGCTGAGACCATTGCCTTCAGGCTGGAAAGAGAACTGTGGGAACATCGCGGCAAAGACCATGAAGCTGTCCTGATCGAAACCACACGAGACACAGCAGCGGTATTCTCAGGGGAAAATGATGACCATAAAAAAAGAATCGAAGACAGTATTGGCTTTAGAATTATTTTTTCCATTAAGGAAAATAGCAAGCCATTTTATGAAATCCGAAAGTTTGGCAGAGTTAATGAGCTGGGATAGTTCCAAGCAGGCTGGGTTAAGCGTCCCGCCTGCTTTTTTAGTGCAGTATTTCCCACTTCCCTAATAACCCCATTAGCATTATAATTGTAAAGGCACGCAAAAGAGTTACTTTCAGGTGCAAACAAAGAGAATCATATAATTCTTATTGACATGATTAATCATTATATGATAGGATTTTCATGTTATGTTTGTAGCGCACCCGTGCTACAACCGCACAGAACAGGTACATAAGCCCGTATTTCGTGTCGGCGCCTGGGATGGCGAGTCTTAGTCTAAGAGGAGGTGCAGTTCATGTACGCGATTATCGAAACTGGCGGAAAGCAATTACGTGTAGAAGAAGGTCAAGCTATCTACATCGAAAAGCTTAACGCTGAAGCAGGCGAAACAGTTACTTTTGAAAAGGTTCTTTTCGTTGGCGGAGACAGCGTAAAAGTAGGAAGCCCTGTAGTTGAAGGTGCTACTGTTACAGCTAAAGTTGAAAAACAAGGCCGTCAAAAGAAAATCACTGTATTCAAATACAAAGCGAAGAAAAACTATCGTAAGAAGCAAGGTCATCGTCAGCCTTACACTAAAGTTGTGATTGAAAAAATCAACGCTTAATCAGGCGATTTAAGATGATTGAAATTACGATTATTCGTAAAGATTCCGGAAATATTCATTCGTTTGAAATTAGTGGTCATGCATTCTTCGCAAACAGAGGCAAGGATATCGTCTGTGCAGGCGTATCTGCTGTGTCCATCGGTGCCATTAATGCTGTCCATGCCCTAACCGGCGTGACACCAGAAATCAGCCATGGAGAGGGCTTTCTCCGCTGTGTCCTTCCTGATCTTCGGGATGACATGAATGAGAAAGTGCAGCTTCTGCTTGAAGGCATGGTTGTCTCATTGCAGACGATTGAAGAGGACTACGGAAAGTATATAAAAATTACCTTCAAAAAGCAGGAGGTGGAATAAATGCTATTAAAATTAGATCTTCAGTTGTTCGCTTCTAAAAAGGGAGTAGGTTCTACAAAGAACGGCCGTGATTCAATCTCTAAGCGTCTTGGCGCTAAGCGTGCGGACGGACAATTCGTTACTGGCGGCTCAATCTTATACCGTCAGCGCGGTACTAAGATCTACCCAGGTGTAAACGTGGGTAAAGGCGGCGATGACACACTATTCGCGAAAGTTGACGGTGTTGTTAAATTCGAGCGTCTTGGACGTGACCGCAAGCAAGTGAGCGTATATCCTGCAGCTCAAGAGGCGTAAGCCTTTTCGAGAAAACCCTAGCCCCACAAGGTTAGGGTTTTCTTTTTTTGGCAAAAAACCCCGCCGGTGCACTTCAAATTTTATCTGATAAATTTATAGCAGCTGAAGACATAAGCTCTTCATCGCATAAGCAATATTTTCTTATTTATCATAAATTTGCTTACTGTACCTATGTTTTTTGATATACTTACAGCAAGCACAGTCTTCTGACAGCCTAATAACCATACAGGAGTGCATATATGGAAAAAGACTGGAATATGATTGAAGTGCTGCGTCATGCCCGGCATGACTGGCTGAATAAAATACAATTAATTAAAGGCAACCTTTCCCTTAATAAGATAGACAGGGCTAAGGAAATCATAGATGAAATTGTAGTGGAAGCACAGCAGGAGGCAAGACTTTCGAATTTGAATCTTCCTGGTTTTGCTTCGCTTTTATTGACTTATAATTGGGAGAACCACTACTTTCAGGTTGAATATGAGGTGCTCGATGATCCCATTGCCGGACGGTTGGATGACTCTGTCCTTTCTGAGTGGACAGGCTCTTTTTTGGCCATTTTGGACTCATCAGTTAAGCCTTACCATGATAATCATTTATCTGTGTCCATCAGGCATGAAAAAGAAGGGGCTCGTTTCTTTTTTGATTTTAGCGGAATACTAACAGATATGGATCAATTGGAGAAGTTCTTTAAAAAGAAGAACACTGACATAACGGCTGCTGTTCAGGACTTAGCTGAAGAGGAGCTTGCACTGGAATTATTTGTGCCATTCATTGCGAATGGCAGAGAGTGATTTCCGCCAAAAAAAGCAATACTAAGTGTGAAACTCTGCAGGCTGGGCACTTCTTAAGTGTAAGAAGCGGATCCGGTCAGTGCCGGTAATCTGGCTGAATGCCAGACAATCGGGACATACTGCAGACGGGAGGAATTTATATATGTTTGTCGATCAAGTCAAAGTTTATGTTAAAGGTGGGGACGGGGGCAACGGAATGGTTGCTTTCCGCCGGGAAAAGTATGTGCCGAACGGAGGCCCGGCCGGCGGAGATGGCGGCAAGGGTGCCAATGTTGTTTTTGAAGTGAATGAAGGATTGCGCACGTTAATGGATTTCCGTTATCAGCGCCACTTTAAAGCTCCCCGCGGTGAGCATGGCATGTCCAAGAACCAGCATGGAAGAAATTCAAAAGACATGATTGTTAAAGTACCGCCGGGAACAGTCGTAACAGATGCCGAATCAGGGGAAGTAATCGCCGATCTGACTGAGCACGGGCAAAGAGCTGTCATAGCACGCGGGGGCCGCGGAGGCAGGGGAAATACCCGATTTGCGACACCTGCCAATCCTGCGCCTGAATTGTCCGAACATGGCGAACCTGGCCAGGAACGAGATGTTGTGCTTGAGCTCAAGCTTTTAGCTGATGTTGGTTTAGTAGGTTTCCCAAGCGTCGGAAAATCAACTTTACTGTCAGTTGTATCATCAGCAAGACCAAAGATTGCGGAATACCACTTTACGACAATTGCTCCCAATCTGGGAATGGTTGAGACTGAAGATGGACGCAGCTTTGTAATGGCAGACTTGCCTGGATTAATTGAAGGAGCCCATTCGGGAGTAGGACTTGGCCATCAGTTTTTGCGGCATATTGAAAGAACAAGGGTTATTGTTCATGTTATCGATATGGCTGCTGTTGAGGGCAGAGATCCTTTTGAAGACTATCTAACGATCAATAAAGAATTAAAAGAATATAACCTGCGTCTCACCGAAAGGCCGCAGATCATTGTGGCTAATAAAATGGACATGCCTGATGCAGAGGAAAATCTAAAAAAATTCAAGGAACAGCTTGATGAAGATTATCCGATTTTCCCGATATCCGCTTTAACAAGACAAGGGTTAAGGGATTTATTATTTGCCGTTGCAGATAAGGTTGAAGAAACCCCTGAATTCCCGCTGTCACATGAAGAAGAGGAAGACACAGGTGTCCACCGCGTTCTTTACAAGCATGAAGCAGAACAGACCGAATTTGTCATTACTAGAGATCCTGCAGGAGTGTTCGTTGTATCAGGTGATGCTATTGAGAAACTCTTTAAGATGACTGACTTCTCAAGAGATGAATCTGTCCGCAGGTTTGCCAGACAGCTGCGCGGAATGGGTGTGGATGATGCTCTTCGTGAAAAAGGAGCAAAAGACGGTGATACCGTTAAGCTGCTTGATTATGAATTCGAGTTTATTGACTAACCTTCTCGATTGACGGGGTGGAGAAATGAGAAAAGATAGATTCGATAAGAAATTTTATTTGGTTCGTGAAGATGTTCTGCCTGAAGCCATGAAGAAAACATTGGATGCGAAGGAAATGATCGAAAGGGGAAAAGCCGAATCGGTTTGGGATGCTGTCCAGAAAGTTGATTTGAGCAGAAGTGCTTTTTATAAATATAGAGACACTGTGTTCCCTTTCCATACGGTTGTCAAAGAACGGCTGATCACTTTATTCTTTCACCTGGAAGACAGGTCAGGGACTTTATCACATTTATTGGGCGTTGTGGCTTCATCGGGGTGCAATGTCTTAACAATTCACCAGACCATTCCCCTTCAGGGAAGGGCAAATGTCACGCTTTCCCTGAATGTAACTGAAATGGGCATCGAGATTGAGGAACTCTTGACGAGGCTTCGAAAATTGGAGTTTGTAGAAAAAGTAGAGGTGCTGGGAACGGGTGCATGAGAAAATGTGCTCTGTACCCTGCCCTTTTTTCATTTTTTATTTTGTAAACCACATACATATGTTAAAGTAATAAAGTATAAAGTAAATTTTCAGTGATTTAAAATAAGTCTGAATAAGAAGGAGGTAATTACCGTGAAGTTAGGATTTTTAGGACCTAAAGCCACTTTTACAGATATTGCAGCCAGGAGCTTGTTCCCTAATGAGACAGCCGTTGCCTACCCAACGATACCTGCCTGTTTTGATGCTTTAAATGAGAATGAAATAGAGCTGGCGGTAGTTCCTCTTGAAAACGCATTGGAAGGCTCAGTGAACATTACATTGGACTATTTAATCCATGAAGTGGATTTTCCGATTATCGGCGAACTGACAGCTCCTATTCGCCAGCATTTTATGGTTCATCCAGCTCATGTTAAGGAGTGGGATAAAACAGATGTGGTTTATAGTCATTCCCATGCTATTGCACAATGCCATAAATTTCTGCATAAAGAGCTGAAAGGGATCCCTTGTGAAAGCACTACTTCCACAGCAGCCGCAGCTCAATTTGTAAAGGAAAATCCAGACATGCGGGCAGGCGCCATAGCTAATGAATTAGCTGCGGAAGTATATGGGTTGGCGATCGTTAGAGAAGATATCCATGATTTTGATTATAACCATACAAAGTTCATTGTTTTAGCCAATAAAGAATTGTCAATCAGCGATGACCGCAAGGAATTTGCAGGGCACAAGACGACTGTTATGGTGACGCTGCCGGCTGACAGGTCAGGGGCTCTTCATCAGGTACTTTCGGCATTTGCCTGGAGGAAGCTCAACTTGACCAAGATTGAATCAAGACCGATGAAAACAGGATTAGGGAATTATTTCTTTATCATTGACGTGGATATGAAACTGGATGACATCCTAATCCCTGGTGCAGCTGCTGAATTGGAGGCATTGGGCTGCAGTGTTAAGGTTTTGGGCAGCTATCCGTATTTTCAGCTTCGGAATAAGAACAGCAGAGTTCTGCAGGAATAAAACAAAAAGGATCCGGCAAATACATATCCGGGTCCTTTTTGTATATAAAGCTATTCCAGGTTAATAAGAAATCCAGCTTCTTTTAATAATTTCTCAGCTTCATCGAGTTTCCGTTCGGAGGCTGCGGACAGAGTATGGAGGTGGATGCCGTCTGTTAATTCTGATAAGAAAGAAGCCTTTGTAGAAGTAATTTTATTCATAAATTGCTTCACTTCCTGGCGGGTGGATACCATAACCGATGCAGTTAAGTCACCATAGACGGGATGTTCAATTCTTACATCTTTTACAGTAACTCCATGATCGACAAGCAGATTCAATTCCTCTTCAGTCCTCCCAGGGTCATGATGACAGGCAATGACCCGCTCGGCTGCTGATGCAGGAGAAGCCTGATGAAGATACATATAACCCTGGCTCGTGGCAATGATTGGCTCTTTTCTTGCTTTTAGAAGGGTGATATCCCCAACAATTACCTGTCTGCTTACATTTGTTTTTGCTGCAAGGTCGCCTCCTGTAATGGGCTGTCCGCTTTCTTTCAGCAGCTCAAGCAGAAAGGTCCTCCGCTCTTCTCCGAGCACCTTTTTTTGTTCATTCATATTTTCTCACCCTTATAATCCGATAATGTCTCATTTTAACATAAGGAAACGGCAGAAGAAAAAATTAGAGAGGTACAAGTTCCCTGGCCATGATAGCCAGCTTTTCCCCCAATGCCTTTGCATCCGCTGCAGATGTATTCCATCCGAAAGAAATCCTGATAAATTCTTTGCCTTTTTTATCTGCAACTCCCAGTGCCTCCATCGTTTTAGAAACAGTTTGCAGGCCTGTGCTGCATGCACTTCCTGTAGATATGGCAAATCCGAGCCTATTGCATTCGAGCATGATGTATTGTCCTTCCACCCCTTTTAGCCGAAGTCCCAATGTAGAAGGAAGCTGGTAAGAGCCTGTAAAATCGTATATTACGAATTTCTCCTGTGCAGCTTCAAGTTCCTTTAGCAGTACTTCTCGCAGCATTTGGAAATGGCTGTTATGCTTGCTTAAATTTACATAAGCTTTCTGTGCAGCCACTGTCATCCCAACAACCCCCGGAAGATTTACGGTGCCTGGCCTGAATCCCTTTTCATGTGAAACTCCTGGTAAAAAGGAGCTCCACCGCATGCCTGGTTTTAAGTAAATCCCTCCGATCCCTTTTGGCCCATAAAATTTATGTGCAGAAAAGGACAGGCTATCAGCAAAGCGGGCGACTTCTTTTAAATCTGATTTGCCAAACGTATGGACACAATCACTATGCAGCAATATTTGCCTTTCCCTGCAAAGCTCGCTGATCTCAAGGAGAGGCTGCAATGTGCCGATTTCAGAATTGCCATGCTGTATGGTAACTAAGACGGTATCATCCCTGAAGGCGGAACTTAATTTTTTCAGGTCTATTCGGCCATCTGCACCAAAAGGAATTTTTGTAATTTCATACCCTTTCTCAAGGCGTAATTTCTCTAAAATACTATGAATGGATGAATGTTCAGCGATTCCCGTTATGATATGTTTTCCTGATTTTTCAGAAGCAGACAGCAACGCATCTATTGCAAGAAAATTGCTTTCCGTACCTCCGCTGGTAAAATAGATTCCTTCACTCTTAACGCTTAAAATGCCTGCCAATTCCATCCTGCAATTTTCAAGAAGCCCTTCTGCTGCGCTCCCGGTATCATGAAGGCTGCGGGAATTGCCAAAGTATTCAGTTGAGGCTTTTATATAGGCATCTGCGGCTTCCTTGTCAAGCGGACAAGATGCTGCGTAATCGAAATATTTAATGTACCTCACCTGCTTTCGCTTTCTAATTAAATCGTTCAAAAAGTCGGAAGTTCCTCTTAAACTATGAAAACCTCTTGTCATAATTCTAAATCTGTGTAAATATAGGTGTCAAGACACCTGTAAAAACAGGAGGTAAAAAATAATGAATGCCGACGTTTTAATTATTGGAAGCGGGGTAGCCGCTCTGCAGTTGGCAAAGAAGCTGCGCCAGGACTTAAATGTGATTATTCTCACAAAGTCGAGTATAAAAAATGGAAACTCATATATGGCGCAGGGCGGTATTGCTGCTGCCCTGGGAAAAAATGATCACCCATCAAAGCACTACATGGATACACTCGAAGCAGGAAGGTTCCATAATGATTCTGATGCAGTGCTGTCCTTGACCAGTGAGGCGCCAACCCTTATAAAAGAGCTGAATCAGGAGGGATGCCTGTTTGATATGGATTCTGAAGGATCCATTGCGTTAGGAAGGGAAGGGGCTCATTCAGAAAATAGAATTGTTCATGGGGGAGGAGACAGCACAGGAAAAACAGTCATCGATTTTATGCTGTTAAAGCAAAATCCCAACGTTCGTTTCTTAGAAGATATTCTTGTATTCCAATTGCTCATAAATGAAAAAGACGGCAGGTGTATAGGGCTAAAAGGAAAAGATTCTGCTGGTGCCATTCATCGATTCTTTTCCTCTCATGTTGTGCTCGCTACGGGAGGCTGCGGCCAGCTGTATGAATATACCTCCAATGCCGTCACTGTAACTGGAGATGGGATTGCCTTAGCATACAGGGCCGGGGCAGAGATTGCAGATATGGAGTTCATCCAATTTCACCCCACACTTCTCTATAAAGACGGCAAAGCACTGGGGCTGATCTCTGAAGCTGTAAGGGGAGAGGGCGGGCGTCTTATTACAGAAGACGGGAGCCCTGTAATGGGAGGTCTTCACCCACAGGGTGATTTAGCGCCTAGACATATAGTGTCACAGGCCATTTATCATTCACTGGAGAAGGGGAAAACCGTGTTCCTGGATATCTCTTCAATTGAAAACTTTAAATCCCGATTTCCGACCATAACAAAAATATGTGAAGAAAACGGCGTAGATTTAGGTCTTGGGAAAATCCCTGTTTCTCCCGGAAGTCATTTTTTAATGGGAGGAATAAAAACTGATTTATTGGGCCGCACCAGCATTCCTGGACTGTATGCGATTGGTGAAGCTGCCTGCACAGGCATACATGGTGCTAACCGGCTTGCAAGCAATTCCCTGCTGGAAGGGCTGTATTGCGGCAAGCGGCTAGCGGATTGGCTTAATGGACTGCCTTATAGTGAACCTGCTGAAGAAAAGCAAAGTCATAACCCTGAACTAAGGCGGCCATTTAAAGAAGATTTGCCTTCCATTGAAGAAATTAAAGTGAACATGATGAAAAATGCCGGGATTATCAAAACAAAGGAAGGGCTTTTCGCTCAGATGGCCTGGCTTGAAGGCTGCAAAATTGAAGAATGGATAAAAGCAGATCTTGAACATTTTTCAAAAGAGGAAATAACACGGGCTTTTATGCTGATTGCAGCCTATCTGATCACAGATTCTGCATTAAGGCGAACAGAGAGCCGGGGTGGTCATTTCCGGCAGGATTATCCTTTCGAAAGCCCGGAATGGCTTGGAAAAAGGATTATTCACTGCCGAAAAGCTGAAAGGAATGGTGAAAATGAACAAATTAAAGCTGCGATTGCAACTTGAACAATATTTTCTCGAGGACATTGGTGACCGCGACCTGACAAGTGAACTTATTTTTGGAGAGGGCCAGATAGGAAAGGTCATTTTTCTTGCAAAAGACAATGGGATTTTTTGCGGTGAAGAAATAGTCAGATCAGGATTTAAGGTGCTGAACCCGGCGGCTGAAGTCAATATGAAAGTAAGGGACGGAGAATGGATAGAGAAAGGTCAAATCCTTGCTGAAGCCGCAGGGCCAGTATCGGATTTATTAAAAGGAGAAAGAGTTATTTTGAATCTGCTCCAAAGAATGAGCGGAATAGCAACAAAAACAAATGAGGCTGTCCGGGTTCTGGACAGTTCACATACAAAGATCTGTGATACAAGAAAAACTACTCCAGGCCTGAGAATGCTTGAAAAATATGCAGTCAGGGCCGGAGGGGGATTTAATCATCGATATGGCCTCTATGATGCAGTCATGATCAAAGACAACCATATTTCTTTTGCCGGCTCAATTGCGAAAGCTGTGGAAGAAGTGCGGTCAAAAATTGGGCATATGGTAAAAGTCGAAGTCGAAACGGAAACAAAAGAACAAGTCCTGGAAGCAGTTGAGGCAGGTGCAGATGTAATTATGTTCGACAACAGGAGTCCGGAAGAGATAAAAGAGTGGATCAGAAGCGTGCCGAATGGGATAGTGACTGAAGCCTCCGGAGGAATAACCCTCGATAACCTGCAGGCTTACAGCGATACAGGAGTTGATTTCATTTCCCTCGGCTTTCTTACCCATTCTGTGAAATCACTTGATATAAGCGTGAAGGTTATTGTGGAATAAATTGTTGACAAAGGGGTTTGGGGCAAATGAATATTTTTCAGACAGCAGAAAAACAAGCAAATATCCTACCGGAAAAATATCGGATGATGACTGTAAAGGAATTGGAGGATCGGGCAAGGGAAATAAAAAATAGTTTTGGGAATAAGCTGTTCATTCCGGGTCATCATTATCAGAAGGATGAGGTCATCCAATTTGCGGACGCTACAGGTGATTCACTCAAGCTTGCCCAGCTTTCACAGGAGAATACCGAGGCGGAATATATTATATTTTGTGGAGTGCACTTTATGGCTGAAACGGCGGATATATTAACATCTCCACATCAAAAGGTGATTTTGCCTGATATGCGTGCAGGCTGTTCCATGGCTGATATGGCTGATATCAGCCAAACAGAAAGAGCCTGGACGAAGCTGCAGAATTTGTTTGGCGATACTATGCTTCCTTTAACATATGTAAACTCTACTGCGGCAATAAAGGCTTTTGTTGGCCGTTACGGGGGAGCTACAGTTACTTCTTCGAATGCTGAAAAGATGGTTGGCTGGGCCTTTAAGCAGAAGCAGAGAGTTCTTTTTCTGCCTGATCAGCATCTTGGAAGAAATACAGCATATAACCTGGGTATAGCTCTTGAAGAAATGGCTGTATGGAACCCTATTACAGATCAGCTGGAATATGAAGGGCAGCTGGAGGACATAAAAGTGATTCTTTGGAAAGGGCATTGTTCTGTTCATGAAAACTTTACTATAGAAAATGTACAAGAAGTTCGCGAACAATATCCCGATATGAAAATCATTGTCCATCCCGAATGCAGGAGAGAAGTGGTGGAGCTTTCCGATATGGCAGGGTCAACCAATTACATTATCGAAGCAATTGAACACTCAGAGCCTGGATCTTCCTGGGCAATCGGTACAGAGATGAATTTAGTTAAAAGGATTATCGCACAGCATCGGGATAAGAAAATTATTTCACTTAACCCGCATATGTGTCCTTGCCTGACCATGAACCGAATCGATTTGCCGCACCTGGTTTGGTCTCTTGAAGCAATCGGGGAGGGTGAAAGCCAAAATCTGATTCAGGTTGAAGAGCCAACTGCGGCATATGCCAAACTGGCACTTGACAGGATGCTTGAACGTCCATAAATGTGGCAAAAGGTTTTCAGGCTGTTAAAATTGAAAAATAGCTCGCAGGGTAAAATATACTTCGCGGAAGCTAAGCCTAAAAAAAATTCTCCAATCCAGGAGGATTTTTTTTATTGCCTTACTGCCAATTGCTGTGATTGGTATATGAATGAAACGATGAATCATAATTCCCGGAAAAAAAGCATATCTTTTTGTGTAGATTGTTAGCAATTTGCCCAATCCTTCATACACTATATGGACTCATCGAGATTAACGGGCACTAATCTGCACCTTTCACATAAATGGATGAAATGCCCGTAAATGCTGATTAGGGCACAGACTGAGAAAGCCGCACCTGCGGCAAATTCTGTGTGACCACCCACATCATGTGGACCTAAGCCCAGCCATCACAGATGGAAGCATCACCTTAAGCATAGGAGGGAATTCAGAGTGAAAATCCATATCGTACAGAAAGGGGATACTCTTTGGAAGATTGCCAAAAAGTACGGCGTGAATTTTGAAGAGCTGAAAAAGATGAATACACAGCTCAGCAACCCTGATATGATTATGCCCGGTATGAAAATAAAAGTTCCCGCAAGTGGAGGCTCTATAAAAAAAGAAGCTCCTATTGGAGGAAAACCGGAAGCAAAAATAAATTTGGGTGCCAAAAAGGAAATGCCAAAAGCAGAACAGCCTTTTGCCAAAGAGAAACCTATTACCATGCCGAAAGCTGAAGCACCAAAAAAGGAAATGCCAAAAGTAACGGCACCGAAGGTTGAAATTCCGAAAGAAGTGCCTAAGACTGCACCAAAAGCAGAGGCCCCGAAGGAAGTTCCAAAAAAACCTTATAAGCCCAAAATGCCAACACCTATTATGCCGGAAATTGATATAAATAATTATTACATGATGAATATTCAGCAGCCGGCACCGCAGCAAAAGCCGCTGCCGGCAAAAGAGGTTAAGCCGCAGCAGCAGAAACCTCTGCCTGTGAAAGAAGTTAAAGCAAAGGAAAAACCAGTGAAGCCTGCAGAAACAAAACCACAGCAAAAGCCATTGCCAATTTCAGAATCTAAGCCGCAGCCTCAGCTTCCGCCTAAACCAGTTAATATCCTTCCGCAGGTAAAGCCGTCTTCAAATCAAGAAAGCCCTGAATCGCCGGAAAGCGAATCATCTCTTTATACACATCAAGGAGGTCAATATCAGCCGATGTTTCCTTATAATCCATGTTACCCGCAAATGCCATTCCCTCAAGTGCAGGGAGCGATGATGCCGCAGATGCCGCACCAGATGCCACAGGTGCAGGGAGCGATGATGCCGCAGATGCCGCATCAGATGCCACAGGTACAGGGAGCGATGATGCCGCAGATGCCGCACCAGATGCCACAGGTGCAGGGAGCGATGATGCCGCAGATGCCGCATCAGATGCCACAGGTACAGGGAGCGATGATGCCGCAGATGCCGCACCAAATGCCACAGGTACAGGGAGCAATGATGCCGCAGATGCCGCACCAGATGCCACAGGTACAGGGAGCAATGATGCCGCAAATGCCGCATCAAATGCCACAGGTACAGGGAGCGATGATGCCAGAGCATCAAATGCCTCATATGGGTATGATGGCCGGAGTGGAAAGTCCGGATTATGATGAATCTTCGCCGTTTATGCCAATGGCTCAAATGCCATCAGGTGTGATGGGCGCAGAAGATATGGGACAGCAGATGCCGCATCAAATGCCGCAGGTACAGGGAGCGATGATGCCGCAGATGCCGCACCAGATGCCACAGGTGCAGGGAGCAATGATGCCGCAGATGCCTCACCAAATGCCGCAGGTACAGGGAGCGATGATGCCGCAGATGCCGCACCAGATGCCGCAGGTACAGGGAGCAATGATGCCGCAGATGCCGCACCAAATGCCGCAGGTGCAGGGAGCAATGATGCCGCAGATGCCGCACCAAATGCCGCAGGTGCAGGGAGCAATGATGCCGCAGATGCCGCACCAAATGCCACCGGGTGTGATGGGGGCAGAAGACATGGGAATGCAAATGCCGCATCAGATGCCACAGGTGCAGGGAATGGAAGAATCCCCAGGCATGTCTCAAAAGCCATTGATGCCTGGCTCGGTGATGGGAGCTTCCAATGATTGCGGCTGTGGAGGACCGCAATTTGCTCCTGGAGGCTTCGGACCTGGACCAGGATTTGGTCCAGGGCAGGGGTATGGTCCGGGATTCGGCTATGGCCCGGGACCTGGTTTCGGTCAGGGTTTTGGCCCAATGGACGGAGCGGCTTTCGGAATGCCAAGAAACATAGACGAAAGCAGTGAATACGACGGTTAATAATGGAGGAGACGATTTAGTTCAAAATCGTCTCCTCTCCTATTTGCAGGATCAGCTGCCATTTAAAATTGAAGAATTAAAGCCAATCAGAAAGAAGGTTTATTTACTGAGGACACAGGAAAGATCCTTTATACTTAAAGGGTTTTCATCCTATCACCGTCTAAAGCTACAGGAAGCATTCACCTCTTCATTAATGAAGGAAGGATTTTCAAAAACATATATTTTTTACGAAGTTGCCAAGGAACCGCCTTTGTTTTTTGACAGGACTTATTACGGCTGCTTGGAGTATTTACCGCCTTCGAAAGAAGTTTTTACTTATTACCTGAAGACAGATCGTTTAGAAGGGCTGGAGCTGCTGAAGAAATTCCACGATACTACAGAGAAGCTCGTCAGCCGCTATCAAACGGTTGTACCGGCATATAGGCAGGCGGATAAGTGGAGAGAAAGAGCAACCCTTTTCCTTAATAATCTCCCTGTAGTAAGGTATTTTGTCCAAAAAGAAATTATTAATGAGCTATTAGCCTGGGCAGATTGGTCCTTAAAAGGCATGGAAGACGAAGCCTGGCTATTTCAGTCAGGGAAGCAGGTAATTCTGCACGGTGATGTAGCACATCATAATTTTCTCAGAGCAAAAGATCAATCTTTATATTTGCTCGATTTTGACCTGGTAGCAATAGGGTCTCCTCATTCTGATTATCTGCAGTATGCAAATCGCATCCTTCCTTATATGAATTGGTCCTTTGAAGATTTGAGAAAATACCCCACCTTAAAATCCAATCTTGAAGAAAAGGGTTTTCTTCATGCCTTGGCATTTCCTACTGATATATTCAGGGAATGGAATCGTGTAATAAGGGATAGATCATATCTTGATTCTGTGAAAATTCGTCCTGTTCTGGACTTAACTGTAGGCCAGTTTGCTGAAAGACAGCGTTTTATTAAAGCTCTTAAATATGCTGCCAATGACAAAAACTAATAATGCCCATTAAAAAATTGGACGTAAATGGACAGAATGAAAGCCCCTCTTCGCTCACAAGCTAAATAAGAGCAGAAATGCTCAGGGCTTGTAATATTAGCGAGGGGGGTTTTTCGCTTGCACAAGAAACTGCTTGCAGTGCCGATGGCTGCTATTTTATCAATGGGAATGACAGGATGCGGAACGAACGAAGATGCAGGTGTTGAACGGAACAATGAAATTGGTCAGCCCATGGGATATTACTCGAATGAGAATCACGGAAACCGCGGCGGCAATGCCCGGGTGGAAGATGGTACCGATAATGATGGGCCTCTGACAGAAATGATCTATCATACGCTTGGAGGCGAGGGGGAAAACAATCGCCATAACCAAGTAAACAATAATGCCAGAAGAGTCCGGAACGAAAATACCGGAAACCCTACTATTCCTATTGCGGACAGAGATCGCAGCTTTTTCATGAAAGATAATCGTTTTAGCCATAGTGATGCAAATTATCACGGGCATCTCGATGATAATACGCGACAAGCTAAAAATTCCTATTATCAGGCTTATGAAGGTGAGCTTGCTGAAAAAATCGGCGACGTTGCAGCATCTGTTCCGAATGTTGAAGACGTCAGATCTGTTACGTATGGCAGCAATGTTTTGATTGCTGTAGATCTGACTGATTACGATAAGGAAGAACAAACGAAAGAAGCGATTCATGAAGCTGTTGAGCCATATTTGCGGGGAAGATCTGCAAAGGTGGTAACAGACGAAGGAACATTCAGCCGTTTAAGAAACATTGATAACAACCTTCGTGATGGAGGCCCAAGAGAGCAAATTGATTGGGATTTGAAAAACTTATTCCGCAGGGAAAAATAACGAATTAGCAAGGGGGAAAGCAGCTATGCTTTGCCCCTTTCCACATATAAAATTATTTCAGGATAAACATGAAAATTTTGGCCACACTAATCATAAAGATCTGGGAAAAACAGGCTCAGGCAGATAGTGAAGAAGTTACTATTTAATCGAGGTGATCGATCATGAGAACCATATGGTGCTTGCTAATAGCAGGAGCTGCTTCCTTTTATCTCTTCTTCCATCCGGATGCATTCAATTTTCTATCTAACAGCACATCTATATATGCTAAGGCAGCAGAGGAACGAATTGAAGGTCCGCTTAAGATGGAGGTCATTTTGGAAAGGGAGTATCTGGATGGGGAAGTGAGCCAGGAAACAATAGAGGAAACCATATGGACTCTTGAAGATTTCTGGGCTAAATATGATCAATGGCAGCTTGTTGATATGGATATAGATTATATGGTATTCCGCAGGAAAGTGGATGATATTTCACCGTTATTAAAAGCAAATGGGTATTTCGGTGTAACGGAGGACGGAACACTTACCATCTTCAATGGAAAGCCGCAAAATACGAATATTATTCAGTCATTCTTTCAAATCGACTTAGGAAAATTAGAAAGTGCAAAATGTGAAGAATTAAAAAAAGGAATACCTATTGTTTCAAAAGATCGATATGTGAAAGTTCTGGAAACCTTTAAAAGCTATTCTGCCGGTGAAAAGCAGGCGAATTGAAAAAGCGGTGAAACATGCAAGGGAATGTACTTCTCTTGCATGTTTCTGTTGTGGACAAAAATACAAATGAATTGTTTGTAATGTTACTTAGTTTCTGATAGCATATAATTAAGTAACATTAGATGCAGGAGGGAATCTAGTGGAATATGTTGATCCTATCAAGGACATCAAAAGTATTTATAAAATTAAAGAGATTTTAAAGAGACAATCACAGCGGGACTTATTGCTATTTGTATTGGGAATAAATACAGGCATTAGAGTCAGTGACCTGCTTTCTTTGAGAATCAGCGATGTTTCAGATGGGAAAGAAATAAAGGAATTTATATATATTGATGATTTAAACAATTGTGCCGAATCTAAAAATAGCAATGAACAGAAAGCGTATTATTTAAATAACAGTGTGAAAAAAGAATTAAAAAAATATTTTTCCCAGCATGATTTTACTGAGTGCGATTTTCTTTTTAAATCCAAGAAGAATAATCAGCCAATAACTCGCCAGCAGGCTTACCGGATCATAAATAGTGCTGCAAAGGAAGCGGGAATAGAGGGAAAAATCGGTACACACACACTCCGTAAAACCTTTGGTTATCATGCTTACAGAAAAGGGATTGCCATATCGATCATTATGTCCATATATAATCACCATTCATCAGCTGAAACATTGCGTTATTTAGGAATTGAGAGAGGCCAAAAGCAATTAATTAAGGTGGATGTTAATCTTTAGTCTTATTGAAAGCATAAAAAAACTCCTCCGCATTTCAGCAGAGGAGGAATTATTCATTATTCATCATCATCATTCAAGGAATCATCTAAATCAACATTAGTTAAGTCAGATATTATGTCTTCTGTCACGATGACTTGTAGTGTCTTCTGGTCTTTCATAAATTTAAAAACCCCATTATTAAAGTCAGTACCCTGATCTTTAAAGAAGATTCCTTCATATTCAGCATCCTTCGTATGTTTAAATGTCACACGATAGTTGCTGCCATCCTTAACGAGGTATGCTCGGACGCCTTTTTCAAATTGGCCCTCCTGATCTTTCAGGTAGCGGGACACAGAAATGATATGAAGATCCACAAATGGAATTTCACGAAGAAGTGTATTGATGATGGACCCTTTGGCAATTTGTTCCCAGCGGCTTTGAGCTGTTTGGCCAAGAATTATTTGTGTAATTCCTTTTTCCCTTGCCACTTCGGTGATTACTTTGGATACTGGCCGCTTATCATTATCCTTCAAAATGAAAGCATCAGCACTAAAGTGTTCGGCTAATTGTTTCCATCTCGTGATGTAATGGGATTTCTCCGCATCCATTTCATCAAAAGGTTTTGGATCAATGGTCAAAATATATAAAGGACAATCTAGCATACTTGCTATTTGGCATCCGCGGCGAATTAACTTTTCACCATTTGGGCCGTAATAAACGCAAACAAGAATGCTTTCGTCCATTCGTCCTTTTAGTTTCTTCACTGTAAACTCACCTCGAATAGATGTGAAAAATAGTAGTGTTCATAAATTAAACTATGTATGACTATAGCTTATGCAACTTGAACAGTCAATGTCATTCAAGAAATTTAATCAATCTCTGAGGTAATGGTTTTATGAATATGGGAGCATACTCTAAGAGACCAATTAAAATACCCTGAAATTCTAAAGCAGCAGAGTGACCTGGAATTCATAAGAAAGGGAGGGGACCAATTTGTCTTGGCTGCACATAATGGTTTTAATTCCATTTTTATTTGCAATAATTGTTCCGTTGATTTATAGAGTGTTTACACCACGTATACATACGGGCTGGTTTGTGCTTAGTGTGCCTTCAGTTATCTTTCTGTATTTACTAAGGTATATTCCAGTTATTTCAAAGGGTGAAACGATTTTTATTTCTGTGCCCTGGATACCATCTTATGGAATAAATTACACAACATATATTGATGGATTAAGCTTAGTTTTTGGCTTGGTTATTACAGGAATCGGCTCATTGGTTGTTCTGTATTCCATTTATTACATGTCAAAGCTGAAAGAATCACTGCATAATTTTTATGTTTATTTGCTGTTATTTATGGGAGCCATGCTTGGCTTGGTTTTCTCTGATAACATTCTTGTTTTATATGTTTATTGGGAATTGACAAGCATCTCATCTTTCTTATTAATTGCTTATTGGTATCAAAGGGAAAAATCGCGGTATGGGGCACAGAAATCAATGAATATTACGATTTTTGGCGGACTTGCCATGCTTGCCGGATTTATCATGCTGTCAATGATGACAGAAACATATAGCATTCGTGAAATAATCCACCAAACTGACTCAATATATGATCATTCCTTATTTTTGCCTGCAATGATTCTCCTTCTTCTTGGGGCGTTCACAAAATCCGCACAATTCCCATTCAGCATTTGGCTTCCAGATGCAATGGAAGCTCCAACGCCAATTAGTGCTTACCTGCACTCAGCGACAATGGTAAAAGCGGGAATATACCTAGTAGCGCGTATGACGCCGATTTTTGGAGGTTCTGCAGAGTGGTTTTGGCTCGTAACCAGTGCCGGGCTTGTAACATTACTGTATGGTTCTCTTAACGCGGTAAAACAAACAGACTTAAAGGCTTTATTAGCCTACTCAACCATCAGCCAGCTCGGGCTGATTATGAGTCTGCTTGGCATGGGGTCAGCTTCCCTGTATTACGGTACAGGTGATGAAGCTTCAATGTACGCAGTAGCCGTCCTCGCTGCAATCTTTCATTTAATCAATCACTCTACGTTTAAGGGAAGTTTGTTTATGGTTGTGGGGATCATTGACCATGAAACCGGAACAAGGGATATTAGAAGACTTGGCGGTTTGATGCACCTCATGCCAATTTCTTTTACCCTGGCTATAATTGGCGGCTTTTCAATGGCTGGCCTTCCTCCATTTAATGGATTTCTAAGTAAAGAAATGTTCTTTACCGCTGTGTTGAATGCTTCTGATATGTCTATATTCAGCATGGAATCCTTAGGGGTAATTTTCCCTGTTATCGCCTGGGCAGCAAGTGTGTTTACTTTTATCTATTGTATGATCCTGATTTTCAAGACCTTTACCGGGAAATACAAGCCGAAAAAGCTGGAAAAAGCAGCTCACGAAGCACCAGTTGGAATGTTAGTGCCTCCGGTTATTTTATCTTCCCTGGTTATTATTATTTTCTTTTTCCCTAATGTACTTTCTAAATACATTCTTAAGCCTGCAATGGGAGCCGTTTTGCCTGCCTATTCTCAGCCTGGGGAAATTGAGATCAAGATCAGTGCCTGGCATGGCTGGAATACTGAATTATTTATGACCATGGGGGTCGTCGCAGCAGGAGCACTTCTATATCTATATCTAAAAAAGTGGATTGGCATTTATTCGACCTATCCGTATAGCATGACCTTCAATAACTTCTATAATCAAGGGCTCGGCAAAATGGAAGACATGTCCCTTTCTCTAACAAAGAGTTATATGACAGGTTTTATACGTGATTATTTTGTTTATATCTTCACTTTTCTAATCATTATTGTTGGCGGTTGTATATTGTTCTTGGATGGAGCAGCCTTTGATGCCAGCAATAATGGACCTGTCAGCATATATGAAGGTGTGTTAATCATTAGTATGTTAACAGCGGCCTTAACCGTTCTATTTTCCAAATCAAGGCTGACGGCTATAGTAGCAGTTGGTGCTCTTGGATACCTGGTTTCACTTTTCTTTGTCATTTTCCGCGCACCGGATTTAGCTTTAACACAGCTGGTGGTTGAGACAGTAACAACTGCCCTTTTCCTTTTATGTTTTTACCATTTGCCCGAATTACGGAGGGAAGCAGTCAGAGTGAAATTCAGAATGACAAATTTAGTGATTTCTCTTGGTGTTGGGGCGATAGTGGCAATTCTAGCACTATCAGCTAATGGGACAAGGTTATTCGAGCCTATCGCCTATTATTATGAAAATTCATATGAACTTGCCGGGGCAAGAAACATTGTTAACGCCATACTTGTAGACTTCCGGGGGATTGATACAATGCTTGAAATATTTGTTCTTGGCATTGCTTCCTTAGGAGTGTACACACTTGTGAAACTGAGAATATCGGGGAGGGATAGAAGTGAAAGAACCAAATGATATCATTTTGCATGCTGTTATAAAGGTTGCAGTAGTTATCATACTTACCTTTTCGATTAACCTATTCTTCTCAGGACATCATAACCCTGGCGGAGGATTCATCGGAGGTTTAGGGTTTTCAGCTGCTCTGACGCTTCTGTTACTGGCTTTCGATATTGAAACAGTCCGTCAAAACATACCCGTTGATTTTAAAGTGCTTACAGCCATTGGAGTTTTAATTGCTGTTTTTACAGGGGTAGGAGGCATTGTTTTTGGGGCGCCATTTTTAACACAGGCATTTGATTATTTCGACATTCCGGTTTTCGGAAAGACTGAACTGGCTACTGCAGTTCTCTTCGATGTCGGGGTTGCGCTGGCAGTTATTGGGACATCGATGTCCATAATTCTGAGTATAGGTGATGATCACTAAGAATGGAAACTTTAATGTCACTGCTTGTCGGTCTGTTTTTTGCTATAGGAACCTATTTAATCTTAACCAAGAGTTTGCTTAGAATCATCTTGGGAACGTCCATTATCAGTCATGGGGTCCATCTGCTTATTCTCACTATGGGCGGTTTAAAGACGGGAGGTCCTCCATTATTGGGTCTGCAGGACCTTCCATTTACCGATGCGCTGCCGCAGGCACTTATATTAACTGCGATTGTTATTAATTTTGCAACAACTGCCCTTTTCTTAGTGTTGAGCTATCGTGCATATAAAGTGCTGGGCACAGACGATACGGATCAAATGAGAGGTAATCATGATGAATAACTTAATTATTTTGCCCATAATCATCCCTCTGATTACAGGAATGGTCATGGTGATTTTTAGGAGGAATATAAAACTTCATAAAATCTTAAGCCTCATTGCATTATCAGCATCAGGAATCATTGCGGTCATGTTAATGGGCGAAAATAAAAACACCGGGATTCAGACCCTGCATTTAGGCGGCTGGAAGCCCCCGTTTGGGGTAAGCATGGTCGCTGATATGTTTTCTTCCATGCTGCTTTTAATAACAAGTATTGTAGCTGTCTGCTGCTTGCTTTATGCCTTCAGATCAATAGGAGAAGAAAGGGAGAGCCATTATTTTTATCCTTTATTTTTATTTCTGATTACCGGAGTAAATGGCTCTTTTATTACTGGGGACTTATTTAACCTGTTTGTCTGTTTTGAAGTGATGCTCATTTCTTCATACGTATTGATTTCATTGGGGGGCACTAAGGTGCAGCTCCGGGAGTCTATTAAATATGTACTTACCAATATTATTTCATCATTTCTTTTCCTCGTGGCAATCGCCTATATTTATGCTATTACAGGAACTTTAAACTTTGCCCATCTTTCAGTGAGGGTTGCAGAGACAGGCCAGAGCGGGCTATTGACCATTATATCTATATTATTGCTGGTCATATTCAGCCTCAAAGCTGCACTCTTTCTATTCTTTTGGCTCCCAGGCTCATATAGTGCCCCACCAGCGGCTGTGGCTGCGGTTTTTGCCGCGCTATTAACAAAGGTTGGCATCTATGCGATATTTCGTTTGTTTACCCTGGTTTTCTACCACGAGCCAAAAGTTACACATCTCCTAATCGGCATTTTGGGAGCGGCAACCATGATCCTTGGTGCGATTGGAGCTGTTGCACATTGGGATATTAAGAACATACTTGCTTATAACGTCATTATAGGCGTTGGTTTTATCATTGCTGGGCTGGCCTCTTTCTCAATCGAGGGATTAACCGGCTCTGTATACTATATGATTCATGACATAATCGTTAAGGCGCTTATATTCTTATTAGGCGGGACAATCATCAGTCTTACAGGCACAGGGAAACTAAAAGATATGAGCGGTCTCATTCGCAATCACCCATATCTTGGATGGATGTTCTTTATTGCTGCTCTGTCCCTGGCAGGAATACCTCCATTAAGCGGTTTCCTTGGCAAAGTATTTATAACGCAAGGCACTTTCGAAGCCGGCTATTTCTGGCTTGGCGCAATAGGTCTGTTAACAAGTCTGATGGCCCTCTACTCCGTTATTAAAATTTTTATGAATTGTTTTTGGGGAGAAACGTTTTTAAGTGAGGAAATGGAGTCAGGTACCACTAAAGGGGTGATGTTCCCGATAGCCTGTCTCAGCCTGCTGACAATATTGCTGGGCTTGGGGGCTGAAGGAATCTCTGCATATACCCAGCTGGCAGTTCAAACCTTAATGAATCCGGAGATTTATATTCAAGCTGTTTTTGGTGGCGAGACTGCGCCGTAATACCTGGAATAAACAGATTTTCTTCGAAAGGGGTTATCATTTTGCCCATTCAAGTATTAATCAATCTATTTATAGCTTTTTTATGGATGTTTCTTCAAGATGACTGGAGCGTATTATCCTTTTTCAGCGGTTATCTGGTGGGGATAATTGTTTTGATCGTTTTAGAGAAGTTCTTTAAAGCCCCTTTATATTTGAGATCACTCTTAGCCATCCTTAAATTGTTTTTTGTATTTATTTGGGAATTGTTCACTTCGAGCATACTTGTAATCCGGCAGGTAATAAGGCCAAGAATTAATATCACTCCCGGGATTTTCACAATAGAAACTGAGCTTGAAGGAGAGCTTGAAGTAACTCTGCTTGCTTTGCTGCTTTCACTGACTCCCGGTTCTGTTGTTGTGGAGGTATCCCACGATAATAAAGTGTTCTACATTCATGCCATGGATATTCCGGAATCAAGTGAATCTGTCATAGTATCAAAGGATCGGTTTGAAAAGGCGATAAAGAAGGTGACCCGCAAATGATAGAAATTATTTTAATGCTTTCATTGGGATTTCTGGCGCTTTCAATGATGGCAACAATCTTCCGGCTGGTCATAGGACCCACGATACCAGACAGGGTACAGGCTTTGGATATTTTAGGGATAAATTTAATTTCAGCGGTAGCTATTTTATCGGTATTACTAAAAACACATGCCTTTATGGAAGTCATTTTATTAATTGGCATTCTTTCCTTTATTGGAACAATTGCCTTTGCTCGATTTATGGAAAGAGGTGTTGTCATTGAACGCAGACGTCACAAGTGAACTGGTAGCAGCCATACTGATATTGACAGGCACCATTTTCAGTTTTTTAAGTGCAATCGGAATTATTCGGCTTCCGGATGTGTATACCCGGTCTCATGCTGCCTCAAAAAGCTCCACTCTGGGTGTAATGTTTACATTGTTTGGAGCATTCCTGTTTTTCCTGTTTGCAGATAATTACTTCAGTATTCGATTACTGCTTGGCATATTTTTTGTATTCCTGACTGCCCCCGTTTCCGCACATGCAATTTGCCGCGCTGCTTATCGCTCAAGTGTAGAATTGAGCAGTACTAGTGTCCAGGATGATTTGAAGGGTGCTTTAAGGAAAGAACAAGAGGATGCATAGATCACTTCAAAAGAGTGTCTGCAGCATTTTTTACTTCTTGTCAAAATAGTTTATGGTACAATGAGGTACAGTTGAATTAGGGGGTAGAAAGGCATTGTTTGAATTTGTAAGAGGCAGGCTCGATTTTATCGGACCTGAATATGTAGTGATTGAAAACAATGGAATTGGCTATCAGATATTAACGCCTAATCCATTTAGCTATACCCCGGAGTTTGGGCAGGAAGTCAGGATATTCACGTATCATTATGTACGGGAAGATATCATGGCATTGTATGGTTTTCAGACCCGTGAGGAGAAAACTCTGTTTACCAGGCTGCTTAATGTTACCGGCATTGGGCCGAAGGGAGCACTTGCAATTCTTGCATCAGGTGAACCCGAACAGGTGGTGCAGGCAATTGAAAATGAAGATGAAGCATTCCTTGTTAAGTTTCCTGGAGTCGGAAAGAAAACAGCCAGGCAAATGATTCTTGATCTTAAAGGGAAGCTACCGGATATTGTCCCTGACTTCTTCCCGAATCTGTTTTCAGCGGATAGAATACAGTCGGAGAGCGGGCATGCGGGAGATTTGGAAGAAGCCTTGCTTGCATTAAAAGCTCTGGGCTATTCAGATAAGGAACTAAAAAAGATTACGCCGGAACTGAAAAAGGAAAAGCTTACAACGGACCAATACATAAAGAAGGCTCTGCAAAAGCTTTTAAAATTATAATTTATTGATGAAGGCCGTTGCGTTTTATGCCGAATTAAGAAGGTGATTAAGTATGGAAGAGCGGATAATATCCGGTGAAGCTGATCTTCAGGATTTTTCATTTGAACAGAGTCTGCGCCCGCAGACACTAAAGCAGTATATTGGTCAGGATAAAGTAAAGGAGAACCTCGAGATCTTTATCAAAGCTGCCAGAATACGCAAGGAGACCTTAGATCATGTCCTTCTATATGGGCCGCCGGGTTTGGGGAAAACGACACTGGCTGCTATTATTGCCAATGAAATGGGCGTTAATATCAGAACAACTGCAGGCCCTGCAATTGAAAGGCCAGGTGATCTGGCGGCGATCCTGACTGCATTGGAACCGGGTGACGTCCTGTTTATTGATGAAATTCATCGCTTGCCTCGGTCTATAGAGGAAGTTCTTTATCCGGCAATGGAAGACTTCTGCCTTGATATTGTTATCGGAAAAGGGCCAAGTGCCAGATCAGTAAGGCTTGATTTGCCTCCTTTTACTCTGGTTGGCGCGACTACAAGGGCCGGGTCTTTATCGGCTCCGTTAAGAGACCGCTTTGGCGTGCTCAGCAGGCTTGAATATTACTCAGAACAGCAGCTGACTAATATTGTTGTCCGTACAGCTGACGTGCTGGATACAGGTATAGATCAAAAAGCAGCGATTGAAGTGGCCAGAAGATCAAGAGGCACGCCCAGAATTGCAAACAGGCTCCTCCGGAGAGTCAGGGACTTTGCACAGGTCAAAGCGGATGGCCAAATTGATGAAACACTTGCCAAGGAAGCCCTGGAGCTTTTGCAGGTTGACCGTTTAGGCCTTGATCATATTGACCATAAATTATTAAGAGGGATAATAGAAAAATTCCGGGGCGGACCTGTTGGTCTTGAAACGATTGCTGCGACCATTGGGGAAGAAGCGCATACGATTGAAGATGTTTATGAACCTTATCTATTGCAGATCGGGTTTCTTCAGCGGACACCAAGAGGAAGAATTGTAACGGACCTGGTGTATCGACATTTTCAAATGGAGGTGCCTGCTGATTGAGCGGGATATCAAAATGGCTGATGGTCATAGGTGCCATCATTTTTGCCATAGGATTTATAAGCCAGTTTATTAATATTGGCAAGCTGCCTGGAGATTTAGTGATTAAAAAAGGCAATACGACCTTTTATTTTCCAGTCGTTACATCGATATTGCTGAGTATTATCCTATCTGCCATCTTTTATTTTATTGGCAGGTTCCGGTAGTCTATTTGAATAACAGAAGGGTGACATCATGAAAGTAGATTGGTTTGATTTTCATTTGCCTGAAGAATTAATTGCACAAACGCCTTTGGCTGATCGGACAAGCAGCAGGCTAATGGTCCTTGATAAAAAAACCGGGGATATTCAGCATAGTGTTTTTAAAGATATTAAGAATTATCTTAAGGCAGGAGATTGCCTTGTATTAAATGACACAAAGGTCCTTCCTGCGAGGCTGTTTGGAGAAAAGACAGGCACTGGTGCAAAAATAGAGGTGCTTCTTCTCAAACAGATTGAAGGGGATTCCTGGGAAACACTTGTCAAACCAGCCAAAAGAGTAAAAGAAGGAACTGAGATAACTTTTGGAGACGGCAAATTGACTGCTGTCTGCACTGGAACTTCAGATCATGGCGGCAGGGTACTTGAGTTCCGATACGACGGAATATTCTATGAGGTCCTTGAGCAATTGGGAGAAATGCCTTTGCCTCCTTATATTAAAGAGCAGCTTGATGATCGAGACCGTTATCAGACTGTGTTTGCCCGTGAACGCGGTTCAGCTGCAGCTCCGACAGCAGGCCTTCATTTTACTGAACAGCTTCTTGAAGAAATAAAAGAAATGGGTGTGCATATTGCTTTTATTACTCTGCACGTTGGTCTTGGAACTTTCAGGCCTGTTAGTGTAGATGATATAAATGAGCATGAAATGCATGCTGAATTTTACCAGGTAACTGAAGGAACTGCACGGCTATTAAATGAAGTGCGTGAGCAGGGAGGAAGAATCATCAGTGTGGGGACTACTTCCACGAGGACTTTAGAAACCATTGCTTCTGCGCATAATGGCCGTTTTGAGGAAGCAAGCGGCTGGACTGATATTTTCATTTATCCAGGCTATGATTTTAAAGCGATTGATGGCATGATTACGAATTTCCACCTGCCTAAATCAACTTTAATTATGCTTGTTAGTGCACTGGCAGGCCGTGAGAACGTTCTGAATGCCTATAATCAGGCAGTTGAGGAGCGGTACCGGTTCTTCAGCTTTGGAGATGCTATGCTCATTTTGTAATATTATTCTGCCTTTTCCAGGCAGGACTAATGTGCTTTTAAATGGAAGGAGAACTGCAACTTGACTGCAATTCGTTATGAATTAATTAAAACATGTAAGCAAACAGGTGCCCGTCTGGGACGGGTCCATACGCCGCATGGTTCTTTTGAAACCCCTGTGTTTATGCCCGTAGGAACACTCGCTACAGTAAAAACCATGTCCCCGGAAGAATTGGTGGAAATGGGAGCAGGCATCATTCTGAGCAATACTTATCATCTCTGGCTTCGGCCGGGTCAGGAAATCGTGGAAGAAGCAGGCGGCCTGCATAAGTTTATGAATTGGGACCGGGCCATTCTGACAGATTCCGGCGGATTTCAGGTGTTCAGCCTGAGTGAATTTCGCAAAATTGAAGAAGAAGGCGTTCATTTCAGGAACCACTTGAATGGTGACAAGCTGTTTTTATCTCCTGAAAAAGCAATGGATATCCAAAATTCGCTTGGATCTGATATTATGATGGCATTTGATGAGTGCCCGCCTTATCCAGCTTCTTTTGAGTATATGAAGAAGTCAGTAGAGCGGACTTCCCGATGGGCTGAGCGCTGCTTAAAAGCTCACAAGCGCCCGAATGACCAGGGACTTTTTGGTATTATACAGGGCGGAGAATATGAGGAGCTGCGCAAACAGAGCGCGAGAGACTTAACATCTCTTGATTTCCCGGGGTATGCTGTGGGCGGATTATCGGTAGGCGAGCCTAAGGATGTTATGAACCGTGTGCTTGAATTCACAACACCGCTAATGCCGTCTGATAAGCCAAGATACCTTATGGGAGTGGGATCCCCGGATTCTTTGATTGATGGTTCGATCAGAGGAATCGATATGTTCGACTGTGTTCTTCCTACCAGGATTGCGAGGAACGGAACATTGATGACAAGTAATGGCCGGCTGGTTGTTAAAAATGCAAAATTTGCAAGAGATTTCGGCCCTATAGATGAGAATTGCGATTGCTACACATGCCGAAATTACAGCCGCGCTTACATCAGGCATTTGATCCGCTGTGATGAAACATTCGGAATCAGGCTTACAACTTACCATAATCTTTATTTTCTGCTAAAATTAATGGAGCAGGTAAGACAGGCAATTAGGGAAGATCGTCTGGGTGACTTTAGAGAAGAGTTTTTCGAAAGGTATGGATTCAATAAGCCTAACGCGAAGAACTTTTAATAATAAAAATTGAGAGTTCATTTAAGGAGCAGCTTTTCCTTAAATCGGGCCGTTCTTTGAAAGGGGGGAAAACAATGGAGCTTTTAGGAACATTAGGACCATTATTGCTGATGTTTGTTTTATTCTATTTCCTGTTAATTCGTCCGCAGCAGAAACGCCAAAAGGCAGTTCAGCAAATGCAGAGTGATTTGAAAAAGGGAGATAAGGTTGTTACAATCGGCGGCCTTCATGGATTCGTTGATGCCATCGACGAAGACAAAGTGGTTATTAAATGTGGTGACGGAAGCCGTCTTACATACGATCGTGCAGCGATCCGCGAAGTAACGCAGGCAACTGGCGATGCATTAGCAAAATCTTAATATCAAAAAAGAAGGTCCTGAGCTGCAGGACCTTCTTTTTTATCGCAGTCTAACGGGCAGTAAGACCCCCACTTCAAGACTCAGAGGAATCCAAGGAGGATAAGCGGGGGTCAAACTGCCCGTAAAGGCCCGATTGGTGAGATACAGTGAAACTTGCCGACGCGCAGGCAGAGGCTTAGTTGAACAATCGGGTTCGTAGTGTCGATTGATCGAAGCGCTAGCGGAGATCTTAGCGACACTAGAACGCGACTAACAATCAGTGGGGGATAAGGAAAACCCCCACTGATTGAAGTTTCACTTTATGCGGTTCTTTTGGTGTTAAGATTCACTCCCAATATACCGCCCATCATGGCCGTAAGTGTGAAACAGGTGTGGTAAATCATTTGCTCCATATTAAATAAACTGTCATGTCCTAAATATTGAAAAAGAAAAATGACGATTGAATAAATAAGGCCGGTTAGGCCTCCGAGCAGCCAGCCTTTTTGCTTGCCTTTGCCTCCGGAAATGAACCCGCCTGCAAAAAGAGAAATGAATGAAACAGCAGTAATAATATACTGCAGGGATGACTCCTGCAGAGATGTAAACCGCAGGAGCAGTGAAAAAATGAGACTGCCGGCAACGGCAATGGCAAAAATCGCAATAATACCGTAAAGGACAGCGCTGCCAAAGTTCTTTGATTCTTCTATATGAACCCTCTCCCTTCTTAATAAGTAATAGGAACAGCTTTCAACCCTTGGGGAAGCCAGCCTTTTTCCTTAGTACAAGCATATTCAGACAATGAAAAAATAGAATATAAATTGTTCAAAGAAAAAACCTCATATACTCATAAAAGTTCAAATATGCGGAAGAATAGAAAGGATTGCATCAAAAGGAGTGCTGTAGAAGTGGAAGAATATCTAATCATCATTGTAAGAACCTTATTTCTATATGCAGTCATTCTTCTCATCTTTAGACTAATGGGCAAAAGGGAAATTGGTGAACTAAGCATCTTGGACCTCGTCGTCTATATCATGATTGCTGAACTTGCAGTTGTCGCTATTGAAACTCCGGATTCAAATATTTTGAAAAATGTGTTCCCCATGCTCCTTTTGATGGTTGTACAAATTGTATTGGCCATATTCTCCCTGAAGAGCAAAACATTCAGGGACGTAGTTGATGGAAAACCGACCATAATTATTAATAAAGGAAAAATAGATGAAAATGCCATGAGGAAGCAGCGGTATAACTTTGATGACCTGCTTCTACAGTTAAGAGAAAAAGATATTGCCAAAATCTCCGATGTGGAATTTGCTATCCTTGAATCCTCAGGTACATTGTCCGTGTTTGAAAGAAATGACAGTAAAGAGGGAGGGATAACGATCCCTTTAATTATAGATGGAACGATTCAGAAAACGAATCTGGAAACGATAAATAAAAGCGACTTTTGGCTGCGTCAGGAACTTCGAAAAGAGGGGTATAAAGAAATATCCAATATTTCTTTCTGCAGTTATGAAAATGGCCAATTTTATGTGGACCTGCTTGATGAAAGAAAATAAACAAGGACAGTTCAGCTGACCTTGTTTATTATTTAAATGCAAGCCTGGATATCATTTTGCCGATTCCCGGAATACGAATTAAGTCATTCTTTCTAATCAGCTTTAAGATTAATAAAAGGATGGTATAGACAATTGTGATGACTGTGGATATCAAAATAACCCTTAAGGCGGTATTCATGTCTGAGGCAAGGATGTTTTTTAGCATCCAGAACCCTAAGCCTCCTGACATACCCATTGCAATAATCGTTTTTATATAATCCCTTACGAAAAAAGTAAAAGAAATAGCTTTCAGAACGGTTGCAAAGTGAAGCATTGTAACCAGAACTGTGCCTGTCAAAATCCCCATTGCAACTCCGTTTATCCCGAATGCAGGCTGGCTGGCAAGGAGAAAGATAACGGCCGTCTTTACAACAGCTCCAATCAAACTGTTGATCATGGCCGCACGGGCAAGATTCAATGCCTGTAAAGTTGCCTGAAGAGGTCCCTGATAATAATAAAACAGGAAAAAGGGCGCCATCAGTTTAATAAAATGTGAACCGCTTGAGGAGCCATACATCACTTCCATTAGCTGATCGGAAAGGACGTAAAGAACCACCACTGCCAGGCCGCCGGTAATAAATGCAAATCGAAGCGCCTGCTGAAGCCGGTATTCGATCAGAAGCATATTATTTTGGGAATTTGCCTCGCTTATAGCCGGAACAAGAGAGGTTGACAGAGAATAAGTAATAAACGATGGCAGCATCAGAAGAGGCATGGCAAAGCCCGTAAGAGCACCATACTGCTTCGTAGCCGCAGCTGCTGCCACACCTGCAAGTGCCAGACTCTGCGCTACCACAATCGGTTCAAAAAACCAGGCGACAGAACCGATCATTCTGCTCCCAGTCGTTGGGAGAGCAACGGTCATCAATTCGTTAAATGTACTTTTTCCGGAAGACACATATTTAAAAAATTGTTTCCTGACTCTGAATTTCTTTTTAAGCTTAAATGTGGTCATCAAATAAAGCAATGATGCAAGCTCCCCGATAACTGCTGCCAGCATGGCACCCGCTGCCGCATACTCAATTCCATATGGCAGGAATGCCTTAGTCATTAAAGCGATCAGACTGATTCGGACTACCTGCTCAATCATCTGGGAATAGGCAGCAGGCTTCATGTTCTGCCTTCCCTGGAAATAACCCCGAATGACAGAGGAAACTGCAATGATCGGCACAATTGGAGCGATTGCCATCAAAGGCAAATGGGTCCGGTTATCAGTAAAGAGTGTCTCTGATAATAATGGTGCGAGCAAAATTAAAGCGGGAGTGAAAACAATGGAAAGCGAGATGGTCGTCGCTAAGGAAACAATTAATATTTTCTTGATTTTTGCTGTATCGCCTCTTGCCTCTGCCTCGGCTACATTTTTAGAAATAGCAACCGGCAGCCCAAGCTGTGTGATGGTTACGACAAGAATCATGGTGGGAAAGGCCATCATATATAGGCCAACACCTTCTTCTCCAATAAATCGGGCAATGACAATTCTGTTAATAAAGCCAAGGACCCTGGTCACCAGCCCTGCAGCGAGCAGGATCATGGTACCTTTCAGAAATTTGGACATTCAACTCCCTGCCTTCTCAAAATGGGTAATATCATATACAATTATCTATATGCAAGATAGAGGACAAAGCATGACAAGCTATCATAATTTCCATGTTATTAATGGCGGGGAGGCGGCTGAAAATGAAAATCGGCCATGAATATGATTATTTTCGCACTACGGTAAAACCTGCATTGGAAAGCAAACTGGAGGAATTTCGGCTTCTGGGATATAAAAAAGTGACTGAACAGGAACTCTGGGGATATCTGACAAAGAAAAAGTGGAAAAAACCAAAAGAAAATGTCAGGCTATTTCAAATTGTGGAAGAAGTAATGGGGGTAAAGGTGAGTGAATACATTCACTATGCTACCATCGAGTCTTTTAAAGAAGCAGAATTTGATTTAGATAATGAAGAAGAACGAAAAAAACTATTAAAGTAGCCCAGTGTTTCCAATTTTTTCAAGGATTAACATGATATAAGACAAATTGACAGGTTTTACAATCTGTTTCATAATGAAAAGCGGAGTAATCGGCCTTTTTCATGTAATCGGTTATACATAGAATGAAAGTTAAGGACGAGTAGTAAAAGTTTCAAACAGTAGTCTTAATTAACGGGAAGGCTTATTAGATAGTAATGCAGGCTTCACGTGCAGGAATGTATGGTAAATAATGCATCACGCCGCTGATGCAGTGCCTGCGGGCGATAGTTAAGGAGGATTTATTCAGAATGGTAAAGCGCAGCCGTATCGTTGCTTTTTTCCTGATTGTTTTATTATTGGGAAGCTTGGCTGGGGCAACGACAAACAACATCTTAAAAAATATTAAGCTTGGACTTGATTTACAGGGCGGATTTGAGGTTCTCTATGAGGTAACGCCAAAAGATGGGCAGAAGGTGACTAAAGAAGTCCTAGCAAGTACTGCCGAAGCGCTCGACAGGCGAATCAATGTACTTGGAGTCAGTGAGCCGAATATCCAGATTGAGGGAGATAAGCGGGTCCGTGTTCAGCTTGCCGGTGTAACAGATCAGAATAAAGCAAGGGAAATTCTGTCCACAGAAGCTAATCTCTCATTTAGAGATGTTAATGATCAGTTGATGATGGATGGTTCAGATCTTGCTGAAAATGGTGCAAAGCAGACATTTGATGAAAATGGAAAGCCAAGTGTTTCATTGAAGCTGAAAAGCGCTGGAAAATTTAAAGATGTAACCCAAAAAATTGTCAATATGGGAGCGCCAAATAACCTGCTTGTCATTTGGCTTGATTTTGAAGAAGGCCAGGATTCCTTCCAGGCTGAGGCAGCAAAAGAAGACCCAAAATACTTATCTGCTCCACAGGTAAGCCAAATCTTTAATCAGGATACCGTTTCCATTGTGGGAAACTTTACAATTGAAGAAGCACAGACGCTGGCGGATTTATTGAATGCAGGATCCCTTCCTGTACAGCTCGATGAAGTTTATTCAACATCAGTAGGTGCTAAATTTGGTGAGCAGGCAATGGAAACGACTATTCTTGCCGGAATAATAGGAGTATTGATTATCTTTATCTACATGATTGCGGTATATCGTTTCCCTGGATTTATTGCAACTCTTACTTTATCGTTTTATATTTATCTGATTTTACTCGTTTTTGACTGGATGAATGGCGTATTGACGCTGCCTGGTATTGCTGCGCTCATCCTGGGGGTTGGTATGGCGGTTGATGCGAATATCATTACCTATGAGAGAATCAGGGAAGAAATGAAAGTGGGCAGAACAATCAAATCTGCTTTCCAGGCTGGAGAGAAAAATTCACTTTCCACCATCTTTGATGCAAATATCACAACAATTCTGGCAGCAGCCGTATTATTCTTGTATGGGACAAGTTCTGTAAAGGGATTTGCTACCATGCTTATAATAAGCATTCTGGCCAGCTTTATTACTGCTGTATACGGTACAAGGCTGCTTATGGGGCTTTGGGTCCATAGTAAAGCACTTGATAAGAAACCAGGCTGGTTTGGAGTTAAGAAAAGTGAGATCAAAAATATTGCAGAAAATTACGATACCCTTGATTTGCCGACCAAATTTGATAAATTTGATTTTGTAGGGAACCGCAAGAAGTTTTTCATCCTTTCTGCTGTTTTAATTACTGCAGGAATAATTGTTCTTTCTATATTCCGCTTAAATCTTGGAATCGATTTTGTCAGCGGTACCCGGATCGAGCAGCAGGCAAGTGAATCCTTAACAAAAGAAAAATTCCAAGCTGAATTATCAGCTCTTGGAATCGAGACAGATGATATTGTCATCTCTGGAGATAATAATGAAATTGGTGTTGCTAGATTTAAAGATGTTTTAACTAAAGACGAAATAGCAGAAGTTAAAACTCAATTTCATGAAAAATTCGGTCAAGATCCGAATGTCAGCACAGTTTCACCAACTGTAGGAAAAGAACTTGCTAAAAATGCACTGAAAGCTCTTGCGATAGCCTCTGTAGGCATTATCATTTATGTATCCATTCGCTTTGAGGTCAAGATGGCCATTCCGGCAGTACTGGCACTTCTGCATGATGCCTTCTTTATTATCGCAGTATTTAGCTTTACACGCATGGAAGTGGATATTACCTTCATTGCAGCAATTCTTACAGTGGTCGGTTACTCAATAAATGATACAATCGTAACGTTCGACCGGATGCGTGAGAATATGCAGAAAAAGAAAAAACTCAAGTCATTTGAAGATATTGCGGATGTTGTAAACAAGAGTCTTCGCCAAACGCTTGGCCGCTCTGTAAATACTGTTTTAACGGTTGTATTTACAGTCGTTGCGCTGCTTGTGTTTGGAAGTGAATCAATCAGAAACTTCTCGTTTGCACTTCTTATTGGTTTAATAGCAGGTACTTATTCTTCCATTTTCCTTGCTGCACAGATTTGGGCAGTATGGAAAGGCAAGGAACTGAAAGAAAAAGGTGTTATTCATACTGTTAAAGAAAAACGCAAAGTCAGTGACGAACCTCAAGTGTAATAATTACAAAAAACTCAGGCGAGTGCCTGAGTTTTTTTATTAAATCAGGATGCTGTCTATTTTACAAATTTGGTTAATGATTCCGGGAAATAGGATAAACTAATAGCAAGATCAGGGAGGAAGGAAGTATCGCTTTGGAAAATAACGATCGTTTTAAGAAAGCTGAATTTGCAGCTATAATTGGCATCGTGGGCAATATTATTCTTGCCGCCCTCAAATGGGGAATTGGCGTTTATTCAGGAAGTAAAGCGCTGGTGGCGGATGCGGTCCATTCAGCTTCAGATGTTGCCGGATCTTTTGCTGTTTATTTGGGTCTGAGGGCTGCGAAACAGCCGCCGGATGAGGATCATCCATACGGTCATGGCAAAGCTGAATTGATAGCGGCCATAATTGTTGCCGTTCTGCTGTTCCTCGTGGGAATAGAAATCGGAAAATCATCATTTGAATCATTCTTTTCGCCAATTGAACCTCCAAAAGCAATTGCAATAGCTGCAGTGGTGGTTTCCATCGTTGTGAAAGAAGCTATGTTTCGATATAAGTATAATTTGGGAAAGAAACTAAACAGTGATGCTTTAATTGTAAATGCTTATGAACACCGTTCAGATGTTTATTCATCAATTGCAGCTTTAATAGGTATTGGCTGTGCGATTATTGGAGGAAGAATGGGGATCGAATGGCTTGAGTATGCAGATCCTGTGGCTGGCCTCATTGTGTCCCTTATGATTCTCCAAATGGCATGGCGGCTTGGGAAAGAATCCATTCACAGCACACTTGATCACGTGCTTCATGAAGAAGATACTCTTGAAATGCGCAAAACGGCTGAATCCGTCGACCATGTTAAAAGGATCGATGAATTGCATGCCAGGGAGCACGGACACTATGTTATTGTTGATATTAAAGTGTCGGTGGATCCGAATATGACTGTTGAGGATGGACACCGGGTCGGCAAAGAAGTAAAACGCAAGCTGCTCCAATTGGAAAATGTGCAAAATGTCTTTGTGCACATTAATCCTTTCAGTGAAGAACATATAAATTAGAGAATATATCAGGGAGAGGATAGCATGAAATTTCAATGGACTTTATTATTTGGTTTTTTATTTGCGCTGATCGTGGCTGTTTTTGCAGTGATCAATGTCGATAATGTAACGGTAAACTACTTGTTTGGGGAAAGCCAGTGGCCGCTGATTCTAGTGATTTTAGGATCTGTTCTTATGGGTGGACTAATAGTAGGTTCTGTCGGCATTGTCCGCATTTACTCACTTCAAAGGCAAGTGAAATTACTAAAAAGGGAAAATGAAAAGCTGAAAGCAGGAAATTCTGTAAAAGATAATGCTGAGAAGGAAGAACTTGAAAAAGAGCTGGATAGGGATATACATTAAATGAACATGCTTGAGCTTATGCTCAAGTTTTTCTTTTGGTCTCAAAAAGTGACCTGCAGCACCTGTTTTTCTTTCCAGAATTGTATGGATTAACCCGATTTTAACTTATTGAAACACACCTTCCCCTCTTGTATAATTAATAAGCTGAGGGGTGAACGTATGTTACATTCAAGAACGCGATGGATTGTTCGGCAAACAGAGGAGGATAAAGTACAGCGGCTTTCAAAGGAACTGAATATTTCTCCTCTTGCAGCATCGCTTTTAATTAATCGCGGAATGGATACCGTTGATTCAGCACGGTATTTTCTGATGGATAATGAGCAGGAATTTCATGATCCTTTTTTAATGACAGATATGGCAATTGCTGTTTCCAGAATAAAAGAAGCTATTGAAAAACAGGAACCTATTTTAATTTTTGGTGATTATGATGCGGATGGTGTGACCAGCACTTCTGTCATGGTGATGGCACTTAAAGATCTCGGTGCTGCTGTCCAATTCTACATACCGAATCGTTTTACGGAGGGCTATGGGCCAAATATCCCGGCTTTTGAACATGCAGCCGAAATTGGCATCCGTTTAATTATTACTGTAGATACTGGAATCTCTGCTGTAAATGAAGCAAAAGCTGCAAAAGAGCTTGGAATGGATTTGATCATTACAGATCACCATGAGCCCGGCCCCGAGCTTCCTGAAGCATTGGCCATTGTGCATCCTAAGCATCCGCAGAGCAGATACCCGTTCCGGGAACTTGCCGGTGTTGGGGTAGCATTTAAGCTTGCACATGCGCTTTATGGTGAAATGCCTGAACACCTTTTGGAGATAGCTGCGATCGGCACAATTGCTGATCTTGTTTCTTTAACAGGAGAAAACAGACTTATTGCCAAGCGCGGGATTCAAAAGCTGAAATCAACTAAAAATACAGGTTTGAATGCTTTGTTTAAAGCGGCACGAATCGAGCTTCCATCCATTAGTGAGGAAACGATCGGCTTTACAATCGGCCCTCGCCTCAATGCAGCAGGAAGGCTTGAAAGCGCGGATCCTGCTGTGGATCTGCTTTTGACAAATGATCCTTATGAAGCACAAGCCATTGCCGAAGAAATTGAAATGCTGAATAAAGAAAGGCAATCTATTGTCAATGACATTGCAGCGCAAGCGGTTCATGAGGTTGAAACAAATTTCCCAATCAGTGAGAATTCAGTTATTGTTGTCGGGAAAGAAGGCTGGAACGCCGGGGTAATCGGAATAGTAGCTTCGAAGCTTGTCGAAAAGTTTTACCGCCCGGCCATTGTCCTTAGTTATGACAGTGAAAAAGGGCTGGCGAAGGGTTCAGCAAGAAGTATAGAAGGTTTTGATCTGTTCAAGAATCTTTCTGAATGCCGGGATATCCTGCCTCACTTTGGAGGTCACCCGATGGCAGCGGGTATGACTTTATCCATTGATTCGGTTGATGATCTGAGAAGCAGACTGAATACTCTTGCAAATGAACAGCTGAGTGAGGAAGATTTTATTCCTGTAACCTCTATTGATGGGGTTTTCCATTTAAAAGATATCAATCTTTCTTCCATTGCGGAAATGCAGCTGCTTGCTCCATTCGGGATGGGAAATGCGAAACCAAAAGTAATGATAAAAGATGCTAATATTGCAGCTATGAGAAAGATCGGATCTGAACAGAACCATATTAAAGTCACAATCGAGAATGATGGATCTTCACTTGATGGCATCGGTTTTGGACTTGGGCATTTGCATGAACATATTTCCCCATACTCCAAGCTGTCCGTTATTGGTGAATTATCCATTAATGAATGGAATAATATTAAAAAACCGCAAATTTTCCTGCAGGATATGGCAGTCAACTCCTGGCAGCTCTTTGATATCCGGAGTTTAAAACGGCTTGAAAGGCTCCAAAGTGTCATTCCTGAGGCAAACACAACCTGGTTATTTTTTAATGAGGAATATATTTCTAAATATAAACCATTTGCAGGGGAAAACATGGTGAAAATAACATCTGCAGAAGACGCAGAAGACATAAAAATAGATGGCTCAAATGTTGTACTGGCTGATTTGCCGCCTTCAAAGGAAATTCTTGCACAGGTTTTCTCCGGAAAAAAACCTGCCAGAATTTATGCTCATTTCTATAAAGAAGACAGTGACTTTTTTAGCACATTACCAACAAGAGACCATTTTAAATGGTACTTTGCCCTGATTGCTAAAAAAGGTTCAATTGATATCAGGCGTCATGGGAATGATATAGCGAAGCATAAAGGATGGAGCAGAGAGACAGTAGATTTTATGTCTCAAGTGTTTTTTGAATTGGAATTTGTTAAAATAAATAATGGTGTCATTTCGTTAAACAATACATCCACTAAACGTGATTTAGCTGATTCACAAACTTATCAGCTTAAACAGGCACAATACACTCTTGAGAGCGATTTGCTCTATTCATCCTTTCAGCAGCTCAAAGACTGGTTTGATGAAGTTATGCAAGGGGCTGTAAAACTTGAGGAGGCAAAGGAAGAAAAATGGACTTAAAACAGTATATAACAATTGTAGAAGATTGGCCGAAGCCAGGCATTAAATTTAAAGATATTACAACTCTTATGGACAATGGTGACGCATATAAATATGCTACTGATCAAATTGTTGAATATGCCCGCGAAAAGAAGATTGACCTGGTTGTCGGCCCTGAAGCCCGCGGATTCATCATCGGCTGCCCTGTGGCTTATTCTTTAGGTGTAGGCTTTGCCCCAGTCCGAAAAGAAGGCAAACTTCCACGTGAAACAGTCAAGGTTAATTATGGCCTAGAATATGGCAAAGATGTTTTAACCATTCATAAGGATGCCATCAAACCAGGGCAAAGAGTCCTGATTACTGATGACCTCCTTGCAACAGGCGGAACAATCGATGCAACTATCCAGCTGGTTGAAGAACTTGGCGGAGTAGTGGCAGGCATTGCATTCCTTATTGAGTTAACATACCTTGACGGGCGTAAAAAGCTCGACAACTACGACATTCTGACATTAATGCAGTATTAATTTTTTTTATAAAGAGAGCGCCATTCGAAATGGGGCTCTTTTTAATTGGCTGTTTTTCTCAAGTTTGTTGTTTTTTGTATTAGATATGCTGAGCTGATTGGAGCGGAATCAACGGACAATATTGATAAGTAAAAACAATAATTTATACGAAAAGAGCCTTTTAATTTATATTAGAAAATAGTTTTTAAAGGGTTTCCAAATCCATTTATGGAAAAACAATAAAGGAATTCGGACAAAAAACGACAAAACTTTTGTTATTCCCATAAAAATAACAGTCTATCCCTTTACATCTTCACTTTTTTTTTCGATAATAGTAGCAATATTAATTTTTTTAATAACTTGTTATTCATTATCAATTTCAAAATTACTACATTATGCAACTGCATAAAATTCAGGGAGATAAAGGTGATTCCATGGCGAACGATCAAGTTCTGACCGCCGAGCAAGTCATCAACAGGGCAAAAGAATATTTAAACGATGAGCATGCAGAGCTTGTTAAAAAAGCATACGAGTTTGCCAAGCATGCCCATCGTGAACAATATAGAAAATCCGGTGAACCATACATCATCCATCCGATCCAGGTAGCAGGCATCCTTGCAGATCTGGAGATGGATCCATCTACGGTTGCAGCCGGCTTTCTTCACGACGTGGTTGAAGACACCGAAGTCTCATTGGAGAATATCGAAGAAGCCTTCAATTCAGAAGTGGCCATGCTTGTCGATGGTGTAACGAAGCTGGGGAAAATTAAATATAAATCTCAGGAAGAGCAGCAGGCTGAAAACCACCGGAAAATGTTTGTGGCTATGGCCCAGGACATCCGTGTAATCTTGATAAAGCTTGCTGACCGCCTTCATAATATGCGGACACTTAAGCATCTGCCTGCTGAAAAGCAGCGCCGCATTTCAAATGAAACACTTGAAATCTTTGCACCTCTTGCCCATAGGCTTGGAATCTCCAAGATTAAGTGGGAGCTTGAAGATACCGCATTGAGGTACCTAAATCCGCAGCAGTATTACCGGATTGTAAACCTGATGAAGAAAAAAAGGGCGGAGCGGGAAGAGTATTTAGATGATGTAATCAATGTTATGAGGAGCAGAATGTCAGAGGTCTCAATTAAATCAGAAATCTCCGGACGCCCTAAGCATATTTACAGCATCTACCGTAAAATGGCCCTTCAAAATAAGCAATTCAATGAGATATATGATTTGCTGGCTGTACGCATTGTTGTTAACAGCATTAAGGATTGCTATGCGGTTCTCGGGATTATTCATACTTGCTGGAAGCCAATGCCCGGCCGCTTCAAAGATTATATTGCCATGCCTAAACAGAATATGTATCAGTCACTTCATACTACGGTTATCGGACCAAAGGGCGACCCTCTGGAAGTCCAGATCCGCACCATGGACATGCACAGAATTGCAGAGTTTGGTATTGCTGCACATTGGGCTTATAAAGAAGGTAAAAGAGTGAATGAAGGCTCTTCTTTTGAGGAGAAGCTGACATGGTTCCGTGAAATCCTGGAATTCCAGGATGATGCAGCCAATGCTGAAGAATTCATGGAATCATTGAAAATTGACTTGTTTTCCGATATGGTGTTTGTTTTTACTCCCAAAGGGGACGTCATCGAGCTTCCTTCCGGATCAGTCCCAATTGACTTTGCTTACAGGATACATTCAGAAATAGGAAACAAGACAATCGGCGCCAAAGTGAATGGGAAAATGGTAACCTTGGATTATAAGCTGAAAACCGGAGATATCATTGAAATTCTGACATCCAAGCATTCCTATGGGCCAAGTAAAGACTGGCTGAAGCTGGCTCAGACTTCACAGGCAAAAAATAGAATTCGGACGTTCTTCAAAAAGCAAAGAAAAGAAGAAAATGTGGAAAAAGGGAAAGAGCTGGTTGAGCGGGAAATCCGCAATATGGATTTCGAGCTGAAGGAAATCCTGACACCTGATAATGTCAAAAGGATTGCAGAGAAATTCAATTTCGCTACTGAGGAAGATATGTATGCTGCTGTTGGCTATAATGGGGTAACAGCTCTTCAGGTTGCCAACAGGCTTACAGAAAAATGGCGCAAGAAGCGCGACCTTGAACAAACCTCCGATATTACAAATGCTGTTTCGGAACTAAAGACATTTACTTCAGCTAAAAAGCGCGAATCCGGTGTCCGGGTTTCCGGCATAGATAACCTGCTCATTCGCCTTTCACGCTGCTGTAATCCTGTCCCAGGGGATGAAATCGTCGGGTTTATTACAAAGGGCAGAGGTGTCTCTGTACACCGTGATGATTGCCCTAATATCGAAACGGATGATGCAAAACAAAGGCTAATCCCGGTAGAGTGGGAAACAGCATTAAATGACCGGAAAGAATATAATGTTGAAATTGAAATTACCGGTTATGACCGCAGAGGATTATTGAACGAGGTTCTTCAGGCTGTTAATGAAACGAAAACCAACATTTCAGCCGTATCAGGCCGTTCTGACCGAAATAAATCAGCAACGATCAATATGTCCATTGCTATTCACAATGTAAGCCACCTGCAAAGGGTTGTAGAGCGGATAAAGCAAATCCCTGATATTTATGCGGTAAGAAGGATTATGAACTAAAGGGAGCAGATAGAATGCGTGTTGTAGTGCAGCGAAGCAAAGAAGCCAGCGTAACGGTGGACGGAGAAACCGTTGGAAGCATCAAAAAGGGGTTTGTTTTGCTCGTTGGAGTCACCCACGAAGATAAAGAAGAGGACGCAGCTTTTCTGGCTGATAAGATTGCCAATCTTCGCGTCTTTGAAGATGATGCCGGCAAAATGAATCTATCACTGCTCGATCAGGAAGGTGAAATTCTTTCGGTTTCGCAATTTACACTGTATGGAGATTGCCGAAAGGGCAGACGGCCCAATTTCATGGATGCGGCCAAGCCTGCGCACGCCGTGAAAATCTATGATGCTTTTAATCGGTTTCTGGAAGCTAAAGGCCTGAAAGTCGAAACAGGTGAATTCGGCGCCATGATGGATGTTCAGTTAACCAACGATGGACCTGTTACCTTAATCTTAGAAAGCAAATAATGAACGCAAAAAGCCCCGGCATCCTAATTTGAGTGCCGGGGCTTTTTGGCTAATTTTTAAAATAGCGGGCAAGTCCCTGATAAATTCCTGCTGCTGCTGATTGCTGATACTGTGCAGAAGCAATCAGGGCTTCTTCTGCCGGATTGCTAAGATATCCGAGTTCAATCAGAACAGCATTGCGTTTGTTCTCCCTGATTACATGATAATCTCCGACTCTATAGCCCCGATCTCTCAGGTTTGTCATCGCTGTTACATTGGAGTGGATATTGGCGGCGATTTCCTTTTGGAAAGGATGATAGTAATAGGTAGTCGCTCCTCGTGCAGTTCGGTCCGGCGTACTGTCATAATGAATACTGATAAAAGCATCTGCATTGTGATGATGTGAAATGCCTACTCTCGAAGGCAGCGGCAAATAGGTATCCCCGCTCCTGGTCAGAATGACATTAGCACCTGCAGCCCTTAATTTTTCGGCAAGCACTTGAGCTGTCCTGATAGTAATGTCCTTTTCACGTGTTCCTCGTGCGCCCGTTGTACCATTATCACGGCCTCCATGACCGGGATCAATGACAATAGTTTTATTATTCAGATGCTTTTCTGCTCCCGGCTTTGTTACTGCAGGTGCAGATCCTTTAACTGAAACGATCCACCCTGCTACAAAACCCTTTCCGCCGTTTGGCAGGCGAATTTCATACCAATCATTATTCAGGCTCATTATTTCAAAGCTGTCCCCTTTATTTGCCCTGTGGACGACAGCTGAATGGGTACTCGCTTTTTTTCTAATATTTGATCCGTTATGTAAGATAATTGCAGAACTGCCGTTTACATTTTGCTGAGATGAGCCGGAGTTCTCTTGGGCTGTTATGTCTATGAACCAGCTTGCCGCCCATCCATAAGAACCAGGCTGATATTCAATCTTTACCCAATTATCAGCTTCTTCATGAATGGAGAAAGCTTGGCCTTTGGCAACTGAACCAATTGGTTTTCCATTTAAAGATGCTTTGTTTCTTACGGTTAAAGTGGTTGCTGTTACAGTGCCTGTTTTTCCGGATGAAGCCTTTTTTGGTTTGCTTTCTGATTGTGAGGATTGAAACGTAATAAATTGGCTGCTGATCCATCCTGTATTTCCCGAGAAAGAGATCTCTGTCCAGCTGCCATTTTGAGAAAGAACAGCAACTGTCTCCCCCGAATTAAGTTTGCCGATGATGTCACTTTGAAGAGAAGGCTTGTTCCTGACATTTAGAGAGTCTGCTGTGATCTTCCCGGTTTGACTGCTGCTGGATGAACTTTTCTTTTGTGTGCCGCTGAATTGGACAAATTCATTTGCCACCCAGCCATCTCCATATGGAGTTTGAATCTTAACCCAGCTTCCTTCTGTGCTCTTGACCTCATAGGCTGTGCCTTTTTGGATAGTCCCCAGAACCCCGTAACTTGTACCAGGTCCCTTTCTCACCCTAAGGCCATCTGTTGTGATAACCGCCTGGGAATTTTCACCTGCCATTTTTTCCCCTGTCTGATTTGAAGTCAAATTGGAAACAAGCCAGCTTGCGACATAGCCATTTTCCCCCTGGAAATTAATTTTAATCCATTCTCCTTCACGGGAAAGGATGTTAAATTGATCGCCTTTTTGGGCTTGTCCCAGAATGGGGTAGCTTAAACCTGGTCCTTGACGTACGTTAAGATTGCTGGTGGTGATTGTTACAGAACTGTTTTCAGCTTTAACCTGTGTTTCCGTCTGTGTTATGCCGGCAAAAAGCATAAGGCATATCACGAGAATAAGTGGCTTTCTTTTCTTCAACAGGCTGCCTCCTTTCATAATTAAAATCCTTATTAAAAGAAAAACAAACAAGGTGCCGGCAGTCAAGAGAACTTTGGTCCTAAAATACTTCTCCATCTTGTGCAATATCCCTTCTAATATCGGAATATCAGCGATCAATTTTAGCTGGGAAATTAATTTGTCCCTTATGAAACATTTCAACTGAAAATGGCAAGAATAGAACAGACTACATAAAAAAGGGTGAGCACAATGAGATTTGGAGAAAAAGGAATGTCTGCACAATCTGGTGAAAATCAGCTGTTTGGGGTGGATTTTCATGATTTTATACAAAAAGAACAGAACTCAAACATGATTGAACTCGCGTCAGAGTTTGGATTATCTCTTAGGGATGTAAGAAAACTGAAAAAAAGGCTGGAACGATCATAGCATGTTTTTAGTCTTGACATTGAAGGAAATGCTCCGTATTATAATATAAATAAAATGACAAAACAATTAAATGTCTAGCTGCAGCGCCCGACCAAGGCGTTCATGCTTTTCGATAATAAACCATTGATGGAGAAGAGTAGTTAAACCCCACATGAAAAGAGAGAGAATGCCGCCCGGCTGAAAGCATTCTCACATGATGATTTAACGAAAGAACACTTCGTAGGTTTCTCTCTGAAAAGGATTCATCTTTAGTAGGAGCTGAACGTTAACAGGCGTTAACTGTAAAAGAGGAAGTCTATTTATAGGCTTCAACTAGGGTGGCACCACGGGAAAAACCAAACTCTCGTCCCTTGTATTTAATATACAAGGAGGCGGGGGTTTTTTTATTTTTGCGATTGCAAATCTAAGAATTTTATACATACTTATCATTTTGCATTAGGAGGTAATTTTCATGTCAATTCGAATACCGAGGGGAACGCAGGACATTCTGCCTGGAGAAGTTGAGAAATGGCAATTGATTGAAGTAAAGGCAAGGGAGCTTTGTGAGAAGTTTCAATATCGTGAAATCAGAACACCTATATTCGAACATACAGAATTATTTCTTCGCAGTGTGGGAGATACAACGGATATTGTTCAAAAAGAGATGTACACGTTTGAAGACCGCGGCGGTCGCAGTCTGACCCTTCGTCCTGAAGGAACTGCTTCAACTGTAAGGTCATTTGTTGAGCATAAAATGCATGGCGATCCAAGCCAGCCTGTAAAGCTTTACTATATGGGGCCAATGTTCCGTTATGAACGCCCGCAAGCTGGTCGCTTCCGCCAGTTTGTCCAGTTCGGAGTCGAAGCGATCGGCAGTGCTGATCCGGCAATTGATGCAGAAGTAATTGCACTGGCAATGTCACTTTATAAAAGCATGGGCCTGCAAAAGCTTAAATTGATTGTGAACAGCCTGGGAGATAAAGAAAGCCGAACTGCACACAGAGAGGCTCTGGTCAGCCACTTTAAGCCGCGGATCGGTGAGTTTTGCCAGGATTGCCAGAACCGTCTTGAGAAAAATCCAATGCGCATCCTGGACTGTAAACAAGACCGTGAACATGAACTTATGAAATCTGCTCCATCCATTATTGATTATTTAAACGATTATTCAAAAGCCTACTTCGAGAAGGTTCAAAAGTATTTAAAGAACCTGGATATTGATTTTACGGTTGATCCAAATCTTGTTCGCGGCCTGGATTACTACAATCATACTGCCTTTGAAATTATGAGTGATTCCGAAGGTTTTGGAGCTATAACTACTCTTTGCGGCGGCGGACGATACAATGGCCTTACTGAGGAAATTGGCGGTCCTGAAGCGCCGGGAATTGGATTTGCTTTAAGTATAGAGCGATTCATTGCTGCTCTTGAAGCGGAAAAGGTCGATTTACCTCTTATTAAGAGCATTGATTGCTACCTTGTATCCCTTGGGGAGGAAGCAAAGGATTATACAGTCGGCCTTCTTCAAAAACTTAGGATGGCAGGATATTCTGCTGAAAGAGATTATCTTGACAGAAAAATTAAAGCGCAGTTCAAAGCGGCAGACCGTTCAAATGCGAAATTTGTTGCTGTCCTGGGCGAAGATGAACTTAAAGCGAATAAAATTAATGTAAAATCGATGGAATCAGGGGAGCAAACAGAGGTTGACCTTGATTCGTTTATAGAGAAATTCACAGCACTTTATCAATCATAAACTTGTGTTTACAGGAGGAATTAGTATGTTTGGGCGAACGTATTTTTGCGGGGAATTAACGGAAAAAGCGATAGGAGAAAAAGTCAGCTTAAAAGGCTGGGTGCAAAAGCGCCGGGATTTGGGCGGTCTGATCTTTGTAGATCTTCGTGACCGCACTGGCATAGTTCAGGTTGTATTTAATCCGGAAGTTTCCCCGGACGCTCTTGCAGCGGCTGAAAAAATTCGCAATGAATTTGTGCTTGATATAGAGGGAGAAGTAATTGCGCGCGAAGAAGGCACCATCAATGAGAACTTGAAAACAGGGCGGATTGAGATTAAAGCAGAGAAAGTGACGATCATCAATGAAGCAAAAACACCTCCTTTTGTCATTGATGATAAAACGGATGTTTCCGAAGATGTCCGCTTAAAATACCGTTATCTGGATTTGAGACGTCCAGTTATGTTTGATACCTTTAAAATGCGTCATCAAGTAACAAAAACTATGAGGAATTTTCTTGACAGCGAAGGGTTTCTTGATGTAGAAACACCGATCTTAACGAAGAGCACACCTGAAGGAGCCCGTGATTATTTAGTTCCAAGCCGTGTGCATCCGGGTGAGTTCTATGCTCTTCCTCAATCCCCTCAAATCTTTAAGCAGCTATTAATGGTCGGCGGATTTGAACGCTATTACCAAATTGCCCGATGCTTCCGTGATGAAGACCTGCGGGCAGACCGCCAGCCTGAATTTACTCAGGTCGACATCGAAATGAGTTTTATGAGCCAGGAAGAAATCATCGGCCTGATGGAAAACATGATGGAAAAGGTCATGAAAGAAGTAAAAGGCCTGGATGTCCAGCTTCCATTCCCGCGAATGACTTATCAGGAGGCGATGGACCGTTTTGGATCTGATAAGCCGGATACACGCTTTGGAATGGAATTGACGGATCTATCGGAAATAGTAAAAGATTCAAGCTTCAAAGTATTTGCCGGAGCAGTAGCTTCCGGGGGGCAGGTTAAGGCCATTAATGTGAAAAATGGCGCAGGAAAGTATTCTCGAAAAGATATTGATGCTCTGACAGAGTTTGCAGCTGTATATGGTGCAAAAGGACTTGCGTGGTTAAAAGCTGAAGAGGACGGATTAAAAGGCCCGATTGCCAAGTTTGTAACCGAGGAAGAGCAAAAATCATTCTATTCCGCTTTAGCGGCAGAACCAGGAGACTTGCTCCTCTTTGTTGCTGATAAGAAGAATGTTGTCGCTGATGCACTTGGCGCTCTCCGTTTAAAGCTTGGAAAAGAGCTGGAGCTGATCGATCAAAGCAAATTTAATTTCCTTTGGGTTACAGACTGGCCGCTTCTGGAGTACGATGAAGAAGAAGGCCGCTATTATGCTGCCCATCATCCATTTACAATGCCTGCCAGAGAAGATTTAGATCTTCTTGAAAAGGATCCTGCTGGGGTCCGTGCACAAGCATATGACCTTGTATTAAATGGCTACGAGCTTGGCGGCGGTTCATTGCGTATTTTCGAAAGAGATGTTCAGGAGAAAATGTTCAGTGTGCTCGGATTCTCAAAAGAGGAAGCTGTAGAACAGTTTGGATTCCTGCTTGAAGCATTTGAATACGGCACTCCTCCGCATGGAGGTATTGCCCTGGGATTGGACAGACTCGTAATGCTATTGGCCGGCAGAACAAACCTGAGGGATACAATTGCATTCCCTAAAACTGCAAGCGCGAGCTGTGTGCTTACAGAAGCTCCCGGGGAAGTCAGCCAGTCGCAGCTGAATGATTTAAATTTAGCACTTAATTTGAAAAAAAGTGAGTAATCTCCTATTTAATGGTTAATTTGCAGAAAAAAATTATTTTTCAGAAAGTTAAACCAGGAAGTTACTCCTGACTTTTAGGGAAACTTTCATATCTAAAGGAATAAAATGGATATATTTGTCCATATCACCTCCATTTCAGCAGCTTGAAAAAGACGAAATCGTGTGATATGATCATATCAATAAATAAAGAGTCCTGATGTGTTCGTTGTAAAACCTGAAATTTTGACCAACATTATTCCTTCGGGAGTCCGGAGTTTTCCAGCAGCGTAAATGCCTCATGGATGAGGACTTACAAACGCAGGAAACAGGACACCCACCTGCTGAGTGCGGGTTCAAAACGAGGGCATCAACAGCGACGGCACGATTGGGACTCTTTAGTACATACGGATATTAAAAATCCATGCCAGCGGGCATGGATTTTTTTGATTGTCCTCTTCACTATGAGCGCCCATAAGAAGGTAAGTTTAAATAAGAGAACGCTGTGAACACTATTGGGGAGAATTTTGACTGGCTGTTTTCGCAAGGTTTGCTGCATTTTTCATCTTATTTACTGAGTTGATTGGAGCGGTAGGTGCGAGATCCTCGAAAATGCTATCACATTTTCTTCGTGCGGTGTCTACTCAAAGAAGCTTATTCAAAGTCCTGCGGGAGTAGCGGGACAGGTGAGACCCCGCGACGCGCAGCGTCGAGGAGGCTCACCGCCCGCCCCGCGGAAAGCGAGCAACCTGGAGCGGAAAAATCAACGGACAACATGGATATGCAAAAAAAACAATTAATACGAAAAGAGCCTTCTGGTTTTATATTAAAATGTTAATATCATTAATCCCATAGAACTACTTGTTTTAATATTCAAGTATGATATATTCATTATCGGGTATAAGATAAAACATGCTTATTAAATAACATCTGATGGAGTTGATATATATGCTTCACCAATTTTCCAGAAATGAATTGGCTATTGGCAAAGAAGGCCTAGAAAAAATGAAAAATAGTACCGTTGCAGTCCTGGGCATCGGCGGAGTTGGCTCCTTTGCAGCGGAAGCATTGGCGCGTTCCGGTGTTGGCCGGCTTGTGCTGGTTGATAAAGACGATGTCGATATTACCAATGTGAACAGACAGGTCATCGCTTTATTATCCACTGTCGGGAAACCAAAGGTGGACTTAATGAAAGAAAGAATCAAGGATATCAATCCTGACTGTGAAGTTATTGCTTTGAAAATGTTTTATACAGAAGAAACCTATGAACAATTCTTCGATTACGGTCTGGACTTTGTAGTTGATGCTTCCGATACAATTGCCTATAAAATTCATCTAATGAAAGAATGCTTGAACAGAGGGATTCCAATAATCTCAAGCATGGGTGCTGCAAATAAGATGGATCCAACCAGATTCCAGATTGCTGATATCTTCAAAACTCATACTGACCCGATTGCAAAGGTTATCCGCACGCGCCTGAGAAAAGAAGGAATCAGAAAAGGCGTTCCGGTTGTATTTTCCGATGAAAGCCCGATTGTAATCCGGGAAGATGTCCGAAAAACAGTAGGAAAAGATGATGCTGAAATCAGAAAGGCCAAAATGCCGCCATCTTCTAACGCATTTGTTCCTTCTGTTGCAGGTTTAATCATGGCCAGCTATGTAACCAGAGAACTCTTAAGCGATATAAAAATTGCACGTGTAAATGACTGAAAAGAGACCGGCCTTCTGGAGGCCGGTCTTTGCGCGTTTAAATGTCCTGAAATCCCTGCAGTTAATGAACTGCTTTTTTCTCTTCTAGGCTGTCATGCTTAAGCAGCTGGTCTGCTTCTTTCAGGATGCTTGTCATTTCCTCATATTGCAAAAGGTGATTTTTATATTCCGCTTCTTTTTCCTTCAACTTTTTTATTAACTGCTCATTCTGAAGCTTTAAGTGAACTTGTTCTTCGTGCAGACGTTTATTTTCCTTCAATTGCTCTGGGTTAGGCTGTGTCTTGGCGTAGTTTTTTAAGAAGTGTATGACTTGAGACAAATCGGCTGGGGGAACAGTACCATAAGTTTCATTGGTTTGGGTGCCGGCAGAATTCCTTGTCTCTTCTTCGGATCCATGATCTTCCCTTTTGGTTATGACCATGTTCCAGCGATATTGGCAGGCTGAAACTGTACGTCCGAGCTTCGTACTTGCCTTCTTAAAGGCTGATGCTTTTGAATCGCCATTTGATGTATATTCAAGGACTGTCTCTTCGAGTAATTGATCCTCTTCCGGCTTCCATAAGTCTTTCCGTTCCTTCATTTCTTTGATCACCTCGAAAATACGATTGTTAGGTTTATCGTCACCTTAATAGATGAAAATATTCCATTCTCAGCTGGTGAAAGGTAAAATAGCAAGGAGCAAATCTAATTTTGATCCCGGCCTTAAAAGATGTCTGCAAAATGGACAAAACATTATTAGCTGGGAGGAGGATGAATACATGGATGTTCTTGTAGAAATACAGGAAGTTACAAAAGTGATAAAAGGAAAAACAATAATTGATTCTGTCAGCTTTGACGTGAAAAAGGGAGAGGTATTTGGTTTCCTTGGCCCAAACGGTGCTGGTAAAACCACCACTATTCGAATGCTGGTGGGTTTGATCGGCATTACTTCCGGTGACATAAAAATTCTCGGCAGCAGCATTAAAACAGATTTTGAAAAGGCAGTTTCCCATATTGGAGCCATTGTAGAAAATCCTGAGATGTATAAGTTTTTATCAGGTTATCAAAATCTAATCCATTATGCACGAATGTCAAAAGGAGTGACTAAGGAGAAGATTGATGAGACTGTCGAGCTGGTAGGCCTGACTGATCGGATTCATGATAAAGTGAGGACATACTCTCTTGGAATGAGGCAGAGACTTGGTCTGGCGCAGTGTCTTTTGCATGATCCCAAAATCCTCGTTCTGGATGAGCCTACGAATGGGCTTGATCCGGCAGGCATCAGGGAGATTCGGGATCACCTGAGGATGCTAGCGAGAGACAGAGAAATGGCTGTCATTGTTTCCAGCCACTTATTATCTGAAATGGAAATGATGTGCGATAGAATCGGCATTATTCAAAACGGGAAGTTGATTGATGTTCAGCACATCAGTGATTTTGTGCAGGGGAAAGAAAAAGTTTATGAAGTAGAAGTGGATGACCCTGATATAGCACAAAAAATGTTAAAGGATTTATACCCTGAATTGCCTATACAAGTCACAGAAAACAGAGTGTACCTTCCGCTCGTCCGTGAACGCATACCTGAGATGGTAAAGGGGTTGGTCCGGAAAGATATTAATATTTTTGCTGTCCGTGAAGTAACCAAAACATTGGAAGATCGCTTCCTGGAAGTTACTGAGTACAAGGGAGGTGCCGAACATGCTCGGACTGATTCAAAATGAATGGATGAAGATTTTTAGGCGTCCAGGGACTTATGTCATGATTGGACTGCTTTTAATCATGACGACTGTTGCAGGCGCTTTTATAAAATATCAGGAAAGCGGGGGGACGGTCCCGGATAATACGGAATGGAAAAGGGGTTTGCAGACTCAAAACGAAAGCTATCAAAAACAGCTTGAAGAGATGGGAGATACGGTTCCCAGAGATATGAAGGAACAGTATCAGAGGGAGATTGCCCTTAATGAATACCGAATTCAGCATGATATTTCACCGAATGAGGAATATTCTGTCTGGGGATTTGTATCCGATACCTCACAGCTGATTGAATTTGCCGGCTTGTTTACCATCATCATTGCCGGAGGGATTGTGGCAAGTGAGTTTAGCTGGGGAACCATCAAACTGCTTTTGATTAGGCCTATCAAAAGAGTGAAAATCCTAGGAGCAAAGTATATTACCGTGATTATATTTGGTGTGATGCTGCTTTCCGTCCTCTTCGGATTTTCAGCACTTCTGGGCGGGCTCCTCTTTGGATTCCCTGAAAAAGTAATTCCTTATTTATATTATTACAATGGCACTGTGGGAGAACAAAGCATGGGACTTCATCTGATAGCTTATTATGGCCTTAAATCCATTAACATGCTTATGCTTGCAACCATGGCTTTTATGATTTCGGCAGTTTTCAGGAATAGCTCTCTGGCAATAGGACTTTCTCTGTTTCTGATGTTTATGGGAGGACAAGTCACAAGACTGATTGCCATGAAGTATGATTGGGCAAAGTACAGCCTTTTTGCCAATACAGATCTTCTTCAATATTTTGAAGGAGTGCCAATGGTTCAGGGAATGACGTTTGGCTTTTCGATCATGATTATTCTTATCTACTTCCTGCTTTTCCAGGTGCTTGCATTTTATGTATTTAATAAAAGAGATGTTTCTGCTTAGAAGTAAATAAGAAAAGGTCTGGCATCATAGCCAGACCTTTTGCTATTTAAGGAGTTTTTCATAAATTGATGCTAATGCCTGTTCAAATTTGCCTGTTTTCTTAGGCTGATAATATACCTTGTTTTTTATTCTGTCCGGCAAGTACTGCTGTTTGACCCAGCCCGTTTCATAATCATGAGGGTACAGATAACCAATGCCTCTTCCGAGCTCTTTTGCTCCTTTGTAGTGGGCGTCCTTCAGATGATCGGGGACTTCACCGCTTTTGCCTGCTCGAATATCTGCAATGGCAGAATCCAAAGCTTTGTATGCAGAATTGGATTTTGGAGACAAGCAAAGCTCTATGACCGCATTTGCAAGCGGTATCCTTGCTTCCGGAAATCCAATTCTTTCGGCTGTTTCGACGGCTGCGAGAGTCCTGGCTCCGGCTTGGGGTGATGCCAGGCCGATATCTTCATAGGCAATAACCAGCAGTCTTCTGCTTATGCTCTGCAGATCGCCTGCTTCAATTAACCTGCCCAAATAGTGAAGCGCAGCATTTACGTCGCTTCCGCGGATAGACTTTTGAAAGCCGGATAATACATCGTAATGGGCATCCCCATCTTTATCGTGTGTAAAGCTTTTGCGCTGAATGCATTCCTCGGCAACGGACAAGTCAATTTTAATGATGCCTTCTTCATCCTCTTTTGTTGAAAGCACAGCCAGTTCCAAGGCATTAAGCGAGCTTCTGACATCCCCATTTGAAGCAGTGGCCAGATGAGTTAGAGCTTTATCGGTAACATCGGTTTGTTTATTGCCGAGGCCCCGTTCCTTATCCTGCAAGGCTCTTGCCAGTGCTTTTTTTATTTCATCTGCAGAAAGCGGCTTCAGTTCAAAAATTTGACACCGGCTTCTGATCGCAGGGTTTATTGCATGATATGGGTTACTGGTTGTGGCGCCAATTAAAGTGATGCTGCCGTTTTCCAGATAGGGGAGCAGAAAATCCTGTTTGCCTTTATCAAGCCTATGGACTTCATCCAGCAGCAGAATGACCTTACCCGACATTTTTGCCTCTGCCGCTACCACTTCCATATCTTTTTTATTATTAGTCACTGCATTTAAAGTGCGGAAAGCATATTTGGTGCTTCCAGCAATGGCACTTGCAATCGACGTCTTGCCTATACCTGGAGGCCCATACAGAATCATCGATGAGAGCTGCTTAGCCTGCACCATGCGATAAATAATTTTTCCTTCTGAAACAAGATGCTCCTGGCCGATGATTTCATCTATCGTTCTCGGCCTCATCCGGAATGCAAGAGGTTTAATGTTCAAAGTTATCACTCCAGCCTTTTGCCGGCAGTTTGCAGTCTGCCTATCAATTTTCAGCAAAGCTTCCGCTTTCTATTTAAGATACCATAACATTTCCTGCTGCGAAATCAATTAGACCGCCATTGCCAGCGTCCGGGATTCAATCCCTCGCGCCCCTTTTCTCCCTAAAATATGCTATAATGTCAAAAGTCTATAATCTTACTAAGGATTAAAACTTAATATATTTTTGCAGGTCATGCGGGGAGCGTTGGGGACATGTTACTGAAAAATAAAGGGCAAATCGGTCCCAGGTTTTTGGTGTATCTAACAGGACTGCTTGTCATGAGCCTGGGTATTGTTTTGTTAATAGTGGCTGATATAGGGGCAACCCCCTGGGATGTTCTGCATGTTGGGCTGTACTACCAGCTTGGACTGACGATAGGCAGCTGGTCCATCATTGTCGGGATTATCATATTAGCTGCTGCAGCACTAATTTCAAAGGAATTTCCACAGGCCGGTGCATTCTTGAATATGATACTGATTGGTCTGTTTATTGACGCCTATTTGCTTTTGCCATTTATGCAGACGCCAAATGGTCTTGCAGGGAAAATGGCCATGTTTGGTTTTGGTATAGTTGTTTATTGCTATGGGATGGGGATGTATATTTCGGCTCAGCTCGGAGCGGGGCCGAGGGATAGCCTGATGATTGCATTGACAGCAAAAACTGGCTGGAAGGTTAGAAATGTCAGAGTCTTAATGGAAATTGCTGTGCTGACAGTTGGATGGCAGCTGGGAGGACCTGTTTTTTGGGGCACCATTGTACTCAGTTTGGCAGTCGGGCCGATTGTCGGAGCAGCTTTGCCGCAATGCCAGGCTTTAACTGACCGGTTTTTGGCAAAGCTTAAAGAAAAGGATATTTATTCGAATCAAATGCTTAAAGAAAAGGATAGAGGTGCAAGCTGATGAAAATATCTACTAAAGGCCGTTATGGTTTAACTATAATGATTGAATTAGCTAAAAAGCATGGGGAAGGTCCCACTTCGTTAAAATCGATTGCCCAGACGAATGACCTGTCTGAGCATTATCTGGAGCAGCTTATTGCTCCGCTTCGAAACGCCGGCCTTGTTAAAAGTATCCGCGGTGCATACGGCGGATATATTTTAGGCAAAGAGCCGACAAAAATTACCGCCGGGGATATCATCAGAGTTCTGGAAGGACCGATTAGTCCAGTGGAAGGAATTGAAGATGAGGAGCCTGCAAAGAGAGAACTTTGGATGCGAATTCGTGATGCTGTGAAAGATGTGCTTGATAACACAACGCTTGAAGATCTTGCCAGCCATACAGATACCGGAGAATCGGATGCCTATATGTTTTATATTTAGGTCATAATCAGGGAATAATTTTTGTTGAAAATAAAGCAGCAGGATGAAATGAAGTAGGTGAAATAATTTGGAAAGAATATACCTTGACCATGCCGCAACTTCGCCAATGCACCCTGAAGTGATTGAACGGATGACTGAAATCATGAAATCTGAATATGGAAATCCCTCAAGCATTCATCATTTCGGACGGAGTGCACGCCATATTGTCGATGAAGCAAGATCTGCTTTAGCAAACAGTATTGGGGCAAAAGCCAATGACATTATTTTTACAGGCGGCGGAACAGAAGCAGATAATCATGCGATTTTTGGAACGGCTGAATCCTGCCGCCATAGGGGCAACCACATTATCACAACTCAAATTGAACATCATGCGGTTTTGCATGCATGTGAGGAGCTTGAAAGACAGGGCTTTGAGGTAACGTATTTGCCTGTTGATTTAAATGGGCGTGTTTCTGTAAAGGACGTAGAAGATGCTTTGCGGGAGGATACCATACTTGTAACTATCATGTACGGAAATAATGAAATAGGGACTCTTCAGCCGATTAAGGAAATAGGCGGGTTATTGGAAGAGCATCCTGCGAAATTCCATACCGATGCTGTACAGGCTTATGGAATTGAAAAAATTGATGTGCAGGAATTGAGAGTGGATTTGCTTTCCGTCTCCGCCCATAAAATCAATGGCCCAAAAGGAATCGGCTTTTTATACGCCCATCCTGATGTGAAGCTTGCTTCACGGCTTTTTGGGGGTGAACAAGAAAGGAAGCGGCGGGCAGGAACGGAAAATGTTCCTTCTATTGCAGGCTTCCAGGAGGCTGTCCGGATCTCTCAGAAGGAGATGGAAGCAAAGCGGGAAGAGCTGCATTCTTTTAAGATGCTGTTCATGGATAAAATGAAGCAGGAAGATGCTGTTTTTGAGCTGAACGGATTGCTTGATTATTCCCTCCCTCATGTTTTAAACTTAAGCTTTCCCGGAACAAATGTTGAAGCCATGCTGGTTAATCTTGATTTGGCTGGAATAGCAGCATCAAGCGGGTCGGCCTGTACTGCTGGCTCCATCGAACCATCCCACGTCCTTGTCGGCATGTTTGGAAAAGGATCAGATAAACTGCAAAATTCCATCCGTTTCAGCTTCGGCCTTTTTAATACAAAAGAACAAGTCGAACAAGCAGCAGAACAAACAGCCAAAATCGTGAAACGGCTGGCTAAATAGATAAGATAATGGAAACATGCACGTCATAGCGTGGTTTCTGAAGATTTGAGGTGAAAGAGATGAACAAAGATCCAAAGGATATCCGGGTAGTGGTTGGTATGTCCGGAGGCGTTGATTCTTCTGTGGCGGCCCTGCTTTTGAAAGAACAGGGTTACGATGTAATCGGCATCTTCATGAAAAACTGGGATGATACAGACGAAAATGGTGTTTGTACCGCTACAGAGGACTACAATGATGTCATCCGAGTATGCAACCAAATCGGCATCCCATATTACGCAGTCAACTTCGAAAAGCAATATTGGGATAAAGTATTTACCTACTTCCTTGAAGAATACAAGGCAGGGCGGACACCTAATCCGGATGTTATGTGCAATAAAGAAATTAAATTTAAGGCATTTCTTGAACATGCTATGAGCCTTGGCGCCGACTATCTGGCGACAGGACACTATGCACGTGTGAAATTCAGAGATGGCGAATACAAAATGCTGAGAGGTCTTGATGATAATAAGGACCAAACCTATTTCCTGAACCAGTTGACACAGGAGCAGCTTGAGAAAGTGATGTTCCCGATTGGCGACATTGAAAAATCCAAAGTTCGTGAACTTGCAAAAGAAGCCGGTTTGGCAACTGCAGCAAAGAAAGACAGTACGGGAATCTGCTTTATTGGTGAGCGCAACTTCAAGGAGTTCCTTGGGAATTACCTTCCGGCGCAGCCCGGAAACATGGAAACCATGGACGGAAAAGTTGTCGGCAAGCATGATGGCCTCATGTATTATACCATTGGACAGCGGCATGGACTTGGCATTGGCGGAGCAGGTGAACCCTGGTTTGCAATCGGTAAAGATCTAAAGAGAAATGTCTTGTATGTTGGACAAGGCTTCCACAATGAAATGCTCTATTCAGACTCCATTACTGCTGTTAACGCCAGCTGGGTAACAAACTCAGAACAGCCGCAGGAATTTGAATGTACGGCTAAGTTCCGATATCGTCAGGCTGACAGCAGGGTAAAGGTTCAAACACTTGGAGATGGCAAGGTCAAAGTTACTTTTGAGGAGCCAATCCGGGCTGTTACCCCTGGTCAGGCAGTTGTCTTTTATAATGGAGACGAGTGCCTTGGCGGCGGAACAATTGATGAAATTTTCAAGGATGGCAAACAGCTGGATTATGTCGGTTAAGAAAAGACTGGACCCCGATTCTTATCAAAGGATCGGGGTTTTATTACTGGAATAGAAGACAGCGGAAAAGGTGAATTCAAATATGCTATACTTTGATTTGAATGGAGTGATGGATAATGGATAAAAACCAAATGGGTATTCAATATATGCAAGAAGGAAAATGGGAAGAAGCAGCGAAGGTTTTTATGGAAGCAATTGAAGAGAATCCTTCAGATCCTGTTTCATATATTAACTTTGGAAATGTGTTATCTGCCGTAGGAGAAAACGAGAAAGCGCTGAAGTTCTATGAGAAAGCAATAGGACTTGATGAAAATGCCGGTGCTGCTTACTACAGTGCGGGGAATTTATATTATGAATTACAGCAGTTTGACGAAGCTAAAAAGATGTTTGAAACAGCACTGCAAAAAGGCCTGGAAACTGCAGATAATTTCTTCATGCTTGGCATGTCCCTTACAGCCCTTGACCAGGGCAGACTGGCTTTGCCTTATTTGCAGCGAAGTGCGGAGCTGAATGAAAATGACGCCGAAGCACATTTCCAATATGGATTATGCCTGGCACAGCTGGATTACATTGATGAAGCGATCGGGCAGATGAAAAAGTGCATAGAAATTGAGCCGGAGCATGCAGATGCTTATTATAATCTTGGAGTAGCATATGGATTTAAGGAAGACGAAAATGAAGCACTTGCTTACTTTAATAAGGCACTGGAAATTCAGCCGGACCATATGCTTGCTGGCTACGGAAAAAAGCTGATTGAAAAGGGCGGCAGTGAATTGAATTAAAGTTGTTTTTAGGGGAGGGAATGGAAATGGAAAAACAGGATTCCATGGATCTTTTTGCCGAACAGGGGAAGTTCATAAAGGGCAGACATCTGGTCACAATCTTTCATAATGAGCAAAACTTATATACGGTTGTGCGCATTAGGGTTGATGAAACGAATGACTCTTATGATGAGAAAGAAGCGGTCATTACCGGCTATCTTCCAAAGATGCATGAGCATGAAACCTATATTTTTTATGGTGAATTCAAAGACCACCCTAAGTTCGGCATCCAATTCCATGCAAGCCATTACAGGAAAGATCTTCCCCAGACGAAACAAGGCGTAGCCAATTATTTATCAAGTGAATTATTTAAAGGGATTGGCAAGAAAACAGCCGAGCAAATCGTGGAGACACTTGGAGAAGATGCGATTACTCGTATTCTAAACCAGCCGTCCCTCCTCGATAATGTTCCTAAGCTGTCACCTGAAAAAGCTAAATTGCTTTACGATACGCTGATGGAACACCAGGGCCTTGAGCAAGCCATGATCGCTCTTAATCAATATGGGTTTGGACCGCAGCTTTCCATGAGAATTTATCAGGTGTATAAAGAAATGACGATTGAAGTCGTTCAAAATAACCCTTATAAGCTGGTTGAGGATATAGAGGGGGTCGGCTTTGGCCGTGCTGACGAGCTGGGATATCAAATTGGCATATCAGGCAATCATCCTGACCGTATTAAAGCTGCCTGCCTCTACATACTTGAAACGGAGAGTATTCAGGCAGGCCATGTTTATATTGAAGCAAAGCCTCTTCTGCAAAGTGTGAAGAAGCTGCTGGAAGAAAATAAACGTGATTTGATTGAATACAAGGATATATCCAATGAACTGATTAAGCTTGAAGAGGAAGGGAAGATCATGGCTGAAGGCCAGAAAATTTTCCTTCCATCTCTTTATTTTTCCGAAAAAGGACTAGTAACCAATATTAAGCGGATCCTCAAGCAAACCCAGTATGATGAACAGTTTCCGGAGTCGGAATTTCTTTTGGCCCTTGGAAATTTGGAGGAGCGCCTGGGTGTCCAATATGCCCCAACTCAAAAGGAAGCCATTCAAACAGCTCTTATGTCTCCTATGCTGATATTGACCGGCGGGCCGGGGACAGGAAAAACAACCGTTATTAAGGGGATTGTTGAGTTATATGCCGAGCTGCATGGCTGCTCCCTGGAACTGAAAGATTATAAAAAGGAAGAGCCCTTTCCCTTCCTGCTGGCAGCCCCTACAGGAAGGGCTGCAAAACGGATGGCAGAATCAACAGGGCTGCCAGCTGTAACGATTCACCGTCTTCTTGGATGGAATGGGTCTGAAGGATTTGACCGGCACGAGGAGAGTCCGCTGGAAGGCAGGATTTTAATTGTAGATGAAACATCAATGGTTGATGTTTGGCTTGCAAATCAGCTTTTCAAGGCTCTTCCTGAAAATATGCAAGTGATACTGGTTGGTGATGAAGACCAGCTGCCTTCAGTGGGTCCCGGCCAGGTTTTGAAGGATCTTCTGCGCTCAGAACGCATTCCAACTGTCCGTTTAACAGATATATACAGGCAGGCTGAAGGGTCTTCAATTATTGAACTGGCACATGAAATGAAAAAAGGCAAGCTTCCTGCGAACATCACTGCGCAGCAATCGGACCGTTCATTTATCAAATGCCAGCCGGGCCAAATTGCTGATGTTGTTGAAAAGGTTGTCCTTAATGCCAAAAAGAAAGGTTATTCATCTAAAGATATTCAGGTGCTTGCCCCAATGTACCGCGGACCTGCAGGCATCGACAGACTAAACGAAATACTGCAGGAAATACTGAATCCAAATCCCGATGGATCGAGGAAAGAGCTGTCCTTTGGTGATGTGAAATACAGAATTGGCGATAAGGTCCTTCAGCTTGTCAACCAGCCTGAGAACAATGTTTTTAACGGGGATATGGGTGAAATTGTTTCTATTTTTTACGCAAAGGAAAATACGGAAAAACAGGATATGATTGTCGTATCCTTTGATGGTGCGGAAGCTACATACACAAGGCAGGATTTGAACCAGATCACTCATGCCTACTGCTGCTCTGTCCATAAATCGCAGGGAAGTGAATTTCCGATTGTCATTATGCCTGTTGTTAAAAGCTATTACAGGATGCTGAGAAGAAATCTCCTTTATACCGCCATTACCCGCAGCAGACAATTTTTGATATTGTGCGGCGAAGAAGATGCATTAAAAATGGGTGTGGAACGTGCGGATGAACAGGCCCGCTTGACCACTCTTTCTGAAAAGCTGAGAGATGCAATCCTGTTTAATGATGAAACAGGGCTTGAAGATACAACTGAGGCTTCTCTTACGGAAACACTTTCTCTCGAAGAAAAGCTTCTCCAATCCGATCCAATGATAGGAATGGGAAATATAACACCGTATGATTTTTTGGAAAAAGAATATAGCTAAGAAGAGCAGTCTACAATAAAAGACTGTTCTTTTTGTATATCTAAGCAATAGACATGCAATTTGGCGGTTTAATCTAAATATATAAAGGAGAGATAAATGTGGAAAAGAAAAACAGAACTTCTCTTCTCAATCTCCATGGAGTAAAACGACGCAGACAGCCGCGGCAGGACTTTGAGTTTTCAGAGGAACTGTCAGACGGCGGGGAGCGCAGCGAGCTTTTTAATAAGCCAAGGTACAGCGGAAAGTAGGCTTATGCAGGCTTTCTAATCCGTTCTTAACAATATTTTTTGGCTCCCATGGGAATGGTTTTCCGTTATGTTTTTTTCGGGACAGTGAAAACTATAAATGTTCGGGAAGGCGGGATTCTCTTTGCGGACATTTTCTTTATTAAAAGGGCTGCCGGTGTTTGAGCTGAAAACCGGCAATAAAGCAGGCGATATTTGTGATTTATCCATTTCAGGAACCGGAAAAGTTCAGGGATTACTGCTGCGAAAGGGCGCATTTCTGAAAAAGACCTATATCATCAATATTGAAGACGTGGCATCTTTCGGCTGGGATGGAGTGATGATTGAAGATACCTCTGTTCTCCAGGCAATTCCTAAACATGATGATTATACATGTGAGACCAATAACCGGTTAACCGGCAAAATGATTATGAGCCGGGAAGGAGAACGGCTGGGTTTGCTTGAGGATGTATACTTTAAGGAAGAATTGGGCACGATTGTAGGGTACGAACTGTCGGATGGCTTCTTTTCAGATGTGCTGGAAGGAAAACGTGTCATAAAAACCGATGACCCGCCTGCAATTGGAAAAGACGCCATTATTGTAAATGTAAAATAGTGAGGTGTCTTTTTCGTGCTGAAATGTCCAAATTGCCAGAGCAAAGATATTGGTAAAATCGGGATTAACCAATATTATTGCTGGAATTGCTTTATTGAACTTTCCTTGTCCAAAGGGATCATTAACACCCATCAAGTAGAGGAAGATGGTACGCTCAGCTCCCTTGATGATTTATTTGAAGAAGAAGAGCGCCGGTTTCTTTCGTAAGAATTAACGGAAGAGGTGAACCAGTTTGAACAAAATATTAACCTCTGCAATGATGCTTGGGGCAGGCATGGCTGCTTATAATTATGCTCAAAAGAATAATATGATATCAGGCCGAAAAATGAAACGCATCCAGAAAAGAATAACCAAAGCTTTATTTTAAATGATCAAGGCTGGTTCTTAAAAAAGGGCCAGCTTTTTTTCGCAGCTCCATGCTTATCATATTGAGTAAGATGCATAATTCCCATGGAAGCTATCACAATAATTACAAGGAGGGGGGCCATATTGAATATTCAAATGAAATGGTATTACCGGCTTGGATTTCTGCTTCTCTTGTTTATTGTGATTTTAGTTTTCCTAAAGCTCCAGGCATTATGGATGCCCGTTCTGGAAATCATTTTTGCCGTATTCATTCCTTTTGTCATTGGGGCATTTATTACATATCTTCTTCACCCGATCGTGGAAAAACTGCATGAAACGGGGCTTCACAGGGGGCTTGCCGTTTTTATTATATATTTTTTGTTCTTCGGGGGAATTGGCCTTATCCTATATAAAGGGATTCCGGCTTTTATTCATCAATTGCGTGATCTGGCGGAAAATGCACCTCAATTTGCAAATCAGTACCGCGGGTGGATCGACACGATTCAGAGTAAAACATCAACATGGCCAGATGGCCTGCAGACCAGGATTGATGAGGTTATTGCTGCTGTAGAGCAAAGATTAAATAATCTTTTATCAAAGGTAATCACATTTTTTCTGAATGTACTGAACTATGCTGTGATTATCGCAGTTATTCCCTTCATTTCCTTTTACCTTCTTAAAGATTTTTCGATTATGAAAAGAGCTGCCTGGTACTTGACGCCAAGAAAATGGAGGAAGGAAGGCGTGTTATTCTTAAGAGATATAGATAAGTCCCTCGGAAGCTATATCAGAGGACAGCTTCTGGTATGTGCAGCCATTGGGGCGATTTCTTCTCTGCTATTCTGGGTTTTTGATATGCGCTATCCTCTTTTGCTGGGCACAATTATAGGTGTTACCAATGTAATTCCTTATTTTGGTCCAATTATCGGAGCGGTTCCGGCTGTCATCATTGCTTCAGCTTTATCGGTTAAAATGGTTGTAATAACAATTGGGATTATTATTGTTCTTCAATTCCTTGAGGGGAATATCCTATCACCCCTGATTGTTGGAAAAAGTCTTCATATGCACCCTCTTCTCATTATGCTCGCACTGCTGGCCGGCGGAGAAGCTGGAGGGATATTGGGCTTGATTATTGCAGTTCCGATTTTAGCTGTTATTAAAGTAAGTATGATACATGCAAAAAAACACTTTTCAAAAAATAAACAGCCAAAAATCAGCGGAACCTCATCATGATGTTGACAACAATAAAGGTAAATCGCTATAATGCGTCTATAAAGTTATATATTAAACATTTTGACGGAATGAGTATGTTATAGGCCATCTGCGTGAATGCATTGCTGCGTTCATAAAAGAGAGGGAGTTCCATGGCTGAAAGAACTTCCAGATGAAGGATAACAGAAAGCTAATCCTGAGTGCAGCTAATCCCTGCCGTATTTCCGCGTTAAGGATCTGAGAGATGGAAGATTGTCTAATGAACCGGATAAGGATCTGGTCTTTATACTATTAACTTCCATAATCAGGGTGGTACCGCGAGCAAGCTCTCGTCCCTGTCCAGGGATGAGGGCTTTTTTTGTTGTTTTTAAAAGTTTTTACATATTTTAGGAGGTTGGTTAGAATGAAACAATTATCAGGTGCTGAAATACGCCGAATGTTCCTGGATTTCTTTAAAGAGAAAGGACACGCTGTTGAACCGAGCGCATCCCTCGTTCCTCACGAAGATCCATCCCTTCTCTGGATTAACAGTGGTGTTGCCACTCTGAAAAAATATTTTGACGGCCGTGTCATTCCAGAGAACCCAAGGATTACAAATGCCCAAAAATCCATCCGCACAAACGATATCGAAAATGTCGGCAAAACAGCAAGACATCATACTTTTTTTGAAATGCTGGGCAATTTCTCAATTGGTGATTACTTTAAAGAAGAAGCAATCGTCTGGGCTTGGGAGTTTTTGACTGATAAAAAATGGATCGGCTTTGCTGAAGAAAAGCTTTCTGTTACGATTCATCCTGAAGATGATGAAGCTTTTAACATCTGGCGGGAAAAAGTGGGAGTGCCGGAAGAGAGAATTATCCGTTTGGAAGGAAACTTCTGGGATATTGGAGAAGGCCCAAGTGGTCCAAATACAGAAATCTTCTATGATCGCGGTACTGAATATGGAAATGACACAGAAGATCCTGAACTTTATCCCGGCGGTGAAAACGATCGCTATTTAGAAGTTTGGAACCTTGTGTTTTCTGAATTCAACCATAATCCAGATGGCACTTATACGCCGCTTCCTAAGAAAAATATTGATACCGGGATGGGACTTGAGCGGATGGCATCTGTCGTTCAAAATGTTCCTACCAACTTTGATACAGACTTATTTATGCCGATTATCCGGGGAACGGAAGAAATCTCAGGCCGGAAATATGGAGCATCAAAAGAAACGGATGTTGCATTTAAAGTTATTGCTGACCATATCCGCACAGTGGCATTTGCAGTGGGTGACGGTGCTCTGCCTTCTAATGAAGGACGGGGCTATGTATTAAGAAGATTGCTTCGCCGTGCTGTCAGATATGCTAAACAAATTAATATAAACGAGCCATTTATGTATGAATTGGTGCCTGTGGTAGGAGAAATTATGCATGACTTCTATCCGGAGGTAAAAGAGAAAACAGAGTTTATCCAAAAGGTCATCAAGAACGAAGAAGAACGTTTCCATGAAACACTACATGAAGGTCTTGCCATTCTTTCATCTGTTATCAAGAAAGAAAAGGAAAAAGGCAGCGATACGATTCAGGGTGAAGACGTTTTCCGTCTTTATGATACGTACGGATTCCCTGTTGAGTTAACAGAGGAATATGCTGAAGAAGAAGGTATGAAAGTGGATCATGCCGGATTTGAAAAGGAAATGGAGGGACAGCGTGAGCGTGCACGTTCAGCACGTCAGGATGTAGATTCCATGCAGGTCCAGGGCGGTGTATTAGGAGAGCTGAAAACCGAAAGCAAATTTGTCGGATATGATAAGCTTCAGACAGAAGCCATAATAGCTGCAATTGTGAAGGGTGGGCAATTAATTGAAGAAGCTCATGCTGGTGATGAGATTCAGCTGATCCTGAATGAGACACCATTTTACGCAGAGAGCGGCGGACAGATTGCTGACCAGGGAACTCTTGAAGCAGAAGGATTAATGGTTTCAATTAAGGATGTTCAAAAAGCTCCGAATGGACAAAACCTTCATAGAGCTGTCGTTGAAAAAGGAACGCTGAAGGCTGAAGCATCTGTACTGGCTGCCGTAAATGAGCAAATCCGTTCAAAGGTAATCAAAAATCATACTGCAACTCACTTGCTTCATCAGGCTTTAAAGGATGTTTTGGGAGGCCATGTTAACCAGGCTGGTTCTTTAGTAGGGCCGGATCGCCTGCGTTTTGACTTCTCTCATTTTGGGCAAATTACTTCAGAAGAGCTTGAGAAAATTGAAGCGATTGTCAACGGACAAATTTGGCAAAGCCTTAAAGTTGAAATCAACTACAAGGACATTGAAGAGGCAAAGGCAATGGGGGCTATGGCTCTATTTGGTGAGAAATATGGCAAGATTGTCCGGGTTGTTCAGGTTGGTGACTACAGTCTCGAGCTTTGCGGCGGATGCCATGTTCCTAATACTGCTTCCATCGGATTGTTCAAGATCCAATCGGAAAGCGGAATTGGCGCTGGAACTCGCAGAATAGAAGCAGTAACTGGCGAATCTGCATACAAGCTAATGAATGACCAGATTACTGTATTAAAAGAAGCTTCAGGCAAATTAAAGACCAATCCAAAAGATTTGTCCGCAAGAATTGATGTGCTGCTTGGAGAAATGAAGCAGCTGCAGCGAGAAAACGAATCTTTAGCAGCGAAATTGGGCAATATTGAAGCAGGGAGCCTGGTATCAAAGGCAAAAGAAGTCAATGGCATTACCGTTCTTGCTGAGAAGGTCCAGGCATCAGACATGAATAACCTGCGCAATATGGCTGACGATTTAAAACAAAAACTCGGATCTGCAGTTGTTGTATTAGGCAGTGTAAACGAGGGAAAAGTGAATATTATTGCCGGGGTGACAGATGATCTGATTAAAAAAGGCTTCCATGCGGGCAAAGCGGTCAAAGAAGTTGCTGCAAAATGCGGAGGCGGAGGCGGAGGCCGTCCGGATATGGCTCAGGCTGG